>NZ_JBIUTJ010000005.1:0-250398 GCF_044741845.1 Streptomyces sp. NPDC088097
GTGCATCGCAAGGCGGAGGGACGCCCGAATACTGGACGTATTCGGGCGTTCCGACAACGCGGCGAGGTGCCGTAGCCGACGCCGCGCGCCCACCACGGATTACGGGACAGCCCTTAGGACGTCTCGGGCGGGCTCGTCAGTGGTCGAGCGGGTTGGCCGCGATGCGGCCGGCCGCGCCGCTCGCCACGTACGCCGCGGCCGCGCACTTCGGCTTGCGTACGGCCTGGTCCTCCACCAGGGCGAGGAAGGCCGCGCCGAACCCGAGGCGCGGGTACTCCGCGAGCAGACCGGCGCGGAACGCCGGGTCGAAGTCGGCCACGCGCAGGCCGGACACGTCCGCGCTCGTGCCCACTTGGAGAAGATGGCTCTCCACGTCCTCGGCGGCGGTGACGTCGTCGCGCATGTGCAGCACGACGACCTCCTCCGCGCGGGCCCGCCGCTGCGGCGTCCAGCCCAGCCCGGCCGTGAACAGTCGGGCCACGTGCCCGCCCGCCTCCTCGAAGGGCAGGGTGTGGCTGTCGAAGGGCGGGGTCAGGCCCAGGTCGTGCAGCAGGGCGCTGACGTAGAGGAGTTCGGCGTCGTACGAGAGCCCGTGCACACGGGCGTACTCGGCGCCGAAGGCGTAGGAGCGGACGGAGTGGTTGAGGAGGGCGGCGTCCGCGTACTCCGAGGCGATCCCGTAGGCCGAACGGGCCGTGTCGGAATCGAGGTTGTGAAGGGTCCACGTCATGGGCGCACCCTAGATCGTCCGGGTGAAGTCCACGTCGGACGGGGGCTCCCCGGGCCAGTTGAGGCGGGTCGGCGCCGGCCGGGTCTCGGCGAGGACGCTGCCGCGCGAGACGACGTAGCGGGGCCGGACCTGGCGGCGGATCGCCTCTTCGGGCGTGGGGGCGGGCAGCAGCACGAAGGAGGCGGGGGCGCCCTGCGTGATGCCGTACTCCGAGGGCCCGAGGCCGAGCACCCGCGCCGCACGGTCCGTCACCATCGAGAAGGCCTGCGGGATCTCGTCGGCGCCGGTGAGCTGGGCGGCGTACAGACCGACCAGGGCGGTCTGGAGGGGGTTCGCGGTACCGAGGGCGTTCCAGGGGTCCATCACGTCGTCGTGGCCGAAGGCCACGTTCACCCCGGCGGCCAGCATCTCCTTGACCTGGGTGAGTCCGCGCCGCCGGGGATAGGCGTCGAAGCGGCCCTGGAGGTTGAGGTTGGCGAAGGGGTTCGAGACGAGGTTGATGCCCGAGCGCGCCAGCAGCCGCTGGAGCTTGAAGCTGTACGCGCCCCCGTAGGAGCCCATCGCCGTCGTGTGCGAGGCCGTGGCGCGCTCGCGCAGGCCGGAGCGCAGCGCGAGGGTGGCCAGCACCTCCACGAAGCGGGACTGTTCGTCGTCGATCTCGTCGCAGTGGGCGTCGAGACGCAACCCGTGTTCCTCGGCGAGCGCGAAGGCGGTGTGCAGGGAGGCCACTCCGTCCTCCCTGGTGTCCTCGAAGTGCGGGATCGCACCGACCACGTCCGCCCCGCGCCGCACCGCCTCGCGCAACAGGGCCTCGCCGTCCGGGAAGGAGACGATGCCCTCCTGCGGGAACGCCACGATCTGCAGGCTCATGATGTCCCGCACCCGGTCGCGGACCTCCAGCAGCGCGTCGAGCGCGGTGAGGGACGGGTCGGTGATGTCGCAGTGCGTACGGACGTGCAGGACGCCGTGGGCCGCCTGCCAGCGCAGCACCTCGGTGGCCCGCGCGATCACGTCCTCGCGGGTCAGGGTCCGCTTGCGCTCGCTCCAGCAGGCGATGCCCTCCCACAGGGTCCCGGAGGCGTTCGCGCGCGGTTGTCCGGCGGTCAGGGCGGTGTCGAGGTGGATGTGGGGTTCCACGAACGGGGCCGTGAGCAGACCGCCGTGCGCCTCGATCAGCACACCGGTGGCGGGCGGTTCCTTCTGGTCGTCGTGCGGGAGCACCCGCGCGATGCGGCCGTCCTCGGCGACCTCGACGTCGGACAGGCCCTGGGTGTGGGGCAGCCGGGCGCCCCGGACGATCATCCGCATGCGGTCAGCGTACGCACGCGCCCGCTTGTTTCACGTGAAACATCGAGGCGTGTGCGGGGCCGGCCCCGATCCGAAACGTCCCCGTACGTCCGGAGACGTCGCCGACGCGTCCGGAGGCGTCGGCGACGCATCCCCACGCATTGCCGGCGCGCGTACGGCAAGAATGGAGGGCATGACCAGCGACAGCGATCTGACCTCCGGCGACCACCCCGACACCCCGACCATGCCCGACTGGGAGAAGCGCTTCCGTGCCCCGCGCGTCGGGCTGCCCGAATGGGCCGAGGACGCCCCGGACCGCTCGCTCTTCGTGTCGAACGCCACCGGGACCTACGAGCTCTACGCCTGGGACCGCGCCACCGGCGACCGGCGCCAGGCCACCGACCGCCCCAACGGCACCACCGACGGCACCCTCTCCCCCGACGGCGAGTGGATCTGGTGGTTCTCCGACACCGACGGCGACGAGTTCGGCACCTGGGTGCGCCAGCCCTTCGCGGGCGGCCCCGACGAGCCCGCCACCCCGGGCCTGGAGCCCTCCTACCCGGCCGGGCTCGCGATCGGCCGCGACGGCACGGCGGTCGTGGGCCGGTCCACCGACGAGGACGGCTCGACCGTCCACGTCGTGCGCCCCGACGGCAGCGCCCCCACCGTCGTCTACCGCCACCGCGAGTCGGCCGGTGTGGGCGACCTGTCCCACGACGGGACCCTCCTCGCGATCGAGCACACCGAGCACGGCGACGCCATGCACTCGGCGCTGCGCGTGGTCACCCTCGACGGGACCACCGTGGCCGAGCTGGACGACTCGCACGGCGGCACGCAGGAGCGGGGCCTGGAAGTGCTCGGCTTCGCCCCCGTCGCCGGTGACACCCGACTGCTCGTGGGCCACCAGCGGCGCGGGCGCTGGGAGCCGATGGTGTGGGACACCGCCACCGGGGCCGAAGAGGACCTGCCGATCGAGCTGCCGGGTGACGTGAGCGCCGAGTGGTACCCGGACGGGACCGCGCTGCTCATCGCGCACAGCTTCGAGGCGCGCAGCGAGCTGTGGCGCTACGACCTGGCCGCGCGGGAACTCGTACGGGTGGACACGCCCCCGGGGTCGGTGTCGGGTGCGAGCGCCCGCCCGGACGGGACGGTGGAGTACCAGTGGTCCTCGGCGGCCGAGCCGGCCACCATCCGGTCCACGGCGGGCGGGGTCGTGCTCGACGCGCCCGGCTTCCGGCCGCCGGGCTCCGTCCCGGTGGAGGACGTGTGGGTCGAGGGCCCCGGCGGCCGGGTCCACGCCCTGGCCCAGCGGCCGGTGGGCCACGGCGAGGGCCCCTTCCCGACGATCTTCGAGATCCACGGCGGGCCCACCTGGCACGACAGCGACTCCTTCCTGGCCACCCCGGCGGCCTGGTTGGACCACGGCTTCGCGGTGGTCAGGGTCAACTACCGGGGCTCGACCGGCTACGGCCGCGAGTGGACGGACGCCCTCAAGCACCGGGTCGGCCTGATCGAGCTGGAGGACGTGTCGGCGGTCCGGGAGTGGGCCGTCGCCTCCGGCCTGGCCGACCCGGCGCGGCTCGTGCTCTCGGGCGGTTCCTGGGGCGGGTACCTCACCCTGCTCGGCCTCGGGACGCGGCCCGACGACTGGGCGGTCGGCCTGGCCGCCGTACCGGTCGCGGACTACGTGACGGCGTACCACGACGAGATGGAGGCGCTGAAGGCCCTGGACCGCACCCTCTTCGGCGGCACGCCGGAGGAGGTCCCGGACCGTTTCGCGGCCTCCTCCCCGCTGACCTACGTGGACGCGGTCAAGGCGCCCGTGCACATCGCGGCCGGGGTCAACGACCCGCGTTGCCCGATCCGGCAGATCGAGAACTACGTCGACCGGCTGGCGGCGCGCGGCGCGGTCCACGAGGTGTACCGCTACGACGCCGGGCACGGCTCGCTGGTCGTGGAGGAGCGGATCAAGCAGGTGCGGATGGATCTGGAGTTCGCGCTGAAGCACCTGCCGCGCTGAGTCCGGCATCCGGTCCGCCTCCGGGGCGCTCCTCCTGCCGGGTGGGAGCCGAGCCCCGGGGGCGGGCTTGCGGTGCGGTCCCCGTACGGTGGTGGGGTGCACCGGTTTCTCCTGACCCCGCGCTGGTGGGGGATCAACGTCTTCGTCGCGCTCGCCATCCCCTTCTGCCTGTTCATGGGGAGCTGGCAGCTCGGCCGGTTCGAGGACCGCGTCGGCAGCCACCGGGAGGCGAGCGCCGAGCGCCCCGCCGACCAGCCGGCCGCGCCGCTCGACTCC
Organism: Streptomyces sp. NPDC088097; assembly: GCF_044741845.1. NCBI lineage: Bacteria > Bacillati > Actinomycetota > Actinomycetes > Kitasatosporales > Streptomycetaceae > Streptomyces > Streptomyces sp. NPDC088097. Next base: position 4,314 of record NZ_JBIUTJ010000005.1, read on the forward strand.
CTACTCCCGGTGGACACGGAGACCTCCGGTCGTACGGCGTCGGTGGCCGGGGAGTACGGCCGGCAACTGGTGGTCCCGGACCGGGCGCTCGACGGGAAGAACGGCTTCTACGTCCTGACCCTGCTGAAGACCGACAGCGGCAGGACCGTCCCGGTGGTGCGGGGCTGGCTGCCGGGTACGGCGGACGGGGCGCGGGTCCCGGCCCCGCCGACCGGGCGGGTCGAGGTGACCGGAGCCCTTCAGGCCTCGGAGAACTCCGGCACCAAGGGCGTGCACTCCCAGGGCGGACTGCCTCCGGGGCAGCTCGGGGTGATCGGGTCCGCCACCCTGGTCAACCTGGTGCAGGACCCGCTGTACGACGCCTGGCTGACGGTCCGGACCCCCGCCGACGGGATGGTGCCGGTACCGGCGAAGGCCCCGCTCAACACCGGACTGGACCTCAAGGCCTTCCAGAACCTCGGCTACACGGGCGAGTGGTTCGTCTTCGTCGCCTTCGTGCTCTTCATGTGGTTCCGGCTCTACCGGCGCGAGGTCGAGACCCTGCGCGACGCCGAGGCCGGGCTGCTTCCGGCGGAGGACTCCCCCGGCAACGAGCCCGAGGCCGAGCCCGCCGAGCCCGCGCCGGCCTCCGTTACGGCGCGCCCGGCGGGATGATGCCCGTCCGGTAGACCACCCCGCCGCAGGCCGTGGCGACGGTGGTCCGGGTGATCTGCGCACCCTCCGGCGGGGTGCCGGGGACGTGCGTGACGGCCACTCCGGACGGTTGCGGCGCCGCGCCGTCCTGCTGGTCCGCGGCCGCGGTTCCGGCGGCATCGCCGCCGCTCGCGCCGGCCGGGGGCTGCGCCGAACCGCCCTCGGGGGGCTTCGCCGAGGAGCCGGGCGAGGAGGCCGAACAGGATTCCGCGGACGGCACCCAGGCGAAGCGCACCTCGTACGACGTGTTGGGTTCCAGCACCAGCGTGGGCGCCTCGGTGGAGGGGTCCGGGAGCAGTCCGCTCGCCGGGTCCCCCGCCGTGTGGCCGCTCACCGTCACCGCCGGACCCGGCACGGGCGGCGGGGGCGAGCCCAGCCGGGCGGCCGTGACAGTGTCGGGGCCGGTGACGAGACAGCCCTTGGCGGAGACGTTGGTGACCTTGAAGCTGCCGTAGACCCGGCCGTCGGCCTCCGGGGACCGGGTGCCGCCGAGCACACCCAGCTGGTCGGCGGTGCATCCGGGGACTCCCTGCGCCGCCCCTCCCGCCGGGGGGAACGCGCCCGGACCCGTACCGGCCAGGGTGCCGGCGTCCGCCGTGGTGCCGGTCGGGCCCGCCGAGGTGACGTCGGACGGGGAACCACTGGCGCTCGGGGTCGGCCCGCCGGCGCCGCCCGCCGGCGCCCCCGTACCGCCGGACTTCGCCGGCGAGGGGCGTCCTTCACCGGCCCCTGTGTCGTTCTGGTGGGGGTCGGAGGAGCCGCCGCTCTTGCCGGGCTGGGTCTCGCCGTGCCCGGCCATGGCCGAGTGCCCGGTGGTGCCTTCGGGGTCCCGGCCCAGGTGGAGCGCGGCCGGGATCGCGGTGCCGGCCAGCAGCGCCGCGGCGGCCGCTCCGACGAGCGCCTGCCGTTTGCGGGCCCGGCGGGCGGGCACGGCGTGCCGCAGCCGCTCCAAAGCGCCGTGCGAGGGCTCCAGCCCTTGGACGGCTCCGGCGAACAGCCCCCGCAGGGCCTGCTCCTCGTCCGTGGCGTCGGTCCCCGAACCGGTCGTCGCGCCGATGGCCGTCGCGCCGGCCGTCCCACCGCTCGGCGTGCCGGTCGTCGCGTCCGTCGTCGCGCCGATGGAGAAGCCCGCGCCGAATCCGGGTCCCGCTCCCGATCCCGCCCTGAATCCCGACGGGCCGCCCAGCCGGTCCAGCCGGTCCAGCGGGTTCTTACGGTCTTCGTCGCTCATGACTGCGCAGCCTCCATCGCCACCCTCAGGGCGGCAATGCCCCGCGATCCGTACGCCTTGACCGAGCCGAGGGAGATCCCGAGCGTCTCGGCGACCTGGACCTCCGTCATGTCCGCGAAGTAGCGCAGCACCAACACCTCGCGCTGGCGCCGCTGGAGCCCCCGCATGCACTTGATCAGGTCGTCGCGCTCCAGCTGGTCGTACGCCCCCTCTTCCGCGCTGGCCATGTCCGGCATCGGCTTCGACAGCAGCTTGAGGCCGAGGATGCGGCGGCGCAGCGCGGAACGCGAGAGGTTGACGACGGTCTGACGGAGGTACGCCAGGGTCTTGTCCCGGTCCCGGACCCGGTTGCGGGCCGAGTGGACGCGGATGAAGGCCTCTTGGACGACGTCCTCGCAGGAGGCGGTGTCGTCGAGGAGGAGGGCGGCGAGCCCGAGGAGGGAGCGGTAGTGCGCCTGGTAGGTCGCGGTCAGGTGGTCGACCGTGGTGCCGGCGACGACCGGCTTCGCGCTCTCCGCCCCGGCCGCGTCCGCGGTCGGGGCCTCGGCCACCGGAACGGCGGCGACCTGGGTGACGGCGGCGTCCGCGCCGTCCCGGGGTCCGGGTACCCGGCCGCCGGGGGTCGCTCGCACACGGGGCGACGGCGAGGGCACGCTCGTCGGCGGAACGGGAACGATCACGGGGAAGCCGCCGAGCGCGCCTGGAAGGAGGCGCGGGGAAGCGGCGCCGGTGCGCCCGGGTACGACGGCGTAATCCAAGAGAGCCTCTGCCACGCCGGTTGGACACGCGTCCCCCCGTCAGGGTTGTACGCGCGAGGCAGAGTAACCAGCAATATTCGCATTGCCTTCATACGCACCCGCTCTTCCCGATTGCCCCAATTCATCCCGGCGGCAGTCGGGCCATCACCTTGATCAAGGGATCGCCACCGATCCTACAAAGCGAATTACGCGAATTCACCCGCGATCAGTTCCGAGATCTGCGCCGCGTTGAGGGCGGCGCCCTTGCGAAGGTTGTCCGCGCACACGAAGAACTCCAGGGACCGGGCGTCGTCGAGCGAGGCCCGCACTCGTCCCACCCAGGCGGGATCCGTCCCCGCCGCGTCCACGGGCGTGGGGAACTCCCCCACCGCCGGATCGTCGACGAGCACCACCCCGGGAGCGGCCTCCAGGATCTCCCGGGCGTGCGCCGCGTCCACCTCGCGCTCGAAACGGGCCCGGACGGTCAACGAGTGGCCGCTCACCACGGGCACCTGTACGCAGGTCACCGCGATCGGCAGCTTCTCCAGCCCGAGTATCCGACGGGTCTCCGCCCGTACGGCCAGCTCGTGCGAGGACCAACCGCCCTCGCGGAGTTCACCGGACCACGGCACCACGTTCAGCGCGAGCGGCGCGGCGAAGGGGCCGGTGTCCTCGCCCACGGCGCGGCGCACGTCCCCGGGCTGCTCGCCCAGGGTGCCCCCCGCGACCAGGGCGAGCTGCCTGCGCAGGGTCTCGATGCCGGCCCGGCCCGCCGCACCTGCGGCCTGGTACGAGGAGAGGGCCAGCTCGGCCAGCCCGTATTCGGCGTGCAGCGCGCCCACGGCGGCGATCATCGCGGCGGTGACGCAGTCCGGGCCGGCGACGATCCCGCGCGGGCGGATCCGTACGGCATGGGCGTTCACCTCGGGCACCACCAGGGGCACCTCGGGGTCCTGCCGGAAGGCGGCGGACTGGTCGACGACGACGGCTCCGCGCGCGGTGGCGACGGGGGCCCAGCGCGCCGACACCTCGGCCGGGGTCAGGAAGAGCACGATGTCGCCCCCGCCGAGGCCCTCGAAGGCGTCCTCGGAGAGGGCGATCACCTCGGTCTCCTCGCCGCGGACGACCAGCACGCGGCCGGCCGAGCGCGAGGAGGCGATCAGGCGGATGTCGCCCCAGACGTCCGCCCGCTGGGACAGGATCTGGAGCAGTACAGAGCCGACGGCTCCGGTCGCCCCGACCACGGCGAGCGCCGGGCCGGAGGACCGGGGTGGCGTCATCGCCCGGTGCCTCCGTAGACGACGGCCTCGGCGTCGGTGTCGAGTCCGAAGGCCGAGTGCACGGCGCGAACGGCCTCGTTGACGTCGTCCTGGCGGGTGACGACCGAGATGCGGATCTCGGAGGTCGAGATCAGCTCGATGTTCACGCCCGCGTCGGACAGCGCCTGGAAGAAGGAGGCGGTGACGCCCGGGTTCGTCTTCATGCCCGCGCCGACCAGGGAGATCTTGCCGATCTGGTCGTCGTAGCGCAGGGAGTCGAAGCCGATCTGACCCTTCGCCTTCTCCAGGGCGTCGATGGCCTTGTGGCCCTCGGCCTTGGGGAGGGTGAAGGAGATGTCGGTGAGGCCCGTGGAGGCCGCCGACACGTTCTGGACGATCATGTCGATGTTGATCTCGGCGTCCGCGATGGCGCGGAAGATCGCCGCGGCCTCGCCCGGCTTGTCCGGGACCCCGACGACGGTGATCTTGGCTTCGGAGACGTCGTGCGCGACTCCGGAGATGATGGCGTGCTCCACCTGCGCGTCCCCTTGCGGATTCTCGTTGCTGACCCAGGTGCCCGGCAGTCCCGAGAAGGACGACCGGACGTGGATCGGGATGTTGTAGCGGCGGGCGTACTCGACGCAGCGGTGCAGCAGCACCTTGGAACCGGAGGCCGCCAGCTCCAGCATGTCCTCGGAGGAGATCCAGTCGATCTTGCGGGCCTTCTTCACGACGCGGGGGTCCGCGGTGAAGACGCCGTCGACATCGGTGTAGATCTCGCAGACCTCGGCGTCCAGCGCCGCGGCGAGCGCGACGGCCGTGGTGTCCGAGCCGCCGCGACCCAGGGTGGTGATGTCCTTGGAGTCCGCGGACACGCCCTGGAAACCGGCGACGATGGCGATGTTGCCCTCGTCCAGCGCGGTGCGGATCCGGCCCGGCGTCACATCGATGATGCGCGCCTTGTTGTGGACGGAGTCGGTGATCACGCCTGCCTGGCTACCGGTGAACGACTGGGCCTCGTGGCCCAGGTTTTTGATCGCCATGGCCAGCAGGGCCATGGAGATCCGCTCTCCGGCGGTCAGCAGCATGTCGAATTCGCGGCCGGCAGGCATCGGGGATACCTGCTCGGCGAGATCGATCAGCTCGTCCGTCGTGTCGCCCATCGCGGAAACCACGACGACCACCTGGTGGCCGTTCTTCTTGGCGTCCACGATCCGCTTGGCAACACGCTTGATGCCTTCGGCATCGGCTACGGAGGAACCCCCGTACTTCTGCACGACAAGGCCCACGTGCGCTCCTCGCTCGGTCCGTCTCATTTCGGTGCAGTCTAACGAGCGGTCGGGATACGACCGCCTCGTACCGCATCATGAGACGAAAAGATCATTGTTCCGCCCTCGCGGTTGCCCAGCGGAGGGCTCCCGTACACCCCCCGGACACCCCCGGGCGGCTCAGGCGCGGCCGAGGCCGCCCAGTTCCTCCGCCATGACCATCCCGGCCTGCTCGGCGAGCTCCTCCTCGGTGAGGTCCTCGTCCGTGTCGAGACCGTCGAGAGCGGCCAGCGGCTGATCCAGGCGCACGTGGGCGATCAGCGACTGGAGGGCGCGCAGGGTGGCCGACGCCGTCGGACCCCAGTTGGTGAAGTACGAGAACTGCCACCACCACAGGGCCTCGGTGATCCGGCCGGCCTCGTGGTGGATGAGTCCGTGCCGCAGGTCGGCGACCACGTCGGCCAGGTCGTCGGAGATCCGGTGCGCGACCGGGGCCTTGCGCGGCTCGTACGGGTCGAAGACCTCGGAGTAGACGTCGACCGGCTCCAGCATCACGGCGAAGCGCTCGCGCAGGTCGTCCACGTCCGGCTCCGGGCCCAGGTCGGGCTCGTAGCGTTCCTCGGGCAGGACGTCCTGGTACGCGCCCAGCCGTCCGCCCGCCAGCAGCAGCTGGGAGACCTCCAGGAGGAGGAAGGGCACGGCACTGTCCGGGTCCTCGCCCTTGGCCACCTCGGCGACGGCCACGATGAAGGACCCGATCTGGTCCGCGATCGAGGCGGCGAAGTCGTCCGGATCCTGGGCCAGGGCGTGCAGCGTTGCGTCAGACATCGAGAAGTCGCCTTCCTTCAAAGGCCCGCCCGAGCGTGACCTCGTCCGCGTACTCCAGATCTCCCCCGACGGGGAGCCCGCTGGCCAGGCGGGTGACCTTGAGGCCCATGGGCTTGATCATGCGGGCGAGGTAGGTGGCGGTCGCCTCGCCCTCCAGGTTCGGGTCGGTCGCCAGGATCAGCTCGGTGACCGTCCCGTCCGCCAGTCGCGTCAGCAGCTCGCGGATGCGCAGGTCGTCCGGTCCGACGCCCTCGATCGGGCTGATCGCGCCGCCCAGGACGTGGTACTTGCCCCGGAACTCACGCGTCCGCTCGACCGCGACCACGTCCTTCGGCTCCTCGACCACGCAGATGACCGTGGTGTCGCGGCGCGGGTCGCGGCAGATGCCGCACCGCTCCTCCTGCGCCACGTTCCCGCAGACCGCGCAGAAGCGGACCTTGTCCTTGACCTCAAGCAGCGCGTGCGCGAGGCGGCGGACGTCGGTGGGCTCCGCCTGCAGGATGTGGAAGGCGATCCGCTGCGCGCTCTTGGGCCCGACGCCGGGCAGCCTGCCCAGTTCGTCGATCAGGTCCTGGACCACGCCTTCGTACAACGGACTGCCTTCTTTCGTCTTCGGGTCGGAATCGGTGCTGGGGTCGGGGCCGGGGTCAGAAGGGGAGGCCGGGGATGCCGCTGCCGCCGCCCAGGCCTTGGGCCAGCGGGCCCAGGGCCTGCTGCTGGAGCGCCTGCGCATTCTCGTTGGCCGCCTGCACCGCCGCGACCACCAGGTCGGCCAGGGTCTCCGTGTCGTCCGGATCCACGGCCTTCGGGTCGATCACCAGGGCGAGCAGCTCACCGGCACCGGTGACGGTCGCCTTGACGAGGCCGCCGCCCGCCTGGCCCTCCACCTCGGCCTGTGCCAGCTCTTCCTGGGCCGACGCGAGGTCCTGCTGCATCTTCTGGGCCTGCTGGAGCAGCTGCTGCATGTCGGGCTGACCACCACCGGGAATCACAGGTACTCACTCCACACGTCGGGTCGTACGCGACGACGACCTTCGGGAACGCTCGGTCAATCCGAGCCTACGTGCTCCCCGGGCGCCGCGCCCTACGCCGGGAGGACCAACTCTTTCGAGTGAGAGTGGGAGTGCGGGCGTGCCTGTTGAGGACCTCCCTGCGGGCGGAAAACCCGGGATTCGTCGTCCATCGCACGTCATTCGAAGGTAGGAAGACCATGGAAGAGCATGCGCACCATTGCGCACACGCGCACCACGACACGTCAGCGCAGCCAGAGGGAGTGCCGGGTGAGTCAGCCGGAGATGCAGCCCGAGGGGCCACCCCGGGATCCCGCGGAGGACGGCGACGGCGACCTCACCGGCCGGCCGTTCCCCCTCGGGGACTGGGGTGAGCCCGCCGAGCGGCTCGACGAGCTCTACCGGCGGGTGGAGGAGGACGCGCTGCGCACCGCCGAGTGGTACCTGTGCGACCGGGCGTGGAAGCGCCGCGGCGCCCGCGCCCTGCGGGTCGGCGCGGCCCTCGGCGCCGTCGCGGGCGCCGCGATGCCGCTGCTGGAGCTGACGGGCTCGGCTCCGGGCGTCGCCCCGTACGGGTACCTGTCGCTGCTGCTCGCCGCCGCCTGCATGGCCTGCGACCGGTTCTTCGGGCTGACGTCCGGGTGGATGCGGGACGTGGCGACGGCCCAGGCGGTGCAGAGGCGGCTCCAAACGCTCCAGTTCGACTGGGCCTCGGAGAACGTCCGCGAGGTGCTCGGCCCGACGGAGGGCACCGCGAGCGAGGCCGCCGAGCGCTGCCTGACGGTGCTGCGGCGGTTCTCGGAGGACGTCACGGATCTGGTGCGCTCGGAGACGGCGGACTGGATGGTGGAGTTCCGGGCCGGACCGGCGCCGCTGGTGATGCAGTCCCTGGCAGGTTCGGCGGCCCGCCCGGACGCGTACGTCCCGCCGGCCCGCTTCCCGCTCCCGCCGGGCACCCGCCCGAACATGCCGCGCCAGCGGCCCCCGGAGCAGCCGCGCTGAGCCGGGGGCGGGGCGGACGCCGCCCCCGGGCCGGCTACCGGCTCCCGCCCGCTGCCTGCTCCGGCCCGCTCCGGGTTCCGCGCCGGCTCAGCTGAAGATGATCATCGAGCCTTGGCCGAGGCTCCGGGTCGCCGCCGCGTGCAGGCCCAGCCACACGTGCCGTTCACGCGCGAAGGGGTTGTCGTCGTACGGAACCGGTCCCGCCGGTTCCTCCAGCGAGGTCGGCCGGCCGGGCGGGGCGGGGGCCGCCGGCGGATTCCCGGGGTCTATCCCGATCGCGGGCGCCACGAAGACCAGCTCCCGCAACAGCCCCTGGGCGGAACCCAGCGGTCCGCCCCCGGCCAGCAGCTCCTCGTTGGCGAGCGGAGCCGCGAAGTCCACGGGGACGTACGCCCCCGCGTGGTCGTAGTGCCACACCAGGTGCGACTGCTGGGCCGTGGGCTCGAACATCTCCAGCAGCTGCTCGTAGTCCCCGCCCAGCTCGTCCACCGGCGTCACCGGCAACCCGCAGATCTGGAGCAGGTAGGCCCGCCTCAGGAAATGCAGGGCGTCGTAGTCGAAGCCGGCCACCGGGGCGACGTCCCCGCTCAGGCCCGGCATGTAGGCGAAGACCGGCACGGACGGCAGTCCGGCCTGGCCCAGCGCTTTGTCGTACGAGGCGATCTCTTCCGCGAAGGGGTTGTCGGGGCTGTGGCACAGCACGTCGACAAGGGGGACCAGCCACAGGTCACAGGCCACGCGGGCTCCGATCAGTCGTTGCCGCCGATCGGGCAAGCGTAGTGCTCCGGACACGCTCAGCGAAGGGGTGCGCAGGGGACGGTGCCGGCGCGGGCCCGGCACGGTGGGCGTCACGGGCGGCGGCGCGGTCGGGATCCCGGTCGACGTCCCGGTCGGCGGCGCGGGTCCTCAGGGGTCCTCAGGGGTCCTCAGGGGTCCTCAGAGGCTCGCGGCCCAGTCCAGGCCGTGCTGGTTGTAGGCGCGCACGATCCGCCGCACCTCGTCCGCGTCGGCCCGCGTCACGGCCTCGACCAGCTCGTTGTGGCCGTCCCAGAGCGCGGTCCGCAGCTCGACCGCCTCTTGGAGGTGCGGGACGGAGAAGACCCAGCACTGCACGCGGATCCGGTGCAGGAACTCGGAGATGTAGGTGTTGCCGACGAGCCCGCTCAGCTCCCGCCAGAACCTCAGGTCGTAGCCGATCAGCACTTCCAGCGAGCCGCTCAGCACGGCCCGGCGGGCCTCCTCGGCCCGGCGGCGCACCGACACCAGCATCTCGCTCGCGCCGGCCGCGACCCCGCGCTCGACCATCCTGCGGAATATCCCGTCGAGTATCAGCGTCCGGGCCTCGATCATGCCCCGGAAGTCGTCGACGGAGTAGACGCGGACCCGGAAGCCCCGGTGCTGCACCGATTCCAGCAGTCCCTGCGCGGCGAGGTCGACCAGCGCCTCGCGCACCGGGGTCGCCGAGACCTCGTACTGCTCGGCGATCTGCTTGACCGTGAACTCCTTGCCGGGTGGCAGGCGGCCCGCGAGCACCTCGTCGCGCAGCGCGTCCGCGATCTGCTGCCGAAGTGTGTTGCGGGTGACAGCTCCGCTGCCTGGCATAGGGGTCCGTCTCCTCCCTGGGGCTCCTGAGATCCTGCGCAGATCTTCGGACACCTTAGGCCAGGGAGAGCGGCTGAAACCGATCGGTTGATAGCCGTTATACGGATCAACCGACCGGTATTCGGACGATCAGCCGTTGTCGGTGTGCCGGTCGGCCACCGTGAGCGCCTCGTCGAGGAGGGCCAGACCCTCCTTGACCTCGGCCTCCGTGACCGTGCACGGGGGGACGACGTGCGTCCGGTTCATGTTCACGAACGGCCAGAGGCCGGAGGCCTTGCAGGCCGCCGCGAACTCGGCCATGGGCGCGTTCGCGGCGCCGGCCGCGTTGTAGGGGACGAGCGGCTCGCGCGTCTCCTTGTTGCGTACGAGTTCCAGCGCCCAGAAGGTGCCGAGTCCACGGACCTCGCCGACGGAGGGGTGCCGTTCGGCGATCTCGGCGAGCCCGGGGCCGATCACGTCGGAGCCGATGCGGGCGGCGTTCTCGACGATGCCCTCCTCCTCCATCGCCCGGATCGTGGCGACGGCGGCGGCGCAGGCGAGCGGGTGACCGGAGTAGGTCAGTCCGCCCGGGTAGGGGCGCGTGGCGAAGGTCTCGGCGATCGCGTCCGAGATCGCGACTCCGCCGAGGGGCACGTACCCGCTGTTGACGCCCTTGGCGAAGGTGATCAGGTCGGGGGTGACGTCCCAGTGCTCGACGGCGAACCACTTGCCGGTGCGGCCGAAGCCCGACATGACCTCGTCGAGGATGAAGACGATCCCGTGGCGGTCGCAGAGCTCGCGCACGCCGGCCAGGTAGCCGGGGGGCGGGCTCATGATCCCGGCGGTGCCGGGCACCGACTCCAGGATGATCGCGGCGACGGTCTGCGGGCCCTCGAAGGCGAGGGTGTCGGCGAGGTGCGCGAGGGCGCGTGCGCACTCCTCGGCCTCGGTCGTCGCGTGGAAGGGCGAGCGGTAGAGGAACGGGCCCCAGAAGTGCACGACGCCGGCCGAGGCGGTGTCGGAGGGCCAGCGGCGCGGGTCGCCGGTGAGGTTGATCGCGGCGGAGGTGGCGCCGTGGTACGAGCGGTAGGTCGAGAGCACCTTCTGACGGCCGGTGTGCAGCCGGGCCATCCGTACGGCGTTCTCGACGGCCTCGGCGCCGCCGTTGGTGAAGAAGATCCTGTCGAGGTCGCCCGGGGTCCGCTCGGCGATGAGGCGTGCGGCCTCGGAGCGGACGTCGACGGCGAAGCCGGGCGCGAGGGTGCAGAGCTTGGCGGCCTGCTCCTGGACGGCGGCGACGACCTTGGGGTGCTGGTGGCCGATGTTGGTGTTCACCAGCTGGGAGGAGAAGTCGAGGAAGCGGTTCCCGTCGTAGTCCCAGAAGTACGAGCCCTCGGCCCCGGCGACGGCCAGCGGGTCGATCAGGGCCTGGGCGGACCACGAGTGGAAGACGTGAGCGCGGTCGGCGGCCTTGACGGTCGCGCCGGTGACATGAGGGGTCATGCCGTCACGCTAGAAGTGCGCAGGTGGGGAGGGATATCGGCGGACTGTATGGGGGTGGGGGGCCGCCCTCGGCAGTCTGTCGGGCGACCTTCGGGGGTGGCGGGTTGAACCCATTGACAGTGTGCTGTCTTGTTGACAGCCTGTTGTCGTAGTCGCGATGTGCGCCGGAGAGCCTGCGGAGCGCGTCGTTCCGAACCCGAGAACCGGCACCATCGGAGGCGAGCACCATGAGCGAGACCCCCCGCAAGCCCGTCCACCTCGCGGTCTACGACACGTACGCGGACTGGGAGACCGGCCACACCACCGCGCACCTCACCCAGCGCGGCCACGAGGTCCGCACGGTCGGCCTCGACGCGGGAAAGCCGGTCACCACCATGGGCGGCGTCCGCATCCTGCCCGACCTCTCCCTGGCCGACCTGCGCCCCGAGGACTCCGCCCTGCTGATCCTCACGGGCGCCGAGCTGTGGGACTCGGGCGAGGAACTGGCCCCCTTCGCGGCCGCGGCGGGCGCCTTCCTGGCGGCGGGCGTGCCGGTCGCGGCGATCTGCGGGGCCACGGCGGGACTGGCCCGCGCGGGGCTGCTCGACGACCGACCGCACACGAGCGGGGCCTCCTTCTACCTGGCCGGTCAGCCGGGCTACGGGGGCGCCGGCCGGTACGTGGAGGCCGACGCGGTCACGTCGGGCGACCTGATCACGGCGGGGCCGACCGAGCCGGTGGCGTTCGCCCGGGAGGTGTTCACCCGCCTCGACGTCTACGCGCCGGAGGTGGTGGACGCGTGGTACCGGCTCTTCCACGACTCGGACGTGAGCGCGTACCCGGTCCTCATGGAGGCGGCGGAGGCGGGAAATGCCTGATCCGGAGGACGAGCGGGAGGGGGACTCGCCGGGGGCTGCGGAGACTGCGGCCGGTCCGGGGGATGCGGCTGCGGCTGCGGCCGGTCCGGGGGATGCGCGCGAACGGCAGGACCTGCTGAGTCGTACCGCGCTCGGCGTGTTCCAGCTGAACGGCAGGTTCCTCGCGGTCTCGGAGGAACTGGCGCGCCCGGCCGGGTTGACGGCGGCCTGGTGGCAGGTGCTGGGCGCGGTGGTGGCGGAGCCCTTGCCTGTGGCCGGCATCGCCCGGTCCATGGGGATCACCCGGCAGAGCGTGCAGCGCGTCGCGGACCTGCTGGCCGCCAAGGGGCTCGCCGAGTACCTCCCCAACCCGGCCCACCGCCGCGCGAAACTGCTCCGGCCGACGGAGGCGGGGCGGGCCGCGATGGCCCGCATCGATCCGGGCCACTCCGCGCTGGCGGCCGCCCTGGCGGAGGAGCTGGGCGAAGAGGCCTTCGCGGAGACGGCCCGGACACTGGAGCGCCTGTGCCAGGCCCTGAACGCCTTGGAAGCCCGTCCCCTGCCGTGACCCGGTCCGCCCCGCGACACTCCCGCAGCCGATTGTGTCGAAGTCAATAAGCCTGCAAGCAAAGCTTGTTGCGCGGGAGGGCCCCGTCGCACACTGCCGCACATGGAGCCGTTGAAGGTAGTGGCACAGCTGTGGGAGCGGATCGAGGCACGCGACTGGGGCGGCGTCGCCGGGCTCGTCGCCGAGGACGCGGTCATCGAATGGCCGGTCAGCGGCGAGCGGATCGTGGGGCGGGCCAACTTCATCGCCGTGCTGAGCGACGAGGACGACGGCACGGACGCCGGCCCGGGCCCGGACGGCGCCGTCGGCACTGCCGGCACCGTCGGCGCTCCCGGCACCGTCGGCGTCGAGAGGTCCATCGGCTCGGTCGAGGTCCTGCGGATCCTCGCGGACGGAGACCTCGTCGTCACCGAGGTGGAGATCCCCGAGGACCACGTCCTCTACCGGGCCGTCTCCCTGTGGACCGTCCGGGACGGGGTGATCGTCGGTGCGCGGGAGTACTGGACGAGCCCCGGACAGGACCCCGCGCCACGCTGGCGGGCGGGCTACGTCGAGCCCCTGGCCGAACCCCTGGTGGCAGACTGACCTGCATGTTCACCCAACTCCTCGTGGCGACGGGGGTGCTGGCCCTGCTGACGCTGGTACCGGGCCCCGACATGGCCGTCGTGACCCGGCGCGCCGTCCTGCGGGGCCCGGCCGACGGTTTGCGCACCGTCGGCGGGATCGCCGTCGGGCTCCTGCTCTGGGGCACCCTCACGGTCGCCGGGCTCGCGGCGCTGCCGGCCGCCTCGGGCGGCGTGTACCTCGCGGTCAAGCTCGTCGGGGCGGCGTACCTGTGCCTGCTCGGCGTGCAGGCCCTGCGGCGCGGGGGCGGCGGGGGCGCGGACGACGGGGATGACGGCGGATCCGGACGCGCCGGCGGCGGGTGGCGCACCGGGCTGCTCTGCAACGCCCTCAACCCGAAGATCGCCGTGTTCTACACCGGCCTGCTGCCCACCCTGGCGCCGCCGGGCCTGCGGCCCGCGGCGGGGATGGCGCTGCTGGTCCTGGTCCACGTCCTGCTGACCGTGCTCTGGCTCGGCGCGTACGTCCACGTCCTCTCCCGCGCCCGGCCCTTCTTCTCGCGCCCGAGCGTCCGCCGGACGATGGACCGGGTGACGGGTGCGGTCCTGATCGGGTTCGGGATCCGGGTGGCCGCCTCGGCTTCGTAGGCCTTGAGGACTATGAGGCCCCGTACGCCACGTGGGCCCTGTAGGCCCCGTGGGCCCTGTGGCTGCCCGGGGCTGCGGGCCGGGCCGTCAGCCGGTGAGCCGGTCCAGTTCTTCGGTGACGGCGGCGCGCAGCCCGTCGTGGCGGGGTGCCAGGGCGTGCCGTAGCCCGCGCCAACACTCCTCGTCCTCGTAGAGCCACACCGGACGGGTGAGCCGGTCCGCCGGCTCCCAGTCGTAGCGGGGCCAGATGTGCGCGTGGAGGTACGGGTCGGCGTTGCCCAGGATCTCGATGTTCACGCGGCGGAAGGCCGGGTCGAGGCGGGCGCAGGCACGCTCGACGGCCTCGGCGAGGCGGTCCAGGTCGGCGAGGTAGGCGGTGCGGCGCGCCCGAGGCAGGCCCGAGAGGCGGCTCACGGCGGGGTCGTCGACGAGCAGGAGCGAGTATCCGGGCAGGAACTGCCGGTCTCCGATGACGGCGAAGCCGGAGTCGAGACGGCGCAGGACGGTGGGGTTCTCGCCGCGGTGAGCGCTGCCGATGCGGTCGTCGCGCCAGTCGGTGCCGGTCTCTTCCATCCCCCGACCCTAGGGCGGTGGTGGGGTGTTGTGGGGCTGTTGCGGGTTTGGTGGTGGGTTTGGTTGTGGGCCGGTCATGGGGGCTGGAGCTGGTTCTCAGGTAGTGGTCGTCATACCTGAGAGCTACGTGTGAGGTCCGGTCCGCAGCGTGACGCGGGCGAGGGCTCCTGATTCCTAACTTCGTTACCAGAGCGTGCGATTGCCCGCTCGGAGCGAGGGACCAGGGAGAGGGCCGCCGTCATGAGCAGGGGGATCCGCGCCGCCGCAAGGGCAAACGCAGAGGCAGAGACAGCGGCAGAGACAGCGGCGGAAGCAGAGGCCGATGGAACCGCGCCCGCGACCGGGGGCGGGGTCGGGGGCGCCCGCAGGGGACGTGCGCGCCGTGTTCTGTTGGCCTGCCTCGTGGCCGGGGCAGTGGTGGTGCCGGTGACGGCGGCCGCTTCGCCGCCGGTCCCGGCGCCCGCGGCGGTGGCGTTCTCCGAGAGCGCGAGCGCTCAGGACCGCTACGCCGCGAATCTCGGCAACCTCGCGGAGGCGGTCCGGATGGCTCAGGACGCGGGGCGCGACGAGAGGGCGGCGAAGCTGCGGGCGATGGCGGCGCCGCCGCAGGGCCCGGGCCGGTTCCTCTCGTTCGACGGGCGGGGGCGGGGTCGGGCCGTGGAGGTGTTCGGGGATCTGGCGAGCGCCGAGCGGGTCGCCGTCCTGATACCCGGCTCGGACACCACCCTCGACACCTACCAGCGCTTTCGCGAAGGGGCGCTCTCCCTCCACGAGCGCCTCCGGGCCGAACAGCCCCGCTCGGCGGTGGTCGCCTGGCTCGGGTACGACACCCCCGAGACCGTCGGCACGACCGTCCTGACCAGCACCCGCGCCGAAGAGGCCGCCGCCGAACTGGAGCCGTTCCTCAGCCGGTTGCGGAGACTGGCCACGCCCGGGGTCCACATCTCGCTGCTGTGCCATTCGTACGGCTCGGTGGTGTGCGCCCGTACGGCGACCGGCCCTGAGGTGAGTGACGTGGTGCTCTACGGCAGCCCGGGCACGGGCGTCCCGTCCGCCGACCGGCTCCCGACCGGAGCCCGGGTGTGGGCGGGCCGGGGCAGCGGGGACTGGATCGGCAACGTCCCCCATGTCCGCTTCGCCGGGGTCGGGTTCGGCACCGATCCCGTGGACCCGGCCTTCGGTGCCCGGCCCTTCGCCGCCGGCGCCGTCCGGCACAGCGACTACCTCAAGCCCGGCACCCGCTCCCTCGACAGCCTGGCCCGCATCGTTCTCGGGCCTCCCACCACCACCCCGAGCACCCACACGAGCAACCCCGCGCGGAGCGTCCCCTCCGCCCTCGGCCCGGAGGCCCCTCATGCCTGAGCTCCGCTCCCGCTGGTCCGCCCTCGCGGACCGCGTCGACCGCGCGACCCCGGCCCACCGGGACCGGAGCGTGGACGCCCTGAGGGCCTTCGCGATCCTGGGTGTGGTGCTCGGGCACTGGCTGGTGACCGCGCTGAACGCCTCCGGTGGCGATCTGCGGGGCGCCAGTCCGCTGGCCCACATGCCCTGGCTGGCCCCGGTCTCCTGGGTGTTCCAGACCCTGGCCGTGTTCTTCCTGGTCGGCGGTCATGTCGCCGCTCAGGGGTACGCGTCGGCGCGGGCCCGTGGGGTGTCCTACGGGACCTGGGTGGGGCAGCGCCTCGGGCGGCTGTTCCGGCCGGTGGCGGCGGTGGTCGCGCTGTGGGCCCTCGTGGCGGGGGCTCTGCTGCTGGGCGGGGCGGGGCCGGACACCGTGCGGACGCTGCTCAAGTTGGTGTGGTCGCCCCTGTGGTTCCTGCTCGTCTTCGCGGCGCTGACGGCCGCGACCCCGCTCGTCGCCCGGCTCGCTCCGGTGTGGCCGGTGGCCGTCGTGGCGGGGGTGGATGTGTGGCGGTTCGGCTTCGGCGGGCCCGAATGGATCGGCTGGGTCAATGTCGCCGCCGGCTGGCTCGTCCCCTACACGTTGGGGGCCGCCTGGTCCCGGGGCGCGTTCACCCGGCGCCGCCCGGCCCTGTTCCTGCTGGGCGGGGGCGTGGCCGCCACCGTCGTGCTGATCGTGTGGGGCGGGTACCCGGCCTCCATGGTGGGGGTTCCGGGGGCGGCCGTCTCCAACCTGAACCCGCCGACGCTGGCCGCCGTCACCTTCGGCCTGGCCCAGTGCGGACTGGCCCTGCTGTTGCGCGAGCCGCTCGCGCGGGCCATGGCACGCCCTCGGACGTGGGCCAAGGTGGCCCTGATGAACCTGTCGGCCATGACCGTCTTCCTCTGGCACCAGACCGCGATGATGTCCGTCACCGCGCTGGGGATGTTGTTCTCCACCGACCTCCCCGGGCTGCACACCGCTCCGGACTCCGCCGGGTGGGTCGCGGCCCGACTGATGTGGCTCCCCGTGTTCGCCGCCGCGTTGGCCGTCTGCTGGGCCGCCTTCCACGTCTACGAGCAGCCCCGCGAACGCGGTGGCCGGGCCGGTCGTGTCATCCCGCTCCCGGGAACGAGCACGCCTTCGGCCACCGCAGCGACGGCGGCAACAGCCTTGTCCGGCACCGCTGTCGGGGATCGCCCGGCCCGGCGGGCACCCCGGCCTCCCTCCGGAGCCCGGGTGGGTTCCCGTGCCTAGGGTGGCCCGTGTGACCCATCAGCCCGCGCCGCAGAGCGCACTGTCGTCCTCCGGCCCGGCCGCGCACCGCGGCCTGACTCAGGAGCTGTTCACCCTGCGGCGTGACCCGCTCCCCCGGATGTCCCGGCCCCGCTGGCTGGCCCTGCTGCCCCACGTGCTGGTCGTCTACGTCGCCGTGTACTTCGCCTTCCTCACCAACATGCAGCTCGATGACAACTACGACGTCACCGGCGGCCCCGCCGTGGCCTTGTCCCTGCTGACCGGGGTGCCCATCGTCCTCGCGATGCTGCGCCCCATGGCCGGCTGGTGGCTGGGCCTGATCGCGGGCGCGCTGCTCGCCTGGACACTCCGGATCCAGGTCAAGCAGGATTGGGACTGGCCCGGCAAGCCCATCGACTACCCCGCCACGGCGGCCAACCTCCCGTACTGGAATGGGCAGCCCTGGCCTTGGATGCCGGTCGGCTACCTCGCCTACGCCGCGGTGATCCTGCTGGCCGCCCTCCGCGTGCCGGCCCGGATCACGGCCCTGATCGTGACCATCCCCTTGGCCGGCACGGGCCTGGTCGAGATCTCCCTCAAGCCGCAGGGCAGCTCATCCAGCTTCTTCGTGGCCGCCATCGCGTTCGTCGTCGCCGGCCTCCTCGGGTACGCGATGCGCGCGCTGCGACTGGCCCGGGGGCAGCTCGTCGTGCAGGAGACGCTGACCGAGGAGGAAAGGGCCCGCCGGACCCTGTTGGAGGAGCGCAGCCGGATCGCCCGGGAGCTGCACGACGTCGTCGCCCACCACATGTCGGTGATCTCCATCCAGGCACAGGTCGCACCGCACCTGGTGGAGAACCCGTCGGAGGAGCTGAAGGAGAACCTGGCGGGCATCCGACAGAACGCCCTCGAAGCGCTGACGGAGTTGCGTCGGGTGCTGGGGGTGCTGCGTTCCGAGTCCGCCGACGATCCCGCCGATCCGCATCACCCGCAGCCCACTCTGGCCGAGTTGGGCGCCCTGGTGGACAACGTCCGGGGGGCGGGGTTGGACGTCACCACCGAGGTGGCGGGCCTACGGCGTCCGCTGACGCCGGGGGTGGAACTCACCGCGTACCGGATCGTGCAGGAGGCCTTGAGCAACTGTCTCCGTCACGCCCCTGGTTCACGGGTGGAGGTGGGGATCGCCTACGGGCCGCGAGACCTGCACCTGTGCATCGCCAACACCGCCCCGACGCGGCCGGTCCCGGTCTCGCAGGGCGCCGGGCACGGGCTGCTCGGCATGCGGGAGCGGGCGGGCATGCTGGGGGGCGAGCTGGCCGCCGGTCCCCGCCCCGAGGGCGGCTACGAGGTGAGCGCCGTACTTCCCATGGACCCGCCCGGCGGCTCCTCCTCCGAACCGAAGAAGGACATATGAGCACTCCGATCCGGGTGATGATCGCCGACGACCAGGTGATGGTCCGGCAGGGATTCACCGTGCTGTTGAACACCCAGCCGGACATAGAGGTGGTCGGTCAGGCGGTGGACGGCGCCGCTGCCGTCGCGCAGGTGGCCGAGCTGGAGCCGGACGTGGTCCTGATGGACATCCGTATGCCGGGGATGGGCGGGATCGAGGCCACCTCCCTCATCACGGGCGTGCCGGGTTCGGCGGTGAAGGTGCTGGTGTTGACCACCTTCGACCTCGACGAGTACGTCTACCAGGCCCTGCGCGCGGGGGCCTCCGGCTTCCTGTTGAAGGACGCCTCGGCCGATCAGTTGGCGGAGGCGGTACGGGTGGTGGCGGCCGGTGAGGCCCTCTTGTCGCCGAACATCACCAAGCGGCTGCTCACCGAGTTCTCCCGGATGGGAGCGCCGCGGGCTCCCTCCAAGACGCGGATCGACGAGCTGACCGAGCGGGAGACCGAGGTGCTGTCGCTGATCGCCCAGGGCCTGTCCAACGCGGAGATCGCACAGCACCTGATCGTCGCCGAGCAGACCGTGAAGACCCATGTGAGTCGGATCCTGGTGAAGCTGGGCCTGCGGGACCGCACCCAGGCCGCGGTGTTCGCGTACGAGACGGGCCTGATCCGTCCGACGGGCTACTGAGGGCCCCGCGTAGTACTTGCGGGGGACCCCGGGAAATCCCCTTTGACGCCGACGCGGGCGAGAGAGCGGGCCGCCTACGGTTTGAACATGACCGAGACGACCCCCGGGGCCACCCCCCGGCCACCCGAATTGCGGATGGCTTCGGGCTTCATCCAGAGCCTGCGCGACGACCTCTTCACCGACGTGTTCCACTACCGGCCGCTCGCCCCGATGCCTACGAACGGGCGGATGATCCGGCACCTGCCGAAGTCGATGCGGGCGAATGCCCGCTTCCTTCCGCACGCGGTGGTGGCGGCCACGGCCTTCATCGTCGTCCCGCTGGCGGGGGTCAGCAACCTGGGTTCCATACCCCCGCTCCAGTCGCTGGTGATGGGGCTGATGGCCGCGGTGCCGGTCCTGCTGACCCTGGTGCGGCCGGTGGCCGCCTTCTGGGCGGCGCTGGCGGTCACCACGGTGCTCTCGATCTTCACTGACCGGGACATCACCTGGCCCTGGTCGCCGAGCACCTTCCTCGCCTATCTCGCCGTGGTCCTGTTCGTCGCGATGCGGACCCGCCCCCGGGTCGCCGCGTGGATGTGGGTCATCACCGTGGTCTACGGGACGGCCCTGCCCGCCCTGCTCGGTGACGACCGGGGCGTGGCGGTGGCGCCGATCGCCTTCATGCTCGCGATCGGGCTGTTGGCCATCACCGTCCGCAACACCCGCCGCGACGCGAAGCAGGAGGTCACGGCGCAGCTGGAGGTGACGGCATTCGAGCGGGACCGGCGCACCCTCTTGGAGGAGCGGACGACGATCGCCCGGGAGTTGCACGACGTGGTCGCGCACCACATGTCGGTGGTGGCGATCCAGGCGGAAGCCGCCCCGTACCGGGTGAAGAATCCGCCGCCGGAGCTGGAGGCGGCGTTCGTCACCATCCGGGAGAACGCGGTGGCGGCGCTGACCGAGCTGCGGCGGGTGTTGGGTGTGGTGCGGTCCTCGGACTACGAGGCACCGGACGCCCCGCAACCCACGTTGGCCTCGCTCGACGGATTGCTGGCCAATGTGCGGGAGGCCGGCCTGAGTGTGGAGAAGACCGTCACGGGTGCGGTGCGCGAGCTGCCGCAGGGTGTGGAGCTGTCGGCGTACCGGATCATCCAGGAGGCGTTGAGCAACAGCCTGAGGCACGCGCCGGGGGCGGTGGCCGCGGTGGAGGTCTCGTACGTGCTGGGCGGTCTGGGGATACGGGTCGTCAACGGTCCGGCGGTGGGGGACGTGGCTCCTTCGCCGGGGGCCGGGCACGGAATCACCGGGATGCGGGAGCGGGTGGCCATGTTGGAAGGGGAAATGACGGCCGGCGAGAGTCCGGAAGGCGGGTACGAGGTCGCGGTCTTCATACCGGTGTCCGCCCGGCCGCGACCGCAGGACGAGCCGTCATGACGATCCGGGTGTTGATCGTCGACGACCAGATGATGGTGCGTGAGGGCTTCTCCGTCCTGCTGAACGCGATGGAGGGCATCGAGGTGGTCGGGGAGGCGGTCGACGGCCGTCAGGCCATCGCCCAGGTGGCCGCTCTGCGGCCGGACGTGGTGCTGATGGACATCCGGATGCCGGAGATGAACGGTCTGGAGGCGACCCGGCAGATCGTGGCGGCCGACACGGACGCGAAGGTGTTGGTCCTGACGACCTTCGACCTCGACGAGTACGTGTACCAGGCCCTGCGGGCGGGGGCGTCCGGGTTCCTGCTCAAGGACGCCTCGGCCCGGCAGTTGGCGGAGGGCGTGCGGGTGGTCGCGGCCGGCGAGGCCCTGCTGGCCCCTTCGGTGACGAAGCGGCTGATCGTGGAGTTCTCGAAATTGTCGGACGCGCCGAAATCGCCCGATCCGGCCGGGGTGACGGAACTGACGGAGCGTGAGACGGAGGTCCTGGTACTGATCGCGCAGGGGCTGTCCAACGCGGAGATAGCGGACCGGCTGCTGGTGGCGGAGTCCACGATCAAGACCCATGTGAGTCGGATCCTGGTGAAGCTGGGCCTGCGGGACCGCACCCAGGCGGCCGTGTACGCCTACGAGACCAGGCTGGTGACTCCGGCTTAGGCTGCCGGGATGAAGTTCGATCCGTGGGACGCCGCCTTCGTCGCCGATCCGTACCCCGCCTACCGGGAGCTGCGGGCGCAAGGGCGGGCGGTGTGGTCGGAGGCGACCGGGCAGTGGCTGGTGCCGCATCACGCCGATGTGAGCGCCTTGCTGCGGGACCGGCGGTTGGGGCGTACGTATCTGCACCGCTTCGGCCACGAGGAGTTCGGGCAGGAGGCGCCTCCGCCCGAGCACGAGCCCTTCCACGTGCTGAACGGCAACGGCCTGCTGGACTTGGAGGATCCCGCGCACGCGCGGGTGCGCAGGTTGGTGGCGAAGGCCTTCACCCCGAGGACCGTGGAGCGGCTCGCGCCGTCCGTCCGCCGGCTGGCCGGGGAGCTGACGGACGCTCTGCGGGCCGCCGGAGGCGGGGATCTGCTGACGGCGGTCGCCGAGCCGCTTCCGGTGGCGGTGATCGCGGAGCTGCTGGGGATCCCCGAGTCGGACCGGGGGCTGCTGCGGCCCTGGTCGGCGGACATCTGCGGGATGTTCGAGCTGAAGCCGTCCCTGGAAACGGCTCGTCGGGCGGTGGCGGCGAGTGTGGAGTTCAGCGCGTACCTGCGGGAGCTGATCGCCGTCCGGCGCGGACGCCCGGGCTCCGATCTGATCTCCGGCCTGATCGCCGCCCACGACGACGACGGCCGGCTCAGCGAGCAGGAGATGATCTCCACCTGCGTCCTGCTGCTGAACGCCGGGCACGAGGCGACCGTCAACACGACGGTGAACGGCTGGTGGGCCCTCTTCCGTCATCCCGAGCAGCTCGAAGCCCTTCGCTCCGACCCCGGATTTCCGAATCTCGAAAAGTTATCCACAGCTGTGGATGAACTCATGCGTTTCGACACACCCCTACAAATGTTCGAACGCTGGGTGCTCGACGACATCCGGATCGGTGACACCCTGATCCCCCGCGGGGCCGAGGTCGCGCTCCTCTTCGGGTCCGCGAACCGGGACCCGGCCCGCTTCGAGAACCCCGACGACCTCGACCTCACCCGCGCCGACAACCCGCACCTCACCTTCGGCGCCGGCATCCACTACTGCCTGGGCGCGCCCCTCGCCCGCCTGGAACTGACCTCGTCCTTCGCCGCCCTCCTGCCCCCGGGCCTGCCACCCCCTCGCCTGGTCCGGGAGCCGGCCTGGCACGACGGGTACGTGATCCGCGGCCTGCGCGAACTGCTGGTGGAGTTCTAGAGCAGGCCGCGGAAGCGGGGCCGGTCGCGGAGGTGGGCGAGGTAGGCCTCCGCCGTCGGGTACGGGTGGTCCTGCGCCCCGTGGCGGTGGAGGGTCAGCCCGCCGTCCCGGTCCAGGCGCAGGGTGGTCGTGGCCCGTCGCCCCACGGCCGCGCCGGCGCCGGGGTCCGTGCCCGCCTCCGCACCCGCGTCATCGCCCAGGACGGGGGTCGACGGGAACATCTCCAGGGCCGCCGCGACGCAGCCGGCGGGCGGCAGACCGGTGCGGTTGGCGCTGGAGACGTACAGGACCGGGAACGGATCCAGTACGGGGAGCAGCGGCTCCCAACGGGTCCCGAACAACAGGGTCCAGCCGTCCTTGGTCGCCGGAGCCAGCCATTCGGGGCGCCCCGGACCGGTCCGGACGGGGACCAGCAGCGTCACCCGCTCCTCCTCCAACAACAGCCCGGCCAGGGAGGTGTGGCGGTCCGACAGGTCCAGTACGCCCGCCACCTCGGCGAAGGTGGCCCGGTCGTGGGACCAGAGCGCGACGGCCTGGCCGGCGGGCCGCCCCTTCGCGGTGTTGACGGCGGACGGATCGGTCCCCGCCACGACGTGCGTCAGCGGAGCCGGGTTGGGCAGGACCACCCCCGCCCCGCGCCCCAACCACCACCGAGCCGCATCCCCACCCACGGCCCCACCCACGGCCCCGCCACTGGCCCCGGCCCCGGCCCCGGCCCCGAACCCTTCCCCCGTGCCCGCGTTCACGAGGCAGCTCCCGTCGCATCGGCCGAGCCGTGCAGGAGGCCGTCCAGGTAGGCGGCGAAGGCGGCCTCGTCCACGACGGCCCGCCCCGTGCGGAAGGCCCGGGCCTTCACCCAGGCCATCGCGGCCCGCGCCTGCCCGGCGTCGAGGGTGTGCCCGAGTCGGGCGGCGACGGCGGTGACCACGCGGGCGCTGGCCAACTGGGTCGGCACCACCTGGGGTTCGATGCCGAGGAGACGCTCCGGATCGAAGGGCTGGAACAGCTCGGGGTGCACGAACGGAGTGCCGGTGGAGATGCTGCCCACCCCCGAGCCGACGATGGGGGTGGTCACGGTGAGCGGCACCCCGGTCTCGTCCGACACCATCCGGGCGATCCCCGGGAGCCGGGTCAGATCCGGCTCGGTCCACCACGGCCCACCCCCGTCACCCCCCACCCGCGCCCCGGCCCCCGCCAACCCCACCGACCCCGCCACGCCCACCGACCCCACCAACCCCGCCGCCCCGAGTCCCAGCAACTCACGCGTCCGGTCCGCCCGGTAGGCCAGCAGGAAGAGCAGTTGCTCGGTCGCGACCATGCCGCTGCGCTCCGCCAGGCCCAGCCAGGCGCTGGACAGCACCCGGACCCCGGCCCGCAGCGCCCCGAGGGTGTTGGCGAGCCCCAGCCCGAGGTCGTTGTGGAGGTGGGAGGCGAGCACGGTGTCCGCGCCGGCGGCCGACCGGACGGCCGTGAACATTCCCTCGACCTGCTGCGGCAGTTGCTCCCCCACCGTGTCGGCGAGGACCACCACGCCCGCTCCGGCGGCGGTCGTCTCCGCCGCGTACCGGCCCATCAGGCCGTGGTCGGCGCGCGAGGCGTCGGCGAAGCAGACGTCGAGGGCCACGGCGTCGTCCTGGTCCCGGGCCGCCTTGACCAGGTCGACCGCGGCGGCCAGCGCCCCGGCGGCACCGGTGTGGGTCATCACCCGGGCCATGGCCTCGGAGGCCGGCGCCACGACCATCACCCGGGCGTGCGCGCTCCCCCGCACCGAGGCGACGGCCTGGCGTACGTCGTCCCGGGTGGCCCGGCACACCGCGGCCACGCTCACCGCGCCCTCGGCCTCCCGCGCGACCCGCCGTACGGCTTCGAACTCCTCGGCGCACACGGCCGGGAAGCCTGCCGCGAACACCACGTGGCGCGGCCCGTCCGCCCCGAAGATCCGCCCCTGTTCCCGTGCCAGCCGGACCCTGAAGTCGGCGCCCATCAGGGTCTTCGCCTGCGCGCCGTCGCGCGCCGACTCCTCCCACAGCACCACGCGGCCCGCCGAGGCGGACTCCCGGACCAGATCTGCGCCCATCACACGTACGCCCCGACTGCCGTGCCCTCCCCCGGCGGAGGGCAGTCCGTACGGCAGTACATCCCGCCGGCGATCGGTGTACGGGCGATATTCCGAGGATGCCCACGCGGCCGTGCGGGCCGGTCTACCCTGCGAGGTCGCGGCGGCGCAGCGCGGCGAGACCGGCCGCCGTGAGGACCGCGGCCACCGCCGTCAGGGCGAGCAGCACGGTCCAGTCCGGACCGGCCGGGCCCGGGAGTTTGGGCAGGTGGGCGAAGGGCGAGAGGTTCAGCGCCGCCCGGGGGAGGTCGAGGGCCGGGCCGACCCAGCCGAGGGCCAGCAGCACCCCGGCCACGCCCCAGGACGCCGGCGCGAGCCTCGGGGCGAGCCCGTACAGCAGGACGGTGACGGCCCCGACCGTCCACACCGCCGGGAGTTGCGCCAGGCAGGCCCCGATCGTCGGGCCGACGGCGGAACCGTGGCCCAGCCCCAGCCCGACCCCGGCCACCGCCAGGATCAGCGCGGAGCCCCCGAAGGCGACGGCGAGGTACCCGCCGGCCCAGCGCAGCCGCCCCACGGGGCCCGCGAGGAGCGGCTCGGCGCGCCCGGAGGTCTCCTCGGCGTACGGGCGCAGCGCGCAGGAGACCACGTACAGGGCGGCGACCAGCCCGAACAGCCCGGCCATGGCCGCGAGGAAGGCTTCGGTGAGCCCGCTCTGGCCGCCCATCCGCTCGATGATCCGACGGGTCTTCTCGTTGCCGCCGACCACCTCGGCGGCCCCGCTCGCCATCCTCCCGAAGGCGGTCCCGGCGGCGAGGAAGGCCGCGCTCCAGCCGAGGAGGCCGCCGCGTTGGAGCCGCCGGGCCAGCGCGCCCGCCGACCCGAGGCGTCCGACGGCGGGACCGGGCCGGGCCGGCAGGAAGCTCATGCCGAGGTCCCGGCGTCCCGCGAGGACGTACGCGGCGCACGTCGAGACCGTCGCGGCGGCGGCGAACAGGGCGAGCACCCACCAGCGTTCGCCGGCGAAGGGCCGTACGTACTCCACCCAGCCCAGCGGCGACAGCCGGGTCAGGGCCGACTCCCCGCCGGGCGTGCCCGCGTCCCCGGCCGCCTTCAGGACGTACGCGGCGCCCAGCGCGGCGGCCGTGAGCCCCTTCGCGGCCCGGGCGCTCTCCGTCAGTTGCGCGGCGACGGCCGCGACCCCCGCGAAGACCAGCCCGGCGCCCCCGATGGCCGCGCCCAGCGCGAGCGCCCCGGCCGCGCCGTGACCCGCGAGCCCGCCGGCCACGAGCAGCGCGAGGGCCGACTCGGCCACGAGGGCGGCCAGCAGCGCGGCCGTGAGCGGGGCCGCGCGCCCCACCACACCGGCGCGGAGCAGTTCCTGACGACCGCTCTCCTCCTCCTCGCGGGTGTGCCGTACGACCACGGTGAGGCCGGTCACGGCGGCGAGCAGCGCCCCGTAGACGCCGATGCGCCAGGCGGTCAGGGCGCCGAGGGAATCCCCGAAGACGGGCCCGTACAGGGCGCGCATGGAGCCGTTGGCGTTCATGGAAACGGCGGTGGCGGCCCGTTCGGCGGCGGTCCCGTAGACGGCTCCGAGCGAGCGGGGCATGCTCACCACCAGTCCCGCCGTGGCGAGCACCCACACCGGGATCAGCACCCGGTCGCGGCGCAGGGCCAAGCGCAGCAGGGCGCCGGTCCCGGCGAGCGGAGTTCCCCTCATGGCCGCGCCCCTTGCGCGTAGTGCCGCAGGAACAGTTCCTCCAGCGTGGGCGGGGTCGAGGTCAGCGAGCGGACGCCGGAGGCGGTCAGGGAGCGCAGTACGGCGTCCAGTGCGCCGGCGTCGACCCGGAGGCTGACGCGCAGCCCGCGCACGTCCACGTCGTGCACGCCGGGCAGCCGCGCGAGGCCGTTCGGCGGCGCGGACAGCTCGGCGGTGAGGACCGTACGCGTGAGGTGGCGCAGCTCGGCGAGGGTGCCGCTCTCCACGGTGCGGCCGGCGCGGATGATGCTGACCCGGTCGCAGAGGGTCTCGACCTCGTTCAGGACGTGCGAGCTGAGCAGGACGGTCCGGCCGGCGTCGCGGGCCTCGGTGACGCACCTCTGGAAGACCTCCTCCATGAGGGGGTCGAGGCCCGAGGTGGGCTCGTCGAGGACGAACAGTTCGGCGTCGGAGGCGAAGGCCGCGACGAGGGCGACCTTCTGCCGGTTGCCCTTGGAGTACGTACGGCCCTTCTTGGTCGGGTCCAGTTCGAACCGCTCGATCAGCTCGGCGCGCCGGGCCGGGTCGAGTCCGCCGCGCAGCCGCCCGTGGAGGTCGATGACCTCGCCGCCGGAGAGGTTGCGCCAGAGGGTGACGTCGCCGGGCACGTAGGCGATGCGGCGGTGGAGGGAGACGGCGTCGGCCCAGGGGTCGCCGCCGAGCAGGGTGGCGGTTCCCGCGTCGGCGCGCAGCAGGCCGAGGAGGATCCGGATGGTGGTGGACTTGCCGGAGCCGTTGGGGCCGAGGAAGCCGTGCACCTCGCCGGGGGCGACGTCGAGATCGAGCCCGTTCAGAGCGGACGCGCGGCCGAACGACTTGTGGAGTCCGGCGACGCTGATGGCCTTCGTCATGCTTCCGAACGTACGCTACTTTCACAAAATTATGAAGGTCGGGAAGGATGTGAAGTCTGGCGTAGAGTCGGTGGGGTGGCGGAAGCAATGGACGTACGGGACGAGGAAGCGGTCTCCCGCTTCGTGGAGCGGTTCGCCGCGCAGCTCACCGAGGCGGGCATGCAGCGCATGGCGGCCCGGGTCTTCGCACGGCTCCTCGCGAGTGACGGCGGAGCGATGACCTCGGCCGAGCTGGGCGGATCGCTCCGGATCAGCCCGGCGGCGGTCTCGGGCGCGGTGGCGTACCTGACGCAGGTCAACATGGTCAGCCGGGAGCGCGAGCCGGGCTCCCGCCGCGACCGCTACGTCCTGCACAACGAGCTCTGGTACGAGACCTTCACCCGCCGGGACCAGGTGCTCACCCTCTGGGAGAAGACCCTGCGCGACGGCGCGGCCGGCCTGGGCGAGGGCACTCCGGCGGGGGCGCGGGTCGCGGAGACTGCGGCGTTCTTCGAGTTCCTCCAGGGCGAGATGCTCCTCATGATGGACCGCTGGCGCGTCCACCGAGCCACCCTCGACCTCGACCTCGACCTGCCGTAACGCGGGCCGGTGGCGGCCGAGGCGTCGCAGAGTTCGGTGTCGCGGAACTCCACGGCGCCCGGGGTCTCCTCGACGTGCGCCCAGGCCGTCCCGTCCGTTCGACGGGTGCCGGCCCCGGGGGGACGATGAAGGAGGGGTCCCCGCAGGTCGACATGTCGAAGGACCGGTCATGTTCGAAGACACCAAGGCATTCAGCGGGTTCTCGGTGAACGACATCGCCAGGGCCAAGGCGTTCTACGGCGACACCCTGGGCCTGCGCGTCTCCGAGGAGAACGGCATGCTCCTCCTGCACCTCGCGGGCGACACCACGGTGTTGGTGTACCCGAAGGACGACCACGCGCCCGCGAGCTTCACCATCCTGAACTTCCCCGTGCCCGACGTCGCGGCGGCGGTCGACGCGCTGACCGCGCGCGGGGTCGACTTCGAGCGGTACCCCGCGTTCGCCGAGGGCACCGACGACAAGGGCGTCGTCCGCGACCCGAGGGGGCCGACCATCGCCTGGTTCAAGGACCCGGCCGGGAACGTCCTGTCCGTCCTCGAACCCATGTGACCCGCCGACGCCCGACCCGACACCGCCAGATCCGTTGCGCCCGCCCCTGACCCGCTCGATGCCCGGCCCCCCGAGCCCCCTCCGTGTCTCCTCCGAGCCCCCTCCGAGAAAGGCCCGTCATGGCCGACACGTCCAAGCCCGCCATCGTCCTCGTCCACGGCTTCTGGGGCGGCGCCGCCCACTGGGCCAAGGTGATCACCGAACTCCACCGACGCGGCTTCGAGGACCTCCACGCCGTCGAGAATCCCTTGACCTCCCTCGCGGACGACGCCGAGCGCACCCGGAAGATGGTCCGCCAGATCGACGGACCGGTCCTGCTGGTCGGCCACTCCTACGGCGGCGCGGTCATCACCCAGGCGGGCACCCTGGCGAACGTGGCGGGCCTGGTCTACATCGCCGCCTTCGCCCCCGACACCGACGAGAGCCCCGGCGCCCTCAGCGAGCAGCGCCCGCCCGCCGCCTTCGCGAACATCGCCCCGGACTCCGACGGCTACCTCTGGATCGGGCGGGACGTCTTCCGCGAGAGCTTCGCGCAGGACCTCTCCGAGGAGGAGGCGCGCGTCATGGCCGTGACCCAGAAGGCCCCGCTCGGCTCCACCTTCGGCGACCCGGTCACCGGCGAGCCCGCCTGGCGCGCGAAGCCCTCCTGGTACCAGGTGTCCACCGCCGACCGCATGATCCACCCGGACACCGAGCGGATGATGGCCGAACGGATCAACCCCCGCAAGACCATCGAGCTGGACGCCTCGCACGCCTCCCTGGCCTCACAGCCCGGCCCCGTCACCGACCTGATCGAAGCCGCGGCCACGGACCTCGCCGCCTCGCGCTAGGTCAAAACAGCCGGGTCGAACCGGCCGGGTCAGGACGGCCAGGTCGTCTCCTTCGGCAGTGTCAGCGACCACGCCCCCGCCCGCCGGGTCCACGTACGCCTGCGCACGGGCCCGGCCGGGGCGTGGTCGGCGCGGTAGCGGAAGTCCGACCCGGACACCGTCACGACCTCGGCCCGCCCCGTCAGCGGTCCGGATCCCGCCACCCGGACGACGACCTCCACGGCGCCGCCGCCCTGCCCGGTCCGTACGGCGACGTCCTCGACCGGCTGGTCCAGGTCCACCAGCACCACCCCGTCCGCCTCCACCCGGAGCCGGTACGCCAACGCCTCCGGCTCGGGCCGCAGCGTGCGCAGCAGGGAGCGGTACGTCCCGCCCCAGCGCGACGGCGGCGCGGAGCGCGGCAGCCGCGGGATCCGCAGCCCGCCCAGCACCACCCCGTCGCTGTCGTCCACGAGGAGGTCCAAGGGCCGCGGGATCCCGTCCAGGGCGGCGCGCGCGGCCAGCACCGCCGACAGCGGCACGCCGAGCGACCGGGCCAGTGACAGGGAGGCCACCGGCCCCACCGGAACCAGCGAGACGGTCGCCTCCCCGAGCCCCCGTTCCCGGTGCAGCAGGCCCACGGCGCGCACCAGCGCCCGATCGTCACCCACGATCACGGGCCGACGATGGCCCCGGCGGGCGAGGGCCCGCGCGAATTCCTCCTGCGAATCGGGAAGGCAGATTTTCGCCGATGCCCCCGCTGACAACACATCCTTCGCGATTCGCACGGACTCGCCGTCAAGACGGCGGGCGACCGGGTCGACGAGCACGAGCAGGCCGCCTACCGGCGCACCCGCTTGGCTCATGGCGGGCTCTGGAGCCGACACCTCGGTCCTTCCTCGGGTAGCATCTTTGTGCAAGAGGCCCTTGCGCTATTGCGCCAGGGCCTTCGTCTATTCCGGGGCACCCGGTCCGACGGCTCAGCCTGCGGTGTACATCGTCG
The DNA here is from genome assembly GCF_044741845.1 of Streptomyces sp. NPDC088097. NCBI lineage: Bacteria > Bacillati > Actinomycetota > Actinomycetes > Kitasatosporales > Streptomycetaceae > Streptomyces > Streptomyces sp. NPDC088097. The sequence goes on from NZ_JBIUTJ010000005.1 coordinate 34,222, forward strand.
TACGCCCCCTGACCTTGGACATGCCCCATCCGGAAGAGGTGTACGCCTGTGCCCGCTCTTGTGCTGCTCGGAGCTCAGTGGGGTGACGAGGGCAAGGGAAAGGCCACCGACCTGCTCGGTGGATCCGTTGACTATGTAGTGCGCTACCAGGGTGGCAACAACGCCGGCCACACGGTCGTCGTGGGCGACCAGAAGTACGCGCTGCACCTTCTCCCTTCCGGCATCCTCTCCCCCGGATGCACCCCGGTCATCGGCAACGGTGTCGTCGTCGACCCGGCCGTCCTGCTCTCCGAGCTGCGCGGCCTGAACGAGCGCGGCATCGACACCTCGAAGCTGCTGATCAGCGGTAACGCGCACGTCATCACGCCGTACAACGTCACCCTCGACAAGGTCGGCGAGCGCTTCCTCGGCAAGCGGAAGATCGGCACGACCGGTCGCGGCATCGGCCCGACCTACGCGGACAAGATCAACCGCGTCGGCATCCGGATCCAGGACCTCTACGACGAGTCGATCCTCACCCAGAAGGTCGAAGCGGCGCTGGAGGGCAAGAACCAGCTCCTCACGAAGCTGTACAACCGCCGCGCGATCGAGGCCGGCGCGATCGTCGAGGAGATGCTCCAGTACGCGGAGCAGATCAAGGGCTACGTCGCCGACACCACCCTGATCATCAACAACGCGCTCGACGAGAACAAGGTCGTGCTCTTCGAGGGCGGCCAGGGCACGCTGCTCGACGTCGACCACGGCACGTACCCCTTCGTCACCTCCTCGAACCCGACCGCCGGTGGCGCCTGCACCGGTGCGGGCGTCGGCCCGACGAAGATCAGCCGCGTCATCGGCATCCTCAAGGCCTACACCACGCGTGTCGGCGCGGGTCCGTTCCCGACCGAGCTGTTCGACGAGGACGGCGAGGCCCTGCGCCGCATCGGTGGCGAGCGCGGTGTGACCACCGGCCGCGACCGTCGCTGTGGCTGGTTCGACGCCCCGATCGCCCGCTACGCGACCCGCGTGAACGGCCTGACGGACTTCTTCCTCACCAAGCTGGACGTGCTGACCGGCTGGGAGGAGATCCCCGTCTGCGTCGCGTACGAGATCGACGGCAAGCGCGTCGAGGAGCTCCCCTACTCGCAGACCGACTTCCACCACGCGAAGCCGATCTACGAAACCCTCCCGGGCTGGTCCGAGGACATCACGAAGGCCAAGACCTTCGCGGACCTCCCCAAGAACGCCCAGGCGTACGTGAAGGCCCTGGAGGAGATGTCGGGCGCCCCGATCTCCGCCATCGGCGTCGGCCCCGGCCGCACCGAGACGATCGAGATCAACTCGTTCCTCTAGGCACCAGGCCCCACCGCACACCCCCGAAGGGGCGGGACGCCCACGCGTCCCGCCCCTTCGGCGTGCCCGCCGAGAGGCCACGGGGCCGACGCGCGCCTTCACCCACTCGGCCCTAGCCTGAGAAGTGCCTTCCGGCTCCCCCGGACGACAGGAGGCTGTGCGGTGAACCCAACCCTCGTACGTCTGCGCCGGGCCTGCGTGGCTGCCGCCGCGACGACCGCCCTCATCACCCCGTTGGGCGCGAGCGCCGCATACGCGGCCGCCACTCCGTCACCGTCCGCCGACAACGGGTTCGTCGAGCTGACGCCGGCCGTCAAGGCCAAGCTGGACGCGGCCATCGCCAAGACCCTGCGCGAGACCAAGGTCCCGGGCGCGGTCGTGGGCCTGTGGGCCCCCGGCAAGGGCAGCTACGTGAAGGCCTTCGGCGTGGCCGACAAGGCGACCGGCGCACCGATGAAGACCGACCTGAACTTCCGCATCGGCAGCGAGACCAAGACGTTCACGGTCACGGCCCTGCTCCAGCTGGTCGACCAGGGGAAGGTCGGCCTGGACGATCCCATCGGAAAGTACGTCTCCGGCGTCCCGAGCGGCGACAAGATCACGCTGCGGGAGCTGGCGGGCATGCGCAGCGGGCTCTTCAACTACAGCGAGGACCCCGCCTTCGACAAGGCCCTCCTGACGAACCCCGACCGCGTCTTCACGCCGAAGGACCTGCTCGCGTACTCCTTCAAGCACCCGGTGAACTTCGCTCCGGACGCCAAGTTCGAGTACTCCAACACCAACCTGATCCTGCTCGGCCTGGTGATCGAGAAGATCACCGGCCGGCCGCTGCGCGAGGTCATCAACCAGGACGTCCTCGTGCCGGCCAACCTGGGCGGCACCCTGTTCCCGACCGGCAAGCAGTACCCCGACCCGCACCCGCAGGGCTACACGAACCAGAGCCTCTCGGGGAAGATCGTGAACTCCACGAACTGGGACCCGTCCTGGGCCTGGGCCGCCGGAGCGATGATCTCCAACCTCCATGACCTGCGCAGTTGGGCGAAGACCGTCGCCACGGGCACCCTGTTGAAGCCCGCGACCCAGGCCGAGCGCCTGAAGACACAGCCCATCGGGGTCATCCCCGGCGCCTCCTACGGCCTGGGCATCTTCAACGTCCAGGGCTGGATCGGCCACAACGGGTCGATCCCCGGCTACGAGACCCTGACCGTCTACCTCCCCGAGGCCGATGCCACGATGGTGATCGAGCTGAACACCGACGTCACGGTCGGCGGCCAGGAACCGAGCACCCTGTTCGGCGAGGCGGTCACCTCCATCGTGGCCCCGGACCACGTCTACCCGGGCCACAAGCCGACCGATCCCAAGAACTGACACCCGGCCCGGGACCTACGACCCCGCCGCCCACCCGGCGAAGCCCGCCCACGCGGCGGGGGCGAGGCTGAGGGTGGGCCCGGGATTCTTGGAGTCCCGGACGTGGACGGCGTGGGGACAGGCCGCGATCTCGACGCACGCGCCGCCGCTGGAGTCGCTGTGGCTCGACTTCCGCCAGGTATAGGCGACCTCGACGCATTGGCCGCCCGCGTCGCTGCTGTAGCTGGACTTGAACCACCGCAGGGGGGTGATCATTGTCGCTCTCCCGCCAACCGCTCGATGAGGCCCAACGATTCACGTGGACCAAGGGCCTGTGCGCGGATCTTCGCATACCGCTGTGAATACATGCTCACCTTGGCCGGGTCACTGATCACGAGGCTCTCGTCCTGGGCTTCCATGTAGACGAGCCGTTCGTGTTCAGCGGTTTCCAGGAGCGTCATTCCTCCACGGGCGCCGGCATGCTCGCCCGAGAAGCCGCATTCGAGCGGCAGAACCTGGACGGTGACGTTGCGGCGCCTACCCAGGTGAGCCAGACGCGTCAGCTGGGCACCCATGACGGTGGCGCAGCCGATGCCCCGCGCCAGCGCCGACTCGTCCAGGATCAGCTCGATGAGCATCACGGGATCCCGTTCGAAAAGCGCCGTGCGATCCATCCTGGCCTCGACCAGCTCCTCGACCCGATGATCCGACAGGACGGGATAACCGCCGGCGATGAGGGCATGGGCGTATTCCCTCGTCTGGAACAGCCCGTTGATCACGTGAGGCTCGTACACCGACAAGGTCAGGGCCTTCTCTTCCAAAGCGATGTAGCCCTGGAACTGCACCGGGTACTTGTCCAGTCGGACCAGCTCGCGAGCGGCCTCGAACACACCCAAACCCGCACCGATGTTGGCCTCCAGGCCAACCAACATTTCGTCGCTTGCGGGCTGCGCACCCGTCTCCACCGCGCTGACCGCCGCCGCCGAGTAACCCAACAGGCCGCCCAACTCCTTCTGGGTCAGCCGCTCCCGTTCACGGAACGCCTTCACCAAATGCGCCACCAGCCGGGCCGCGCCCCCCGCCGATTCCTTGTTCGCCGACTTCGCCATCGGATCACCCTCGAACTCAACCGAACTCAACCGAACACGACCAGCGCAGCCCGAGTTTCTACCATTCAGAGCCCTTGAGTCCACGCCCTGGAAAACGGTAGTGCCGGCCCACCACCCTTGACCCATGAACACTGAAAGTGACGCCCCCAACTCCCCCGCCCCCAGCTGGGTTCCGGCCGACGGGGTCGCCATCCGCAAGGCCGGGGTGCTGTTTGACGCGCTACGTGTGGACGGTGACATGGGAAGGGATCTCGCCGATCTCCTCGTCATGCTCACAGGGGGTGACCCCGGGCCGATCCTTGAGCAGAGCAACGGGCGGCGGCCGGTCTACTTCCTGATCCCGGTCGGGTCCGCCCAGTACCGGATGTGGCCGCCCGGGTTCACCCGGCTCACCTCGGGCCCCCGGCGGACCACGTACCTGCCCGTGCCGTGCCTCGACGGGGCTTGGCCGCTCGCTTGGCGGTGTCCGCCCACCCACGAGGCCCGCTTCGTGCACGCGCTGCTCCTGCACCGCGCCGTCGGGCTCTACCAGGCCAGCTGGGAGATCTCCTCGCAGACCACCGCGCAGGCGTCCGCCGCCGGGTCGATCAGCGGGAAGTGACCGACCCCGTCCAGGAGGGTCAGGCCGACCATCTCGCCCGCCTTCGCGGCAGCGGCCACGTACGACTCCGCGACCGCCTCCGGGACCACGATGTCCTCGCGCCCCTGGACCACGGCGGTGGCGATGCCCGTCGGGAGGAGGGCGGCGGGGTCGGCGTGCGGGAGGCGGGCCGCCCAGTGCTCCGGTCCGCCCAGGAGCTGCGCGGACGCGCCGCCGCAGACGTCGAGTTCCTCCGCCACCGCGAAGTCCGCGATGGGGGCCAGTGCCACCACGCCCCGCAGCGGCGGCGGGGAAGGCAGCCTCCACGGGGAGCCGGCCGGCAGGACGTGCCGGGCGGCGGCCCACAGCGCGAGGTGGCCGCCGGCGGAGTGCCCCGTGACCACCGTGCGGTGCGGGTCGGCGGCGGGGAAGGCGGCCGTGACCAGGCGCGGCAGGGCGTCCATGGCGGCGGCGACGTCGTCGAAGGTCTCCGGCCAGCGTCCCGCCACCGGGCCGCCGGCGCCCTGGTGCGGCAGCGAACTCCCGCGTCGGTACTCGACGTTGGCCACCGCGAAACCCCGCCGGGCCAGGAAGTCCGCGAAGGGGGTGACGTGGTGCCGGTCGTAGGGGGCCCGCCAGGCCCCGCCGTGCAGCAGGACGACCAGCGGCGCCGGACCGGCCGGGTCCCCGCGCGGGGCGTAGAAGTCGACGACCTGGTCGGGGTGTTCCCCGTACGAGGCGCTCGCGTCCGGAGCCACCGGGGGGTGCGCGAAGGCCGAGGCGGCCTCGGCGGCGTCCCGTTCGACTGCGGGGTCCGTCATCGGGCCAACCTCTCGGGTAACGCGTGGGACAGCGGGGACAGATGTTCCGGTTGTTCCGGTCATCCGGCAGAGCGGGACCGTATCAGCCCGGAACCCGCCGCCAACCGCCGGGACGGGCCCGTACGAGGGCGGGCGGGGCCGTAGCCCCGCCCGCCGGTCGCAGTGACGTTTCGCTGCCTAATGCGCCCCCGTCACCCGAAAATGTGACCCAGAGTGCGCGCCGCGCGCTCGGCGTCGGCGAATCCGACGTACAGCGGGGTGAACCCGAAACGCAGCACATCGGGGGCCCGGAAGTCCCCGACGACCCCGCGCGCGATCAGCTCGGCCATGACCTCGCGGGCGTTCGCGCACCGCAGCGAGACCTGGCTGCCGCGCTCCCCGTGCTCCCGCGGGGTGACGGCCTCGACCTTCCCCGCCGGGACGTACGCGGCCACGCACTCCAGGAAGAAGTCCGTCAGCGCGAGGGACTTGGCGCGGACCTCCTCGATCCGCACCCCCTCCCACACGCCGAGGGCCGCCTCCAGGGCCAGCATGGACAGGATGTCCGGCGTCCCGACCCGCGCCCGGGCCGCGCCCCGGGCGGGCACGTACTCCGGCGTCATCGCGAAGGGCTCGGCGTGGCTGTTCCAGCCGGGCAGCGGCGAGTCGAAGGCGTCTTGGTGGCGGGCGGCCACGTACAGGTAGGCGGGGGCGCCGGGGCCGCCGTTGAGGTACTTGTACGTGCAGCCCACCGCGAGGTCGACCCCGTGCGCGTCGAGCCCGACCGGCAGGGCGCCGGCGGAGTGGCACAGGTCCCAGACGACGAGCGCACCGGCCGCGTGGACGGCGGCGGTGAGGGCGGGCAGGTCGTGGAGGCGGCCGGAACGGTAGTCGACGTGGTTGAGCAGCACCACGGCGGTGTCGTCGCCGAGCGCGCCGAGGACCTCGCCCGGCTCGACCGGGACGACCTCCAGACCGGTCATCCGGGCGGCCGAGGCGGCGATGTAGCCGTCCGTCGGGAAGGTGGCGGCGTCGACGAGCATCCGGGTGCGGCCGGGGGCCGCCAGCCGGGCGGCGCCGACCAGCGCCTTGAACAGGTTGACGCTGGTGGAGTCCCCGACGGTCACCTGGCCGGCGGCGGCGCCGACGAGCGGGGCGAGGAGGTCGCCGATCCGCTCGGGGGCGGTCCACCAGCCGCTCTCGTCCCAGGAGCGGATGAGCAGTTCGCCCCACTGGCGGCGTATGACGTCGTCCACGGCGCCCGGTACGGCGGCCGGAAGGGCGCCGAGGGAGTTGCCGTCGAGGTAGACGAGGTCCTCGGGGAGGGCGAAGCGCTCGCGCAGCTTGCCGAGGCCGTCCTCGGCGTCGAGGCGGGCGGCGCGTGCGGCGAGGCCGGCGAAGTCGGCCGAGTCGGCCGAGTCGGCGGCCCGCGCGGGTGTCCCGACCCGGTTCGCGGTCGCGTCAGACATAGCTGCGCGCCGTCCACAGCTCGGGGAAGACGTTCTTCGTGGCGCGCTTCTCCAGCCAGGCCACCCCGGCGGAGCCGCCGGTGCCGGTCTTCGCGCCCATCGCGCGTCGGGTGGCGACGAGGTGGTCGTTGCGCCAGCGCCAGACCAGCTCGGCGACGTCCGTCAGCACCTCGCCGAGGCGGTGCAGGTCGCCCTGGTCGCCGGCGGGCTCGGCGTACAGGCCCGTCCAGACGGCCTCGACCGCGGGCGAGGGCTCGTACCGCAGGGCCAGGTCGCGGGTCAGGACCTCGGGCGGGACGGGCAGGCCGCGACGGGCGAGCAGGCGCAGGGTCTCGTCGTAGAGGCTGGGCTCCTGGAGGGCCTTCTCCAGCTCGCCGTGGACGCGCGGGGCGCCGCGGTGCGGGACCAGCATCGAGGCCGACTTGTCGCCGAGCAGGAACTCCATCCGGCGGTACATCGCGGACTGGAAGCCTGAACCTTCGCCGAGCGCCGAACGGTAGGAGTTGAACTGGCCGGGGGTGAGCTGGGCCAGGGGGCGCCAAGAGGCGTTGAGGGCCTCCAGCTCGCGGAGGGATCGTTTCAGCGCGTCCATCGCGACGGGGATGTCGTCCTCGCGCAGGGCGCGGGCGGCGGTCTCCCACTCGTGGACGATGACCGTGAACCACAGCTCCATGACCTGGGTGGTCACGAGGAACACCATCTCGCCGGGGTCGTCCGAGCGCAGGTGCTGGAGGTGGGTGAGGACGTCGGCCTGGACGTAGTCCTCGTAGGGGGTGGTGCCGGCGAAGTCGAGGTTCGGGGTGTCCGAACCGGCTCCGGAGGCATCAAGGGCTTGCGACATTTCTGTCTCCTCGACACGTGCTTCCGGGTAGCGGTCCGCTCCTTCCGGTGAGGTAAGTGGAGCCCCGGTCCCCTGCTCGCATCATAAACAGGGGATCCGGAACCCCTCTAGGGCAGCCGGACGACGGTTACCCGAGCGTGTCCCCTACGCGAGGGTGTCCGCCGCCGTCGCGGAGGAGTCCCGCAGGAAGGTCGAGCAGCGCTCGTACTCCTCCTTCTCGTCGATCGCGCCGGCCGCGCGGGCCAGGGCGTGCAGGGCGCGCAGGAAGCCGCGGTTGGGCTCGTGCTCCCACGGCACCGGGCCGTGGCCCTTCCAGCCGGCGCGGCGCAGCGAGTCGAGGCCGCGGTGGTAGCCCGTACGGGCGTACGCGTACGACTCGACGGTGCTCCCGGCGGCGAAGGCCCGGTCCGCGAGGGCGGCCCAGGCGAGGGAGGACGTCGGGTGGGCGGCGGCCACCTCGGCCGGGTCGGTGCCGGCGGCGAGGGCCTCGCGGGGGCCGGGCTCGTCGGGCAGGTGGGTGGGGGCGGGGCCCCCGAGCAGGTTCTGGTGAATCGACATGGGTTCAGTGTGCCCTCACGGCGGCGGCGTGCCCGAACGGGTGGGGAACCCGCCGGAGGGACGCATGGCCGGACGCGGGCCGGGTTGTGGGGAGGCCACCACCTTTCGACCGGGTCCGGTGGCCGGAACACCTCCCCGGGCGGGGGGTCGGCGACGGACGGTTGGGGGGCATTCGAAGCACGCCGAGGGGGCATGTCGTGGGAACGATCATGGGCAGTAGGACGGGTACGGACACGAGGGTGGACGCGGGGACGAACACACGGGCGGGACAGACGGGACGGTCCGGGCAGGCGGGACAGGCCGGGCAGGCAGGGCAGACGGGACGGTCCGGGCAGGCGGGAGCGACGGGAACGGCCACCGGAGCGGAGGCGGACCTCGTCGCCGTGGCCGACGAGCTGTGCTCCGTCGTCCTGGCCTCCCTGCGCCGCAAGGACCAGCGGGAGAAGGGCCGGCAGTACGTCCGGGGGCTGCTGGCGCTCCCGGGCCGCAAGTCGATGCGCGGGATCGCCGGGCAGGTCGGCGGGACGGCCACCGAGCAGAGCATGCACCACTTCATCTCCGGCTCCACCTGGGACTGGGAGCCGATCCGCGCCGCCCTGGCCGGATACCTGGGAGCCCGCGCCGCCCCGCAGACCGCCTGGGTGGCGCAGCCGCTGGCCATCCCCAAGGGCGGGGAGCACTCGGTGGGCGTGGCGCACCGCTTCGATCCGCACCGGGGACAGATGTTCCGGGGGCAGCAGGCCTTCGGGACCTGGTTCGCCTCACCCGCCCTGGTGACGCCGGTCGGGTGGCGGATGTTCCTCCCTGCCACGCGGGTCCCGCCCGAGGGCGAGGCTCCGGCCGGCCCGTCCGCGTACGAGGAGTCCGCGGTCGGGGCCGTCATCGAGACGGTGCTCGGCAGCGGCAACGCGCCCCGGCCGGTGGTCCTCGACGTCCGGGGGATCGGCACCCGCTCCACGATGAACCGCTTCGCCGCGGCCGGGCTGCCCGTCATCGCCCGCGCGGCCGGCTCCACCCCGCTGCTGGTCACCGACCCGGCCCTGCCCGGCTACGGCGCCGGCGTCCGCGGTGCGCGGGAGGTCCTCCAAGCGGTGAAGGGGCTCGGCACCCCGGTGGAGTGGACCGATCCCGGCGCGGCGCACCCGGGGGGCCGCCACCGCGGCACCCTCGCGGTGGCGGTGCGCGTGATGATGCCGGACCCCTCGCCGGCGCGGCGGCGCCACCTGCTGCTGGTCGGCGAGTGGGCGGACCCGCTCCGCGCGCCCTCGCGGATGTGGCTCACCGACCTCGTACGGCTGCCCGTGGGGCCCCTGCTGCGCCTGACGAAGCAGGGGCTGCGGGTCGGCTTCGCCGCCGAGCACAGCGGGCGGGAGGCGGGCCTGCGCGACTTCGCGGGGCGGGCGCTGCCCGGCTGGCACCGGCACCTCACCCTGGCCTCGGTCGCGCACGCCGCCCGCGCCCTCACCGGCCCCGCAGCCGGCGCCGGCGAGGGTGCGCGGGGCGCTCAGGCCTGATCCGTCCGGGCGGCTCCTTCCGTACGGGCGCCTGCCGGGGCGCCGCCCGTACGCGGGGAGCCGTCGGCGCGGCGGTCGTGGAGGACCGCGCGGGCCTTGCGCAGGCGCAGCGCCATCTGGATCTCCAGCGCCCGCGCGGGCTCCTGCCAACGGGGGCCGAGCAGTCCGGCGATGCGCTCCAACCGGCGGGAGACCGTGTTGGGGTGCACGTGCAGGACCTGGGCGGCGCGGGTGGGGCTGCCGCCCGAGGCGAAGTACGCCTCGACGGTGCGGGTCAGCTCCGTCAGCCGCTCGGCGTCGTACTCCAGGACCGGGCCTATGCTCGCGGCGACGAAGGAGTCGACGTCGTGGTCGGCGGACAGCAGCAGGCCGACGAAGCCCAGTTCGGCCAGGGAGGCCGTGCCGCCGACCCCGTCGAGGGCGGTCAGGGCGTCGAGGCAACGCATGGCCTCGGCGTACACCCGGGCGATGTCCCCCGGTTCGGCGGTGGGGCCGGCGGCGCCGGTGGACACGGGGTGCCCGAGCAGCGGGGACAGTTCCGCGGAGGCCCGGTGGGCGGTGGCGGAGGCGTCGCCGGCGGGCAGCACCAGGACCACGCAGCCCCGGCGCACCCCCTTGAGGCCGCCCGTCCGGTACGCGTACGAGGAGGCCCAGGCGGCGGCCTTGGCCAGGTCTGCGCCCTCGGGCCGGGCGACGACCACCACGTGCGGACGGTCGAGGTCGATGCCGATCCGCCGGGCGCGCTCCAGCAGCTGCGGGTCGACCGAGTGGGGCCGCTCCAGCAGCTCGGCGAGCAGCTCGTCGTGGACGGGTCCCTCGGCGGTGGCGGCGCCCCGCTGGATCAGCATCAGGGAGGCCACGGACTGCGCCGCGAGGCGCAGCAGCCGTACGTCCTCCTCCGCGAGCGGGGCCGACGCCCGCAGCAGCAGCGCCCCGAGGTCCTCGGCGCCCGCGAGGACGGGCGCCAGCCACAGGCCGCCCCCGCCGTCCGCACCGCCGCTCCCGCCCCCTTCCCGGCTCCCGTCCGGGCCCGCGTCCCCGCTGCCGCCCTCCGGCAGTCGGACGGGGCGCCGGTCGGTGAGCGCCTGGAGGGCCACCTTCGCCACCGACTCCTCGTCCAGTTCGGGCAGTTCCCCGGTGGCGGTGAGGGGCCGCCCGCCCGGGTCGCGGACCTGGACCACCCCGTCCAGCGCGTCGGCGGTGGCGCGGGCGAGGGTGGCCAGGCCGGCCCCGTCGAGGACCAGCCCGGCCAACCGGGCGTGGCACTCCCACCGGTGCCGGACCCGGGTGAGGGCGCTGCGGGTGCGCGAGCCCTGGGCCTCCAGCGCGGCGACCTCCTCGCGGGTCTGCTCCAGCAGGCGGGCCTTCTCGATGGCGACGGCCGCGAGGTCGGCGAGGGACAGCATGACGCCGATCTCGTCGGGGGTGAACTGCCGTACGGCGCGGTCGGACCCGTAGAGGGCGCCGAGGGTGGAGTCGCCGCGCCGCAGCGGCACCGCGATGATCGCGTGCAGCCCCTCGGCCCGCACGACGGAGTCGATGCCGGGGGCGTGCGGGATGGCCGGGTCGGCGAGGTAGTCGGCGGTCCAGACCGGGGAGCGGCGGGCCTGGGCGATGCTGCCGAGACCCCGGCCGGTGCCCAGTTCGAGGCCGACGTTCAGCGCGGTGGTCTCGCCCTCGCTGGTGCGGACGTACGCGGATCCGTCCGGGCGGGAGAGCGACAGCCAGGCCATGTCGAAGCCGAGGAGGCGTCGGGCGCGGCGGGTGATCAGTCGGAGCAGCCCGTCGATGTCGTACGGGGAGGTCAGGTCGTGCGCGGTGTCGACGAGGGCGGTCAGGGCCGCCGCGTGCTGCTTGCCGCGGCTCGCGCGGGCCCGTACCGAGCGGGCCAGCTCCACCGCCCGGTGCAGCGGGGCGAGCGCCGCCTCGTCGGCTCCGGTGGCGTGGGCCCGGGCCACGAGGGTGTCGTAGGCGCTCTGCGGGGCCGCCGCCGCGAGCAGCTCCAGTACGGCGAGCGCGCCGTCGGGCGGGGCCGTCCGGTGCGGTCCGCCGCCCCCGTCGTCCCCCGTGTCGTCCCCGTCCCCGTCGCCCCCGCGCATTCCGCCGCCCCCGTCCGACCAGGTGTTTTCCATCCTCGTCGATCTTGAACCTAGGTTCCGCCCGACGAGGGGTCAAGGGAGGGTGCGGGGCCGGTGCGCCACTGCGGGAGCCGCCGGCGAACCGAAAAGGGGTCCGCCGGTCCGTGACGGACCGACGGACCCCTTTTCGGATCCTTCGCGGACTACTTCAGCCGGGTACCCGTGGAGCGCAGGTTGCCGCAGGCCTCGGTGACGCGCTTGGCCATGCCGGCCTCGGCGAGCTTGCCCCAGGTGCGCGGGTCGTAGGTGGACTTGGTGCCGACCTCGCCGTCGACCTTCAGGACACCGTCGTAGTTGCGGAACATGTGGTCCGCGACCGGGCGGGTGAAGGCGTACTGGGTGTCGGTGTCGAGGTTCATCTTCACGACGCCGTTCTCCAGCGCGGTGGCGATCTCCTCGGCGGTGGAGCCCGAACCGCCGTGGAAGACGAAGTCGAACGGCGAGGACTTGCCGTACTTCTCGCCGACGCCGGCCTGGAGGTCCTTGAGGAGCTCCGGACGCAGGACCACGTTGCCCGGCTTGTAGACGCCGTGCACGTTGCCGAAGGAGGCGGCCAGCAGGTAGCGGCCCTTCTCGCCCAGGCCGAGGGCCTCGGCGGTGCGCAGCGCGTCGTCGACGGTGGTGTACAGCTCGTCGTTGATCTCGTGGGTGACGCCGTCCTCCTCGCCACCGGTCGGGGTGATCTCGACCTCAAGGATGATCTTCGCGGCGGCGGCCTTGGCGAGCAGCTCCTGGCCGATGGCCAGGTTGTCGGCCAGGGTCTCGGCGGAGCCGTCCCACATGTGCGACTGGAAGAGCGGGTTCAGGCCACGGGCCACGCGCTCGGCGGAGACCTCCAGGAGCGGGCGGACGTAACCGTCCAGCTTGTCCTTGGGGCAGTGGTCCGTGTGCAGCGCGACCGTGATGTCGTACTTGGCGGCGACGATGTGCGCGAACTCGGCCAGGGCGACCGCGCCCGTGACCATTTCCTTCTTGTACTGGCCGCCCAGGAACTCCGCACCACCGGTGGAGATCTGGATGATGCCGTCGCTCTCGGCCTCCGCGAAGCCGCGCAGCGCAGCGTGCAGGGTCTGGGTCGAGGTCACGTTGATGGCCGGGTAGGCGAACTTGCCTGCCTTCGCCCGGTCGAGCATCTCGTTGTAGACCTCGGGGGTTGCGATGGGCATCTGTCCGCTCCTTGGATGTGCGGGGAGTGTGCTTATTGCGGGCCCTGACCTGGGGGCGACGTCACCGTCGCGCCTATCCTTCCAGACTCCGCGCGACACTCCACCCCGCGTGGCACCCGATACCGACGCAAGAGGGCGGAGTGTTTCACGTGAAACACTCCGCCCTCTCGGAAAAGGCCAGGTCAGGACCGGATCCAGGACTTCCGGGGACCTTCGTCACCAGTTGTGCCGCAGCCGGCTCCACCGCGCCCCGTCCACCGCTCGACCTCAGGGGTGACCGCCATTCGAGACGGCTACGTGAGACGGCCGCGCGGGCCGGTCACGCGGGCCGGTCATGCGACCGGCCGCGTCGGACGGCGTGGTTCAGGACAGGCCGAGGTCGCCCAGCTGGTAGCCGGTGAGGTAGGTCAGACCGGCGCCCTCGATGGCCCCGGTGGCGCCCCGGTCCACGATCGTGGCGACGGCGACGACCTCGCCGCCCGCCTCGCGGACGGCCTCGACGGCCGTCAGCGGGGAGCCACCGGTGGTGGAGGTGTCCTCGACGACCAGGCAGCGCTTGCCCTTCACGTCGGTGCCCTCGATGCGGCGCTGCATGCCGTGCGCCTTCTGGGCCTTGCGGACGACGAACGCGTCCAGGCGCTGCCCGCGCGCGGCGGAGGCGTGCAGCATCGAGGTGGCCACCGGGTCGGCGCCCAGGGTCAGGCCGCCGACGCAGTCGAAGTCCAGGTCGGCGGTGAGGTCGAGCATGACCTGCCCGACCATCGGGGCGGCCTCGCCGTCGAGGGTGACCCGGCGGAGGTCGATGTAGTAGTCGGCCTCCATGCCGGAGGAGAGCGTCACCTTGCCGTGCACGACGGCCTTGTCCTTGATCTGCTGCAAAAGCGCATCGCGTACGTCAGTCATGACGCTGAGCTTAATTGCGGCCCGCCCACTCCTTCGACGAGGGCGACGAGGGCGACGACGCGGCGCCACCCGGGCGGCCCCGGACCCGACCACAGGCCCGACCCCGGACCCGGCCCAAGGCCCGACCCCGGACCCTAGACGAGCCGCTTCCAGGTCCACGTCGTGGAGACTTCGAGCGGGTCCACGGGCGTGACCAGCTGCGGAAGGCTGTTCAGACCGTTCGGGGGGCCGGACTGCGGCTCCACGCAGACGGCCTCGGGCTGCTCGTCGTAGACGACCACCCATTCGGCCCGGCTGGTGACCCGCAGCTCCAGGGTCCCGGGCCAGCTGAGGGTGACGTCGACCCCGTGCGGCATGCCGAAGCAGTCGTCCCAGGGGCCCGCGGTCGGCTCGAGGCGGCGGCCGGTGGGGAGGTGGTCCTCGCCGCGCTCCTCCTGCCAGGACGGGTCGAAGGAGATCTGCGCCTCGGCCCCGTCGGTGACCAGGACCCGGTTGAACCAGGGGTGCCAGCCCGCCTGGGCCGGGAAGGAGTCCTCGTACGTCTCCACGCCCAGCGAGATCGTCAGCGCGTGCTCGGACAGCTCGAAGACCTGTGTCACCCGACCGGCGTAGGGCCAGGGATCGACCAGGTCGTACGTGAAGGCCGCCCCGGTGTCGGTCACCGTGGCGGTCTTCCAGGCGGCGTCGCGGGCGAAGCCGTGGATGGCGTGCGGGGGGTGGTTCAGGGGCAACTGGTGGACGGTGGCGCCGTCGCGGAACCGTCCGTTCTCGGTGCGCCCGCACCAGGGGACCATCGGGAAGGCCCCGAAGTGCGGTCCCTGGCGCAGCAGCTCGGTGCCGTCGATGCGCAGACTGCTGATCCGGCAGCCGTTTTCCTGGTCGATGGTCAGTTCGGCGCCGCCGGCGCTCAGTCGCGTGGTCATACGGCGACCCTACGGCGGGTCAGCGCCGTCGGCGCAACGCCCGTCCGACGACGACCGCCGAGGCCACCGCGAGGGCCGCGGCCGGTGCCACCCAGCGCATCCCGCCCCCGGCGGACCCGGCGGACGGGGCCGGGACCGGGGCGTAACGGCCGCGCGGCGGCGCGTGGTCGACCTCCTCGGCGCTGCGACCGATCATGGTGCGGCGGGCGTGTGCGGCCTCGGCCGGGGGGCGGGCGGGCCCTTCCGGGGCGGGGAGGGCCTCCAACTCGTCGGCGAGGAAAGGGTCGAGGGACGGGGGCGGCACGTCGGTCTCGAAGACGGAGGCGGTGACCTCGGTGACCTCCTCCCCGGAGTCCGGCCCGGCGGTCGGGCCCTTCCCGGCGGCTTCCTCGGCCTCCTCGGCCTGCGCGACGGGGTCGGCCTCCGCCTCGGCGCCGGCGGTCGCGGCGACGCCCAGGTTCCCCCCGAGCCGGTCCAGCAGGCGACGGACGGCGGTGGCGGTGGCCGCGGGGTCGAAGCCGGCGGCGCGCCCGTCGGCGGTGGCCCCGGCGGTGAACTCCAACCGCGTCCCGTCCTCGTGCGGGACGAGCAGCAGCCCGACGGAGCACTTCACGGCCCCGCTGCCGCGCACCTCGACGCCCTCGCCCTCGGCGGTGAAGCGGCCGGGCTCCGGCTCGGAGACGGTGAGGGCTCCCCGGTAGGTCACGGTGTGGCCGCCGACGCGCACCTTGAGCCGGCCGGCGAGGGGCCCGGCGGCGGTGTCGGCGTCCTGCTGGAGCCCGGGAACCAGGCGGGCCACCCGGGCGGGGTCGCGCAGCACTGCGCGGAGGTCTTCTGCGGCTACCGGAACGAACACCTGATGCTCCATGTGGTCGAGCCTACCGAGGCGGGCCACCCCTGCACACGGCCACGACGGGACCCGGCCGCCCGGAGCGCTCAGGAGTAGCGGGGGTGCGGGAGCGTGGAGGGCGGCAGTGCGGCCGGGCGGACCCGGGCGGCGTCACGGGCGGCGTCCTGGAGAGCCCGCGTGGACACGGCGCGCAGGGCGGGCGTGTCGCGGTCCACCCGCAGCTCGGGGGCCCGGTCGCGGGCGGCGAGGACGAAGCCCCAGTCCTGCGGGGGGACGGCGGTGTCGCCGCCGGGGGTGCGGTCGGGGCCCGCGGCGAAGCCCGAGAGACGGCCGCCCGCGCTGTAGGGGGTGGTGAGCAGGCCCGCCGCGCCGAGGGTGGACTCGACGGTCCAGTACGTACGCGGTCGCGTGGTCAGGGGCCCCGCGTGGACCGCGAGCCGGCCGCCCGGGTTCAGGGCGCGCGCGGCGAGCCCGTAGAACTCCTGCGAGTAGAGCTTCGTGCTCGGGGTGATCCCGGGGTCGGGGAGGTCGGAGACGATGACGTCGAAGCGGTCCCGGGCCGCGGGGCCGCGCAGCCAGTGGAAGGCGTCCTCGGTGACGACGACGAGCCGGGGGTCCTCGAAGGCCCGCCCGTTCAGCGCGGAGAGCATCGGGTCGGTGCGGGCCAGGCGCACCACGCCCGGATCGAGCTCGACGACGGTGACGGAGTCGACGTCCCGGTAGCGGAGCACCTCGCGGGCGGCGAGCCCGTCGCCGCCGCCGAGGACCAGGACGCGGCGGTGCGGGCCGGTCATCGCGGGGTGGACCAGGGCCTCGTGGTAGCGGTACTCGTCGTAGCCGCTGACCCGCAGCCGGCCGTCGAGGTAGAGGTCGAGGGAGCGGGGGGAGCCGGTGGGCGGGCCGGTCATCACCAGCTCCTGCACCCCGGTCTGCACGGCGACCCGCACCTCGCCCCCGTAGACGGCGGTGCGGGCGACGCGCTCGAAGTCGTCGGCCAGGACGGTCCCGGCGGCGAGGACGGCCAGGACGAAGACGTTCGCGGCGATGAGCAACCAGCGGCAGCGTCGGCTGAGGTCGCGGCGGAACAGCCACAGGACGAGCCCGCCCCCGACGGCCGCGTTGACGGTGCCGGTCAGCATGGCGCCGGTGAGCTGGCCGAACACCGGGAGCAGCAGGAAGGGGAAGGCGAGCCCGCCGACCAGGGCGCCGACGTAGTCCGCGGCGAAGAGGTCCGCCACCGCCCCGCCCGCGTCCTGTCTGCGGATGCGCTGGATGAGGACCATCAGCAGCGGGATCTCCGCGCCGATGAGCACGCCGATCGCGAAGGAGAACCCGACCAGCGCGGGTCGGGACTCCCCCAGCCAGGCGAAGCTCGCGTACAGGGCCATGGCGGAGAACCCGCCGAGCAGGGCGAGCCCCGCCTCGATGGCGCCGAAGCCGAAGGCGGGGCGGCGGCGCAGCCGTTTGGCGAGGAGGGAGCCGACGCCCATGGCGAAGACCATCACGGACAGCACGACGGACGCCTGGGTGACGGAGTCCCCGATGAGGTACGAGCCGAGCGCGAGCAGCTCCAGTTCGTATACGAGCCCGCAGGCCGCGCACACGAACACGGTGGCCAGCACGAGGAACCGGCCGGTCCGGGGCGGTACGGGGAGGCCGGCCGAGGCGGTCTTCGCACCCTGCGGCTCCGGCGCCGGGAGCACCCCGCGGGGGGCGGAACGGTCGATCATGAAGCGAACCGTACGTCACCACCCACCCACACCCTGTCACCCACATGGGTGCAAGTGGCGCACTGATCCCGCCAGTTGGCGTAATCGACCCGCAACCCCGCGAGCCGGAGGACACCCCGGGCGCCCCGGAGCCCCCCGACCGGCCGTCGGGCCCGCCACGGACCCCGGCGCCGGACCCGACGTCAGACCGGGGCGCCCATCCGTACGCCCACCCGGGTGCGGGTGGCCACCAACTGGCCCTCCTGCGGGTAGGCGTGCCAGGTCCGCCACCGCACCTGCCCCTCGCAACGCTGGGCGAGGAGGGCGGTGAAGGCGTGCGGGCTGCCCGGGAAGGTCCCGGCGAGCCCGTTCGGGTGATCGGCGACCAGCGCGAGCAGCTCTTGGGCGCGCCCGGCGAACGAGCCCTGCGACAGGGTCTCGACCCGCGCGGCGAACTCGTACTCCCAGTCGCCCACCCGTTTGGCCACGCCCAGCGGCAGCGGTGTGCTGCTGCCGGGCATGCAGGCGACGGTCTCGGAGCACAGGACCTCGCCCTCCTCCAAGAGCACCTGGTGGGAGGCCCCGAGCAGGCGCAACTCCACCTTGGCGTCGTCGAGCTGGAGGTTCAGTACGGCCAGGGCGGGCAGCCGATCGCGACCCAGGGCCCAGGCGAGATCGGCGGCACGCGTGTCGGTGTAAGTGGTCTGGAGGGTCGTGAGCATGAGTCGGCTCCGCAAACGCGCGAGGGAGATGGGCCGGGGCCCGCCAGCGGTAGTCAACGGGTGGGGGGACACCGGCACGGGTCCACAGGAAGTCCAGGGAGGTCCGAGGACTGGTCTACTCAACCGAGGGAATCATGAAAGGCACGGCACTCACAGCGTTTTTACCCAACTTGACGGGGTTTACATCCCCCCGGGGGCTACACAGTTCACGTGTTCAACAACATGCCGCCCGTACGCCGTAACGCCGGCCCGAACAAGTAGACGTACGAGGGAAGTTGTCCCAGCTCGCGACACGTCCCGGTGGGTCCGGGCACCTCGTACCAGTGTCAGCTGGACCCGCAGCCACCGCCACCGCAGGACGAGGACGAACCGCACGAGCTGGACGAGCCGCAGGAGCTGGACGACGAGCCGCACGAGCTGGACGACGAGCCGCAGGACGAGGACGAACCCGAGCCGCCGGCCCACCAGCCGCCCGAGGACGACCCGCCGCCACCGCCACCACCACCGAAGTGCTTGGCGATCCAGATGACGGCCCCCGCCACCACCGCCACGAAAACCACGGCAAGGACCATGTCTCCTCACCCCTCTCCGACACCCCGGTCTCCCGGGGAGCGGGACCCCCGCGGCCCGCGTGCCGGGGTGATGCCCGCAGGCCACTCCGGCCAAAGCACACTTGAGCAACTCCAGAGGTTGACCCCGGGACGGCCTGGGGCGACGGCCCGCCATGGGCCAGGATGGTCCCCGGAGAATCGACGGGTACCCGAGTGAGAACGGTGGAGACATGAGCGCCAGGCCACTGCTGAACCGACGGCTGGACGGACTCGGTACGACGATCTTCGCGGAGATGTCGGCGCTGGCGACCGCGACGGGCGCGATCAACCTGGGCCAGGGCTTCCCCGACACCGACGGCCCCGAGGAGATCCGCGAGGCCGCCGTCCGCGCGCTGCGGGACGGGAAGGGCAACCAGTACCCGCCCGGCCCAGGCGTCCCCGAACTGCGCGCCGCCGTCTGCGAGCACCAACAGCGCTTCTACGGGCTGTCCTTCGACCCCGACAGCGAGGTCCTGGTCACCGCCGGCGCCACCGAGGCCATCGCCGCCACCATGCTGGCGCTCCTGGAGCCCGGCGACGAGGTGATCGCCTTCGAGCCCTTCTACGACTCCTACGCCGCCTGCATCGCGATGGCCGGCGCGACGCGCGTCCCGCTCACCCTGCGCGCCCCCTCCTTCCGCCCGGACCTGGACGAGCTGCGCGCCAAGATCACCCCGCGCACGCGCCTCCTGCTCCTCAACACCCCGCACAACCCGACCGGCACGGTCCTCACCACCGAGGAACTGGGCGCCATCGCCGCGCTCGCCGTCGCACACGACCTGCTCGTCGTCACCGACGAGGTGTATGAACACCTGGCCTTCGACGGCGCCGCGCACGTCCCGATCGCCGGCTTCCCCGGCATGCGCGAGCGGACCGTCTCCATTTCCTCCAGCGGCAAAACGTTCTCCTTCACCGGATGGAAGGTCGGCTGGGTCACGGCGTCCGGCCCGCTCGTCGCCGCGGTCCGGACCGCCAAGCAGTACCTGACGTACGTGAGCGCGGGCCCCTTCCAGTACGCGATCGCCGAGGCGTTGCGGCTGCCGGACGCGTACTTCGACGGCTTCCGCGCCGACCTGCAACGCAAGCGCGACCTGCTCGGCGACGGCCTGCGGGCGGCCGGGTTCGAGGTCCACCAGCCCCAGGGCACGTACTTCATCACCACCGACATCACCCCCTTCGGCGAGAAGGACGCCTACGCCTTCTGCCGCGCCCTGCCCGAGCGGTGCGGGGTGGTGGCCATCCCCAACTCCGTCTTCTACGACGATCCGGACGCCGGCCGCAGCCAAGTCCGCTTCACCTTCTGCAAGAAGGACGAGGTCCTCCACGAGGCGGCCGATCGACTGCGACACCTGGCCGGCTGAGCGCGACGAGGACGACCGAGCGCGACCGAGGCCGACCGAGCCGATCAGGGATCGCGGACGGGGGAGGACCCGCCGTAGCGGGCGGTGATCGCGGCGGCGCGGTCGTGCAGGGCGGTGCGCAGCCACTGCGGGGCCAGGACCTCCGCGTGCGGGGCGTGCTGCCACAGGGCCCACTCGGCGTGGCGCGCGTCCTGGAAGGTCACCTCCAGCCGCGGCAGGCCGTCCGCGTCGGCCTGTCCGGTCAGCCCGGTGAGCGCGGTCCGGAAACCGGGCAACAGGGGAAACCCGCCGTGCCGGCCGCGCTCGGCGTAGACCGGGACGCCGGCCGCGGACAGTGCCTCGATGTCGCGCACCACCGTGCGGGTGGAAAACTCCAGCTCGCGGGCCAGAGCGTCCGCGGTGAGCCGACCGCCCCGGCGCGGCAGGAGCACCAGGGAGACCAACGGGGCGCGCCGACCACCACGATGCTCGGGGTGACGCGCCTGGCGATCCCGGGCCAACTGGTCGAGCTCGAAGGCACCGCCGTCGCGTGAGGTCCCACCGCCCGCGTGAGGTGGCCCCGTCCCCGCGGCCTCGTTCCGGGCGAACCCGGGGACGGAGAGCGTGGCCGAACGGGCTTCGGGGCCTCGTCCTCATAGGGTCTCCCCATGGTGACGACGCCGACGGTCGGCACTGCCCCCGCACGGCCGCCGGAGGTGCGCGCGGGCGCCGCGCCCACCGCACTCCGCGCCCTCGGGGTGTTCGCCGCCGTGCGCGGGGCCGGGGTGCTCGTGGTCGCCCTCGGGGCCTGGTGGTGCGGGCGGGACCCGTTGCGGGTGCTCGGCGGGTCCTGGGACTCCGTCTGGTACCTCGGGATCGCCTCCCACGGCTACGGCCGGACCCAGATGTGGGCCACCGGGTCCATCCAGAGCGACCACGCCTTCTTCCCGCTCTACCCCCTCCTCGTCCGCCTCGCCGGCGGGACCTCCCTGGCCGCGCTCGCCGTGGCCTGGGCGGCCGCCGCCCTGGCCGCCGTCGGGGTGTACCGGGTCGGGGAGCACCTGCTCGGGGCGCGGGCCGGGGTGCTCCTGGTCGCGCTGTGGGCCTCGCTGCCGCACGCGGTGGTGCTCACCCTCGGGTACACCGAGGCCCTGCTGACCGCCCTCGCCGCCTGGGCGCTGTACGCCCTGCTGCGCGGCCACTGGCGGGCCGCGACGGGGCTGGCGGTGCTCGCCGGGCTGACCCGGCCGACCGGGATCGCGGTGGCCGCCGCCGTGACGGCGATGGCCGTGCGGGAGCTGCTCCGGGGGCGGGGCACGCCCCGGGTGTGGGCGGCCGCGCTGCTGGCACCCGCGGGCTGGGTGGCGTACGTCCTGGCCGTCGGGGCGCACCGGCACGACCCGTTCGGCTACTTCGCCGTGCAGCGGCAGTGGGGCTCCCGCTTCGACTTCGGCGCCGGGACCCTGGCCTCGGTGGAGAAGGTGCTGACCGGCGGGAACGTGCCCTTCGCGACCACCGTCGCCGTGGCGGTCCTGGCGACCGCGGGGCTGCTCGCGGCCGGGCTGGTGCTGGACCGGACCCCGCTGCCGCTGCTCGCCTACACCGGGACCCTGCTGCTGATCACCTTCGGCGGGGCCGGGTTCTTCGAGTCGAAGCCGCGGTTCCTGCTGCCCGCGTTCCCGCTGCTGCTGCCGCTGGCGGCCGTCATGGCGAGAGCCCGGCCGCGCACGGCGGTCGTGGTGACCGCCTGCCTGGCCGGGCTCTCGTACGGCTACGGGGTGTACCTGCTCCTCGTGGCGCACGTACCCCCGTGAGACGGGAGCGGTCGGACTAGTTGCTCTCGCCGTCCTCGTCGTTCTTGCCCTCGTCGCCCGCGGCGGAGTCGACGTCCTTCTCCAGCCCGAGCTGCTCGATGAGCCACTTGTCGAACTCGATCGAGGCACGGACCCAGCTCACCGTGGAGGACACGAAGTGCTCCAGGTTCACGCCGGCGCCGATGAGCATCTGGGCCTCACCGATCAGCCGGACCGAGCCGTCGTCGTGGGTGTGGCTGTAGACCTTGGGCCACAGGGTGCGGCGGTTCCAGTCGTCGATCGATTCGAGCAGCTGCGGCTTGTCGTCGATCGCGTGGGGGCGGTCGTAGAAGGTCCGCACGGAGAAGACCTGCTGCTCGTCCTCGCCGCGGAACATGAAGTACGTCCGGAAGTCCTCCCACGGCGCCGCGAGGTCACCCTCGTCGTCGACGACGTACTTGAGCTCCATCTGCTCCAGGAGCTGCTTGACCAGGTCCTGGTCGGGGACGACGGGGCCCGCCGGTCCTGTGGCCTGCGGATCGGGCTGCTGCCCTCCGAAGTTCGGAATCGAGGCCGGGTCGATGCTCACCGTGTACTTCCCTTCGTGCGGATACAACCATCCTCCCCCATCACGCCCGTCCCGTGTCCACCCCCGGCGTCACGTTCGGCTGCGGGCGGACACGGGCCGGGCGCAGGGAGGGCGCGGAAGGGGCGCACAGGGGGCGCGCGACCTCCCGTACGACCCTTCCCACCGGCTCTCCCGCAGGCCTCGTCCGGCCCTCAGAGGGCCTTTCCGACCAGCAGGTCGTCCCCGGCCACGTCCACGCGCACGGTGTCCCCGTCGCGGACCTCGCCCGCCAGGATCTCCTTCGCGAGGCGGTCGCCCAGGGCCGTCTGGATGAGGCGACGCAGCGGTCGGGCGCCGTACGCCGGGTCGTGCCCCTTGTCCGCCAGCCAGGCCAGCGCCTCGGGGGTGACGTCCAGGGTCAGGCGTCGCTGGGCGAGTCGCTTCGCGAGACTCCCGATCTGCAGCTCGGCGATGTGCGCCAGCTCGTCGCGGCTGAGGGCCGAGAAGACCACGAGGTCGTCCAGGCGGTTGAGGAACTCGGGCTTGAAGCTCGCCCGGACCGTCTCCAGGACCCGCCGCTCCTTCTCGTCCGCGTCGATCGACGGGTCGACCAGGTACTGGCTGCCCAGGTTCGAGGTCAGGATCAGGATGGTGTTGCGGAAGTCCACGGTCCGGCCCTGGCCGTCCGTGAGGCGGCCGTCGTCCAGGACCTGGAGCAGGATGTCGAAGACCTCGGGGTGCGCCTTCTCCACCTCGTCCAGCAGCACCACGCTGTACGGGCGGCGCCGGACGGCCTCGGTGAGCTGGCCGCCCTCCTCGTAGCCGATGTAGCCGGGCGGGGCACCGACGAGCCGGGCCACGCTGTGCTTCTCGCCGTACTCCGACATGTCGATGCGGATCATGGCCCGCTCGTCGTCGAAGAGGAAGTCCGCGAGGGCCTTGGCCAGCTCCGTCTTGCCCACGCCGGTCGGGCCGAGGAAGAGGAACGAGCCCGTGGGGCGGTCCGGGTCGGCGACGCCCGCGCGGGTGCGGCGCACGGCGTCCGAGACGGCCCGTACGGCCTCGCCCTGGCCGATCAGGCGGCGGCCCAGCTCGTCCTCCATGCGGAGCAGCTTCTGGGTCTCGCCCTCCAGCAGCCGGCCGGCCGGGATGCCGGTCCAGGCGCCGACCACGTCCGCGATGTCGTCGGGGCCGACCTCGTCCTTGACCATGCTGTCCTTGGCGTCGCCGCCCTTGGACGCCGCCTCCTCCTCGGTGGCCTCGGCCAGCTCGCGCTCCAGGGCCGGGATCTCCCCGTAGAGCAGCTTGGAGGCGGAGTCGAAGTCGCCGTCGCGCTGGGCGCGCTCGGCCTGGCCGCGCAGGTCGTCCAGGCGCTCCTTCAGCTCGCCGACCCGGTTGAGGGACTGCTTCTCCTTCTCCCAGCGGGCGGTCAGGCCGCGCAGCTCCTCCTCCCGGTCGGCGAGGTCCTTGCGGAGCTTGTCGAGGCGCTCGCGGGAGGCCGCGTCGGACTCGTTCTTCAGGGCCAGCTCCTCCATGCGCAGCCGGTCCACGGAACGCTGGAGCTCGTCGATCTCCACCGGGGAGGAGTCGATCTCCATGCGCAGCCGGGAGGCCGCCTCGTCGACGAGGTCGATGGCCTTGTCGGGGAGGAAGCGGGAGGTGATGTAGCGGTCGGAGAGGGTGGCGGCGGCGACGAGGGCGCTGTCGTTGATGACCACCTTGTGGTGGGCCTCGTAGCGGCCCTTGAGCCCGCGCAGGATCGCGATCGTGTCCTCGACGGACGGCTCGGCGACCAGCACCTGCTGGAAGCGGCGCTCCAGCGCCGGGTCCTTCTCGATGCGCTCGCGGTACTCGTCGAGGGTGGTGGCGCCGACCATGCGCAGTTCGCCGCGGGCCAGCATGGGCTTGAGCATGTTGCCCGCGTCCATGGCGGAGTCGCCTCCGGCGCCCGCGCCGACGACGGTGTGCAGCTCGTCGATGAAGGTGATGATCTGACCGTCGCTGGACTTGATCTCCGCGAGGACGGTCTTGAGGCGCTCCTCGAACTCGCCGCGGTACTTGGCGCCGGCCACCATCGCGCCGAGGTCCAGGGAGACGAGCCGCTTGTTCTTGAGGGACTCGGGGACGTCGCCCTTGACGATGCGCTGGGCCAGGCCCTCGACGACGGCGGTCTTGCCGACGCCGGGCTCGCCGATGAGCACCGGGTTGTTCTTCGTACGGCGCGACAGCACCTGGACGACGCGCCGGATCTCGTGGTCGCGGCCGATGACCGGGTCGAGCTTGCCCTCGCGGGCGGCCGCCGTGAAGTCGGTGCCGAACTTCTCCAGGGCCTTGTACTGGCCCTCGGGGTCGGGGGTGGTCACCCTCCGCCCTCCTCTTGCGTTCTCGAAGGCGGCCAGCAGCTTCTTCGCCGTCGCGCCCTGGGCGGAAAGGACCTCACCCGCGGCTCCGCCCTTGGCGGCGATCGCGATGAGGAGGTGTTCGGTGGAGAGGTAGTCGTCGCCGAGCCGGCCGGCCTCGGCGTCGGCCTCGGCCAGGACCGCGAGCAGCTCGCGGGTGGGCTGCGGGGGCGCGACCGTGGAGCCGGTGACGCTGGGCATCGCGGCGAGGAGCCGCTCCGCGCCCGTGCGGACGGCGACCTGGTCGGCTTCGGCGGCGGCCAGCAGGTCGGTGACGTTCTCGTTGTCCTCGCCGGCGAGCAGGGCCAGCAGCAGGTGGGCGGGGGCCAGGTCGGCGTGGCCGTCCTTGACGGCCCGGCCGGTGGCGGCGTTCAGGGCGTCGCGGCTCTTGTTGGTCAGCTCGGCGTCCACGTTCGGTGTCTCCTCTCCGGCGGGTTCCGGTTCCTGACAGGGTCAGCGTCCGTAAAGTTGAGTCTATTCCACTCAAGGACGAATCGGTGCGCCTTCGGCGGCTTACGCTTCGGCCCATGTCCCATGACGTACTCAACCCGACGCCCGAGTACCTCGCCTTCTGGCGGGAGCGGCACGTCTGCACCCTGACCACCCCCCGGCCCGACGGCAGCCCGCACGTGGTGCCCGTGGGAGTGACCTACGACCCCGACGCGGGGCTCGCCCGGGTGATCGCCAACCGGCACAGCAAGAAGGTGCGCAACGTCCTGGCGGCGGCCGAGGGGCCCGACGGCGCGGCGCGGGTCGCGGTGTGCCAGATGGAGGGCCGACGCTGGGCCACCCTGGAGGGGCGCGCGGTGGTCCGTACGGACGAGGCCTCGGTGGCCGAGGCGGTCGCGCGCTACGCGGAGCGGTACGGGCGGACCCCGTCGCCCAATCCGGACCGGGTGGTCGTGGAGATCACCCTGGACCGCGCGATGGGCCGGGGCTGACGCGAGGGGCCGTGCCGCCGCCGTGGGTCGCGCCGACGCGACGGGCCGGGGCCGGGCGGACCGGCGGGCCGCAGGTGTTCGCCCGGTTCAACCACCGGACGCGGACATCACAACGGCGCCATCGTGGTCAGGTCCACGATGGCGCCGTTGTGTGGGGGAAGCACCTGAGGCGATCTGCAACGACGGGGGAATCGCTTCAGGCACTGCGGGGGGTGGCGGCGGTGATGTCGGGTTCGAAGAGCTGGTGGTCGCGCTGATCGAGATTGACGAAGACCATCCCGTAGCGCACCTCGCAGCGGACGGGCTGCGGCGCACCCCGGGGACGGCGCAGGCAGCGGTAGGCGCGGACGTCCTCGTCCTCCTCACGCACGACGACGATCGGCTGGCCGAAGAGCGTGACCATCAACGAATCGCCGTTGTAGGGGATGGCGGTCGCGAGATCGATGAACTGCCAGCCGGATCGGTAGGCGGAGGCCATCTCGCGGCGGAAGTCGCGGTCGTCGGGGGTCACGCCGCACCCCCGGTCGGCTCGCTGTGCCAGCCGGTGTCAGCGGGCTCTGCATGCCAGCCGGTGTCCAGGTCCGCAGGCAACGAATGCCAGCCAGTGTCCGCAGCCGATACCGCCTCGGCGCTGCCGACACCCCCGGATCCAACTCCGCCCCCGAATGCCCCATAAGCTACAAGGGCGGAGAAAACAACGGCAAGCGCCGAGCGAAGCATTCTCTTGTACATGGTCGGCTTCGTCCTCACTTGATGGAATCCTCTCCCCCGCGTCTCAGACGATGGCTCATTTGGGCACGTCAATGCCACAGGGACGATGCATCATGTTCTTGCATGTTCAGGACCCTGGGGGGTGGAGATTTGCCGCATATCAGCACACAGCCGACACATCCCCACCTCGTCACCGAACTGTGTGACGAGGGAGCGCGACTTTACGCGACCGCGCTGAGCGCCGGGCGGGTGTCCCGGGCCGATGTCGGGAACGCGCCATGTCTGCTGGAATTCGCGTTGCTGCACCCCGACCCTGATGACGAACAGTCGTTGCGTCCGGTTCCCCCGTCGGTCGCACTCGCGCAACGTCTGCACCCCCTCGAACGGGAGATCCAGGACCGCCGGCAGTACTCGCTCGACCTCGCCGACACCTTCGAGCCGTTCCTCGCCATCAGCGCGCAGACGCCCGCCAGCACCCACGCGATCACCGTACTGGAGGGCCTCGACCGGATCAGCGCCGCGCTCGACCTGGCGTCCGCCGAGTGCCACACGGAGGTGCTGACCGTACAACCGGGCGGCGGCAGGCCCTCCATCTCCCTCACCCAGGCCTTGGAGCGCGACCAGCCGCTCGTCGACCGCGGGGTCAGCATCCGCACCCTGTACCAGCACACCGTGCGGCACAGCCAGGGCACGCTGGCCTACGTGGAACGGATCTCCCAGGGCAAGGTCGAGATCCGCACCCTGGAGGAGCTGATCGAGCGGCTCATCATCTTCGACCGCACGGTGGCCTTCATCCCGGCCCAGGACGACCGCCGGGTGGCCCTGGAACTGCGCCACCCCGGGCTCGTGGACTACCTCATCCGGGTCTTCGAACAGCTGTGGCGGCGCGCCGTGCCGCTGCGCGACGAGGTCACGTACACGCACAAGCCCGACGGGATCTCGGGCGTCCAGCGCTCGATCGCGCAGTTGCTGGTGGAAGGGCACGTGGACGAGGCCATCGCGCGCCGGTTGGGGATGAACGTACGGACCTGCCGCGCGCACATCGCGCGGCTCGCCACCGTCCTGGGCAGCGGCAGCAGGGCCCAGCTGGGCTTCCTGATCGCCCAGTCGGGCATCCTGCACGTCACCGGCCCCGGAGACCTCACGGAGCTGTGAGAGGGCCTCTGGGGCACGTACGAAGGCCCCGCCCGGGAGATCCGGGCGGGGCCTTCGCGCGTGGTCCGTCGGTCCGTCAGTCCATCGGGCGCTTGGGGCGCCAGACGACGAGGGCGTTGCCCGGCTGCGGGGGCTGGTACGGGACCAGGTCGCGCCGGTACGAGGCGTGCACCTGCGCCTCGCGGGCCTGGAGGGCGGCGGCCGCTCCGTCCACAGCTGTGGACAGCTCGGCGACGCGCTGCTGGAGCGCGGCCACCTGGTTCTCCAGTTCGATGATCCGCTTGATCCCGGCCAGATTGATGCCCTCGTCCTGGGACAGCGCCTGCACCGTGCGGAGCAGGTCGATGTCCCGGGCCGAGTAGCGCCGGCCGCGTCCGGCCGTGCGGTCCGGGGAGACCAGGCCGAGGCGGTCGTACTGGCGCAGGGTCTGTGGATGCAGACCGGAGAGCTGGGCGGCCACCGAGATCACGTAGACCGGGGTCTCGTCGGTGAGCTGGTACCCGTGACCCAGACGGGACGAGCGGCGGTGGCCGTCCATGTCATGCTCCCTTCGCGGACTCGAACAGGAGGGCGCGCGGATCCTCGGACTCGGACGCGTCCCGGTACATCTCCAGGGCCTCGCGGGCCTTGTCGGACAGCTCCGTCGGGACCGCCACCTCCACGGTGACGAGCAGGTCGCCGCGGGTGCCGTCCTTGCGGACCGCACCCTTGCCGCGGGCCCGCATCGTGCGACCGCCGGGGGTGCCCGGGGGGAGCTTGAGCGTGACGGAGGGACCGTTCAGCGTCGGGACCTTGATCTCGGCGCCCAGGGCGGCTTCCGCGAAGGTCACCGGGACGGTCACCGTCAGGTTGTCGTCCTTGCGCCCGAACACGGCATGGCTGCCGACGTGCACGACCACGTAGAGGTCGCCCGCCGGGCCGCCGCGCTCGCCCGGAGCGCCCTTGCCGCGCAGTCGGATCCGCTGCCCGTCGGAGACGCCCGCCGGGATGCGGACCTGCATGGTCCGCGAACTGCGGGCGCGCCCGCTGCCCTTGCAGACCTCGCAGGGGTTCTCCGCGATCAGACCGCGGCCCTTGCAGTCCGCGCAGGGGTCGGTCAGCGAGAAGCCGCCGCCGCTGCCGCGGGACACCTGGCCGGTGCCGACGCAGGTCGGGCACACCCTGGGGGTGCCGTTCTTGTCGCCGGTGCCCGCACAGGCCTTGCAGGGGGCCTGCGAGGACATGCGCAGCGGCACGGTCGCCCCGTCCACGGCCTCCGTGAAGGAGAGCGTGACCTCGGACTCGACGTCCTGGCCGCGGCGCGGCTGGGTCCGGGGGCCCGGACCCTGGCCGGCGCCGCGGTTGAACAGGCCGCCGAACACGTCACCGAGACCGCCGCCACCGCCGCCGAAGCCTCCCTGGCCGCCACCCTGCTGGGTGCCGCCGAAGAGGTCGCCGAGGTCGAAGTTGAACGAGCCGCCGCCGCCCCCGCCCGGACCGGGGCGGAAGCCCCCGTTGCCGAACAGGGCGCGGGCCTCGTCGTACTCCTTGCGCTTCTTGGCGTCCCCGAGGACGTCGTTCGCCTCGGAGATCTGCTTGAAGCGCTCCTCGGCCGAGGCGTCGCCCTTGTTGGCGTCCGGGTGGAACTCGCGGGCGAGCTTCCGGTACGCCTTCTTGATCTCGGCCTCGGTGGCGTCCTTCGGGACACCGAGGACCTTGTAGTAGTCCTTCTCGACGAAGTCCTTCGTGCTCATCCCCGGTGGCCCTCCTCTCGTTCTCCTACGTGTACCGCGTCAGTCGGTGCTTCAGCCCTTTTCGGGGGCATCCGTGTCCTTGTCGGACGGCGCGTCGCCGTCCGCGGACTCGGACTTGGCGGCGGGGGCCGCGCCCGGCTGGGGCTCGGCCACCGCGACCCGCGCGGGGCGGATCGTACGCTCGCCGATCCGGTAGCCCGGCTGCAGGATCGCCACGCAGGTCGTCTCGGTGACGTCCGGCGCGTACGAGTGCATCAGGGCCTCGTGGATCGTCGGGTCGAAGGGCTCGCCCTCCTTGCCGAACTGCTGCAGCCCCATCTTGGCGGCGGCGGTCTCCAGCGACTCGGCCACCGACTTGAAGCCGCCGACCAGTTCGCCATGTTCCCGCGCCCGGCCGATGTCGTCCAGGGTCGGGAGCAGCTCCGTCAGGAGGGACGCGACCGCGATCTCCTTGACGGCGATCCGGTCCCGCTCCACGCGACGGCGGTAGTTCTGGTACTCCGCCTGGAGCCGCTGGAGGTCCGCGGTGCGCTCGCCGAGCGCGGTGCGGGCCTGGTCCAGCTGCGCCAGGAGAGCGGTCTCCTGGCCGGCGTTCTGTGCTGCTGCGGAGTCCCCGGCCGGGGACGCGGCCTCCTCCTCGGAGGAGGCTGCGGCCTTCGGCTCGGCGGCATCGTCAGGCGTGCCGTCGGCGGGGACTTCGGGCTTCTCGTCGAAGCCCGGGGTCTCCTCCGACATCAGACAGCGCCACCCTTCGGCTTCTCGTCGTCGACGATCTCGGCGTCGACGACGTCGTCGGCGGCGTCCGCGGCCTGCTGGGCACCCTCGGCGCCGGCGGCACCCTGGGCGGACTGGGCGTCGGCGTAGATGGCCTGGCCCAGCTTCTGGCTGATCGCGCCGAGCTTCTCGGTCGCGGTGCGGATCTCGGCCGCGTCCTCACCCTTGAGCTTGTCCTTCAGCTCGGTGATCGCGGTCTCGACCTCGGTCTTGATCTCGCCCGGGACCTTGTCCGCGTTCTCCGAGAGGAACTTCTCCGTCTGGTAGACGAGCTGCTCACCCTGGTTGCGGGACTCGGCGGCCTCCTTGCGGCGCAGGTCCTCGTCCGCGTACTGCTCCGCCTCCTGGCGCATGCGGTCGACCTCGTCCTTGCCGAGCGAAGAGCCGCCGGTGACGGTCATCTTCTGCTCCTTGCCCGTGCCGAGGTCCTTGGCCGTGACGTGCATGATGCCGTTCGCGTCGATGTCGAAGGAGACCTCGATCTGCGGGATGCCACGGGGGGCCGGCGGCAGGCCGGTCAGCTCGAACATGCCGAGCTTCTTGTTGTACGCCGCGATCTCGCGCTCGCCCTGGTAGACCTGGATCTGCACGGACGGCTGGTTGTCCTCGGCCGTCGTGAAGATCTCCGACCGCTTGGTCGGGATGGTCGTGTTGCGCTCGATGAGCTTGGTCATGATGCCGCCCTTGGTTTCGATACCCAGGGACAGCGGGGTCACGTCGAGGAGCAGGACGTCCTTGACCTCACCCTTGAGCACACCGGCCTGGAGCGTCGCGCCGATGGCGACGACCTCGTCCGGGTTGACGCCCTTGTTGGCGTCCTGACCGCCGGTGAGCTCCTTGACGAGCTCGGCGACGGCCGGCATGCGGGTGGAGCCGCCGACGAGGACCACGTGGTCGATCTCGGACAGGTTGATGCCCGCGTCCTTGATCACGTTGTTGAACGGCGCCTTGCAGCGGTCGAGCAGGTCCGCGGTGAGCTGCTGGAACTGCGAGCGCGTGAGCTTCTCGTCCAGGTGCAGCGGGCCCTCGGCGGAAGCCGTGATGTAGGGCAGGTTGATCGAGGTCTCCGTGGAGGAGGACAGCTCGATCTTCGCCTTCTCGGCGGCCTCGCGCAGACGCTGGAGCGCCATCTTGTCCTTGGCCAGGTCGACGCCGTGACCGTTGGCGAACTGCTTCACCAGGTAGTCGACGACGCGCTGGTCCCAGTCGTCGCCACCGAGGTGGTTGTCACCGTTGGTGGCCTTGACCTCGACGACGCCGTCGCCGATCTCAAGGAGGGACACGTCGAAGGTGCCGCCACCGAGGTCGAAGACGAGGATGGTCTGGTCGTCCTTGTCGAGGCCGTAGGCCAGGGCGGCGGCCGTCGGCTCGTTGACGATGCGCAGGACGTTGAGGCCCGCGATCTCGCCGGCCTCCTTCGTCGCCTGGCGCTCGGAGTCGTTGAAGTAGGCCGGGACGGTGATGACCGCGTCCGTGACCTTCTCGCCCAGGTACGCCTCGGCGTCGCGCTTCAGCTTCTGCAGGATGAAGGCGCTCATCTGCTGCGGGTTGAAGTCCTTGCCATCCAGGTTGATCTTCCAGTCAGTGCCCATGTGGCGCTTGACGGAGCGGATGGTCCGGTCCACGTTCGTGACCGCCTGGCGCTTGGCCACCTCGCCGACGAGGACCTCGCCGTTCTTGGCGAAGGCGACGACGGACGGCGTGGTCCTGGCGCCCTCGGCGTTGGTGATGACGGTGGGCTCGCCGCCTTCCAGAACGCTGACGACGGAGTTAGTGGTGCCCAGGTCGATGCCGACCGCACGTGCCATTTTGATTCCTCCAGCTGACTTGAGTGGAACAGACTCAAGAATGCATGACGTCTGCACGTGCGTCAACAGAGGTGAGTCGAGGGGGCTCAACCTTTAGGCTGCCCTTACGCTCACTGACCGCCGGGCGGGGGACGCCCGCCGCGCGGCGCGCCGGGCCGGTGGCGGCCTTCCGGCACGGTGCTGGCATGCCTCTGACGCTCACCCTCCCCGCCGCCCTCCGGCCGGGGGCGCTCCCGGCCCCGCCGCCGGCCAAGCGGGTGTTCGACCTCGCGGGCGCCCTGGCCCTGCTGACCGTCACGGCCGTCCCGCTGCTGCTGGCCGCCGCCCTGCTGTACGCGACCCTGCGCGCGCGGGTCCTCGTACGGGCGCCGGCGGCGGGGCCGACCGGGGTCCCCTTCCACACCTGGCGGCTGCGCACGGAGGGGGCCGGGCGGGTCGGGGTGGCGGTGAAGCGGTGCGCGCTGGACGGGCTGCCACAACTGCTGAATGTGCTGCGCGGGGAGATGTCCCTGGTCGGGCCGCGTCCCGAAGCACGGACGGATCGACCCGAACGACTGCTCGTACGCCCCGGAATGACCGGATTGTGGCAGGTCAGCGCGCGGTCGGACCTCCCCTGGGAGGAGATGGCCCTCTTGGACCGGCACTATGTGGAGAGCCATTGGCTGGGGATGGATCTCGCGATCCTCGCTCAGACCCCTCGGGCGGCCTACCGACAGCGGTGCCGACCGAGGCATGCCTGAGCGACACAGATCACCGCTCGCCCACCTACATTGCGGCGCGGGAACTGGGTAACCTCAAGCCTTGACTCAATAAGTTACCGCTTAGTAAGTCCCGCCCGAGGAGCCCTCCCATGCAACTCGCCGCGATCATCGTGTCGCTGGTCCTGACCGTGGTCGGCGTCGCGCTGCTCGCCCGAGCCGTGGCCCAGATCTACCGGTTCGTGAAACTCGGCCAACCCGTGCCGGCAGGCAGCCGTACGGACGACCCGAAGGCTCGAACGCTCACCCTGGTCCGGGAGTTCCTCGGCCACAGCCGGATGAACCGCTGGGGCATCGTCGGCTTCGCCCACTGGTTCGTCGCCATCGGCTTCCTGACGCTGCCTCCGACGCTGGCCCAGGCCTACGGCCAGCTCTTCCAGGCGGACTGGACGCTGCCGATCATCGGCGACTTCCTGCCGTTCGAGCTGTACATCGAGTTCATCGGCGTGATGACGATCCTCGGCATCCTGGTGCTGATCGCCATCCGCCTGATCAACCTGCCTTCCCGGGCGGGCCGCAAGTCGCGCTTCACGGGCTCCAAGGCCTGGCAGGCGTACTTCGTCGAGTACATCATCCTGATCATCGGCCTCGCGATCCTGACGCTGCGCGGGCTCGAAGGCGCGATCCACCACGTCGACCACTACGAGCCGGCGTACTTCCTCTCGTACCCGCTGGTCCTGGCCTTCAAGGGCCTCTCGGTCGGCACGCTCCAGACCCTCATCTACTTCACGGCGATGATCAAGATCGGCACCTCGCTGATCTGGATGATCGTCGTCTCGCTCAACACCAACATGGGTGTCGCCTGGCACCGCTTCCTCGGCTTCCCGAACATCTGGTTCAAGCGGAACGCGGACGGCGCGGTCGCGCTCGGCGAGCTCAAGCCGATGACGAGCGGCGGCAAGGAGATCGACTTCGAGGACCCGGGCGAGGACGACGTCTTCGGCGTCTCCCAGGTCGAGCAGTTCTCCTGGAAGGGCATCCTCGACTTCTCCACGTGCACCGAGTGCGGGCGCTGCCAGTCGCAGTGCCCCGCCTGGAACACCGGCAAGCCGCTGTCCCCGAAGCTCCTGATCATGTCGCTGCGCGACCACGCGCACGCCAAGGCCCCGTACCTGCTCGCGGGCGGCGGCAAGGACATGGAGGGCAACGAGAAGGCGACCCCGGAGCAGCTGAAGGACGTACCGGCGGCGGCCCTGGCCGAGGCGGAGCGCCCGCTCATCGGCACCGCCGAGGAGAACGGCGTCATCGACCCGGACGTGCTGTGGTCCTGCACCACCTGCGGCGCGTGCGTCGAGCAGTGCCCGGTCGACATCGAGCACATCGACCACATCGTCGACATGCGCCGCTACCAGGTGATGATCGAGAGCGCGTTCCCGTCCGAGGCGGGCACGATGCTCAAGAACCTGGAGAAGAAGGGCAATCCCTGGGGCCTGGCCAAGAAGGCGCGCGTGGAGTGGACGAAGGAGGTCGACTTCGAGGTCCCGATCATCGGGAAGGACGCGGAGGACCTCTCCGAGTTCGACTACCTGTACTGGGTCGGCTGCGCGGGCGCCCTGGAGGACCGGGCCAAGAAGACCACGAAGGCCTTCGCGGAGCTGCTGAACATGGCGGGCGTCAAGTTCGCGATCATGGGCGGCGACGAGAAGTGCACGGGTGACTCCCCGCGCCGCCTGGGCAACGAGCCGCTGTTCCAGCAGCTCGGCCAGGAGAACGTGGCCATGCTGAACATGGCCTTCGGCGAGGACGACGAGGACCCGGCGACGAAGAAGCCGAAGTCGGCGAAGCGGATCGTCTCGACCTGCCCGCACTGCTTCAACACGATCGCGAACGAGTACCCGCAGCTGGGCGGCGAGTACGAGGTCATCCACCACACGCAGCTGCTCCAGCACCTGATCGACGAGGGCCGCCTCACGCCGGTGACCCCGGTCGACGGCCTGATCACGTACCACGACCCCTGCTACCTGGGCCGGCACAACAAGGTCTACACGCCGCCGCGCGAGATCATGTCGGCCGTGCCGGGGCTGCGCCAGCAGGAGATGCACCGCCACAAGGAGCGGGGCTTCTGCTGTGGCGCGGGTGGCGCGCGGATGTGGATGGAGGAGCGGATCGGCAAGCGCATCAACAACGAGCGCGTCGACGAGGCCCTGTCCCTGAACCCGGACATCGTCTCCACGGCATGCCCCTTCTGCCTCGTCATGCTCACCGACTCGGTGAACGGCAAGAAGAACGACGGCCAGGCGAAGGAGCACGTCCAGGTCGTGGACGTGGCGCAGCTGCTGCTGGAGTCGGTGAAGACCCCGGGCCCGACGGAGGCCGAACTGGCCGAACTGGCCGAGGCGGAGGCGGCGGAAGCCGCGGCGCTGGCGGAGGCGGAGGCGGTGGCGAAGGCGGCTGCCGAGGCTGAGGCGAAGGCGGCTGCGGAGGCGAAGGCCGAGGCTGAGGCCGAGGCGAAGGCAGCTGCGGAAGCCGAGGCCGCCGTGCTCGCGGAGGCGGAGGTCGAGGCTGCTGCCGAGGCTCCTGAGGCGCCCGAGGCCGCCGAGGCCCCCGAGGCCGCGGTGGAGCCGGGGGCCGAGAAGGCGCCCGAGCCCGCCGAGCCCGAGGCCGAGGCCGTCAAGGCAGCGGAGCCGGAGGTGGAGGCGGACGTCGAGCCCGCCGAGAAGCCCGCGGTGGACGCCGAGCCGACCGAGCCGAAGACGGAGGTCCCGGCGCAGCCTGCGGCCGACGCCGAGAAGCCGGAGGCCGGGACCGAGGAGTCCGAGACCGAGGCCAAGGCCAAGGCCGTCAACGGGACCCCGCCGGAGGCCGCCGAGAAGCCGAAGGCGGACGCCGAGCCGAAGCCGGAGCCCGAGCCGGACGCCGCGAAGTAGGGCATCGACCCGACGGGAACGGCCGGTCTCCCCACCAAGGGGGGGCCGGCCGTTCCCGTTCCCGTCAGCGGGACCGCAGGTCAGCCGCGAGCCCGCCCGCGCCGCAGCAGCGCGAAGCCCAGCCCGGCCGCGCCCACCGCGGCCATGCCGCCACCGGCGGCCATCAACACCGGAGTGTCCGTCCGCCCGGCCTCCACGACGCCCTCCGCACCGGCCTTCACGCCGCCCTTCGGGACGATCCGGTCCCGCTGCTCCGCCACCGGCTTCGCGGGCGTCACCTGCGGCGCGGGCACGTGCCCGGGCTTCTCGACCCTCTCGACCTTCGCGGCTTTCGCGGTCTTCTCGACCGTGTACTTCTCGATCAGCCTGCCGTCGGCGAAGTCGTAGACCCAGCTGTCCCCGCCGTTCCTGCCGTCGATGACGACGAACTTCAGGCGCGTGCGGTCCTGGACCAACTTGTACGTCCAACCGTCGTTCATCGCGGTCGGGTTCTTGCGGTCGAGGGTGCCGAGGAGGTTCCCGTTCGGCATGGAGATCTCAACCCGCTCCTCGTGCGGACCGTCGACCAGCTTCGCGATCCGCCCGTCCGGCATGGTGATCCGGACCGAGGTCTCCTTCCCGTCCTCCACCACCGGCTTCGGCTTCGGCTTCGGCTCGGGCTTCGGCTTCTCGACCGGCTCGCCCGTCCCCTCGGTCCACGAGGTCACCGTGCCGTTCGGCTGGAGGACGACGTGGAGGCCGTTGTTCCGGCCGTACGCCGGCTTGCCGTCCTTGCTGACCAGGGTGTCCAGCCTCGTGTCACCGGAGAAGACGTCGGCCTCGAAGTGGTCGTCACCGATCTTGTAGACCTTGGCGACCGACCCGTCGGCGAGCTTCACGGTGGTGACGAACCCGCGCGACTGGACCGGCGGGGTGACCGGCGGGGTGACCGGCGGAGCCGTGGGCCGCACCGAGGGATCGACGGACGGGTCCACCGACGGCTGCACCGCCGGGTCCACCGACGGCTGCTCGACCGCCGGCAGCGCCCCCGGTTCCGGCGCCGCCGGCGAGTCCGCGAAGGCCGCCCCCACCGGGAGGGCCAGAACGGCGGCGGCTCCGGTCAGGACCGCGGCGGTACGAAGGGTCTTACGGCGGGTGCTGCGCATGGCGGGGGGCTCTTTCCGTGCTCGGTCCTGCGTCCATGGGGGCGACACTCACGAAGCTACGGACCCCATCCATACGCATTCCTTCAGCAACGTAACGAACCACCCCAGAACGGCGCGCAGCCGTGTAAATCCCCCACCCTCCCCATCCCCTAGGGGATGTCACAGCTCAGCCGCAAAGGCCGCCCGTTCCGGCGGCCGGGCCACCGGCGCCCCCGGGAGCGGGTACTTTCGATCACGTGGCTGGATTCAGGATCGGACGCGGCCGGGACAACAACCGCACCCCGCAACAACCCCCGCACACCCCGCGGCAGCAGCCGTACGGTCAGCAGCAGCAGCATCAAGCGCCGCCGCAGGCACCGTACGGCCAGCAGCCCTACCCCCAGCAGCAGTGGCCCCAACAGGGCGGCGCCGGGGACCACGGTGAGCCCGAGTACTTCGACCCGTACGGCCAACCACACGGCCAGGGTCACGGGCAGGGTCAGGGTCAGGGACACGGCGGGCACTACCCGCCGCAGGACCCGTACCCCGACCCGCACGGGCCCTCGTACGCGGACAACCCGGGTCACACCCAGGCCTTCTCCATCGGCGAGGACCCCTACAACCAGGGCGGGACCTACCACGCCGGCGCCGCCCCCGCGGCAGCGCCCGTCGGGCCCCGCCTCCACTGGAAGGAGCTCCTGCGCGGCATCGTCATGCGCCCGGGGCCGACCTTCCTGCGGATGCGCGACTACGCCGTGTGGGGTCCGGCGCTGACCGTCACCTTCATCTACGGCATGCTCGCGGTCTTCGGCTTCGACAAGGCCCGCGAGGACGCCATCAAGGCGACCCTCACCCAGGCCATCCCGATCGTCCTCAGCACCGGCGTCGCCTTCGTCATCTGCGGGCTGATCCTGGGCGCGGTCACGCACACCCTGGCCCGCCAGCTCGGTGGCGACGGGGCCTGGCAGCCGACCGTGGGCCTGTCGATGCTGGTCATGTCGATCACCGACGCACCGCGTCTGCTCTTCGCGATCTTCCTGGGCGGCGACAACATGGTCGTCCAGATCCTCGGCTGGGTGACCTGGCTCGCCGCCGGCGCCCTCTTCATGGCGCTGATCAGCAAGTCGCACGACCTGCCGTGGCAGAAGGCGCTCGGCGCCTCGGCCATCCAGCTGATCGCCCTGCTGTCGATCATCAAGCTGGGCACGCTCTAGGCCCGCCCGGCACCACGACGAAGGGGCCCGCCGCGCGATGCGCGGCGGGCCCCTCCTTTCGCGGTCGGGACCTCAGGCGTCGAGGACCTGGCCCTCACGCTTGACGACCGGCGGCTCGACCGACCAGGGGAAGTTGATCCACTCGTCGGTCTTCTTCCACACGTACTCGCACTTCACGAGCGAGTGCGACTTCTCGTAGATCACGGCCGACCGAACCTCGGCGACGTGGCCGAGGCAGAAGTCGTGGACCAGCTTGAGCGTCTTGCCGGTGTCGGCGACGTCGTCGGCGATCAGCACCTTCTTGTCGGTGAAGTCGATCGCCTCGGGGACCGGCGCCAACATGACCGGCATCTCCAACGTGGTGCCCACGCCGGTGTAGAACTCGACGTTCACGAGGTGGATGTTCTTGCAGTCCAGCGCGTACGCCAGCCCGCCCGCCACGAACACGCCGCCGCGGGCGATGCTCAGGATGATGTCGGGCTCGTACCCGTCGTCGGCGATGGTCTGCGCCAGCTCGCGGACGGCGCTCCCGAACCCCTCGTAGGTCAGGTTCTCCCGTGCTTCGCTCATGCCTCGTGCCTCACCTGGGTGCGGTGGAAGTTCTGGAAGGAGCGCGAGGCGGTCGGACCGCGCTGCCCCTGGTACCGGGAGCCGTACCGCTCACTGCCGTACGGGAACTCAGCGGGCGAGCTGAGCCGGAACAGGCACAGCTGGCCGATCTTCATCCCGGGCCACAGCTTGATCGGCAGGGTGGCGAGGTTCGACAGCTCCAGGGTCACGTGGCCCGAGAAACCGGGGTCGATGAACCCGGCGGTCGAATGCGTCACCAGACCCAGTCGGCCGAGGCTGGACTTCCCCTCCAGGCGGGAGGCGATGTCGTCGGGCAGCGAGATGACCTCGTACGTGGACGCCAGCACGAACTCACCCGGGTGCAGGATGAAGGCCTCGTCCCCGTCGGGCTCGACCATGCGCGTCAGGTCGGCCTGCTCGGTGGCGGGGTCGATGTGCGCGTAGCGGTGGTTCTCGAACACCCGGAAGAACCGGTCGAGACGTACATCGATGCTGGAGGGCTGCACCATCGACTCGTCGAACGGGTCAATGCGAACCCGTCCGCTGTCGAGCTCGGCCCGGATGTCTTTGTCGGAGAGAAGCACGTCCCGAGGATACGCAGAGCGCGCGGGCCACCCCCAATCGGAGCCACACCCGCGCGCCCGGCCGATCCGCCCGCCGCCCTACCTCTTGGCGCCGCCCACCGGCACCGCGTGCCGCAGCCGCGCACACCGCGGACACCGCAGCAGCCGACCGGGCCCGATCCGGCCGGCACCGAGATGCTGCAGCGGGAACGAGGCGGTATTGAAAACGTGCCCTTCGGCACAACGGACGACTGTGTGCTCCATCGAGTCCCTTTCCCCAACGAGCCGTACTACGATGAATCGCCACATTAGGGGATGATCGGGACCCACTCCAGCCGCCACTCCCGCAGCCGCCCAGCGCACACGCTACGCCCCCAACTCCCGCACCCACGACCGCCACTGCGCGACGACGAAGACGGGCGACCGGGCGGGCAAATTCACCGCGGGTCGATCATGGGGTACAGTGAGCAACGCTACGGATCCAGGCAACTGGACCGCAATGCGGATGTAGTTTAATGGTAGAACATGAGCTTCCCAAGCTTATAGCGCGGGTTCGATTCCCGTCATCCGCTCTTGCAAGAAGGCCCAGGTCAGCGACCTGGGCCTTCTTCGTTGCCTAGACCCCTCATGCGCCGACGGCATCCGCTCCGTGAAGGTCCAGGCCGCCCTCCAGGACATGCTCGCGTCCGCCTGCGCCGGTCCAGCGGAGCGCCGGAGGCCCAGTCGCTCCGAGAGCGCGCGGCTCGCGTTTCGGAGTGACCAGGAGGGACCCGGGTGAACCCCACGTTCACTGAGGTGCTTGGCAGCCGGGACCTCGAAGGCCCTGCCGTTTGAGCGCTGCAAGAACAACGCGCGGGCGGATGAGCGTGGTGGGCGGATCGCTCAGGCCCGCCACGCGGATCAGGGCGTCCGTGGCAGCTGAGTCGTGTGGTGCCGCACCGTGCAGCCGGGTCACGTATGCGTTGCCCAGACGGGCGGCGAGAGCGCGCACTCCCTTACCTCTGGTGTGCTGCAAATCTCTCGTGGTCGACAGGAACCACGGGCGGTTGACGATCCTGCCGACGTCGCGCACGAAAGCCTGCGAGCTCGGGTCGGTGCCGCGGCCGAGATGGGCTCGCAGGGCCATGACTTCCATCGCGGCCACGGTCATGCCCTGGCTGTAGCTGGGGTTGAGGCTGCACACGGCGTCGCCGAGCACGAGCAGCCGCTCGGGGAAACGGGACAGCCGCTCGTAGCGTCTGCGTACGCTCGCCGGAACGTGGAAGGCGATCGGATCCGTCAGCGGCGTAGCACCGCGAATGCGTTCGTACACCTCGGCGGTGGGCAGAGACCTGCAGAACTCGAGGTATCCGTCCGGGTCGACGGGCGGATGATCACCGAGGATCCCCGTGAGAGACAGGTAGTAGGTGTCGTCGCCGGCGCGGCCGAAGACCGCCCCCCGCGGGTTGGTGCGTGAGGCCAGACACGTAAGGAACTGGGCGCCGTTGAGGGACTTCGGGCTGCGGTACAGGCGCGTGACGTAGGCGAGGCCGATGGCCATGCGGTCCTCAGGCGGCCGTTCGTAGCCCAACTGCTCAAGCCACACGGGCGTGCGCGACCCACGGCCGCAGGTGTCGACGACGAGGTCGGCGCCGAGGCTGAATTCGTCAACGGCCTCTGCGGCTGCTGACCGCAGTCGGACACCGGTCACGCGACCTCGGCACGGGGTGGCCTCCAGTCCGGTCAGCTCGGTCCGCTCCAGGAAGGTGACGCCCGGCAGCGCGACCACCTTGCCGCGGATGTAGTCCTCGAGCACGGGGCGCTGCGTGGTCACCGTCGGCAGACCGGTGCGCGCGGCCCGGAACCGTTCGCCGTTGAAGTACCAGTGCTGCTCGCCCAGGTCTCCCATCGGGAACCGCGCACGTCGCATCTCGTCGAGGATGCCGGGAAACAGTTCCTCGAGGATCATGCAGCCGCGGGCGTGCAGGCCATGGGCGTGACCCGCATGAGGGGTTCCGCGCCGCGGGTCCCGTACGCCGACGACCTTGTCGCGTTCCACGACGATGACCTCGCGGTAGAAGTCGGACAGCACTCTGGCCGCGAGCGTGCCGCTGATGCTGCCGCCGACCACGACGGCCCGGTCGCCGACCGGGCCGTTCATGACGGGTGTCCGACGATCAGCGCGGCGGCGAGGCCTACGGAGCCGAGGTCGATGGAGAGCAGCACCAGGAACCGGGCCGTACGCAATCTCCGCCCGTACACCCCGTACCAGAGTTGGATCAGGTGCAGGACGACGACCGGAGCGGCGAACACGAGCGTGCCGGGCCTCAGCGGCGTCGCGCCGAACAGCACTGCCAGCAGCACCGCGTGCACCGCCACCAGCAGGTGGAGAGCGACGGCGAACCACATCGGGGGCAGTATGACGGCGAGGGTTTTGCGGCCCACGGCTGCGTCGCCGGACCTGTCGGAGGCGTTGCCGTACGACACGACCAGGAGCAGCCACATTCCGAACAGCGCGCCCACCAGCAGGGCCTCACGGCTGACCGTGCCGGCGACGATCCAGTAGGGCATGATCACCGTCCAGGCACCGGTGACCAGGATCACCGATTCAAGCCCCAACGGCCGGTAGCTGAGCTTGATGCCGCACGAGTACTGGACGCCCAGGACCTGTACGGCGAACGCGACCGCGATCGCCAGCACGGGTACCCGCCAGCCCAGAATGCCCGCCCCCACCGGGATGGCGAGGACGCCGACGGTCCCGGTGACGAGGGCGAATCCAACGGCCTGGGGCAGGGACAGCTCACCGGTGATCAGAGGTTTCCTGACCCTCGTCACCCGAGGCCTGCCCCGGTAGTTGTACTCGTCGCTGCCGTTCAAGTACCCGGTGACGTCGTCAGCGGCCGCCGCACTCCACTGCACTGCCAGGGTGCCGACCAGCACACAGGCCAGGGCGAGCAAGTCCTCTCGTCTCGCGTCGCTGAGGAAGCCCTCCGATCGCAGGAGCAGCAGCCCCAGGGCCCAGCCGTAGATGTAGTGGTACATCCGTGCCTTGCCGAGCCTGAGGTAGCTGACGATCCCCGGCCGGGCACGGATCGACGAGGCGACCAGTGGTGCGTACACGGGGATCACGCGGCCTTCGAGCCGCTGGACCGCGTCACCTCGAGGAGCTGGAACGTGACGGGGGCACCTCCCGCGTGGCGGGTCGCCCGCCGACGTTCGGTGATCCGCGCACCGGATGCAGCGACCAGCTCGGTCAGGCGGCCCGCGTCACCGAGGCTGTTGAAACCCAGGAACATCCGGCCCCCGGGCGTCAGTCGCCCCAGCCCCTCACGGAGATACCGGTCGTGCGCGGCGTAGCTGCGGTCGAAGATCGCGCGCTGTACCCCGCGGGTGTAGACGAAATCGTCCGGAGCGAAGATGACATTGGAGTTCCAGAACACCAGGTCGAACTTCTCGTCGGCGGCCACAGCACTGTAGAGGTCGCTTCGCAGGACCCGCAGGCGATCGAGCACTCCATGGCGGGCCGCGTTGAGCTCGGTGTTTCGCACCGCTGTCGGATTGATGTCAACGGCTGTGACCCGTGAGCACCCCTGCAACGCGGCTACCACAGCCGTCACCCCGGCACCGCAGCCCACTTCCAGGAAGGTTCCCCCCACGGGAAACGGCAGCCATTCGGTGAAGAGCACAGTTGACGCGGTGTGGGTCGGAGCGAAGACCTGGGGAAGAAGCTGCCACTGAAGCCCTGCCATCTCGAACTGCCGGGGCCGCGCTTCTTCGCTGTGCAGCTCCACCAGTTGCAGGCCGATCCGAAATGCATTGTCACCGGCCCTCGGCAGGACGGCAGAATCGATTAGAGAATGCGACACCAAATATCCTTCTCATGTGATCACGCAGCGAAGCCTGCCGTAAGAGGCTGGCCGTGACCCTACGCGCCAGCGGAGCGGCGGTCCGCAGCACTGCCGCTCCGCACGCCGGGCGCCACTCATGGCAACTTCCGCCGCCCGGGTGATCATCGACCCTTGTCGGACCCCTCCGCCCGTCGGCACGGGACACGCCGCCGACCGGCTGCGTCACACCCGAACGAATGACACGACCGCGCGTCGCCCCCCACCAACGAGCCCGCCCATCATCACGTCACGTGAACAACCGGCTGTAGCACCGAACAGCGCCCACCGACGGGCACCCCGTTACCGAGAGCGTTC
This sequence comes from Streptomyces sp. NPDC088097, assembly GCF_044741845.1. NCBI lineage: Bacteria > Bacillati > Actinomycetota > Actinomycetes > Kitasatosporales > Streptomycetaceae > Streptomyces > Streptomyces sp. NPDC088097. The sequence goes on from NZ_JBIUTJ010000005.1 coordinate 77,272, forward strand.
GAGCAGGCAGATCCGGAAGCAGATGTCCTGATGACCCGAATGTTGAATACCGGTCCCCTCGAAACCAATTCACCCATTCGACCCCCCAGATTGAAGCTTCGATCTCCTATGGTGATCACCACCCCCATTCAACGATCGGAGTCCCCTTGCGTCGCCGTTATGCAATTTCTTTGGCCTGCGCCCTACTCACGGTGAGTGCGGCCTCATATGCCCTTGCCGCCGACGTACGGGCCGGCAGCGTCACGGGCGGGACCGTCGACTGCTTCCCCACCGGGGCCCTGACCGCTGTACTCAACGAACGGGGCATGAGCGTCGCGGCCGCGGCCCCCGCCGACGCCCTTCCCGGCGGTGGCGTCCGCTTCGACAAGGTGTCCGGTTCGATGAGCTCGACCTTCCAGGGCAAGCTGGACATGGAAGGCGGCATCTCCCTGGTCGGCAAGGACGGGACTCGGCTCGACGTACTGAAGCCGTCCGGCGAAACCCCGCTAGGTGCTCTGAGCGCGACACCGCAAACGACACGGCCAGGGCAGGCGCCTCAGACGGGAGCACGAGCCGAGGTCGCATACCCCCTGGTGCCCGGAAGCGTCAGTGGCCGTCCCACGAGCCTGACGACTTTCGAGGTCACGGTGGGATCCACGAACTTCGCACTGAAGGAGGCCGGTGCCGCGCGTATCAACGATGCCTTCGGTACCACCCTCACGAAGGATGCCACGTTCATGAAGTGCACAGCCGTCCTCCAGGGCCGCTTGGGCTGACGCACAACCCATCGAGAACGCCCTGGAGCGGGATTCGTCCACGCACGATGACACCCGCAAGGGCACCCGGACCGACGGACGAACGCTCCCGAGGCTCCCACGGCGCGCCGCCGCTCCTCTTTCGCCGGATGCCCATGCCTCGGCGTAGTGGCGGCGCGCCGATCGCCGTACAAGCCCGGACGGCAGCACACCCCCGCTACAACCCCTGGCCTGAGCAGTCCTCTTCGCCACTCTGGGCAGCAGAACAAGTCGCCACTCCCTCGCCCGCAATAGCGGACCCCATGCCCCCGCCCGTTGGCCGACCCTGCCGAAGTCCCGTTGCGACGCGCACGTGCCGTACCCGGACTCCGACGGCGCCGGGGCCGTGGAAGCCGTCCTGACCACATGGCTCTACGGCCGCCAGTCCGACGCGGAATCCCTCGACCCGGTGTTCTGCGACGAGGTGGCCCGTCCCCTGGCCGCCTTCGTACTGCGTGGCGGCAAGCGTCTGCGCGCCTCATTCGCCTGGTGTGGATGGCGTGCCGCGGGCCGACCCGCCGAAGACCCGGGCGCCCGGTCTGCCCTGAAGGTCGCCGCCTCCTCGGAACTGCCGACGTCCGCGAGGGCAAGCCCACCTACCTCGCCGCGATCGCCCTGCAACTCGCCGAACGCACCGGGAGCCGCCATGCGCTACGCGTTCTCCGACGTTCACTCGGCGACCCGCATCTCACCGCAGACGGGCTGGACGAGTACCGGCAGGCGGTGATCCAAGTCGGCGCACGCAGCGCGGTGACCGAATACATCGAAACGCTGGTGATACACAGCGTGATCGACCTTTACCGGGCTCGACTGGACCCTCTCTCCGAAGCCCGGCTCACCCTCCTCTTCCGTGGGGCCACGTCCGACTGTTCGAGGTGATGTCGGACGCGCCGGACGAGGCCTCCTGGCCGGCACCGGGCACACCTGTTAGCCGTGCGGGAGCAATCCCGCACGTCAGCGGCCTACCAGAGTGAGCTGCACACGAGTGGTCCGGGTAGCTCACACCAGCCTTCGGGCCACCACCAAGAAGCGCGTGCCCCCACCGTGCCCTTAGAGGCGGTCAACAGCGGTCAGAAACAGACTCCGGAGGGGGTCCGAGAGAGGCCGACTGGGTCTGTTTGCCCAGGCGTGCTGCCGCCATGCCTCGGTGAGGCGGACGAGGCGGGCGGGGGCGGCAATGCCGCGCACGGCTGCGACCTTGTCTTCGGCGACGTCGAACGTCACGGCGCCCAAGACCTGGCCGCCGAGGACGAAGAGGATCGCGGGGGCGCCGTTGACGACCGCGTAGTGGATGGCGGGCGCGCCGCCGGCGAGCCGCCGCTTGGCGGGCGTGGGCTTGAAGCCGCCCCGCATGACGGCGGCGACGCGCTGCGGAGTGTCGTACCGCAGCAGCTTCTCAGCCAGGCCGGCGCCGTCGGAGAGCGCGATCACGTCGTCGGTGAGCAGCGCCACCAGCCGTTCGGTGCGGCCCGAGGTGGCAGCGGTCAGGAATTCCTCGACGATCCTGCGGGCGGACGCCGGGTCGACTTCGCCGCCGCGGCGGCGCGTGGCGGTGATGCGGGTCCGGGCGCGGTGGAGGTGTTGCTGGCTCGCGGACTCAGTGATGTCGAGGATCTCGGCGATCTCGGCGTGGCCGTAGGAGAACGCCTCGCGCAGGATGTAGACGGCCCGCTCAACGGGTGACAGGCGCTCCATGACGGTCAGCATGGCCAGGGAGACCGATTCGCGCTGCTCGAAGGTGTCGGCTGGGCCGAGCATCGGGTCACCGTCGAGGAGCAGTTCGGGGAACCAGGCACCGGCGGTGCGTTCGCGGCGGGCCTGCGCCGAGCGGAGCCGGTCGAGGCACAGGTTGGTGACGACCTTGGTCAGCCATGCCTCCGGCACCTTGATCTGTTGCCGGTCGGCGGCCTGCCAGTGCATGAACGCTTCCTGCACGACGTCTTGGGCGTCGGCGGCGGAGCCCAGGAACCGGTATGCCAGCGAGGCCAGCCGGTTCCGGCCGGCCTCGAACCGAATGGCGTCGAAGCGATCAGTGGCGGTGCGGTCCATGCGAAGCACCCTAAGTGGTATGGCAGAAGGCTCGCCTCGGGGGCATTGCCCTTGTTTGGGTGGGGTGTTGCACGCTGAGTCGGTGGGGGGAGAGGTCGTTCGTGCCGCGAGGGTCCCGGGTGAGGTCCCTGTTGTGCCCGCGTAGGCGCATCCGTCACGGTCCGGTCGATGGCACGTCTTGAGCCGGCGGGTGCTGTGGGGGTCAGACCGTCGCATGCGTGGCCGGCTGTGCGGCCGTGTCCTCGACAGTGACGGCAGGGCGACGGCGCAGGTTGCCGGCCAGGCACAGCACCGGCCCGAGTATGAGCCACGTCGCCAGTACGGTGGCGGAGCGGGCGGCCCCGTGACCGTCGAAGAAGGCAGTGGAGCGCAGCAGTTGGCCACCGGCCCCGGGCGGAAGCAGTTGGCCGAGGGTGCCGGACCAGCCGGGCAGCATCTCGGGTGCGGTCGCGGTGCCCGACAGGGGGTTGCCGATGAGCATCATGGTGGCGGCGCCGAGGCCGAAGCCGACGTACCCGAGCAGTGACTCAAGACCGAGGATGGTCAGGGAGGTAGCCGCGATGGTCAGGGCGGTGGCGCCGCAGTTTGCCCAGTAGGAGCCGTCGAGTGAGCCGAACCAGAATTGGAGGATCGCCGTCACGGCAAGTCCGCCGGTGACGGCGAAGGCGAGCGCTCCGGTGACGCGGCGGACGCTGCCGCGGACGAGCCTGGTCAACAGCAGGGCGGCGAGCAGGCCGCCCATGACCAGCGGCAGGGCTCCGGCGGCCAGTCCGGAGCCGCGCGGGTCGTCGGCCGGCAGCGGGACGAGGTCGCGGGCGGCGACCGCGGTGCCGGTTCCCTGCGCCTGGCCGAGGCCGGTCGCGATGCTGTTCAAGGTCTGGGCGACGGCGGCGCTTCCGGCGGACGCGGTGATGACCTGCGGGGTGCCGGAGCTGAGGTCGATCGCCCCGTACACCTCGCGGTCACGGATCAGCTGTTCGGCGGCGGCGGTGTCGGCTACCTCGGTGACCTCGAAGCCGTCGGGAAGCCGTTGGTCGAGCACGGACGCGATCTGCTTGACGGCGGGGGCGGGACCGGCGACGGCGATCGGCACGTCATGCACCGATGAGCGTACCGACGGCCAGGCGAAGGCGGTGAGCAGCAGGCTGATGCTCACCGTGAGCAAGGCGACTGCCCTGGCCACGGTCGGCCAGGGTGAGGGCGACGCGTCGACTGCGGGCGCGGCCTGAGTGGACATGCCTTCTCCTTCAGAGGAGGGAGTTCATCGCCGGGCGAGCGGGGTTCGGACTCGACCCGGTCAGCTCTTCCGGATTGCGGACGTAGCAGATGCCGCTGTTGGGGGCCTTCTCGGCACGGACTGCCAGGACGCCTTCGAGTTCGCCGGTCAGGCAGGGAACGAGTGTCGGGTTGCCGTTTGCCGCGGTGGACTCGCCGGTCACCACGGCGTCGAGTGGCTCAAGATCTTGAGACGCGAGCTGGTAGGCGGCTACGCGACCGTCTTCTCGGCAGCGAACGCCTTCGGCGCGGTGGCCACGTGGTGCTTGCGCTTGGGCAGGCCGAAGGTCGGGTGGGAGGTGGCCCACAGCGACATCCTGACGATGGCGGCCTTGATGCGGGCGGCCTTCCGGCCGCCCATGTACTTCGGCTTTGCCTGCCCTTCGTCGTCGACCATCTGCAGAAGCCCGTCCTGCCGCCCGAGGCTGATGTGGTTGCCCGGGTACTCCAGCTTGGTGTTCGCGATCTTGCTGCCGGTCAGGCGTCCGACGATCGCGTCCACGGCCTGCCGGCCGGTGTAGCCGGCCGAGGCGCAGGACATCGGCAGCGGCCGGCCGTTGTCGCCGACGGCGTACACACTGTCTCCGGCGGCGTAGACGTTCGGGTGCGAGACCGACCGCATGGTGCGATCGACCACGATCCGACCGTTCTCGGTGACCTCAAGACCGCTCGCGGCGGCGATGGGGTTGACCGCGAAACCGGCCGTCCACACGGTCGCGTCGGCCGCCAGGGCGGTGCCGTCGGCACACAGCACCCGCGTCGCTTCGACGGCTTCGACGCTGGTGTGCTCCAGGACGGTGACGCCCAGTCGGTCGCAGACCTGGCGCAGGTGGCCGCGGCCTCCGGCGGAGAGCTGGGCGCCCAGTTCACCCCGGGCGACCAGCGCCACCGACAGGCCGGGCCGGGATTCGGCGATCTCGGTGGCGGTCTCGATGCCGGTCAACCCGTCGCCGACGACCAGCACATTCACGCCTTGGCCCCGCTTCTCCAGGCTGTCCAGGCGCTCCCGCAGGCGCAGCGCGGAGGGCCGGGCTGCGACGTCGAAGGCGTGCTCGGCCACGCCGGGGACGCCGCGGTCGTCACCGTGGCTGCCGAGCGCGTAGAGAAGCGTGTCGTAGCCGAGCTCGCCGCCGCCGTCGGCGTCGGCGTCGGCCACAGCGACGACCTGGCGCTCGGGGTCGACGACCGTGACACGGGCCAGGCGCAGCCGTATCTCCGTGCCCGCGAAGACGTCGGCGAGCTGTGGAGCCTCGATCTCCTGGCCGGCCGCGAGCTGGTGCAGCCGCAGCCGCTGGACGAAGTCCGGCTCGGCGTTGACCACGGTGACCTCGGTGTCCGCCGGGGACAGCCGACGGGCCAGGGTCCCGGCCGCGTAGGCCCCGGCGTAGCCGGCGCCGAGGACGACGATGCGGTGCTTCATGTCTTGCTCCTGTCGGTTCGCTTGGCTCTCGGTGACTTGAGCGGAACAACGGCCCGATTCCTGACAGGAAATAGATGTGACGTGGGTCACGGAACAGCAGGAGCTTCGCCCAATGATGCTCGCGACGCCCGAGCGGCGAAGATCCAGGAGCCCGGCCAGGCCTTCTGGCCGCGCGGACTCGGGACCAAGAAGGCTGGGGCCATGTGGCCCGGTCGACGAGCCCATGCGGCTGACCGGTTGCGAATACGGGGACTACAGCCGCCGACCCGCGGCGCCGACTCGTAGGCATTCCGGGCGGCCCGGGTCAGCGACCTGGGCCTGCTTCGTTGCCTGGACCTCTCCGGCCCCGCTCGGTATCTCGGCAGGTCCGTGCCACAACGTGCCAGTAGGAGCGGCAACCAGCGGCCAACACGGGCTACGCCGGAAGCTACTCCGGTTTGGCGACTGTCGGGGTGGGCCACGGGTGGTTGGGGGTGGCGATCAAGGTGACCGTTCTGGCGATGGTGGACGCGAGGTTCTTCCCCTCGTGGTCCACGTTGGAATTGACGAGTACGACGAGGACGGCCTTGTCCGTGGGGTACTGGGCGGCTATCGCCTCGTATCCCGGCATGGCTCCGGTGTGGCCGAGCCAGCCGTAGGTGTCGAGGAGCCCGAGGCCGTAGGAGACGCGAGGGACGCCCGTCGGGAGGGTGTTGAGGCGTTCGGCCTGTGTCGCCTTGGTGAGGAGCCGGCCGTCCAACAGGGCGGGGATCCAGGTGTGCATGTCCTTCATGGTGGAGATCATCGACCCGGTGGCCCAGGCCCAGGAGGGGTTCCAACCGGTGGCATCGGTGACGGCGCCGTCGGGCGTGAAATCGGTGTAGCCGTGGACGTACGGGGCCGGGATCGTGGCATTCGTGGGCAGGGACGTGTTGTTCAGCTTCAGCGGTGCGAGGACGTGCTCTTGGAGGTAGTCGCCGAGCGGCTGCCCGCTGACCTTCTCGACCAGCAGGCCGAGGAGGACGAGGTTGGTGTTGCTGTATTGCCATGTGGCGCCCGGGGCGAAGGTCGGCGGGTGGGCGAAGGCGATGTCGAGGAGTTGGCGCGGGGTGTAGACGCGCTCGGGGTGGGCCCGCAGGTCCGCGAGCCACTGCTCGTCGTCGTCGTCGTAGTCGAAGAGACCGCTGCGCAGTTGGGCGAGTTGACGGACGGTGATGTGCGCCCCATTGGGCACGCCGGTTCGTGTCGGTGGTCCCGAAGGACCTCTCGTACGCGCCACGGCCCGGAATCCACACACCGACGTTCAGACCGGGGATCCCGGTCTCCTTCATGACCTTCGTGACGGCCGCGTGCAGCTTCGCCACGGTGGCCGGGTCGAAGTCCAGCCGGGCCAGGACGCCGGGGCCGGCAGCGGTCGCGGTTCCCGTGCAGAGGGCGGCGAGCAGCAGGGCCGCCGCCGCGGGCAGGCCCGCACGCCCACCAGGGATTACGGGACAGCCCTTAGGCCTCTGCGACCGGCCGTGCGACCTGAGCCGGCGGCCCCCGCCCGGTCGGGCAGGGGGCGGGTCAGGCCTCGTGGGCTGCTGGGACCACGAGGCCGGATTCGTATGCCGCTATCACGAGCTGAGGGCGGTCGCGGGCGCCCAACTTGCCCATGATGCGGCTCACATGGGTCTTCGCCGTGAGGGGGCTCAGGGCGAGGGCGTCGGCGATCTCCGTGTTGTTGAGGCCCCGGGCCACGAGGGTGAGGACTTCCCGTTCCCGGGCGGAGAGCGGGGCGAGGGCGGCGGGGGCCGGGACGGGGCTCGGGGCGCGCAGCACCCGGGCGATCAGGCGGGCCGTGGGGCCCGGTGAAAGGAGGGACTCGCCGCCGGCCACCGTGCGGATGGCCGCGAGGAGTTCGGCCGGTCTGGTGTCCTTCACGAGGAAGCCGGCGGCCCCGGACCGTAGCGCTTCGACGATGTTCTCGTCGGTGTCGTACGTCGTGAGGACCAGCACCTTCACCCCGGCGAGGTCCTCGGTGGAGGCGATCATCCGGGTCGCCTCGATGCCGTCGGTGCCCGGCATCCTGATGTCCATGACGACCACGTCGGCCCGCTCGGTGCGGGCCAGTTCCACGGCTTCCCGCCCGTTGCCCGCCTGTCCGACGACCGCCATGTCGGGCGCCGATTCGACGAGCATCGCGAAGGCCGCCCGTACGAGCGTCTGGTCGTCGGCGAGCAGCACCCGGATGACGCGGTCCTGACCGTCCGGTGGTGTGGTCACGTGGATGCCTCCGGGGAACGGGGCGGAAGGGGTGTGAGGGGCGGAAGGGTCGGGAGCGGTGCGCGCGGCGAGGGCGGCGGCGGTGGGAGCGGCAGGGTCGCCGTCACTTCGAAGCCGCCGCCGGAGCGGGGGCCCGTCCGCACGGTGCCGCCGACGCTGCGGGCCCGCTCGCCCATGCCGACGATGCCGAAACCCGGGGTGGCGGAGCCCGCTCCGGGGCCCCGGCCGTCGTCGCTGACGGTGAGCCGCAGGGCCCCGTCCGCCGCCGCCACGCGGACCCGGACGGTGGCGGCGGGACCCGCGTGGCGGACGGCGTTGGTGAGCGACTCCTGGACGATGCGGTAGGCGGCGGCCCCCACGGCCGGCGGGACGTGCGCCCCGTCGGTGTCCACGGTCAGTTCCGCCTCGGCCGTACGGACCAGATCGGGCAGCCCCGCGAGGTCCGGCAGCGGCCCGTGCTCGTCGGCGCGGAGGACGGTCAGGGTGGTACGTAGCTCCGCGCGGGCCTCGCGGCAGGTGTCGGCGATGGAGTCCAGCGCCTCGGCGATCGCCGCCCGGTCGAGCCGGTCCGGGTCCACGGTGAGGACGTGGGCGGCGACCGACGTCCGGACGCCGATCAGAGTGATGCTGTGGGCCAGCAGGTCGTGCAGGTCGCGAGCGATGCGCAGGCGTTCCTCCGCGATCTTGCGGTCGTTGGCCTGGCCGACCCGCGCGCTCTCCTCGGCGAGGTACTTGCGGTAGTTGCGTACGGCGACGCCGAGCACCAGGGCCGCCACCAGCCATCCCGAGGTGCGCAGGACGTCCAGGGCGCGGTGGACACCGTTGGAGGACATGGCGGTCACCGCGAAGCCCACGACGCACACGCCGACCACCACCGTCCGGCGGACGGTGCCGGTGGCGGCCACGGTGTACAGGGCGAGTATCGCGGCCGGCACGGGGGCGGCGTGGGCGTTGTCGAGCAGTTGGTACGCGGCGATGCAGGCGACGGCCGCGCTCATCACCCCGAGCGGGTGGCGCCGCCGCCACACCAGGAGCAGGGCCGAGCAGGCGAGCAGGGTCCACCCGAGCGCGTCCGGTCTCATCGCGGTGTCGGCGTACGCCACCACCCCGCAGAGCAGGGCGACACCGGCCGCGATCACCGCGTCGTTCCGCGTCGGGTGCGCGGTCGCCAGGGGGTCCTGGTGGAGTACGCGCAGGACGCGCGCGGCCGCGCTCGGGGGGTCGGTCACTTCTGCCACCCGGACATCGTCACCCTCGCCGCCGGTCGCCGACCAGTTCCGGCGCGGGTGCGGAAGCCCGGGCCGGGGCGGCGGAAGGCCGGCCCGGCCACCACACCCCGCGGCCGAGCAGCACACTGGCGCTCGTCACCAGGTACGTGCGGACGAGGAAGGTGTCCAGGATCACCCCGACCGCGACGACCGTACCCATCTCCACGAACATCACCAGCGGCAGCGAGGCGAGGACCGCGAAGGTCGCCGCCAGGACGATCCCGGCCGAGGCGATCACGCCGCCGGTGGTGCGGAGCGCGATCAGCGCGGCTCGGCCCGGCTCGACGCCGGCCCGGGTCTCCTCGCGGGTGCGGTGCATCAGGAAGATGCCGTAGTCGACCCCGAGGGCGACCAGGAAGACGAAGGTCAGCAGGGGCAGCCCCGGGTCGACGCCGGTGAAGCCGAACACCGGGCCGAAGACCAGGCCGCCGATGCCCATCGCCGCGCCCCACACCAGCACCACGGCGGTGACCAGGAGCAGCGGGGCGACCAGGCTGCGCAGCAACAGGACGAGCACGAGCAGCACCGAGGCGAGGACGAGCGGGATGACGAGCAGGCGGTCGTGGGCGTTGGTGGTGGCCAGGTCGAGTTGCTGCGCGCCGGCGCCGCCCACGTGCGCGCCGTCGAGCGCGGCCCGTAGCCGTTCGATGGCGGCGCTCTCCCCCGCGGAATCCGGCGCGGCTTCGGTGGTGACGGCGATCTCGGTCCAGCCGCCGCCGCTCCGGCCCTTCTCGGCGCCCGCGACGCCTTCGACGGACCTGGCTTCGGCGAGGATCCGGTCGGCGGCTCCCGTGGGCGCCATCACCTCGACGGGGCGGCTGCTGCGATCCGGGAAGGCCTCGGCCAGCGTTCCCATGGCGGTGATCGACTCGGGCTTGTCGGTGAAACTGTCCTCCCTCTTGAGCGCCCCGGGCAGGTTGAACACACCGAGCGCCAGCGCGCCGAGCAGCACGACTCCCGTCACGAGCACCGCGACCGGCCGCTTGCCCGCCGAACCGCCCATGGCGGCGAAGACGTTGACTCCGCGCTGCTTGGGTTCACTCCCGTACGCGGGGATCAACGGCCAGAAGACACGCCGTCCGAGCAGCACCAGGACCGCCGGCAGCAACGTCATCATCGCGATCAGCGCGCACAGGACGCCCACGGCGCCGACCGGGCCGAGGCCGCGGATGTTGTTGAGGTCGGCGGCGAGCAGGCAGGCCAACCCCGCCACGACCGTCCCGCAGGAGGCCAGCACCGCCGGCCCGCAACCGCGCAGCGCGGTGCGCATCGCGTCGTACGGAAGGGGGGTACGGCGCAGCTCGTCGCGGTAGCGGGCGACGAGCAACAGCGCGTAGTCGGTGCCCGCTCCGAAGACCAGGACCGTCATGATCCCGGCGCTCTGGCTGGTCACGGTGAGCCCGAAGCCCGAGGCGAGCCCGTACACGGCGGCCCGCGCGCACACCGCGCCCGCGCCGACCACCAACAGCGGCACCAGCCACAGCACCGGGCTGCGGTAGGTGAGGATCAGGAGCAGGGCCACCACCAGGCCGGTCGCCAGCATCAGCGTCCCGTCGATGGAGCCGAACACCTCCTTGGCGTCGACTTCGACGGCGCCTTCGCCGCCGACCCGGACGGTCAGCCCGTCGGCGCCTCGCGCATGGGCCCGTACCCCGTCGACGAAGGCCTTCTTCGCCGCGTCGTCCGTGCCGGGCGCGGCCGTGGACACCGCGTACATGAGCGTGGCGCCGTCGGCGGACGCGATGCCGGGTCCGCGGAGGACCGCGCCGAAGTCCCGGGGATCCTTGGACCCGGCGAGCGGCGACACGGACGGCCCTGTCGTACCCGGGGTACCCGCCGTACCCGCCGTACCCGCCGGAACCGTGACCGCCGCCACCTGCCGGTCGGCGGTGGTCCGGTCGGCGGCGGTCAGCCCGCCGTCGCGGTGGTAGACGAGGAGCGCGCCGGTCACCTCGCCGCCGGGCAGCTCCTCCTGGAGCCTGGCCACCCGCGTCGAGTCGGCCCCCGCCGGCAGGTAGTCCGCCGTCCGGTCGCGCTGTACGTCCCCGAGCCTGCCCGCGAACGACCCGGCGACGGCGATCACGATCGCCCACATCACCAGCACGCCCCAGGGAATCACCCTGCGGTACCCACCTGTTCGACTCGCCTGCCCCATCTCGGGCCCCTCCGCACGGACTCGGCCCGGCGGCCCCGATGGCCGCCCGGTCGTCTCCAGCGTCCCGCCCCCGAAGGGCCGTTCCCTCACGCCGACGCAGGAGATCGCCCCTACTCCCCCGGGCGTCCCGTGCCCTCCCGTACTCCCCCGGGAGTAGTGCTCACGAGCCGGCGGCCAGGGCTCTGCCTCCACGGCGCGGCCTCCTCCGGCGAATGCGTCAGCGCGGGCCGGCAGGCGACGCCGCGCACGTCCACTCGCCGTTCGGCGGCCAAGGGCCGAACCTCGGCATCGGGGACGCGATGGACCTCGGCTGGAAGCTCGCGGCGGTCGTGAGCGGCCGGGCACCGGAAGCGCCGCTGGACACGTTCACGGCCGAACGGCGTCCGATCGTGGCCCGGGTCCTCGAATGGACCCGGGCGCAGATCGCGCTGATGCGGCCGGAACCGCAGGCCCGCGCCCTGCGCCACCTGCCCCGGCCGACCGGAGTCGGCCGGCCTGCTCGTCCGCCCGGACGGAATCGTCGCCTGGGCGTCCGACGCCGGGGACGCGGTGAACGCCGGGGACGGCCTCGCCGACGCCCTGCGGCTGTGGTTCGGAGCGCCGGACCGCGCCGCGCGCTCGTGCGAACCGGCCGCGTCCTGGTGACGCGTGCGGAAAGTAGGGTCCGGGGATGGGTTCCTCCGATTCCTGGCCCGCCGCCGATCCCCTGGTGACGACGCGGCTCACGCTCGAACCCCTCCGCGGCGCGCACGCGGAGGAGGCCTTCGCGCTCTTCGACGACGTACGGCTGCACGCCTGGACCGGCGGGGAGCCGAGTTCGCTCGCGGAGCTACGGGCCCGGTACGGCCGCCAGTCCACCGGGCGGTCGCCGGACGGCAGCCAGGGCTGGCTGAACTGGATGCTGCGCCGGTCGCAGGACGGCCGGCTGGTCGGGACGGTCCAGGCGACCGTGTACCGGGCCGGGCACGGCGTGCTCGAAGCCTCGCTGGCCTGGGTGACGGGCGTCGAGCACCAGGGCAACGGCTACGCCGTCGAGGCGGCCCGCGCCGTCGCCGGGTGGCTGCGCACCCGTGGGGTGTCCGAGCTGTCCGCCCACATCCACCCCGACCACGCCGCGTCCGCGGGGGTCGCCCGCGCACTCGGCCTGACCGCGTCCGACACCCTGGTCGACGGCGAGACCCGCTGGAGCGCCTCCGGCCGCTGACGCCCGCCCAGGTCAGCGGCCGGGCGCGCCGGGGAGCGGGATCTTGCGGCCGTACGCGAGCAGGAGGAGGTCCTGGGCGGGCGCGAGGAGCGGGGTGCCACTGCCGAAGGACCAGTCCAGGTCCGTGGCGCGGAGCGCGAAGCCGGCGAGGTCGGCCCGGAAGAACCTCAGCGTCCTGGCGTCCACGCCGTCGAGGAGTACGCGCAGGCGGTCCTCGGGCACGCGACGGTCGAGGCCGAGCGCGACCGTGATGTCCAGGCCGGCGCAGCCGATCGCGCGGAGTGTCCTCGGGTCCCCGTGAGCGACCCCGTGCCCTCCCGGCAAAAGCGCGCAGCGCGTGGTGTTGGTGTACCGCACCTGTGGGGGGTGAATAAGGAGGGGGCGCATCTGCGATTTCGTGGGCCGTGTCGGCCGCAATAGTCACCGGCTCGGAATTGGGCGAGCAAAGTCGCTGGTCAGGGGCGCTGATGGGGCCGGGCGGGCCGGAATGTCCACGTCGTGCGAATCCGCGACCCGAAAGGGGCCATTCGCCTGGCGAATGCGATGCACTCCGCGCGTCCGCATTCTTCGTGGAGTAGCGTCGAAAATAACGCGGGCCCGGAACAGGGCCTGCCGTCCCCCGAGTTGTTTGTGAGGCGTTTCTTCATGTCCCTGAGCATCCGCAACCAGATCCCCGGCACCATCACCTCCGTCACGGCCGGTGAGGCCATGTCGACCGTGAAGGTCCGTCTCGCGGGCGGCCAGGACATCACCGCCGCCATCACCACCGACGCCGTCAAGGACCTCGGCTTCGCCGAGGGGACCGCCGTCAAGGCGCTCGTGAAGTCCACCGAGGTCTCCCTCGCGACCGGCCCGGTCGAGGGCATCTCCATCCGCAACCAGATCGCGGGCACCGTCACCGACGTAGCGACCGGTGGCGCCATGGGCTCCGTCAAGGTCGCCGTCGAGGGTGGCGAGCTGACCGCCGCCGTCACCAAGGACGCCGTCGAGGCGCTCGGTCTGACCGCCGGCACCTCCGTCGTCGCCCTGATCAAGTCGACCGAGATCTCCCTCGCCACCGCCTGATCGCACCCGCTCGACGCGGCAGGACCGAGGGCCCGCACCGGACGGTGCGGGCCCTCGGGCGCGTCAGGCGAGGTCGAGCAGTTGCTCGTAGAAGCCGCCGTACCCCCGCTCGGGGTCGGTCAGGTGGACCTCCAGGATCCAGTGGCACCGCCGGCCGGCCCGGTCGGTGCGGCGCAGCGGGGTGTTGTTGGCGGGGGTGACGTACGAGTCCTCGTGGGCGCCCTCGATGCTCTCGTGCGGGAACTCCCCGACGAGGTGCCCGGCGTGCCAACCGCCCAGGGTCCACCCGGCCCCGGCGGCCAACCGGGCCATCTCCGCGTGGAGTTGGGCGCCCGTGATGCCCGGGTCCGCCCGGAAGGCCTCGCGGCCGGCCGCGAACACCTCGGGGAGGTCGTCGCGCAGCCGGAGCTTGTGCGGGTCGCCGCCGAGGACGAAGGTGCGGCCGAAGTCGGCCTCGTACTCCTCGAAGATCGGCCCGAAGTCCGCGAAGGCGATGTCGTCCTCGCCGATGAGCCGGTCCGGCGGGTTCTCCCGGTAGGGGAACAGCGTGTGCGGGCCCGAGCGGACGATCCGCTTGTGCCAGTGCTTCGTCGTTCCGAACATCTCGTTCGCGAGGTCCCGGACGCGGTCGCTGACCTCGCGTTCACCGGCGCCCGGCGCCACGATCCCGCGCGCCTCCACCTCGGCGAACAGCGCCTCTGCCTTGCGTTGCGCCTCCACGAGCCCCAGCGCCCGCAGTTGCTCGTCCATCCGGTCGGGTGTCGCCATGGTTCCCGTTTCTCTTCCGTCGCCCTCGTGCCCGCGCGCACGACCACGAGCGAACCTCCCGCACATAGTGCAGGTGCGCCGCGAATTCGTAAATCACCTGGCAAATGCCCGGCGTCAAGGCCTTCCCAGCCCGCAATCAGGAGCGGGCGGCGTCGGAGATGCCGGCGGCTCCGGCATCCCCGGCGGCCCCGGACGTGAAGATGCGGTCCAGGTGGTGGGTGAGGACGGCGAGGGCCGCGTCCGGGCCGCGTTGGCCGACGAGGATGCTCGTGCCCATGGTCGCCGCCATCGCGAGGAGGCTGATCGCCTCGACGCGCGCGTCCACGCCGGGGTCGGCCAGGCCTTCCGCCCGGGCCCGTTCGAGCAGGCCGGTGACGGCGTTCTCGGCGGCGTCCGGGTTGTCGATGAACGGCTGGGCGGCGAGGGCCTCGTCGGTCACCGACAGGATCGAGTAGGAGCTGTAGAGGAGGTGGAAGGTCCGCCCCTCCTCGTCGGTCGGCAGGGAGGCCAGCAGCAGCGCCTCGATCGTCGCGCGCGGGCCCGGCTCCGGGCCGATGGCGGCGAGGCGGGCGCCCACCCGCGCCGTGAAGCGGTCGGTCAGGTGCTGGATCCCGTAGAAGAGCAGCTTCTCCTTGGTCTGGAAGTAGTACTGCACCAAGCGCAGCGACACCCCCGCCTCGGCCGCCACGTCGCGCATGCCGACGGCGTGCAACCCCCGCCGTCCGGCGACGCGGACGAGCGCTTCGGCGATCTGGGTACGGCGTTCCTCGTGGTCCACGCGCTTGGGCATCGGTAACTTCTCCGGCCGAGTGGGGGGGCGGGGGGGCAGAGCGGGGGGCAAACCGAGCGGCTCTTCATGGTACCGCCGTACCATCATCGTGGTACGGTCGTATCACGAAGGACGGAACTCAACCGGAGGTGCCCCGTGCCCGAGAACACGCCGCGCGTACGACACGACATCGGCCGCTACGTGAACGAGGCACTGCGCGAGCGCTACTTCGCCGCCTGCGACGTGCTCTACGCGATGGGCGCGCCGATCCGCTCCGAGACCGACGTCGAGACGAGCTTCGGCACCACGCACGTCTACCGCTACGGGCCCACCGACCCCGCCGCCGAGTCCCGCACGCCGATCGTGCTGATCCACGGCTCGGGCGGATGCTCCGCGCAGTGGTACCCCAACACCCGGGCGCTCAGCGCCGATCGCCCCGTGTACGCCCTCGACACCCCCGGCGACCCCGGACGCAGCGTCCAGCGCGAGCCCATGTGGCAGCCGGAGCGGGCCGCGCAATGGATGGACGAGGCTCTCGACGCGCTCGGCCTCGACCGGGTCCACCTCGTCGGCTCCTCCTACGGCGGCTGGCTGGTCGTCAACCAGGCGCACCTGCGGCCCGGCCGGCTCGCCTCCGTGACCACGCTCGACCCCGGCGGCCTGGAGAAGGTGGGGCTGCGCTTCTTCGTCTGGATCTTCGCCAGTCTCTTCGCCACCTACGCCCCGAAGTCCTGGCGACCGCGCCTCGCCGCCTGGCTGGAACAGCCGGTCATCGTCGTCCCCGAGCTGCGAACGTGGATCCAGGCCGGCGTACGGGCCTTCCGGATCCGCCGCCCCGCCCCCCTCCCGCTGTCCGAGGCCGCGCTGGGCTCCATCCGGACGCCGTTCTACCTGATCATGGGCAAGCGCAGCCTGCTCGTACATCCGGAGCGACAGTTGGAGCGCGTACCGCGCGTGATCCCCGGGGCGCGCGCCGAAATCGTGGCCGCGACCGGGCACGGACCCCAGCTCGACCACCCGGATCTGGTCAACGCCCGCATGCTCGGCTTCATGGAGGACGTGGACTCCCTCGGCCCGGCCCGCAAATCTGCCTCGGCCGGATGAGAATTTAATCGGCCGCGAGTCGAAAGTTATTGCCGCATCGAAGAAGTTGGAGTAATTTACCGGACCCACACGGTCTGGACGTGCTACTGTCGATTCCAGTTGCAGTTGTGGTTCCCAAAATGCTTTCCGGTCATTTCCGGACGGGGTAATCATCGCAGCGACACGGAGTCCACACAGTGTGGGCGCCGTTGTACTGCCCCAAAGGAGATATGACATGGCTACTGGCACCGTGAAGTGGTTCAACGCGGAAAAGGGTTTCGGCTTCATCGAGCAGGACGGTGGCGGCGCTGACGTGTTCGCCCACTACTCGAACATCGCCGCCCAGGGCTTCCGCGAGCTCCAGGAAGGCCAGAAGGTCAGCTTCGACATCGCGCAGGGCCAGAAGGGCCCGACGGCCGAGAACATCGTTCCCGCCTAAAGCTGATACGCGGTTCGCAGCTGGGGCCCGCATCCTTCGGGGTGCGGGCCCCAGCTGCACGCAGTTCCCGGGCCGCATGCCTCTCCCGTCCCCCGGTGGTTCCCCCCGCGCGACGGCACGCCACACCCGGCGGCCCGCTCCGATTTCGCATTCCATTCGGCCCGTACTTGCAATTCTCCGCGCCCGATTCCGGGCGCCGCGGGAATTCCTTGATATGCGCCGTATCGAGGAAGGTATTCCCACTTGAATCGCACCCGTACGAACGAGCGTTTCTCCGCCACTCGTGGCCGTAGCACCGGCAAGACCGGCTACGGACAGGGTGGCGGCAGTCGTTCCGGCGCTCCCGCCCGTTTCGGCGCCCCCTCCCGCTCCGGCGGTGGCCAGTCGGGCCGCTCCGGCGGCTACGGCCGGCGCAGCTCCGGTGTCCAGGGCGAGTTCGCCCTGCCCGAGACGATCACGCCCCCGCTGCCCGCCGTCGAGGCCTTCGCCGACCTGGACATGCCGGCCGCGCTGCTCACCGCCCTCACCTCCGAGGGCATGAGCGTGCCGTTCCCGATCCAGGGCGCCACCCTCCCGAACACCCTCGCGGGCCGTGACGCCCTCGGCCGCGGCCGGACCGGCTCCGGCAAGACCCTGGCCTTCGGCCTGGCCCTGCTGGCCCGTACGGCCGGACAGCGCGCCGAGTCCGGGCAACCCCTCGCGCTGGTCCTCGTACCGACGCGTGAGTTGGCGCAGCAGGTCACCGACGCGCTCACCCCGTACGCCCGCGCCCTGCGGCTGCGGCTGGCGACGGTCGTCGGCGGCATGCCCATCGGTCGTCAGGCCTCCGCGCTGCGCGGCGGCGCCGAGGTGGTCGTCGCCACTCCGGGACGACTCAAGGACCTCATCGACCGCGGCGACTGCCGGCTGAACCAGGTCGCCATCACCGTCCTCGACGAGGCCGACCAGATGGCCGACATGGGCTTCATGCCCCAGGTCACCGCCCTGCTCGACCAGGTCCGCCCGGAGGGCCAGCGCATGCTGTTCTCCGCCACCCTGGACCGCAACGTCGACCTCCTGGTCCGTCGCTACCTCACGGACCCCGTCGTGCACTCGGTGGACCCCTCCGCCGGTGCGGTCACCACGATGGAGCACCACGTCCTGCACGTGCACAGCGCCGACAAGCAGGCCACGACCACGGAGATCGCGGCCCGCGAAGGCCGGGTGATCATGTTCCTGGACACCAAGCACGCCGTGGACGAGCTGACCACCCACCTGCTGAACAGCGGCGTACGGGCCGCCTCGCTGCACGGTGGGAAGTCCCAGCCGCAGCGCACCCGGACGCTCGCCCAGTTCAAGACCGGGCACGTCACCGTGCTCGTCGCCACGAACGTGGCCGCGCGCGGCATCCACATCGACAACCTCGACCTGGTCGTCAACGTGGACCCGCCGACCGACCACAAGGACTACCTCCACCGCGGCGGCCGTACCGCCCGCGCCGGCGAGTCCGGCAGCGTGGTCACCCTGGTCATGCCCCGCCAGCGGCGCGAGATGGACCGGCTGATGGCGACCGCCGGGATCACCCCGCACACCACCCAGGTCCGCTCCGGCGAGGAGGCGCTGCACCGCATCACCGGTGCTCAGACCCCCTCCGGCGTGCCCGTCACGATCACCGCACCGGTCTCGGAGCGCCGTACCCGCGGCGCCTCCTCGCGCGGTGGCTCCTCGCGCGGCGGACGCCGTCCCGGTACGCCCGGACGCCGCACCCCGCAGCGTCGGCCGTCCGGCGACGCCGCCGCCGCGTAACGGTCGGCACGCCCGCACGTACGATCGTTCGTTCCTGCCCTCGGGCGCGGTGAGCGCGCCCCTCGCTTCCTCTTCCTGTGAGGCACCATGCGCTGTGTCATCGCCCGCTTCCCGTTCGACCTGACCAAGAACGGGGTGATCGAGTCGATGAAGGGGATCAAGCCCGAGCCCGTCGTCGGCGAGTCCGTGATCATCGGACGTCGCACCTACCCCGTCAAGCAGGTGGGCCAGGTCGTCACCCGCCAGGACCGCAGGGACTTCAGCGCCGCCGAGGTCGTCCGGGCCATGACCCAGCTCGGGTTCACCTGCCGGGACCTGGCCCCGGCGCCGGTGCCCGCGAGCAGGCTCACCCCCTTCGAGACGGCGTCCGCGCTGCTCGGGAGCCCGATGTCCGCCTGACGCGCGAGCGTCGGGCCGGACACCGAGCCGCGGGAGGACCGCGGAGGGGCGAACGGTCACGAGTGGAGGGCGGTGGGGGCTGGGCCGGCGGATGCCGGTCGGGCCCGCACCGCCCTCTTCGGCGTATCCGGGCGCCGCCGCGGCGGCACTCCCGCGGGCCTCACCCAGGGCGGCGCGGCGGTGGGGCGGGTCGATGGTGTTGACTTCCCTCGGGGTCCCGAGGTCGGACGGCAGCCGGGCCCTCGACGCGTTCCCCCACGAAGAGGTGCAGATGACAGCGGATGACTCGCTCGGCGGCCGGCTGGACGACGATGACTACCCCGCCTACACGATGGGCAGGGCCGCCGAGCTCCTCGGCACCACACCCGGCTTCCTCCGCGCCATCGGAGAGGCCCGCCTGATCACCCCGCTGCGCTCCGAGGGCGGTCATCGGCGCTACTCCCGCTACCAGCTGCGCATCGCCGCCCGCGCCCGGGAACTCGTCGACCAGGGCACGCCGGTCGAGGCCGCCTGTCGGATCGTGATCCTTGAGGACCAGCTCGAAGAGGCCCAGCGGATCAACGCCGAGTTCCGTCGCGCCGCGGCAACGCCGCCCGAAGACTCCTGACCGAGCCCACCGCCCCGCCCGGCCCTCCGCTCCTCCCCTCCCTCCTCCCGGGTGAGACACGGGGGGAGTAAGCGGACGTGCGGGGCCGGTGGGGGACGGGTGGAATGGGCATGCGGTGTTCCGTGTTGTCCGAGCCCCCGGGAGCGTCATGAGCCTGCCGTCCGACGGTTCTTCCGAGGGCCCTGAAGGACCGGGCGGCGCGAGCGGACCGGGCCGGGCGAGCGGGGCCGGCACGGCGGCAGGCCGGGCCGGAGGACCGGGCGACGCGGGCGGCCGAGCCGGAGGGGCCGGAGGGGCCGGAGGGGCCGGAGGGGCCGGAGGGGCCTGGCGGATCGTGCGCGGCGGGCTGTCGGCCGTGCTGATCACGCTGACCTGCCTGCTCGTCCCCCTGTCCCTGATCACCGTATGGGTCCACGACATCGTGCTGGACACCGACCGGTACGTCGCCACCGTCGCGCCCCTCGCCTCCGACCCGGCCGTCGAGGCGGCCGCCGTCGGGCGCATCGCCGGAGCCGCCGACGTGAGGGTCGACGGGCCGCAGGTCGCCTCCGACCTGGCGAAGTGGCTGGAGTCTCAAGGGCTGCCGCCCCGGGTGGGTACGGCCGTCAAGGCGCTCGGGCCCCAATTGGACGAGGCCGCCGACGCGGCGGTGCGCAAGGTCGCCACCCGGTTCGTCGGGAGCGAGCGGTTCGAGAAGGTCTGGACCCGCGCCAACCGGGTGGGGCACGCCTCCGTGGTCCGCGCCCTGACCGGCCACGGCCGGGGCCCGGTGGAGGTCGAGGGCGGGACGGTGACCCTGGACGTCGGCGCGGCCGTGGACGCCGTCAAGCAGGACCTGGTGAAGGCCGGGGTGTCCCCCGCCGAGAAGATCCCCGACGTCGACAAGCAGATGGTGCTCTTCCACTCCGACAAGCTGGGCAAGATCAGGGGCGCCGTCCACCTCCTGGACGTGATCGGCAACTGGCTCCCCGTCCTCACCGTGCTCCTGGGCGCGGCCGGAGTGTTCCTCGCGCGGCGCAGGCGCCGGGGCCTGGTGACCGTGGCGCTCGGTTCCGCCTTCGCCTGCCTGCTCATCGCCATCGGTCTGGTCGTCGCCCGCCGGTACTACCTCGACCACCTCCCCGAGCAGGTCCAGTCCCGGGACGCCGCCGCGGCCATCTTCGACACCCTGGTGCACTTCCTGCGGGCCGCGCTGCGCACCGCGCTCGTCCTCGGGATCGTCGTGGCCCTCGGCGCGTACCTCTCGGGCGCGGGCGGGCTCCCGCGCGGAGTGCGCGGGAGCGCCGAGCGGTCGGCGGACGGAGTGGCGCGTTGGGCCGCCGACCACGGGGTCCGGACGGGGAGCGCGGGCCGCTGGGTGGAGGCGCACCGTCGGTGGATCACCATCGGCGCGCTGCTCGTCGTCGCGCTCGTGTTCGCCCTGTGGAACCACCCGACGGTCGCGGTCGTGCTGATGCTGGTCCTGATCCTGCTCGCGGTGCTCGCGGTCCTCGCGCTGCTGGCGGCCGGTGGCCGGGTCGACGAGGGACGGACGCGGAGGGCGCGGACCTAGAGGCGAAGGGGCCGGAGGGGGCGGAGCCCCGTCCGGCCGGCCCCGGGGGCGCCCCGACCGCCCAAGCCCCCGCGGCGCCCCCGACCCCCAGGTCGCGCGCAGAGTGGAGCCCCGATGCCAGGCCCTGTCGATGTCGCCGCCCTCCCGGCCCCCCGGAGGCCGCGCCGGCGCCGTACGCCCTTCCAGCGGCCGAACCGTGCAGTGCGCCGAGGTCTGTCGCAGCTCGTCTGCGCGGTCGGCGGGCTGCTGCTGGGCCTGATGTCCCCGCTGGTCGCGGTGGGGCCCCGGGTGTCGTCCGGCCAGGCGGTGACCCTGCTCTTCACGATCGGCTTCGGGGTCGTCAGCCTGGTGAGCATCATCTACTCGATGCTCTTCCTGGTCGTGCAGTTCTCCGCGAGCAGCTTCTCCCCGCGCCTGGGGCTCTTCCGGGAGGAGCCCATCGTCTGGCGCGCGTACGCCTTCACCGTCGGGGTGTTCGTCTTCAGCGTGACCTCGGGGATGTCCATCGGTACGAGCCCCCAGGTCTCGGCGCTCGTCCCGTGTGTGGCCGCGCTCCTGGCCCTGTGCGCGCTCGGCATGATGCGCACGCTCCAGACCAAGGCCTTCCACTCGATCCAGCTCGCCCACGCGCTGACCGCCGTCACCACCCGCGCGGACCGGCTCTACGACGACCTCTACCAGCGCCCGTACGACGGCCCGCGCCCCGCCGCCCCGCCGCCGGCCCCGAGCGCCGCCGGGACCCGTACCCACCATTGGCGGGGACCCGCGGCCGTGATCCAGCAGATCGACGTGCCGGCCCTGGTCCGCGCGGCGGCGACGCACGGCGGGTGCGTGACGTTCCTGGTGCCGCCGGGTCGGACCGTGTCCCGGGGCACCCCCTTCGCCGAGGTCACCTGCGAGGGCCCGGCGGGGAGCACGGCCGTGGAGGCGATCGAGGCGGCTCTGGGGCGCGCCGTGGGGACCGGGGTGGAGCGGACCTTCGACCAGGATCCGGAACTGCCGCTGCGGCTGCTCGCCGACATCGCGCTCCGCGCCCTCTCCCCCGCCGTCAACGACCCGGCCACGGCGGTCGAGAGCCTGGACCGCACGGACGCCCTGCTGACCCGGCTCGCCGGCCGGGACCTGGAGATCGGCGCCTTCGCCGACGCCGGGGGCACGCCGCGCGTGCTCGTCCCCGTGCCCGGCTGGGAGCGGTACGTCCGCACGGCCGTGGACGACGTCCTGCACGCCGCCGCCGACTCCCCGATGGCCCTGCTGAGGATGCGCGCCCTGCTGACCGGCCTGCTCGCGCGCTGCCCCGAGGAGCGGCGGCCGGTCCTGCGCGAGCGCCTCGCCTGGGCGGACCGGACCGGTCGCGCCACGTTTCCGCTGCTCTGGGACCCCGCCGACCTCTGACGGGGGTCGGGCGGGCGGTCGGGCGGGTGGTCGGGTGCGGACCATCCCCGGGCGGGGGCCGGCGGCGCCGATTACCGTCCGGGACGGGCCGGGCGTCGCCGCCGGCGGGGGGCGCGGACACGCCCGGGGCGCCGGTCCGACGGACCGATCACTACACGGGGATGTGACAGGTGAACGGAAACGACGCTCTGGCGGGACGGTTCGACGCGTACCGCCCCCATCTGCGGGCGGTCGCGTACCGCATGCTCGGCTCGCTCGGCGACGCGGCGGACGCCGTGCGGGAGGCCTGGTTCAAGCTGAACCGCTCCGCCCTGGTCGCACGCCGACCTGGATCCGGAGGTCGTGGCCCGCTCCGGCGGCGGCGCCCTCCTGTCGAGCCTGCTGCGGCGGGGCGCGGCCGAAGTGGCCGCCCAGGCCGTCCTGTTCGCCCGGCTCGCCTCGGACGCCCGGCCGGTCCTGGTCAACGGCACCCCCGGGGTGGTCTCGCTGGTGGACGGCCGGGTGGTCTCGGTGATGGCCTTCACCGTCAGGGGCGGCCTGATCACCGCGCTCGACGTCCTCACCGACCCCGAGCGGCTCGCCGCCCTGGACCTGGGCCCCGCTCTGGAGAGCTGACCCCGGCGGGGCGGGCGGGCCGTCAACCCCGGGCGATCATCGGCGGGTTGAGGCGGGCGAAGCCCTCCTGGCGCTCGTACGGGAAGTACGGGTACGGGGCCGGGCGATGGCTCGCCGCGTCGAGGCGGGCCACCTGCTCCGGCGTCAGCTCCCAGCCGATCGCGCCGATGTTCTGGCGCAGTTGCTCCTCGTCGCGGGCGCCCACGATCACCGAGGAGACGGTGGGCCGGCGCAACAGCCAGTTGATGGCGACCTGGGGGACGGCCCGGCCCGTCTCCGCCGCCACCTCGTCGAGCGCGTCGACCACGTCGTACAGGTACGCGTCCTCGACCGGCGGGGCGGAGTCGGCCGTACGGTGCAGGCGGCTGCCCGGTGGCAGCGGCCGGCCCCGGCGCAGCTTGCCGGTGAGGCGGCCCCAGCCCAGGGGGCTCCACACCATCGCCCCGACGCCCTGGTCCCGCGCGAGGGGCATCAGCTCCCACTCGTAGTCGCGGCCGACGAGGGAGTAGTGGACCTGGTGGGCGACGTAGCGCGGGAAGCCGTGCCGTTCGGCCGCCGCCAGGGACTTCATCAGCTGCCAGCCCGCGAAGTTGGAGACGCCGACGTAGCGGATCTTGCCGGAGCGGACCAGTTGGTCGAGGGTGGCGAGCACCTCCTCGACGGGGACGGCGGCGTCGAAGGCGTGCAGCTGGAAGAGGTCGATGTGGTCGGTGCCGAGGCGGCGCAGGGCGTCCTCGGTCGCCCGGATCAGGCGGGAGCGGGAGGTGCCGGCGTCCTGGGGGCCGTCCCCCACGGGCAGTCCGGCCTTGGTGGACAGCAGCACCCGGTCGCGGCGGCCCTTGATCGCCGCTCCGAGCACCTCCTCGGATGCTCCGGCCGAGTACACGTCGGCGGTGTCGAAGAGGGTGATCCCGGCCTCCAGGCAGATGTCCACCAGCCGGCGGGCCTCCTGGGCGTCGGTGGTGCCCCAGGCGCCGAAGAGCGGCCCGCTGCCGCCGAAGGTGCCGGCCCCGAAGCTCAGGGCGGGGACCTTGAGGCCGGACGTTCCGAGCTGCCTGTACTCCATGACGACTTCCCTCCGGTGGACGACGAGGCCTACGACCGTAATGGGACCGCAGAACCGTTAAGGTGGTCCCAACCTAGCAAGAGAACCCTATTAATGGAACCGGAGTCCCGTTATGGAGCGGAAGGATCGGCCTGAGGAGCCCGTGGAGGGTGCGGCGGCGGACGCGTCCGGGGAGGCCGAGCCGGGGACGGTGCGGCCCGGGGGGCGAACGGCGCGCGTCCGGGCCGCCGTGCTGGAGGCGGCGGGGGACGTGCTCGCCGCCGAGGGGTTCCACCGCCTGGACCTCGCCGAGGTCGCCCGCCGGGCCGACGTCGGCAAGACCACCGTCTACCGGCGTTGGGGCACGGTGGCCGGACTGGTGGCCGACCTGCTCACGGACATGGCCGAGCAGTCGCTGCCGCGCTCCGACACGGGCTCGCTGCTCGGGGACCTGCGGGAGAACGCCCTCCTCGTGCGGCGGACCCTCGCCGATCCTCGGCAGGGGCCCCTGTTCAAGGCAGTGATCGCGGCGGCCGCCGGCGACGAGCGGACGGCCGAGGCCCTGCACCGCTTCTACGAGGTCCGGGTGGCGCAGTGGGCGCCCTGCGTACGGGAGGCCGCCGAGCGGGGCGAGGTCCCGGCGGGGACCGACGCCGCCGAGGTGATCCGGGCCGTCTCGGCCCCGCTGTACTACCGGTTGCTGACCACGGGCGCCCCGCTCGACGAGGCCTGCGCGCACCGGGCGGCGCGGGCGGCGTACGAGGCGGCCCGGGCGGGGGCGTTCGCGTAGGCGGCGGACGGGACGCGGGGCAGGACCGGCCCCGGGCCGCCTCCGGACCCGGTCTCAGCCGCTGCTTCAGCCCGTGCTTCAGCCCGTGCTTCAGCCCCGGTCGACGAACACGCTGGTCGACTTCACCCGGGCGGTGGCGCGCATGCCGACCTCCAGGCCCAGCTCGTCCACCGCCTCCCGGGTCAGCAGGGACACCACGCGGTGCGGGCCGGCCTGGATCTCGACCTGGGCGCTGACCGAGCCGAGCTTGATGCCGGTCACGATGCCGGGGAAGGCGTTGCGGGCCGAGGTGTACGGGGTGTCCTCGTCGTCCCCGCCCTCTTGGGCGACCTCCACGCAGAACGCCGCCAGGTCGGCGCCGTCGACGATCCGCCGGGCGCCCTCGCGCCGGGTGGGGAAGCGGCCCGCGTCCGCCCAGCGCCGGGCGGTGTCACTGCTGACGCCGAGCAGTCGCGCTGCCTGGCCGATCGTGTACGACTCCATGCAGCGCAGCCTAAGCCCGGACGCGGCTCGACCGCTGGTGAGCAGGCCGTCGGCCCGGTGGCCGGCACGCCTCACCGGCGGTCCGGCCGCGTCCGGGGTCGGGCCCTAGGACCGGGTCAGGTCCCGCAGGGCGGTGTTCAGCTCCAGGACGTTGACGCGGGGTTCGCCGATGAAGCCCAGGGTCCGGGAAGCGGTGTGGGCCCGGACGAGGGCCTCGACCTTCGGGAGCGGGAGGTCGTTGAGGTCGGCGATCCGGTGGGCCTGGAGGGCGGCGTACTCCGGGGAGATGGCCGGGTCGAGGCCGGACCCGGAGGAGGTGACGGCGTCGGCGGGGACCTGGGCGGGCGTGGGCCGGAAGCCGGGGACGGTGTTGTCGGCCAGCACCTTCGCCTTGGTCTCCGCCACCGACGCGACCAGGTCGGGGTTGTCGGCGGCCTTGTTGGAGGCGCCGGAGAGCAGCAGTTCGTACTGGATGTTGGCGCTGTTCTCGCCGAGGCCGGCGGCGGGCCTGCCCTGGAAGTAGCGCAGGTCGTCCCGGTAGCCCTGGCCGATGAGGGAGGAGCCGACGACCCGGCCGCTCCCGTCCGTGATCTCGGAGCCGGCGGCCCGGTCGGGGAAGAGGGCCTGGGCGATGCCGGTGGTGGCGAGGGGGTAGAGGACGCCGCACAGGACGGTGAGGACGAGCAGTGCGCGCAGTCCGGCGCCGAGCAGCCGGGCGGTGTTTCCGACAGAACTGTTCATGGTGGTCAGCACGTTCCTAATTCAGCGCAGCCCGGGGATGAGGGTGATGAGCATGTCGATGAGCTTGATGCCGATGAACGGGGCGACGAGGCCGCCGAGTCCGTAGACGGCGAGGTTGCGGCGGAGCATCCGGTCGGCGCTGGTGGGCCGGTAGCGGACGCCCTTCAGGGCGAGCGGCACGAGGGCGATGATGATCAGCGCGTTGAAGATGACGGCCGAGAGGATCGCCGATTCCGGCGAGTGCAGCCCCATGACGTTGAGCTTGTCGAGGCCCGGGTAGACCACGGCGAACATGGCCGGGATGATCGCGAAGTACTTCGCGACGTCGTTGGCGATGGAGAAGGTCGTGAGGGCTCCTCGGGTGATGAGGAGCTGCTTGCCGATCTCGACGATCTCGATGAGCTTGGTGGGGTTGGAGTCCAGGTCCACCATGTTCCCGGCCTCCTTGGCGGCCGAGGTTCCGGTGTTCATGGCCACGCCGACGTCGGCCTGGGCCAGCGCGGGGGCGTCGTTGGTGCCGTCACCGGTCATCGCGACGAGCTTGCCGCCCGCCTGCTCCCGCTTGATGAGGGCCATCTTGTCCTCGGGGGTGGCCTCGGCGAGGAAGTCGTCGACTCCGGCCTCCTCGGCGATGGCCTTGGCGGTCAGCGGGTTGTCGCCGGTGATCATGACGGTCTTGATGCCCATGCGGCGCAGCTCGTCGAAGCGTTCGCGCATGCCCTCCTTGACCACGTCCTTGAGGTGGATGACGCCGAGGAGGCGGGCCCCGCGCCCGTCCTGGACGGCGACCAGGAGGGGGGTGCCGCCGGCCGAGGAGATGGCGTCGACCCGTGCGGCGGCATCGTCGGCGATCGCGCCGTCCTGCTCCTTCACCCACGCGGTGATCGCGGAGGCGGCGCCCTTGCGGATGCGGCGGCCGTCCACGTCCACGCCCGACATGCGGGTCTGGGCGGTGAAGGGGATCCACTCGGCGTGGGCCTGCTCTCCCTGGTGGCGTTCGCGCAGTCCGTACGTCTCCTGGGCGAGGACGACGATGGAGCGGCCCTCGGGGGTCTCGTCCGCGAGGGAGGACAGCTGGGCGGCGTCGGCGAGTTCGGCCTCGGCGGCCCCGCCGACGGGCACGAACGCGGAGGCCTGGCGGTTGCCGAGGGTGATGGTGCCGGTCTTGTCGAGGAGCAGGGTGGAGACGTCGCCCGCGGCTTCCACCGCCCGCCCGGACATGGCGAGGACGTTGCGCTGGACGAGGCGGTCCATGCCCGCGATGCCGATCGCGGAGAGGAGGGCGCCGATGGTGGTGGGGATCAGGCAGACCAGCAGGGCGGTGAGCACGATCATCGACTGCTCGGCGCCCGCGTAGATCGCGAAGGGCTGGAGGGTGACCACGGCCAGCAGGAAGACGATGGTGAGGGACGCGAGGAGGATGTTCAGCGCGATCTCGTTCGGCGTCTTCTGTCGGGCGGCCCCCTCGACGAGGGCGATCATCCGGTCGATGAAGGTCTCACCGGGCTTGGTCGTGATCTTGATGACGATCCGGTCGGAGAGCACCTTGGTGCCGCCCGTCACGGCGCTGCGGTCGCCGCCCGACTCCCTGATCACGGGGGCGGACTCACCGGTGATCGCGGACTCGTCCACCGAGGCCACGCCTTCGACGACGTCTCCGTCACCGGGGATGATGTCGCCGGCCTCGCAGACGACCAGGTCGCCTATGCGGAGTTCCGTGCCCGGGACCGCCTCCTCGGCGGATCCGTTGACACGGCGGGCGACGGTGTCGGTCTTGGCCTTGCGCAGGGTCTCGGCCTGGGCCTTGCCGCGTCCCTCGGCCACCGCCTCGGCGAGGTTGGCGAAGATCGTCGTCAGCCAGAGCCAGACGGCGATGGCCCAACCGAACCAGTCGCCCGGATCCTTGAGGGCCAGCACCGTCGTGACGACGGAACCGATGAGGACGACGAACATCACCGGCGACTTGATCATGATGCGCGGGTCCAGCTTGCGGACCGCCTCCGGGAAGGCCTTCAGCAGCTGCGCGGGGTCGAAGAGGCCGCCGCCGACGCGCCCCCGGTCCGCTTCCTCGTGCCCGCTGGGGGCGTCCTGGCGCGGCGCGCGGGTCGGGCTGGGGGTGGGGGTGACGGTGCTCATGAGGCGAGCCCTTCGGCGAGCGGACCCAGCGCGAGGGCCGGGAAGTAGGTGAGGCCGGTGACGATGACGATCGTCGCGACGAGGAGTCCCGCGTAGAGCGGCTTGTCGGTGCGCAGGGTGCCCGCCGTCTCCGGTACGGGGCGCTGCTGCGCGAGGGAACCGGCCAGTGCCAGGACGAAGACCATGGGCAGGAAGCGGCCCAGCAGCATGGCGATGCCGATGGTGCTGTTGAACCACTGCGTGTCCGCGTTCAGTCCGGCGAAGGCCGAGCCGTTGTTGTTCGCGCCCGAGGTGTAGGCGTAGAGGATCTCGGAGAAGCCGTGCGCGCCGCCGTTGGCCATGGAGGTGACCGGAGTGGGCAGGGCCATGGCCACGGCGGTGAAGCCGAGGACGAGGGCCGGGGTGATGAGGATGTAGCAGGCGGCGAGCTTGATCTCGCGGGTGCCGATCTTCTTGCCCAGGTACTCGGGGGTGCGGCCGACCATCAGACCGGCGATGAACACGGCGATGATCGCCATGATCAGCATCCCGTAGAGGCCGGAGCCGACGCCGCCGGGAGCGATCTCGCCGAGCTGCATGCCCAGCAGTTGGATGCCGCCGCCCAGTCCCGTGTAGGAGGAGTGGAAGGAGTTGACGGCTCCGGTGGACGTGAGGGTGGTGGCCACCGAGAAGATCGCCGAACCCGCGATGCCGAAGCGGGTCTCCTTGCCCTCCATCGCCCCGCCGGCCGCCTGGAGGGCCGGACCGTGGTGGGTGAACTCGGTCCACATCATCAGCGCGGTGAAGCCGAGCCAGATCACGCCCATCGTGGCGAGGATCGCGTAGCCCTGGCGCAGGTTGCCGACCATGCGGCCGAAGGTGCGGGTCAGGGAGAAGGGAATGACGAGGATCAGGAAGATCTCGAAGAGGTTCGAGAAGGGGGTCGGGTTCTCGAAGGGGTGGGCGGAGTTGGCGTTGAAGTAGCCGCCGCCGTTGGTGCCCAGCTCCTTGATGGCCTCCTGGGAGGCGACCGCGCCGCCGTTCCACTCCTGCGTGCCGCCGAAGAACTGGCCGACCTCGTGGATCCCGGCGAAGTTCTGGATGACCCCGCAGGCCACCAGGATCACCGCGCTGACCAGTGCGAGGGGGACCAGGATCCGGAGGGTGCCACGGACCAGGTCGGCCCAGAAGTTGCCGAGTTCACCGGTACGGGAGCGGGCGAAGCCCCGTACGAGCGCCACCGCGACGGCCATGCCCACGGCCGCCGAGAGGAAGTTCTGCACCGCCAGGCCGCCGGTCTGCACGACGTGGCCCATGGCCTGTTCACCGGCGTACGACTGCCAGTTGGTGTTCGCCACGAAGGAGACGGCGGTGTTGAAGGCCTGGTCGGGGTCGATCGCGGCGAAGCCG
This sequence comes from Streptomyces sp. NPDC088097, assembly GCF_044741845.1. Classification (NCBI taxonomy): domain Bacteria; kingdom Bacillati; phylum Actinomycetota; class Actinomycetes; order Kitasatosporales; family Streptomycetaceae; genus Streptomyces; species Streptomyces sp. NPDC088097. The sequence continues at coordinate 106,721 of NZ_JBIUTJ010000005.1, forward strand.
AGGGAGCCGGGCAGGACGCCTTGGAGCCGCTGGAGAACGTAGAGGAAAAGCACGCCCACCAGGGAGAACGACAGCACGGCGCGCAGGTAGGCGGGCCAGCGCATCTCGGCCGACGGATTGGCGCCGATGGCCTTGTAGATCCACTTCTCCGGGGCGTAGTGCCGCTGTGAGGAGTAGACGCGGGCCATGTACTCGCCCAGCGGGCGGTGGACGAGGGCCAAGGCCGCGACGAGCGCGAGCAGCTGGAGCACCCCGGAGAGAACGGGAGTCATCGGGGCTCAGAACCTCTCCGGAAACACGAGAGCGAGGACGAGGTAGCCGAGGAGGGTGATGGCGACCAGCAGGCCGACGACGTTTTCGACGTTCACGGCTTGGCCACCCCCTTGGCGACGAAGGCCACCAGCGCGAAGAGCGCGATCGTGGTGACGACGAAGGCCAGATCAGCCATCGTGTGCTCCTGATGTTCGGAGGCGTGTTTCGGACACTTCCGAGTGGAACGCCTCCACAGGGGTCGGGCTGCCGCCTTGACGGGGCCCATACGCGCCTCGGGGCCGCTTTGACGGCTCTCTAACGCGAGGCATGGCCGGACAGCGATGTTTCACGTGAAACACCGGTCGAGCAGCGGCCGCTACGCGGGTCCCGGCAGCTCCAGCCAGAGGATCTTCCCGGGCCGGCCGACCCCCGTCGGCACCGTCCCCCAGCCCTCCGTGAGCCGCTCCAGGAGGACGAGGCCGTACCCGCCCGGCCGTACCCGTTCGCGCGGCGGGAGGACCCTCGGCAGCTCGGCGCTGCCGTCGGAGACCTCGACCCGCAGCTGGCCCGGGCAGTGCCTCAGGACCAGCTCGTGCGGGCCCCCGGCGTGCAGGCAGGCATTGGTGATCACCTCGGACACCAAGAGGACCGCGTCGTCCACGGCCTCGCTGCCGGACGGCCAGCGCCAGTCCGCGAGGGCCCGACGGGTGAAGTCCCGGCATCGGCCGACGACCCCGTGCGTGCCACCACCCAGCACCAGCCTGCGCGTCTGCTCGACCACCGGCTCTCCCGTCTCGGTTACCGCCCGTCACCCCTGGCGCCGCACCTACCCCGACGCGGGCGGACAAATCCCCCCGGAGTCACCTGGCGCGGGGACACGGGGCCCCGCCCGCGCGGCGCCCGACGCCAGGTCCACATCCTGGACAACTACGCTCGTTTCATGAACCCAGAAGCCGAGGCCCTCGCCGCCGTGAAAGACGCCGACAGGAAGCACGTCTTCCATTCCTGGTCGGCCCAGGAGCTGATCGATCCGCTCGCCGTCGCCGGGGCCGAGGGCTCGTACTTCTGGGACTACGAGGGCAACCGCTACCTCGACTTCTCCAGCGCGCTCGTCTACACCAACATCGGGTACCAGCACCCCAAGGTCGCGGCGGCCATCGCCGAGCAGGCCACCAAGCTCTGCACCGTGGCCCCCGGCTTCGCCGTCGACGTGCGTTCCGAGGCGGCCCGGCTGATCGCCGAGCGGACCCCGGGCGACCTGGACAAGATCTTCTTCACCAATGCGGGCGCCGAGGCCGTCGAGAACGCCGTGCGCATGGCCCGCCTGCACACCAACCGCTTCAAGGTGCTGTCCGCGTACCGCTCGTACCACGGGGCCACGTCCACCGCGATCAACCTGACCGGTGACGCCCGCCGCTTCGGCAACGACACCGCGACCGCGGGCGTCGTGCACTTCTGGGGTCCGTTCCTCTACCGCTCGCCCTTCCACGCGACCACCGAGGCCGAGGAGTGCGAGCGGGCCCTGCGCCACCTGGAAGACACCATCGTCTTCGAGGGCCCGCAGTCCATCGCCGCGATCATCCTGGAGACCGTGGGCGGCGCCCCGGGCGTGCTCGTGCCGCCGGACGGCTACCTGGCGGGCGTCCGCGTCCTCTGTGACCGCTACGGCATCGTCTTCATCCTGGACGAGATCATGGTCGGCTTCGGCCGCACCGGCACCTGGTTCGCCGCCGATCACTGGGACGTCACCCCGGACCTGATCTGCTTCGCCAAGGGCATCACCAGCGGCTACGTGCCGCTCGGCGGGGTCGCGATCTCCGCCACCATCGCCGAGACCTTCGCGCGCCGCCCCTACCCGGGCGGGCTGACGTACTCCGGGCATGTGCTGGCCTGCGCCGCCGCCGTGGCCACCGTCAACACCATGGCAGAGGAGGACATCGTCGGGCAGTCGGCCCGCACCGGCGCCGAGCTGCTGGGCCCCGGCCTGCGGGAGATCGCCGAGCGGCACCCCTCCGTCGGCGAGGTCCGCGGCCTGGGCACCTTCTGGGCCCTGGAACTCGTCCGGGATCCGGCCACCCGTGAGCCGCTCGTCCCGTACAACGCCTCCGGCGGCGACAACGCGCCCATGGCGGCCTTCGGGGCGGCGCTGAAGAAGGGTGGCCTGTGGCCGCTGCTCGCCGGCAACCGCATGCACGTCGCGCCGGCCTGCAACATCTCCGCCGAGGACGTCGCCAAGGGCCTCGCGATCATCGACGAGGCCCTCTCCGTCGCCGACGCGCACATGGCCTGACCTGCACGGTTGTGGGGTCGCCCCAATCCGGGGTGCCGGGGTTCGGATGATTCGTGCGGTGGTCAACACCCCGTACACATGTTGCAATCCGTGCAGTACAACTCAGCACCTACGGACCGGGATGCACGTCAGTCCCGGGGCGGCCCCCGAGGGGTCGAACGGCGGGGAGCGGCACGTCTTCGTTTCGGGCGGGCGCTGGACGCCGGGCGTACGGGATCCAGACAACCGGACTCCGTGTTCCCGAGTACCCGAAGGAAGACACCATGAGCAAGCACGTCCTGGCCCAGAACCAGTACGGCAAGGCCGAGAACCGCATCGTCCACGTGACCCGCAAGGGCAGCGACGGTTCCTGGCACGAGATCCGCGACCTCAACGTCTCGGTCGCGCTCCGCGGCGAGTTCCGCGACGTCCACCTCACCGGTGACAACGCCAACTGCCTGCCGACGGACACCACCAAGAACACCGTGTACGCCTTCGCCAAGGAACACGGCATCTCCTCCCCCGAGGCCTTCGGCATCCTCCTCGCCAAGCACTTCGTGTCCTCGCAGCAGCCGATCCGCGAAGCGCAGATCCGCATCGAGGAGTACGTCTGGGAGCGGATCCCCGTCCCGACCCGCAAGGAGCAGCACTCCTTCGTCCTCAAGGGCCAGGAAGTGCGCACCGCGCAGATCACCTACAGCGAGACCACCGGGCTCCAGGTCATCTCGGGCCTCAAGGACCTGACGGTGATGAACTCGACGAACTCCGAGTTCCACGGCTTCATCAAGGACAAGTACACGACCCTGCAGGAGGCGTACGACCGCATCCTGGCGACCAAGGTCACCGCGCGTTGGGCCCAGTCGGCGCTGGCCGCCGACGACGCCGAGTACGACTGGGACCGGTCGTACAAGAAGGTCCGCAAGCACATGCTCGACGCCTTCGCGGAGACGTACTCCTACTCGCTCCAGCAGACCCTGAACCAGATGGCCGAGCGGGTGCTCGACAACTGCCCGCGGGTCAACGAGGTCCGTCTCAACCTGCCCAACAAGCACCACTTCCTCGTCGACCTGGAGCCCTTCGGCCTCAAGAACGACAACGAGGTCTACTTCGCCGCGGACCGGATGTACGGCCTGATCGAGGGGACCATCCACCGTGACGGCGTGCAGCCGGTGATCGCGACCTCCGACTGGATCGTCGCCTGACACCCGCCCCACCCGATCAGTTCGGCCCGGACCGCGCCGCGGGGTCCGGGCCGTTCGGCGTTTCCCGGGCCTCTCCCACGAGGAGGTTCCAGCGGCCCGCGCGCCCGCTGAGCGAGGTCACGGTGTCCGGCCGTACGTCGAGCCGCCAGAAGGCGGCGGCCGGCAGGTCCAGGGCCCACACCACCGCCGCCCGCACGACGGCCTGCGCGACCACGGCACGGTGCCCGCCGGGATCGAGGGCGGCCAGGTACGCGCCCGTCCGCGCGATCAGCGCCGACAGGGACTCCCCGCCCCCCGGCGGGGCGAACTCCGGGTCGGTGAGCCAACGTCGGACCCCCTCCGGGTCCTCGGCGGCGACCTCGTCGAGCGTGCGCCCCGCCCACAGCCCCGTCGCCGGGGCGGCCAGACCCGGATGCCCGGGGCACGGCTCCGCGGTCCCGAAACGGCCCCGGCGCACGGCCCCGTCGAGCGGCGGGGTGACCAGACGCAGTCGGACGGGGGGCGCCGGAAGGCTCGCAGCGGGTCGGAAGTCGTTCATGCGGGGAGCGTAGAGGGCGCGCCCACGGCGTGAGACGGCGACCACACGCCGTGGTGTTCAAGCCGGCGGCGCGGTACGGTCTCGGACGACATGACGAAGGCATGACGGAAGTACCGGTGGGAATCCGGCACGGTCGCGCCACTGTGAATCCTTCCACTGCAACGTGGGAAGGGAAGTCAGACCCGCCACCTTCGTCGAGAGCACCACTGACCGGGACGCGTGTTCCCTCTGGAGGTTCTGCCATGGCCGACTCTGCCGTGCCCACTTCGGCTCCCGTCGCCGTCTCCCCCCTCTCGCTCAAGGAACTGGCCCCCTGGGCCCTGTTCGTGGGCGTCCTGATGCTCGTCCTGCTCTACCTCGTCGGCGCCGAACAGGGCGCCACCGCCGTCTTCCAGGGCGACGGGATCCACGAGTGGATGCACGACGGCCGCCACCTCCTCGGCTTCCCTTGCCACTGATCCGCACCGCTCCAGCAAGGGAACCCGCAGCATGAACACCATCTCCCCGCGCGTCCTGCTGATCAGAGGCATGCTCGCCGGCCTGCTGGCCGGCGTGGCCGCCTTCCTCGTCGCCTACCTCCTGGGCGAGTCCAAGGTCGACGCCGCCATCGCCATCGAAGAGGCCGGCGCGCCGATGCACGACCACGAGGAGGGTCCGGTCAGCCGAACCCTCCAGGCCACGGCCGGACTCGGCACCGGCACCCTCCTCTACGGCATCGCGCTCGGCGGCATCGCCGCGCTCGTCTTCTGCTACGCCCTGGGCCGCATCGGCCGCTTCGGGCCCCGCACCACCGCCGCGCTCGTCTCCGGCGGCCTGTTCGTCACCGTCAACCTGGTGCCGTTCCTCAAGTACCCCGCCAATCCGCCGGCCGTGGGCGACCCCGACACCGTCGTCAAGCGGACCACCCTGTTCATCCTGATGATCGTCCTGAGCCTGCTGCTCGCCGGGGGCGCCGTGATCCTGGGCCGCCGACTGGCGCCGGCCCTGGGCAACTGGAACGCCTCGATCGCCGCCGGCCTGGCCTTCGTCGTCGCGATCGGGCTCGCCTACGCGTTCCTGCCCGCCGTCAACGAGGTTCCGGCGGACTTCCCGGCGGCGCTGATCTGGCAGTTCCGCCTCACGACCCTGGGCATCCAGATCGCCCTGTGGACTACTTTCGGCCTGGCTTTCGGATATCTAGCCGAACGCGCTATTGCCCCGGCCGCCGCACGCCAGGAGGCTGTACAGCCGACGAGTTGAGCACTCCGCACCCCTCACCGAGGGTGTGAAGCGTGCGGAGGGCGGGAGCCGGAACATGCAGGCCGCGATCCGGGAATGGCGGGGCTGGACCGGCGCCGCGCCCTTCTGGCTGAACTCCTTAATCCTGCTCGTCGCCCCCTTCACCACCGTCCCCCTGCTCGCCCAGATCGGTGTCATCACCGCCTTGGCCGCGCTCGGGGGACTGGCCCGCCAACTCTGGTTCGGCGATTACGGCCACCCCGCGATGCACCTCGCCGCCGCCCTCATGGGGGCGGCGGCGGTGGCGTTCGTGGTGATCTGAGGCCGGCGCCGGTCGGTCCGGGCTCGACGCCTCACCCGTTCGGGCGCACGTCCCGAGGCGGTCGGGGCACGGCGGGCGCACCCGCCGCCAACTGCGAAGACTTCCGCCCCGAGGCCACGGCATCCCCGTGACGCGCCGTCACTTTCCGTGGGTCGGTCGTGTGCGCGGGGCCCCGGAGCGATGGACTGCTCCCAGGGACCGGCCGCCCGAGCCGGACCGGGAGAGGAACGCCATGCCCCGCGCCCAGTGGGTCGTCGCCACGCTGACGGTCAGTCTGCTCTGCATCGGAGTAGGGGTGTTGCGGAGCACCGAGGGGGCCGTGCCCGCCACTTCGGGCGTGAGCGACGCGCTGCCGTCCCGGGCCCTGGGGCTGTCGGGGCACCGCCGCCTCGTGCAGGGGATGGAACAGCACGGCGGGGCCCCCGGCACGGGGCAGGGGCTCCGCGGCACGAAGCACGCGCCGATGCGGAACTCCCGACCGCTGCGGCTGCGCATCCCCAGCCTGGGGACGGACCTGCCCGTGGTCGCGGGCTCGCGGCGGGGCGAGGACGCGGTCGGCTGGGACACCTCCGGGCCGGCCCCGGGCGCCGCCGGAACGGCCGTGATCACCGGGAACGGGCTCCCCCTGGCCGAGCTGAGGCGGGGGCGCACCATCGAGGTCGCCCGCGCGGACCACCGTACGGCCGTGTTCACCGTCGAGCGGGTCTCCCCCGACGGGGCCTCCGGGGGCCGCGGGGGTCCCGGGGGCGGCGCCGAGCGGCCGGGCCGGGCCCGATTGAGGCTGGTCAGCGGGGAGACGGCGGTGCTGGCCCGCCTCTCGGGACCGCTGCGCGGGCGCTGAGCGGGTGCCGGGCGGGCGCTGAGCGGGTGCCGGCGTCGGGAGCGGCCCCCGCTGTCAACCGATCGTCAGCCGAGGGGGGTGTCTTCGTCCCCCGGTCGGGGGCTTCTGGGCCCGAGGTGGGGAGTCGGCCGGTGTGGCGGGGCAGAGAAGCACGCATGAGCGGTACGCGGTACGCGCGGACGGTGGTGGCACGGGCCCTCACCGTGGCCTGTGTCGTCCTGCTGTGCCTGTTCGGCGCCGGTCCGGCCGCGATCCCGGCGGCGACGGCGTCCGAGTCACGTCCCGCCTCCTCGGCACCCGCGGACCCGGCCGAAGCGCCGGCCGATCCGGCGGCCGACAGCGAGTCGCGCGCGGCCCTGAGGGAGCCGGCGCGCGGGAGGCCGACCGTACGACGGCTTCCGCCGCGGATGTTTCACGTGAAACACGCCGACGAGATCGACGGCGTCGACGAGGGCGCCCGGCCGACCGTCGGCGGGCTGAGCCTGCCGGTACGGCCCCGGCACGCGGTACGGAGTGTGGTCCTGCGCTGCTGAGCGGGCCGAGCAGCGGAGCGCACCCCCCACACATCCCCTCGCACCAGATGAGGTTCCGCCATGCCCATCGACCCGTACGCGGCCCTGAACGCCATGCTCCGCGCCGAGGCCTCCCGCTTCTCCCCGCCCGCCCCGCCAGCCACCCGGCCCGACCGGACGGCGGCACCGACCGCCGCAGCCGCCGCCGAAGCCGATCCCGCGCGCGAGACCCCGCAGGGCCAGGGGGACTCGGCGGCCTAGGTCGAAAGAGACGGCCTGCCGCGGACATGAAGCGGCGCCGGTCCCGCGCCCTCGGCAACGGAGTCGTGGTCGTGTGAGGTCGACCACGGGCACGGGAACCGGCGCCGCCCTTCAGTCTCCACCGGCCCGGCGCGCCCCACCTCGGGCGTCCGGCCGGCTCCGTCCCGCCCGAAAGTACGATCCGGCGGCTCGGCCCGGTCGTTCAGTCCTCCCGCGTGTAGTAGCGGTAGAACGCCACGAGCCCGACGCCCAGAGCCGTGAACAGCCCGATCGAGACGGAGCGCAGCACCGTGGAGTTGGTCAGGCTGTGCAGGTAGCCGGCGGCCAGTCCGCCGAAGACCGCGTAGGAGAGCGCGTGGACCTCGCGCTTCATCCTGGGTCCGAAGCGGGCGAGGGCGAACATGATGCCGGCGAAGAGCACGCCGCACAGGATCCCGTAGAACACGTTGCCCGCGTTGACCGGTCCCATCTGGCGTTGGATGAAGGCGCACCAGACCCCGTAGACCAGTCCGGCCAGCAGCGGGCGGATCAGGGCGTTCATGCCGGTGTGGTGCGCGTCCGCCGAAGTCATCGGGCGGTGGCGCCGGGGGGCGGTGGGTGCCGCATGTGCCATGGCGGGGCTCCTCTCTTCCAGACTCCAGGGCACACCCGGTGGGGCCGGGCGGCAAGTGGATCAACCGCGGGGGCCTGCCGCGCGGGGGCACCCGTACGCAGCAGCACCGGTGGCAGCGGCCACCGGGGCGGTTTTCCCTGGTGACGTGCGCACCTTCCTTTCGTCGGCCCTGATCGTGCTCGTGGCTCTGCTCGTGCCCGCGAGCGCGGTCGCGTACTGGGCCGATCACGAGCTGGGGAACGCGGACCGCTACACGGCCGCCATGGCCCCGCTCGCCGGCGATCCGGCCGTCCGGTCGGTGGTGGTCACCCAGGCCACCCGCGCCCTCTCCGGCCAGATCGACGCGGGTCCCTTCCAGGGCGGCGTGGACACCCTCATCGGTGAGGCTTTGGACTCCTTCGCCGGGACCCCGGCCTACCGGACGGCCTGGGACGCCGCCAACCGGGCCGCGCACACCGCCTTCCTCGACGCCCTGAACACCGGCCACGGCGACGCCCTCACCATCGATCTGGCGCCGGTGATCGCGCAGGTCCGGGTCGAGCTGATGAACGACGGGGTGCCCTTCGCGGACCGCATCCCGCAGACGCACCTCTCCGTGAAGGTCATGGAGTACGACAATCTCGGCGCCCTGCGGAGGTGGTTCCACATGCTCCAGATCGCGGGCGTCTGGCTTCCCGTGCTGACCGTGGTGCTGGCCCTGGCGGCGGTGGCCCTGGCCGTCCGGCGGCGTCGCGCCGTCCTCGCCACCGGCCTCGGGCTGGCGGTCGGAGCGGTGCTGCTGTGGATCACGGTGAGCCTGTGCCGCGGCCTGACCCTCGACGACCTGCCGGCCGACATCGACCGGAAGGCGGCCGGCGCGGTGTACGACGCGCTGACCGCGTTCCTGCGCACCACGGCGTGGGTCGTGCTCGCCCTGGGCCTGGCGGTGGCATTGTCCGCATGGCTGATGGGCCGACTGCGCCGCACCCCATAAGCTCGGTAGGTGCCCATCCTCCGCAGAACACCACAGAACGACCGATTCGCGAGCGGTGACACGGAAGCGGAATGACCACCGAACGACGCACCGAGCACATACCGTCCGGGCCGTCCCGCCCGAACCCGCTGACGCCCCCTTCCTGGCTGCTCGCGGGCCTGCGCCCCAGCAGCGCCCCCATCCCCTGGGCGGGCGCCGTCCGCGCCGCGATCGCCCTGTCCGTGCCGCTCGCGGTGGGCTTCGCCCTGGACGAGCCCGAGTTCGGTGCCCTCGTCTCGATGGGCGCCCTCTCCGGGGTGATCGGCGACACCGCCGACGCCTACCGGATGCGCGTTTTGAACATCGCCGTCCCCCAGCTCTTCGGCGCGGTCGGAGTGGCCCTCGGCACCCTCGTCTTCGGGCACGGCTGGGTGGCCGTCGGCGCCCTCACCCTGATCGCCCTCGTCTCCGGGATGATCTCCTCCATCGGCACGGTCGCCTCCGTGTCCGGGCTGCTGCTCCTGCTGAACGCCGTCGTCGGCGCGGGCCTGCCCATGCCCCGGCCCTGGTGGACGGCGCCGCTGCTGCTGAGCGCCGGCGGGTTGTTCGTGCTGGCCCTGACCCTGCTGGGCTGGCCGCTGCGCGGCCGTCACCCCGAGCGGGCCGCCGTCGCGGGCGCCTACCGGGCCGTGGCCGACAGCCTGGAGGCCGCGGGAGGGCCCTCGTACGAGGAACGCCGCCTCCAGGTCACCCTGGCCCTGAACCAGGCCTACGACCTGGTCCTGGGCCGCCGCGCCCGGGTGCACGGGCGCAGTTCCTCGCTGGTGCGGATGCTGTCCCAGCTGAACGTGCTGATCCCCCTCGTCGAGGCGGCCCCCGCCGTCCATCTGCGCGGACGCCCGCTGCCCGCCGAGATCCCGGCGGCCGTACGGGAGCTGGCGGCCGCCGTGGAAGCGGGCCGCACGGGCGTGCCCGGCCTGGAACTGCCCGAGCCCCGGAGCCAGTCCGAGCGGGCCCTGGACGCCGCCCTGCGGCACGCGGCGACGATCGTGCCGCTCGCCGAGCCGGACCTGCACAACGTCGACGACCGCCTCGGCCGGCCCGCGGCCCTGGGCATCCGCACCCGGCGGGCGGTGCGCGACATGATGATGTCCCGGGCTTCCTGGCGGTACGGACTGCGGCTGGCCCTGTGCATCGGGCTCGCGCAGTCGCTCGTCTCCCTCGTCGCCGTCGAGCGGTCCTACTGGGTCGCGCTGACCGTCACCTTCGTCCTCAAGCCGGACTTCGGCTCGGTCTTCTCCCGGGCCGTGCTGCGCGCGTTGGGCACGGCGGTCGGTCTGGTGCTGGCCGCCGCCGTCCTGTCCGAGGTGCCGCGCGGCTGGTGGGACGTGCCCGTGATGGCGCTGCTGGCGGCCCTGATCCCGGCCTTCTCCGCCAAGGGGTACGCCTTCCAGACCGCCGCGATCACCCCGGTGATCCTGCTCCTGTCGGACCTCCTCAACCACCAGGGCTTCGACCTGATCCGGCCCAGGCTGCTGGACAGCCTGATCGGCTGCGCGATCACCCTCGTCGCCGGCTACCTGCTGTGGCCCGAGAGCTGGCACACCCGGATCGGCGACCGGCTCGCGGGCGCCGTCGACGACGCCGCCCGCTACCTCGAACGGGCCTTCGCCCCCGTCGCCGACGAGGTCGCGCTGCGGGCCGCCCGACAGCACCGGCTCCAGGCCCGCCGCCGGATCTACCGGGAGCTGTCGGGCGTCCGCAGCGAGTTCCAGCGGGCGCTGACCGAGCCCCCGCCGACCGGGGCACGGGCCGCCGCCTGGTGGCCGCTGGTCGTGGCCGTGGAGCGGGTGGTCGACGCGACCACCGCCGCCCGGGTCCGCGTCAACCACGGGGCCGACCCGCCCGCCCCCGCCGAGGTGGAGACCATCGCGAAGGAGCTGCGCGGGCTGGCCGAGGGGCTGCGCAACAGCAGCACCCTGGCGGGGGTGCGCGTCGTGCCGCTGCCGCCGGGCGCGGAGGAGTCCGTACTGGCCCCCGTGCACCAGGAGGTGTCGGCCGCCCGGGCCATCGCCCAGCCGGACCGGCGCCCCTGACCGACACGCCCCGACCATCGGGCCGGTCGGTGGGGTCGGGCGGTGGGGGCAGCCGGTGGGGCCGGTTGGTCGGGCCGGTTGGTAGGGCCGGGATGTCGGGCCGGGGCGTCCCCCGAACGCCACGCGGGCCGGGCCGGGCGGGCGCCGCCGGGGGAGCATCGGAGCATGTACCGTCCCCCGCGCGCCGGAGCGGCCAGAGCGGCCTCGCTGGCCCTCGCCGTCGTCCTGGCGGCCGGCGCGGCGGGCTGCGCCGATGTCGAGGGGCTGAGCAGCGAGGGCGACCTGGGCACGGCACGCGCACCCCAGAGCCTGTGGAAGTCCTACCACCCCCGCCCTCCCGCACCCGATCAGCAGACGGGCGCCCCGGTGGTGCCCGGGGTCGCCAAGGTCTCGGGCGGGAGCATGCGGGGTGTGGACGCGCTCGCCGTCGTGCGCGCCGACGTCAAGGCGGCCACCGCCGCCGACGGCGGCACGGGTCGGCTGGTCGACCCTCGAAGCGTCCAGCGGCTCGCCCTGTGCACGGAGACCGGTGACGGTGGCGCGGACTGCCCCGTGCGCCCTCCCGTCCTCCACGACCTGACCGGCGACGGCAAGGAGGAGCTGATCACCGCCCTGGACGTGGACGACCGGGTCACCGAGCTGCGCGTCTACGCGGCCCGCAAGGACGGCAGCGTCGTCCGGATCCTCTCCCGGCGTGGCGTCCTGGAGGCCGTGGAAGTGGCCGCCGAGCACCTGGCCGTGCGCGAGCCGACCTCGAACCCGCGGTACATCTCCGTCTCCGACTACGTGTGGGACCCGAAGGCGGGCAACATGAGCCTCTCGCAGCTCACCCTCGACGAGTGCCAGGCCCTCACGGACGTCCCGTTGGCCGAGGGACGGGCGCGATGCGCGCGCTGAGCAGCCTGCGCTGGAAGATCGCGCTGACCACGACGATGGTCTGCTGCATGGTGGCCGCCGTCCTGGGGATCCTCGTGCACAACGTCGTCGCCCGGCAGGTCGTCGGCGAGGTGCGCAAGGACGTGGAACGCGATCTCGACCACGCCCTGGGCCACTACGAGTACGGCACCGCCCACGGCGACGTACAGATCGCCCTGGATCCGCCGGGCCTGCCCGCTCCCCTGCGCGCGCTGGTCACCCGGGGGGACACGGGCACCATGGTGGGCGACTACCGGGACGAGCCCGTCATGTGGGGCGCCGCGCCGGCCGACGGGAAGGCCCTCGCGGTCTGGACCCCCTTCCAGGCCACCCGCAATCGGCTCCGGGACATCGACACCGCCATCCTCGCCTCCTCGGCCCTGGCGGCCGGGGTGGTGGCCCTCGCCGGTCTGTTCCTCGCCGACCGGATCAGCCGGCGGCTCGACACCACCGCCGCCGTGGCCCGGCGGATCAGCGCCGGAGACCTCGACGCGCGGGTGGACTTCCCCGCCGAGGGCGGCGACCGGCGACCGGGCGGCTCGCGCGACGAGGTACGGGACGTGGCCCACGCCCTGGATTCGATGGCGGCCTCGCTCCAGGAGCGGTTGGAGGCCGAGAAGCGGTTCACCGCCGACGTGGCCCACGAGTTGCGCACCCCGCTGACGGGTTCGCTGGCCGCCGCCGCGCTGCTGCCGGAGGGCCGCCCCAAAGAGATGATCAACGATCGGCTCCAGGCCCTGCACCTGCTCACCGAGGACCTCTTGGAGATCTCCCGGCTGGACTCGGGCGTGGAGCGGGCCGACGTGGCGCGGGTGGAACTGGGCCGGGCCGTCGAACGGGCCGTGGCCGCCGTCCGGCCGACCACCGAGGTCCGGGTCGTACGGGACTTCGTGGTGCTCACCGATCGGCGCCGACTGGACCGGATCCTCGCCAACCTCCTGGTCAACGCCCACAAGCACGGTCGGGAGCCGGTCGAGGTGACGGTGGACGGTCCGGTGATCACCCTGCGGGACCACGGGCCGGGCTATCCGCCGGAGCTGATCGAGCACGGCCCCAAACGCTTCCGCACCGGCGATCCCGGGCGCGGCCGGGGCCACGGACTGGGCCTGACGATCGTCGCGGGCCAGGCGGCGGTCCTGGAGATCGAGCTGACCTTCGCCAACGCCCCCGACGGGGGCGCGGTGACCGTGCTCCGGCTCCCGGTGGGGCGCCTGCCCGAGGCGAGTTGACCGGACGGCCCGGGAGATGTTTCACGTGAAACACCCCCCGGGCCGGTCAACTGGCCCTGTGCATGGGGTGGATCAGACGCCGATGTTCTTGCCGTCCTTGCGCCACACCGACACGACCGACGGACGGACGATCTTGCCCGGTCCGTCGGGCCACACCGACTGCGGCTTCTCGACGGACGCCCCGTCGATCTCGCCCGGGTGCTGGACGGCGACCAGGACGCGCTTGTCCTGAACCAGCGGACCACAGGTCTCGGCGCCGCGCGGGACGGTCAGGAACTGCTTCAGCTCACCGCGCCGCTCACCGGCGGTCGCGACGCCGAACAGGCCGTCGTGCGAGCCCAGCTGGTTGCCATCGGTGGAGATCCACAGGTTGCCGTGCGGGTCGAAGGCCACGTTGTCCGGGCAGGAGATCGGGCTGACCTTGTCCTTCGGGAAGCCCGCGAAGTAGGTGGACGGGTCGTTCGGGTCACCGGCGACCAGGAACAGGCGCCAGGCGAACCCGTCACCGGCCGGGTCGTCGAAGTTCTCGGCGAGCTCCAGGATCTGGCCGTGCTTGTTCAGGTTGCGCGGGTTCGCCTCGGTGGGGCCCTCCTTGCCGGGCTTGCCGCGGTCGGTGTTGTTGGTCAGCGCGATGTAGACGCGACCGGAACGCGGGGATGGCTCGACGTCCTCGGGGCGGTCCATCTTCGTGGCGCCGGCCTTGTCGGCGGCCTGGCGGGTGAAGACGTAGACCTCTTCGGCCGTCATCCCCTCGACGTGCGAGACGTTGCCGGTGGCGAGCTTGATCCAGATGCCCGAACCGTCGAACTCGCCGTCGGAGGGCAGCTTGCCGGTGCCGTCGAGCTGGTCGACCGGGGAGTCCCCGGTGAGCTTGGCGACGTAGAGGGTGCCCTCGTCCAGCAGCGTCAGGTTGTACTCCTTGGCCGCACGGGAGTTGCCCTTCTTCATCTGCTTCGAGGACACGAACTTGTAGAAGTAGTCGAAGCGCTCGTCGTCGCCCATGTAGACGACCGGACGGCCGTCCTCGGTCAGACGGGGCTGGGCGGCCTCGTGCTTGAAGCGGCCGAGCGCGGTGCGCTTGCGCGGGGTGGAGTTCGGGTCGTACGGGTCCAGCTCGACGACCCAGCCGAAGCGGTGCGACTCGTTGGGCTCCTGCGACACGTCGAAGCGCTTGTCGAAGCGCTCCCACTTGCGCTCGGTGGCTCCCGCGGTCACGCCGTAGCGCTTGAGGCGGGCGGCCTCGACGGGCTCGGTGACCAGGCCGGCGTTGCCGAAGTACTGGTTGAAGTTCTCCTCGCCGTGGAGGGTGGTGCCCCACGGGGTGGTGCCGCCGGCGCAGTTGTTGAGCGTGCCGAGGACCTTGGTGCCGGTCGCGTCCACGGAGGTCTTCAGCAGGGCGCTGCCGGCCGCCGGGCCGGTCAGGCGGAACACGCTGGTGGCCGTCAGGCGGCGGTTGAGCTGGTGGCGGTTGACCGCGGTGAGCTTGCCGCTGCGGTGGTCCTCCTGGACGACGACGACCGACAGCCCGTGCGCGGCCCAGGCGATCTCGACCTGCTCGCGGGTCGGGTTGGCCGGGTCGTAGCCCTTGAACATGAGGTTCTCGTCCGTGTACTCGTGGTTGGCCACGAGCAACTGCTGACGCTCGTAGTCGCCGTCGAGCGGGAGGAGGCTCAGGAAGTCGTTGTTGTAGCCGAACTGCCCGGCCTGGGCGGCGGCGCTCTGCTTGTCGGAGTTGAAGCCCGGGGCGCCCTTGACGATCGGCTCGCCCCAGCGGATGACGACGTTCTGCTCGTAGCCTTCGGGAACGGTGACCTTGTCGGCCGTGTTCGGCGCGACGGCCTTGAAGCGCAGACCGCGGGCGGCCTCGCCGGAGCCGGCCTTGGGGTCGACGGAGGGGGTCGCCTCGGCGGACTGGCCACCGCCGGCGCCGAGGGTGACGGCGGTACCGGCGGCGGTCGCGACGGTGACGATCGCGGCGGAGCGGAGCATCGAGCGGCGGGAGTAGGCGCGGGCCATGACGTCACCCGCGTACTCGTTGTCGCTGGTGTTGGGCACCTCGTGGAAGCATGCGTCGCCGCAGCGGTAGCGGCAGGTGAGGGCGGAACGTCCGCCCCCGTGCGAGTTGCCGAGGAGCGGAAGGAGCTTGCGCACGAGGTGTCCTCCGATAAGTGCACGACACCGACAAGATGTCGGTACGAATCAGGCGTGACGCTAGGCCCGGGTTGCGCCGATGCGGGGGCGTGGGGATGAACGGTGAATGAACCCGGCACGGCGGAGGGGCAGTTCGGTCGGCGGACCCGGTTCGCTGGGGCGTCGGGCGCCACGAAAGGCGCCCCTGCCGAAGTTCCAGCCAAGGGGCCGATAACCTTACGTGTCCACTCTGGGCAGGGATCATCCGCGCAGCACGGACAAATGACGCACGCACTCATGCGAAAGGCCTGGCCCATGGGTATTCGGAGCTTGTTGCGCAAGGTATTCGGACGATCTGCCGAGCCGGTTCCGGAGACGTCGGAGTCCTCTTCGGCGGTCGTCCCCAACCAGGCGGAACGTACTCCCCTGGACGTGGCCGCCGAGTTGGTGGCCGCTTCCTTCGACAATCCGACCGTGCCGCCGCAGTCCGCACCGCGGGACCGCGAGCCCGGCACACTTCTGACCGCCCCCACCCCGGTGGCGGACCCCACCGTCCCGGAGGCACGCCGCCCTTCGCCTCCGGCGGGCGCGGAGACCCCGGGATCGGGCGGCACCCCGCCCGTGGCCGAGCCGGCCGCCGCGCAGGTGGAGCCCACCCCGACCGAACCCGCTGCCGCCACCACGCCGGAGGCCGCCCCGGCCGAGGCCGAGGCCCAGCCGGAGCCGGAAGCCGTCCCGGCCGAAGCCGCCGCCGAGCCGGAAGCCCAGCCCGAGGCCGACGCCGCCCCGGCTGAAACCACCGCCGAGCCGGAGCCCGAGGCTGTCACGGCCGAAGTCGAACCGGCCGCCCAGCCGGAAGCCGTCACGGTCGAGGCAGAGGCCGACGCGGAGGTCGAGGCCGACGCCCAGCCGGAGGCCCCGACCGAACCGGCCGCACAGGCCGAGGTGCGGGCCGAGACCGAGCCGCAGGCCCAGCCGGAAGCGGAGGCCGTAACGGCCGAAGCCGAGGCCGAGCCGGAGGCCGCCCCGGCAACCGCCGAGGTGGACCCCGAGCCGGTGGCTCAGGACGAGCCCGCCACTGAACCGGAGGCCGTCTCAGCCGAAGCCGAGGCCCAGCCGGAGGCCCAGGCTCAGGCGGAAGCGGAGCCCGTCGCGGCAGCCGCCGAAGCCCAGCCGGAGGCCGTCGCGGCCGAGGCCGAGGCCGAGCCCGAGCCGCAGGCTCACCCCGAGCCCGAGGCTCACGACGAGCCGGCCACACAGCCGGAGCCCGTCCCGGCAGCCGCCGAAGCCGAAGCCGAGATCGAGGCCGAAGCCGAGCCGCAGGCTCAGGAAGAGCCCGTCGCCCAGCCGGAGCCCGCCACTCAGCCGGAGCCCGTCGCGGCAGCCCCCGCCACCCAGACCCCGCCGGAGGCAGTCGCGGGGGCCGCTGTCGCCGCGGCCGTCGTACGGCGGACGGCGCCCGGCGTCGTCGGGGCGTACAAGGCCGCCGGGCAGGTGCTGCGCGCCAAGGGGAAGGCCGGGGCACGGGCCAAGGTGTACCTGGTGCTCGACCGTTCGGGATCGATGCGCGGGTTCTACAAGGACGGCAGCGCCCAGTACCTCGCCGACCACGCCCTGGCCCTGGCCGCGCACCTCGACGAGCGGGCCACCGTCCACACGGTGTTCTTCTCCACCGAGCTCGACGGCACCGCCGAACTGTCCCTCGACGCCCACGACCCGGCCTGGGTCGAGGCCCGGCACGCCGAACTCGGCCGGATGGGACGCACCAGCTACCACGTCGCCGTCGAGGCCGTGATGGAGCGCTACCAGAAGGACGGCGGCGCGGGCCCGGCCCTGGTCGTCTTCCAGACGGACGGCGCTCCCGACAACCGTCAGCCCGCCCGCCAGGCGATCGCCGACGCCGTCGCCGCCGCCCCCGACGTCCACTGGCAGTTCGTCGCGTTCGGCGAGCCCGACTCCAAGGCCTTCGACTTCCTGCGCAAGCTGGACCTCGCGAACGCCGGCCTCTTCCACGCCGGAACGGCCCCCACCGAGCTGGCCCCGGCCGCGCTCCTCAAGGGTCTGCTCCAGTCGTACTGACCCGGTGACCACAGAAGGCGGCGCCCCCTCCCGGTCCGGGAGGGGGCGCCGCCTTCGTACGTCGAACAGCCGGCAGGCTACGCGCGCGGCGACCCGGCGTCCGGGATGACCGCGTCCGACACGGGACGCTCCGTCGGAGCCGCCTTCGTCTCGACCGGCTTGCGCAGCGCGATGTTCAGCTCGCGCAGGCGGGACTCCTCCAGCACCGTCGGGGCGCCCATCATCAGGTCCTGGGCGTTGCCGTTCAGCGGGAAGGCGATGGTCTCGCGGATGTTCGGCTCGTCGGCGAGCAGCATCACCATGCGGTCCACGCCCGGGGCGATGCCACCGTGCGGCGGGGCGCCGAGGCGGAACGCGCGCAGCATGCCCGCGAACTCCCGCTCGACGGTCTCGGCCTCGTAGCCGGCGATCTCGAAGGCCTTGAGCATGACCTCGGGCTCGTGGTTGCGGATGGCGCCGGAGGAGAGCTCGATGCCGTTGCAGACGATGTCGTACTGCCAGGCCAGGATGTCGAGCGGGTCCTTCTCCTCCAGGTCCTTCATGCCGCCCTGCGGCATGGAGAACGGGTTGTGGGAGAAGTCGATCTTGCCGGTCTCCTCGTCCTTCTCGTACATCGGGAAGTCGACGATCCAGCAGAAGCGGAAGACGTTCTCCTCGAACTGGCCCGCGCGCTTGGCCGCCTCGACGCGGACGCCGGACATGATCTTGGAGACCTCGTCGAACTCGCCCGCGCCGAAGAACACCGCGTGCCCGGCCGCCAGGCCCAGACGCTCGGTGAGGACCTTGACGTTCTCCTCGGTGAGGAACTTGGCGATCGGGCCGGTCAGCGCGCCCTCGTCACCCACGCGGACCCAGGCCAGGCCCTTGGCGCCCAGCGAGATCGCGTACTCGCCGAGGCCGTCGAAGAACTTGCGCGGCTGCGCGGCGGTGTCCGGGACGGCCAGCGCGCGCACGTGCTTGCCGGCGAACGCCTTGAACTCCGAGCCCTCGAACACGTCGGTGATGTCGACGAGTTCCAGCTTGGCGCGCAGGTCGGGCTTGTCGTTGCCGTACTTGACCATCGACTCGCGGAACGGGATCCGCGGGAACGGCGAGGTGACCTCGCGGCCCTTGCCGAACTCGGTGAAGATCTCGGTCATCAGACGCTCGATCGGCTGGAAGACGTCCTCCTGCTCGACGAAGGACATCTCGACGTCGAGCTGGTAGAACTCGCCCGGCGAACGGTCGGCGCGGGCGTCCTCGTCGCGGAAGCAGGGCGCGATCTGGAAGTACCGGTCGAAGCCGGAGATCATCAGCAGCTGCTTGAACTGCTGCGGGGCCTGCGGCAGGGCGTAGAACTTGCCCGGGTTCAGGCGGGACGGGACGACGAAGTCACGGGCGCCCTCGGGGGAGGTCGCGGTGAGGATCGGGGTCGCCATCTCGTTGAAGCCGAGGGCCACCATCTTCGAGCGGATCGACGCGATGACGGCCGAGCGCAGCATGATGTTGTCGTGCATGCGCTTGCGGCGCAGGTCGAGGAAGCGGTACTCCAGGCGCCGCTCCTCGTTCACCCCGTCGTCGGTGTTGATCGTGAAGGGCAGCGGGGCGGAGGCGCCGAGCACCTCGACCTCGGTGACCTCGACCTCGACGTCACCGGTCGGCAGCTCCGGGTTGACGTTGTCCGCGCCACGGGAGAGGACCTTGCCGTCGATGCGGACGACGGTCTCCTTCGTGACGTTGCCCAGCGCCTCGGCCCCGGCGGTGCCGGGGCGGACGACGAGCTGCGTGATGCCGTAGTGGTCACGCAGATCGATGAAGAGGATGCCGCCCAGGTCACGCCGATTGTGCACCCAGCCGCTCAGCCGGACGTCGGAGCCGACGTCGGAGGCTCGAAGCTCGCCGCACTTGTGGGACCTGTACCGATGCATCAGTCATCCAGTTCTACGCGATACCAGGGTGGATTCAACCGTCCCCAGGTTACCGTCCGGCAGGCGTGCCGCGCGGGCACGCCCGTGGAGGCCGCTGAACAGGCACTCCCGCGGGATGACCTGTAAAGATGACCGGGTGCGCACCGAGGACGTCCTGGCCGCCATCGCGACCGGCCTGTGGCGATGGGACAACGCCTCCGGGACGGTCACCCTCGACGGCGAGGCCGCCCGGCTGCTCGGGCTGCCCGCCGAGCCGGTCGTCCTGCCCGAGGTCGCCGTGCGCTCGCGCTTCCACCCGGTGGACTGGAACGAGATCAACGGGATCGTGAACCTCGCCGTCGCCGAGGGAACACTCGCCGAGGCCCGGCTGCGGATCATGGACGAGGACGGGCGCGTGCTGCGCACCGTACGCAGCCGCTCGAAGCCCAGGGAGAACCGGACGGCCGAGGGCCGCGTCGACTACGAGCTGATCGGCACCATCCAGGAGATCGCCGAACCCCAGCCCGGCACCACCGCCGTGCACACCCCCATCACCGGCGACTGGCGGCGCTCCCGCGAGGCCTTCCTCCTCGACGCGGGCCGGGCCCTGGCCGAGGCCCGCTCCACCAGCGAGGTGCTCCGGGTGGCGGCCTCCCTGTCCATGCCGGGGTTCAGCCCCGACGGGCTGGCCGTCTTCGGGGTCGCCGGCGACCGGCTGTCGATCATCGGGCACCACGGGCACGGCCCCGGCGCCGAGGCCCCCTTCACGGACATGGGCCTGGAGACGGACTATCCGGCCACCGAGGTGGTCCGGACCGGGCGGGCGATCTACCTCCCCACCCCCGAGGACTACAAGCGCCGCTTCCCCGCCACCTGGCCGCTCGCCCAGCGCTTCGGCCGGGAATCCTGGGCGTTCATCCCGCTGATCGTGGCGGGGCGCACCATGGGGGCCTGGATGGCCGCCTTCAAGCACCCGGTGTCCTTCTCCCCCGACGAGCGCTCCGTCCTGACGACGGTGGCCCGGATGCTGGCCCAGGCCCTCCAGCGGGCGGTCGTGGCCGAGTCCGAACGGGAACTCACCACCGGACTCCAGCGCTCGATGATGCCCCAGCTCGGCCCGGAGATCCCCGGCATGACCATCGCCGCCCGCTACGTCCCCACCGGGGGCGGGCTCCAGGTCGGCGGCGACTGGTACGACGTGATCCCGCTTCCCTCGGGCCGCTTCGCCCTGGTCATCGGGGACGTCCAGGGACACGACGTACGGGCCGCCGGCCTGATGGGGCAGCTGCGGATCGCCGTACGCGCCTACGCCTCCGAGGGCCACCGGCCCGACGCCGTGCTCTCCCGCGCCTCCCGCTTCCTGGCCGGGCTGTGCTCCTCCCAGGAGGACGCGGACGGGCTCGCCGGGGACGAGGACGCGGACTTCCTGAGCCCGCGCTTCGCCACCTGCCTGTACGTGGAGTGCGACCCGGGGACCGGGATGCTGGAGGTGGCCCGCGCCGGGCACCCCGACCCGGCGGTGCGGATGAGCGACGGCACCGTCCTGGTGCGGCCCACGGCGGGCGGGCTGCCGCTCGGCATCGTCCCGGACACCGACTACCCGACGACCCGCTTCGCCCTGGAGCCCGGCGAGACGATGATGCTGTGCACGGACGGGCTCATCGAGACCGGCGGCCACGACCTCGACACGGGCTGGGCACGGCTGCGCGCGATCCTGGAGGCCGACGCGGACGTGGACGCGCGGGCCGACGTCGGCGCCGGTGCCGGTTCCGCCGGTGCGGGTTCCGGCGGTCCCGGCGCCGGGCACCTGGAGCGGCTCGCCGACCTGCTGGTCCAGGCCGTGCACGGGCCCTCCTCGCACCACACCACCGGACCGCTGGCCGACCGCCGCGAGGACGACATAGCCGTGGTCCTGCTGTGGCGCGAGCACCCCGCCCCCGGCCGCGAGGGCCTGCCGCCGCACCCGGCGCGGCCCGCCCGGCGCACGATGCTGACCGTGGCGCAGGCCGAGCCGGGGCGGATCTCGGGAGTCCGCCGGCAGATCAGGGAACTGCTGCACGACTGGGCGGACCCGGAGCAGGTGGACTCGGCGGTGCTGATGGTCTCCGAGATGGTGACCAACGTCCTGGTGCACACCGACGGGGACGCCGCGCTGCTCGCGGAGGCCGCCGGCGAGCGGGGCGCGCGGCGGTTGCGCGTGGAGGTCGCGGACTCCAGCGACGAACTCCCGCACAAGCGGCAGCCCGGCGAGATGGCGTCGAGCGGGCGCGGGGTGCTGCTCATGGAGATGCTGGCCGACACCTGGGGCGTCGACCCCCGGGGCCAGGGCAAGTCGACCTGGTTCGAGCTGTACGAACGCTCCAAGCGGGACGAGACCGCCGAAGAAGACGACCCCGGCTGATCCGGCTGATCCGGCCTTCCGGCTTTCCGGCCATCCCGACTGAAAGGCGGGTACGGCGATGTCGACCCCTCTGCTGCCCGAACCGGTGCGTCGGTTGGGCGCCTGGTGCGGAGTCGTCCTGCTCGCCGCGGCCGTGCTCGCACTGGTCGTGTGGCTGTGCGTGACCCTCAAGACGGTCGTGACCCCGCTGCTGCTCGCCGTGCTCGGTACGGCCCTGCTCGGGCCGATGCACCGTCGGCTGGTCGCCCTGCGGGTCAACCGCTCCCTCGCCGCCGGCCTGACCTGCCTCGCCGTGACCGGGGTCGTCGGCGGGGCCTCGTACGTGGTCGTCCTCGCGCTGATCAAGACCGGTGACCAGATCATCGACTCCCTCAAGCGGGCCGGTGCCGCCCTCGCGGAGCACTTCGGGGCGGTCGGCACCTCCCTGGAGGACGTGGCCGCCCACTCCAAGGGCCTCCTGGCGAAGTTCGGCGGCACGGCCGCCTCCGGGGTGCTCAGCGGACTCAGCGTGGTGGGCACGATGATCGCCACGGCTCTGCTGTCCCTGGTACTGATCTTCTTCTTCCTGCGGGACTCCGACCGGGCCGTCGCCACCCTGCGCTCGCTGGTACCGCACGGCGCGGGCGACCTGATGGAGGCCATGGGGCGGCGCGCCTACGGGGCCGTCGAGGGCTTCATGCGCGGGACCACCTTCGTCGCGCTCGTCGACGCCGTGCTGATCGGCACGGGCCTGCTCGTCCTGCGGGTGCCGGGCGCGGTGGGGCTGGCCGCGCTGGTCTTCGTCACGGCGTACATCCCCTACCTCGGCGCGTTCCTCTCCGGCTCCGTGGCGGTCCTCGTCGCCCTCGCCGACCGGGGCTGGATCATCGGCCTGTGGACGCTGGGCGTGGTGCTGGCCGTCCAGATGATCGAGGGCTACGTGCTCCAGCCCCTGGTGCAGAGCCGCACGGTGCAGATGCACCCGGCGGTGGTGATGCTGGCGATCACGGCGGGGGCGAGCGTCGCCGGCATCCTCGGCATGCTGCTCGCCGTACCCCTGACGGCCGCGGTGTTCGGGGTGGTCTCGGAACTGAGGGGCCGCTTCGCCCCGCAGCCCCCGGAACCGGACACGGCGGCGACCGGGGCAACGCCGGACGCCTGAGGCGGGGCGGGGCGGGCCGGCCGGGCATGCCGCTCGAAGGTGGAGCGACTCCGCCCGCACCAACCGGCGTTGGCGGCGGGCACCCCCCTCTGCGTGTCTGCGTGAAGATGTAGGGCCCACGCAGACGGCCCGCCGGTATGCGCGAGGGCCGGCCCGCGCCGACAGCCCTGAGGCCGCCCCTTTCGGATCTTGCCGGGCTCCGGCCTCGCTCCGAACCACGGAAAAGGCCCGGACCGACAACGGTCCGGGCCTCCTTCGAGCGCGTGCGCTACTTCTTCCGCTCCGTGGTCGGGATCCGGCCGAGCCGGCCCGCCTGGAAGTCGTCGAAGGCCTGCTGGAGCTCGTCGCGGCTGTTCATCACGAACGGCCCGTAGTGCGCCATCGGCTCCCGGATGGGACGGCCGCCGAGGAGCACGACCTCCAGGTCCGGGGCGTTGGAGTCCTGGGCCTCGTCCGCGCGGACCGTGAGCGAGCCGCCCTCGCCGAAGACGACCGTCTGCCCGGTGTGGACGGGCCGGCGCTCCGCGCCGACCGAGCCGCGGCCGGCCATGACGTACGCGAGGGCGTTGAAGTCCTCGCGCCACGGCAGGGTGATCTGCGCGCCCGGGGTGACTGTGGCGTGGATCATCGTGATCGGGGTGTGGGTGATGCCCGGGCCCTCGTGACCGTCCAACTCACCGGCGATCACGCGGAGCAGGGCGCCGCCGTCGGGGGTGGACAGCAACTGGACCTGGCCGCCGCCGATGTCCTGGTAGCGCGGGGGCATCATCTTGTCGGAGGCCGGCAGGTTGACCCACAGCTGGAGGCCGTGGAAGAGCCCGCCGCTGACGACGAGCGACTCCGGCGGGGCCTCGATGTGGAGCAGGCCCGCGCCGGCGGTCATCCACTGCGTGTCGCCGCCGTTGATGACTCCGCCGCCGCCGTTGCTGTCCTGGTGGACGAAGGTTCCGTCGATCAGGTAGGTGACGGTCTCGAAGCCGCGGTGGGGGTGCCAGGGGGTGCCCTTGGGCTCGCCCGGCGCGTACTCCACCTCGCCCATCTGGTCCATCATGATGAACGGGTCGAGGTGCTGGTAGTTGATCCCGGCGAACGCGCGGCGCACCGGGAATCCCTCGCCCTCGAATCCACCCGGGGCCGTGCTGACGGCCAGCACCTTGCGGGAGGCGGCCGTCTGCGGCTCGGCCACGCGGGGAAGGGTCAACGGGTTCTCAACAGTCACTGCGGGCATGGTCGTGACCTCCTTCTGGCGTCGAGTTTAGTTGAAACTCGAACTTTCTGCCACTGCCCCACAGAACAGCGGAGCCCCCGGGGACATTCCCCGGGGGCTCCGACTCCGTCGAGCGGGCTTCAGCCGTACATGCGGCGCATGGCGAAGTCGACCATCTGCTCGACCGCCTTCGCGTCGAAGACCATCCGGTGGTCGCCCTCCATGTCGAGGACGAACCCGTAGCCGGTCGGCAGCAGGTCGATCACCTCCGCACCGGTGATCACGAAGTACTTGGACTCCTTGCCGGCGTAGCGGCGCAGTTCCTTGAGCGTGGTGAACATCGGGATGACCGGCTGCTGGGTGTTGTGCAGCGCCAGGAAGCCGGGGGTGTCGCCCCGGGGGCAGTACACCTTCGAAGTGGCGAAGATCTGCTGGAAGTCCTCGGCGGACAACGACCCGGTGGTGAAGGCGCGTACGGCGTCGCCGAGCGAGGGCGGCGAGGGCTCGGGGTAGAGCGGCGGCTGCTGCGCGTAGCCCTGCTGCTGCGGGGGCTGCGCGTAGCCCTGTTGGGCGCCCGGAGTCTGGTCGTAGCCGTACATGCCCCGAAGCCTACCGAGCGCCCGCGCCCCTACGGACGGGTACCGGCCACCGGACCCCGCGACCCCGGGAAACCGGGCGCCCCCGCGAAATCCGACCGCCGCCCGCCGGCCGTCGCGGCTTGATGCGTGTCACAGTCGGACCACAGGGGTTGCGGGTTATTACCCGTGGGTAGCATCATTACGTTACCGATTGGTATGTACGAGGAACCCGTCTCACCGAGCCTTAACGGAGCCGTCGCCATGGGGCACTACAAGTCGAATCTCCGCGACATCGAGTTCAACCTCTTCGAGGTGCTCGGCCGCGACAAGCTGTACGGCACCGGCCCGTTCGGCGAGATGGACACCGACACCGCCAAGACCATCCTCAGCGAGATGACCAAGCTCTCCGAGAACGAGCTGGCCGCCTCCTTCGAGGACGCCGACCGCCGGCCGCCGGTCTTCGACCCGGCCACCAACACCGCGCCCGTCCCGGCGTCGTTCAAGAAGAGCTACCAGGCCTTCATGGACTCCGAGTACTGGCGTCTCGGCCTGCCCGAGGAGATCGGCGGCACCACCTCGCCCCGCTCCCTCATCTGGGCGTTCGCCGAGACGATCCTCGGCGCCAACCCGGCCGTCTGGATGTACTCCTCCGGCCCGGCCTTCGCCGGCATCCTCTTCGAAGAGGGCAACGAGGCGCAGAAGAAGGTCGCCGGGATAGCCGTCGAGAAGCGCTGGGGCTCCACCATGGTCCTCACCGAGCCGGACGCCGGCTCGGACGTCGGCGCCGGCCGCACCAAGGCCGTCCAGCAGGACGACGGCTCCTGGCACATCGAGGGCGTCAAGCGCTTCATCACCTCCGGTGAGCACGACATGGAGGAGAACATCCTCCACTACGTCCTCGCCCGCCCCGAGGGCCACGGCCCGGGCACCAAGGGCCTGTCCCTCTTCCTCGTCCCGAAGTTCCACTTCGACTGGGAGACCGGCGAGCTGGGCGAGCGCAACGGCGTCTACGCGACGAACGTCGAGCACAAGATGGGCCTCAAGGCCTCCAACACGTGCGAGATGACCTTCGGCGACCGCCACCCCGCCAAGGGCTGGCTGATCGGCGACAAGCACGACGGCATCCGCCAGATGTTCATGATCATCGAGTTCGCGCGCATGATGGTCGGCACGAAGGCCATCGCCACGCTCTCCACCGGCTACCTGAACGCGCTGGAGTACGCCAAGGAGCGCGTGCAGGGCCCGGACCTGGCGAACTTCATGGACAAGACGGCCCCCAAGGTCACCATCACGCACCACCCCGACGTGCGCCGCTCGCTCATGACGCAGAAGGCGTACGCCGAGGGCATGCGCGCCCTCGTCCTCTACACCGCCTCCGTCCAGGACGAGATCCAGGTCAAGCAGGCCGCCGGCGAGGACGCCTCCGCCGAGATCGGCCTCAACGACCTGCTCCTGCCGATCGTGAAGGGCTACGGCTCGGAGAAGTCCTACGAGCAGCTCGCCCAGTCCCTGCAGACCTTCGGCGGCTCCGGCTACCTGCAGGAGTACCCGATCGAGCAGTACATCCGCGACGCCAAGATCGACACCCTCTACGAGGGCACCACGGCCATCCAGGGCCAGGACTTCTTCTTCCGGAAGATCGTCCGCGACCAGGGCGCCTCGCTGAACATCCTCAGCGAGACGATGAAGAAGTTCCTCGCCGAGGCCGTCGGCGGCGACGACCTCGCCCCCGCCCGCGACGCCCTCGCCAAGGCCGCCGTGGACCTGGAGGCCATCGTCGGCCAGATGATCGTCGACCTCACCGCCACCGGCGAGGACGTCAAGAACATCTACAAGGTCGGCCAGAACACCACCCGCCTGCTGATGGCCTCCGGCGACGTGGTCGTCGGGTACCTGCTCCTCAAGGGCGCGGCCGTGGCCGCCGAGAAGCTCGCGACGGCCTCCGCCAAGGACGTGCCGTTCTACACGGGCAAGATCGCCGCCGCGAAGTTCTTCGCGGCCCAAATCCTGCCGGGCGTCTCGGTCCAGCGCGCGCTGGCCGAGTCCGTCGACAACTCCCTCATGGAGCTGGACGAGGCCGCCTTCTAGGACGGGCCCCGGATCCCGCCCCCGGGCGGGCCCCGCCCCACGTACGCGGTGCACGCACAGCGGCCGGGTTCCCCCCACGGGGACCCGGCCGCCGGTGTGTGCCCGGCGGCCGCTCCGACCGGCGGCTTTCCGCGATGTCAGCCGTTCATGGGACGCTCGTAGACATGAGTCCGCAGGAGCAGCACAGCAGCAGGGGGTATTCCGTCCCCACCGGGCGTCCGTACGCCCTCAAGGAGCTCCAGGCGAAGGTGGGCGCCCTCGGCGACCGGGTCAAGGAGCTGTACGACGGCGCGCACCCCGCCGAGTACGACCCCGTGGCCGACGCCCTCTACGTGGCCTTCCGCACGGCCTCCGGCCTCGCCCCCGCCAAGAGCTACACGGGCTGCGCCGAGCACCCCAACGGCGCCCTCGACCCCGAGGCCCCCGAGGGCTGGGGCCGCTGCCTCATCTGCAACGACCGCCGGCGCCTCGGCCGACGCCTCCAGGGAGGCCGCCCCGCCGCCCCCGCCGGCGGTGAGCAGCGCCGACTCGGCTACCCCGTGCCGGAGCCCCCGTACGACCTCGACGGGCTGCGCCGCTTCCTGCGCGTCATCGACGAACAGCGCTTCCACCTCACCCTCGGCTCCCCCGACGAGGACTTCGTGCGCATCGCCGACGACCTCCACCGGGCCTTCATCGTGGCCCGCGAACTGTCCCGCCCGCGCAACGCCTCCGGATGCTCCGAGCACCCCGGTGCGCCCATCGACCCCGACGCACCCCCCGGTGAGGCCTGTATCTTCTGCGCCGGACGCAAAAGACGCGCTCAGCGCCCCGCTCAGACCCCCGAGATGCTCCCGCGCATCCGGCGGGGCGAGCGCCGGCAACTGCAGCGCAGATTCGAGCGACCGCCGGGCTGAAAGCCGCGGGAACACGGGCCGAACACCCCGTGATCCCCGGCCTTTCCGCTATCCGCCGCAGTCCGGACATGACGAACACGACCGTCGTTAAGGTGAACCACATGAGCTCTCCCGCCCGCTTCGACCGCGGCCACACCGACGATCTGATGACCTTCCTGACGGCCAGTCCGTCGCCGTACCACGCCGTGGCCAACGCGGCCGAGCGGCTGGAAAAGGCAGGCTTCAGGCAGTTGTCGGAATCGGACGCCTGGGACTCGGGCACGGGAGGCCGGTTCGTCCTGCGCGGCGGTGCGCTCATCGCCTGGTACGTCCCCGAGGGCGCCCCCGCCCACACCCCCTTCCGGATCGTCGGCGCCCACACCGACTCCCCCAACCTGCGCGTCAAGCCCGTCCCTGACACCGGGTCACAGGGCTGGCGCCAGGTCGCCGTGGAGATCTACGGGGGCACCCTGCTCAACACCTGGCTCGACCGCGACCTGGGCCTGGCCGGGCGGCTCACCCTGCGCGACGGCAGCGAACGGCTCGTCAACATCGACCGCGCGCTGCTGCGCGTGCCCCAACTCGCCGTGCACCTGGACCGGTCGGTGAACACCGACGGCCTCAAGCTCGACAAGCAGCGCCACATGCAGCCGATCTGGGGTCTGGGCGACGCCCGCGAGGGCGACCTGATCGCGTTCCTGGAAGAGGAAGAGGGCCTTCCCCAGGGCTCGGTGGCCGGCTGGGACCTGATGGTCCACTCGATCGAGCCGCCCGCCTACCTGGGCCGTGACCGCGAACTGCTGGCCGGGCCGCGCATGGACAACCTGCTGTCGGTGCACGCGGGCGTCGCCGCCCTCGCCGCCGCCTCCACCTCCGAGGGCCTCGACCACATCCCCGTGCTGGCCGCCTTCGACCACGAGGAGAACGGCTCCCAGTCGGACACCGGCGCCGACGGACCGCTCCTGGGCAACGTGCTGGAACGTTCTGTCTTCTCGCGCGGCGGGACCTACGAGGACCGGGCGCGCGCCTTCGCCGCCACCATCTGTCTGTCCTCGGACACCGGGCACGCCGTGCACCCCAACTACTCCGAGCGGCACGACCCCTCGCACCACCCGCGCGCCAACGGCGGCCCGATCCTCAAGGTCAACGTCAACCAGCGCTACGCCACCGACGGCAGCGGCCGGGCCGTGTTCGCCGCCGCCTGCGAGCGCGCCGGAGTGCCGTGGCAGACCTTCGTCTCCAACAACTCCATGCCCTGCGGCACGACGATCGGCCCCATCACGGCCGCCCGCCACGGCATCCAGACCGTCGACATCGGCGTCGCGATCCTCTCCATGCACTCCGCCCGCGAGCTGTGCGGCGCGGACGACCCGTACCTCCTGGCCAACGCGCTGCTGTCGTTCCTGGAGGGCTGAGCCGCAAAGGGTGCCGAGCCGCACACGGGTGCGGCCCGGTCCCCGGGGGGCCGGGCCGCACCCGTCGGCGCGTCAGGCGTCCAGGCCCGCGAGGACCAGCGGCAGCCGGGCGACGCCCTCGGGCGTCACCTTCACCGGCACGCCCCAGTCCTGCTGGTGGACGTGGCAGGCCGGGTACTCGTTGGCGGGATCGTCGTCGCAGGAGGCGGCCATCGCCGACACGTGCAGGACGCCCTCGGTGACCTCCGGGTTCAACACCAGCTCCCGGAAGAGGTCCGTGCCCTGGCCCTCGCCGCCCACGAGCAGCTCCGGCGGGGTCGAGGAGACCAGCAGCCGGGTCGAGGGCCCGTAGCGGGTGTCGAGCTTCTGCCCGGCCGGGGCCTGGAAGACCACGTCGAGGCGGAGCCCGCCGGGGGCCACCTCGGTCGCGGCCCGACGCGTGCGGTGGGCGACCGCGTCGACCCGTACGGCCTCCTCCGGCAGGCGCAGCCGGGTCAGTCGGTGGCGGGCGGACTCCACGACCACGATGTCCCCGCCGACCAGCACCGCGTCGCTGGGCTCGCGCAGATCGGTGGCGAGGGTGGTGACCTGCCCGCTCGCGGGGTCGTAGCGGCGCAGGGCGTGGTTGTACGTGTCGCACACCGCGACCGACCCGTCCGGCAGGGCCGTCACCCCGAGGGGGTGCTGGAGCAGGGCCTGGGCGGCGTCGCCGTCGCGGTGGCCGAAGTCGAACAGGCCCGTGCCGACGGCGGTGGTCACCGCGTACCCGGCGCCGGTGTCGTCCCGGTGGACGTAGCGCAGGGCGCTGGTCTCGGCGTCGGCGATCCACAGCCGGTCACCGGCGGCGGCCAGCCCGGACGGCTGCGCGAACCAGGCCTCGGCGGCGGGGCCGTCGAAGAGCCCCTCGTTGGTGGTTCCGGCGGCGAGGGCGACGGTGCCCTCCTCGGGGTCCCAGGTCCACAGCTGGTGCGTGCCGGCCATGGCGATCCACACCCGGCCCTGCCACCAGGCCACGTCCCACGGGGAGGACAGGTCCACCTCCAGGGCGGGCCCGGAGGTGGGGGAGCCCTGCCACCACTGCCGGCCGGTGCCGGCGACGGTCTCGACGGCGCCGGTGGCCGGGTCGTAGGCGCGCAGCGCGTGGTTGACGGTGTCGGCGACGACGACCCGGCCGTCGGGCAGCAGCGCGAGGCCCTGCGGCTCGCTGAAGGTGTCGGCGGTGAACCCGCGCTTCCCGCTCCCGACGCGCCGTACGACGCTCTCCCCGTCGGCGGCCAGCTCCACGAGCTGGTTCCGGGTGGAGTCGGACACCAGGAGGTTCCCGGAGGGCAGCGCGAGGGCCTTCCCGGGGAAGCGCAGGTCGGTGGCGACGGGCTCGGGGGCCACGTACGGCCCGCCCCCGCGCCGCAGGGTGCCCTTGGCCCCGTGCTCGGCCTCCAGCTCCTCGACGAGCCGCGCGATGGCGTGCGCGTGCCCCTCGCCGGCGTGCTGCGCGACGATGTACCCCTCGGGGTCGATGACCACGAGCGTGGGCCAGGCCCGTACGGCGTACTGCTTCCAGGTGGCCAGCTCGGGATCGTCGAGCACGGGGTGGTGCACCCCGTAGCGCTCGACGGCGTCGACGACGGCCGCGTGATCGGCCTCGTGGACGAACTTCGGGGAGTGCACCCCGATGATCACCAGGGTGTCCCGGTGCTTCTCCTCCAGCTCGCGCAGCTCGTCGAGGACGTGCAGGCAGTTGATACAGCAGAAGGTCCAAAAATCGAGAACGACAATCCGTCCTCGCAGGTCGGCCAGGGTGTAGGACCGCCCTCCGGTATTGAGCCAGCCCCCCTTGCCGATCAGCTCGGGAGCACGGATACGGGCACGGCGGGGCACGGGCGCGGGGGTGGGCGCCGGGGCGTCATCGTTCATGCTTCAAGCTTGCCATCCGGGTGTGAACGGCGGATCACGCGCTCGGCGCGGGTGCGGGGGCAACCGGAGGTATACCTACCGGTAGGGTGCCGCCCGTGTCGACGACCGATCTCATACCCCGGCAGGACGACCGTCCCGGCGCGGCCTCGGGAGCGCGCGATCCGCGACCCGTGGACCTGCCCTCGCTCACCGGCCTGCGCTGGACCGCCGCGCTGATGGTGTTCTTCTACCACGTCCACATCGTCGAGTACTTCGGCGGACGCGCGAACGACCTCGTCACCTTCGCCTTCGGCGTGGGCAACACCGGGGTGTCGTTCTTCTTCGTGCTCTCCGGCTTCGTCCTCGCCTGGTCCTCCGCGACCGCGCCCACCGGCCGGGGCGTCCCGCGCTTCTGGCGGCGCCGCTTCGCGCGGGTCTACCCGCTGCACCTGGCCACCGTCGCCATGGCCCTCGCGATGGGCTTCCTCCTCGCCCCGGACACCCTGCCGGACCGCGGGCCGCTCACCGCGAACCTGCTGCTCGTCCAGTCCTGGGTGCCCCAGGTGCCCTACTTCCAGGGGCTGAACCCGGTCAGCTGGTCCCTGGCCTGCGAGGCCTTCTTCTACCTCGCCTTCCCCCTGCTGTTCTGGCCGCTGCGCCGCTTCGGCCCGCGCTGCGCGCTGCCCGTGGCGGTGCTCGCCCTGGCCGCGGTGGTGACCGTCCCCACCGTCATGGAGCTGACCGGAGTCTCCGACGGCGCCGTCTGGGCGCAGTACTTCGACCCCCTGACCCGGCTGCCCGAGTTCGTCCTCGGCATCGCCGTCGCCGAGCTGGTCCGCGCCGGCCGCTGGCGGGGACCGGGGCTGACGGCCTCCCTCGGGCTGGCCGTGGTCGGCTACTTCCTCAGCTACCAGGCCGACTACGCCTTCCGCACCACCGCCTGCACCATCGTCGGCTTCACCTGCCTGATCGCCGCCGCCGCGCGGGCCGACCTGGCGGGGGAGCCCTCGCCGTGGCGGGGGCGGCTCAGCGTGAAGCTGGGCGAGGTCTCCTTCGCCTTCTACATGGTCCACATCCTGGTGATCCGGACCGGCGAGCACCTCTTCGGCGGGCATCCGAAGCTGCCCCTGTGGGACGGCGGCCTCCTGGTCCTGGCGGCGGCGTTCTCCGCGTCGCTGGCACTGGCCTGGGCCCTGCACACCTGGGTGGAGGTCCCCGGGCGCCGGTTGTTGCTCAGGAAGGGGCGAGGAACGACCGCAGCGAGCTGACGAGCGCCTTCACGAAGGCCTCCCGGACGGGCTCGGGGAGCAGGTCCAGCGAGAGGTACGGGTTCAGGTCCTCCAGCTCCACCAGCAGCAGTTCGCCGGAGGGGGCGCGGCAGGCGTCGACCCGCTGGATGCCGTGGTCGAGGGTGTTCCACTCGACGAAGCGGCGGGCGAAGGCGAGGTCGGCCGGCGTCGGCGCGTAGGGGGTCAGCTCCCAGCGGCGCGCGGGGTCGGGGGCGTACAGGGCGTACTGGAAGGCGTCGTCGACGAAGTAGAAGGACACCTCGTACGCGAAGTCGATCCGGGGCTGGATCAGGATCTCGCCCGCCGGGCCGGCGGGGGTGTCCGTGAAGGTCAGGCCGATGGAGTCGGCGCCCTGCTTGGGCTTGACGGCGTACGTGTCCACGCGCGGCAGCAGGTGCAGGTCGGCGGGGTCGTCGACGGTGGGGATGACGGGGAGTCCGGCGGCCGTGAGGTCGAGGAGGTACTGCTTCCCGGCCATGTCACCTCGGCCGGTGAGCGGGTTGTAGACGAGGGTCCCGGCGGCGAGGGCGGCCGCGCGGAAGGAGTCGTAGGCCTCCTGATGGTGCAGGACCGGGCCGCTGTTGCGGACGACCAACGCGTCGAAGCCGGGCATCAGGGCCTCGGCGTCGAGGGGGTGGCACAGGGCCAGCGGGAAGTGCTCGCGCAGGCGGGCGGTGAGGAATATGTCCTCGTCGCCGTAGCGGCGGCCGCGCGCCGGGTAGGCCAGGTCGGTCACGTAGAGAAGAGGCATGGCGGCAACCTACCCCGGGCACTGATCAGGCCATGAAATACCTCGTACGGGACAAACTGCTGGCCATCGGGGACGACTACTGGATCGAGGACCAGGACGGCCGGCCCGCCTTCCTCGTGGACGGGAAGGCCCTGCGCTTCCGGGACACCCTGGAGCTGAAGGACCGGGACGGCCGGACGCTGATCACCCTGCGGGCGAAGCTGTTCGCGCTGCGGGACTCGATGACGTTGGAGCGCGACGAGGAGCGCCTCGCGGTGATCCGCCGCAAGCGGCTGTCGCTGCTGCGCAACCACTTCCTGGTGACCCTCACCGAGGGCACCGAGCTGGATGTCAGCGGGCGGATCCTGGACCGGGAGTTCAAGGTCGAGTACGACGGGGAGCTGCTCGCGCTGATCTCCCGCCAGTGGTACCGGATCCGCGAGACGTACGCCGTGGACATCGTGCGCGAGGACGCGGACGCGGCGCTGTTGATCGCGGTCGCGGTGTGCGTGATCCGGATGGCCGAGAAGGAGCGGGAGCCCGACTCCGAGAACTGACGCGGTCCGTCCGCCCGGGGTGCCCGGTGTGCCCGTCGCGCCCGGGACGGTCGTGCGGCCACGCGAACCGGGGAGATGTGGGACACATCGGCCGCGGCGGGCGAAGAGGTGTCACGGCCGTCCGCGCGCTCGCGACCACCGACAACGCCCGGCGGCGACCTCGGCCCGTGGTCCCGGGCGCCCGCCGAAGGCCCGGCCGACACCGGGGCGGCGAAAAGCCTGGTGTGCGGGGCGGACGGAACCGGGTAACGTCTTTGTCATGTTCTTCCAGACGCCGATTTACGAGTGAGAGCGTGATGGGCCCCCGCTGACGTCCTTCGATGTCGCCGCGCCCGTCCTGCGCCGATGAATCCGTAGATCACTTCACATCATTACCGGGAGAACCCATGACCGTGAGCAAGAACATCAACAACCCCGTGGGCCAGGGCGGCGGCCAGCGCAAGAGGCAGTCCCGCGCCGAACGCCAGAACAACGGTCCGCACCGCAACCTCGACCGCCAGGGTTCCTTCGACCAGAAGGCGGAGCTGGTGCGCAAGATGCGCGAGAAGGCGGGCGTGGCCGAGGACGCCGGGCAGACGGGCGACGACGCCGCGCAGAGCTGACGCACCACCGCCGCAGGGCGGCACCGTACGGCAGCAGGGCCCGGACCGCGACGCGCGGTCCGGGCCCTGCTGCCGTACGGGGGTCCCGCCGCGGCGGCGAGAGCGATCGGTCCCGGTCGGCCCTCAGCGGGCGTCCGTGACGACCTCCGTGCGGGCGTCCGTGCGGGCGTGGTGGGCCCGGGCGGCGAGTTGGCCCTGGACGTAGGGGTCCGTCAGCGGGTCGTAGGGCCCGCCGTGGGTTTCGAGGTGCTCGGTGAGCCGCTCCCACTCCGCCACTGCGGCCGGTTCGGCGTCCGGGGCCTTCCGGGCGGCCTCCAGGGCCTCCTCGGCCCGGTGGTGGCTCATGCCCGTGGCCTCGGCCCTGATCCGGTCCCGGGCCGCGCGCTCGCCCGGCGCGGGGTCGTGGGGTTCCGCGGCGGCCTCCACCGCTGCCGCGGCCCGCTCCTCCTGCTCGGTCACGAGCTTCGCCTCCGCCTTCCGTGGGTTCCGGTGCCGGGAGCAGTCCTACCCGGTCTGCCGCGCTTCATGAGCGCCCGCCCGGCGCCCGGACCCCGAGGACCCGGTCCTTGAGGGCGGGGAACTGCTCGCGGG
This sequence comes from Streptomyces sp. NPDC088097, assembly GCF_044741845.1. Taxonomy (NCBI): domain Bacteria; kingdom Bacillati; phylum Actinomycetota; class Actinomycetes; order Kitasatosporales; family Streptomycetaceae; genus Streptomyces; species Streptomyces sp. NPDC088097. Next base: position 141,403 of record NZ_JBIUTJ010000005.1, read on the forward strand.
TCTGCGCCACCTTCGCCGGGTCCAGCTCGACGGTGAGCACCTCCTCGCCGGGCCCCGCCTCCGCGAGGACCTCGCCCCAGGGGTCCACGACCAGGCTGTGCCCGGACTGCTCGACGCCCGCGTGGGTCCCGGCCAGCGCGCAGGCCAGTACGTACGACTGGTCCTCGACGGCCCGCGCCCGGTTCAGCAGGGTCCAGTGGGCCCGGCGGCGGGCCGGCCAGCCGGCGGAGACCACCATCGTGGTGGCTCCCGCATCGACGAGCCCGCGGAACAGCTCGGGGAAGCGGAGGTCGTAGCAGGTGGCGAGGCCGAGGGTCTGCTCCGGCAGGGTCACCGTGGTCAGGGAGTCGCCCGCCGACATCAGCACCGCCTCGCCCTGGTCGAAGCCGAAGCGGTGGATCTTGCGGTAGGTCGCGGCCGACTCGCCGGTCGGGGAGAGCACGAACGCGGTGTTGTAGAGCGAGCCGTCGCCGGCGCGCTCCACGATCGAGCCGCCGTGCAGCCACACGCCGGCGTCACGGGCGGCCTTGGAGAGCGCCTCGTAGGTCGGGCCGTCCAGGGGCTCGGCCTCGATCTCGAACTGCTCGTAGGCGAAGGCGCCGACCGTCCACAGTTCCGGCAGGACGACGAGATCGCAATCGCCCTGCTCACGGACGAGATCGGCGACGCGGGAGCGTCGGGAAGCCACCGACTCCCCCTCGTTCACCGCGATTTGGATCAGAGAGGCGCGCACATTACCACCGTCCTGGCTTGTCAGCCGTCCACTCGGGCCTACGATCGTCACACGAAAGCACTGCCGTCGTCCTGACCGGCAGCGTAGTTTTGGGAACAGTCCACAACGCGCCACTGAACAGCACGCGAGGGGTCCCGTTGACCGTCCATCCCAGCCTTGAGCCCTATGCCGACGCGTGGACGCATTCCATCGAGGCGATAACCGAGCTGGTCCTCCCCCTCGGCGAGGGCGAGTGGAACCGGCCGACCCCCTGCCCCGCGTGGTCCGTCCGTGACGTCGTGTCACACATCATCGGCATCGAGTGCGAGCAGCTCGGGGACCCCCGGCCGATCCACACGCTGCCGCGCGACCTGCGGCACGTGGTGGACGAGTTCACCCGGTACATGGAAGTACAGGTGGACATCCGGCGCCACCACACCGCACCCGAGATGACCTCCGAGCTGGAGTACACGGTCATCCGCCGCTCGCGCCAACTCCGCAACGAGAAGCGGGATCCGGCCACGCTGGTGCGCGGGCCGCTCGGCGAGCAGGTGACCCTGGAGCACGCGCTGCGGCTGCGGGCCTTCGACGTCTGGATGCACGAGCAGGACCTGCGGGCGGCGCTGGGCGTCCCCGGCAACTGGGACTCGCCGGGCGCGTACGTGGCCCGGGACATCCTGCTGGCCGGGCTGGCGAAGGTGGTCGCGAAGGGGGCCGGCGCGCCCCCGAACTCGGCCGTGGTCGTGGACGTCCACGGGGCGCTGGAGTTCATGCGGATCGTCCGGGTGGACGCCGCCGGCCGGGGCACCGTCGACAAGACGCCCTCACTGGGCCCGGCGGTGACGCTGACCCTGGACTGGGAGACGTACGTACGCCTCGCGGGCGGCCGGGTCCGCGCGCGGTCGGTCGCCGACCGGGTGAAGGTGGAGGGCGACGAGGCACTGGCCGGGGCCATCCTGGCCGCCTTCGCGGTCACTCCCTGACCCCTGCCCCCCGGCTCTGCGACGCGCGGGTCCGGGCCCCGGCCGGGCCGACGGGCACGGCGGGCTCGGAGGCCTGCCTCGGGAACACCGCCGCCGGGCCGACGGGCAGCCGTTCCCGCTCGCGGGCCAGGGCCCGGCCGCGCAGGCGCAGGATCTGGGTCACGCCCAAGACCTCCAGGACGAAGACCGACGAGAAGGCGATCCGGTAGTCGTCCCCGGTGGCGTCGAGCAGGACGCCCACCGCGAGCAGCGTGGCCATGGAGGCGAGGAAGCCGCCCATGTTGGTGATCCCGGAGGCGGTGCCCTGCCGCTCGGCCGGGTTGGCGGGCCGGGCGAAGTCGAAGCCGATCATCGAGGCCGGACCGCAGGTCCCCAGCACCACGCACAGGGCGACGAGCAGCCACATCGGCGCGCGGTCGCCCGGGTAGGCGAGGACCGAGCCCCACAGCAGGGCGGTGAGCGCGACCGTGCCCAGGGCGAGCGGGATCCGGGAGGACTGGCGGCGGCCGACGAGCTGTCCGTAGAGCAGGCCGAAGCCCATGTTGGAGGCGACCACCAGGGTCAGCAGCCCGCCGGCGGTGGTCCGCGACAGCCCCTGCGCCTCGACGAGGAACGGCATCCCCCACAGCAGCAGGAAGACCATCGCCGGGAACTGGGTGGTGAAGTGCACCCACAGCCCGAGCCGGGTGCCGGGCTCCCGCCAGGAGTCGGCGATCTGACGGCGTACGAAGCCCCCGGCGCGGGCCGCCTCGCGCGCGGCCGGATCCGGACCGTACCCCTCGGGGTGGTCGCGCAGGAACAGCACCAGCGGCACCAGCACCACCAGCCCCGCGACCGCGCTGCCCGCGAAGGCCGCCGTCCAGCCGACCCCGTGCAGGACGGGCGCCAGCACCAGGGTGGAGACGAGGTTGCCCGCCATCCCCACCAGCCCGGCGAGCTGGGCCATCAGCGGCCCGCGCCGGGCCGGGAACCAGCGGGTACCGAGCCGGAGCACGGAGATGAAGGTCATCGCGTCGCCGCAGCCCAGCAGGGCGCGGGCGGCCAGGGCCATGCCGTAGGAGGGCGACAGCGCGAAGCCGATCTGCCCGGCGGTGAACAGCACGGCGCCGAGCGTCAGCACCTTCTTGGTCCCCAGCCGGTCCACCATCAGGCCGACGGGTATCTGCATGCCCGCGTAGACGAGCAACTGGAGCAGGGAGAAGGCGGCCAGGGCGGAGGCGTTGACCTGGAAGCGGTCGGCGGCGTCGAGTCCGGCGACGCCCAGGCTGGTGCGGAAGATGACGGCGACGAAGTAGACGGCGACGCCGATCGACCAGACGGCGACGGCCTTGCGCCCCCCGGGCGGGTCCTTGGGCAGCGGGGTCTCGGGAAGCGGGCCCGTCGGCAGCGGGTCCTGCGCGAGCGGGTCTTGGGCGAGCGGGTCCCGCGCGCGGGGAGTCTTCGGCAGCGCGGTCATCGCTGCGCCCCCCGCACCAGGGCCTCGACCCGGCCGATGTGCCCGCGCACGGCGGCGGCGGCCGCCTCCGCGTCCCCGGCGCGCAGCGCGTCCAGGATCTCGGTGTGCTCGGCGAGGGTCGGGTCCACCCGCCCGGGGTGCGCGTGCAGCAGGGCCACGCCCATCCGCAGTTGGCGGTCCCGCAGCTGGTCGTAGAGCCTGGCCAGGATCTCGTTGCCGGCGTGCCGGACGATCTCGGCGTGGAAGAGGCGGTCGGCCGCCATCATCGCCGCGAGGTCCCCGCGCGCGGCGTGCGCGCGCTGCTCCTCGATCAGCTCCGCGAGCCGCTCCAGCAGGGCGGGCGGGGCGGGCACGGCCCGCCGGACGGTGAACTCCTCGACCAGCAGCCGGGTTTCGACGACATCGGCGATCTCCTGCGCGGAGACCGGCAGCACCAGCGCGCCCTTCTTCGGATAGAGCTTGAGCAGCCCCTCGGTCTCCAGCCGCAGCAGCGCCTCGCGCACCGGGGTGCGGGACACCCCGACGGCCTCGGCCAGTTCGCCCTCGGTGAGGAGCACGCCTCCCTCGTAGCGGCGTTCCAGGACGCCCTGCTTGACGTGTCGGTAGACGCGGTCCGCGGCGGGCGGCGGCCTGAGGGCGGGGGAGGGCGCGGACACGGGGGACGCGGGGGAGGCGGGGGCGCTCGGCATGCGCACAGGATAGATACATGAGCAATACACCGGCCCTCCCCGTCCAGCATCCGGACACTGCCCGCCACGATCCGAAAGGGACGGCCTAAGGGCTGCCCGCCGACCGGACCTCCACGTCCAGGAGGAACTCGTCGTACGGGGCCTCCTGCGGGTACGCCGGCCGGACCTGCGCGAAGCGGACCCGGGCCCGCGCCCCCGGGCGGCCGGCCCGGACCTCGTACGCCCGCTCCAGGGTGGTGCCCGGCGCGGCCCGGACACCGGCCGTCCCGGGGCCCTCCACGACGGTGACGGCGTCCTCGTCGCCGCCGACCCGCCAGGTCCACACGTAGCCGCGCGCACCGCGCCCGGTCAGCCGCAGGGTGTACGCCTCACCCGGGCCGAGCACGATCTCCCGTACCTCCACGCGGCACCCCTTCTCACGCCGGGCCGATCACGTCCCCCTCGTGCCACCCCGCGCCGTCGCGCCAGTAGTGCTGGAGCAATCCGTCGGTGCGCAGGACGAGGACTTCCAGGTTGAACCCGAAACTGCCCTGGAGCATCCCGGTGACGGCCCGCACCTCCCGCCCGAAGACCGCCCCCAGGCTCCAGCCCAGGCCGGCCGAGTTCCCCCGCCACCAGTGCTCGACCCGTCCGTCGACGCGGGCCACGCACAGCTCGTAGTTCCCGGCGGTGTCCTCGTCTGCGGCCCCCTCCTGGGACTCGATCACGCAGGGCGCGGAGCCCGCCTCCGTGCCGCCGCCGAAGACCTCCCCGGCCCGCCAGACGAACCCGTTGGCGTCGTCGCGCCACCAGCGCTGCATCCGGCCGTCGTCCCGGACGGCGACGAGGTCCAGGCCCCGGTCGCGCCGCTGCACGAGGGCGGGGCCGTAGTGGGCGGTGCCGGGGGCGAAGCGGCCGGCGTCGTTCCAGGTCCAGGGGGCTCCGTTGATCCGCCACCAGTGGTTGAGGTGCCCGTCGGCGGTGCGGACCACCACCTCGAAATTGCCCGGCTTGCCGTAGTCGCTCTGGATGAACGCGGGGGTCGCGCCGAGCGCCGCGTCCCCCGGGCCGAAGGCGCCACCGTCGCGCCAGACGCCGACGGCCTGCTCGTAGTACCAGTGGCGCAGCCGGCCGCCCGTGGTGACGTGCAGGGACTCCATGTTCCGGTTGTAGGTGGTGCCGGTGAAGGCGGGCTGCCCGGAGGCGTCGTGCGCGTACAGCTCCGCGCGGGTCCAGGCGTACGGGGCCTCGCCCCCGCGCCACCAGTGCCGCAGGCGCCCGCCGCCCGCCGTGGCGGACATCTCGAAGTTGCGGTGGGCCCGGCCGTTGCCGCTCTCGTAGACGCTGCCCGTGTGCAGGCGGCGCTTGCTCCAGGGGTCGATGTTGGTGCCGTGCAGACCGCACTTGGCCCAGTAGTCGACGTTGACCTCGCCGTACGCGATCCGGCCGTAGCCCTCGACGTGGTGGCCGGTCCCCCAGGAGTTGCGGAACAACCAGCAGCCCGCCGCGTCGTCGTAGCCGACGATCAGGACGCAGTGGCCGCCCACCAGCCGTTCGGTGGTGCGGTGGTAGACCCCGGCGCCCAGCCCGAGGAAGTCCTCGTACACGTCGAGGCAGGCGGTGAGCGGGCCGACCGTGTCCAGCCACACCTTCTGCTGCTCCACGTCCCCGAGGCGCACGGCCTCCGGGATCCGGACGGTCCGCCCGGAGCGGTCCCAGCTCGGTGTGTACTCCGCCCGCCAGGCCTCCAGCCGCTCCAGGGGCAGACCCGGGGGCGGGCTGCCGTACGGCCAGCAGCCCGGGTCGGCGAGGCCGCCGTTGGCCCGGATCCAGTCCAGGGCCGTCTCCGGGTCCCCGCCCTGCACGCAGGCGGACTTGAGGCCGTCGTGGACGTCGCCCTCGGAGCGCTCCGCCCAGACGTCGTGCTCGATCCGGGCCATGGACTCCACCAGGCCCGTCGCCGCGAAGGCCCAGCAGGAGGTGCAGGGGTTCTGGTCCCTGACCTTGGTCAGCCAGGACCGCCCCCAGCGCCGCCGCCAGTCCACGGCGACGGGCCGGCCCGCTCCGGGGTCCGTCCCGGGCAGGAGGCCGTGCGCCGCCCGGCGCCGGGTCAGGTGCGGGTTGCCGCTGCGGGCGCCGCCGGCCCCGAGGAGGGCCCGCAGGTCGACGGGGGGCGCCTCGGCGGCCGGTGTCAGGTGCGCCCCCGGCTCCAGCCCGAGGGCGGGCCGGGGCAGCGGATCGGCGTCGTCGAGGTGCTCGCCGACCGACCAGCGCGCCCCCACCCGCGCGAGCCGCGCCCGCAACTCCCCCGCCGTCTGGACAGACTCCCCCGGCATACCGGCCCCCCAGCTGTGCCCCGTCGGTCGTGCGCCCCGGGAGCGTCTCCCCGCCCCGGAACCCCGTCAAGGGGGTCCGTACGGTCGCGCGGAGGCACGGGGGTCGTACGGTGACGGGATGGGAACGGGGCGCTCACAGCGGCAGTTGGGGATGATCGGGGAAGTCCGGGCGGTGGTCGCGGAACTCGGAACGGAGGTCTGGCTCCGGGGCGGGTGGGCCGTGGACTTCTGGCTCGGCAAGGTCACCCGGGAACACGAGGACGTGGACTGGTTCGCCTGGGCGCGCGACGCGCGGGCCCTGCGGGAGCGCCTCGTCGCCCTCGGGTACGAGGTGCTGCGCGCGGACGCACAGCAGGTGGACCTCGCCCGCGACGGGGAGGAGCTGAGCTTCGCCCTCGTCGCGCGGGGCGACGGCGGCGCGGTGGTGGCCGCGGGCGGCCCCTGGGCCGGGACGGCCTGGCCGGCCGGGATGTTGGAGCCGACGGTCACGGGGCGGCTCGGCGTGTGGAGTCCCCGGTGGTCTCGCCCGAGGCGCAGATCGAGATCAAGCTCATGACGCCGGTCTGGATGCCGCAACGCCCCCGGCGCCCGAAGGACGCCGAGGACGTGGCCCGGTTGGAGGCCGGGCTGCGCGCCCGGTCGGCGGGGCCCGCAGGGGACAGCCCTTAGGGCGACGGGGCCATGGCCTGGCCGCCGATGCCGGGGGCGCCGGCCAGTTGGTCCCGCCACCAGTGCGCGAGCTGCTCCTGGTCCATCCGCGCCCACGGCGGGGTCCGCTCCACCTGGGCCCGGCCGAGCCGGCGGGCGAGCGCGACGAGGTCACGGCCGGCTCCGCCCCGGGCGGCCTCGTAGTCGGCGAGGAGGTCGTCCCAGGACTCCGCCCGGTCCCAGGCGGCGGCGAAGGCGGCGGCGTCCTGGAGGGCCTTGGCGGCGCCGCTGGTGTTGTGCGGGCGCACGACGGAGGCCGCGTCCCCGGCGAGCAGCAGCCGCCCGCCGGCGGTGGTCGCGGTCACCAGGTCGTAGATGGGCTGGACGAAGGTGTCCGCCGGGTCGGTGAGCGCGAGGGCCCGGCCCCAGTACGCCGGGAACTCCCGCTCCAGCAACGCGACCAGGTGCGCGTGGAGTTCGGGGCTCAGCGCGCCCGCCGGGAAGCTCGTGGGGTCGTCGTAGCGCAGGACCCCGCCGGCCGGGGGCGCGGCGTAGAGCACCCAGTTGATCCGGGGCCCGTCCGGACCGGGGATCCGGTAGATCACACAACTCCCGCCCGGGAAGCAGACGGTGGTCACCGCGTCGGGGTGCGGGTCGGCTCCGCCGAGGGCCTCCGCGCGGCCGGCGTCGAGGTTGCCGCGCCAGCAGACGTACCCGGCGTAGTGCGGGCGCGCCCCGGGGCAGAGCGCCTCGCGGACGACGGAGCGGTACCCGTCGGCGCCGACGGCCAGGTCGTACCGCTCGGCGGTCCCGTCCCCGAGCCGGACCTCGGCCCCGCCGGAGCCCCCGGTGACCCCCGCCACCGTGACGCCCGGCCGGTACTCGACGGCCTCGGGAGTGGCCGCCCGCAGCCCGCGCCACAGGAGGCCCCAGTGGTAGGAGTGGAAGGGGAACGGCTGCTCCCAGAAGAGCCGGCCCCCCGCCCCCGCGACGGGTTCCCGCACCACCCAGCGGCGCCGGGTCAGCCGGTGCGCGGGGATCCCGGGCGGGAGGGCCCCGACGGCGGCCAGTTCGGCGGCCCGCTCGTCGTTGACGCACAGCCCGAGGCCCCGGTCGGCGAGGCGCCCGCGCGTGCGCTCCAGTACGACGACCCGTTCCGCGCCCGCCCGCGCCGCCGCGGCCGCGAGGGCGCACCCCGCGATGCTCCCGCCGACCACGGCCACCGTTCCGCCCCGCATCGCGCCTCCGCGTTCCTCGTGGCCCTTCCCGGTGCGTCGGATCAGGCCACGAGGGCTTCGCGGATCCGGGCGAGGGAGGGGTTCGTCATGACCGTCTCGGTCCCGTTCGGGGAGACCACCCGGACCGTGGGCACGGTCTCGTCGCCGTTGTTGACCCCGCGCACGAAGGCCGCCGCCTCCGGGTCCCGCCAGATGTTGACGGGCCGGTACGGGGTCCCGCTGAGCCGGAGCTTGCTCCAGAGCAGCATGCAGAAGGTGCACCCGGGCCGCCAGTACACGGTCATCCCGGCCTCGGCCGCCCCGCGCACGTCCGCCCCACCTTCGCCGCCCTCGTCGCCCACCGTGCCCCCGTGCGTTCGGTGTCGGCCCGGTCGCCGCTGTCGCCGGACCCCACGCCCTCAACGTAGCCGAACGCCGGCGCGCCGGTCCGGCGTTCGAAGGGCCCCGATAGGGTCCACCCATGGATGGCTGGACGGCGCCGAGCGCGATCGAGAGAGAGCTGTACGAGGCGAAGGCCCGGGGCGACTGGGACGCCTATCTGGACGCGCTCGCCGGTGACCGGCTCTACATCGCCCAGTCCCGCGCCCGCTCGGACGCCGACCCCGAGAGCGTCCTCTTCCACCCCACCCCCTCGGGCGTCCTCGTCGTGCACACCGCCGGCATGCTGCCCGCCCCCACCCCCGAGACGGTCTACGAGTCCCAGAGCCTGCGCTGGTTCGCCAAGGTCTGGGCCCCCTCCGACCCCGCACACCTCGCCGTGAACCCGGGCACCCCGTGCGAGGCCTACCTCACCACCACCCCCGCCGACCTGGCCCGTTGGCGGGCCCACGCCGAGGCGGCCGGCGGCTACGGCCTGCCCGACCACCACGTCCACGCCCTGTTCACCGGCGGGCCCCTGCACGGGCCCGTCGCCCACGGGCTCGCCGTCGGCGGCCACCTCGCCGTCACCAACGGGGAGTTCTGGAACTCCCTCGCCTACCACGGCAACGGCTACCAGCGGCAGCGCTCCCGCCTGGAGAAGGGCTGGGGCATCACCGACCGGGCGGGCTGGACCGACGCCCTGGAGCGGCTGCTCGACGCCCGGATGGTCAGCCCCGTCTGGGAGTTCTCCCTGCGCGTGCGCCGCGTCCTGGCCTCCGACTTCGCCGGACCGGTCGACGTCGAGCACTGGCGGCACGCGGCCGAGACCAGCCTGCGCCTGAGCGCCGAGCGGGCGGCCGAACCGCAGCTCACCCCCGACGGGGTCACCGTCGCCGCGCCCCGGCCCTCGGCCGAGGTCGAGGGGGAGATCGCCGGGGTGCGCCGGCTCATCGGCCGGATCGCCCGCTACGAGCAGCGCTTCCGCGCCGACGGGCTGCTCCCGGAGGACGGCTGGGTGCGTTCCGTGGAGGCCTGGGACCACGGCCGGGCCTCCCAGATGGCCCGTTGGGGCGTCGGCGCCCGCCACGCCACCGTCAAGGAGGCCGAGAGCGCGGTGCTGCGCGCGGGGGAGGCGGCCCGCCAGACGTACCGGTCCTGGGCGGAGTTCTCCGCCGGGTACGTCCTGGGGCGCTGCCTGCACTTCGACGAGGAGGAGTTCGGCGACTGGTACACCGGGGCCCTCGCCGCCCACGTGGTACTGACCTCCGACCCGGCCAGCCCGTGGGTCAACATCCCCTGGAAGTGAGGACTTTGGGTAGTCCACCACCGCGCCCCCGAACGCCCCGCGCGCACCACGGGCGCCGACTACCCTCGCGCGCATGACGATTGCGCTGAACGACACCGTGCGACAGCTCCTCGACTCCCCGCACCCGGCGGTCCTCGCCACCCTCAACCCCGACGGCAGCCCGCAGAGTTCGGTGGTCTGGGTGATCCGGGACGGCGACGACCTCCTGGTGTCCACCGAGGAGGGCCGCCGCAAGGAGCGGAACATCGCCCGCGACGAGCGGGTCGGCCTGACCGTCTTCGACCTCGCCAACCCCTTCCTCTACGCGGAGATCCGCGGCTCGGCCGCCCTGACCGTGGACACCGGCCGCGTGGTCGCCTCCCGCATCGCCGAGCAGTACCTGGGCCCGGGCGCCGGCAAGGAGTACCAGGACACCTCCGACGGCGCGGTACGGGTCGTCGTGCGCATCACCCCGTCCAAAGTCCTCGGCAACGCCGCCAAGGCCTGATCCCGCCCCCGCTCAGGGCAGCAGGCGCCGCACCGCCGCCCAGGCGTCCACGGCCCCCACCAGGGGGTCGTCGGGCGCCAGGTGCCGGCGTACGTCCTCCAGGCGGCGGACCAGGTTCTTGACGCGGCGCAGGTGCAGGATCCGGGGCAGCGGCAGCTCCCGCCAGACGGCTCCCTGCGCGGCGGCCTCGGCCGGGGTCAGGTCGATCAGCGCCAGCAGCTCGGCGCACAGCGCCGCCGGGTCCTCGGTGTGGGCCTGACCCAGCTCCCCGATCAGGTAGCAGCGCACCCAGGCCAGGTCGGGCGCCCGCTCCAACTCGCCGGTGCCCTCCGCCTCCGCCCGGCGGTACGTCGCCGCGAAGGCCACCCGCGCCCAACGCACCCGGACCTCGTGCGCCGGCTCCTGGTCCAGCATCCGCGCCCGGGCCAGGGCCCGCAGGGCCTGCGGCCGGGGCTCGTCCCGCAGCGGCGGCCCGGTGGCCAACCAGGCCTCCAGCTCGGCCAGGCGGTGTCCTTGGGTCGGCACGGCGGTGAGCACCTGGCCCCGGGTGAGCAGCGCGACCACGGGCCCCGTGAAGTGGGCGCGCGCGGTGGCGCCCCCGTCGATGAAGTCGACGCTGCGCCGGCTGAACTCCAACTGCCTCAGGGTGAGGCGGGAGTCGGAGGCGGAGTAGACCTGCCCGGGGTAGGCGACCCCGCTGTGACACCGCACGACGCACACCCCGCCGTCGGCGTCGGCTTCCTCCACGGAGTACACGCCCAGTTCGGTGATGGCCGCCCCGGCCCCCTTTCCCCGGGCGGAGGCTACCGCGTCACGCGCGGAGCGGCTCCTCCAGGACGAGGCGGATCTCGGTGACCTCGTAGCCGGCCCGGTCGAAGGCGGCGGCCATCGGGGCGTTGACGGTGTCGGTGGTGGCGGTGATCCGCTCGGCGCCCTCGGAGGCGTGGAAGCGGGTGATCTCGGCGAGGACCTCGTAGATGAGCCCCTTCCCGCGCTGCTCGGGGACGACGCCGAGGTAGCCGACGTTGCGGTGGTAGGGGGTGGCGGAGGGGATGGCCATGCCGGCGAGGGTCCCGTCGGGGAGGTGGGCCAGGCGCCACCAGGAGCGCTCGCCGGGGCAGTCGCGGTAGAAGCCGAAGTCGTCGCGGGCGACCTCCTCCTCCGTGGCCGTGGCGAGTTCGCTCCGCGTCCCCAGGTCGAGGCTGCCCCGGGAGAGGCGGGCGAAGCCGTCGAGGAACTCCTCGTCGGTGCCCTCGCGGAAGACCAGGCGTCCGGTGGGGCCGGGCGCTCCGGCGGCCGGGGTCCACTCGTAGCGCAGCCGCTCGATCTCCCGGCTCAGGCCCGCCGCCGCCGCGGCCTCCCGCCGCCAGGCGACGGCGGCGGCGAGTTCGGGGACGGAGCCCCAGTCGCGGGGCAGGGAGAGGTGGTATCCCGGGCGCTCGCCGAAGGCGGCGTGCCCGGCTTCGAGGAGGCCGGTGGCGAGGGCGCCCGGGTCGCGGACGTCCTCGCGGACCTGGAGGCAGTCCAAGGCGACGGGCCGTTCGCTGTCGGCGCGCCCCCACCACAGGGCGCGGGCCAGCATCCGGCCGTCCCCGTCCTCGGCGATCCAGGTCCACTCGGGGCGGCAGCGCCCGGCGGCCAACTCCTCGCGGACCTTCGGGGCGGTCAGGGCGGCGACGGGGCCGTCGGCCGGGTAGGCGACGGCACGGTCGAGGTCTGCGGCGTCTGCGGTGACAGCGCGGAAGTACATCCGGAGATGATCACATGATCGCCACGGCTGCGGCCGCGGGTTTCGGCGCCGTCCGCACCTCGCGGTCCGCACCTCGCGCATGCCGCCGGTCCGCAGGACCGGTCGGCCGCGCGCCTCGGAACGGCCGGGGGCCGGCCCCCCTGTGCGGGGAACCGGCCCTCGGTCGGCCTTCGTGCTTCCCGCGTCCGTCAGACCGGGCGGCTCCGTCAGGACCAGGTGACGAGGCGGCGCGGGTGTTCCAGGACGGCGGCGATGTCCGCCAGGAACCGCGAACCGAGTTCGCCGTCGATCAGACGGTGGTCGAACGACAGGGCCAGGGTGGTGACCTGGCGGGCCTTCACCTTGCCCTTGTGGACCCACGGCTGGAGCTTGATCGCGCCGACCGCGAGGATCGCGGACTCGCCCGGGTTCAGGATCGGCGTACCGGTGTCGACGCCGAAGACGCCCACGTTGGTGATGGTGATCGTGCCGTTCTGCATGTCGGCCGGGGAGGTCTTGCCGTCGCGGGCCGTGGCGACCAGCTCGGACAGGGACGTCGACAGCTCGGGGAGCGTCTTGGTGTGCGCGTCCTTGATGTTCGGCACGATCAGGCCGCGCGGGGTGGCGGCCGCGATGCCCAGGTTGACGTAGTGCTTGAGCACGATCTCCTGGGCCGCCTCGTCCCACGACGCGTTGACGTCCGGGTTGCGGCGGATCGCGACGAGCACGGCCTTGGCGATCAGGAGCAGCGGGTTGATCCGCAGACCGGCGAGGTCCGGGTCCGCCTTGAGCTCCTGGACCAGCTTCATCGTGCGGGTCACGTCGAAGGTGATGAACTCCGTGACGTGCGGCGCGGTGAAGGCCGAGCCGACCATGGCCTGAGCCGTGATCTTGCGGACGCCCTTGACCGGGATCCGGGTCTCGCGCGCCGAGGCCTCGACGGCCTGCGGCGCGGGCGCCGCGGCGGCCACCGGGGCCGGGGCCTCGGTGACCACGGCGCCCGGTGCGGAGATCGCGGCCGCCGCGGCGGCGTGGACGTCCTCACGGGTCACGACCCCGCCGTCGCCGGTCGGGACCACGGCGGCCAGATCGATGCCGAGGTCCTTGGCGAGCTTGCGCACCGGCGGCTTGGCCAGGGGCCGGTCGCCGGTGGTCTGCGCCGGTACGGAGACGGGCGCGACCGGAGCGGGCGCGACCGGAGCGGGCGCGACCGGAGCGGGCGCGACCGGAGCGGGCGCGACCGGAGCCGGGGCGGCGACGGCCCGAGCGGCGGCGGCCGGAGCCACGCCGTTGCGGGACGCGGCGCCCTCCGCGGCCTTGCGGGGGCGGCGCTTGGTGGAGGCGGTGGAGACGCCGTAGCCGACCAGCACCGGCTGGCGGGCCGCGGGCGCGGCCTCCTCGGCAGGAGCGGCGACCGCGGTGGCGGCCGGAGCCGCCACGGCGGCGGCCTCGGCCGGAGCCCCGTCCTCCGCGCCCGTCCGTACGGCGATGATCACCTGGCCGACGTCGACCGTGACGCCCTCCTCGAAGAGCAGCGCGTGCACCACTCCGTCGAAGGGGATCGGCAGCTCGACGGCCGCCTTCGCGGTCTCGACCTCGCAGACGACCTGACCGTCGGTGACGGTGTCACCCGGCTGGACGTACCACTTGAGGATCTCGGCCTCGGTGAGGCCCTCGCCCACGTCGGGCATCTTGAATTCGCGGATCGTCATGGCTCGGATCTCCTAGTACGCCAGCGAGCGGTCGACGGCGTCGAGCACCCGGTCCAGGCCGGGCAGGTACTCGTCCTCCAGGCGGGCCGGCGGGTAGGGGGCGTGGAAGCCTCCGACGCGCAGCACCGGCGCCTCCAGGTGGTAGAAGCACCGCTCCGTGATGCGAGCGGCGATCTCCGCGCCCATGCCCAGGAAGACCGGGGCCTCGTGGACGACGACCAGGCGGCGGGTCTTCTCCACCGAGGCCTGGATCCTGTCGAAGTCCACCGGGGACATCGAGCGCAGGTCCACGACCTCGATCGACTTGCCCTCCTCGGCGGCGGCGGCCGCCGCCTCCAGGCAGACCTTCACCATCGGCCCGTAGGCCGCCAGGGTGACGTCGGTGCCCTCCCGGGTCACGCGCGCCTTGTGCAGCTCGCCGGGGATGGCCTCGACGTCGACCTCGCCCTTGTCCCAGTAGCGGCGCTTCGGCTCGAAGAAGATCACCGGGTCGTCGCTGAGGATGGCCTGCTGGAGCATCCAGTACGCGTCGGACGCGTTCGACGGCGAGACCACCTTGAGGCCCGGCACGTGCGCGAAGAGCGCCTCGGGGGACTCGCTGTGGTGCTCGACGGCGCCGATGCCGCCGGCGTACGGAATGCGGATGACGACCGGCATCTTGATCTTGCCGAGCGCGCGGGCGTGCATCTTCGCGAGCTGCGTGACGATCTGGTCGTACGCGGGGAAGACGAACCCGTCGAACTGGATCTCCACGACCGGCCGGTACCCGCGCAGGGCCAGGCCGATGGCGGTGCCGACGATGCCGGACTCGGCGAGCGGGGTGTCGATGACCCGCTCCTCGCCGAAGTCCTTCTGCAGACCGTCGGTGATGCGGAAGACGCCGCCGAGCTTGCCGACGTCCTCACCCATGATCAGGACCTTGGGGTCGGTCTCCAGGGCCTTGCGCAGCGACTCGTTGAGCGCCTTCGCGATCGACAGCTTCTCTACAGCCATCAGTGGCCCTCCTCGGACGAGTCGAAGGACGCGAGGTAGGCGGCGAACTGCGCGCGCTCCTCGTCGACGAGCGCGTGCCCGTCCGCGTAGACGTTCTCGAAGATCGCCATGGTGTCGGGGTCGGGCATCGAGCGCACGACCTCGCGCACCCGCTTGCCGAGAACCTCGCTCTCCGCCTCCAGCTCCGCGAAGAACGCCTCGTCGGCGCCGCCGGCGGCGAGGAGGTGGGCCTTCAGGCGCAGGATCGGGTCCTTGGCCTCCCAGGCAGCCGTCTCCTCGTCCCGCCGGTACTTCGTCGGGTCGTCGGAGGTGGTGTGCGCGCCCATGCGGTACGTGAACGCCTCGACCAGGGTCGGGCCCTCGCCGCGCCGTGCCCGGGCCAAGGCCCAACGGGTGACCGCGAGGCAGGCCAGGACGTCGTTGCCGTCGACGCGGACGCCCGGGAAGCCGAAGCCCTGGGCGCGCTGGTAGAGCGGTACGCGCATCTGGCGCTCGGTGGGCTCGGAGATCGCCCACTGGTTGTTCTGGCAGAAGAACACCACGGGGGAGTTGTAGACCGCCGAGAAGGTGAAGGCCTCGGCCACGTCGCCCTGGCTGGACGCGCCGTCGCCGAAGTACGCGACGACCGCCGAGTCCGCGCCGTCCTTGGCCACGCCCATGGCGTAGCCGGTGGCGTGCAGGGTCTGCGAGCCGATGACGATCGTGTAGAGGTGGAAGTTGTTGACGGTGGGGTCCCAGCCGCCGTGGTTGACGCCGCGGAACATGCCGAGGAGGTTCGTCGGGTCGACCCCGCGGCACCAGGCGACACCGTGCTCGCGGTAGGTCGGGAAGACGTAGTCGTCGTCGCGCAGGGCCCGGCCGGAGCCGATCTGGGCCGCCTCCTGGCCCAGCAGCGAGGCCCACAGGCCCAGCTCTCCCTGGCGCTGGAGGGCGGTCGCCTCACCGTCGAAGCGGCGGGTGAGGACCATGTCGCGGTAGAGCCCGCGCAGGTCCTCGGTGGTGATGTCCTCGACGAAGGTCGCGAACTCCGCGACGTCGGGATGCCCCGCGTCGACGCGTTCGCCCTCGGGCGTCAGCAGTTGTACGAGCTGAGGCTCGGCGTCGTGCGGCTGTGCGGTGGCAGCGGCGGTCTTGGCTGCGCTCGCAGCGCCGGCCCCCCGCTTGGTGCCGCTGCTGCGTCGCGGCTTGCGCGCGGCAGTGCTCTCCACGGTCACGTGTGCTCCTCCGTCGGTCCGGCACCCGGGTTCTCCGGGGTCCAGTGCGGCTCACCTGCATTCGTACCCGCGCACGGGGTGGGTGCGCGGCGCGTACGGGATTCAGGCGTGACAGGTGCCCCGGCGAGTGCCCTGCGCAATGCACGTTACCCAGTGCCTCGCATATCTGCGAAACCCCGTTTGACCTGCGATTTTGCTTGGATATCCAAGTAAATCGGAGGGAGCGGGAACAACCACTGGTCACAGCCTTGCAGGGGGCCGGAACAACGGCACGTTATCCCGGTCGTCTCCGGCAGGGAAGGGGTGAGTGTGTGAAGATGGAGTTTGTGCGCGAAGACGGAAAAATCAAGGTATTTCTCCTGGACGACCACGAAGTGGTACGCCGGGGGGTTCATGAGCTGTTGTCGGTCGAAGAGGACATCGAGATCGTCGGCGAGGCCGGTACGGCCGCCGACGCCTTGACCCGAATCCCCGCCACCCGCCCCGACGTGGCCGTCCTGGACGTGCGCCTGCCCGACGGCAGCGGCGTCGAGGTGTGCCGTGAGGTGCGCTCCCAGAACGAGGACATCAAGTGCCTGATGTTGACCTCGTTCGCCGACGACGAGGCGCTGTTCGACGCCATCATGGCGGGCGCCTCCGGCTACGTCCTCAAGGCGATCCGCGGGAACGAGCTGCTCAACGCGGTGCGTGACGTGGCCGCCGGCAAGTCCCTGCTGGACCCGGTCGCGACCGCCCGGGTGCTGGAGCGACTGCGTGACGGCAAGAACGGCAAGGGCGACGACCGGCTGTCGAACCTCACCGAGCAGGAGCGGAAGATCCTCGACCTGATCGGCGAGGGCCTGACCAACCGGGTGATCGGCGAGCGGCTGCACCTGGCCGAGAAGACGATCAAGAACTACGTCTCCAGCCTGCTGTCCAAGCTGGGCATGGAGCGCCGTTCCCAGGCGGCCGCGTACGTGGCCCGCCTCCAGGCGGAGAAGCGCTAGGCCGTCTGGCCGCTCCCGCTCCGCACCGTGACGCCCCGTGCTCCCGGCGGTCCACCCGCCCGGGCCACGGGGCGCGCTGTTGCGCCGGGGGCCGTTCCGTCCGGCGGGCCGTTCCATTCGGGACCAACGTCCCCGATCATCGGGGCGGGCTCCTCTTTCCCGACCTCGTGTCGGTGGCGGACAGTGGTCAGCATGTCCCCAGAGGAACTCCACGCCATCGAACTGCTGCGCCGGGTGCCGTACGGCCGAGTCGCCACCAGTATGCGCGCGCTGCCCTTCCTCGCCCTCGCCCGCCACATCGTGGTGGACGACAAGGTCGTGCTGAGAATGCACGCGGGTTTCGGGTATCACCAGGCGTGCAACGGAAGTGTCGTCTCGTACGGTGCCGACAACTTCAATTCGAACGACCCCCGACTCTGGTCGGTCCAGTTCACCGGAACGGCCCAAATAGTCGAGCCGACCAACGCGGAACTGGAGCTATTCGGACCGGGTCCGCATTTCGTGGACGGCGCGGTGTTCGACCCCGTCTACATGCGCATCGAACCCCAGCTGGTCACCGTCCACACTCTGGCCGGGAATCTCGACAGTCGGGACAGGCAGTACCAGCACGCCCTCTGATCTGCACCGATAAGCAGAACAAGAGGAGAGGGCCCGGCGGAATTGCTTCCGTCGGGCCCTCTCGTCGTACGCGTACCGTCCGCTACGGCGCGGATCCGTTGTTCGGCTCCCCGCTCGGCGGAGTCGGCTTGTCGCTCGGCTCCGGCGGGTCCGACTTCGTCGGGGGCGGGGTCACCGGGTCGGACTTCGTCGGGGGCGGGGTGGTCGAGGGCACCGACGAGGGCGAGTTGGTCGGCGTGTACTTGCTCTTGCTCGGAGTCGGCGTGTACGACTCCTCGGGCGAGCTGTCGTCCTGGCTGCTCTGGGACTGCGACGGGGTGTCCGAGGGCTGCCCGCTGGTCTGCGGGGCCGACGGGGAGTTGCTGGTGTGGCCACCGCTGCCACCACTGTCGCCGCTGCCGCCGAGGCCGCCGGACTTCACCGCGTACGCGACTCCGCCGGCGATCGCGAGGACCGCGAGCAGCGCGAAGAGCATCATCTTCCAGCGTCCGCCGCCGCTCGGGCGATCGTCGTAGCCGTCGTAGCCCCGGTAGCCGCCCTGCCCGCCACCGTTGCCGCCGCCGCCCGGGAAGGCGGTGCCGTCGTTCGGGTTGAGCGGGGGCACCATCGGCTGCTGGAACTGCGAGGTCGTGGCGTGCGCGTTGTACGGAGGACGCTGACCGCCCGCACCCTGGCCCATGGCCGAGGTGGCCGGACCGCCGGGCTGGCCGTGCGGCAGGGTCATCGTGACCGGACCGGTGTTCCAGGTACCGGTGTTGGGGCCCTGGTCGTGGAGCATCTGGAGCGAGTACTGGACGAGCCCGCGCATCTCCTCGGCGCTCTGGAAGCGGTCGTCCGGGTCCTTGGCGAGCGAACGCATGACCAGGCCGTCGAGTTCGTGCGGGATCGTGTGGCCCTCGGGCAGTTGCGAGGGCGGGATCGGCGCGTCCTGGACGTGCTGGTAGACCACCGACAGGGGGGTCTCCCCCGTGAAGGGGGGCCGCAGCGCGAGGAGTTCGTAGAGGAGACAGCCGGTCGCGTACAGGTCGCTGCGGTGGTCGACGGCCTTGCCGAGGGCCTGCTCGGGCGACAGGTACTGCGGGGTGCCCATGACCATGCCGGTCTGGGTCATCGTCGACTGCACGCCGTGCAGGGCGCGCGCGATGCCGAAGTCCATCACCTTGACCGCGCCGGTGTCGGTGATGATGACGTTGGCGGGCTTGATGTCACGGTGCACGATGCCGTGCTGGTGCGAGTACGCGAGCGCTTCCAGCACGCCCGAGACGATGATCAGCGCCTGGTCGGGCCCGGGGGCCTCGGCGCTGATCAACAGGTCTCGGATGGTGCGGCCCTCGACCAGTTCCATGACGATGTAGGGGACGACGTTCGGTCCGATCCGGTCCTCGCCCGAGTCGTACACGGCCACGACGGCATGGTGGTTCAGTCCCGCGACGGACTGCGCCTCGCGCGTGAAGCGGGCCTTGGAGACCGGGTCCTCGGCAAGGTCCGCGCGCAGCAGCTTCACCGCGACGGTGCGGCCGAGGCGCACGTCCTCGGCGGCGAAGACCTCCGCCATGCCGCCGCGACCCAGGCGGTGGGTCAGCCGGTAACGGCCGTCGCCCACCAGGCCGCCCGCGCCCCAGTGCTCAGGACCCTCGGCCATCCCGGCGCCGTTTCCCTCGGGTTCGGGTGCCATCAGTCCTCGCCGTCGTCTCTCTCGTCCGCTCTAGCGGTAGGTCCTCTTCGGGTCCTCATGCGGGTTCTCCGGTGAACGCTACAGCCTCGGAACCGGTCACCGTTCGGACACAGACGCCCTGTGGCACCACCGTCACGCAGCGGGCACCGGCTTGACGTGTGCTTGCCCTCCGGCAGACTGGGCGCGACATGCGCTCAGCCAGAGGCGTAGGGACACAGTCCGAGGGGAAGCAACAGTCATGAGCCAGGACGGCACTCAGGGCCGGTACGCAGGCGGGTCCCTGGCCGGTGGCCGTTACCTGCTAAGGGATTTGCTGGGCGAGGGGGGCATGGCCTCCGTCTACCTCGCGTACGACTCCGCGCTCGACCGACAGGTCGCGATCAAGACCCTCCACAGCGAACTGGGCCGTGAGGCCTCGTTCCGCGAGCGGTTCAGGCGTGAGGCCCAGGCTGTTGCCAAACTGTCGCACACCAATATCGTCTCGGTCTTCGACACCGGCGAGGGCGAGGTCACGTTCGGCGGCGCGGGCGACGGCACCGTGATGCCGTACATCGTCATGGAGTACGTGGAGGGGCAGCCCCTCGGCTCGGTCCTCGACTCGGACGTCCGCCAGTACGGGGCGATGCCCACGGACAAGGCCCTCAAGGTGACGGCCGACGTCCTGGCCGCCCTGGAGACCAGTCACGAGATGGGCCTGGTCCACCGTGACATCAAGCCCGGCAACGTGATGATGACCAAGCGCGGCGTGGTCAAGGTGATGGACTTCGGCATCGCCCGCGCCATGCAGTCGGGGGTCACCTCGATGACGCAGACCGGCATGGTCGTCGGCACCCCGCAGTACCTGTCGCCGGAGCAGGCCCTCGGGCGCGGGGTCGACGCCCGCTCCGACCTGTATTCGGTCGGCATCATGCTCTTCCAGCTGCTGACGGGCCGGATCCCCTTCGAGGCCGATTCGCCGCTGGCCATCGCGTACGCGCACGTGCAGGAGGAGCCGGTGGCTCCGTCCAGCATCAACCGGGCGCTCACGCCGGCGATGGACGCGCTGGTGGCGCGGGCCCTGAAGAAGAACCCGAACGAGCGCTTCCCCACGGCCGCGGCCATGCGCGACGAGGTCGACCGGGTCCTGACGGCCGGCCGGACCGGGGCTCCGGTCATCGTCCCGGGCACCCACGCGGGCGGCAGCGGGGCCGGGGTCGGCTCCGCCGTGTTCCCGCCGGTGGACTCCGCCTTCCAGGCGCCGCCCCCGCACTCGCTCCAGCAGCCGTACCAGCCGCAGACCCCGCCGCCGTCCCCGTACGCGCCGACGCCCCCGCCGCAACAGCAACACCAGCAGCACGCGCAGGGCGGCTACGCCTACCCGCACGCGCCGGTACCGCAGCAGCAGTACGCGCCGCAGACCCCGCCGCCGTACAACATCTCCCCCTCGGCGGCGTCCACGTCCGGCGGCAGCGCGGGGAGCGGCGGCTCGAAGAACACCCCGGTCGTGGTCGGCGCCGTCGTGGTGGCGCTGCTGGCGGTCGGCGGTCTGATCGCGGCCCTGACCATGGGCGGCGACAAGAACAAGGACAAGGTCGTCGCGGACCCCTCCTCTTCCTCCTCCGCGTCCGCCCCGGCGCAGGCGGGCCACAAGGGTCCGGACCTCTCGCGGACGATCGACCCGAAGGAATGCAAGAGCGCCTCGAAGTCCTACAAGGACGCGGCGCAGGTCAGGGCGCCCGACCTGCGGTACAAGAACCTCCGCTCGGTCAAGGAGTGCCTCCAGGCGGCGGGCTGGCAGTACGAGATCCAAAACCGCGACGAGGCGGTCTACGGCCAGGACGCGGTGCTGGAGCAGCTTCCGGCCGCCGGCACGGACGTCGCCAAGGAGGGGACGAAGTTCACCCTGATCGTCTCCACCGGCGACCCGCAGTGAGTTCGGGCGGCGCCTGACGGACCGTCCCGCGCCGCCGTTGGAAGGACCGGCATCCCGGGCCACCCTGATGGGCGGCCCGGGATGCCACTTTTGCCCCATTATGTGAGTCTGAGCACATCGTCTCGGCCGCCCGGCCGCCCGGACGCTCGACGGGAGGGGCACCCCGTGATCCACCGCCTCCGCCTGCCGCGCCGGGTCGCCGGAGCCGCACTGGCCTGCGCCGCCCTGCTGGTCACCGCCCCGGCGCACGCCATCCCCGCCCGGACCCCGCTGTCCGTCACGGCCGCGCACTCCGCGCCCGTGGCCGACGACGTCCCGCAGGAGGCCTACGAGGAGCTCGCGGGAAGCGCCTCCGGCGTCGGCCGGGACCACCCCGGGCGGAGCGCGGCGGAGAGCGCCGACGTGGAGTACGACCCCGGGTACGCGGCCGTCGCCCACCCCGTGCGCCCGGCCCGGCCCGTCCGTCCGCAGCGTCCGCAGCGCCCGCAGCGTCCGCAGCGCCCACAACGTCCGCAGAGCCCCGCCCGGCCGCAGCCCCCGGACCGGCAGTCGGTCCCGAGCACCGGCGCGAGCCCCGGTCCGAGCGGACCGGCCTCGGTGAACGCGCTGGGCACGGAGCCCAACGACCGGATCGCCGACCTGGCCGCGCACATGCTCCCGCTCGGCAGCGGCCTGGCGCTGATGGGCCTCGGACTGGGTTACATGGGCGTACGGCTGCGGCGGGGCCGGTAGGCGGGTCGGGGCGGGGGGCGGGTCCGGGGCGGGTTGAAGGGGCCGGGGGACGCACTTGCGTAAGTGAGCATACTCGGTATACATACTGAGTATGTCGATCCGTCACGGGCTGCTGGCCCTGCTGGAACGGGGCCCTCGCTACGGCTCCCAACTGCGCACCGAATTCGAATCCCGCACCGGCTCCACCTGGCCGCTCAACGTCGGGCAGGTCTACACGACGCTCTCCCGGCTGGAGCGCGACGGCCTCGTCGCCCCCGGCGGCGAGGACGAGGCCGGCCACACCCTCTACGCCATCACCGACACGGGCCGCGCCGAACTGCGCGAGTGGTACGAGCGCCCCGTCGACCGCACCAACCCGCCCCGCGACGAGCTGTCCATCAAGCTCGCCATGGCCGTGGGCGCCCCCGGCGTCGACATCCGCGCCGTCATCCAGTCCCAGCGGCACGCCACCATCCGGGCCATGCAGGACTACACCCGGCTCAAGGCGCAGGCCCTCACCGCCGTCGAGAGCGGCCGCTCCTCGGAGCGCGACGACCTGGCCTGGCTGCTGGTCCTGGAGCAGCTGATCTTCCAGACGGAAGCGGAGGCGCGCTGGCTCGACCACTCCGAGGCCCGGCTCGTACGGCTTTCGCGAACGGCCGACGAAGCGACCCCGGCACCGGCCACCGACCCCGCGCCCCCGGCCGTGCCCGGCTCCGCACCCGACTCCACCTCGACCTCCGCCTCCGTTTCCGGCACTTCCGGCACTTCCGGCGCACCCCGCGGCTTCCGCGCGCGCCGGGGCTGAACCACCGTTCCAGGGGGGACCCTCCATGCCTGACCAGCGCCACTCACCCACCGCCCCGCACGCGGCCCCGGCCGCCACCGCCCCGCAGCCCGTCCTGCGACTCGACCGGGTCGTGCGCACGCACGGCAGCGGCGCCACCGAGGTGCACGCCCTGCGCGGGATCGACCTTTCGGTCCACCCCGGTGAACTCGTCGCCGTGATGGGCCCGTCCGGCTCCGGCAAGTCCACGCTGCTGACCCTCGCGGGCGGGCTCGACACCCCCACCAGCGGCCACGTCCTGGTCGAGGGCGTCGACCTCACCACCGCGAGCCGCAAGCGACTGGCGGCCCTGCGCCGGCGCAGCATCGGCTACGTCTTCCAGGACTACAATCTGATCCCGGCCCTCACCGCCGCCGAGAACGTGGCCCTGCCCCTCGAACTCGACGGGACCTCCGCCCGCAAGGCGCGCACCGCCGCGCTCGCCGCCCTGGAGGAGATCGGCCTGCCCCGGCTGGCCCACCGCTTCCCCGACGAGATGTCCGGCGGCCAGCAGCAGCGGGTGGCGATAGCCCGGGCCCTGGTGGGCGAGCGCCGCCTGGTCCTCGCCGACGAGCCCACCGGCGCCCTCGACTCCGAGACCGGCGAGTCCGTCCTCGCCCTGCTGCGCTCCCGCTGCGAGGCGGGCGCGGCCGGGGTCCTGGTCACGCACGAGCCCCGGTTCGCCGCCTGGGCCGACCGGGTCGTCTTCCTGCGCGACGGCAGCGTCGTCGACGAGACCCTGCGCAGCCAGGCCGACGTCCTGCTCTCCGGGCGGGCGGCCGGCCTGTGAGCAACCACAACTCCCCCCTGTCCGGTTGGTACCACGGCTGGTGGGCCGCCCTGCGGATCGCCCGCCGCGACGCCTGGCGCGCCAAGGGCCGCAGCTCCCTGGTCCTGGCGATGATCGCGCTGCCGATCGTCGGGGTGAGCGCCATCGACCTCACCGTCCGCAGTGCCGAACTGACTGCCGAGCAGATGCTGACCCGTCAGATCGGCGCCGCCGACGCCCGGGTGAGCCTGGGCCTCGGGGGCTCGCCGCTCTTCCAGACCCCCAAGGCGGAGAGTTACGCGCCCGTCGGCGGCTTCGACAAGTACCAACCCGGCCCGGAGCAGGACGGCGCAGCGCTCGCCACGGCGATCCCGGCCGGACTCCGCACCGTCCGGGACTCCACCGTCCGCGCCAAGGTCCACACCAGGCACGGGCTGCTCGACACCACCCTGCGCGAGCTGGACGTGCGCGACCCCCTGGTCGAGGGTCTCCTCACCCTCGACCGGGGCCGGTTCCCCGACGGTTCCGGCGAGGTCGTCGCCACCAACGCCTTCCTCGAAGCCTCCGGGCTGTTCGTGGGCTCCTCGGTCACCCCGCGCGGCTCTCTGACCCCGCACAAGATCGTCGGCGCGTACGAGCTGCCCTCCAGCCTGAAGGACCAGCAGATCCTGGCGCTGCCGGGCGCCCTCCTCGCCGACTACCAGAAGGGCCACGTGGCGGCCGGCATGTCGGCCCCGCAGCCTCAGGAGTCCTTCCTGGTCTCGGTCGCCGGTGGCGGTGGTTTCACGTGGAACATGGTCAAGGAGACCAACGCCAAGGGCGGCGTCGTCGAGTCCCGCAGCGTGATCCTGAACCCGCCGGCGGACTCCGAGGTGCCCCTGTACAAGCAGGAACCGAAGAACCGGTACGAGGCGGTGGCCAACGCCTCCGGCAAGCTGGCCGAACGGGCCGTGGTGGCCACGGTCGTGGGCCTGGCCATGTTGGAGATCTGCCTGCTCGCCGGTCCCGCCTTCGCGGTCGGCGCCCGCCGCTCGCACCGCCAGCTCGGCCTGGTCGGGGCCAACGGCGGCGACCGCCGCCACATCCGGGCCGTCGTGCTCTCCGGCGGCGTGGTGATCGGCGCCGCTGCCGCCGTCGTCGGCACCGCCCTCGGCATGGCCCTCACCTTCGGGCTGCGACCCGTACTGGAGGAGCAGATCGGCGCCCGCTTCGCCGGCTTCACCGTCCGCCCGGCGGAGTTGCTCGGCATCGCGCTGCTGGCCGTCGTCACCGGCCTGCTGGCCGCCATCGTCCCGGCGGTCACCGCCTCCCGGCAGACCGTGCTGGCCTCCCTGACCGGGCGCCGGGGCGTGCGCCGGGCCAACCGGATCCTGCCCGTCCTCGGCCTGCTCGCCATGGCCTCCGGAGCCGCCGTCGCCCTGTACGGAAGCAGCTCCCGGATCAGCACCACCGTCGTCGCGGGCGGCAGCGCCCTCGCCGAGCTGGGCATCGTCGCCCTCACCCCGACGCTGGTCGGCCTGTTCGGGAGGCTCGGCCGGTGGCTCCCACTGGCGCCCCGGCTCGCGCTGCGCGACGCCGTCCGCAACCGGGGGCGTACGGCTCCCGCCGTGGCCGCCGTGCTGGCCGCCATCGCCGGCACGGTCGCGGTGGCCACGTACCAGAACAGTCAGGACGTCCAGGCCCGCCACGAGTACACCCCGAAGCTGCCGGCCCTGACCGGGCTCGTCACCGCGGGCGACAACAGCAGCCACAAGGACACGGAGCCCCTGCGGCGCGCGGTCTCGCAGACCCTCCCGGTGGACGTGCGCGCCGATGTGGACCGGCTCGTCGTCGGCAACGCGAACTGCGAGTCGTTCTCCACGGAGAAGGGCTGCGGACGGGCCGTGCTGATCACCCCGAAGGAACAGCGCTGCCCGCTCTCCGAGGCGGAGCACGGCCCGGCCTCCTTCACCCCCGACCAGGCGCGGGAACTGCGCCAGGACCCGCGGTGCGCGGAGGGCCGGTTCCGAAGCTCCGGGGAATTCGACACCGTCGTCGCCGACGAGAAGCTGCTCGGGGTGCTGGGGGTCACCGACCCCGGCGCCGTGGCCGCCCTCAAGGCGGGCAAGGGCGTCGCCCTGGACCCGCGCACCGTGATCGACGGCAAGGTCACCGTGCGGATCGTCACGGACACGGCCGCGGCCGAGGCGCCCGGAGCCAAGCTCAGCGACCCGCCCGGCCAGGACCGGACCATCGCGGTCCACCGGATGCCGACCGGTACGCAGGGCTGGGGCGTGCGGCTGATCCTGCCGCCCGCGGCGGCGAAGGACGCCGGGATCGCGACGGTCCCGTTCGGCACGTACTTCCACCTGGACCAGGGGGTCACCACCGAGCAGAGGCAGCGGTTCGACGGGGAGATCGACCGGATCGGGGCCTACGCCAACGTCACGATCGAACAGGGCTACCAGGGCGCCGACAGCCTGGGCGTCCTCGCCCTGACCCTCTTCGCGGGCCTGGTCACCATCGGCGCGGCCGGCATCGCCACCGGGCTGGCACAAGCCGACTCCGAGGCCGACCTGAAGACCCTCACGGCGGTCGGCGCGGCCCCGAGGCTGCGGCGGACCCTGAGCGGGTTCCAGTGCGGGGTGGTCGCCCTGATGGGCGTCGTCCTGGGCTCGGCGGCCGGGATCCTGCCGGCGGTCGGACTGCGGCTCACCCAACAGCGGGAACAGGAGCGGCTGGTCAAGCGCGGAATCGACATGGGGTACGCGACCCTGAGGGACAGCCAGGTCTACGTGCCGATCGCGGTGCCCTGGCAAACCCTCGGCGCACTGCTGGTCCTCGTCCCGCTGGGCGCGGCGGTGCTGGCCGCGCTGGTCACCAAGTCGAACGGGGCGCTGGCCCGGCGGGCCGCCGGCTGATGTTCGGGCCCCCGTTCAGGGTGGATCACGCCTGTGCGGGGGCACACCGTGTGAGTACGCAGGTGTGCGAGAGAATGACGGCATGGAGATGCCGAGGAGTGAACGGTCGCAGGACAGCCCCCCGAACGTCTTGATCGTGGGACAGGACGGGATGGCGGTCGGCGGCGCCGATGACGAGTCGCGCGAGGTCCCGGTGACGGAGATGGTCGAACAGCCCGCCAAGGTCATGCGGATCGGCAGCATGATCAAGCAACTTCTGGAAGAAGTCCGCGCCGCCCCTCTGGACGAGGCCAGCCGGGTCCGTCTGAAGGACATCCACGCGGCGTCGGTGAAGGAACTCGAAGACGGCCTCGCACCGGAACTGGTCGAGGAACTGGAGCGCCTCTCCCTCCCGTTCACGGAGGAGGCCATCCCGTCGGAGGCGGAACTGCGGATCGCGCAGGCCCAGTTGGTCGGCTGGCTGGAGGGCCTGTTCCACGGCATCCAGACGGCTCTGTTCGCGCAGCAGATGGCGGCGCGGGCGCAGTTGGAGCAGATGCGCCGGGCGCTCCCGCCGGGCGGCTCCCACGAGGACGACGAGGACGGCCCCCACGGCGCGATCCGCTCGGGCCCCTACCTCTAACCCCCGCCGAACCACACTGCCCCGATGGGGCGGGCCCCCAAGGGCGCCCGCCCCATCGCCACATCCACCCCGGCCCGACCCCACTTTCCCGGCCCCGTGGGCGTTTGAGCCCGCATTCCGAGCCCGCCGACGTTTGAGCCCGCATTCCAGCCCGGTGGGCGCCCGAGCCCGCATTCCAGCCCCGCCGACGTTTGAGCCCGCATTCCAGCCCCGCCGGTGCCCCAGCCCGCTTTCCGGCCGCCGCCGCCCGAGCCCGCATTTCAGCCCCGCCGGCGTTTGAGGCGCGGGGGTCCGGGGGCGGAGCCCCCGGGAACGGGGTCCACGCCGCGCCGGCCGAGCATCAGCGCCGGGCCCGCGCGAAACACGACCCGCGCATACTCAAGGGCATGATCTACGACGCCATCGTGCTGGCCGGCGGAGCCGCCCGCCGCCTCGGCGGGGCGGACAAACCCGGCCTCCCCGTCGGCGGCCGCACCCTCCTCGACCGCGTCCTGGACGCCTGCGCGGACGCCCGCACCACCATCGTGGTCGGCGCCCGGAGGGCAACGGCGCGCCCGGTGCGGTGGACCCGCGAGGACCCGCCCGGCGGCGGCCCCGTGGCCGCGCTGGACGCCGGGCTCCGGCAGGCGACCGGCGCGCTGGTCCTCGTACTCTCCGCCGACCTGCCCTTCCTCGACCGGGACACCGTCCACACCCTGCTCACGGCGGCGGCCGAGGCCCCCGCCGACCGGGACGGCGCCCTCCTGCGGGACGCGGACGGCCGCGACCAGCCCCTCGTCGCCGCCTACCGCGTCGAGGCCCTGCGCCGCGAGAGCGCCGTGCTCGCCACCGAGCACGGCCACCTCCGCGACCTCCCGTTGCGCGCCCTCACCGCCGAACTGCGCCTCGTTGCGGTCACCGCCGCTGAGCCACTCGCCTCCTTCGACTGCGACACCTGGGAAGACCTGGCAGCGGCCCGCGCCCGGATCAGGGAGCATGGAAGCGTGCTGGAGCAATGGATCACCGCCGCCAAGACCGAGCTCGCCATCGAGGACGTCGACGTCGACGTCAAGACCCTCCTCGACGTCGCCCGTGACGCCGCCCACGGCGTCGCCCGGCCCGCCGCCCCGCTGACGACCTTCCTGGTCGGCTACGCGGCGGCCCGCGCCGAGGCCGCCGGCGAGGACCCCGTCCGGGCCATGGCCGAAGCGTCCCGCAAGGCCGCCGCCCTGGCGCTGCGGTGGGCCGCCGAGACCGACCCCACCCACGTCGAGGAGACCGGCTCAGGATGACCCGTACCGACGCCGACGGCGCGCTGGACCAAGCCCTCGCCCTCGTGAGCCGCGACCCCGCCACCGACGCCGCCGGCGGCCACTCCACGCCCTGGCAGCGGGCCCGCGAGACCGCGGCCCGGGCCGGCGCGGGCGTACGCGGGCGGACCCACCGGGTACCCCTCGCCGACGCCCTCGGCGAGGTCCTGGCCTCGTCCCTCGACGCCCTCGGCGACCTGCCCTCCTTCGACACCTCCGCCATGGACGGCTGGGCCGTCGCCGGACCCGGCCCCTGGAGCGTCCTGGCCGGCGGCGGGATCCTCGCCGGAGCGGAGCCGCCCGCGCCCCTCGCGGACGGCGAGGCCGTACGGATCGCCACCGGCGCCCGGATCCCCGCCGACACCAGCGCCGTGATCCGCAGCGAGCACGCCCGCGAGGTCGGCGGCCAGCTGCACGCCGACCGGCGCGTCGGCACCGGTCAGGACATCCGCCCGCGCGGCCAGGAGTGCCGCTCCGGCGACCTGCTGCTGCCCGCCGGCTCCCTCGTCACCCCGGCCGTGCTCGGGCTCGCCGCGGCCGCCGGGTACGACGAGCTGCTCACCCGGCCCCGGCCGCGGGTGGAGGTCATCGTCCTGGGCGACGAGCTGCTGACCGAGGGGCTCCCGCACGACGGCCTGATCCGCGACGCCCTCAGCCCCATGCTCGGCCCCTGGCTGACCCGCCTCGGCGCCGAGGTGATCGGCACGCGGCGGCTCGGGGACGATCCCGCCGGGGCCGAGGCCCTGTTCGAAGCGGTCACCGGCTCCGACGCCGACCTGGTCGTCACCACCGGCGGCACCGCCTCCGGCCCCGTCGACCACGTGCACCCGGTCTTGGAGCGCGCCGGCGCCGAACTGCTCGTCGACGGGGTCGCCGTACGCCCCGGCCACCCCATGCTGCTGGCCCGCGTCGGCGACCGGGCCGACGGCCGGCACTGGGTCGGCCTGCCCGGCAACCCCCTCGCGGCCGTGTCCGGCCTGCTCACCCTGGTCGAGCCCCTGCTGCGCGCCCTCGCGGGCCGCCGGCAGCGACCCCGGTACACGGTCCCGGTCCACGGCGACGTGCACGGCCACCCGTACGACACCCGGCTGGTGCCGGTCATGGTGGACGACGAACACGCCGTACCGCTGCGCTACAACGGCCCCGCGATGCTGCGCGGGGTGGCCGCCGCCGACGCGCTGGCCGTCGTACCGCGCCACGGCGTGCGGAACGGACAGGACGTGGAAGTCCTGGACCTGCCGTGGGCTTCGGGGGGATGTTTCACGTGAAACTTCACGGCCAGGACGCCATGGCACGCGGTGCGGACGAGAAACTCGTCTCGCGCCGCGTCAAGCTGCCCACGCGGGTCGTCGAGAGACCGTTGCGGCAGGTCACGCGCCGGTTGTTGATGGCCCTGTTCGTGATGTGCCTGACGGTCCTGATCGTCTGGCTCGACCGCGACGGCTACCACGACAACGCGAACAACGACGTCGACCTCCTCGACTGCGTCTACTACGCGACCGTGACCCTGTCGACGACGGGCTACGGCGACATCGTCCCGTACAGCGACAGCGCGCGGCTGGTCAACGTCCTGCTGATCACCCCGCTGCGCGTGCTGTTCCTGATCATCCTGGTCGGGACCACCCTGGAGGTCCTCACCGAGCGGACCCGAGAAGAGTGGCGACTGAGCCGCTGGAGGAACAACTTGCGTGACCACACGGTCGTCGTCGGCTTCGGCACCAAGGGCCGTTCCGCCCTGCAGACGCTGCTGGCGACCGGCCTGCCGAAGGAGCAGGTCGTCATCGTCGACCCCAGCGCCAAGGTGATCGACATCGCCAACTCGGAGGGGTTCACCGGCGTCGTCGGCGATGCCACCCGGAGCGACGTCCTGCTGCGGGCCGAGCTCCAGAAGGCCCGTCAGATCGTGATCGCGACCCAGCGGGACGACACGGCGGTCCTGGTCACCCTGACGGCCCGCCAGCTCAACCGGGGCGCGAAGATCGTCGCCGCCGTCCGCGAGGAGGAGAACGCGCCGCTGCTCAAGCAGTCCGGCGCGGACGCGGTCATCACGAGCGCGAGCGCGGCGGGCCGACTCCTGGGCCTGTCGGTGCTGAGCCCGAGCGCGGGCGCCGTCATGGAGGACCTGATCCAGCAGGGCAGTGGCCTGGACCTGATCGAACGACCCGTCAGGAAGGCGGAGGTCGGGCGCGGGGTGCGGGAGACCGAGGACCTGGTGGTGAGCGTGCTGCGCGGACACCGTCTGCTGGCCTACGACGACCCGCACGCGAGCCCGCTCCAGCCGACCGACCGGGTGATCACCATCGTCCGGGCCACGCCCCCGTCGTTCCCCCAGCCCACTCTGGGCTCGGCGGAGTAGATTCCGTTCATGCATGCGATCACGATCGAACAGCCCGGTGGCCCCGAGGCTCTCGTCTGGGCCGAAGCACCCGATCCGGTGGCGGGCGAGGGGGAGGTGCTCGTCGAGGTCGTGGCGAGCGCCGTGAACCGCGCCGACCTCCTCCAGCGCCAGGGGTTCTACGATCCCCCGCCCGGCGCCTCGCGCCATCCCGGCCTGGAGTGCTCCGGGCGCGTCGTCGAGGTCGGACCCGGGGTGTCCGGCTGGGCGGTCGGCGACGAGGTGTGCGCGCTGCTGTCCGGCGGCGGGTACGCGGAGCGGGTGGCCGTCCCCGCGGGGCAACTGCTGCCGGTACCGGCCGGGGTGGACCTGGTGACGGCCGCCGCGCTGCCGGAGGTCGTCTGCACGGTCTGGTCGAACGTGTTCATGGTCGCTGGCCTGGGCCCCGGCGAGACCCTCCTCGTCCACGGCGGCTCCAGCGGCATCGGCACCATGGCGGTCCAGCTGGGCAAGGCGATCGGCGCGCGGGTCGCGGTGACGGCGGGCGGCAAGGAGAAGCTGGCGCGCTGCGCCGAGCTGGGCGCGGACGTCCTGATCGACTACCGCGAGCAGGACTTCGTGGAGGAGGTCCGGGCGGCGACGGACGGGGCCGGGGCGGACGTGATCCTGGACATCATGGGCGGCAAGTACCTGGCCCGGAACGTGGACGCGCTCGCCGTCAACGGCCGCCTCGCGATCATCGGCCTCCAGGGCGGGGTCAAGGCCGAACTGAACCTGGGCGCCCTCCTGGCCAAGCGCGCGGCGATCACGGCGACCTCCCTGCGGGGGCGCCCGTTGGACGAGAAGGCGGCCATCGTGGCGGCCGTCCGGGAACACGTCTGGCCCCTTCTCGCCTCGGGCCGCGTCCGTCCGGTGGTCCACGCGACGTACCCGATGCGGGACGCCGCGGAAGCCCACCGCACCCTCGAATCGAGCACCCACGTGGGCAAACTCCTCTTGACCACCTGACCACCTGACGCCCCCGCCCGAACGGATCCGGGCGGAGCCCCGGTGACGGGGCCCCGCCCATCCGCGCCCGGTAAGGGGCCCGCCCGGGGCCCTTACCGGTTCGGGCCGGGCTACAGCCCGCGCAGCAGCACCGCCGGGTTCTCCACGCAGTCGGCCACGTACCGGAGGAACCCGCCCGCGGTCCCCCCGTCGCACACCCGGTGGTCGAAGGTCAGCGACAACTGCACGACCTGCCGTACGGCCAGCTCCCCCTCGTGCACCCACGGCTTCGCCATGATCCGGCCGACGCCGAGCATCGCCGCCTCGGGGTGGTTGATGATCGGCGTGGATCCGTCGACCCCGAACACCCCGTAGTTGTTCAGGGTGAACGTGCCCCCCGTCAGGTCGCCCGGGGTCAGCTTCCCCGCCCGCGCCAGCTCCGTGAGCCGGGCGAACTCCGCCGACAGGGACTCCGGGCTGCGCGTCTGCGCGTCCCGGACCACCGGGACCATCAGCCCCCGCTCGGTCTGCGCGGCGAAGCCGAGGTGCACGGCCGGGAGCCGGACGATCTCGTTCGCCGCCAGGTCGACGGTGGAGTTCAGCTCGGGGTGGCGGGCCAGCGCGGCCGTGCAGATCCGGGCCAGCAGCGCGAGCACCGAGATCTTCGGGCCCGCCACCGCGTTCATCGCGGCCCGGGCCGCCATCAGTTCGGTGGCGTCCGCGTCCACCCAGCAGGTGGCCTCGGGGATCTCGCGCCGGCTGCGCGAGAGCTTCTCCGCGACCGCGCCCCGCACGCCCTTGAGCGGGATCCGCTCGCCCACGGCCGGCGCGGCCGGGGCCACAGTCGGGGCCACAGCCGCGACCGGGACCGGCTTCAGCGCCGCCTCCACGTCGGCCCGCAGGATCAGGCCCTGCGGCCCGGACCCACTCAGCGCCCGCAGGTCGACCCCGTTGTCCCGGGCCAGCTTGCGCACCAGCGGCGAGATCACCGCGACCGGCCCGGCCGACACCGCAGCCACAGCAGCCACCGGAGCCACGACCACGGGAGCCACAGCCACCGAAGCCGGAGCCGCAGCCGCGCCCCCCGGCCGGATCCGACGGCGCCGCGCCTGCCGCGAGTGGTCCGTGCCGTAGCCGACCAGCACGTTCCCCGACCCGGAGCCCGCATCGGCGGCGGGCTCCGGCTCGGGAACCGTCCCCGACCCCACCGCGACGGTGATCAGCGGCGCTCCCACGGGAAGCTCCGCGCCCTCCTCGCCGAAGCGGGCGGTGACCACGCCCCCGTAGGGACACGGGACCTCGACCATCGCCTTGGCGGTCTCCACCTCCACCACGGGCTGGTCGATCTCGACGACATCGCCCACGGCCACCAGCCAGCGCACGATCTCCGCCTCGGTCAGCCCCTCCCCGAGGTCGGGCAGCTTGAACTCCATGACCTGCGGCATCAGTTCTCCCACTGCAGGCGGGCCACGGTGTCCAGGATCCGGTCCACGCCCGGCAGGTGGTACTTCTCCAGCATCGGCGGCGGGTACGGGATGTCGAAGCCCGTCACGCGCAGCACCGGCGCCTCCAGGTGGTGGAAGCAGCGCTCCGTCACGCGGGCGGCGATCTCCGCTCCCGGGCCGCCGAAGCCGCCCGCCTCGTGGACCACCACCGCGCGCCCGGTCCGCCGTACGGAGGCCACGACGGTCTCCTCGTCGAACGGGACGAGCGAGCGCAGGTCCACGACCTCCAGGTCCCAGCCCTCCTCGCGGGCGGCCTCGGCCGCCTCCAGGCAGACCGGGAGCGAGGGCCCGTAGGTGATCAGGGTCGCGCTCGTGCCCGCCCGGCGGACCAAGGCCTTCCCGATGCCCGGGACGACCGCCGGGGACTCCGGCCGCCAGTCCGCCTTGGACCAGTACAGCCGCTTCGGCTCCAGGAAGACCACCGGGTCGTCGCTGGCGATCGAGGCCCGCAGCAGCCCGTAGGCGTCCTCCACCGTCGCCGGGGTGACGACGGTGAGGCCGGGGGTGGCCACGTAGTAGGCCTCGGAGGAGTCGCAGTGGTGCTCCACGCCCCCGATGCCGCCGCCGTACGGGACGCGGATGGTGATCGGCAGCGGCATGGCGCCGCGCGTGCGGTTGCGCATCTTCGCCACGTGCGAGATCAACTGCTCGAAGGCGGGGTACGCGAACGCGTCGAACTGCATCTCCACGACCGGCCGCAGCCCGTACATGGCCATGCCGACGGCCGTGCCGAGGATCCCGGCCTCCGCCAGCGGGGTGTCGGTGACCCGGTCCTCGCCGAACTCCTTCGCGAGGCCGTCGGTGATCCGGAAGACCCCGCCCAGGGCGCCGACGTCCTCGCCCATCACGTGAACCGTCGGGTCCTCGGCCATCGCGTCGCGCATGGCGCGGGTGAGCGCCTGCGCCATCGTGGCGGGCTTCACCGCCCCCCGTACCGCAGTGGTCATGCGTCGTCCTCCGCTTCCAGTTCGGCCCGCAGCATCTGTGCCTGCTCGCGCAGCCGGCCGGTCTGCTCCGCGTAGACGTGAGCGAAGAGGTCCATCGGGTCGAGGACCGGTTCGGCGTTCATCGCCTCGCGCAGGTCCGCCGCCATCGCCTCGGCCGCGTCCCGGGCCTCGCGGATGCCGGCCTCGTCGAGGATGCCCCGGGAGGTCAGCTCGCGCTCCAACAGCTCCACCGGGTCGTGGGCCTTCCAGGCCTCCACCTCGGCGTCCGAGCGGTAGCGGGTCGCGTCGTCCGCGTTCGTGTGGGCCTCCATGCGGTAGGTGACGGCCTCGATCAGGGTCGGGCCACCGCCCGCGCGGGCCCGCTGGACCGCCTCCGTGAGCACCTCGTGCATCGCGGCCACGTCGTTGCCGTCGACCAGCCGGCCCGGCATCCCGTACCCGACGGCCTTGTGGGCCAGGGTCGGGGCCGCGGTCTGCTTGGCGAGGGGGACGGAGATCGCGAAGCCGTTGTTCTGGACGAGGAAGACCACGGGGGCCTGCCAGACGGCCGCGAAGTTCAGCGCCTCGTGGAAGTCGCCCTCGCTGGTGCCGCCGTCGCCGACCATGGCGAGCGCCACGACCTCGTCACCGCGCAGCCGGGCGGCGTGAGCCAGGCCCACCGCATGCGGCAACTGGGTGGCGAGGGGGGTGCACAGCGGGGCTATGCGGTGCTCGCGCGGGTCGTAGCCGGTGTGCCAGTCGCCGCGCAGCAGCGTGAGCGCCTGTACGGGGTCCAGCCCGCGCGCCACGGCGGCGAGGGTGTCCCGGTAGCTCGGGAAGAGCCAGTCCTGCTCCTCCAGCACCAGCGCGGCCGCGATCTCGGCGGCCTCTTGGCCCACGGTGGACGGGTACACGGCGAGACGGCCCTGCCGGGTCAGTGCGGTGGCCTGCGCGTTGTAGCGGCGGCCCCGCACCAGTTCGGCGTAGTACCGGCGCATCAGCACGGGGTCGAGGCGGTCGGCCGCCTCGGTGCCCAGCACCCGGTAGGGCTCGGGGTCCGGCAGCAGCGGGGCGGCGTCCGTACGGGGCCTCCAGGCGGGCGGCGGGGTAACGCGGTGGGGAGCACCGGCACCGGGCAGCTCTTGGACCGTCATGGCGGCGTACACCTCCTCGTGGGAAGCGGGCAGGGAAGCCTCGGGTGTGAGGCGCCTCACCTACCGATTGTTCGGTCGTCGGCGCAATTTGGCTACAGGCGGCTCCAGGCTGTGGACAAAGTGGCGGCGGGGCCCTGGGATGGGTGCAGGACGTCCAGGAGAGGGAGGCAGTGGGCAATGCCGGATGAACAAATGGCCGGAGCGGGTTCCGCACCGGTCCCACCGGGGGGAGGCTCTCCAGGCCCCGGGGTCCCACCGGCACCGGCGGTCCCGCCCCGCCCCCTGGACCCGATCGACCGGTCGATCATGCGGTTGCTCCAGGCGGACGGTCGGGCGTCGATACGTTCCGTGGCCGAGCAGGTCCACGTGTCGCGCGCGAACGCCTACGCCCGGATCAACCGACTGATCGACGACGGGGTGATCCGTGGGTTCGCCGCCCGGGTCAACCACGAACGCGCAGGTCAGGGGGCTTCCGCCTATATCACCCTGAAGATCGTGCAGAACTCGTGGCGGACGGTCCGGGAGAAGCTGCGCGAGCTGCCGGGGGCGGCGCACATCGCGCTGGTCAGCGGTGACTTCGACGTCCTGCTGCTGGTCCACACCCCGGACAACCGGACCCTGCGGGAGCTGGTCCTGACCCGCCTCCAGTCCATCCCGGAGGTCCTGTCCACCCGCACCCTGTTGGTCTTCGAGGAGACGGACCTCCTCGCCCCGGGCCCGAGCACGACCCCGCCCGGCCTCACCGAGGAGTAGCCCCCGGGACGGGCCCGCCCGGACCGCCGCGACGGCCGGCGCGGCCCGTCGCGCCGCCCGTCGCGCCGCCCGTCGTCCGGGGGCCATACGGGTCGCCGCCCGGCGCCGCCGCCGGCTACCGAGCCGTGCGCAGGCCGTCCAGGGCCATGCTGACCACCGCGTCCGCGAGCTGGTCGGGGGTGGTCGCCGGGTGCGGGCGGTACCACTCGACCAGGGAGTTCACCATGCCGAACAGCAGGCGGGTCGCGAGGCGGATGTCCACGTCCCCGCGCAGATCCCCGTCGGCGGCCGCCGCCTTGAGCAGCTCGGCGACCTGGTGGTCGAAGTCGCGGCGGCGCTCCAGGGCCCAGCGCTCGGTGCGGGTGTTGCCGCGCACGCGCAGCAGGAGGGTGACGTAGGGGAGTTCCGCGACCAGGACCTCGACCGTGCGCCGGGTGACGTACTCGACGCGCTCGACCGCGCGGCCCCGTACCGCGCCCGGCTCCTCCAGGACCGCGAAGAGTCCGTCCAGGGCGCGGCTGACGGCCCTGCGCAGGAGTTCCTCCTTGCCCGCGACGTGGTGGTAGATCGAGGACTTGGAGATGCCGGCGGCCTTGGAGAGGTGCTCCATGGACGTGCCGTCGTACCCGCGCTCGTTGAAGACCTGGACGGCCACGGAGAGCAGGGTCTCCGGGGTGTAGGTGTCCCGTCTGGCAGTGGTCACTCGGCTTCGCCCTCCCCGTTGTCGTCGCCGCCCGCATCCCCGTCGGCCGCTTCGTCGCCGTCGACCGCTGCGTCCCCGTCGGCCGCGTAGCCCAGTTTGAACAGGGCCAGGGAGGGGGCGTAACGGCCGCCCGGACAGCGCTCGTCCAGGTGGTGCAGCAGGTCGTACGCCCAGTCCTGGCCGAG
Organism: Streptomyces sp. NPDC088097; assembly: GCF_044741845.1. Taxonomy (NCBI): domain Bacteria; kingdom Bacillati; phylum Actinomycetota; class Actinomycetes; order Kitasatosporales; family Streptomycetaceae; genus Streptomyces; species Streptomyces sp. NPDC088097. The sequence continues at coordinate 178,101 of NZ_JBIUTJ010000005.1, forward strand.
CCGCTCGTGCCACGCGCTCGGCCCCAGCGGGTAGTTGACGCCGAGCCGCATCGCGGTGTCGATGTCCTCGGCCGAGGCCGCGCCGCGCGCCACGGCGTCGGCGGTGAGGTCGATCAGCATGGCCACGGTCCGGGCGACGATCATGCCGGGGACGTCGCCGATGACGGAGACCTTCTTGCCGAGCTTCTGGAAGAGGCCGACGGCCTCCGACAGGGTCCGCTCGGTGGTGTCCCCGCTCACGGAGAGCGCGATCCGGGTGGCGCCGCGGTAGTCCAGGGCGAGGTCGAAGTAGACGACGTCGGAGAACTCGACCGCGGTCTTGCCGTCCGCGAGGACGAGCTGCCCCTCGCCGGGCAGTTGGATGTACGGGCCCCCGTGCGCGGTGGCCGTGACCGCGATCCCGGCCTCCTCGATCAGCTCCGCGAGCACCGCGGCCGGTCCGAGGTCGCCGACGAGGCCCACCTTGTCCGGGGCCCGCTCGGGGCCCGCTGTGTGCGGCTCGGGCGTGGACGCGCCGTCCCCGTACGGGAACCAGCCGTGGCCGCTCTTGCGGCCGAGGCGGCCCGACTGGACGAGGCGGCGCTGGGCGAGCGAGGGGGTGAACTTGGGGCTGTGGAAGAAGGACTCCCACACGGAGCGGGTCACGGCCTCGTTGACGTCCTGGCCGATCAGGTCGGTGAGCTGGAACGGCCCCATCTTGAAGCCCCCGCTCTCGCGGAGCACCGCGTCGATGGTGGCGGGGTCGGCGCCCCGCTCCTCGTACACGGCGAAGGCCTCCGCGTAGAAGGGGCGGGCGATCCGGTTGACGATGAAGCCGGGGGTGTCCGCGCAGCGGACCGGCGTCTTGCCCCAGCCCAGCACGGTGGCGTACGCGCGCTCGGCGGCGTCCGGGTCGGTCGCGAAGCCGCTCACCACCTCGACGAGGGGGAGCAGCGGGGCCGGGTTGAAGAAGTGCAGGCCGACGAAGCGGCCGGGGTGGGCGAGCCCGGCGGCCAGTTCGGTGACGGAGAGGGAGGAGGTGTTGGTCGCGAGCAGGGCGTCCGGCGCGACCACCTCTTCGAGGGAGGCGAAGAGCGCGCGCTTGACGGTGGGGTTCTCCACGACCGCCTCGACGACGAGGGCCGCCGCGGCGAGGTCGGCGAGGCCGTCCGCGGCGCGGATCCGCCCGGCGGCCTCCTCGGCCACGGCCGGGTCGAGCCGGCCCTTGGCGACCGAACGCTCCAGGCGCTCGCGCACGGCGGCCGCTCCGGCCTCGGCGAGGGCGTGGTCGATGTCGTGGATCAGCACGGGGTGACCCGCGAGGAGGGCGACCTGGGCGATGCCCTGCCCCATGGTGCCGGCGCCGACGACCGCCACAGTGCGGGACCGCTCGATTGCTGTCATGTCCTGCATCCTCCCGCACCGGGTTGTCCACAGGTCTGCCGGGCCCTCTTGTCCCGACCGATCGTTCGGTTACTCTAACTCCAGTCTGCTCTTCTTCACCCGCCCCTGCCCGATCCAGCCTGCGATGCAGCCTGATCCCGCCCGGCTCAACGAGGAGTTGGTCCCTGATGGCCGCCGAGCTCACCCTCCCCCAGCTGACCGAGAAGCACCGGAGCACCCTGGACCAGGCGCTCGCCGCCATCCGCAGCCGTGCCTACTGGTCCCCGCACCCCGAGCACCCCAAGGCGTACGGGGAGAGCGCCCCCGCCGACGGGCTCGCCGCCTTCGAGGCCGTCCGCGGTTCCCGCTTCGAGCTGGACCAGCCCGGCACCGACGGCTGGACGGGCGGCGAGGTCTCCCCGTACGGCCCGGAGCTGGGCGTGGAGTACCCGCACGCCGACCCGGACGTCCTGCTCCCCGCGATGAGGGCCGGCATGGCCGCCTGGCGCGACGCCGGTCCCGAGGCGCGCGCCCTGGTCTGCGTGGAGATCCTGGCCCGCATCTCCGCACGCACCCACGAGTTCGCGCACGCGGTCATGCACACCAGCGGCCAGGCCTTCATGATGGCCTTCCAGGCGGGCGGCCCCCACGCGCAGGACCGCGGCCTGGAGGCGGTGGCCTACGCGTACGAGGAGCAGACCCGCGTCCCCGACCGCGCCGACTGGTCGAAGCCGCAGGGCAAGCGGGACCCCCTCGAACTGGGCAAGACCTTCACGGCGGTGCCGCGCGGCATCGCGCTGATGATCGGCTGCAACACCTTCCCCACCTGGAACGGCTACCCGGGCCTGTTCGCCTCCCTGGCCACCGGCAACGCGGTGCTGGTGAAGCCGCACCCGCGCGCCGTCCTGCCCCTGGCCCTGACGGTCAAGGTGGCCCGCGAGGTCCTCGCCGAGGCCGGCTTCGACCCGAACCTGGTGGCCCTGGCCGTCGAGCGGCCGGGCGAGGGCATCGCCAAGTCCCTCGCGCTGCGCCCCGAGATCAGGCTGATCGACTACACCGGATCCACGGAGTTCGGCGACTGGCTGGAGACCAACGCCCGCCAGGCGCAGGTCTACACGGAGAAGGCGGGCGTCAACACCGTCCTGATCGACTCCGCCTCCGACTACAAGGGGATGCTGTCCAACCTGGCCTTCTCCCTGTCCCTGTACAGCGGCCAGATGTGCACCACCCCGCAGAATCTGCTGATCCCGCGCGAGGGCATCGCCACCGACGTCGGCCACAAGTCCTACGACGAGGTCGTCGCGGACCTCGCCGCCTCGGTCGGCGGCCTCCTCGGCGACGACGCCCGGGCCAACGCGCTGCTCGGCGCCCTCGTCAACCCGGACGTGAAGGCCCGACTGGAGGCGGCCGCCGCCCTGGGCGAGGTCGCGCTGGCCTCCCGCGAGGTGGTGAACCCGGAGTTCCCGGACGCCGTCGTGCGCACCCCGGTCATGGTCAAGCTGGACGCGGCCAAGCCGGACCCGGAGGCGGCCTACCTCTCGGAGTGCTTCGGCCCGGTCTCCTTCGCGGTGGCGGTCGACTCCACGGCGGACGCCCTGGAGCTCCTGCGCCGCACGGTGCGGGAGAAGGGCGCGATGACGGTCGGCGCGTACACGACGGACGCGGACACCGAGCGGGCGATCGAGGAGGTCTGCCTGGAGGAGTCGGCGCAGCTGTCCCTGAACCTCACGGGCGGGGTCTACGTGAACCAGACCGCGGCCTTCTCCGACTTCCACGGCTCCGGCGGCAACCCGGCGGCCAACGCGGCCCTGTGCGACGGCGCCTTCGTCGCCAACCGCTTCCGGGTGGTGGAGGTCCGCCGCCAGGGCTAGAGCGTCAAAGCCCCGCCCGGCCCGCGGTCGTGTCCGCATCCTCGGCCGGGCGCGGCCCTCCCCAGTGGAAGAGGGTCATGGCGACGCTCGTCGCCAGGTTGTAGCTGGAGACCTGTGGCCGCATCGGCAGGGAGACCAGGTGGTCGGCGCGGGCGCGCAGCTCGGGCGAGATGCCGTGCCGCTCCGAGCCGAAGGCCAGTACGGCGTCGTCAGGGAGGGCGAGGGTACGGATGTCCTCGCCCTCCGGGTCGAGCGCGTACACCGGTCCGGGCGGCAGTTCGTCGAGGTCGCCGGGGCCGAGCCGGCCCACGGTGGTGGCGTAGTGCAGCCCGGCTCCGGCACGGACCACGTTGGGGTGCCAGGGGTCGAGGTCGCCCCGGGTCAGCACGGCGTCCGCGCCGAAGCCGGCGGCGAGGCGGACGACCGCCCCGACGTTGCCCAGGTTGCGGGGGTTGTCGAGCAGGACGACGGGCGCCCGGCGCGGTCCCGTCGGCGCCGTGGCGGGGCGCGGGGCGAGGGCGGCGACCCCGGTGGGGTGCACCCGGGGCAGCAGTTCCGCGAGCGGGCCCTGCCGCAGGAGCCGGTCCAGCTCGGGGGCCACGTCCGGAGCCAGCTCGCGCGCGAGGGCCCGTACGGAGTCCGGGTCGTCGGCGACGACCAGCTCGACGCCGGCCCCGAAGCGCAGGGCGTGCTTCAGCGCGTGGAACCCGTCGAGCACCACCACGTCGCCCCGCCCGACGGCCTCCCGCCACTCCCGCCCGACGTCCCCGACCTTCTGCTGCTCGCTCATCCCCCGACCCTACGACCCGCGGACCCGGTCGCCGGCCCGGTCGCCGTCGCCGGCAGGGTCTCCGTCGCGGGCTGGGGTCTCCGTCGCGGGCGCCGGCCGGGGCACGAGCCCGGGTCCGGTCGGCGGCTCCGGCCCGACCCCCCGGGCGGCGGGCCGCCACACCCGCCTCCGGGCGCCCGCGGCCAAACCGCCCAGCGCGAGGAGGAGGCCGGTCGGCAGGAACACCGCGTCGGCGGCGATCATCGCCAGCGAGAAGAACGGCAGCCCCAGCAGCACCGCGATCCCCGCGTGCTCCAGCATCATCAGCGCCAGCAGCACGTTCTTGACCCGCCGGTCGAACAGCGTGAACGGGAACGCGACCTGCACGATCACCGTCCCGTACGTCAGCAGCATCACCATCGTCCCGCTGCTCGCCAGCAGGCCCGAGAGCCCGGGCCACGGGGTGAAGTAGTCCAACCCGAGCGGGTAGTAGAGCGCGGTCCCGTCCTGCCAGCGCGAGCCCTGGATCTTGTACCAGCCTGCCGTCGCGTAGATCAGGCAGACCTCCGCCGTGATCACCAGCATCCCCGCGTTGTGCAGCAGGTTCGCGAGGACGTCGAGCAGCGCCCGCCCCTCGCCCGCCGGCTCGTACCGGTCGACCATCCACCACAGCGCGAGCGCCGTCCACACGGCGGCGAAGGCCAGGGTCCAGCCCGTGCCGAACCCCCCGAACACCGCCCCGTACGCGAGGAACGCCCCGAGGACGCCCCACAGCACCGGCCCCGCCGCGCCAGCCGAGGCCGATCCCCGCAGCCGGACCCGCCGGGCGTCCAGGGACCAGACCCGCGCGCAGCGGGTCAGCACCAGGTAGATCGCCATCAGGTGAATGACGTTGTCCCCGCCGTCGCCCATGAAGACGCTGCGGTTCTGGAGCGAGAGCACCCCGACCATGAAAATCACGGACACGGCCCGGGTCCGCCAGCCCAGCAGCAGCAGGACGCTCGCGAGCACGGCGACGGCGTAGACGATCTCGAACCAGAGGCCGGAGTCGGACCACAGCAGGACGGTGAAGGCCCGGTTCTGGTCGATGAGCCGCTCCGCCAGTCGCAGGCTCCACGGCCCGTCGGGACCGTACAGCTCGTGACGGTGGGGGAACTCCCGCAGCAGGAAGAACAGCCAGGTCCCGGCGAAGCCGATGCGGACCACGGCGCTCTGGTAGGGCCCCAGCGCCTGTCCGGTGACCTTGGCGAGGGCCCGTCTCACACGGTCCACCACGGCAGCTCCCGGTAGTACGTCTGGGTGTCGGTCTTCTCCTGGCTCCAGCTCGGCGCCGCCACGGCCCTCGTCGCCGAGCGCAGCTGGATCCGCAGGATGCGGTCGTCCTCGCGGTAGGAGGGGGTCAGTCGGGCCAGCGCGATCCGCCGCAGGTACTCCTCGGAGAGTTCCCCGCGCTCGCCGTTGGCCTTGTTGTTCTCGTCGTGGGAGCCGGTGAAGAAGTCCCAGGCCCGGCGCAGCTCGTTCTGCTCCGTGTGGCTGGGCAGCAGGCTGTGGCGGATGGCCCGGCCGTCCTCGGCCGACAGGTCGCGCCAGTCCGTGGTGGACAGCCCCGCCGCCGTGCGGACCTCGGCGCGGACCTGCACCGCGATGTTCTGCTGGAGCGGGTTGGGCGCGAAGAGCTTCCAGTTCTGTTCGAATTCGGGGTAGACCCACCCGTCGATCAGTGCGGCGTGCCGCTTGCTCACCGTGTTGGACGGGGCCACGTGCAGGAACACGGCCGCCAGGTGCGCGCAGGCGGCGACGGCGACGGCTCCGAGGGCGAGGGCGGCCACGACGCGGTACGGGGTCGACAGGCCCGCGATCCCGGGGGCCCTGGAGGGTGCGTCGGCCGTGACGCGGGCCGGAGGGTCGGCCGGTGGAAGGGGTCCCTCCGCCGCCTCGCGCTCGTTCGATTCCATCCCGCCCCGATCATCCCGCGTGCACAGGGTTGCCCACAGAGGTTGACACCCTACGGGCCGCCGTCTCACCATTGAAGAGGATGAACCGAACGATCGGTCGGTCGGGCGGACGGCACACTCAGACAGGGGGCCGGGATGGTCGCAGTGACCCCGGAGACGGACCCGGACACGGGCCCGGACACGGAAGCCGACCTCGGCGCGCAGCTCTTGGCGGCCTTCGACGCCGCCGTGGCCGCCGACGAGCGCGTCGAGCCACGGGACTGGATGCCCGACGAGTACCGCGCCTCCCTGGTCCGCCAGATGGCCCAGCACGCGCACTCCGAGATCATCGGCATGCAGCCCGAGGCGAACTGGATCACCCGCGCGCCCTCCCTGCGCCGCAAGGCGATCCTGATGGCCAAGGTCCAGGACGAGGCGGGCCACGGGCTGTACCTCTACAGCGCCGCCGAGACCCTCGGCACCAGCCGCGACGAGCTGCTCGACAAGCTCCACTCGGGCCGCCAGAAGTACTCGTCGATCTTCAACTACCCGACCCTGACCTGGGCCGACGTCGGTGCCATCGGCTGGCTCGTGGACGGCGCGGCGATCACCAACCAGGTGCCGATCTGCCGCTGCTCCTACGGCCCCTACGCCCGCGCCATGGTCCGGATCTGCAAGGAGGAGTCCTTCCACCAGCGCCAGGGGTACGAGCTGCTCCTCGCCCTCTCCCGGGGCACCGAGGCCCAGCACGCCATGGCGCAGGACGCGGTGAACCGCTGGTGGTGGCCCTCGCTGATGATGTTCGGCCCGCCGGACGACGAGTCGGCGCACTCGGCGCAGTCCATGGCCTGGCGGATCAAGCGGCACTCCAACGACGAGCTGCGCCGGCGCTTCGTGGACATCGCCGTCCCGCAGGCCGAGTCGCTCGGCCTGACCCTGCCCGACCCGGACCTCAAGTGGAACGAGGAGCGCGGGCACCACGACTTCGGCGCGATCGACTGGGCGGAGTTCTGGGACGTCCTCAAGGGCAACGGCCCCTGCAACGAGCAGCGCATCGACCAGCGGCGCACGGCGCACGAGGAAGGCGCCTGGGTCCGCGAGGCGGCCGCGGCGTACGCGGAGAAGCACGGCGGCGCCGCCGGCACGACCGGCAGCACCACGGGCAGCACCACCGAGACCACCGGCACCACCGGCACGGAACACGAGCGAGAGGTACGGGCATGACGCGGAACTGGCCCCTGTGGGAGGTCTTCGTGCGCTCGCGCCGGGGCCTCTCCCACACGCACGCGGGCAGCCTGCACGCACCGGACGCGGAGATGGCCCTGCGCAACGCCCGCGACCTCTACACGCGGCGCGGCGAGGGCATCTCCATCTGGGTCGTGCCCTCCACCGCGATCGTCGCCTCCTCGCCGGACGAGCGGGACCCCTTCTTCGCCCCGTCCGCCGACAAGCCCTACCGGCACCCGACCTTCTACGAGATCCCCGAGGGGGTGCAGCACCTGTGAGCAGCACCGAGACCGCCGCCCCCTCGGCCGCCACCACCGCCGCCGCCCTCGCCCTGGGCGACGACGCGCTGATCCTCTCCCACCGCCTCGGCGAATGGGCGGGCCACGCCCCCGTCCTGGAGGAGGAACTCGCCCTCGCCAACATCGCCCTGGACCTGCTCGGCCAGGCCCGGATCCTGCTGTCCATGGTCGGGGACGAGGACGAGATGGCGTTCCTCCGCGAGGAGCGCGCCTTCCGCAACGTCCAGTTGGTCGAGCAGCCCAACGGCGACTTCGCCCGTACCATCGCCCGGCAGCTCTACTTCTCCCTCCACCAGCACGCCCTGTACGCGGAGCTAGCCGCCGGGGACGGCCCCTTCGCCCCGCTGGCCGCCAAGGCCGTGAAGGAGACCGCCTACCACCTCGACCACGCCGAGCAGTGGACGCTGCGGCTCGGCGACGGCACCGGGGAGAGCCGGGCGCGGATGCGCGCGGCCCTGGACGGGCTGTGGAAGTACACCGGGGAGCTGTTCCGACCGGTGGACGGGCTCGATGTGGACCCGGCCGCCCTGGAGGCCCGCTGGCTGGCTTCGCTCACCGCCGTCCTGGAGCGGGCCGGACTGACCCTGCCCGAGGGGCCCCGTACGGGCGCCTGGGCCGCCGGAGCGGGGCGGGAGGGCCTGCACACCGAGCCCTTCGGCAAGATGCTGGCGGAGATGCAGCACCTCCACCGCAGCCACCCGGGGGCCTCGTGGTGAGCGCCGCCCGGACCGCCGGGACGGCGGGCACCACCCGCCTGGAGGCGGAGCTGATCGCGCTGGCGGGCTCCGTCCCGGACCCCGAGCTGCCGGTGCTCACCCTCGGTGAGCTGGGCGTCGTGCGCGGTGTGCGGATGCACGAGGACGGGCACGCCGAGGTGACCCTCACCCCCACCTACACCGGCTGCCCGGCCATCGAGGCCATGTCCGCCGACATCGAGCGGGCCCTGACCGACCACGGCATACCCGAGGTCCGGGTGACCACCGTGCTGGCCCCGGCCTGGTCGACCGACGACATCAGCGCGGAGGGCCGCCGGAAGCTGGCCGAGTTCGGCATCGCCCCGCCCCGCCCGCACTCCGCCGACGGCCCGGTCCCGCTGACCCTCTCGGTCCGCTGCCCGAACTGCGGCTCGACGGACACCGAGCTGCTCAGCCGGTTCTCCTCCACCGCGTGCAAGGCACTGCGCCGCTGCGTGGCCTGCCGCGAACCGTTCGACCACTTCAAGGAGCTGTAGATGGCCGTCTCCGCGCCCAAGGCGTCCCGGACGACCGAGGCGTCCCCGGCGACCGAGGCGTCCCGGTCCTCTGCGACCGGGACCGGTCCGAGCCCGACCGGGACCGGTCCGAGCCCCGCCCGCCACGGCGCCTTCCACCGCCTCACGGTGACGGACGTGGAGCGGCTCACGGACGACGCGGTGGCGCTGACCCTGGCCGTCCCGCAGGAGCTGCGGGACCGGTACCTGCACGCCCCCGGTCAGCACCTCACCCTGCGCCGCACCGCCCCGGAGGGCGACGAGGTCCGCCGCACCTACTCGATCTGCTCCCCCGCCCCGGCCGCCGACGGCCCGGGTCCGGAGCGGCTGCGGGTCGGGGTGCGGCTGGTGGAGGGCGGCGCGTTCTCCACGTTCGCGCACAAGGAGATCGCCGCCGGGGACGAGCTGGACGTGATGGTCCCGGCCGGCCGGTTCACCCTGGACCCGGCCGCGGCCCCGGCCGACGCGCACTACGCGGCGATCGTCGGCGGCAGCGGCATCACCCCGGTGCTGTCGATCGCGGCCACGCTGCTCGCGGCCCGCGCCGACGCCCGCTTCTGCCTGGTCCGCGGCGATCGTTCGGCGGCCTCGACGATGTTCCTGGAGGATGTCGCCGACCTCAAGGACCGCTACCCCGACCGCTTCCAGCTGGTCACCGCCCTCTCCCGCGAGGAGCAGGAGGCCGGCCTGCCGTCCGGGCGGCTGGACGAGGCGCGGCTGACCTCGCTGCTGCCCGCGCTGGTCCCGGTCGAGGAGGTGACGGGCTGGTTCCTGTGCGGCCCGTACGGGCTGGTGGAGGGCGCCGAGCGGGCCCTGGCCACGCTCGGTGTCGCACGCGGCCGGGTCCACGAGGAGGTCTTCCATGTGGAGGACACCGCCCCGCAGGCCCCCGCCCCGGTCTCGGCGCCGGCCCACGGCCGGGTCACCGCCCGGCTCGACGGCCGTTCCGGCACCTGGCCGGTGCAGGACGGGGAGTCCCTGTTGGACGCCGTGCTGCGGGCCCGCGCGGACGCCCCGTACGCCTGCAAGGGCGGGGTGTGCGGCACCTGTCGGGCGTTCCTGGTGCGGGGCGAGGTCAGGATGGAGCGGAACTTCGCCCTGGAGGAGGAGGAGACCGATGCGGGCTTCGTCCTGGCCTGCCAGTCGCACGCGGTGACGGAGGAAGTGGAGATCGACTTCGACCGCTGAGGTCCGCTCGCCCGAAGACCGCCCGCCGCTCGCCCGGCAGCCGCCTGCCGGTCTTCGGGCGATCACCCGCCCGGCGCCCCTGTCCAATTTCCAGAACCTGTTCTATCTTGACGCTCCGTCAGGCCAGAACGGGTTCGGATCCGGCGCGCGGAAGGACAGGCAGTGGACTTCACCTTCACCGAGGAGCAGCAGGCGGCCGTCGAGGCGGCGAAGGCCGTCTTCGCGGATGTCGCCCCCGACGGCGTGCCCAGCCCCGCACTCACCCCGGGGGCCGTCGCCGAGGAGTTCGACCGGCCCCTGTGGGCCCGGCTGGCGGGCTCCGACCTGCTGGGCCTGGTGCTCGCCGAGGAGCACGGCGGGGCCGGCCTGGACACCATCACCCTGTGCCTGGTGCTGCGCGAGGCGGCCCGGGTGCTGGCCCGGGTGCCGCTGCTGGAGCACTGCGCCACCGCCATGGCCGTCCAGGACCACGGCGGCCCGGAGCTGACGGCCGCCCTGCTGCCCGCCGCCGGGGACGGCACGCTCGTCCTCACCGTCGCCGCGCACGGCCGCACCGGCCACGACCCGGCCGAACTGGCCGTCACCGCCCGCCGTGAGGGGGACGGTTGGGTCCTGGACGGGACGCAGACGTCCGTCCCCTGGGCGCACAGCGCCGACTGGATCGCCGTACCCGCCCACGGCGGCGACGGCGAGGCCGTCCTCGCGCTGCTGCCCCGGGCCACCGAGGGGCTCACGCTCGCCGACCAGTACTCCACCAGCGGGGAGCGGCTCGCCGAACTCTCCCTGGACGGGGTGCGCGTCCCCGCCACCCACCTCATCGAAGCCCCCGGCGCCTGGGAGCGGCTGCGTCAGCTCCTCGCCACCGGGACCTGCGCCCTCGCCCTCGGACTCGGCGAGGCCGTGCTCGCCATGACGGGGCAGTACACGAGCAAGCGGGAGCAGTTCGGCTTCCCCGTGGCCACCTTCCAGGCCGTCGCCGTGCAGGCCGCCGACCGCTACATCGACCTGCGCGCCATGGAGGTCACCCTCTGGCAGGCGGCTTGGCGACTGGACACCGCCGCCGAGGGCGCGGGCGGCCCCCTGCCCGGCGCCGGTGACGTGGCGGTAGCCAAGATCTGGGCCTCGGAGGGCGTACGCCGCGTCGTGCAGACCGCCCAGCACCTCCACGGCGGCTTCGGCGCCGACACCGACTACCCGCTGCACCGCTACCACGCCTGGGCCAAGCAGCTGGAGCTCCAACTCGGGCCGGCCGCCGCCCACGAGGAGGCCCTGGGCGACCTGCTGGCCGCCCACCCCCTCGCCTGACGGGCCCGGCCCGCCACCGGCCGGCTGCCGGGTCCTAGAGGACGAAGGCCGGGTTGCCGCTGTCCGTCACCATCGGGCGCCCGGCGCGGTCCCAGTCCTGCATGCCGCCGTCGATGTTCACGGCCTCGATGCCCTGTCGCACCAGGTACTGGGTGACCTGCGCCGAACGGCCGCCGACGCGGCACATCACGTGCACCCGGGTGTCCTCGCCGATGGCCTCCGTCAGCTCGCCGAAGCGGGCCACGAAGTCGCTCATCGGGATGTGCAGCGCACCTTCCACGTGCCCGGCCGCCCACTCGTCGTCCTCGCGGACGTCCAGGACAAAGCCTTCGGCGGGCACCGCTGAGGCGTCCACCGAGGGAAGCGGTCCGAGGTTCATAGCTGTCGCCTTATCTCTTCGCGAGTCTGGCCTGCCAACCTATCCGACCCCGCGCACGCCCCCCACGGTCCCGGACCCGGCCGGCCGGACCGGGCCGGGCAACCGTCCCGAACCGGTCTAGCCGGCCGTCTCCCCGAAGGCCGCCAGCTCCGCCTCGCGCTCGGAGACCTGCGCCAGCAGCTGCTCCGCGATCTCGTCCAGCAGCCGGTCCGGGTCCTGCGGAGCCATCCGCAGCATCGAGCCGATCGCGCTGTCCTCCAGCTCCTTGGCCACCAGGGAGAGGAGCTCCTTGCGCCGCCCCAGCCACTCCAGCCGGGCGTACAGCTCCTCGCTCTCGCCGGGCGGCGCGGTCTCGGGCGCCGGGCCGGCCGCCCACTCCTCGGCCAGCTCCCGCAGCAGCCCCTCGTCCCCGCGCCCGTAGGCGGCGTTGACCCGGGAGATGAAGGCGTCCCGGCGGGTCTGCTCGGCCTCGTCCTGGGCCAGGTCGGGGTGCGCCTGGCGGACCAGCTCCCGGTACAGCCGGCGGACCTCCTCCGAGGGGCGCACCCGCTCCGGGGGCTTCACGGTCCGGTCGGTCAGCATCGCGGACGCGTCGTCGGAGATGCCGTCCGAGTCCATCCAGTCGTGGAAGAGCTCCTCGACCCCGGGCATCGGCATGACCAGGGAGCGCGCGTCACGGGCCCGCCGCAGGTCCTCGGGGTCGCCGGTACGGGCGGCCTTGGCCTCCGCGATCAGCGCGTCCAGCTCGTCGAGGCGGGAGTACATCGGTCCGAGCTTCTGGTGGTGCAGCCGGGAGAAGTTCTCGACCTCCACCCGGAAGGTCTCCACCGCGATCTCGAACTCGATCAGCGCCTGCTCGGCGGCCCGCACGGCACGTTCGAGCCGCGCCTCGGGCCGCTCGGCGGCACCCGGGGTCGCGGGCTCTTCGGGGACGCTCTGTTCGGTCTGCTCGCTCACCCGGCCAGACTACGGCCCACCCGGGCCCTTCGATGTTTCACGTGAAACATCGAGGGGGGAACGGGGAGCGGCGGCCGACCATCGACCTCGCGGTCGCCCGGCCTCAGACCCCGTCCGCGGCCTCGGACCCCGGTTTCAGACCTCGCCCCCGGCCTCAGACCTCGCCCTTCAGCCCCAGGCCTCGACCTTCAGCCTCAGACCCCGGCCTCCGCCGGGACCCGACCGGAGCGGACCGCCGCCACCAGATCGGCGTGGTCGGCCTCGCTGCGGTCGGCGTAGGCCACCGCGAAGGTGGCCATGGCCTCGTCCAGCTCCTCGTTCTTCCCGCAGTACGCGGCCAGCACCCTCGGATCGGCGCTGTGCGCGTGCGCCCGGGCCAGCAGGGCCCCGGTCATCCGGCCGTAGTCGTCGATCTGCTCGGGGGCCAACGCCGCCGGGTCCACGCTGCCCTTGCGGTTGCGGAACTGGCGCACCTGGAAGGGCCGCCCTTCCACGGTGGTCCAGCCGAGCAGGATGTCGGAGACCACCTGCATCCGCTTCTGTCCGGCCACCACCCGACGGCCCTCGTGCTCCTCCGCCGGCGCGTGGAAGCCCAGCGCGGGCAGGTACGGCAACAGCGCGGACGGCCGCGCCTCCTTCACCTGGAGCACCAGCGGCTCGCCCCGGTGGTCGAGCAGCAGCACCACGTACGAGCGGGTGCCGACGCTGCCCGTGCCCACCACGCGGAAGGCGACGTCGTGCAGGGCGTAGCGGGCCAGCAGCGGCAACCGGTCCCCGGGCAGGGTGTGGACGTAGGGGCCCAGCGAAGCGGCCACGGCCGCGGCCTCCTCGTCGCCGACGCGGCGCAGCACGGGCAGCGCGTCCACGAAGTGGCGCCCCCCGTCGGCCCCGAGCACCGTCGACTTGGCCGCGAACCGGGCGGAGGTGTTGTTGCGGGCCTTCTCGGAGACCCGTTCCAGGGTGCCCAGCAGGTCACGGGCGTCGGTGTGCGAGACGAGTTCCTCGTCGGCGATGGCGTTCCAGGCGTCGAGCGCGGGCAGTTTGGCCAGCAGCCGCATGGTCCGCCGGTACGCGCCCACCGTGTCCCGCGCCGCCGCCCGACAGGTGTCCTCGTCGGCGCCCACCACGCGCCCGGCCAGCACCAGCGAGGTGGCGAGCCGCTTCAGGTCCCACTCCCACGGACCGAAGACGGTCTCGTCGAAGTCGTTGAGGTCGATGACGAGCCGGCCGCGCGCGTCCCCGTACAGGCCGAAGTTGGCCGCGTGGGCGTCACCGCAGATCTGCGCGCCCACCCCGGTCACCGGCCCGCCGGACAGGTCGTGCGCCATCAGCCCGGCCGCCCCGCGCAGGAAGGCGAAGGGGTTCGCGGCCATCCGCCCCACCCGGATCGGGGTCAGCTCGGCGACCCGTCCGACGTTGGACTCCTCCACCGCGCGCACGGCGTCCGGACGCCCGGCGGGAGCCTCGAACACGGCGTGGGCCGCCCGCGGCACCCGGATCCGCAGGGCCTTCCCGGCCGCCTTCGCGGAACCCGCCACGGCGCGAGGGGCGAAGCCCTCGACGGACGGGATCCGCCCGCTTGCCGGACCGCCTCCCGGACCCGCCGCCGCGTCCGCCGCCTGCTGTCTCGGTACCGTCACCATTCGAGCCGCCCCCGCACCTGTGCGCGCCGTTCCGGCCGTGGTGGCCGGTCGATCCGGGCCCGACCGTATCTACAGCCCGGCGTCCCTGGCCAGCAGGGCCGCCTGGACCCGGTTCTCGCACCCCAGCTTCGCCAGGATCCGGCTCACGTACGTCTTCACCGTCGCCTCGCTCATGTGCAGTCGGCGTCCGGCGTCCGCGTTGGACAGTCCCTCGCCCAGCAGCGCCAGCACCCCGCGTTCCCGTTCGGTGAGCGCGTCCACCCGGCGCCGGGCGTCCTCGCCCCGCCCCGTGGCCCGCCCGCCGGCCAACTGGTCCACCACGTGCCGGGTCGCGGCGGGCGAGAGGTAGGCGTCACCGGAGGCGGCCGCCCGGACGGCGCCGATCAGCTCGGCGGGCGCCGAGTCCTTCAGCAGGAACCCCGCGCCGCCCTCGCTCAGCGCCCGCAGCACGTTCTCCCGCTCCCCGAAGGTCGTCAGGATCAGCGCCCGGGCGCCCGGCACGGCCCGCCCCAACTCGGCCAGCGCCGTCAGCCCGTCCATCACCGGCATCTGGATGTCCAGCAGCACCACGTCCGGGGCGTGCGAGCGGGCCAGCTCGACCGCCTCGCGGCCGTTCGCCCCCTCCGCGACGACCTCGATGTCCGTCGCCGAGGTCAGGATCATCCTGATCCCGGCCCGGATCAGCGGCTCGTCGTCAGCGATCACCACTCGGATCACCTTGGCTGTCACCCGCGCGCTCCTACTGCTCGACCTCGAAAGCCTGCTTGTCCACGAGCTTGCCGTCCCGGAAGCAGAACCGGAAAACCCCGTCCTTGGAGAACTCCGAGGACGATTCCGTCGACAGCAGCGCCAGACAGGTGGTCCCCTCCGGCTTCGGCGGTGCCTTGCGCTCCAGTCCGGTGGTCAGGATGCTGTCCCCGGACGGCAGCCGGTCCCGGACCTCCTGCTCCGCCTCGCCGACGTGCACCGCATCGTAGTCAGCCCGGTCGATCACGCCCTTGCTCGCCGAACCGACCATCAGCACCGCCGCCGCGCCCAGCACGATGACCAGCAGCACGATCGCGGCGAAGGCGATCCCGCAGCCCATCGCCACGCCCCCGCGCCGGCTGCGCACGGGCGGTCCCAGCTCCCGGTTGACCGCCGCCCAGTCCATCGGCGGCGCCCCCTGGAGGGCGGACGCCCGGGCTTGGGAGCGCTGCCCGAAGTCGTCGGCCACCTCCTCGGCGGCCCCGGCCGGCTCCGTCCCGTACGGCAGGACCCCCGCCACCCGGAACCCGCCGTCCTCGGTCGCCCCCGCGTGCACCATGCCCCCGACCAACCGCGCCCGCTCCCGCAGCCCGGTCAGCCCCTGCCCGCCCGAGACCACCTCGGAGGAGGGGTCGGCGGGTGCGGGACCGTTGGCGATCTCCACGACCAGCGAGTCGTCCTCGTAGCGCAGTTCCACCGTGATCCTCGAACCCGGCGCGTGCTTGTAGGCGTTGGTCAGCCCTTCCTGCACGATCCGGTACGCCGCGTGGTCGCAGGCCGCGACCAGCGGCCGGGCCTGCCCCGCCGTGTGCAGCCGTACGTCGGTCCCCGCGCCCCGCGCCGCCTCCACGATGCCCGTGATCCCGGCGACCCCGCGCGCCGCCGGCTGCGCCTCCTCGCGCGGGACCGGGGACTCCACCCCGTCCCGCATGATCCCGACGACCTCCCGCAGCTCGTGCATCGCCGCCACCGAGGCCTGCCTCAGCACCCCGACGGCCTCGCGCTGACGATCGGTGAGCTCCGGGTCCACCTCCAGGGCCCCGGTGTGCACCGAGATCAGGGCGAGCTGGTGGCCGAGGCTGTCGTGCATGTCCTGTGCGATCCGCTGCCGTTCCCGCAGCCGGGCCTGGCCCGCCACGATCGTCCGCTCGCGCAGCAGCTGGTCGTTGCGTTCCTGGAGCGCGCCCAGCAGGGTCCGGCGCTGGTACCAGTACCGGCTGGCCAGACCCGGCATGACGGTCGACGCCAGGAAGACCAGGGTGGTGAACACCGCCACCAGACCGGGCCTCATCTGGGACCACTGGTCGACCAGGGTGAGCGTCACCTCCGCGAAGAAGGCCAGGGTGAAGGCGATCAACGCCCGGCTCACCCCGACGATCCGGCGGCCGGCGGACCAGCCGAGCAGGATGGTGAGGAGGAACACCCCCGGCAGCAGCGCGCTCGCCGCCGCGCCCACCACGAGGGTGGCGGCCGGCAACCGCCGCCGCAGCATCGTCAGCGTCACCACGGTGAGGACGCCGACCAGCATCTTCCAGTCGGCGCTGTTGCTCAGCTCGTCGACCCCGAGGCCGATGACCACCATCACACCGGAGAGCGCCAGGTCCCAGGCCAGGATCCGCCGGCTCCAGGGCTCGGGACCCTTCAGCCACTCCCAGCCCTCGCGCGTCTTCCCCTTGGCATCCACGCGACGACCCTAGACACCGCCCCCGGGCCGGGGCCGCCCTCTTTCGTCGCGCCCCCGTCAACGAAAGTCGGACGGCGGCTCGGCGGCGTCGCCGAAGGCCTCTTCGAATTCGTCACATTTGTCCGGGATAGCCGCGATAGTCGAGATCAACCCGGAATACAACAAAGAACCCCCGATTCGGATCTCTCCGAATCGGGGGTTCTTCATTCTGTGGGCGAGGGGGGATTTGAACCCCCACGTCCCGAAGGACACTGGCACCTGAAGCCAGCGCGTCTGCCGTTCCGCCACTCGCCCGAGCAGCTAACCAGCGGTTCTTCCCTTTCGGGCCGTTCCCCTGGCGACGTCGAAAGATTAGCACGGTGGGCGGGGTGGAATCACATCCCTTTCCCCGGGCACCCGCAGTGCGTCCGGACCCGCCCCTCCCGCACCGTGCTCCGGGTGCGGGACACTGTCCCTGGAGCGCCCCTACGATCCCTTGTGAGGACCAACACTCCTCGGCACGGGACCGAAGGGGAACCAGCCGAATCCGCCACGCGTGGATACGATCAGTAAGCAGTACAGGGCGACAACGACGGAGGAGGTGCCCCATGGGAGTCATGAAGCGGTTCGAGCAGCGACTCGAAGGTCTGGTGAACGGCACCTTCGCCAAGGTCTTCAAGTCCGAGGTCCAGCCGGTGGAGATCGCCGGCGCCCTCCAGCGGGAATGCGACAACAACGCGACCATCTGGAACCGCGAGCGGACCGTCGTGCCCAACGACTTCATCGTGGAGCTGAGCGCCGGCGACTACGAGCGCCTGAGTCCCTACTCCGGCCAGCTCGGTGACGAACTCGCGGGCCTCGTCCGCGACTACGCCAAGCAGCAGCGCTACAGCTTCATGGGACCCATCAAGGTCCACCTGGAGAAGGCGGACGACCTCGACACCGGTCTCTACCGGGTTCGCAGCCGTACCCTTGCCTCCAGCACCTCCCAATCCGCGCCGCAGGCCCCGCAGGGACAGCAGCAGGGCGGCTACGGCTATCCGCCGGCAGCCGCTCCGCCGATGCCCGCGGGACCGCCTCCGGGTCCTCCCGGCGGCGGCGCACCCGTACCTCCCGGCGCCCCCGGCACCATGCGCCGGTGGATCGAGATCAACGGCACCCGCCACCAGATCTCGCGCCCCACGCTCGTACTCGGCCGAAGCACCGAGGCCGATGTGCGGATCGACGACCCCGGCGTATCGCGCCGGCACTGT
Source organism: Streptomyces sp. NPDC088097 (assembly GCF_044741845.1). Lineage (NCBI taxonomy): Bacteria > Bacillati > Actinomycetota > Actinomycetes > Kitasatosporales > Streptomycetaceae > Streptomyces > Streptomyces sp. NPDC088097. Next base: position 195,947 of record NZ_JBIUTJ010000005.1, read on the forward strand.
GAGATCCGGACCGGAACACCCCCGACGATCCAGGATCTCGGGTCCACCAACGGCATCGTGGTGGACGGGCAGCACACCACCCGCGCTACGCTCCGCGACGGCTCGCGGATCGTCGTGGGCAGCACCACCATCATTTACCGGCAAGCCGAAGGGTGAAGCGGGGGCAATGTCAGAGCTGACCCTGACGGTCATGCGGTTGGGTTTCCTGGCCGTTCTGTGGCTGTTCGTCATCGTGGCCGTTCAGGTCATCCGCAGCGATCTCTTCGGAACGAGAGTCACGCAACGCGGCTCCCGCCGCGGCGCCGCTGCCAACAACGCACCCCAGCAACAGCAGACGGGGCGGCAGAGCGCGCCGCCCCAGCAGCGCCAGCGCAGGGGTGCGCCCACCAAGCTCGTCGTCTCCGAAGGCACCCTCACGGGCACCACGGTCGCCCTCGCCGGGCAGACGATCACGCTGGGCCGGGCACACGACTCCACGATCGTGCTGGACGACGACTACGCCTCCAGCAGGCATGCCAGGATCTACCCCGACCGTGACGGCCAGTGGATCGTCGAGGATCTCGGGTCCACCAACGGCACGTATCTCGACCGGACCCGGCTGACCACCCCGACGCCCATTCCGCCGGGCGCCCCGATCCGCATCGGCAAGACCGTCATCGAGCTGCGGAAGTAGTACGAGAATGAGCGAGCGGAGCGAGCGAGCCGCGGCGGTCCGTCCCACCGGGGACACGGACCCGAGCGCGCTCCCGACCGGAGGGTGGGCAGTGTGGCTCGAGACCGGTTGTACCCCGAGGCGTCGACAGGGCAGGTGCGCATGAGTCTGTCCCTGCGGTTCGCCGCCGGATCGCACAAGGGGATGATCCGCGAGGGCAACGAGGACTCCGGCTACGCCGGTCCCCGCCTCCTCGCCATCGCCGACGGCATGGGCGGCCAAGCCGCCGGCGAGGTCGCCAGCTCCGAGGTGATCTCGACCCTGGTGCAGCTCGACGACGACGTCCCGGGCTCCGACATCCTCACCTCCCTCGCCACGGCAGTGCAGCGCGCCAACGACCAGCTGCGCGTCATGGTCGAGGAGGACCCCCAGCTCGAAGGCATGGGCACCACGCTCACCGCCCTGCTGTGGACCGGCCAGCGCCTCGGACTCGTCCACGTTGGCGACTCCCGCGCGTACCTGTTGCGCGACGGCGTCCTGACGCAGATCACCCAGGACCACACCTGGGTGCAGCGGCTCGTCGACGAGGGCCGGATCACCGAAGAGGAAGCCACCACCCACCCGCAGCGCTCACTGCTCATGCGGGCGCTCGGCAGTGGCGACATCGTCGAGCCCGACCTCTCCATCCGCGAGGTCCGTGCCGGCGACCGCTACCTCATCTGTTCCGACGGCCTCTCCGGCGTGGTCTCCCACCAGACCCTCGAAGAGACCCTCGCCGACTACCACGGCCCCCGCGAGACGGTGCAGTCGCTGATCCAGCTCGCCCTGCGCGGCGGCGGACCCGACAACATCACCTGCATCGTCGCCGACGTCCTCGACACGGACAGCGGGGACACCCTCGCCGCCCAGGTCAACGACACCCCCGTCGTCGTCGGCGCGGTCGCCGAGAACCAGCACCAGCTCTTCGACGGCGGCAACGCCATGCAGACCCCGGCCGGCCGCGCCTCCGGGCTCGGCCGCCAGGCCGCGCCGCCCGCCGGCTCCTTCGGGCCCCCCGGCAGCGGCGAGAGCCCCGGCTACGGATACCCCGACCAGAGCCAGGGCGGCGGTGCGTACGGCAGCTTCGGCGAACCCGAGGCCTACGATGCCGACCCGCAGTACGAGGACACGTACGACCACCCCCGCCGGCGCCGCAGCAAAGGGCGCAAGTGGACCACCCGCACGCTCATCCTGCTGCTGGTGGCCGGTGTCGTCGGCGGAGGCCTCTACGCGGGCCACCGCTGGACGCAGACGCAGTTCTACATCGGGGTCAAGGGCGAGCACGTCGCGCTGTACCGCGGCATCAGCCAGAACCTCGCCTGGATCCACCTCTCACAGGTGGAGACGGACCACCCCGACATCGAACTGAAGTACCTGCCGTCCTTCAAGCGCAAGCAGGTCGAGGCCACCATCAGCGAGACCAGCCTCGACGGAGCCCGCCAGAAGACCGACGAGCTCGGCACCCAGGTCTCCGCCTGCAAGAAGGACGAGGCCACTCGTGCCGCGCAGGCGCAGAACCCACAGACGCCCGGCCCCAGCCTGACTCCCGCGGAGCAAGCTGTCGTCGGCCAGTGCGAAAAGCAGTAGACACACGCGGGCACAGGGGGCCCGTCACACCATGAGCGTTGTCACCAACACGACCACCATCGGCGCCATCGAGGCGCCGAGCCGGCGGAACACCGAGCTCCTGCTGCTCGCCTTCGCCGTGGTCATCCCGATGTTCGCCTACGCCAACGCAGGCCTGGCGATCGACGGCAAGCTGCCCCCGGGCATGCTCACGTACGGCCTCGGCCTGGGCGTCCTCGCCGGCGTCGCGCACTTCGTCGTGCGCCGCTACGCGAAGTACGCCGACCCGCTGCTGCTGCCGATCGCCATCCTGCTCAACGGCCTGGGCCTGGTCCTGATCTGGCGCCTGGACCAGTCCGAGCGCCTCCAGAACCTCGCCAAGCGCAGCTTCGGCACGTTCTCGGAGTCCGCGCCGCGGCAGATGATGTACACGGCCCTGGCCATCGCCCTGTTCGCCGGCGTGCTGCTGGTCCTCAAGGACCACCGCGTGCTCCAGCGGTTCACGTACATCTCCATGGCCGCCTCGCTGGTCCTGCTGATCCTGCCCGTCATCCCGGGCCTGGGCGCGGACGTGTTCGGTGCCAAGATCTGGATCAGCGTCGGCGGATTCTCCATCCAGCCCGGTGAGTTCGCGAAGATCGTCATCGCGGTGTTCTTCGCCGGCTACCTGATGGTCAAGCGCGACGCCCTGGCCCTCGCCAGCCGCCGCTTCATGGGCCTCTACCTGCCGCGCGGCCGCGACCTCGGCCCGATCCTGATGATCTGGGCGATGAGCCTGCTCGTCCTCGTCTTCGAGAACGACCTCGGCACCTCGCTGCTGTTCTTCGGCATGTTCGTGATCATGCTGTACGTGGCCACCGAGCGGACCAGCTGGATCGTCATCGGCCTGTTGATGTCGGTCGGCGGCGCCGTGGTCGTGGGCGCCACCGCCAGCCACGTGCAGGCCCGTGTGAACGCCTGGCTCGACCCCTTCGGCTGCTACAGCAAGTCCGGCGCCTGCGAGCAGGTCGGACAGTCGATCATGAGCTTCGGTTCCGGCGGGGTGCTCGGCACCGGCTGGGGCCAGGGCAACTCCGACCTCATCGGCTTCGCGGCCAACTCCGACTTCATCTTCGCCACCGTGGGCGAGGAACTCGGACTGACCGGTGTCATGGCCTTCCTGCTGCTCTACGGCCTGATCATCGAGCGGGGCGTGCGCACCGCCCTCGCCGCCCGCGACCCCTTCGGCAAGCTCTTCGCCATCGGCCTCTCCGGCGCCTTCGCGCTGCAGATCTTCGTCGTCGCCGGCGGCGTCATGGGCCTCATCCCCCTCACCGGCATGACCATGCCCTTCCTCGCCTCGGGCGGTTCCTCCGTCCTCGCGAACTGGGTGCTCATCGCCATCCTGATCCGGATCAGCGACACCGCACGCCGACCTGCCCCGGCCCCCGCCCCGTCCTCCGACTCCGAAATGACCCAGGTGGTCCGCCCGTCATGAACAAGCCCCTGCGTCGTATCTCGCTGTTCTGCGGGCTGCTCGTCCTCGCGCTGCTGATCCGGACCAACTGGCTGCAGTACGTCCAGGCCGAGGAACTCAGCACCCGCAAGGAGAACCGCCGGGTCCAGATCGCCCAGTACGCCACGGAGCGGGGCAACATCATCGTCGGGGGCCAGCCGATCACCGGGTCCGCGGTGACGGACGGCAGCGACTACAAGTACAAGCGGACGTACCTGGACGGGCCCCTGTGGGCTCCCGTCACCGGCTACGCCTCGCAGGCCTTCGGCTCCACCCAGCTGGAGTCCCTCGACGACGGCATCCTCACCGGCAACGACGACCGGCTGTTCTTCGACCGCACCATCGGCATGTTCACCGGTGAGAAGAAGCAGGGCGGCAACGTCGTCACCACCCTGAACGCGGCCGCCCAGAAGGCCGCCTTCAAGGGCCTCGGCGACAAGAAGGGCGCGGTCGCGGCGATCGACCCGCGCACCGGCGCCATCCTGGCCCTGGTCAGCACCCCCTCGTACGACCCCTCCAGCTTCGCCGGCAACTCCAAGGACGACGAGAAGGCCTGGGTCTCCCTCAAGGACAACGAGGACAAGAACCTGGTCAACCGCGCCCTGCGCGAGACCTACCCGCCGGGCTCCACCTTCAAGGTCGTCACGGCCGCCGCCGCCCTGGAGCACGGGGTCGTCACCGACATCGACGCCCCGACGGACACTCCGGAGCCCTTCCTCCTGCCGACCACCCGGACCCCGATGGTCAACCACGCCAAGGGCTGCGAGAAGGCGAGCCTGAACTTCGCCCTCCAGGTGTCCTGCAACTCCGTGTTCGCCAACGTCGCCGACAAGGTCACGAAGGCGAACATGTTGGAGACGGCGGAGAAGTTCGGCTTCAACAACGACAAGATCGACACCCCGGTCCGGGCCTTCGCCAGCGTCTACGACAAGAACATGGACCGGCCCGGGAACTCGCTCTCCGCGATCGGCCAGTTCAACACCGCCGCCACCCCGCTCCAGATGGCCATGGTGGCCGCCGCGGTCGCCAACGACGGCAAGCTGATGAAGCCGTACATGGTCGACCAGCTGACCGCGCCCAACCTCGACGTCATCGAGAAGCACGAGCCGCAGGAGATGAGCCGTCCGCTGTCGGCGGCGAACGCCCAGAAGCTGCAGCAGATGATGGTCAACGTCGTCGAGAGCGACAACGGCACCGGCGCGAAGGCCAAGATCAAGGGCGTCACCGTCGGCGGCAAGACCGGTACGGCCCAGCACGGCGAGAAGAACGCCAAGCGCCCCTACGCCTGGTTCATCTCCTACGCCAAGACCGACAAGGGCTCCCCCGTGGCCGTCGCCGTCGTCATCGAGGACAGCGACGCCGACCGCGAGGACATCACCGGTGGCGGCCTGGCCGGCCCCGTCGCGAAGGCGGTCATGGAGGCCGTCCTCAACAACAAGGGATGAGACGGGAAGACAGGATCCGAGCGCTCGGTACCGGTCCGATATCAGCCTGTGGTCACGAACCGATCACTGACGATCGGCCGGTAGCCTTTGCGCGAACAGCACACCGCCGGACCACACACCGGTGCGGTCGGGACTGACGGAGAGGGCTGCAAACGTTATGGAAGAGCCGCGTCGCCTCGGCGGCCGGTACGAGCTGAGCCACGTGCTCGGCCGTGGTGGCATGGCCGAGGTCTACCTCGGTCACGACACCCGGCTCGGCCGTACCGTCGCCGTCAAGACCTTGCGCGCCGACCTCGCCCGCGACCCGTCCTTCCAGGCCCGGTTCCGCCGCGAGGCCCAGTCGGCCGCATCGCTCAACCACCCCGCGATCGTCGCCGTCTACGACACCGGCGAGGACTACGTCGACAACATCTCCATCCCGTACATCGTGATGGAGTACGTCGACGGATCCACCCTGCGCGAGCTCCTGCACTCCGGCCGCAAGCTGCTGCCCGAGCGCACCCTGGAGATGTGCATCGGCGTCCTCCAGGCCCTGGAGTACTCGCACCGGGCCGGCATCGTGCACCGCGACATCAAGCCCGCCAACGTCATGCTCACCCGGACCGGACAGGTCAAGGTCATGGACTTCGGCATCGCCCGCGCCATGGGCGACTCCGGCATGACGATGACGCAGACGGCCGCCGTGATCGGCACCGCCCAGTACCTCTCCCCGGAGCAGGCCAAGGGCGAGCAGGTCGACGCGCGCTCCGACCTCTACTCCGCGGGCTGCCTGCTCTACGAGCTCCTCTGCGTCCGGCCGCCGTTCGTCGGGGACTCCCCGGTGGCGGTCGCCTACCAGCACGTGCGCGAGGAGCCCCAGCCCCCCTCGAACTTCGACCCCGAGATCACGCCCGTGATGGACGCCATCGTCCTCAAGGCCCTGGTCAAGGACCCCGACTACCGCTACCAGTCGGCGGACGAGATGCGGGCCGACATCGAGGCCTGCCTCGACGGCCAGCCGGTCGCCGCGACCGCCTCCATGGGCGCCGCGGGCTACGGCTACCCCGACCAGAACGGCTACGGGCACCAGGGCTACGACCAGCCCACCACCGCCCTGCGCTCGTCCGACTCCGGCCAGACCTCGATGCTCCCGCCGATGCCTCCGGGCGGCAACGACGGCTACGGGTACGGGGACCAGGGCCACGGGGGCTACGACCAGGGCCACGGCCGCCGTCAGCAGAAGAAGAGCCGGGCCTCCACGGTCCTGCTCGTGCTGGCCGGCGTACTCGTGCTGGTCGGCGCGATCCTCATCGGCCGCACCCTCTTCGAGGGGACCGACAACAGCCCCACCGTGCCCAAGTTCGTCGGTGACACCCTGGACTCGGCCCAACAGAGGGCCGGCAGGGTCGACCTCAAGGTCGAGAAGGAAGCCGACGAACCCTGCGACGACCAGCCCAAGGGTCGGATCTGTTCGCAGAACCCGGCCGCCGGCGCGACCGCCGACAAGGGCTCGACCGTCACGGTCAAGGTGTCCTCGGGTGCGCCCAAGGTCAAGGTCATCGACGTCATGCGGATCCCGTACGACGAGGCCGAGACCGCGCTCAAGGCCAAGAACTTCCAGGTCACGAAGAAGCTCGTGGAGTCCGAAGCGACCCCCGGCATCGTCCTCGACCAGGACCCCAAGGCCGGCACCGAGGCGGAGAAGGGCTCGACGATCACCCTCAGCGTGGCCAAGGAGGCCGCCAAGGGCGTCGTACCGACCCTCACCGGGCTGGACAAGGCCGCGGCGAGCAAGGCCCTCAGCGAGGCCAACCTGAAGCTCGGCAGCACCACCGACGTGGACTCCCCGGGGGCCGTGGCCGGATCGGTCGTGGCGCAGCAGTACAAGCCCGGCGAGGAGCTCGCCAAGGGCACCGCGGTCAACGTGAGCCTCGCCAAGGCGGCGGCCGCGCCGACGGCGGTGCCCCTGCTGGCCGGCCGGACGGTCGCCCAGGCCAAGGACGACCTGAAGCGGGCCAACCTCACCTTCGGCGCGGTCCTGTCGGGCCCGACGGACGAGAACGCGCTCGTGACGTCCTCCAACCCGACGGTCGGCTCGCCGCTGCCCGCCGGCACCGTCGTCAACGTCACCACCACGCCGAATCCGGGGCCGAACCAGAACGGCGGCAACAACAACGGCGGAGGAGGCTTCTTCGGAGGCCTCGGAGGCCGCTAGCGACGTTTCACGTGAAACAGGCCCGACCCCCACGCGGGGGTCGGGCCTGTTTCACGTGAAACACGGCTTCGATCGGCACCCCGGATCCCGGATGCCGGCACGCCTCGGTTCAGCGCAGCTCGGCGGGCAGGGTGCGCTTCTCGTCCACCTTCTCCGTCCGCACCAGCTCGCCCCAGACCACGTAGCGGTACTTCGAGGTGTAGACCGGGGTGCAGGTCGTGAGGGTGATGTAGCGCCCGGCGGCCGTCTTGCCGGACTCCTTGGGGACGGGGTTGATCACGTCCACGTTGTACTTCGAGGTCTGGCGCAGCTCGGCGAAGACCTTGTAGACGTACCAGGTGTCGCGGGTCTCGAAGACCACCGCGTCGCCGCTCTTCACCTTGTCGATGTTGTGGAACTTCGCTCCGTGCCCGTCGCGGTGCGCGGCCAGGGTGAAGTTGCCCTTCTCGTCCGAGGGCAGCGCCGACTTCACGGGCTCGGTGTAGTAGCCGGCCACGCCGTCGTTCAGGACGTCCGGGGCCGTGCCCGGCTTCACCAGCACCTCGCCGTTCTTCATGGCGGGCACGTGCAGGAAGCCGATGCCGTCCTTGGTGTCGAGGGCACCGGGCCCGGCGGAAGCGCTCGCCGAGGGGCCGGGGGCAGCGGACCACTGCCGGCGGATCTGGTCGCCCCGGGAGGCGGCCTGTCGGTCGGCGAGGACGTTCGTCCACCACAGCGAGTACGCCACGAAAAGGCCCAGGACCAGGCCCACCGTGATCAGGAACTCCCCGAGCAGGCTCAGGCACCCGGCCAGCGCACTGCGGTCGGCGGTCGGCGGAGCGGAGCGGCTGCGACGGCGGGCACGAGACACTGCGGGTTCGTCCTTACGGGCTGGTCAGCGCGGGCGGAGCACCTTGACTGCGGGGGCGTTCGTCGACCATCCTGCCCCATACGATCATCCGGTAGGTGCTCGTGAACTCGGGAGTGCAGGTCGTCAGCGTGATGTACCGGCCGGGTCCGGTGAAGCCGGAGCCGTCGGGCACCGGCTTGATCACCGCGACGTTCGTCGGGGGCGTCTGCGCCAGCGTGGAGGTCATCTCGTACGTGTAGTAGGCGTCGCGGGTCTCGACCACGACCCGGTCCCCGGGCACGAGACGGTTGATGTAGCGGAACGGCTCGCCGTGGGTGTTGCGGTGCCCGGCCAGGGCGAAGTTGCCCTGCTTGTCGGCCGGCATGGCCGTCTTGAGCGCGCCCTCCCCGTAGTGGCCGACCATCCCCTTGTCGAGCACCTTGGGCTTGCTGATCCCCTCCGCCACCGGCACCTTCAGGTCCAGCTTGGGGATGTAGAGGATCGCGAATCCCTGCCCGGGTTCGAAGGCGGCCACCGGGGGAGCGGCGGAGCCGCCCGCTGCGGGTGCCTGCTCCCAGGTCTGGCGCAGCGAGCCGGCGGCCCCGTTGGCCGCGCGCTCCGCGAGCAGGTTCGTGTACCAGAGCTGGTAGGCGACGAACAGCAGCATCACCAGGCCGAGGGTGATGAACAGTTCACCGGCCGCCCGGCTCAGCACCACGACCGGGCCGCCCGAGCGCGGGCGGGCTCGCCGTCGGCCCCGCCCGCCCCTCTTGCGGGCCCGCCCGTGCGAGCGTTTCGCGGCCTCCTGCGCCGCCCTGCGCCGCGCGGCCCGGCCCTCGCTGGGCGCGGACGGCGCGACCGTCGTCACGCGACGGCCTTGCCCACCACCGGAGCGAGCCCCACCGACCGCTCCACGGCGTCGGCGTCACCGCAGCGCACGAGCCAGTTCGCGAGCATCCGGTGGCCCCATTCGGTCAGCACCGACTCGGGGTGGAACTGCACGCCCTCCACGTCGTGCTCCCGGTGCCGCAGGCCCATGATGATCCCGTCCTCGGTGCGGGCGGTGACCTCCAGCACGTCGGGGAGGGTCAGGGGCTCGGCCGCGAGGGAGTGGTAGCGGGTCGCGGTGAAGGGCGAGGGCAGTCCGGCGAAGACGCCCAGGCCCCCGTGGAGCACGGGGGAGGTCTTGCCGTGCAGCAGCTCGGGGGCCCGGCCCACGACGCCTCCGTACGCCACGGCCATCGACTGCATGCCGAGGCAGACGCCGAAGACGGGGACGGCGGTCGCGGCGCAGTGACGGACCATGTCGACACAGACGCCCGCCTCCTCGGGGGTGCCCGGTCCGGGCGAGAGGAGCACGCCGTCGAAACCGTCCTGGGCGTGGGCGAGTTCGACCTCGTCGTTGCGCAGCACCTCGCACTCGGCACCGAGCTGATAGAGGTACTGGACCAGATTGAAGACAAAGCTGTCGTAGTTGTCGACAACCAGAATGCGCGCGCTCACGGAGTGGCTCCCGATCCCTCGTCCACCGTCACGTCGTTGAACGGCAGGAGCGGCTCGGCCCAGGGGAAGACGTACTGGAAGAGTACGAAGACCACCGCCAGGACCAGTACGAGTGAGATCAGCGCGCGTACCCACGCGTTGCCGGGCAGCTGCCGCCAGATCCAGCCGTACATTGCGTCCGCGTCCCTTTCGCTCTGCGCACCGCGGGAGCGGTACCGCAACAGCCTAAAGGCCCGGGGCCCGGCGGCGGGGGTCACGTGGGCAATCAGACGGGTCGGGTGTCCGTGAGCTCGGCCCAGACGATCAGCCGGTGGCTGTGGCCCCACTCCGGTTCGCAGGTGGTCAGCGTCAGGTACCTGCCGGGCGTGGTGAAGGGGGAGCGCTTCGGCACGGGGTCGACCACCCCGGTCTCGGTGGGCAGGGTGCGCAGGGGCGCCGCGCGGACGGTGTACGTGTACGACGTGCCCGCGACGCGGACGATCACGGCGTCCCCCGGGCGCAGCTCGGGGACGTCCTTGAAGGGGTCACCGTAGGTGCGCCGGTGCCCGGCCACCGCGAAGTTCCCCTCGCCTCCCGGGCGGGCCGAGCCGGGGTAGTGACCCAGGCCCTTCTTCAGCAGGTCGGTGCCGGTGCCTTCGAGGACGGGCTTGCTCCAGTCGGCGCCGAAGCGGGGAACGTACATCTCGGCGAAGGCCCGACCGGCCGGGTAGGGGGGCGGTTCGGGGGCCGGGGTGGCCCGCTGGGGAGCCGGGGCGCTCGGACGCGGGTCGGGGGCGCCGGCGGGCGCCGCGGCGGCCCAGTGCTCGCGCAGGCGGGCCCGCTCCTCGTCCATGGCGCGGTCGGCCTTGACCCCGGTCCACAGGAGTACGTAGACCACGAACAGGACGATGAGCGTCCCGACCGTCAGGCACACCTCGCTGAACGTCCGTACCGCCAGGCGCAGTACGAGGTCAGGGCGCGGCGGACTCCAGCGGCTTCGCATAGTGGAGGTCCACTGTGCCGGAGTAGCCCGGGAGTGTCAGCCTCTTGTCCTCCTCCACTTTCCAGCCCAGCCCGTAGGCGTTGACGTAGAGCTGGTAGTTCTGCAGGGCGGGGGAGGCGGCGAGCGCCTTGCGCAACGCGCCCGGGTCGCCGACGGCGGAAACCTTGTAAGGGGGCGAGTAGACCCGGCCCTGGAGGATCAGGGTGTTGCCCACGCAGCGGACGGCGCTGGTGGAGATCAGGCGTTGGCCCATGACCTCGATGCCCTGGGCGCCACCGAGCCAGAGGGCGTTGACCACGGCCTGGAGGTCCTGCTGGTGGATGACGAGGTCGTTGGGCTGCGGTTCGGGGACCCCGGGGACGCGGGCGGTCGCGTTGGGCGGGGCGTCGTTGAGCGTGACGCTGAGGCCCTTGCCGCTGAGTTCCTCGGTGCCCGAGGCCTTGCGCAGGGCGTTCAGGCGGGCGTCCTGGGCCTTGGTGCTGCCGTCGTCGCGGTCGGCGAGGGCGTCGACCTGGGAGCGCGCGAGGGCGGTGCTCTTCTCCAGCTCGGCGTTGCCGGCGCTGCGCTCGTGGATCAGGTCGGACAGCTTGAGGAGCGAGGTGTCCGTCCGGATGTTCGTACCCTTGGACGTGTTGAAACTGGTGACGAAGATCAGACCGGCCAGGGCGAAGACGGCAGCGGTCAGCAGCCTGACCGGTCTGGCCCGGCGACGGGGACCCACGGAGGAGTCGTCGGAATTGCTCAACGTACCCTTCTCCTTCAACGCCACAGGTCCACTACGCTAACGGACGCCCGGGGCAGGCCAGGTCCCCAGCGCATCGACAGGAGAGCCCCTCGTGCCGAAGTCACGTATCCGCAAGAAGGACGACTACACGCCGCCGCCGACGAAGCAGGCGCAGGCGATCAAGCTGACGAACCGCAGCTGGGTCGCCCCGGTCATGCTGGCGTTCTTCCTGATCGGCCTCGCGTGGATCGTCGTCTTCTACGTGACCGATACCCAGCTGCCCTTGGAGGCACTGGGCAACTGGAACATCGTGGTCGGTTTCGGCTTCATCGCGGCCGGGTTCGGCGTCTCCACGCAGTGGAAGTAGGACCGGTCCGACACCCGTTCGGCGGCTCTCCGACGGCCTGACGGCTGTCGGACGGCCGCTGAATCGCGCACGGACAGTGCGCAAACAGCGGCGGAACGCAAGCTCTCCCCAAGAGTTATCCACAGCGTCATCCACACCTGAGGAAAAGACAGAAGATCTGTGGATAACTCTGTGGAGAGTTGACGCCGGTGTGATCAGGTGAGTGCGACCGTACGGACCGCGATCACCGCTGCCGCCAGCAGGAACACCGCCACGCAGCTCCCGACCTGGAGCAGGGTCCGCTTCCGCCCCGAGGCGGGGGCCAGCAGTCCCAGGGCCACCAGGGCACCGCTCACCAGGCCCCCGATGTGGGCCTGCCAGGACACCGACAAGCCGCCCCCGAACGGTACGAAGGTGATCAGCAGCATCAGCCCGAGCGTGATCAGCACGGGCCGCATCTCGTAGCGCAGCCGGCGGGCCAGGACCACGGTGGCGCCGAGCAGCCCGCAGATGGCGCCCGAGGCGCCCAGGGTCGGCGTGTTCGGCTCGGTCAGCAGGTAGACGAGGGCGCTGCCGCCCAGCCCGGAGATCAGGTACAGCGCGAGGTAGCGGACCCGTCCCAGGGCCGCCTCCAGCGGGCCGCCGATCACCCACAGGGCGAACATGTTGCCGAAGATGTGCCACCACTCCACGTGCAGGAACACCGAGGTCAGCAAGCGGTGGTACTGGCCGGTGGAGACCCCTTCGACGGGGGCCCCGAAGTACTCGACGTAGCGGCCGAGCAGCTCCAGCTGCACGGCCAGCCCGTGGACGGCGTAGGTGGCGAGGAACACGGCCACGTTGATCCCGATGAGGATCTTGGTGACGAGCTGCGGATCACCGGCCACCATCCCGCCCGCGAGGGTCCGCGGCGCGTTCGCCGCGGGGGCGTGCCCGGTGCCGGACCCCTCCCGGACGCAATCGGGGCACTGGAAGCCGACCGAGGCGCTGATCATGCACTCGGGGCAGATGGGACGCTCGCAACGGGTGCAGCTGATCCCCGTGTCGCGGTCCGGGTGGCGGTAGCAGCCCGGCAGGCGGTCGGTGTCCATCGGTCCCCTCGATCGGCGGCGAGGCAGGGGAGGATCCCCCGCCGGTCCCGTGTGTGGACCGACCACGCGTCCACCACGGATGTATCCAGGACGGACGGGCGGGGCGCAAAGGTTCCCGAAGGCCCCGGACCGGGACCGGGACCGGGGGCTCAGCGCTCTTCGACGGTGACCGACTGGATGATCACGTCGTCGACGGGCCGCTCGGTGCGCGGGTTGGTGGCGCCCGCGGCGATCCGGTCCACGACCTTGCGGCTCTCCGCGTCGGTGACCTCGCCGAAGATGGTGTGCTTGCGGGTCAGCCACGCGGTGGGCGCGACCGTGATGAAGAACTGGGAGCCGTTGGTGCCCGGTCCGGCGTTGGCCATCGCGAGCAGGTAGGACTTGGTGAAGGCCAGGTCGGGGTGGAACTCGTCGGCGAACTGGTAGCCCGGGCCGCCCGTGCCGTTCCCCAGCGGATCTCCGCCCTGGATCATGAAGCCGCTGATGACGCGGTGGAAGACGGTGCCGTCGTAGAGCGGTGCCGTGGTCTTCTGGCCGTCCGTCGGGCGGGTCCACTCGCGGGCTCCCGTGGCGAGCTCCACGAAGTTCCGTACGGTCTTCGGGGCGAAATTCTTCAGGAGCTCGATCTCGATGTCGCCCTGGTTGGTCTTCAGGGTGGCGTAGAGCTTCTGGGCCACGGGCATGCCTTCCATAGTCATCACTGTCGGTGCCGATCCTCCCACGGAGGGCAGTCCGGCACAGAAATCCTCCACCCGTATGCCCTGTCGCGCATGCCCGGCGGCCCTGTGGCAGGCATGATCCGACAAAGGGTGGAAAGGTGAACTGTGTCCGCCACCGAGGAGGAGGATCCTGTGACCCGCAAGGACAGCGTGCGCCTGGCCGCCGAGAGCGCCAAGGACACCGTGAGGCACGCAGCGGAAGCGGTGGCGCCGTACGCAGAGACCGCCAGGGACGCGGCCGTGCACTACGCGCACGAGGCGAACGAACGGCTGACACCGAAGGTGTCGTACGCCGCGAACCAGGCCTCGAACCAGGCGCGTGCGGCCTACGACTCCCATCTGCATCCGATGATGCAGGCGGCCCGCGCGCACGTGCCGCCGACCCTGGACCGGGCCGCCGGCGAGGCGGTCTGCCGCACGCGCAGGGCCGCCCGCCAGGCCGCCGACTACACGCAGCCGCGCTTCGAGAGCGCCGTCGCGGCCGCCACTCCCGTCGCCGAGGAGGCCGCCTCCCGCTCCACGGCGGCCGTCGCCGCGCTGCGCGGGCAGGTGTCGGCGAAGGATGTGCGCCGGATCGTACGGCGACACGAGCGCCGGGAGCGCTGCGGCCGGGCCGCGAAGGGCGTCGCGCTGATCGGCGTACTCGCGATCGGCGCGTACGCGGCCTGGAAGTGGTGGGACCGTCAGTCGAACCCGGACTGGCTCGTGGAGCCGCCGCTCGCCACCGAGCTGTCGGCGCGTGACGCGGAGCCGGCCGGCTTCGACGACGAGCTGGCCGACAAGGAGCGCGAGACGGGCTCCGGTTCGGGCTCCGGCCACAACGGCTCCGACGGCGGCAAGCAGCAGCTCTGACGCACGGCGCGCGACGAAGGGCCCGGATCCCGTTCTCGGAGATCCGGGCCCTTCGTCGTGTCGTGTCCGGGGAGCCGGCGATCAGCTCGGCAGGGTCAGGACCTGCCCCGGGTGGATCATGTTCGGGTTGCCGCCGATGACCCCCCTGTTCATCGCGTACAGCTCACGCCAGCGCCCCTCGTTGCCCAGCTCGTGGCGGGCGATGGCCGACAGCGAGTCCCCCGGCTTCACCGTGTACGTGCGCTTCCCGGCGACCGGGGCGTGCTTGGGCGGCACCGGTACGGCCTTGTGCGCGGCCGAGCCCGGGCTCGGGGCCGCCCCGGCCGGCCGGGGAGGCGCGGACGGCGGCTTCGGAGCCGCCTGCATCGGCTTGGGCGGCGGCGGGGTGATCTTGGGCGCCGCGGCCGGTGGCGCGGCGGCGGCCATCCGATCGGCGGCCGCCTTGGTGGCCTCGGCCGCGTCGGCGTACTTCGTGCCCGCGTCGGCGGGCGTGCGCGGCGCGGTGGACGGCCCGGACGCGGACGGAGCCGCCTGCTGCTCCACCTGCTCCTTCGCCTTCTCGGCGGCCTCGTGTTCCTTCTTCTTCTCGTCGGACCTCAGGAAATCGAAGAGTCCCATGTGCGTACGCCTCCGGCGTGGTGTTGCCCCCTGGGTACGGTCCCTGCTCCCACTCTCGACCACGGCACGCCCACCGGCCCAGTGACGGGACCATCCGAGGGACGTTCACGAGCCGGTCGGGCGCGGCCCCCGTCGCCCGCTACTGGCGGGCCCGGCGCGCCGGTCGTGGGCTCTCGGACGGCTCCGCCAGGCCGCCCCCCGCGAGCAGCTCCAGCGCGTGCAGCAGCGCCTCGCGCGCGGGCGCCGGAAGGGAACCGAGGGCGTCGGCGTGCACCCCGTCGACGATCCGGGTGCTCTCCACCGCCAGGGCCGCCCCCTTCTCGGTGACGGCGATGATCCGGGCCCTGCGGTCGGTGCTCGAAGGGCGCCGCTCGGCGAGTCCGGCCTTCTCCAGGGCGTCCACCGTCACGACCATCGTCGTCTTGTCCATGTCGCCGATCTCGGCGAGCTGCACCTGTGTGCGCTCCTCCTCCAGGGCGTGGACGAGGACGCAGTGCATCCGGGCGGTCAGCCCGATCTCGCCCAGCGCGGCGGCCATGCGCGTGCGCAGGACGTGGCTGGTGTGGTCCAAGAGGAAGGAGAGGTCTGGCCGGGTCTGAGCGGGCGCCATCGCAGTCATGTCCCCAGTCTAGCAATTCGATCCGAAGAAAATAGTCTGCAACGAAACCATCTGCTACGGTCACACCAGTTGCCGATCAGACGACGCCCTGCCTCCCGATGACCGGAGAGACCCATGTCCGCAGCCAGCCGCACCGCACCCGCCCCTTCAGCACCCTCGGTGCCCTCGGCACCCTCGGCACCCTCCGCCGCACGCGGCGCCGGCGCCCTGCGCTCACGCGGCACCGCCCTCGCCGTCCTGTCCACCGCCATGCTGATGACTGTCCTCGACGGCAGCATCGTCACCGTGGCCATGCCGGCCATCCAGAACGACCTGGGCTTCACGCCCGCCGGCCTCAGCTGGGTCGTGAACGCCTACCTGATCGCCTTCGGCAGCCTGCTCCTGCTCGCCGGCCGACTGGGCGACCTGATCGGCCGCAAGCGGATGTTCCTCGCGGGCACCGCCGTCTTCACCGCCGCCTCGCTGCTCGCCGGCATCGCCACCTCACCCGGCGTCCTGATCGCCGCCCGCTTCCTTCAGGGCGTCGGCAGCGCGATGGCCTCCGCCGTCGGCCTCGGCATCCTGGTCACCCTCTTCGCCGAACCCCGCGAACGGGCCCGCGCCATCGCCGTGTTCTCCTTCACCGGAGCCGCCGGAGCCTCCCTGGGGCAGGTGCTGGGCGGGATCCTCACCGACGCGCTCGACTGGCACTGGATCTTCTTCATCAACCTCCCCATCGGCCTCGCCGCCCTACTGGTGGCCCTGCCCGCACTCCCCTCCGACCGGGGACTCGGACTGCGCGCGGGGGCCGACGTACTCGGCGCCTCCCTGGTCACCGTCGGGCTGATGACCGGCATCTACGCCGTCGTACAGGTGGAGCGGTACGGCTGGACCTCCGCGCACACCCTCGGCCTCGGGGCGCTCTCCCTGGCCCTGCTCGCCGGATTCGTCGCCCGCCAGGCCAAGGCCGGCACCCCGCTGATGCCCCTGCGGATCCTGCGCTCGCGCACCGTGGTCGGCGCGAACCTGGTCCAGATGCTGATGGTGGCCGCGCTGTTCTCCTTCCAGATCGTGCTGGCCCTCCACCTCCAGCGGGTCCTGGGCTACGGCGCCGCCGAGACCGGTCTCGCGATGCTCCCCGCCGCCCTCGCCATCGGCGCCGTCTCGCTCGGCGCCTCCGCCCGCCTGGGCGCCCGCTTCGGCGAGCGGGCCGTCCTGCTCACGGGCCTCGGCATGCTGGTGATCGGACTCGGGCTGCTGACCCGGCTGCCGGTGCGGGCCGACTACGTCACCGACCTGCTGCCCGTGATGCTGCTGGCCTCCGGCTTCGGCCTGGCCCTGCCCGCGCTGACCACGCTCGGAATGTCCGCGGCGGGCGGCGCCGACGCCGGGCTCGCCTCGGGCCTGTTCAACACCACCCAGCAGATCGGGATGGCCCTGGGCGTCGCGGTCCTGTCCACCCTGGCCGCCTCCCGCACCGAAACCCTGACCGAAGCGGGCCGGTCCCTCCCCGAAGCCCTCACCGGCGGCTACCACCTGGCCTTCGCCGTCGGCGCCGCCCTCCTCCTGACGGCCCTCACCCTCACCGCCACCCTCCTCCGCACCCCCCGCACCCGCCAGAACTGAGCCGAGACCGAAGTACGGGGATGACAAAGCACCCTTAAGCACCCCCCGCAGTTCGTTATGCTCGACCGGTGCGCAGTCCTGGAGAACACCGGGACATCTCAGAACGACGGGGGCAGCAGTGGACAACCAGACGACGCAGTACGTGACCGAGCTGGATCGAGGTCTCGGCGACCCGGTCCGCATCCTTCAGCTCAGCCGGACCCGCCTGATGGCCACCATGCCCTGGGGTCAGCTGGCCCGGATCGTTCCCGACCCCCGTCGGGCCGAGCAGCCCCAGGCCATGAAGTACCTCTCCACCCCCGAACGCGAGCAGGCCGAAGCCCGCAATGAGGTCCAGCGCACCATCAAGGCCACGAAGAAGGCCCTGAACGCCAAGGACTACGCCAAGTACCTGGCAGCGGTCATCCTCGGCGAGCGCGGCGAACGATGGGCCACCCCGCCCTTCGCCCTCTGGATCCAGAGCCCCTTGGAAACGGTCCAGGCCCAGAGTCTGCTGGGATTCGACACGATCGCCTACCTCCCGTACGACACCACCGGCGTACTCATGGACGCCGAGACGCAGCACCTCGCCCACTTCATCCTCCGGGACGATCCGGCTGCCTACGGCCTGACCGCCCAGCAGATCCACGCCCGGTCGGTCGGTGTCGAGATCTACCACGGAATCGACCTCGTGGCCGCGCGTCAGATCTTCCACGACAGGAACCTGCTCGGCGTCGTCCCCAACAAGAACGTCGCCCTCAGCTCCGACTCCTCGAACGTGGCGACGAGCATCACTCTCGACCTCCTGGAGAGCATCCAGGTGCCCGATCCGGCAGGCAACGGCGAGCTGGTGCCACTGGGTGACATGGTGTCCGTACGGCAGCGGCAGCTGAAAGCCGCCGACACCGAGTGGATGACCCTGTCGACACTGCGGTCTTTCGTCATCACGGCGATCTTCGGCAAAGCCGGCTTCGAGAAGACGAGCGGGCCCATCTCCGAACTGCCCGAGGGCTGCACGCGGGACGTGGCCACGAAGGAGATCAACGACCTCCTGAACAGGATCCTCTCGACCTTCGCCGCCGCCCTCGGTGACCGCCACAACACAGTGATCGCGTCCCCGGCCGTGTTCGCCGCACTCGGCGCCGTCGCCCACCGCGCCACCTCCTGGAGCAAGGTCGGCTACGACGCCCTCACACCGGACGACCTCATGAAGCTGCTGGCCGACGTGAAGTGGGCCAAGAGCCCGACCTATTGGGAGGGCACAGCCGGCAAGGAGACCTCCACCGGGGCCTTCTCCCTCGCAGGCGGTGTCAAGGACAACGGGAGCAAGACCGCCGCCGCGCTCGGCGACCCGACATCACCGCGCTTCCAGTGGGTCCGCTACGGCCGTCCGGCCTCTGACCTGGGAGATCCCCGCAGTTGAAGATCTAATATCCCCGCACTTCGTCATGACGGCCCTTGGAGGCGGCAGGATCCTTAGAAATTGCCTTCCACAGTAGCCTCCGATAATCACACTGGCCCCCGCAGTTTGGACTAGGATCACCTGCACAGGCCGAGCCGCACGGTGAACGGGCTGTCCCTCCATGCCAGAAGCGCGTGGCGGGCACGAAGATTGCCGGATTGCCACCGGCGGCCACGGGGGTACAGCGTGAGCAGTACAGGGTGGGAGATCGTCGCCGTCATCGGCGCCGCGATCATCGGGGCGTTCGCGATCCTCGCGGTCCAACGCCGAAAGCACGACCGAGAAGACGCGACGCCGATCAAGGAGGTCACGCAGGCGGTCGAGAAGGCCGTCAAGGCCGGCAAGTCGGGCTCCCTGACCGAGCTGGCCGACCTATCGGCACGACTCGACGACTTCCTCGTCCGTCCCCCCAAAACGCTCCGGAAACCGCTCGAGCATGAGCAGCAGTGCCTCCTCGGCTACCGGCTCGCCCTCAGTAACACGCTCAACGGACAACTGCCGGAGACCGAGACCTCACCCGCCCTGTACGAGGTGGGTGTCCGCCTCAGGGACGCGAACCGGCTTCTGCATCAGGCCGCCGAGAAGTTCCGTCGGACGCGCTGAGCACACCGTCCACGAACGAAAAAGACCCCCTTGACCTGCGTTTACGCAGGTCAAGGGGGTCTTCGTAAGTGGAGCCTAGGAGATTCGAACTCCTGACATCTGCCTTGCAAAGGCAGCGCTCTACCAACTGAGCTAAGGCCCCGAGCATTCGGAAGCGCGCCCTCCCGCGAGGGAGTGCCCGTTCCGCAGGACAGCGTACCCGGTGTACCCCCTCATCCCGCAAAATGATAGGGACTCCCGCCCCGCGACCACGCTCCGTAAGATGCTCGCGAGGTTCGCACCAGCGAAGGGGAGTAGTAAGAGTGGACGCAGTACAGCAAGAGGCCACGGCCAGAGCCAGGGAGCTTCAGCGCAGTTGGTACGGGGAGCCGCTCGGCGCGCTGTTCCGACGGCTCATAGATGACCTCGGACTCAATCAGGCCCGCCTCGCTGCCGTCCTCGGGCTGTCGGCGCCGATGCTGTCCCAACTGATGAGCGGCCAGCGCGCCAAGATCGGCAACCCGGCCGTGGTCCAGCGGGTCCAGGCCCTCCAGGACCTCGCCGGTCAGGTGGCGGACGGCAGCGTCAGCGCGGCGGAGGCCACGGATCGGATGGACGAGATCAAGAACACCCAGGGAGGCTCCGTCCTCAGCAACAGCGGGCAGACCGCGACGAGTTCCGGGGCTCCGACCGTCAAGCGCGTCGTCCGCGAGATCCAGTCGCTGCTGCGCTCGGTCTCCGCGGCCGGCGACATCATCGACGCGGCGGACACCCTCGCAGCCACCCACCCGGAACTGGCAGAGTTCCTCAGGGTGTACGGGGCCGGGCGCACCGCGGAGGCGGTGGCCCACTACGAGGCCCACCAGAACTGACGGACACGAGTGACGGGGGACGGGCGCGGTCATGGGTGAGGTCTTCGCCAACCGGTACGAGTTGGTCGATCCGATCGGGCGCGGCGGCGCGGGCGCCGTCTGGCGCGCCTGGGACCGGCGCCGACACCGGTACGTCGCCGCGAAGGTCCTCCTGCACGGCGACGCCCACTCCCTGCTGCGGTTCGTGCGCGAGCAGGCCCTGCGCATCGACCACCCCCACCTGCTGGCCCCGGCCAGCTGGGCGGCGGACGACGACAAGGTCCTCTTCACGATGGAACTCGTGGGCGGGGGCTCCCTCGGGCACGTGATCGGGGACTACGGACCGCTCCCGCCCCGCTACGTGTGCGTGCTGCTCGACCAGCTCCTGTCGGGGCTGGCGGCGGTGCACGCGGAGGGCGTCGTCCACCGTGACATCAAACCGGCCAACATCCTGATGGAGGCCACCGGAACCGGGCGGCCGCACCTGCGGCTGTCCGACTTCGGCATCTCGCTGCGCAAGGGCGAGCCCCGACTGACCGACACCCACATGGTGGTGGGTACCCAGGGCTACTTCGCCCCAGAACAACTGATGGGCGCCGAGCCGGACTTCCCCGCGGACCTCTTCGCCGTCGGCCTCGTCGCGCTGTACCTGTTGCGGGGCGAGAAGCCCGATTCCGACGCCCTCGTACGGGAGTTCCTCACCCACGGGACCCCGGAGGCCCACGAAGCCGTTCCGGGGCCGCTGTGGGGCGTCGTCTCCGGTCTGCTGCAGCCGGACCCCCGCAACCGGTTCCAGACGGCCACAGGGGCGCGCAAGGCCCTTGCCGAGGCCGTCGAGTTGCTGCCCGCGCCGGACGCGCGGGAGGAGCGGGCGGATCCGGTGGAGGTCTTCGACCAACTCGGTCCGCTCCCGGCCGGCTTCGGTCCCGAAGGCCCCCTCCCGCCGGCGGAACCCGCACGGACCACCGCGCCCACCGCGGCCGCCCCGACCACCGGGTCCCCGGCGGGTTTCGGGCCGCCCCCGGCCGCGTACGACCCCGCGTACGACCCCACGCCCGCTCCCTCGCCGACGGGCGGCTTCCACCTGAGCCCCCCGGCACCGCAGTCCCCGCCGACGCACACCCCGCCACTCGAACCCGTCACGGCCGCCGCCCCGCCCGCGCCCTCCCGCGGCCCCCGGATCCCCCCGCCCCCTCGGGCGGTCACGGCGGGCATCCTCACGGCGGCGCTGCTGTGCTTCGCGGTCGGCGTCTGGGCCCTGACGCAGCTCCCCTAGGGCGCGGCCTCCCCCAGGGTGCAAGCGCCCCCAGGGGGCGCGGCCTCCCCCAAGGCGCAGCTCCCCTGGAGCCCACGCCGCAGCCCCGACCTAGCGCCCGCTCCCCGGCCCCCGCCGGGCCAGCAGGAACCAGCCGGCCAGAGTGAGCAGCAGCAGCGTCCCCGCCCCGAAGCCCGCTCCCGCCACCGTCCGCATCACGCCCCGGGTGTCCTCCGCCTCGGCGGCCTCCGGCACGGTGAGGCCGTCCTTCGCGGCGGCCCGGTCGGCGGCGCCCACCCCGAAGCCGGCCTCCGCGAGGTTCTCCGCGTAGGCGGGGCCCTTGCCGACGGTCCCGGTCACGTCCATCCGCAGCGTCAGCGGGACCGGGGTGGCCTCGTGGGTGAACTCCCCGACCTTCCCGCCCAGGGTGACCGCGAGGTAGTACCACCCGGCGATCCGTACGGGCCGCACGGCGGTGGCGTCGGAGTAGCGGTTCTCGTAGGCCACCGGCGCGGTCTTGGGCAGGGTCACGGCGGCCTGGCTGCCGTCGTAGGAGGCGTCGTCGGACTCCACCAACGCCCGGAAGGGGGTGTACAGCGAGACGGTGAGCCCGTTGGAGGCGGAGCCGTACTGCCTGGTCATCCGGGCCTTGGCGATCTCGGCGCTCAGCCCGAGCTGCTGCCCCCAGTCCAACGGGACCCGGTAGAAGCGGGTCTGCCCGGGCCGCAGTTCGTCGCGCCACACCCCCGGGCCCAGGGCCCGCGCGTCGTTGAAGCCGGTGCCGCCGCTGCGCGGGACCGCGTCCGCGCCGGGCAGGCTCGGGGAGGCCGAGGGCCAGACGCTCGGGGCGGTGGTCGGGGCGGCGCCGGTCGTCGGGGCCGGTTCGCGCTGTACGAGGAGTTCCACGGGCCACTCGCCCCGGGTGGAGTCCTTGCCGGCGGTCCGGGTCACCTTGGCGTAGTAGGTGCCCTCGGCCTGGCACTCGGAGTCCTCCTCCAGACGCCGATGCCCCACCGCCGCCACGGGCACGGGGTCGTAACCGAAGGAGATCCGCCCGGGGTTGTACGGGCAGGCGCGCCCGGCGCTGGTCATGATCTGGACCTCCAGCCCGTCCGAGTAGCCGACCTTCGCCCCGGCGGGCGGACGCAGCACGGCGGAGAGGTACACGCTGGAGGCGCCGTCCAGTCGGAGCCGGTAGAAGCGCTCGCCGGGCGCCAGGACGTCCTCGTAGGAGGCGCCGACCGCCAGCTCGGGGGCGTCGGCCGTGGACGGCTTCCCGACCACCTTCCGGGCGCCCTCGGCCGGCCGGTACTCGGGCAACGGACCCCCCGAAGGCCCCGCCGACCCGGAGGCCGACCCCGTGGGCCCGGCGGCGTGCGCGTCCCCCGCCGACCAGACCGCCGGCCAGGCCACCGGCCCCGCCGTCAGGCCCAGGGCCAGACCCAGGACCGCCACCGCGGCCGTCTTCCGTACCCGCACCATCACGCCCACCCCGAATTTGCTAACGCAAGCCAATTCTTTGCATAACGGATTTTTTCGTCAGAGAACAGCACGAAGCCCCGGCAGCAGCGGCAGCCGGGGCTTCATGAGATCAACCGTGGGTCTCACACACCGGAACCAGAAGGCACGGAGTCAGTTGCCTCCGTCCACAGGTCCTGCTCGGCGCGATCCGCCTGGATCTGGCGGTACACGAGGAGCCCGCCGATGGCGGCCAGTGCGACCAGGAGCAGCTTCTTCACCGTGCGACCTCGTCTTTCGTTGACGTTGGGGACTTCTGGCCGCCAACAATACACACCGGTCGATATCGATCGGTGACCTGGCAACCCTTCAACTCCCCTACGACAAAGACCCCCAGGCCGGTGGGCCTGGGGGTCTTCGACACTGTGGGGCTAACAGGATTTGAACCTGTGGCCTCATCCTTATCAGGGATGCGCTCTAACCAACTGAGCTATAGCCCCATCCGCGCTGCGCGCTGACTCCTGAAGGTTAGCGCACAGACGGGGTCGAGCCAAAATCGCTTCCCGCGCGACGTCCGCGCAGGTCAGTCAGCGGGTCATTCGTCCTCGGCCAGCGTGAGTTCCACGCCGCCCACGAAGCCGGCCGACAGGTTGTAGATGAATGCGCCCAGCGTGGCCAGGGCCGTCATCAGCACCACGTCGATGACCGCGATCACCGAAGTGAAGATCAGGACGCGCGGCAGCGAAAGGAAGGACTGGAGGTCGAATCCGTTGCTCTCGTTCGAGCCGGTCGCCTCGCTGATCGTGCCGCCCACGGTGGAGAAGATGCCCATGGCGTCCATGACCATCCACAGCACCACCGACGCGACGA
Organism: Streptomyces sp. NPDC088097; assembly: GCF_044741845.1. Taxonomy (NCBI): domain Bacteria; kingdom Bacillati; phylum Actinomycetota; class Actinomycetes; order Kitasatosporales; family Streptomycetaceae; genus Streptomyces; species Streptomyces sp. NPDC088097. The sequence continues at coordinate 219,683 of NZ_JBIUTJ010000005.1, forward strand.
TCGTGCACATGCCCAGCGCGATCGACAGCAGGAAGCTGACCTTCATCACCGACCAGGGGTCGGCCTTGGCCACCCGCAGCCGCGCCTTGCGCGTCCTGGGCACCGTACGGCTCCCCGGACGCGGCCCGCGCTGCGCACCCGGCCCCTTGGGGGCCGCGTACGCCTGCGGGGGCTGGTACGGCTGCGCGGAACGGTCCTGACCCGCGCCGGCGGCCTGCTTCTTGCCCTGGGCCTTCGCCTCGGGCTGCCCCTGCGCCTGACCCTGCTGCGTCTTCTGCTCCGGACCTCGGGTGTCCGTCACCGTTCCCCCTTGTGCCGCCTGGGAGTCCGTGGCGGGGCCACGGGCACCGTTCGCTCCAGTCTTGGCCGGTCCGGCGCCCGTGGCTCCACTCACGCTTACTCCTCGTGCTCCCCGGCCGAGGGCTCGATGCCCTCGGCGGCCTCGGCGGCCGGTCCGTCGGCTGCCCCGGCCTCGATCTCTGACTCGATCTCGTCGGCCTCGTCAGCTTCCTGACCGGCCTCGGCGTTACGAGCGATGCCCACCACGGCATCGCGCTTGCCCAGGTTGATCAGCTGGACGCCCATGGTGTCACGGCCGGTCTCCCTGACTTCGTTGACGCGCGTACGGATCACACCACCGCCGAGGGTGATGGCGAGAATCTCGTCCGTTTCGTCGACCACCAGCGCGCCGACGAGAGAACCGCGGTCCTCCACGATCTTGGCGGCCTTGATGCCCAGACCACCACGTCCCTGGACGCGGTACTCGTCCACGGCCGTCCGCTTGGCGTAGCCACCATCGGTCGCGGTGAAGACGAAGGTACCGGGCCGGACGACGCTCATCGACAGCAGTTCGTCACCCGCGCGGAAACTCATGCCCTTCACGCCGGAGGTGGCACGGCCCATCGGACGCAGGGCGTCGTCGGTCGCCGTGAAGCGGATCGACTGTGCCTTGCGGCTGATGAGCAGGAGGTCGTCCTCCGCGGACACCAGCTCGGCGCCGATCAGCTCGTCGTCGCTGCCGCTCTCCGTCTCCCGGAGGTTGATCGCGATGACACCACCCGATCGGGGCGAGTCGTAGTCCTTGAGCGCCGTCTTCTTCACCAGGCCGCCCTTGGTGGCCAGGATCAGGTAGGGCGCCGCCTCGTAGTCGCGGATCGCGAGGATCTGGGCGATCTTCTCGTCCGGCTGGAAGGCCAGCAGGTTCGCCACGTGTTGCCCGCGCGCGTCGCGCCCGGCGTCCGGCAGCTCGTACGCCTTGGACCGGTAGACACGGCCCTTGTTCGTGAAGAACAGCAGCCAGTGGTGGGTGGTGGAGACGAAGAAGTGGTCGACCAGGTCGTCCTGCTTCAGCTTCGTCCCGCGCACGCCCTTGCCGCCACGCTTCTGCGACCGGTAGTCCTCGGTCTTGGTGCGCTTGACGTAACCGCCGTGCGTGATCGTGACGACGATGTCCTCCTCGGCGATCAGGTCCTCCATGGACATGTCGCCGTCGAAGGGGATCAGCTTGGAACGACGGTCGTCGCCGAACTTCTCGACGATGGCCGCCAGCTCCTCGCTGACGATCCGCCGCTGGCGCTCCTCGGAGGCCAGGATGGCGTTGTACTCGTTGATCTTGGCCTGGAGCTCGTCGTGCTCGGCGACGATCTTCTGCCGCTCCAGGGCCGCCAGGCGGCGCAGCTGCATCTCCAGGATCGCGTTCGCCTGGATCTCGTCGATCGACAGCAGGCCCATCAGGCCCTCGCGCGCGATCTCGACGGTGTTGCTGCGCCGGATGAGGGCGATGACCTCGTCGATCGCGTCCAGCGCCTTGAGCAGACCGCGCAGGATGTGGGCGCGCTCCTCCGCCTTGCGCAGGCGGAACTTCGTGCGCCGGACGATGACCTCGATCTGGTGCTGCACCCAGTGACGGATGAACGCGTCGATCGACAGGGTGCGCGGCACCCCGTCCACCAGCGCCAGCATGTTCGCGCCGAAGTTGGTCTGGAGCTCGGTGTGCTTGTACAGGTTGTTCAGCACGACCTTGGCGACGGCGTCGCGCTTGAGCACGATCACCAGGCGCTGGCCGGTCCGGGACGACGTCTCGTCGCGGACGTCCGCGATGCCGCCGACCTTGCCGTCCTTCACCAGGTCGGCGATCTTCTGCGCGAGGTTGTCGGGGTTGGTCTGGTACGGAAGCTCCGTGACCACCAGGCACTGGCGGTTCTGGATCTCCTCGACCTCGACCACCGCGCGCATCGTGATGGAGCCGCGACCGGTGCGGTACGCCTCCTCGATGCCCTTGCGGCCCACGACCAGGGCGCCCGACGGGAAGTCCGGGCCCTTGATCCGCTCGACGAGCGCGTCCTGGAGCTCCTCGTGCGAGGCCTCCGGGTGTTCCAGGGCCCACTGCGCGCCCGCCGCCACCTCGCGGAGGTTGTGCGGAGGGATGTTGGTGGCCATGCCGACGGCGATGCCGGCGGAGCCGTTGACGAGCAGGTTCGGGAAGCGCGCCGGCAGGACCGTCGGCTCCTGGTTCCGGCCGTCGTAGTTGTCCTTGAAGTCGACGGTCTCCTCGTCGATGTCCCGGAGCATCTCCATGGCCAGCGGCATGAGCTTGCACTCGGTGTAGCGCATCGCGGCCGCCGGGTCGTTGCCCGGGGAGCCGAAGTTGCCGTTGGAGTCCACGAGCGGCATGCGCAGCGACCACGGCTGGGCCAGGCGGACCAGGGCGTCGTAGATCGAGGAGTCACCGTGCGGGTGGTAGGTGCCCATGACGTCGCCGACGACGCGGGCGCACTTGTAGAAGCCCTTCTCGGGCCGGTAGCCGCCGTCGTACATCGCGTACAGCACGCGACGGTGGACCGGCTTGAGGCCGTCCCGTACGTCGGGCAGCGCGCGGGAGACGATGACGGACATCGCGTAGTCGAGGTAGGAGCGCTGCATCTCGGTTTCGAGCCCGACGGGCTCGATGCGCTGGACGGGCTGCTCCGGGGCGGATTCCTCGGCGGTGGGGGTGGTTTCGTCGGCCATTGCTGGTCAGAAGTCCTTTCAGGCGGTCAGCTGAGCCGACTCAGATGTCGAGGAAGCGAACGTCCTTGGCGTTGCGCTGGATGAAGGAACGTCGGGCTTCGACGTCCTCACCCATCAGCACCGAGAACAGGTCGTCGGCCTGCGCGGCGTCGTCCAGGGTGACCTGGCCGAGCACGCGGTGGTCCACGTCCATGGTGGTGACGCGCAGCTCCTCGGCGTTCATCTCGCCCAGACCCTTGAAGCGCTGGATCGAGTCTTCCTTGATCCGCTTGCCGTTCTGCTTGCCCAGTTCGACCAGGGCGTCGCGCTCGCGGTCGGAGTACGCGTACTCGAAGTCGTCCCTGCCCCACTTGATCTTGTAGAGCGGGGGGCGCGAGAGGTAGACGTGCCCGGCCTCGACCAGCGGCCGCATGAAGCGGAACAGGAAGGTGAGCAGCAGGGTGTTGATGTGCTGGCCGTCGACGTCGGCGTCCGCCATCAGGATGATCTTGTGATAGCGGAGCTTCTCGATGTCGAAGTCCTCGTGCACGCCCGTGCCGAAGGCACTGATCAGCGCCTGGACCTCGGTGTTCTGGAGGATCTTGTCGATGCGCGCCTTCTCGACGTTCAGGATCTTGCCGCGGATCGGCAGGATGGCCTGGTACATCGGGTTGCGGCCGGACTTCGCCGAACCGCCGGCGGAGTCGCCCTCGACGATGAAGATCTCGCACTTCGTCGGGTCGTTCGACTGGCAGTCGGACAGCTTGCCCGGCAGCGAGGCGCTCTCCAGCAGGCCCTTGCGGCGCGTGAGGTCACGGGCCTTGCGGGCCGCGACGCGGGCCGTGGCGGCCTGGATCGCCTTGCGGATGATGTCCGCGGCCTCGTTCGGGTGCCGGTCGAACCAGTCGTTGAGGTGCTCGTGGACCACCTTCTGGACGAAGGTCTTGGCCTCGGTGTTGCCCAGCTTGGTCTTCGTCTGGCCCTCGAACTGGGGCTCGCCCAGCTTGATCGAGATGATCGCGGTCAGACCCTCGCGGATGTCCTCGCCGGCGAGGTTGTCGTCCTTCTCGCGAAGGAACTTCTTCTCGCGCGCGTAGCGGTTCACCAGACCCGTCATCGCCGCGCGGAAGCCCTCTTCGTGAGTGCCGCCCTCGTGCGTGTGGATCGTGTTCGCGAAGGAGTAGACGCCCTCGGTGTACTGCGAGTTCCACTGCATCGCGATCTCGACCGAGAGCATGCGCTCCTTGTCCTCGGCCTCGACGTCGATGACGGTCGGGTGGATCAGCTCGCCCTTGCGCGAGTTGAGGTACTTCACGAAGTCGACGATGCCGCCCTCGTAGTAGTACTTCACCGTGCGCGCCTGGTCGTCGTCGGCCTCCTCGGCCGAGTCCGCGCCCATCGTGGCCTTCGCCGACTCGCGCTCGTCCGTCAGCGAGAGGGTCAGGCCCTTGTTGAGGAAGGCCATCTCCTGGAAGCGGCGCGAGAGCGTCTCGAAGGAGTACTCGGTCGTCTCGAAGATGTCGGAGTCGGCCCAGAAGGTCACCGAGGTGCCGGTCTCGCCGGTCTCCTCGTTCTTGGCGAGGGCCGCCGTCGGAGCGCCGAGCTTGTAGTCCTGCGTCCAGCGGTAGCCGTCGCGCCGGACCTCGACCGAGACCCTCGTCGACAGGGCGTTCACGACGGAGACGCCGACGCCGTGCAGACCGCCGGAGACGGCGTAGCCGCCGCCGCCGAACTTGCCGCCCGCGTGCAGCACGGTCAGGACGACCTCGACGGCCGGCTTGCCCTCAGACGGGACGATGTCGACCGGGATGCCTCGACCGTTGTCGATCACGCGCACCCCGCCGTCGGGGAGGATCGTCACGTCGATGTGGTCCGCGTGACCGGCGAGCGCCTCGTCGACCGAGTTGTCGACGACCTCGTAGACGAGGTGGTGCAGACCGCGCTCACCCGTCGAGCCGATGTACATGCCGGGCCGCTTGCGGACCGCGTCCAGGCCCTCCAGGACCTGGATGTTGCTGCCTGTGTACGAAGAACCGCCACCGGCATCTCCGGTCGCGGCTGCGTTCTCGTCGGTGGTGGTCTCGTTCTTGTCGGTGGGGTTGCCCGAATCGGCCACGAAGCGCCCTTTCTGGCACAGCACAGGCCGTACTCCGGGCCAGCAGGCATGCAAGCAGGAGCGGCTGCGTCGATCTGCGTTGTCAGCGTGTAGTCGGCGTAGTCGGTGTTACTCGACGTTGCGCGGTTGCGATCCCGCGATTGGGCGGGATTGCCTTCAGTCTACCGGTACCACGGACATGAATGGGGGTTTGCCGGTACCTGAGTCCGCATGTGCCGCCCTGAACCTCCTCTCTCCGACTCCCCATATCCGGGGAGGGGCTCAAAGCGGCTCACACGGGCGTCCAGCGCTTCGGCCTGTCAACCCGCGGCTACCGTGAGGGACGCCACCTGCGAACGTCGCGCTCCGGAATGCGGCGAGGCGGTGCCGGGCGGGCTCCGGGAGGGGTGCGGGCCGCCTGATCGGGGCCGGTCAGGCGGCCCGGAAGCGGCGGGGCGGCACGGGTCCGGGCCGGTGTGCGGCCCGGTGTGCGGGCACGGGCGGGCGGGTGTGCGGGCACGGGCGTACGAAGGCGTACGGGGCACCTCGGGCGGAGCCCCGGGCAGGGCCGCGCGGACGGACCGGCCGGCGCGCCCCCTCCCGGGCGGGAGGGGAGCCGGAGGCCTGCTCAGCCGTAGGTGTCGCCGGGGCCCTTGCTGCCCGGGCTGCGCCAGGCTCCGTACCGCTTCGGGCCGCCGCCCGGGCCCTGCACCTTGATCAGCCGGACGGTGCCCTGCCCGAGGTCCGCGTTCAGCCGGGCCACCAGTTGCGGGGCCAGCAGCTTCAGCTGGGCCGCCCAGGCCGAGGAATCGCACCGCACGAGCAGCTCGCGGTCCTCGTAGCGCTCCGGTACGCAGTGCCCGGCGATGTCCGGGCCGACGATCTCGCCCCAGCGCTCCATCACCCCGGCCACCGCGATCGGCATCTCCCAGCCCCGCTCGGTGCGCAGCCGGTCCAGCGCCGCCATCAGCGGCATCGGGTCACGGCCGTCGGCGCGTGCGCCCGAGCGCAGCCCGGGCTGCTGCCGGCCCTTCTTGCCGGTCGCGGCGTTGCCCCGGGCGCGGGCCTGTTCCCTGGCCGCGGCCAGGGCCTGGCGCGCCAGGTCGATCCCCGAGGACTCGGGGGCCTTGGGCCGCTCCGGTCCGCCCGCTCGGTCGCTCTCGCTCACAGTCGGTCCACCTCACCGCCGGAGACCGCGAAGCGGGTCCCCTTCAATACGTCCGGAACGTCGTCGTCCACCGCTGCCGTCACCAGGACCTGCTCGCCCCCGGCCACCAGCTCCGCCAGTCGTTCGCGGCGGCGCGTGTCCAGCTCCGCGAAGACGTCGTCGAGGATCAGCACCGGTTCGGCGCCCTCGGAGCGCAGCAGCTCGTAGGAGGCCAGGCGCAGGGCGAGGGCGTAGGACCAGGACTCGCCGTGGCTCGCGTACCCCTTGGCGGGCAGTTCGCCCAGGCGCAGCAGGAGGTCGTCGCGGTGCGGGCCGACGAGGGTGACGCCGCGTTCGATCTCCTGCTTGCGCACCTCGACCAAGGCCGCGAGGAGGACCTCGTAGATCTCCTCGCGGGTACGGGCCCGCCCGCTGTCCACGGCTTCGCCCGCCGAGGACCTGTAGGCGAGGCCGAGGGGGCCGCCGCCGGGCGCGAGCTGCTCGTAGGCCTTGTCGGCGAGGGGGAGGAGGGTGGCGATCAGGTCGAGGCGCCGGGCGAGCAGCTCGGCGCCGACCCGGGCCAGGTGCTGGTCCCACACGTCGAGGGTGGAGAGGTCCATGGAGCGGCCGCCGTGGCGGCGGGCCATCGCGGCGGACTTCAGGAGGGTGTTGCGCTGTTTGAGGACCCGCTCGTAGTCGGAGCGTACGGCCGCCATGCGCGGGGAGCGGGCGGTGACCAGCTCGTCGAGGAAGCGCCGGCGCTCACCGGGGTCGCCCTTGACCAGGGCGAGGTCCTCGGGGGCGAACAGCACGGTGCGGACGATCCCCAGGACGTCACGGGGTTTGACCTGCGAGGAGCGGTTGATGCGGGCCCGGTTGGCGCGGCCGGGGTTCAGTTCCAGCTCGACGAGCTGTTGGCGCTCGCCCTGGACGACCGCGGCGCGGACGATGGCCCGGTCGGCGCCCATCCGTACGAGGGGGGCGTCCGAGGAGACCCGGTGGCTGCCGAGGGTGGCCAGGTAGCCGATGGCCTCGACGAGGTTGGTCTTCCCCTGGCCGTTGGGGCCCACGAAAGCCGTGACGCCCGGGGCGAGGGGCACCTCGGCCCGGGCGTACGAGCGGAAGTCGGCCAGCGAGAGATGCGAGACGTGCATGTGGCGCCGACCTCCCCCGGCTTCCTGCTGTCGTGCTGTGGTGCTGTCGTACCGCGTGGTGCGGTCGTGCGTGGTGCGGTGGGGCTACTTCTTCTCCACCGCGTGGCCGCCGAACTGGTTGCGCAGCGCGGCGATCATCTTCATCTGCGGGGAGTCGTCCTGGCGGGACGCGAAGCGGGCGAAGAGCGAGGCGGTGATCGCCGGCAGCGGCACCGCGTTGTCGATCGCGGCCTCGACGGTCCAGCGGCCCTCGCCCGAGTCCTGCGCGAAGCCGCGCAGCTGCTGCAGGTGCTCGTCCTCGTCCAGCGCGTTGACGGCGAGGTCGAGCAGCCAGGAACGGATGACCGTGCCCTCCTGCCAGGAACGGAAGACCTCGCGGACGTCGGTGACCGAGTCCACCTTCTCCAGGAGCTCCCAGCCCTCGGCGTAGGCCTGCATCATGGCGTACTCGATGCCGTTGTGGACCATCTTCGCGAAGTGGCCCGCGCCGACCTTGCCGGCGTGTACGGCGCCGAAGTCGCCTTCGGGCTTGAGGGCGTCGAAGACGGGCTGGACCACGGCCACGTCCTCCTCGGTGCCGCCGTACATCAGGGCGTAGCCGTTCTCCAGGCCCCAGACGCCGCCGGATACGCCGCAGTCGACGAAGCCGATGCCCTTGGACTTGAGCTCCTCGGCGTGCTTCTCGTCGTCCGTCCAGCGGGAGTTGCCGCCGTCCACGACGATGTCGCCGGGGGAGAGCAGCTCCCCGAGCTCGTCGACGGTGGACTGCGTGGCCGCCCCGGCCGGGACCATCACCCACACCACGCGGGGGGCCTGGAGGCCGTCCACGAGTTCGCGCAGGCTGTGGACGTCCGCGAGATCCGCATTGCGGTCGTATCCGATGACGGTGTGGCCTGCGCGGCGGATGCGCTCGCGCATGTTGCCGCCCATCTTGCCGAGACCGACGAGACCGAGCTCCATCAGGTGGGTTCCTTAAGCGTTGTGGCCGTCTTTGCCGGGGCTCGCCCGATTCCCTGACGCCTGGGCACCGGGGCACAGGGCTCGCCCGCCGGAACCGAGCCTACGCCGGGCGGTGCCGCGGGGCCCCACGGGCGCTCCCCGGGGATGGCGTCGTGGCGTCCGGGCCCCGGAGGGCCGGGAAGGGGCGTACGGACCCGCCTGCGGCCCCGCGCACGAGCCGCCGGGCCCGGGAACGGCCTCGGGCCCGGTCCCCGCGGGCGGCGGAGGCGGGCCCGAGGCCGTACGGGCGGGTGGCGGACGGGCGTCGGCCCGAGAGCCGTCAGCCGTCAGCCGTCAGCCGTCCGTAGAAGCGTCAGCCGGAGAGGCGCACCGGCATGATCAGGTACTTGTAGGCCTCGTCGGCCTCCGCGTCCATCGCCGGGCGCCCGCTGAGCAGCGCCGGCTTGGTGGACGTGGTGAAGCTGAGCTGCGCGACCGGGGAGTCGATCGCGCTCAGGCCGTCCAGCAGGAAGGTCGGGTTGAAGGCGATCGAGATGTCGTCGCCGTCCAGCTTCGCGTCGACGCGCTCCACAGCCTGTGCGTCGTCGGAGGAACCGGCCTCCAGGATCAGCACGCCCTGCTCGAAGCTCAGGCGGACCGGGGTGTTGCGCTCGGCGACCAGGGCCACGCGCTTGACGGCCTCGACGAACGGGGCGGTCTCGATCACGGCGATCGAGTTGAACTCCGTCGGGAAGAGCGTGCGGTACTTCGGCAGGTCGCCTTCGAGCAGCCGGGTGGTGGTGCGGCGGCCCGCGCCCTCGAAGCCGATGAGCCCCTCGCCCTGGCCGGAGCTGGAGAGCGCCAGGGTGACGGTGTCACCGCTGGTGAGGGACTTGGCGGTGTCCAGAAGCGTCTTGGCGGGCACCAGGGCCACGGCCGAGGCGTCCGGGTTCTCCGGCTTCCACAGGAACTCGCGGACCGCGAAGCGGTAGCGGTCGGTGGAGGCCAGGGTGACGCGGTCGCCCTCGATCTCGATGCGGACACCGGTCAGCACGGGCAGCGTGTCGTCGCGGCCGGCGGCGATGGCCACCTGGGCGGCGGCGGAGGCGAAGACCTCGCCGGGCACGGTGCCGGTGGCGGTCGGCATCTGGGGCAGTGCCGGGTACTCCTCCACAGGCAGGGTGTGGAGTGTGAACCGCGAGGAGCCACAGACGACGGTCGCCCGTACACCGTCTGTGGAAATCTCCACCGGTCGGTTGGGCAGGGCCCGGCAGATGTCGGCGAGGAGCCGGCCGGAGACGAGGACGGTGCCGTCCTCCTCGACGTCCGCCTCGACGGAGACGCGGGCCGAGACCTCGTAGTCGAAGCCGGAGAGCGACAGCGCGCTGCCCTCGGCCTTCAGCAGCAGGCCCGCGAGCACCGGCACCGGCGGTCGGGCCGGGAGGCTGCGTGCAGCCCAGGCCACCGCCTCCGCGAGTACGTCGCGTTCCACCCGGATCTTCACCGGAACCGCCTCCTGCTGTTGCTCGCTCGTCTGCCGGCCTTCGTCGTCGGCTCGTCGATGCCTCGACCGATGCCGGGGACCAGTCTGACGTACGGCGCCGACAGTCGTCGCGGCCGGCGGTCAAGTCGGGAGTGAGGCGTCGGGACGGGCGACCGACGAGTTGTGCACAGGACCCGCTTAAAAACCGAATCCGGTCTCACTCTCTATGGGGGTAGTAGTAGGGCCTGTGGAAACAGTGGATAAGCCCGTTTCCGCAGGTCAGACCCTCTTTTTTATCCCCACTGCCTGTGGGCGGCACCGGTGGACAACACGGTGTTCCTGTGGAGAACGAAAACTTCTGCACAGGCCGTCCCCAGGTGACCCCCAGTACTCCACAGGTGCGTCCCCAGCTTTTCCCCAGTGGTCCACAACCCAAACGTCTACATCCGTGTGACCGCTTTCACTCGGGGCGGTGACGGGAGGTGCCTGGTTGCCGAACAGTGGACAACGGTGTGGAGAACCCCTCTACCTCTGTGCACAGCGTGCACGAACCTGTGGGTCTCCGGTGGACAGAGCCGTGGATGGGCCTGTGGATGAATATTCTGTCCACAGCCTGTGGATGATGGTTGCTCACAATTCCACAGGCGGTTGACCTGCCCTGATGGGCCCTCAACCTGCGGGCCTGTGGACAGATTGTGGGCGACGAAGTCTGTCCTCAGGCTGTGGACGGGAAAAAGTCGCCCAATCTGTGGATGAACCCCTCCCGCGGGGGCGTATTCGAACAGCGCAACGGCGCACGGACGAAGAAGGGCGCCCCCGGTTCACTCCGGAAGCGCCCTCAGCCGAGGCGTGAAAGCCCCTCGGCACGGCCGCCGGGGCCCGCACTCAGCCGTTCTTGATGCGGTTGGTGAGCTCCGTTACCTGGTTGTAGATGGAGCGTCGTTCCGCCATCAGGGCACGGATCTTGCGGTCCGCGTGCATGACGGTGGTGTGGTCGCGCCCGCCGAACTGGGCCCCGATCTTGGGCAGCGAGAGGTCGGTGAGCTCCCGGCACAGGTACATGGCGATCTGCCGGGCGGTGACCAGCACCCGGCTGCGCGAGGAACCGCACAGGTCGTCCACGGTGAGCCCGAAGTAGTCGGCGGTGGCCGCCATGATGTCGGAGGCGGTGATCTCGGGCGCGCTGTCCTCGCCGCCCGGGATCAGGTTCTTGAGGACGTCCTCGGTCAGGCCCAGGTCGACCGGCTGCCGGTTCAGGCTCGCGAAGGCCGTGACCCGGATCAGCGCCCCCTCCAGCTCGCGGATGTTGCGCGAGATGCGGGAGGCGATGAACTCCAGTACCTCCGGCGGGGCGTTGAGCCGCTCCTGGACGGCCTTCTTGCGCAGGATCGCGATCCGGGTCTCCAGCTCGGGCGGCTGGACGTCGGTGATCAGGCCCCACTCGAAGCGGTTGCGGAGCCGGTCCTCCAGGGTGACGAGCTGCTTGGGCGGCCGGTCGGAGGACAGCACGATCTGCTTGTTGGCGTTGTGCAGCGTGTTGAAGGTGTGGAAGAACTCCTCCTGCGTCGACTCCTTGCTCGCGAGGAACTGGATGTCGTCGACCAGCAGGATGTCCATCTCGCGGTACCGCTTGCGGAAGGCGTCGCCCTTGCCGTCGCGGATGGAGTTGATGAACTCGTTGGTGAACTCCTCCGAGCTCACGTACCGCACCCGGGTGCCGGGATAGAGGCTCCGTGCGTAGTGCCCGATGGCGTGCAGCAGGTGGGTCTTGCCGAGGCCCGACTCCCCGTAGATGAAGAGGGGGTTGTACGCCTTCGCCGGCGCCTCGGCGACCGCCACCGCGGCCGCGTGCGCGAAGCGGTTGGAGGCCCCGATGACGAAGGTGTCGAAGAGGTACTTCGGGTTCAACCGCGCCGTGGGCTCCAGCGGGCCCGAGGAGCCGCCGGAGTGCGAGGGGGGCGGCGAAGGCCGGCCGGGCGCCGGACGTGGGGCCGGCTGCTCGTACTTCTGCTGTTCGTACTTCTGCGCGTCATAAGGGGACGGCTCGTACTTGGACTGCTCGTACTGCTGCTGGTCGTAGCCCCCCTGGTCGTAACCGCCTTGGTCCGGCTGCTGGAGGTAGCCCGGTTGCGGGGAGGCGTACGGGTCCCGCTCGGGGAAACCGCCGAGGCGCTGCTGCTGCCAGCCGTAGTCGTCCTGCTGGCCGCCGCGGGGCCAGGCCCCCGGCTCGGGGCGCTGCTGCTGGTACTCGGGGTAGGCGGGGCGGGCGGTCGGGAGCTGGTCCTCGCCGGGGCCGCCGGGGCCGGTGTGTCCGCCGGGGCGCTGGCCGCCGTAGGGCTCGTAGCCCTGCCCGGGGCCCTGCGGGGAGGACGGCGCGGGCTCGCCGGCCGAGTCGTCCACGGTGATGGCGATCCGGATCGGGCGGCCGCACTCACGGCTGAGGGCGTCGCTGATGAGCGGGGCGAGACGGCCTTCGAGGACGCGCTTGCCCCATTCGTTGGGGACCGCGAGCAGGGCGGTGTCGGCCACGAGCGCCAGGGGCTGGCAGCGTTCCACCCACTGCTTGTCCTTCGGCTCGATGCCTTGCTGGCCCTCGCCGAGGAGCTTCTCCAGCACGCGTGGCCACACTGCGGCAAGATCGGCGGGTACGTCAGCCACAGAGCACGCTCTCTCACAGGTCCCGTCCCACGAATGTGTGGTTCTTTGGGACGGTCGGGACAAAAATCAGGGATCAGGCAACGGTAGTCAGGCCGGTGGGTAGGGTTCAAGTCGTTGTCCACAGCCTGTGCACAGTGTGCGGCAGCCAGGGCTCGGTTTGACCGGATGGCGTAGCCGCGCGTACCGTAACGAGGTCGAGTTGTCGATGGCTGCTGCCGCCTGCCTACCGATGGGCGAAGATCACTTTCGTGATTGTTAGCGGTGTCCACTCGGGCGAACCGCGAGTTCCTCGTGGGCGCACGGTGACAGCCAGGCGATGTAACGCCACACACGATTCATTCTCTGGAGCCCCCGAGTGAGCAAGCGCACCTTCCAGCCGAACAACCGCCGTCGTGCCAAGACCCACGGCTTCCGCCTGCGGATGCGTACCCGTGCCGGGCGCGCGATCCTCGCGAACCGTCGTGGCAAGGGCCGCGCCGAACTCTCCGCGTAACCACACGCAGGTCGTGACATCGTGCTGTCTCCCGAAAATCGGCTGAGGCGGCGTGAGGACTTCGCGAGCGCGGTACGACGGGGCAAGCGGGCAGGACGCCCGCTCCTCGTCGTCCACCTACGTACAAGCGGTGCAACGGACCCGCACGAGCCGGGGGAGATCCATCCCTCGCCGCGTGCGGGTTTCGTCGTCAGCAAGGCTGTCGGCGTCGCGGTCATCCGTAACCGGGTGAAGCGTCGTCTGCGTCACCTCGTCCGGGATCGGCTGGCCCTGCTGCCCGCCGGTAGCCTGGTGGTGGTGCGGGCTCTCCCCGGAGCGGGCGATGCCGGCCTCGACGAGCTGGCCCGTGACCTGGATGCCGCCTTGGCGCGGCTACTGGGAGGCGTGGCTCGATGAAGTACCCGCTGCTCGCATTGATCAAGCTGTACCAGTGGACGATCAGTCCGCTGCTCGGACCGGTGTGCCGGTACTACCCGTCGTGTTCGCGCTACGGGTACGCGGCCATCGACCGGCATGGTGCGGTAAAGGGGGCGGTCCTGACCGCCTGGCGGATCCTGCGGTGCAATCCGTGGTCCCCGGGTGGCGTTGACCATGTCCCACCCCGTAAACGCCCGCGTTGGCACGAGCAGCTGCGCAGTGCGTTGCGTAGATCTCGCAATGCTCAAGGAGCCTGATTAGTGGACACGATTGCCGGTCTGTTCAGCTTTATCACCACGCCCGTGTCGTGGGTCATCGTCCAGTTCCACAGCCTGTACGGGGCGATCTTCGGTGCGGACAGTGGGTGGGCCTGGGGCCTGTCCATCGTGTCCCTGGTGGTCCTGATCCGTATCTGCCTGATCCCGCTCTTCGTGAAGCAGATCAAGGCAACGCGTGGCATGCAGGCGCTCCAGCCGAAGATGAAGGCGATCCAGGAGCGCTACAAGAACGACAAGCAGCGTCAGTCCGAAGAGATGATGAAGCTGTACAAGGAGACGGGTACCAACCCGCTCTCCTCGTGCCTTCCCATCCTGGCGCAGTCCCCGTTCTTCTTCGCGCTCTACCACGTGCTCTCGGCCATCGCCAACGGCCAGACCATCGGCGTGATCAACCAGTCGCTGCTGGAGAGCGCCCGCCAGGCGCACATCTTCGGCGCCCCGCTGGCGGCCAAGTTCACGGACAGCGCCGAGAAGGTCGCCGGCCTGGACGCCTCGATCACCGACGTGCGCATCGTGACCGCCATCATGATCGTCCTGATGTCGCTGTCGCAGTTCTACACGCAGCGCCAGCTGATGCAGAAGAACGTCGACCTCTCGGTCAAGACCCCCTTCATGCAGCAGCAGAAGATGCTCATGTACATCTTCCCGCTGATCTTCGCCGTCATGGGCATCAACTTCCCCGTCGGTGTCCTCGTCTACTGGCTGACCACCAACGTGTGGACCATGGGCCAGCAGATGTACGTGATCAACCAGAACCCGACGCCGGGCAGCAAGGCGCAGGACCAGTACCTGACCCGCCTCCTGAAGCACGTCTCCACCAACGGGGACATCAAGGGCCGGGGCAAGAAGAAGATCGTCGCGGCGATCGTGGCCAAGGGCCCGGACCGCAACGACAACGAGCGCAAGTTCATCACCGCGCTGACGAAGCAGGGCATGGCCGCGCAGGCGGACGGCTCCGTGAGCAAGAGTTCTGAGGCCACCGCCGACGCGGACTCGGCGAGTGGTGGTGTCGCCACCAAGCGGCAGCAGCCGAAGCGGACGTCCAAGTCCAGGCGTCAGACGCCCCCCAGCAAGCCCTCCCAGAAGTAAGAAGGAGTCCCTCCCGTGACGGAAGGCACCACCACCGCCGCCGCTGAGAGTGGCGACACCCTGACCCGCCTCGAGCAGGAGGGTGAGATCGCGGCCGACTACCTTGAGGGTCTGCTGGACATCGCCGACCTGGACGGCGACATCGACATGGACGTCGAGGCCGACCGCGCCGCGGTGTCGATCGTCAGCGAGTCCGCCGGCCGCGACCTGCAGAAGCTCGTGGGCCGCGACGGTGAGGTCCTGGAGGCCCTCCAGGAGCTGACCCGCCTGGCCGTGCACCGGGAGACCGGGGACCGTAGCCGGCTGATGCTGGACATCGACGGTTTCCGGGCCAAGAAGCGCGAGGAGCTCACGGCCCTGGGAGCCCAGGCCGCCTTGGACGTGAAGGCCTCGGGTGAGCCCCTCAAGCTCGCTCCGATGACTCCCTTCGAGCGCAAGGTCGTCCACGACGCCGTGGCCGCCGCCGGTCTGAAGAGCGAGTCCGAGGGCGAGGAGCCGCAGCGCTTCGTCGTCGTGCTCCCGGCCTGACCGGAACAAGAAGTGTTCGGCCCCGTCTGTGTCGCAGGCGGGGCCGAAGTTTGTAAGCCTGACAGTTGAACGACACGGCTGAACGACACGGTTGAACGACACGGTTCTGGCGTGAGCGGTTCTGTACGGAAGGACGGTCCCCGTGACGGAGGCAGCGGAGCTTCCCCCGGCGCCTGAAGAGGCGCGCGCGGTGTTCGGTGAGTTTTTCCCGGAAGCTGTGCGGTATGCGGAGCTGCTTGCGGATGCGGGGGTCCAGCGCGGTCTGATCGGTCCACGCGAGGTTCCCCGGCTGTGGGAGCGGCACCTGCTGAACTGTGCGGTTCTCTCCGAGGTGGTGCCCGAGGGCGTCACGGTGTGTGACGTGGGTTCGGGCGCGGGGCTGCCCGGTATCCCGCTGGCCTTGGTGCGGCGGGATCTGAAGATCACCCTGCTGGAGCCGCTGCTGCGCCGCACGAACTTCCTTCAGGAAGCCGTGGAGCTGCTGGGCCTGGACCACGTCACGGTGGTGCGGGGCCGGGCCGAGGAGATGCTCGGCAAGGTGCAGCCCGTCCACGTGGTGACGGCCCGCGCGGTGGCTCCTCTGGACCGGCTGGCCGGTTGGGGCGTACCGCTGCTGCGTCCCTACGGCGAGATGCTCGCCCTCAAGGGCGACACCGCGGAGGAGGAGCTGGTGGCGGCCAAGACCGCGCTGGCCAAGCTCGGTGTGGTGAAGACCTCGGTGCTCCACGTCGGCGAGGGCGTGGTGGATCCCCTGTCCACGGTGGTCCGGGTCGAGGTCGGAGAAAGCCCCGGTGGGGTGAGGTTCGCGGCCAAGCGGGCTAAGGCCGCTCGGGTGGGACGGGTGCGCAAGCGCCGCTGACCCTCGTGGAGAGGTGGGGCCCACCCCGTTATTTCAGGCGTGTTGGGCCCTATAGGTATGGATTTCGGAGTGTCGTAGCGGCTGGCTGACTTCGTCCGGGCATCGTGTTTCACGTGAAACGTCGCTCTCTGCTGCACGGAATCATCAGCCGCGGCCGTGCTGCTGCGGCCCCCCGCCCCCGCAAAGGCACGGGGGTGACAGAGTTGTCCACACCGGTGGATTCATCCACAGGAGTACGGGCCCCGCTGGTTCGCAACCCCGGAGACATGGCAGGCTCTGCTCATTGCGAGCCCGCTGCCGAGGAGAGTGACACCGTGCGGTCCGACGCCAACCTCGCGGGGCCGATGGCCGATCCGGTCCCCGGTCCCCGCTCCGAATACTCGGGCGAGGATGTTTCACGTGAAACATCGGCCCCGCCCCTCGTCGACAACGACGACGAAACCCCCATCGGCCGCGCCGCCCAGGTGGCGGTCGACGCGCTGGGACGGGCCGGAGCCCGGCTGCCACGGCCTGCGGAGACCCGGGTCATGGTCGTTGCCAACCAGAAGGGCGGCGTCGGCAAGACCACGACGACCGTGAACCTGGCTGCCTCGCTGGCCCTGCACGGGGCACGGGTCCTCGTGATCGACCTCGACCCGCAGGGCAATGCCTCCACGGCGCTCGGCATCGACCACCACGCGGAAGTCCCGTCCATCTACGACGTGCTCGTGGACAGCCGGCCCCTGCTGGAGGTCGTCCAGCCGGTGGTGGACGTCGAGGGGCTCTTCTGTGCCCCTGCCACGATCGACCTCGCCGGTGCGGAGATCGAGCTGGTGTCACTGGTGGCCCGAGAGAGCCGACTCCAGCGGGCGATCCAGGCCTACGAACAGCCGCTCGACTACATCCTGATCGACTGCCCGCCCTCGCTGGGCCTGCTCACCGTGAACGCCATGGTGGCCGGCGCCGAGGTGCTGATCCCGATCCAGTGCGAGTACTACGCGCTGGAGGGGCTGGGACAGCTGCTGCGCAACGTCGACCTGGTCCGGGCCCACCTGAACCCGAACCTGCACGTGTCGACGATCCTGCTGACGATGTACGACGGCAGGACCCGACTGGCCTCCCAGGTGGCGGACGAGGTGCGCACCCACTTCGGCAAGGAGGTGCTGCGCACGAGCATTCCGCGCTCGGTGCGCATCTCCGAGGCGCCGAGCTATGGACAGACGGTGCTCACGTACGACCCGGGCTCCAGTGGCGCGCTCTCCTACCTGGAGGCGGCACGGGAGATCGCCCTGCGGGGAGCAGGAATCCAATACGACGCCCAGAACGCCCACACGGGCGCGGGTACGAACAGCACGCAGAGTATGGCGGAGGGGATCCAGTGAGTGAGCGACGTAGGGGTCTGGGGCGGGGGCTCGGCGCACTGATTCCGGCGGCTCCGCAGGAGAAGACGCCGGTGACGAGCGGTGGGTCGACGTCTCCGTCGGCGGTGCCGGTACTGACATCCGAGCGAGGGATCGCCGCGGCGAAGCTCACTTCGCCGGCACCGGCCGATGTTTCACGTGAAACATCGCTGCCGAGCGAGCCGGTGTCCGTGCCGGAGCAGAGCAGGCCGGGCATCGAATCGGTTGCGGGGGCGACGTTCGCCGAGCTTCCGATGGACGCGATCACGTCGAACCCGTACCAGCCGCGCAAGGTGTTCGACGAGGACGCTCTGGCAGAGCTGGTGCACTCCATCAAGGAGGTGGGGCTGCTCCAGCCGGTGGTTGTGCGCGAGACCACCCCCGGCCGCTATGAGCTGATCATGGGAGAGCGCCGCTGGCGTGCCTGTGGGAAGGCCGGACTGGCGCACATCCCGGCGATCATCAGGGCCACGGAGGACGAGAAGCTCCTCCTGGACGCGCTCCTGGAGAACCTGCACCGGGCACAGCTGAACCCCTTGGAAGAGGCTGCGGCGTACGACCAGCTCCTTCAGGACTTCAACTGCACGCACGACCAGTTGGCGGACCGGATCGGACGTTCCCGCCCCCAGGTCTCCAACACGCTGCGCCTGCTGAAGCTCTCTCCGGCCGTTCAGCGTCGGGTGGCCTCGGGAGTGCTGTCAGCGGGCCACGCGAGGGCGCTGCTCGCGGTGGAGGACTCGGAGGCGCAGGACGAACTGGCGCGCAGGATCGTCGCCGAGGGCCTGTCGGTCCGTACGGTCGAGGAGATCACCGCGCTGATGGCCTCCGAACCGTCGAGCGCGGTGAAGTCGAAGGGTCCGCGTGCGGGTACCCGGGTGGCTCCGGCCCTCAGCGAACTGGCGACGCGGCTGTCGGACCGGTTCGAGACCCGGGTGAAGGTGGACCTGGGTCAGAAGAAGGGCAAGATCACCGTCGAGTTCGCCTCGATGGAGGATCTGGAGCGGATCCTGGGCACGCTGGCACCGGGCGAGGGCCGGGTACTGGAGCCGGGTCTTCCCGGGGAGTAGTCCCCACGACGTCGAGGGGTGGTTCCTGCCGGGTGCGAGCCGGTGGGGACCACCCTTCTGCTTTGCCCGGAGCATGCCTGTCCACCGTCGAACCGACCGGGGCCAGTGGATACGATGCGGTCATGGGTCGTCGGCTGGTACCGCTCACGCTGGACAACCTCCAGGACCTGCCCAAGCGTTGCCGGAGCTGTGTGTTCTGGGAACTGGATCCCGTCAGCGGCGAGGCCGCGGTGAGGACGGGTACCTCGGAGCAGGAGAAGGAGGCCTGGATCTCCTCCGTCCTGTTGGACTGGGGCTCCTGCGGCCGGGTGGTCTACGTGGACGAGGTTCCGGTCGGATTCGTGCTCTACGCACCGCCCGCGTACGTGCCGCGCGCCGCTTCCTTCCCGACCGGTCCCGTGTCCTCGGATGCCGCGCAGCTGATCACGGCCTGGATCATGCCGGGGTACCAGGGACAGGGCCTGGGTCGAGTGATGGTCCAGACGGTGGCCAAGGATCTGCTGCGTCGTGGGTTCAAGGCGATCGAGGCGTTCGGTGAAGCGCGTTGGGAGCGGCCCGCCTGTCTGCTGCCTGCCGATCATTTGCTGTCGGTGGGGTTCAAGACGGTGCGCCCGCACCCGGCGCACCCGCGACTGCGACTGGAACTGCGGACGACGCTGTCCTGGAAGGAAGACGTGGAACTCGCGTTGGACCGTCTGTTGGGCGGAGCCCGCGCCCGGAAGGAACCGGCGCTGCGCCCGCTCTGAGCGGCGGCCGTGTGGGAGCCCGGGCATGCGGACAGCAGCCGGGCATGCGAAAGGGGCCGCCCCTCGGGGGCGGCCCCTTTCACTGTTTCACGTGAAACATCGCGCGTGTCAGACGCCCTTGGGCTCGTTGACGATGAAGCCTTCGAGGTCGCGCAGGATCGCGGCCTTCGGCTTGGCGCCGACGATGGTCTTCACGACCTCGCCGCCCTGGTAGACGTTGAGGGTCGGGATGGACATGACCCCGTACTTGGCGGCCGTGCCAGGGTTCTGGTCGATGTTCAGCTTGACGATCTGGATCTGGTCGCCGAACTCGGCCGCGATCGCCTCCAGCGAGGGCGCGATCTGGCGGCACGGGCCGCACCACTCGGCCCAGAAGTCCACCAGGACGGGCTTGTCACTGCCCAGGACCTCGGCGTCGAAATCGGCGTCGGTCACGTTCTTGAGGGTGCCGGCCACAGCGGCCTCCTTATTCCTACGGGGTGTGGGGTGTGGGGTGGAGCAGGGTCAGACGGCTGCGTGGGCCTGCTCGGCGTCCGCGAGGGCGGCGAGGAAGCGCTCCGCGTCGAGGGCGGCCGAACAACCGGTACCGGCAGCGGTGATCGCCTGACGGTAGGTGTGGTCCACGACGTCGCCGGCGCCGAAGACACCGGCGAGGTTGGTCCGGGTGGAGGGCGCGGCGACCTTGAGGTAGCCCTCGTCGTCCAGGTCGAGCTGACCGGTGAACAGCTCGGTGCGCGGGTCGTGTCCGACGGCGATGAACAGGCCGGTCACGGGCAGCTCGGAGGTCTCACCGGTCTTGGTGTTGCGCAGGGTGAGGCCCGAGAGCTTCTGCTCACCGTGGATCTCGGCGACCTCGCTGTCCCAGGCGAACTTGATCTTCGGGTCGGCGAAGGCGCGGTCCTGCATGGCCTTGGAGGCACGCAGGCTGTCACGGCGGTGGACGATGGTGACCGACTTGGCGAAGCGCGAGAGGAAGGTCGCCTCCTCCATGGCGGTGTCGCCGCCGCCGACCACGACGATGTCCTGGTCCTTGAAGAAGAACCCGTCACAGGTGGCGCACCAGGAGACGCCGCGGCCCGAGAGTGCGTCTTCGTTCGGCAGACCGAGCTTGCGGTGCTGGGAGCCGGTGGTGACGATGACGGCCTTGGCGCGGTGCACCGTGCCGGCGGTGTCGGTGACCGTCTTGATCTCACCGGTGAGGTCCACGGCGACGACGTCGTCCGGAACGAGCTCGGCTCCGAAGCGCTCCGCCTGGCCGCGCATGTTGTCCATGAGGTCCGGACCCATGATCCCGTCCTGGAAACCGGGGAAGTTCTCGACCTCCGTGGTGTTCATCAGGGCGCCACCGGCGGTGACGGCACCTTCGAAGACCAGGGGGTTGAGCGAAGCGCGTGCGGTGTACAGGGCGGCCGTGTAACCGGCCGGCCCAGAGCCGATGATGATCACGTTTCGTACGTCGCTCACGGGTTCTTTCCTCGTTTCTGCGGACTTCGTGGTGCCTACCGGGGGCCGGTGCGGACTCTCACCCCACCCAACGGATCCTACGGCGCCCGCATTCCCGGCTTTCCCCACTGGGGCGGCGAACGCTCTGCGCTCCGCCGCCCTGTCCGTCAGCTCCGGGGATATGTGCTGCTCAGCAGCGGCTGCTCCGGTGACTGTCCCGGAGAGTCCACGCAGCCCGTCGGCACGAGGAAGGCGTCCACCCGGGCAGGGTCACCCGGATGCGGAAGGACGAGGAGGTAGACGTCCTTGCCCCGGTAGGTCCCGCGCTCGGAGGCGAGGGGATCGTCGGCGCGCCCGGTGGACTCCCGGACGCACGGCGGAACCGGCGGGACCTCCTCGGGGGACGCCTGCCGGTCGGACGGGGCCAGACCGGGAGAGGTGGTGTCCAGCCCCATGGTCTTGTTGGTCGGTGCCCCCGTGGCGAGGAGGTGCTTGACGCTGCCCTGGAGGCCCTGGGCCGTGTACCCGCCGTCGACCTGCGGGCTGCTCGCGACGCGCGCCGAGTCACTGGCGCCGGTGGGACGGTCGGGGCCACCGCCGAGGGCGCTGAAGAGGAAGCCGCCGAGGACGCAGGCGGCTGCCCCGGTGATGCCGGCCAGGATTCCGATCCTGCGGCGCGCGCGACGCCGGCCGGGTCCGGTAGGGCCGGACGGGTGACCGGAGGGGCCGCAGGGCCGGGGGACTTCCGGTCGAGCCGGAGCCGTGGGGGATGTTTCACGTGAAACATCGGCTTCGGCGGCGGGTGCCGGTGCCGATGCGGGCGCGGCGGCGCGGGAGCCGGTCGAGTCCAGGAGTGCTTCGGCGGCCAGGGCCGCGTCGATGCGTCCGGCGACGGAAGAGGGCATGCGGGGTGGGCCGGGCAGGGTGCCGAGCAGGGACCGGATCTCCTCCAGGGAGGAGCGGACGTCGGCGCACAGGGCGCAGTCACCGATATGACGGCGCACCTCGGCGGTACGGGAAGGGGACAGGAGCCCCTCGGTGAGGTCGGAGATCTCCGAAACCTCCGGGTGCCGGATCGTGCCGGTCCTGCCGGGCATGCCGGTTGTCGGGGTCACGGTCGGCCACCTCCGCCCTTCACTGCGTCTGCGTTCGGATCTGGCTGCCTGGGTTCCGCCGCTGGTGGGACGGCCGTCCCCGGCGTCCGGTTCCTTCCCCGCTCGGTGGCGGTGTTATCCCCGGCATTCGTGCGCAGATGAGTGAGGAGCGGGAGGAGTTTCGCCCGGCCCCGCGCGCAGCGGCTCTTCACGGTGCCGGTGGGCACACCGAGGACGTCTGCGGCCTCTGCGACGGGGTACCCCTGCATGTCGACGAGGACGAGTGCCGCCCGCTGATCGGCGGGAAGGGTGCTGAGGGCCGCCAGGAGCTGCCGGTGGAGGTCTTGGCGCTCCGCGGGGGCCTCGGCGGACTCGTGGGGCTCCAGAAGGCGCTCCAGCCGGTCCGTGTCGGCGAGGGGGGCGGTACGGCGGGAGGCGGCCTTGCGGGCGCGGTCGAGACAGGCGTTCACCGTGATGCGGTGCAGCCAGGTGGTGACGGCAGCGTCGCCCCGGAAGGTGTGCGCGGCGCGGTAGGCGGACACGAGGGCGTCCTGGACGGCGTCGGCGGCCTCCTCCCGGTCACCGAGGGTCCGCAGGGCGACGGCCCACAGCCGGTCGCGGTGGCGGCGCACGACCTCACCGAAGGCGTCTGGGTCCCCGGCGACGTGCAGGGCCAGGAGTTCCTGGTCGCTGCGGTCGCCGGTCGGGTCTTCGTCCAACGGTGAGCCCCCTCCCCTGGCGTGCGTCAGCCCTTGAACTTCACGTCCGTGATGCCCTGCTTGTAGCCGGCGCCGCTGTAGTCGGCGTACGGGGCGTTCGGCATGGCGGTGATCCACAGCAGGACGTACCGCGTCTTGACCGGGGCCTCGGCGGTCAGGGTCACCGTGGTGTCCTGGGTCGTCGTGCCCGCGATCTTCTTCATCTCCTTGACCGAGTTCTTCGGGTGCAGGGAGTCGGCCGCGTACAGCGCCAGCGTGGTGTGGTCCCCGCCGCCCCCGCCGAACCTCAGTCCGATCGACGCGGCACTGACCTCCTGCTCGGAGCCGAGGTCGTAGACGATCCCGACGCCGGGCTTGATCTGGATCTCGGGGCCCTCGTCGAAGGTCTTGGTGCGCCAGTAGCTGGAGGTGTCCCCGTCGTAGGACTTGGGCACGAGGTCCGGGTTCTGCGGCTTGCCGTCCGGGGCGTACTCCGTGGCTCCCCTGATGGAGAGAGGAATGGGGTCCTTCTTCACCGGGGAGTCGTCTTCGCCCTGGTTCGTCGAGTGGGTGTTCTCGCCGCCGTTCGCCTTGTTGCGGTCCAGGATGGTGTCGGCGAGCTGCCAGCTGCCCAGGCCGAGAGCGGCGATCAGGAGGGCGGCCACGCCCCACTTCAGGACCCGGCCGGTCCGGCTCTGCAACGGCGGCGGCGGCGGTCCCACCGGGGCGGGCGGCGCGAGGGGCAGGCCGGACGGGGCCGGACGGCCGTAGCTGCCCTGCTGGTAAGTGGTGTGCTGGTACTCCGGCGGCGCGGTGAAGGCGGGCTCCGGCGGCCGGATGCGCGGCATCGCGGCGACGGCCTTGGCCAGCTCCTCCGGGGTGGTGCAGGCGGGTTCCTGACGGGAGGCGGTGGCCCCGTCGTTGGCGAGGGCGCGCATGGCCAGCTCGCCCAGACCCCGGTGGACGCCCGCGCGGACCTGGTCGGGAGCGATCAGACCGACGCCCTTGGGCAGGCCGGCGAGGCCGTACGCGTCGGTCTCGTAGGGCCACCGCTGGGTGAGGGAGGCGTAGAGCAGGGCGCCGATGGCCTCGGTGTCGGCCTGCTGGGGGGTCTCGCTGGTGATGCCGCGCAGGGCGGCGTTCACGGCGAGGCCGCGGATCCGGTACTGGCCGCTGGAGGTCCGCAGTATGGCGCTGGGCGTCAGGCGCAGGTGTGCCAGGCCCTCGCGGTGGGCGGCGGCCATGGCCTGGGAGACCTGGCTGACGAGCTGGTACGCCTCATGGGGTTCCAGCGGTGCGGCCGCCAGGACTGCCGTCAGCTCGGTGGCGTCGGGCAGCCACTCGTGGACCACGTAGACGAGGTCGTTCTCCTCGACGGCGTCGAGGACCTGGACGAACCGGGGGTCGCCGAGCAGGGCGGAGGAACGGGCCGCGGCCAAGACGGTGCGGGCCCGGGGGTGGTCGGCGGGCAGGAGGTGGACGCCCACCGCGCGACGGAGCTTCTCGTCCATCGCACGCCAGCTGCTGAATCCGTCCAGACGGGTGACGCACTCTTCGAGGCGGTAGCGCCTCGCGAGCTTGTGACCGCTGTGGAGTTCGGGCGCGGGCGCGGATGCCGCGCTTCTGCGTTCGCCGTCCCTTTCGGGCACGGGTCCGTCCGCGGCTCGTCCGTTCTGGGTGTCCACCCCGTCGGCCGTGGCCTTGGCCGCATGTGCGGCCGGCGGCTCGTCGCCGCCGTTGTCGGCCACGTCGACGGCAGCCGTGCTACGTTCCGCCACCGTCGTCCCTGCCTCCCCATCCGTTACGCGCTGTCGGCCAGTCTGCGAAGCCAAGCCAATTGTGCCCACAGTCCGGCGCTTCGCACGACACACGATGGGGAGCCGAATCGTCGGCGGGTACGCGCATCAGCGCCCCAGACGTCCGCGGACCATCCCGACCATCGAGTTGAGTTCCTCGATCCGCATCCGCTTCGCGGCGATGAGGAACACCGCGCCGAGGGCGATGCCGCCCGCGACCAGTGAGGCGAGGGAGCCGGCGGCGCCGCTGCCCAGCCACTGGGTGACGCCGTAGGCCACGGCGCCCGCCACGACGGCGGCCGGAACGCAGGCGCCGATCAAACGGGTGTACGTCCGCATCACGTGGGCTCCGTCGAGGTCCCCGCCGAGACGGGCCTTGAGGCGGCGCCAGGCGACTCCGACGCCGACCACGTAGCCGAGTCCGTAGGCGGCGGCCATGCCGACGACGGCCCAGCGGGCGGGGAGGACGAAGAAGGCGAGCGTGGAGACACCGGCGTTGACGGCGGCGACGATGACCGTGTTGTAGAAGGGGGTCCGGGTGTCCTCGTAGGCGTAGAACCCGCGCAGGACCACGTACTGGACCGAGTACGGGATCAGTCCGAGCCCGAACGCCATCAGGATGAAGCCGATGTTGCGGGCATCGTCGCCGGCGCTGGCGTAGAGCAGCGTCGACATCGGGACGCCCAGGGCCAGGAAGGCGAAGGAGCACGGCACGATCGCCACGGCGGAGGTGCGCAGCCCGTAGGAGATGTCGTCGCGGACGGCGGAGGCGTCCCCGTCGTGGGCGGAGCGGGAGATGCGTGGCAGGACCGCCGTCATGACGGAGACGGTGATGATGGCCTGCGGCATCTGCCAGAGCAGCAGCGCGTAGTTGTAGGCCGTGATGCCGGTGCCGCCGTGGCCCTGCTCCTGGGCGACCGTTCCCGCCCAGGTGGCGAGCTGGGTGACGACCACGAGGCCGATCTGGTTCGCGAGGACGAAGAAGAAGGTCCACTTGGCGAGTCCGGCGGCCTTGCCGAGGCCGTGACCCTTCCAGTCGAAGCGCAGGCGGATCTTGAACCCGGCGTCGCGGAGGTAGGGGAGCATCGCCAGCGACTGGACGACGAGACCCAGCAGGGTGCCGATGCCGAGGAGGCGGACGCCCTCGGCGGTGATGCTCGATTCGCTCATGCCGGAAGCGGTGGAGCCGCCGAAGGCCCAGATGAAGGCACCGAAGGTGGCGATGACGACGATGTTGTTGAGGACCGGGGTCCACATCATCGCGCCGAACCGGCCGCGTGCGTTGAGGATCTGACCGAGCACCACGTGCACGCCCATGAAGAACATCGTGGGCAGGCAGTAGTGGGCGAAGGCGACCGCGACGTCGAGGCGAGCGGGGTCGTCGGCGATCTTCTGCGACATCATCCCGATGAACAGCGGGGCGGCGAGCACGCAGATGGTGGTGACGGCGCCCAGCAGCACCACGACCAGGGTCAGCAGCCGGTTGGCGTACGCCTCTCCGCCGTCGTCGTCGTTCTTCATGGCCCGCACGAGCTGCGGGATGAAGACGGCGTTGAGGGCGCCGCCGCCGACGAGTACGTAGATCATCGTCGGCAGGGTGTTGGCGACCTGGTAGGTGTCGTTGAGCGTGGCGACGCCGATGGCGCCGGCGATCACCAGGGTCCGGGCGAAGCCGGTGATGCGGGAGACGATGGTGCCGGCCGCCATGACGGCGCTCGACTTGAGCAGGCCGGCGGCCTTGCCGGCGGGCTTCGTCGGTGCCGGCGCCGCGACGGGGGCTTCCTCCGCGGGCGTGCGGGGGGCCGTCTGCTGGTCCCGGTACAGGTGCTGGAAGGCGTCGGGTTCCGGCTGCTCGTCGCCGGCGTTGGTCACGAGCGAGTCCACACCCACGAACTGCGTCGTCGTGGCGTGGTCGCCGTACGGCATGTGCCGGGACGGGCCGTCGGGTTCGGGCGGCGGGGTCTGGGCCCAGACGCGCGGGTCGGGACCGTGCGAGGGGGCCTGCGGGGCCGCGTACAGGGGGCCGGCCTCCTGGTAGGTGCCCGGCGGCGGCGGCGGGTGCGAGGCCCGGTCGTAGAGGACTTCGGCCACCGGGTCCTGCGCCGACAGGTCCTGCGACCGGTAGGGGTCGTAGGCGTAGGCGTCCTGGACGTACGGGTCGTTTTCAGGCGCGGGCGCGGGCGCCGGAACCTGGCCGGGCACAGGAGTGCCCGGGGCAGTGCCCTGAGCGGGCGCCGGCCCACCGGAGCCCTGCGCTCGGTCACCGTCGTACGGCGCGTTCATCGCAACCCCACCTCATCGTCCCCAGGCCGACCGGCCACGGCATCGCTCAACGGTCCACTGTCTCACCCGGGCCGGACCCCTCCCCGCTTTGCGGTTCGGTGTCCGGGGACTCGTCACTCGGCTGCGTGCTCTCCTCCACGGCCGCGCGCGCTGCGACACGCTTGCGACTGGCGTACATCTTGATGCCCGCCAGGACCAGAAGGAGAACACCGCCGGCGATGACGAGCATGACGGTGGGGGTGATCTCAGTGGCCTCCACGGTGAACTTCTGTTCCTTGCCGTAGGGAACGCCGTCCTTGGTGAAGAGCCGTGCGGTGACCTCGACGGGGCCGCTCGCAGTGGCGTTGGCGGTGAACTTTACCGTCTGGCTGTGCCCGCCCTGGACGGTGACCTCTTGTTCCGCTTTGTCGAACATCAAGCGGGTCGGATTGGCGGACTTCACGCGCAGCACCAGGTTGTGGACGTCCTGCACGAGGCCGTTCTGCACGCTGACCGGGATGGTCGCGCTGTGGCCGGAGAGGGTGGCGTCCGACTTGGGAATGACCTTGATCTTGCCGGTCAGTCCGAGCAGGTACTGCTGCACCTGGTCCCGATAGCTCTGGGCCTCCTCGGGACGTCCGCGCCAGGTGGTGGACATCTCGCGGTTGGTGGTGTTCCCGAAGGGGATCTCCACGCGGTCCGGCGCGCTGAGGATGACCTTGAAGTGGTCGAGGGTGTTCTGCGTGGTGCGGATCTGCTCGAAGGCCGATACGGGCAGTTCCTGCTTGCTCAGCGCCTCGGGGTACTGGCCGGCGCCCGGAACCTGGGTGGCGGCGCCGGGGTCGGGCTTGGCGCCGGCCGCCTGCTCCAGGTCCGAGGGCTGGGTCCACCGGGCGGCCTGGAGCCCGCGCAGGGCGATGGCCATCGATTCGGCCTGGCTGGCGGAGGGCCTGCGCTGCGGGGTCACCACGTAGCTGCGGGGCTCTTCGCTGTTCTGCTGGTTCAGGGCGAGGCTGTGGGCGAGGAACCGCTGGACCGCGAGGGTCGAGTTCCCCGCGTTGACCATGTCGCCCTCGAAGGCGGTGGACAGCTCGGCGTCGGCCACCACGGCGGTGGTGCCCGCGCCGATGGGGCGGGCCGCCGTCGGGGTGTAGCCCAGCGAACCGTTTTCCTGGAGGCTGTCGCTGCGCGTCAGGACGTTGTGCGCGCCGGCGGAGGTGGCCACGTTCACGATCGACGGGTCGATGGCTCCGTCCACGGGCCAGGAGAAGTCGGTGGACGGGGTGATGTGCAGCACCGTCTCGACGGCCTTCTTCGCCTTGTCGGTGGCGGGCCGCAGCTGGCCGAGGGTGCCCGAGACGTCCTTGCCGCGGTGGGCGAGCGAGGCGATGTCCGGGTCGGCGAAGGGCAGCGCCACGACCTTCTTGCCCTGGACGGCGCTCTCCAGGGAGTTCAGCCACTGCTCCGCCACGGCCTTGTTCCGGCCCTGGACCGGCTTGCCCGCGGGGTCCGTGCCACGGACCCGGTACCCCTTGGTCATGGCGTCGACCGTGGTGAGCAGGTCGGGGTCGATGACCCAGGTGACCGGGAGGTCCTTGCCGAGGGAGACCATCCGCTCCAGACGGCCGCCCGGGCGGAGCTCGTCGGCGAGGGAGTCGTCGAGGAAGACGGGGGTCTGGAGCTCGTCCGAGCCGGTCTCCGCGCTGACGCGGGTGGTGGAGATCAGGGGCCAGACGTAGGTGAGGGAGGAGCGCTTGGCCGCGGCGTCCGGCTGCCAGGGCAGGAAGGTCCGCTGAATGCCGAGGACCTGCTCGGACGGGCGGCTGTCGGTGCTCCCGGACAGGGAGACGCCGAGCTGGTAGACCCCGTCGGCGCCCAGGTCGAGCTTGTTCACCGGGACCTTGATCGTGAACTGCTTGCCGACCTTCGAGGGGAGCGAGTCGATGTTCACGGCGAAGGCCGAGTCGATCTCCCCGGGATCCACGCCCGGGCGGAAGCCCTTGCGGTCCGCCACCTCGTCGATGGCCGATCGATCTCCGACCATGGGCCCCACGCGCAGCCCGACGTGGGCGTTCTTGATGGTCTCGCGGCCGTTGTTGATCACGGTGCCCGAGACGGTGAGCGTGTCGCTCTTGACCGGGGCGCTGGGAGCCAGCTCGTTCAGCTGGACGTCCACGGGGGTCTCCGCGGCCTGTGCGGGCGGGGCGGGGGCGTAGATCATGGCGGCCAGCACCGGTGTCCCGGTGATGAGGACGACCGCCCGCCTCAGCCAGCGGCGCCGGGCAGGGGCAGAGGCTGCCCCCTGGTTGTCTGCCGCCTCGGCCACGCGCTCGCCCGTTCCTCGAAGTGTCAGTGGTCGTCGGTTCTGCGTCCACGCATGGTAACGAGGTGCGCTGTGCGCGAGTGCCGCGCCTTGCTCCACATGATCGTCCCCGGGTCGCGGGGCCGCCCGCCGGGGCCGCCGGGAAAGGGGGAAGCCCACGGCGGTCCGGCCACGTACCCTTTTCTGTTGTGCCGAACGCCAATGAAGACAACCTCAGCGCCCTGAGTCAGGTGCAGCTCCACGCGGTCAGTGAACTGCTGCGGGTCGCACCTGTCGCCGACGAACTCGGCCGCCGGTTCCAGCAGGCGGGATTCCGTCTGGCTCTGGTCGGCGGGTCCGTCCGCGACGCGCTGCTGGAGCGTCTCGGCAACGACCTCGACTTCACCACGGACGCCCGTCCCGAGGACGTGCTCAAGATCGTCCGGCCCTGGGCCGACTCGGTCTGGGACGTCGGCATCGCCTTCGGCACCGTCGGTGCGCAGAAGACGGCCCGCGTCGGAGACGTCGATCTGAACTTCCAGATCGAAGTGACCACCTACCGCTCGGAGGCGTACGACCGCACCTCGCGCAAGCCCGAGGTCTCCTACGGCGACTCCATCGAGCAGGACCTCGTCCGTCGCGACTTCACCGTCAACGCCATGGCCCTCGCCCTGCCGGAGCAGGAGTTCATCGACCCCCACGGGGGTCTGGAGGACCTGGCCGCCGGTGTGCTGCGGACCCCCGGCACCCCGGAGGACTCCTTCTCCGACGACCCGCTGCGCATGCTGCGCGCGGCCCGTTTCGCAGCGCAGCTCGACTTCGAGGTCGCGCCCGAGGTGGTCGCGGCGATGAAGGCCATGGCCGACCGGATCGAGATCGTCTCGGCGGAGCGGGTGCAGGGGGAGCTGAACAAGCTGCTGCTGTCCTCGAACCCCCGCAAGGGTCTGGGGCTGCTGGTCGACACCGGTCTCGCGGACCGGGTCCTGCCGGAACTGCCCGCGCTGCGACTGGAGAGTGACGAGCACCACCGCCACAAGGACGTCTACGACCACTCGCTGATCGTGCTGGAACAGGCGATCGCGCTGGAGGAGGACGGACCGGACCTGGTGCTGAGGCTGGCCGCTCTGCTGCACGACATCGGCAAGCCCCGCACCCGCCGGTTCGAGAGCGACGGACGGGTCTCCTTCCACCATCACGAGATGGTCGGGGCGAAGATGACCAAGAAGCGCATGACCGCGCTCAAGTATTCGAACGAGCTGGTCAAGGACGTGTCGCGGCTGGTGGAGCTCCACCTGCGCTTCCACGGGTACGGGGACGGCGAGTGGACCGACTCCGCGGTACGCCGCTACGTCCGCGACGCCGGTCCGCTGCTGGAGCGACTGCACAAGCTGACCCGCTCCGACTGCACCACGCGCAACAAGCGCAAGGCCAACGCGCTCTCCCGGACCTATGACGGCCTGGAGGAGCGGATCGCCCAGCTCCAAGAGCAGGAACAGCTGGACTCCATCCGTCCCGACCTGGACGGCAACGAGATCCAGCGGGTGCTGGAGATCGGTCCCGGCCCGGCGATCGGTAAGGCGTACGCCTTCCTGCTGGAGCTGCGGCTGGAGAACGGCCCGATGGCGCACGACGACGCCGTCGCGGCTCTGAGGGAGTGGTGGGCCGAGCAGCAGCCTCAGGGCTGAGTGCCGTACCGCGGGGTCGGTGTTTTAACTGAAAAAAAAAACCCCCCCCCCCCGAACCGGCGCGGGGGAATGAATTTTTAAGATTAAAAAACAACACCGCCCCCCAAACCCCCCCC
>NZ_JBIUTJ010000005.1:250408-434808 GCF_044741845.1 Streptomyces sp. NPDC088097
GGCGCCCCCCCGCTGCGGGGGGGGGGCGGCCGGGGGGGGGTTTGTTAGCACCACCCCACCCCCCCCCCCCCGCCCCCTCGTACCGTGCTCGGGTACTGGATGTTTCACGTGAAACATCCACGGGTCCCGACTACCCCGAGGTCGCGCTTTCCCGCCCTCGGCGTCGCAGGAGCAGCGCCGTCACGGCGTAGAGCAGGGCGACGCACACGATCAGTGCCACCGATTCGCCGTCGGCGGGGAGCATGAGTGCCGCGACGGCGGCCGCGCCGACGAAGGCCACGTTCACCAGCACGTCGTAGACGGAGAAGACCCGGCCGCGGAACTCGTCGTCCACCTGGGACTGCACGACCGTGTCGGCGGAGATCTTGGTGCCCTGGGTCGCGATTCCGAGGACGAACGCGGCGACGAACATCGGGCCGGGTGAGAAGGGCAGTCCGAGCGCCGGGACCAGGACGGCCGCGCCGGCCGCGCAGGCGGTCATCCAACCCCGCGTTCCCAGCCGGCCCACGAACCAGGGCGTGATGACGGCGGCCGCGAAGAAGCCGGCGCCGGAGAACCCGATCGCCATGCCCAGCAGCGCCAGACCGTCGGACTCGTTGTCCGACCAGGAGTAGCGGCAGAGCATCAGCAGCATGACGAAGAGCGCGCCGTAGCAGAACCGCATCATGGTGATCGCGGCGAGCGCCCGGGCGGCCTCGCGTCGCCGGGCCAGGTGCCTGAGCCCGTCGGCCATGCCCCGTACGGCCAGGGCCGCCCCTTCGAGCACGGACGGGGCGACGCGGTGGGATGGGTGGTCGGGGCCGAGCAGGTCGGAGGCCAGGCGCAGCGAGGCCAGAGCGGCACAGAGGTAGAGACCGGCGCCGAGCAGCACGACGACGGCGTTGGAATCGGAGGCGAGCACCTGGACGAGGAAGGCCAGTCCGCCGCCGGCCGTCGCCGCCAGGGTTCCCGCGGTGGGCGAGAGGGAGTTCGCGGTGACCAGCTCGGCGGATCCGACCACATGGGGCAGGGAGGCGGAGAGACCGGCCAGGACGAAGCGGTTCACGCCGGTCACCGACAGGGCCGAGGCGTAGAACAGCCAGTCCGGTACGTGGGCGACGATCAACACCCCGGTGAGGCAGGCGAGGAAGGCCCGCAACAGGTTGCCGTAGAGCAGGACCTGGCGGCGTGGCCATCGGTCCAGCAGTACCCCGGCGAAGGGCCCGACGACCGAATAGGGCAGGAGCAGCACGGCCATGGCCGAGGCGATGGCGGCGGGGGAGGTCTGCTTTTCCGGGGAGAAGACCACATAGGTCGCGAGCGCGACCTGGTAGACACCGTCGGCGGCCTGGGACAGCAGACGTACGGCGAGCAGGTTGCGGAAATCCCTCAGGCGCAGGAGTACGCGCAGATCACGTACGACGGGCATGAGGGCAAGGGTCACACATGCCGAGGGTCCCCGGGCAGATTTGCCCGGGGACCCTCGGCATAAGAACAGTCGACGACCAGGTGTCCGGAGACCTCCGGTCCGACCGGTGGAGCGACTAGCGCTCGACCTCGCCCTTGATGAACTTCTCGACGTTCGCGAAGGCCTCGTCGTCGAAGTACTGCACCGGCGGGGACTTCATGAAGTAGCTGGAGGCCGACAGGATCGGGCCACCGATACCGCGGTCCTTGGCGATCTTCGCGGCGCGCAGGGCGTCGATGATGACACCGGCGGAGTTCGGGGAGTCCCAGACCTCGAGCTTGTACTCGAGGTTGAGCGGGACGTCACCGAAGGCACGGCCTTCGAGGCGGACGTAGGCCCACTTGCGGTCGTCGAGCCACGCGACGTAGTCGGACGGGCCGATGTGGACGTTGTTCTCGCCCATGTCGCGGTCCGGGATCTGCGAGGTGACGGCCTGCGTCTTGGAGATCTTCTTCGACTCCAGACGGTCGCGCTCCAGCATGTTCTTGAAGTCCATGTTGCCGCCGACGTTCAGCTGCATGGTGCGCTCAAGGCGGACACCGCGGTCTTCGAAGAGCTTCGCCATCACGCGGTGCGTGATGGTGGCGCCGACCTGGGACTTGATGTCGTCGCCGACGATCGGGACACCGGCCTCGGTGAACTTGTCAGCCCACTCCTTGGTGCCGGCGATGAAGACCGGGAGGGCGTTGACGAAGGCGACCTTGGCGTCGATGGCAGCCTGGGCGTAGAACTTCGCCGCCTGCTCGGAACCGACGGGCAGGTAGCAGATCAGGACGTCGACCTGACGGTCCTTGAGGATCTGGACGATGTCGACCGGAGCCTCGGCGGACTCTTCGATCGTCAGGCGGTAGTACTTGCCCAGGCCGTCCAGGGTGTGGCCGCGCTGCACGGTCACGCCCGCGTTCGGGACGTCGCAGATCTTGATGGTGTTGTTCTCGCTGGCGCCGATGGCGTCCGAGAGGTCGAGGCCGACCTTCTTCGCGTCGACGTCGAACGCCGCGACGAACTCGATGTCACGCACGTGGTAGTCGCCGAACTGGACGTGCATCAGACCGGGGACCTTGGCCGCCGGGTCGGCGTCCTTGTAGTACTCGACGCCCTGCACCAGCGAGGCGGCGCAGTTGCCCACGCCGACGATGGCTACGCGAACCGAACCCATTCCGGTTGCTCCCTGTTTGTTCTCGGACGAGGCCTGCGAGATGCAGGTCTCACTTTGCAGTTTCGTCGGACGGTCCGGGTCGTCTCTGATCCCGTCCCGCCCGCTCACTCTCGATGAGCTCGTTCAGCCAGCGGACTTCACGCTCCACGGATTCCATTCCGTGGCGTTGCAGCTCGAGCGTGTAGTCGTCGAGGCGCTCCCGGGTGCGGGCCAATGAGGCGCGCATCTTCTCGAGGCGCTCCTCCAGCCGGCTGCGGCGGCCCTCCAGTACGCGCATCCGCACTTCCCGCTCGGTCTGACCGAAGAAGGCGAAGCGGGCGGCGAAGGACTCGTCTTCCCAGGTGTCGGGGCCGGTGTGTGACAGGAGCTCTTCGAAGTGCTCCTTGCCGGCGGCCGTCAACCGATAGACGATCTTGGCGCGGCGCCCTGCGAGTGAAGCGGCGACAGCGTCCTCCGGGGCATGGCCCGGCTCCTCGATCAACCAGCCGTTGGCGACCAGCGTCTTGAGGCAGGGATAGAGGGTCCCGTAGCTGAACGCTCGGAAGACTCCCAGCGAGGTGTTGAGCCTCTTGCGGAGCTCGTAACCGTGCATGGGGGACTCGCGAAGCAGGCCGAGGACGGCGAATTCGAGGATGCCGGAGCGTCTGCTCATCCGCCTGCCTCCCCACCTCTGAGTCACTGTCCCTGAGTTTTATGCCGAGCTGATGTATCGGCTCGATACATCCAGACGATAGAACGGGAGGCCCCGGACGACAAGCGGTGACGTGG
Source organism: Streptomyces sp. NPDC088097 (assembly GCF_044741845.1). Taxonomy (NCBI): domain Bacteria; kingdom Bacillati; phylum Actinomycetota; class Actinomycetes; order Kitasatosporales; family Streptomycetaceae; genus Streptomyces; species Streptomyces sp. NPDC088097. The sequence continues at coordinate 253,783 of NZ_JBIUTJ010000005.1, forward strand.
TGACCGGCGTCACATCACCAATTCGTACGACGCAAGTTGCCTGATTTGGGGTGAACTTCGGCACTGGTTGGGTTTTGACCGTGCGTAGTCTGTGCGGCAAGACGCCGGGCGAACCGGAACCGTCTGCCGCTTCCAGGCCACTCGCCTGCCCGAGGAGTAGTCGTTCGATGAGCGAGCACCGCCGCAAACCGCCGCAGTCCCAGGGCGGCGGCCGCGCCGCGTCCCGCCGGGCTGCCCAGCAGCACCCCGGCCGAGGTTCCGGCCCCGGACGTGACGTACCCACCTCGTCGCCTGCCGGCCCGTACGGAGAACCGTCCTCCCACGGCAACCGCGCCGACGCCCGCCGGGCCTCCCCACGAGGCACCCCGCCCCGGGGACGCGCAGGTGGGAAGGGGGACAAGGGGGCCAAGGGAGGCAGACGCCTCATCGACTACCCCCGCGCCGGCAAGGACGGCTGGAAGCGCTTCGTGCCCTCCTGGAAGCTGGTCGGCGGCACGACCCTCGGCTTCTTCTCCGTCATCGTCGCGGGCGCCGGCATCGGCATCGCGAGCGTCGGCACGCCTGACGAGAACAAGGCGGCCGTGGCCCAGAACAACGTGTTCCAGTGGGCCGACGGTTCGCAGATGGTCGCGACGGGCGGCAGCACGAACCGCCAGATCATCCCGATCGACAAGATTCCGCTCGGTATGCGGAACGCCGTGATCGCGGCGGAGAACGAGTCCTTCGACTCGGACAAGGGCGTCGACCCGAAGGGCATCGCCCGCGCCGTGGTGAACATGGCCACCGGAGGTTCCACCCAGGGCGGCTCGACGATCACCCAGCAGTACGTGAAGAACACCTACCTGGACTCCGAGCAGACGCTCAAGCGCAAGGTCACCGAGCTGTTCATCGCGATCAAGCTCGGCACGACGGTCAAGAAGGACACCGTCATGGCGGGGTACCTCAACACCGCCTACTACGGTCGTGACGCCTACGGCATCCAGGCGGCCGCCCGCGCCTACTTCGACAAGGACGCCAAGGAACTCGACCCTTCCCAGTGCGCCTTCCTCGCCTCGGTCCTCAAGGGACCCAACCTCTACAACCCGGACGGCGGCCTCGGCACGGCAGCCACCCCCCTTCTGAACGAGGGCCGTGCCCGGGAGCGCTGGGCATGGGTGCTCGACCGTGAGGTCCAGGTGGGGCGCATGGATCCGGCCGAACGCGACCGGTACAAGAGCGCCGGATTCCCCGAGCGGGTCGACTTCGCGCAGGCCAAGGGCCTGTCGGGCCAGATCGGCTACCTGGTCGACGTGGCCAAGACGTACGTCACGAAGAACGAGGGGATCACCGCCGAGAAGCTGGCCCTGGGCGGCTACACGATCAAGACCACCTTCCAGAAGCCCAAGGTGGACGCCCTGGTGAAGGCGGTGGAGGACACCCGGGACGACTTCCTCGACGAGAAGAAGCGCCCCGAGTTCGACACCTTCGTGCAGTTCGGCGCCGCCTCGGTCGACGTCAAGACCGGCGCCCTCGTGGCCCTGTACGGCGGCCCCGGCTTCGATCACAAGTACTTCAACAACAACGCCAACACCTCCGGCGTCCCCGTCGGCTCCACCTGGAAGCCGTACGTCCTGGCCGCGGCCATGCAGTACGGCACCCAGAACTCCAACGGCCGGGGCATCTCCGTCGACAGCAAGTACAACGCCGACGACCTCACGGTGATCAAGAACCGGGACGGCAAGCCCCTGCTCGCGAGCGATGGCACCCCCTTCCGGCAGAAGAACGAGAGCCCCGAGGCCCACGGCTACGTGACGCTCGACGAGGCGATGCGACAGTCGATCAACGTTCCCTTCGCCCAGCTCATCTTCGACGTCGGCCACAGCAAGGTCCGCGCGGTGGCGAAGTCCACCGGGATCCTGGACGAGTCCATGGACGGGTCCAACAACGCCTCGTTCGCGCTCGGCACCTCGACCCCCAGTGCCATCCGCATGGCCGACTCCTACGCCACCTTCGCCGCCTCCGGCACCCACCGCGAGCCGTACTCGGTCACGAGCGTCGAGAAGAACGGCAACCCGGTGCCCGGGTTCGAGAAGCCCAAGGAGTCCCGGGCCATGGACGACTCCGTCGCGGACAACATCACCAAGGTCCTGGAGAACGTCGTTCAGAACGGCACCGGCACCAAGGCCAAGAAGCTCGGCCGGCCCGCGGCGGGCAAGACCGGCACCACCGACCAGAACAAGTCGGCCTGGTTCGTCGGCTACACCCCGCAGCTGTCCACGTCGGTGACCCTGTTCCGCAGCGACCCGAACGCCAAGGGCACCGAGCGCAAGCTGCTCTCCATGAACCACGTGGGTGGAGTCGACTCCATCCACGGTGGTGACATCCCCGCGGCGATCTGGACCGAGTACATGCGCGAGGCGCTCAAGGGAACCGCCGTCGAGCGCTTCCCCGAGGCGGAGGACATCGGGGTCACCGCGGACGCGGCCGGCGCGCCGACCCCCACCCCGGCGGCCCCCCCGTCGCCGTCCGTCTCTCCCTCGACCCCTCCCTCCCCCTCGCCCTCGCTGGTCTCCCCGTCCCCGTCCGACGGCGGCAAGCCGTCCTGCCGGCCGTGGAAGCTGGACAAGTGCGACCCGGCGACCATCGCGGGCACCGGCAACGGCGGCAACGCCAACGGCGGCGACGCGAACGGCGGCGACGGCGGCCTCCCGGCCGGCGGCACCACCGGCAACCCCTCCCCGTCCACCGGCAGGCCGGGCAGGCCCGGCGGGACCAACTGGGGCAGTGTCATGGGCGCGGGCGGCTGATCCCGGCCCCACCCGCCCCACCCGTGAACAGGAGGGCCGTCGCACCCCGTGCGGCGGCCCTCCCCCGTGCCCGGTGCGGTACGGCAGGATGAGCGCATGACCAAGGTGCACGAGGACCGGCCGGTACTGCCCACCCAGCAGGACGAGGTCGCCGCGGCCGGCAGCGAGTTCATCGGCGGCCCCATGGGCCGCTACGCCCGGCTGGGGGCCCACTGGCTGGGGCCGGTCCGCGTGGTGGTCTTGGTGGTCCTCGGCCTGTTCGCGCTCGGCATGGTGCAGAAGGTGCCCTGCTACGACTGGGCCTGGTTCCGGGGAGCGGGCTCCCAGTACACCCACGCCTGCTACTCCGACATCCCGCACCTGTACTCGGCCCGCGGCTTCGCCGAAGGCCTCACGCCCTACTTCGACAAGTTCCCCGACGCCGCCGTGGACCCCAAGTTCGGGGGCATGCAGTACCTGGAGTACCCGGTGCTCACCGGCGCGTTCATGCAGGTCGCGGCCTGGCTGACGCCCACCGGCGGCACCGTCCAGCACCGCGAGCAGATGTACTGGATGGTCAACGCCGGGATGCTGATGGCCTGTGCGGCGGTCCTCGCCGTCTGTGTCGCCCGCACCCACCGCCGCAGGCCCTGGGACGCCCTGCTCCTCGCGCTGGCGCCCGCCTTCGCCCTGAACGCCACCATCAACTGGGACCTGCCGGCCGTCGCCCTCGCCGCCGTCGCGATGCTGATGTGGTCACGCGGTCGGCCCCTGCTCGCCGGTGTCTTCATCGGCCTGGCCACCGCGGCGAAGCTCTACCCCGCGCTGCTGCTCGGTGTGCTGTTCGTGCTCTGCTGGCGGGCCGGCAAATGGCGGGCCTTCGCCGCGGCGGCCCTCGGCGCCGTGGTCGCCTGGCTCGTGGTGAACCTGCCGGTGATGTGGTTCGCCTGGGACGGCTGGAAGCGCTTCTACGTGTTCAGCCAGGAGCGGCCCATCGACTTCGGCTCCGTCTGGCTGCTGATCTCCCAGCGCACCGGCAACCCCTTGGAGGGTGCCAACTCCTACGCGACCGGCCTGACCCTGCTGCTCTGCCTCGGCATCGGTCTGCTCACCCTGACGGCGCCCCGGCGCCCCCGATTCGCGCAGTTGGCCTTCCTGGTCGTCGCCGCCTTCATCCTGGCCAACAAGGTCTACTCGCCGCAGTACGTGCTGTGGCTCATCCCGCTGGCCGCGCTCGCCCGGCCCCGCTGGCGCGACTTCCTGATCTGGCAGGCCGGCGAGGTCGTCTACTTCTTCGGGATCTGGTTCTACCTCGCCTACACGACCAGCGGGGACAAGCACCAGGGACTGCCCGTCGAGGGCTACCAGCTGGCGATCGCCGCCCACCTGCTGACGACGCTCTACCTGTGCGCCGTCGTGGTGCGCGACATCCTGATGCCGGAGCGGGACGTCGTACGGCGCGACGGTTCCGACGACCCCTCCGGCGGCGTGCTGGACGGGACCGAGGACGTCTTCACGCTGTCGAACGCGCCGAAGGCGCCGCGGTACGCGGCGCCTTCGGAGGGACAGCGGGTCGACTGGGGCACGGGCCCCGGGGCCTGACCGGGCGGACCGGTCGGACCGGTCAGGAGTCCAGGACGCGGTCGAACTGGGTGGTGGTGTGCCGCAGGTGCGCCACCAGTTCGTCGCCCACCCTCGGCTCGGTGGAGTCCGAGGGCACGAACAGGATCGACACCTGCATGTGCGGGGGCTCCGCGAACCAGCGCTGCTTGCCGGCCCAGACGAAGGGCGACAGGTTGCGGTTGACGGTGGCCAGGCCCGCCCTGGCGACGCCCTTGGCGCGGGGCATCACCCCGTGCAGGGCCTTGGGGGCCTCCAGGCCCACACCGTGCGAGGTGCCGCCCGCGACCACGACCAGCCAGCCGTCGGAGGCGGCCTTCTGCTGGCGGTAGCCGAACCGGTCCCCCTTGGACACGCGGGTGACGTCCAGGACGGCGCCCCGGTACTGGGTCGCCTCGTGGTCGCCCAGCCACAGGCGGGTTCCGATCCTGGCCCGGAAGCGGGTCTGCGGGAACTGCTGCTGGAGCCGGATCAGCTCCTCGGCCCGCAGGTGGCTGACGAACATGGTGTGCAGCGGCAGCCGGGCCGCGCGCAGCCGGTCCATCCAGCCGATGACCTCCTCGACGGCGTCCGAGCCGTCGGGGCGGTCGAGCGGCAGGTGCAGGGCGAAGCCCTCCAGCCGGACGTCCTCGATCGCGGACTGGAGCAGGCCCAGGTCCTGCTCGGACACCCCGTGGCGACGCATCGAGCTCATGCACTCGATGACCACCCGGGCGCCGACGAGACCGCGCACCCCGTCCACCGAGGACACCGACCGGATCACCCGGTCAGGCAGCGGAACGGGCTCCTCACCGCGCCGGAACGGCGTGAGGACGAGCAGGTCGCCGCCGAACCAGTCCTTGATCTTGGCGGCCTCATAGGTGGTGCCGACCGCGAGGATGTCGGCGCCCATCCGGGTCGCCTCCTCGCACAACCGCTCGTGGCCGAAGCCGTAGCCGTTGCCCTTGCAGACCGGGATCAGTCCCGGGAACTGGTCGGTGATCTGCTTCTGGTGCGCACGCCAGCGCGCGGTGTCGACGTAGAGCGTGAGCGCCATGCCCGTCCGGAGCCTCTCTGGAAAAGCTGCCTGGTGCAGCGGTGTGTGGTGGGGCGGTGGGGAGGTCAGCGACGCGACATGTAGATGTCGAGCGCCTTGTGCAGCACCTTGTTGAGCGGGAAGTCCCACTCGCCGACGTACTCCACGGCCTCGCCGCCCGTACCCACCTTGAACTGGATCAGACCGAACAGGTGATCGTTCTCGTCCAGGGTGTCACTGATGCCGCGCAGGTCGTAGACGCTGGCGCCGAGCGCGTACGAGTCGCGCAGCATGCGCCACTGCATGGCGTTCGAGGGACGGACCTCGCGCTTGTGGTTGGCGGAAGCGCCGTACGAGTACCAGACGTGCTGGCCGACGGTGAGCATCGTGGCGGCGGCCAGCGGCTCCCCCTCGTGCTTGGCGATGTACAGGCGCATGCGGTTGGGGTCCTCGGAGTTGAGGGCCGTCCACTGGCGCTGGAAGTAACTGAGCGGGCGCGGGCGGAACTTGTCGCGCTCAGCGGTGATCTCGTACAGGTGCTGCCAGGTGGCCAGGTCCTCGTAACCGCCCTGGACGACCTCGACGCCGGCCTTCTCGGCCTTCTTGATGTTGCGGCGCCACAGCTGGTTGAAGCCCTTGAGGACGTCGTCCAGCGAGCGGTTCGCGAGCGGCACCTGGAAGACGTACCGGGGCTGGACGTCGCCGAAGCCGGCGCCGCCGTCCTCGGCCTGCTGCCAGCCCATGCGGCGCAGCTTGTCGGACACCTCGAAGGCGCGGGGCTCGATCACGGATGCCTCGACGTCGCGCAGGCGCTTGACGTCCGGGTCCTGGATCCCGGCCTTGATCGCGGTGGAGTTCCAGCGCCGGATGACGACGGGCGGGCCCATCTTCACGGTGAAGGCGCCCTGCTGCTTGAGGTGGGCCAGCATCGGCTGGAGCCATTCCTCCAGATTGGGGGCGTACCAGTTGATGACGGGGCCCTCGGGGAGGTACGCGAGGTAGCGCTTCACCTTGGGCAACTGCCGGTACAACACGAGCGCGGCGCCGACGAGTTCACCGTGGGCGTCGAACCAACCGAGGTTCTCCGAACGCCACTCGTTCTTGACGTCGGCCCACGCCGGCACCTGGCAGTGGCTCGCCGACGGCAGGCTCTGGAGGTAACCCAGGTGCTGCTCTCGGCTGATGGTCCTCAGGGACAGGCTCATGCGGGGTGTCTCCTCGGCGGCTTCGCTGGCTATGGCGCGAAGCCTACTGCGACGGGGGCGCCACCCATCTGGGGGACGGGCCGGAGCCCGGGCCGGTGGGAGGCCGGCGCCCTGTCGCGGAGGTCCCCCGGTCAGCCCAGCCAGCCGCCGAAGAGGCCGCCGTGCGCCATTCCGAGGTAGAAGCCGACGGCAGACGCGCCAAGGCCGATGATCAGTGCGAAGCGTTCGCGTGTCGTGATCGAGACGAACTGGCCGTAGGCCCCGGTCACGATCCCGATCAGCCCGGCCCACGAGCTGATCAGGTGCAGATGGTCGAAGAAGCCAGTGACGAACGCCACGGCGCCGAGGATCAGGGTGACCGCCAGCAGGGTGTCCTGCAGGGGGTGGGACTTGCCGTCCGTCGCGAAGAGCGAGATGGAGGACTGGGGTCGCATTGCCTGTGCCATCGGAAGGCACCTCCTGGCTGAAGCAGAGCGGTGCTGCGGGCCTCCTCCGGCTGGGGCCGGGGGCATAGCACCGAGCACACCCGATGGATACAGATTGTGTCCCCTCCCCGCCGGATTTCAACCGGAAGGAGTCGAGCGGGTAGTCTGTAGGACTGCGCGGTGTCTGATCCAGGCACCGTGCGCACGCATCACGACCCTCCTGCCACGGAACGACCGTGGCCGCTGAGTCCAAAGGAGGTGGGTTCCACATGCGTCACTACGAAGTGATGGTCATCCTCGACCCCGATCTCGAGGAGCGCGCTGTCTCCCCGTTGATCGAGAACTTCCTTTCCGTCGTCCGTGAGGGCAATGGAAAGGTCGAGAAGGTCGACACCTGGGGCCGTCGTCGTCTCGCTTACGAGATCAAGAAGAAGCCCGAGGGCATCTACTCGGTCATCGACCTTCAGGCCGAGCCTGCGGTCGTCAAGGAGCTTGACCGACAGATGAACCTGAACGAGTCGGTTCTCCGGACCAAGGTCCTTCGCCCCGAGACCCACTGAACTTCGGTTCAGCGGTAGTCGGGAACGAGTAGCACAGCAGCCCAGCAGCACATCCCCGCCGAGAGGTTCATCCATGGCAGGCGAGACCGTCATCACGGTCGTCGGCAATCTCGTCGACGACCCCGAGCTGCGCTTCACCCCCTCGGGTGCGGCGGTCGCGAAGTTCCGTGTCGCGTCCACTCCCCGCATCTTCGACAAGCAGACCAATGAGTGGAAGGACGGCGAAGGCCTGTTCCTCACCTGCTCGGTCTGGCGTCAGGCGGCCGAGAACGTCGCCGAGTCCCTTCAGCGGGGCATGCGCGTCATCGTGCAGGGCCGGCTGAAGCAGCGGTCGTACGAGGACCGCGAGGGTGTCAAGCGCACGGTCTACGAGCTGGACGTCGAGGAAGTCGGCCCCAGCCTGAAGACCGCCACGGCCAAGGTCGCCAAGACCACCGGTCGCGGTGGCCAGGGTGGATACGGCGGCGGTGCCGGTGGCGGTCAGCAGCAGGGTGGCGGCGGCGGTGGCTGGGGCGGAGCCCCCAGCGGCGGCGGCGCCCCTCAGGGCGGCGGAGCTCCCTCCGACGACCCGTGGGCGTCCAGCGCGCCGGCCGGCGGCCAGCAGCAGCAGGGTGGCGGCGGGGGCGGCTGGGGCGGAAGCTCCGGCGGTTCCGGCGGCTCCGGCGGTGGCTACTCGGACGAGCCGCCCTTCTAGGGCAGCTCGTATCCACACTTCTTGATCACACAGGAGAGACACAATGGCGAAGCCGCCTGTGCGCAAGCCTAAGAAGAAGGTCTGCGCGTTCTGCAAGGACAAGACCGTGTACGTGGACTACAAGGACACGAACATGCTGCGGAAGTTCATTTCCGACCGCGGCAAGATCCGTGCCCGCCGCGTTACCGGCAACTGCACGCAGCACCAGCGTGACGTCGCCACGGCCGTCAAGAACAGCCGTGAGATGGCGCTGCTGCCCTACACGTCCACCGCGCGATAAGGAAAGGGTGACCGAAAAATGAAGATCATCCTGACCCACGAGGTATCTGGCCTCGGCACCGCCGGCGATGTCGTCGACGTCAAGGACGGTTACGCTCGCAACTACCTGGTCCCGCGTGGTTTCGCGATCCGCTGGACCAAGGGTGGCGAGAAGGACGTGGCGCAGATCCGCCGCGCCCGCAAGATCCACGAGATCGCGACCATCGAGCAGGCCAACGAGTTCAAGGCCAAGCTCGAAGGCGTGAAGGTCCGTCTGGCCACCCGCGCGGGTGACGCCGGTCGTCTCTTCGGTTCCGTGACGCCGTCCGACATCGCTTCGGCGATCGAGGCGTCCGGTGGCCCGAAGGTCGACAAGCGCCGCGTCGAGCTGGGCACCCCGATCAAGACCCTCGGTTCGTACCAGGTCTCCGTGCGTCTGCACGCCGAGGTCGCCGCGAACGTGGGCATCGAGGTCGTCGCCGCCTAAGGGCAGCGCATGAAGGGCCGCACTCCTCCGGAGTGCGGCCCTTCGTCGTTCCCGGGTCGTGCGGTCGGTGATGTTTCACGTGAAACATCACCGACGGGGGTCAGCGGGAGGCGCCCGTGACCAGCCAGCGGCCCGAGCGGGCCCGGAGCTGGAGGGTGACCATTCGGACCAGCATCATCAGGGTCATGGCCCACCACAGGGCCGTCAGACCGCCGCCGAGAGCGGGCACCAGCAGTGCCGCCGGAGCGAACACCGCGAGGGTCAGCACCATGGCCTTGGCGAGGTACGGGCCGTCGCCCGCCCCCATGAGCACCCCGTCCAGGACGAAGACGATCCCGCTGACGGGCTGGGTCAGAGCCACCACCAGCAGGCCGGGCAGCAGGGCGTCCTCCACCACGGGGTCACTGGTGAACAGCGGGATGAAGACCGGGCGGGCCAAGGCCACCAGAAGCCCGAGCACCAGGCCGGCCACGATGCCCCAGCGCACCACGCGGCGGCAGACCGCCTTGGCGCCCTCGCTGTCCCCGGCGCCCAGGTAGCGGCCGACGATGGCCTGACCGGCGATGGCGATGGCGTCCAGGGCGAAGGCGAGCAGGCTCCACAGCGACAGCAGGATCTGGTGGGCGGCGATGTCGGCGTCGCCGAGCCGGGCGGCCACGGCGGTGGCGAGCATCAGGATGGCGCGCAGGGAGAGGGTGCGGACCAGCAGGGGGGCGCCGGCCTGCGCGCAGGCCCGGATGCCGGCGGTGTCCGGCCGGAGGGACGCACCGTGGCGCCGGGCGCCCCGGACGACCACGACGAGGTAGACGGCGGCCATGGCCCACTGGGCGATGACGGTGCCCCAGGCGGATCCGGTGATGCCGAGGCCCGCGCCGTAGACCAGGCCGACGTTGAGGATGCCGTTGAGGGCGAAGCCCCCGATGGCCACGTAGAGCGGCGTACGGGTGTCCTGGAGGCCTCGGATGACCCCGGTGGCCGCGAGGACCACGAGCATGGCGGGGATGCCGAGGACGGAGATCCGTAGGTAGGTGATCGCGTACGGGGTGGCGGAGTCCGAGGCGCCGAAGAGGTCGATCAGGGAGGGCGCGCTCGACAGCGCGGCCGCGACCACGGCGACGCCGAGCAGCAGCGCGAGCCAGATGCCGTCCATGCCCTGACGGATGGCCGCCGGGAGATCGCCCGCGCCGACCCGTCGGGAGACCGCGGCGGTGGTGGCGTAGGCGAGGAAGACGAAGATGCTCACGGCGGTGGTCAACAGTGCGGCGGCGATCCCGAGGCCCGCCAGTTGGGGGGTGCCGAGATGGCCCACGATGGCGCTGTCCGCCATCACGAAGAGGGGCTCGGCGACGAGTGCGCCGAAGGCCGGGACGGCGAGGGCGAGGATCTCGCGGTCGTGTCGTCCCGGGGCGTCCTTCAGCGCGAGGGGGGCCTGTGTCATGTGGCCAACCTAATCTTCCACAGGTAATGGATGCAATGGCTTTGTGGCCCTTACCACTGCGCTGACTTGGGCGTTCTTGACACCCCATTGGAGGCGATCTTGAGACAGTGGCCAAGAAATTTCTCGCCCACAGCCATCAGGCGGAGAATCCGCAGGTCAGGTGTGGTGAGAGGGTGGGTCGGGTGATTTTGTCCACAGCGTCGTCCCCCGCTCCGTGCACAGCTTCGGGGGAGTTACCCACAGCATTGGGTCCGTCGTCCACATCTCATCCACACAGCCTGTGGATAACAAGATTGGCTGACGTCGCTCGCGGGCCTACCGTGGTGCGTTGCCCGACGCGCCGACAGCCGGTCCGGGTGCCCCAAATGTCAGAGCCGTGTCGTAGAAAGAGTGACACGGCGAGGTCCGCGTTGCGGACGGGAGGAGGCGGCCCGGTGAGCATGCCCGAGCCCATGGACGACCCCTGGGCCGACAGCGGTCCCAGTGACCGTCTGCCCGCCCGTTCGCGCCGCGGTGGCGAAGGCCGCGGTCGCGGGGACGACCAGTCCGACCGGGGTCGCGAGGGCGGCTCCTGGGACGGCGGCGGAGGCGGCTTCGAGCGCGTCCCGCCGCAGGACCTGGACGCCGAGCAGTCCGTGCTCGGCGGCATGCTGCTCTCCAAGGACGCCATCGCGGACGTGATCGAGGTCATCAAGGGCCACGACTTCTACCGCCCCTCGCACGAGACGATCTTCCAGGCCATCCTGGACCTGTACGCCAAGGGAGAGCCCGCCGACCCGATCACGGTCGGTGCGGAGCTGACCCGACGCGGAGAGATCAGCAAGGTCGGCGGGGCCTCGTACCTGCACACCCTGGTGCAGTCCGTGCCGACCGCGGCGAACGCCGAGTACTACGCGGAGATCGTCCACGAGAGGGCCGTCCTGCGGCGCCTGGTCGCCGCCGGTACGAAGATCACGCAGATGGGATACGCGGCCGACGGTGACGTGGACGAGATCGTCAACAGCGCCCAGGCCGAGATCTACGCCGTCACCGAGCAGCGGACCTCCGAGGACTACCTGCCGCTGGGCGACATCATGGAGGGCGCGCTCGACGAGATCGAGGCCATCGGTTCGCGCAGCGGCCAGATGTCCGGCGTCCCGACCGGGTTCACCGACCTCGACTCCCTGACCAACGGCCTACACCCGGGCCAGATGATCGTCATCGCCGCCCGTCCCGCCATGGGCAAGTCGACCCTCGCCCTGGACTTCGCCCGGGCGTGTTCGATCAAGGCCAACCTGCCCAGCGTCATCTTCTCCCTCGAAATGGGCCGCAACGAGATCGCGATGCGCCTGCTCTCGGCGGAGGCCCGGGTGGCGCTGCACCACATGCGCTCGGGCACGATGACCGACGACGACTGGACCCGGCTCGCGCGCCGGATGCCCGACGTCTCGGCCGCGCCGCTGTACATCGACGACTCCCCGAACCTGTCGATGATGGAGATCCGGGCCAAGTGCCGCCGGCTCAAGCAGCGCAGCGACCTCTCCCTCGTCGTCATCGACTACCTCCAGCTGATGCAGTCGGGTGGCTCGCGCCGGCCCGAGAGCCGTCAGCAAGAGGTCTCCGACATGTCGCGAAACCTCAAGCTCCTCGCCAAGGAGCTGGAGGTGCCGGTGATCGCGCTCTCCCAGCTGAACCGTGGTCCCGAACAGCGAACCGACAAGAAGCCGATGGTCTCCGACCTGCGTGAATCGGGCTCGATCGAGCAGGACGCGGACATGGTGATCCTGTTGCACCGCGAGGACGCCTACGAGAAGGAGTCCCCCCGCGCCGGCGAGGCGGACCTGATCGTGGCCAAGCACCGTAACGGTCCGACGGCCACCATCACCGTGGCCTTCCAGGGCCATTATTCGCGGTTCGTGGACATGGCCAACACGTAGCATCCGATCATGGACGCACTCTCTGAAGACCTGGAACTGCTCCCTGTCACCCGGCGTGCGCTCAGCCGCCGGATCGCCCTCGCGCAGAGCGAGGGACGCGCCCCTTCGGTGGTGGCGGCGGTCGTCCGTGGCGGAGAGGTGATCTGGGAGGGTTCGCGGACCTGCGTCGAGGGGCACGGGCCCGACGGGGACGTCCAGTACCGGATCGGGTCGATCACCAAGACCTTCACGGCCGTTCTGGTGATGCGGCTGCGCGACGAGGGGCTCCTGGAACTGTCGGATCCGCTGGGCAGGCACCTGCCCGGAACCGGCGCCGACGAGGTGACGATCGCCCAACTGCTCGCGCACACCGGAGGTCTGGCCGCCGAGACCCCGGGCGCGTGGTGGGAACGTTCGTCCGCCGAACTGCGGCCCGGGCTCGCCGAGGTGCTGGGCGAAGAGCCGTTCAAGCAGGTGCCGGGGCGAAGGCACCACTACTCCAACCCGGGCTACACCCTGCTGGGTTCGCTCGTCGAGGCTCTCCGCGGCAAGCCGTGGGAGGACGCGTTGCGGGCCGAGGTGCTGGAGCCGCTGGGGTTGGAGCGGACGAGCGGGCAGCCGCGGGCACCGCACGCCGGCGGCTGGGCCGTGCATCCGTGGGCGGACGTGATGATGCCCGAACCGTCGGAGGACCTGGGCATCATGGCCGCGGCGGGCCAACTCTGGTCCACGGCGCGGGACCTCGCGCGGTTCGCCGCCTTCCTGACCCACGGGGACGAGCGGGTGCTGAGCGTGGCGAGCGTACGGGAGATGCGGACCGCCGAGGCGCCCGCGGAGACGGGCTCCGAGGACGCGGGATACGGACTCGGGACGCAGCTGAGCGTCCGGGGCGGGCGCCGGCTGGCCGGGCACGGCGGCTCGCTGCCCGGGTTCGTCGCGGGCCTGTGGCTGAGCGAGGCCGACGACGTGGCGGCGATCGTCCTCGCGAACTGCACGTCGGGGGTGCCCGCTTCGACCGTGGCGGCGGATCTCATCGGGATCGTGGCGGAGGCGGAGCCGCGCTTCCCCGAGCCGTGGCGGCCCTTCCGGGAGGCCGACCGGGTGCCGTTGGAGGTGTGCGGGCCCTGGTACTGGGGCACCGCCGCCCACGTGGTGCGCCTGAAGGCGGACGGCTCCCTGGAACTGGGCCCGGTGGGGGTGAGCGGCCGCGCGGCCCGGTTCCGCGCGGAGCCCGACGGTTCGTGGACGGGCCTGACGGGCTACTACGCGGGGGAGACGCTGCAGGCGGTCCGGCGCGCGGACGGCTCGGTGAGCCACCTCGACCTCGGGTCCTTCGTCTTCACCCGTGAGCCCTACGACCCCGAGGCTCCGGTGCCCGGCGGGGTGGACCCGCAGGGGTGGCGGGGCATCGGCTGAGGCCCGTCGCGGGTCCCCGGGTCCTCCCGGTCGTAGGGCCGGGCCTGTGACAGGGCCCGGCCCACGCGGTAGGCCGCCTCAGAGGGCGAGCTTGAACCCGACGTGCGAGGCGGTGAAGCCGAGCCGCTCGTAGAAGCGGTGGGCGTCGGTGCGGGTGACGTCCGAGGTGAGCTGGACCAGTTGGCAGTCCTCCCGCCGGGATTGGTCGATCGCCCATTCGATGAACCGGGTGCCGAGGCCGCTGCCGCGTTCGTCGGCGTGGACGCGCACGCCTTCGATGAGGGAGCGGGTGGCGCCCTTGCGGGACAGTCCGGGGATGATCGTGAGCTGGAGGGTGCCCACGACCCGTTCGCTCCGTACCGCGACGACGAGGTGCTGGTGGGGGTCCTCGGTCAGCCTCTTGAGGGCGGTGACGTAGGGGGAGAGGTCGTCCGGGGACTCACGGGTCGCGCCGAGCGGATCGTCGGCCAGCATGGCGACGATCGCGGGCAGATCGGCCTCGACGGCGGGCCGGATGGTCAGTTCGGGAAGTTCGGTCGCATCGGTCACATCGGTCACTTGGGGTTCCTGTCTGTTCAGCCGGCGGCGACGGTGAGCGGCGCCCAGCGGCGCGTCCAGTCTCCGGGGAGGCCCGGGACGCCCCGGGTCATGACGGCGTTGAAGGCGAGGGACTCCAGTCCGCGGCCCTTGAGCCAGCTCAGGAGTTCCTCGTGCCTCACGTCCACATCGGTGCGCAGGGGGCGTTCGGTGGTGGTGGCGAGGGAGGTCACCAGTGCTCGGGCCGTTGCCTGGTCCCGGGCGATGAGGGGCCCGATGACGTGCGTGTCCATGTTGGGCCACAGGGCCGCGTAGCCGGTGAGGGCTCCGGAGGCGTCCACGGCCACGAGCACCTTGTCGGCGAAGGCGGGCAGCCGTGTGAGCAGGTGGGTCCGGTCCGTGCCGAACACCTCCGTGTCCAGCACGACGATGGCCCGGATGTCCTCGCCGGTGGCGGGCCGGACCGTGGCTGCCGTGGCCGGGACGGTCTTGGCGACCTCGGCGTCCTCGGCGTCCTCGGGCCGGAAGGTGCCCCGGAGCATTTCCGCGCGCCCCGTGGTGTCGAAGCCGAGTTCCTCGTAGAGCGGGCGGCCGTACGGGGTGGCGTGCAGGGTGAGCGGGATGCCGGCGAGGACCCCGTCGCACACGTGTTTCATGAGGTGGCGCCCCAGACCTCTGCGTGCGTACCGGTCGGCGACGAGGACCATTCCGATGGCCGCGAGATCGGGCTTGGCCGGGTTCCCGTAGCGGGTGACGACGCAGACCGCGGCCAGTCCTCGGCCGTCCGGTGCGTCGATGCCGTAGCCGTTTCCGGCAGCCAGGAGGAGGCCCCACTTGTGGTCCTCGCGCGGCCAGCCGCGGTCTTCGGAGAGGTCCGCGCAGTGCCGGAGGTCGTCCGGGGCGAGGGTGCGGATCGGCAGTTCGGTGAGCGGTGGTGGTGTCACCGGCCCAGAGTGGATCATCGGCCGGGTGTGAGTCCAGAGGGTTTGGACTTCCCGGACGTCGATGTTTCACGTGAAACATCGACGTCCGGTGCGGCTGGGAAGGCCGGATGTTTCACGTGAAACACTCATCGGACACGGCTGGGCCGCGCCCTCTGTTTCACGTGAAACACAGGCATTAACCTCGATGTTCATGACGACGCTGCACCTTTTCGACCTCGACGGAACCCTGATGTACGGCTCGGCGGCTCCGGTCGAGATCTCCCGTCAGCTCGGTGTCGGAGTGGAGATCGCGGAGTTGGAGCGGGCCTTCGCGGCGTGTGAGATCGGACCGCAGGCGTTCTCGCTGGCGATGCGCGAGCTGTGGGCGGACCTGACCACCGCGCAGGTCCGGGCGGCGTTCGACGGGGCTCCGTGGCTGGCGGGCATCCGGGAGGTCTGGCAGGAGATCCGGGACCGGGGGGACTACTGCGCGGTCATCTCGCTGTCTCCCTCGTTCTTCGTGGAGCTCCTGATGGAGTGGGGAGCGCACGCGGCGCACGGCTCGATCTTCCCGGAGGTCCCCTTCACCCGCCCTGTGGACATCGCGGGCATCCTCACGCCCGAGGGCAAGGTGGGGATCGCGGACCAGCTGTGCGCCCGGTTCGGGGTGGGCCTGGGCGACTGTGTCGCGTACGGGGACTCCTTGACCGACGCGGTGCTCTTCGAAGCCGTCGCCACGTCGGTGGCCGTGAACGCGCGGCCCTATCTGGTCGAGCGGGCGACCCATGTCTATGAAGGTCGTGACTTGCGCGAGGCGTTTCGGCTTCTGGGGGCGGCTCGGACGAATGTCGAGGCATCTTAGGGGGAAAGGGGGTTCGAAACGCTGTTTTTCCCATTCCCCCGCCGTGCTCCCGGTCGGCCGGCACGCTGTGAATCCCGGAACCACGGATTCAAGGCCGTGGAGTGCGCAGACCCGACCGAGATGCTCGAAGCGAGGCACCGCATGGACGCTCCGCCCACCAGATCGGCAAGACCGACGGGGATACCCGCCGGGGGCGGTACCACCGGTCCCTCCCCCGATGCCGTGCTCATCCGCCGCACCCTCGCGGAGATCGAACCCGTCGCCGACAAGATGACCTCGTACTTCTACGCCTTGGTCTTCACGGGGCACCCCGAAGTCCGGGGGATGTTCCCGGCCGCCATGGACGCGCAGCGGGACCGGCTGCTGAAGGCCCTGCTGACCGCCGCCGAACACATCGACCGCCCGGACGTGCTCGTCCCCTACCTACGCCGGCTCGGTACCGGACACCGCAAGTACGGCACGATGGCCGGGCACTACCCGGTGGTGGGAGAGGCCCTGATCGGCGCGTTGGCCCGGTACGCGAGCCTCACCTGGGGCGCCGAGGCCGAGGCGGCCTGGGTGCGCGCCTACACCGCCATCTCACAGATCATGATCGACGCCGCGTCCGAGGACGAGGTGAAGGCCCCCGCCTGGTGGCACGCGGAGGTGGTCTCGCACGATCTGCGCACCTCTGACATCGCGGTGCTGACCGTCCGCCCCGACCAGCCCTATCCGTTCCTCGCGGGCCAGTACACGAGCCTGGAGACCCCCTGGTGGCCACGGGTCTGGAGGCACTACTCCTTCGCCTCCGCACCCCGCGCGGACGGGCTCCTCTCCTTCCACGTCAAGGCCGTTCCCGCCGGATGGGTCTCCAACGCCCTGGTCCGGCACGCACAGCCGGGTGACGTCCTGAGGTTGGGGCCGCCCGCCGGATCGATGGTGGTCGACCACTCCACCGACAACGGGATGCTGTGCCTGGGCGGTGGCACCGGCATCGCGCCGATCAAGGCACTGATCGAGGACGTGGCCGAGCACGGCGAACGCCGTCCGATGGAGGTCTTCTTCGGGGCGCGCAGCGACCACGACCTCTACGACAAGGACACGCTGCTGGGTCTCCAGCGCTCCCACCCGTGGCTGTCGGTACGCCCGGTGATCGGCGAGGGGCTGGCCGGGCAGCTGCCCCAGGCGGTCGGCGAGCACGGGCCTTGGAGCTCGTACGACGCCTTCATCTCGGGGCCGGCGGCGATGATCCGCAGCGGTGTGGACGCGCTCAAGCGGATCGGGATCCCCGGGGACCGGATCCGGCACGACGCGGTCGAGGAGCTGGCAGGCGTGGCCGGCTGACGCCGTCGGGCCTGCCCCGGCCTGCCCGCTCCCCGTGGCGCTCAGCCCAGGTCGGGTGCGTGCATGGCGCGTACCCCCTCGATGTTGCCGTCGAGGTAGTGGCGCAGGGACAGCGGGACGAGGTGGACGGCGGCGATGCCGACCCGGCTGAACGGGACACGGACGATCTCGTACTCGCCTTCGGGCTCGTCGATCTCGGGGCCGTGCCGCTGGGCGGGGTCCATCGATTCGAGGTGGCAGACGAAGAAGTGCTGCACCTTGACCCCGGTCACACCACCGGACGCGATGTGTTCGACGGTGTCGACGAAGCAGGGCACCACGTCGGTGATCTTGGCGCCGAGTTCCTCGTGGATCTCGCGGTGGAGGGCGTCGACGACAGTGGCGTCCGAGGCTTCCACCCCCCCGCCGGGGGTGAGCCAGTACGGATCGATGCCGGGCTTGGTGCGCTTGATGAGGATCAGGTCGTCACCGTCGAGCAGGATCGCGCGGGCGGTGCGTTTGACCACGGGACGTTCGGTCATGGGAGAAGAGTGGCCCGGTACACCCCTTCTGAAACGCGCCACGGCCCGAAAGACGGGGGCTCACCAGTGCACGGCGGCGCTCAGCAGCCGCTCGTGCGCGCGGGCGAGGTGGGCCAGGGCGAGGCTGCCGGCCCGTACGGCCAGGAACCAGGTCCGCAGCGGGGGTAACGCGGGATCCAGCAGGGCGACGATCTGGCCGCGGTCGAGGGCGTCCTGGCAGAGGTAGCGCGGTACGACCGCCATTCCGGCGCCGGCCCCCACGCACGCGAGCACGGCCCGCAGGTCGGGGCTCACCACGGTGGCGGCGCACTCCGGCGTCGCGTCGAAGACGGCGGCCCAGTATCGGGTGACCAGGGGCAGGGTCTCGTGCACCTCGACGACCGGGATCCCGTCCAGGGCGACGGGACCCTTCTCGCTCAACTCGGCCGGGTCGACCAAGGCCGCCCAGTAGGGCGCGGCGACCAGGACCTGTTCCTCGTCGCAGAGGGTGCGGACGCTGAAGAGGCCGCCGCGCGGTCGGGCCGTGGTGACGATGAGGTCGTGCTGCCCGGAGGCCAGCCCCTCCAGGGCCTCCTCCGCGTCGGGCAGGAGGGCGGAGCGCAGGGTCTGACCCTGGCCGACGAGGGGCGCGAGGGCGGGCAGCACCCGTAGGGCCAGGAACTCGGGGGGTCCGGCGACGTGGAGGGTGCGCGAGGCGCCGGCGGCCTCCCGTTCGGTCTCGGTGATCCGTAGCAGCGCGTCGAGGTGCGGGGCGGCCTTGTGGGCCAGCTCGTCACCGACGGCCGTGGGCGTGACTCCACGGGCCCGGCGGTGGAACAGGGGGCGGCCGATCTGGCGTTCGAGCGTGCGGATCTGGGATGTGACGGCGGGCTGTGACAGCCCGAGGAGTGTGGCGGCCCGGGTGAACGAGCCCGCCCGGTGCACGGCGACGAAGGTGCGCAGCAGGGCCAGGTCCATGACGGCCCCTCTCGTTGGGGCCTTCAACTATAAATATGCGGATAGGCCCCTGTCGTTACCGTGATTGGACTCTGACGCTTAGTCAACTAGCCTTGTCGGCAGGGTTCTTCCTTCGGGTGGAACCGGACGGTCCGAGCCACCTGGGGGGAGGCTCGGACCGTCGTACTCCGTGCCCGTCAGGCAGGGGAGCCCGCAGGGCCGCCCGCCGCGTCCAAGGCCCGTAGGACGTCCGCGACCAGGTCCTCGGTGTCCTCGGCCCCGGCGGAGAAGCGGATGAACCCCTCCGACACGGCGTCGCCGCCCCAACGCCCGCGCCGCTCGGCGGTGGACCGTACGCCGCCGAAACTCGTGGCGTCCTCGACCAGGTGCAGGGCCTCCATGAACCGCTCCGCGTGCGCCCGGTCGGGAAGGGTGAAGGACACCACCGATCCGAAGCCGCTCATCTGCCGGCCGGCCGTCTTGTGGGACGGGTCCGACGGCAGGCCCGGGTAGCGCAGCCCGGTCACCTCGACGCGGTCCGTCAGGGCTTCGGCGAGCGCGAGCGCGTTGTGCCACTGGCGCTCGGCGCGCAGTTGGATGGTGGCCAGGGAGCGGTGGGCGAGCCAGGCCTCCATGGGCCCCGGGACGGCGCCGATGATCTTGCGCCAGCGGCGGATCCCCGCGGCGAGCTCCGGGTCGCGGCAGACCACGTAGCCGAGCAGCAGGTCGCCGTGGCCGGTGAGCCCCTTCGTCCCACTGGCGACGGAGAAGTCCGCGCCGAGCTCCAGGGGGCGCTGCCCGAGCGGGGTGGCGAGGGTGTTGTCGACGGCGACCAGGGTGTCGCCGGCGTGCGCGGCCCCCACGAGACGGCGCACGTCGCACACGTCGAGCCCCGGGTTGGAGGGGGTCTCGATCCACAGCAGCCGCGCCCCGTCGAGGACGGCGAGCTGCGCCTCGTCCGCGGTCGGCGCGGTGCGCACGTGGATCCCGTACGCCTCCATCTGCTCGCGGAGCAGGGGAAGGGCCTGGTAGCCGTCGTCGGGCAGGACGACGGTGTCGCCGGTGCGGGCCTGGGAGAGCAGGACGGCGGAGACCGCGGCCATGCCGGAGGCGAAGACGACGGTGTCGACGCCGGCGAGACCGGGTGCCTCCAACTCGCCGATCGCCCGCTCCAGGAGGGTCCACGTCGGGTTGGTGTCGCGGCCGTAGGTGTACGGGCCCGTCACATCGCCGGGGAGGTGGAAGTGCGCGGCGAAGACCGGCCCCGGAAGGGTCGGTTCGTTCTTGACGGGCTCGGGCAGTCCGGCGCGGACGGCGCGGGTGCCGTCGCCGTGCCGGCGCCGTCCGGGTGCCGCCTCAGCGGGGTCGTGGTCGTTCACGGTGTGGGCTCCTTCTGTTCCCGCAGGGCGGTCCGTACGGCTTCCAGCAGGCCGGGGCCGGCCGCGCGGACCAGTTCCAGGCACTCCTCGAACCCCTCGTAGGAGCCGTAGTACGGGTCGGGTACGTCGAGTGGGGCGTCGGCGGCCGGGTCGTACGCGCGCAGCAGCCGGACCTTGGCGGCGGCCTCGGGGGTGGGTGCGAGGGTGCGCAGGTCCCGGAGGTGTCCGGCGTCGAGGGCGATGACGAGGTCCAGACGGTCGAACCACGAGGCCCGGAACTGCCGGGCCCGGTGGTCCTGCTCATAGCCTGCGGCCTCCAGGACGGACACGGTGCGGGGGTCCGCTCCGTCGCCCTCGTGCCACCCGCCGGTGCCGGCGCTGTCCACCTCGACCACGTCGTCGAGACCGGCGTCGGAGACCTGGGAGCGGAACACGGACTCGGCCATGGGGGACCGGCAGATGTTGCCGGTGCAGACGAAGCACACGCGGTACATGGGCGGTCCGCTCAGTTCTTGTCGGGCAGGGCCAGGTTCACGGCCCAGGAGACGACGGAGATGATCAGGCCGCCGAGGACGGCGGTCCAGAAGCCGTCGACGTGGAAGCTGAGGTCGAACTGCTTGGCCAGCCACGAGGTCAGCATCAGCATCAGGGCGTTCACGACGAGGGTGAACAGGCCGAGCGTCAGGATGAACAGCGGGAACGAGAGCAACTTCACGAGGGGCTTGACGAAGAGGTTGACCAGGCCGAAGACCAGGGCGACCAGGATCAGCGAGAGGGCGCGGCGACCCGTGCTGCTCGAATCGTCGAGCGTGATGCCGGAAAGCAGCCAGACGGCGACGGCGAGGGCCGCGGCGTTGGCGAGCGTCTTGACTACGAAATTCCTCATGTGTCTGATCGTGGCAGAGAAGATCGGGCCTGACATCGGCAGATCAGCGGATCCCGTGACACCCGCGGGCAAGGGCAAGGGGCAGGACAAGATGAAGGCCTTCCGGCTGGATGAACTCGAAGCGGAACGGGCGGCCAACGACGGCGCCTACCTGCAGTTCCTGCGGGAGCGGAACATGTCGGTCGGGCTGTACGCCCTCGACGCCGGGCAGAGCGACCCGCAGCGGCCGCACGGCCAGGACGAGGTGTACTTCGTGGTGAGCGGCCGCGCCTCGATCACGGTCGGGGAGGAGACGACGACGGTGGCGAACGGCAGCGTCGTCTACGTGCCGGCCGGGGTGCCGCACAGGTTCCACCACATCACCGAGCCGCTGAAGGTGATGGTGGTGTTCGCTCCGGCGGAGAGCTGAGCCGAGTTCGCGCCTGGCCGGGTCCGGGTCCGTCCAGGCCGGCCGGGTCGAGTCGGGTCTGACTGAGGGTCGTCCCCCTGATCCCCCTAGGGGGCGGCTCAGGGGGTTCCGGGGGCTCGCGGGCCCCCGGTCGCGGTCGTGGTCTCCTAGCATCGACAGCAGGACGACACGGACGAGGAAGAGGTAGGGACATGGACGGGATCCGAGCGATATTCGCGGGAATGCCCTGGTGGGTGAAGTGGGTCGCCGTTCCGCTGCTGGCGCTCTTCGTCTTCGGTGGGGTCATCGGCGCGATCCTCGGCACGCTGATCGCGATCGTCTTCAAGGTGCTGCTCTTCGTCGCACTCGTCGGCGGCCTGATCTTCGTGGTCAAGAAGTTCTCGGGCGGCGGTTCCAAGTCCTCCGCCGGCGACTGGTAGGACGCCCCGCCCGGTGGCGGTGGGATTGACCCAGGCGGGGGAACGTGAGCGGCCAAACCGCTCACACCTCGGGAACCGGTGGATAGAGTCGCAATCCGTGCCGCCCTGGGCACCCACAGCCGGCAACTCCGCTTGAGCGGACGGGCAGTCACGCAGCCGCCGCGCACGACCCCCAGGAGTCGCGGCACCCGCGGGGGCGGCCCCCGCAGGGCGGGCCTCCCGGGGCTCGCCGCCAGGCCTGGGGGTGAGCTTTGTCTTCGGTCCACAACGCCGGTGTGCCGACGCTGATCGGCTCGGTGCAACGGGCGCTGCGGCTGCTGGAGGCGGTGGGCTCGCACAGCGACGGAGCCCCGGCGAAGCAGCTGGCGCGTGAAGCCGGGCTCCCGCTCCCCACCGCGTACCACCTGCTGCGCACGCTCACACACGAGGGATACCTGCGCCGGGAGTGCGGGGTGTTCGTCCTGGGGGACGCCGCCGGCCGGCTCGCCGGTGGCGGGCTTCAGCAGAAACGTCGCAGCATGATCCTCGACTCGCTCGCGCACTTCCGCGACGCGATCGGGGCCCCCGTCTACTTCGCGGTGTACCGAGAGGGTGAGATCGAGGTCGTCGGAGTTTCCGACACCCCGACCCATCCCGCCTGCGAGGAGTGGGCAGACTTCCGGGCGACCGGGCACGCGCACGCCATCGGGCAGTGCCTGCTCGGACAGCTCGACGAGAAGACGCGCGAGGACCACTACGACCGTCACCCGGTCGAGGCCATCACGCCGTACACCGTGCGGGACAAACGGTCCCTGGAGCAGCGCATGGCCTGTCTGGAGCGGATGCAACCCGTGACGGAGCGGCAGGAGTACGCCCTGGGAACGGTGTGCGCGGCCATCCCGATCACGGCTGGGGACACCGCCGCGACCATGGCCATTTCTCTCCCTGTGCACCACGAGAATCGGTTGCCCTCCGTAGTCGATCGACTACGGAGTGAAGTAGGCGCGCTGCTGAGCACCCTCTCGTTCTCTATCAGTATCTGAAAACTCACTCCTTGTGATCTCCCCGCGCTTCCACCACTCTTGTCAAGATGGCCCCCGGGGATCATTCCTGGCCACTTCCACTACAGCGGGGTAGGCAATGCGCGAGTCGGTACAGGCAGAGGTCATGATGAGCTTCCTCGTTTCCGAGGAGCTGTCGTTCCGGATCCCGGTGGAACTCCGGTACGACGCCCGTGATCCCTATGCGGTGCGCCTGACGTTCCACCTTCCCGGAGACGCGCCCGTCACCTGGGCGTTCGGTCGGGAGCTGCTCCTCGACGGCATCAACAAGCCCTGTGGCGACGGGGACGTACACATCGCCCCCACCGATCCGGACGAGCTGTGCGACGTCCACATCCGTCTCCAGGTCGGCGGCGACCGCGCGTTGTTCCGCGCCGGGGCGGCGCCGCTCGTCGCGTTCCTCGACCGCACCGACCGGATCGTCCCGCTCGGCCAGGAGCGCAACCTGGGTGACTTCGAGGAGCACTTGGACGAGGCGCTGGGCAAGATCCTCGCCGAAGCCCACCAGAACGAGCAGAACGCGGGCTGACGGGGCGCCGCCCCGGTGGGACCGATGGACCGCCGCCGCGGCGGCCCGCCGTCAGCGCTTGCGCCGTCGGCCCCGACCGCCGCGGGCCGGACCCTGGGCCGGTACGGCGGCAACGGATCCGGGTCGGTCGGCGGACACGACCAGGGCGGCCAGCGCGGTGGTCATGGGGACCGAGGCCACGAGCCCGATCGAGCCCACGAGGGTCCGTACGATCTCCTCCGCGACCAGCTCGCTGTTGGCCACCGAACCCATGCTGCTGTTCGCGATGGAGAACAGCAGGAGCAGCGGGAGCGCGGCGCCCGCGTAGGCCAGTACCAGGGTGTTGACCACTGAGGCGATGTGGTCCCGGCCGATGCGGATGGCCGCCCGGTACAGGGCGCGCGGGCCCATGTCCGGGTCCGCCTGGTGCAGTTCCCACACAGCCGAGGTCTGGGTGACGGTGACGTCGTCCAGGACGCCGAGCGAGCCGATGATCACGCCCGCGAGCAGCAAACCGCTCATGTCGATCTCCGGGTAGAGCCCGTGGATCAGCCCGGTGTTGTCGTCCGTGTTGCCGCTCAGGAACGCCCAGTCGATGAACAGCGAGCCCAGCAGTCCGATCAGCAGCAATGAGGCCAGGGTGCCGAGGACCGCGACCGAGGTGCGGGCGGTCAGGCCGTGGCACATGTAGAGCGCGATCAGCATGATCGCGCTGGCCCCGATCACCGCGACCAGGAGGGGGTTCGAGCCCTGGAGGATCGCGGGGAGGATGAAGAGGGTCAGCACTCCGAAGCTGACCACGAGGGCGATGAGAGCGAAGAGCCCGCGGATCCGGCCGACCACGACGACCGCGATGGCGAAGATGGCCGCCAGCAGGGCCATCGGCAGCTTCCGGTGCACGTCGATCACGGAGTACTGGAGGTCGCGGGGGGCGTCGGGCGCGTACGCGACCACCACCTCCTGGCCCTTCTCCAACTGCCGTGGCGCGCCCGGCTGGACGATCTCGAAGAAGGCGCGCCCCTTGTCCGGCCCGCTGGTCACCTCGACGGTGGCCTTCTTGCACGCGCCGGTCTGCGCGGCCTGCGCCTCCCGGCCCTCGGGGGTGGAGGTGTCGCCGGTGGGCGGTACCTGCGAGGCGTTGACGGATTTGCAGTCGACCTTTGCCAAGGCGACCACCGAGGCCTGCTGGGTCTGGCGGTCGAAGCCGACGCCGGTCCGCTCGTGGTCGGGGGCGCCTCCGGGCCAGAGCACGGCCATGCCGACGAAGACGGCGACGGCGAAGGGGATCAGCACCGCGGCGATGACCTTGCGCAGGTGCTTGGAGACCGGGGCCGCCGGGCCGTGGCCATGACCGTGGCCGTGGGAGTGACCGGGCGCGTGATCGTGGGACGCGGGCCGGGAAGACCCGTGGGAGGAGCCATGGGAAGAGCCGTGCGAGGAGTCGGTCTCGTGTCCGTGGGACGCGTGCTCGTGGCCGGTGTGGCCCATGGGTTCGGTGGGGTGGTGGGGGGGCTGCGGCGAGGACGTCACCGGCAGATCATCGCAAGAGATGAGGGGGCCCACTGTTCAGCACGCCACAGATGACGCTAGCGTGGGGGCACCTTTGCACAACGCGGGAGCTCGGAGCACCGGGCTGAGAGGACGCTGATCACCGTACGCGCATGAAAATGCGCTCGGGAAGAGGCTGCGTCGACCGCCGAACCTGTTACCGGGTAATGCCGGCGTAGGGAGATCAGGTCTCATGACCATTCAGGACGCACGCACGCCTGCCGTCAGCCAGGAAGCCGACGGCCAGACCGAGCGCCAGCCCGGCTGGCACAAGGGGTACCTGGCGGGCTCCCGCCCGGACCTCCGGGTGCCGGTCCGCCAGGTCCACCTCACCAACGGCAAGGACGTGACGCTCTACGACACGTCCGGTCCGTACACCGACCCGCAGATCGAGACCGACGTGCGCCGCGGCCTGGCGCCGCTGCGCGAAAACTGGATCATCAGCCGCGGGGACACCGAGGAGTACGCGGGTCGCCCCGCACGCCCCGAGGACGACGGCATCAAGCACACCTCGCCGCGCGGTGGCCTCAAGAACCTCGACGCGGTCTTCCCGGGCCGCCCCCGTCAGCCCCGCAGGGGCCGTGACGGCGTCGCCGTCACGCAGCTCGCGTACGCCCGCCGGGGCGAGATCACCCCGGAGATGGAGTACGTCGCGATCCGCGAGAACGTCTCTCCCGAGGTCGTCCGGGAGGAGATCGCCGCAGGTCGGGCGGTCCTCCCGGCCAACGTGAACCACCCCGAGATCGAGCCGATGATCATCGGCAAGCGGTTCCTGGTGAAGGTCAACGCCAACATCGGCAACTCCGCGGTCACCTCCTCCATCGAGGAGGAGGTCGACAAGATGACCTGGGCGACCAAGTGGGGCGCCGACACGGTCATGGACCTGTCGACCGGTCGCAACATCCACACCACCCGTGAGTGGGTGCTGCGCAACTCCCCCGTCCCGATCGGCACCGTGCCGCTCTACCAGGCGCTGGAGAAGGTCGACGGCCGTGCCGAGGACCTGACCTGGGAGATCTACAAGGACACGGTCATCGAGCAGGCCGAGCAGGGCGTCGACTACATGACGGTCCACGCCGGCGTGCTGCTGCCCTACGTCCCGCTGACCGCCCGCCGCAAGACCGGCATCGTCTCGCGCGGCGGCTCGATCATGGCCGCCTGGTGCCTCGCGCACCACAAGGAGAACTTCCTCTACACGAACTTCGAGGAGCTCTGCGAGGTCCTCGCGGCCTACGACGTCACCTACTCCCTCGGGGACGGCCTGCGCCCCGGCTCCATCGCGGACGCCAACGACGCGGCCCAGTTCGCGGAGTTGAAGACGCTGGGCGAGCTGAACACGATCGCCAAGCGCCACAACGTCCAGACGATGATCGAGGGCCCGGGCCACGTCCCGATGCACAAGATCAAGGAGAACATCGACCTCCAGCAGGAGATCTGCGAGGAGGCGCCGTTCTACACGCTCGGCCCGCTGACCACGGACATCGCGCCCGCCTACGACCACATCACCTCGGGCATCGGCGCCGCGATGATCGCCTGGTGGGGCACCGCGATGCTCTGCTACGTCACGCCCAAGGAGCACCTGGGCCTGCCCAACCGGGACGACGTGAAGACCGGCGTCATCACCTACAAGATCTCCGCGCACGCGGCCGACCTGGCCAAGGGGCACCCCGGCGCCCAGGAGTGGGACGACGCCCTGTCGGACGCCCGCTTCGAGTTCCGCTGGGAGGACCAGTTCAACCTGGCCCTCGACCCCGACACGGCGCGCTCGTTCCACGACGAGACCCTTCCTGCCGAGCCGGCCAAGACCGCGCACTTCTGCTCGATGTGCGGTCCCAAGTTCTGCTCCATGAAGATCTCCCAGGACATTCGCCGTGAGCACGGTGGCGACCTGAAGGCCGACGAGATCCAGGCGGGCATGGCGGAGAAGTCCGCCGAGTTCGCCGCATCGGGCAACCGCGTCTACCTGCCGCTGGCGGACTGACGCGGTTCGACGGGGGGAGCGCTGCTCCCGGTCGGCGGATCTCCGCCGGCCGGGAGCAACGCCGTTGTCCTTGCCATGGAGTGCGCTCCAACTCCTAGAGTGCGGCCGCATGACCATGCGCTATCGAAATCTGGGCGGGACCGGCATCGAGGTGAGTGCCCACTGCCTCGGCACGATGATGTTCGGGGCGGTGGGGAACCCCGACCACGAGGAGTGCGGACGGATCATCCGTGCCGCGCTCGACCGGGGCATCAACTTCGTGGACACCGCGGACATGTACTCCGCCGGGGAGTCCGAGGAGATCGTCGGCAAGGCGCTCAAAGGACGCCGTGACGACGTGGTGCTGGCCACCAAGGTCCACTTCCAGATGGGCGAGGGCCGCAACCGCAGCGGGAACTCGCGCCGCTGGATCGTCCAGGCGGTGGAGGACAGTCTGCGCCGGCTCGGCACCGACTGGATCGACCTCTACCAGGTGCACCGGCCGGACCACACGACCGATGTGGAGGAGACCCTCTCCGTCCTCGGTGACCTGGTGCGGGCGGGGAAGATCCGGTCCTTCGGATGCTCGACCTTCCCGGCGGGGGACCTGGTGGAGGCCCATCACGTGGCCGAGCGGCGGGCGCTTCCTCGGTTCCGGACCGAGCAGCCGCCGTACTCGATCCTCGCGCGAGGCATCGAGACCGATGTGCTGCCGGTGGCCCGCAGGTACGGGATGGGCGTGCTGACCTGGAGTCCGCTGGCATCAGGCTTCCTGAGTGGGAAGTACCGGCTCGACGGCCCCATCGACCTGACCACGGGCCGGGCGGCGCTCACGCCGGCGCGCTTCGATCCGACGATCCCCGGCAACGTCGCCAAGCTGGAGGCGGTGGAACGGCTGATCGAGCTGGCCCAGGAGATCGGCTGCACCCTGCCCGAACTGGCCGTGGCCTTCACCGTCGCGCACCCGGCGGTCACTTCGGTGATCATCGGTCCCCGCACGATGGAGCAGATGGAGTCGCTGGTCGACGGGGCGGGACTGGTCCTCGATGACGGGGTGCTCGATCGCATCGACGAGATCGTGCCGCCCGGTGTGAACCTCTACCAGCCGGACGGTGCCTGGCGCCCACCGACCCTGACCGACGTCGCCCAGCGACGCCGGCCCCTGGATGAACGGGCAGCGGGTCAGGTCTCCGAAAGGGCGACCTAGGCCGAAGCCGTGCGCGATGTTTCACGTGAAACACCGGTGGTTGTTTCACGTGAAACAGGGACGGTGGGTCGGAGTGCCGCGATGGCGAAGCCGCGGTTGGCCTCCGTCTGGCGACGGTAGGACTCCGGCAACTCCGGCATGGCCAGCAAGCGGTCGCACGCCTTGATCGAGGTGGCCATGTTCCCGGTCCAGTACGCGGTGATCGAGTGCTCGAAGAGCAGCCCCCACCGGTACACCCAGGGCTGGACGAAGAGCAGGTCCTCCGGGGCGGGGCGGCCCAGGACCGCCGCGGTGACCGCGTGTGCCGAGTGGTGGCGGCCCAAGAGCCGGAGCCGGGATGCCAGTTCGTAGCAGGCCTCCAAGCGGTCGGGCCGAGCGTCCCAGGCCCGGGAGAACGCGTCCATGGCGGCCGGCCAGTTCCCGGACTCTCCGTACAGGATTCCGGCCTGGAGCAGCGCGTAGTAGACCTCCTCCTCCCACCCGCCCATGGTCGCGCGGCGTTCGTAGAGCTTGATCGACGCCGCCGCGTCACCCAGGTCCCTCATCGTCTGGGCCAGATAGAACACGGTCCGCGCGTTCGACGGGTCCCGCTGGAGTTCCGCCCCGAGCAGACGGGCGTCCCGCTCGAACTTGTCGTGGCGCGAGCCGCCGTCGGCGTAGTCCTCGATGGAGAGCGCGTCGAGGTTCTCTTGGAGGCCGGGCTGTCGGTCGTTCTCGTCGCGGCGGTCACAGGTGAGGTACTCGTGGGTGACCCCCTCGTACCGCCAGGGGAGATCGGCCCGGACCAGCCGCTTGATGCGGTACTCGGTGGCCCCCTCGTGGCGAAGCATGTACGAGTCCGCGCTGAGCGGGGGCAACGGGCCCGTGCGGAGCAGGACGAGGTCCGCGTCGAGGAGGAGGAGGTAGTCCGCCTTCCCGAGGGCGTGGCCGAGGTTGAGGCTGCGGTTGTGTCCGAAGTCCTGCCAGGGCTCCTCGTGGAGTTCCCCGGGGATCCCCTTGAGGGCGGAGCGGATCAGCTGCTGGGTGCCGTCCGTGGACCCGGTGTCGGAGATGACCCAGGTGTCGATGAGGCCCCGTACGGATTTCAGGCAGCGCTCGATGACGGCGGATTCGTTCTTCACGATCATGCAGAGGCAAATGGTCGGCTTCACGGCCGCCGACCCTAGGGCGGGAGCGGCCGCCGATCGGGCGGCACGCCGCGCGGCGGACCCGGGTGGCCGCCACGGGCGCCGCCAAGTGGCCCTCCGCGCTGGGCCGTTCCGCTGACGGTCGAGCGAGCTGGAGCTGTGGGCGGTAGCGGTGTCCGCAGGATGGCCCGCGGAGTCCGGTCCTGAATCCGAATTCCGGTGTCATGTTCGATTCCCGTGGGTGTGAGGAGTAGTGGATGAGCGCTGAGGAAAAGTCCCCGACGTTCCTGGGGCCGTTGCCCCGCAGGGCCGCTTGGCTGACCGGCGGCACCTTCGTCTCCGTGGCCTTGGTCTTGGCGGGCATCGCGGCGCCGACCGCGTCGGCGCTTCCGGCGGGCACGGCGTCCCCGGTGGTGCGGGCCGGCGGTGGCGGTGGGGGCGAAGACGGGGGCGACTGCGAGGACGGGAGGCCGCAGAAAGCGCATCCGCACGACGACGACTGCAAGGTGGGGCCGACCGGCCCGACCGGCCCGCGAGGTCCCCGCGGACACAAGGGCCACAAGGGTGCGACGGGCGCCACCGGCCCGACCGGCCCGACCGGCCCGACCGGCCCGACCGGCCCGACCGGCCCGACGGGCCCGACCGGGCCCACAGGTGCGACGGGCGCCACCGGTGCGACCGGCCCGACCGGCCCGACCGGCCCGACCGGCCCGACGGGCCCGACGGGGCCCACGGGCGCCACGGGGGCCACGGGTGCGACGGGGGCCACGGGTGCCACCGGTGCGACGGGCGCCACCGGTGCCACGGGTCCCTGCGTGGACATCGACAGCCTCAACCCGAACAACACGGAGTCGTTCAGCGCCGCACTCGTCGGCGGGCTCGCCTACGCGGGGCGGGCCTCCACCCCCGGGGGAACGCCGGTCTGGCAGGACCTGACGAACGCCGACAACCCCGGATTCCCGTTCGGAACGGCCTGTGGCATCTCGATCCAGAACCAGGGCAACGACACCTGGATCAAGGTCCTGACCACTGACAGCAAGGTGTACCAGACCCACGGGGACACCAACGGCATGAACTTCGTGTGGGACGAGGCATGGACCCTGCTCGCCCCGGGCCCCACGCCCGGTCTGCTGCGCGACAAGAAGGCCGACACGGCACGCTAGGCCCGGTCGTCACAGCAGTCCTCGGACGTCCCGGGACACGGCCGTCAGTTCGAGTCGTGTTCCGGGCCGCCGAAGTCAGGGCTCGTGAAGTCCGGTGGTGAGTAGCCGGGCCGTGCCCCCTGGGAGGTCCCCGGACTGGTGAAGTCGGGTGCGGTGTAGCCCAGGTTGGGGATCCGCCCCGGCGGCCGCCGTCGGACCGGCGAGCCCGGAGTCGTGCTCGGGTCGGCCAGGGCGTCGCGCAGGAACGGGATGATGCCCCGCTCCACCAGGGCGTTGCGCCACGCCTCCCGGGCCCGCGAGAGTTCGTCGGGTACCGACACGGCCTCCTCGGCGCCCACCTCGGTCGAGCTGTTGCGCAGGGCCGTCACCAGCAGTCCGATCACCGCGAACAGCAGCGCTGCGACGGTGAGGGCGCCGAAGAGCCAGCCCGCCGTCAGCATGGTGCGGGCGAAGGCGGGTTCGGGGTCGAGCGCCTTGAGGCTGTAGCCCACCAGCAGGAAGATCAGCATGGCGGTGCCCGCCAGGACGGGTGCGAGGACCCCGACCACGGCGCTCACGCCGGCGCCGCCGTCTCCTTGCCCACCGGCGCCGTCCTCGCCCGAGGACCCCGCGCCGCCCATGCCCGCCAGGGCCACGTCACGCAGATCTGCCCGGAGCTTCACGTAGTGGTCGTACTCGGCGGCGGCCGCGGCGGTCAGCAGCGCGATGGCACCCATGGCCATCGTGCGCAGTTGTTCGGCGTTCAGTCGTTCGCCCAGGGTGGCGAGCTCGGGCCGTTCTCCGGCCGCGCGCAGTGCCTCGTCGAGGAGCCGATCGAATTCCGGTCGGTCTTCGATGAGCAGGTGCGGAGCGCTGGTCATGTGCATCCCCCGATGCTCCGTACGAGCCGGTTCGCCCGTGCGGAACCGGGCACCGGCACAAACGGAGGAGAGCCTGCTACGGATAGAGCGATGGTAGAGCGCCCCGGCCACGGCGTGACAGGGGCTTTCGGGAAATACCCCGCTGGGGGAAGGCTCAGTCGTTCAGAGGCAGTTGCACGACCAGCAACTTGCCGGCCATGGTGACCCCGCCGTCCATGGCGATGGCCAGACCGTCCGCGTACACGTGCGGGCCGTCCACGGCCTCGGGCCCGTGGGCGGCGTCGCCGTCCTCGCCGCCGACTTCGCCGAGCAGGTAGGGGATGGGGCTGTGCCCGTGGACGACGCGGCCGCCCCCGTAGGTGTCCAGGAGTTCCCGTACGGCCTGCGGCCCCGTGCCCTCGTCCCGGAAGGCGAACCGCTTGGTGAACTTGCGGAACAGGTCCCACGTGATGTCGGCGTCGTTGCGGTTCAGCAGTTCGTGGATGGTGTCGTTGACGTCCTCGATGGAGCCGCCGTAGTCGAGGTACGCGGTGGTGTCGGAGTGCAGCAGCAGGTGCCCGTCCTCCAGGGTGGTCGCGTCCAGCCGCGACATCCACTGCAGGTGTACGTCTTCCAGGCGGTCCATGTCCGTGCGCTGGCCGCCGTTGAGCAACCAGGCGGCCTGGAAGGTGGCGGTGCCGGCTCCCGAGTGGATGGGGGTGTCGCCGAAGCGCTTGGCGCCGATGAGCAGCAGTTCGTGATTGCCCATCAGGGCCTTGCAGTAGCCGCCGGACGCGGCCGCCTCGGCGGACAGCCGCATCACGAGGTCGATGACGCCGATGCCGTCGGGGCCGCGGTCGGTGAAGTCACCGAGGAACCAGAGCCGGGCGTTGCCCGCGGACCAGTGGCACTCGTCGTCGATGAGGTCCTGCGCCCGCAGTTCGGTGATGAGTTCGTCCAGGTAGCCGTGGACGTCCCCGACGACGTAGAGCGGGCCGGGGCCGCCGGCCACCGTCTCCTGGGGGACGTACTGGACCTGGACGGTGTCACCGGGACCGCCGACCGGTGCGCCGCGCCCGATGATCGGGAGGTCGCGCTGGGTCGGGGTGTAGTCGGGATCCTCTTCCGGTTCCCCGCCGGGCAGTTCCGCGTACCCGGGCACGGGGGCCGGGGGCGCGCTCTGCTCGTAGTACTCGGGGTACTCCCCGTACACGGGGGCCGCGCCGGGCGGCGCGGCCGTTACGGCGTACGGCGCGGGTTCGAGGACCGGCACGCGGAAGTCCCGCAGCGTGTCCGTCCGCACCGCGGGTCCCTGACCGGCCCCCTGAGTCATCGACCCCTCCACCACCGTCGCGCTGCCGTACACCTGCGGACCTTCCTGACCTCCGGGGCGGAGGGTCCGTGATGTCGTGCGCCCATCATAGGAATGCGGCTCGCGCTCTGTGACGCACCAGGGGTGGTGAATCCTGGCCGGAGCCGTTCCTTTCTGCTGGTTTCTCCCGAAATGGGTGTTGCCGAAATCCTTGGCGGGGCTATCGGCATCCCCTCGGCGGGGCCGCGAGTGCTGTCGGGGGCCCCGCCAAGGGCCGTGGTGGCCTCAGTCCTTGGCCGGTGAACGGGGCGGGCTGACCGTGGTGCGGGGGGTCCTGCGCTGTGAGGAGGTACGGATGATCAGCTCGGTCGGGACGACCTGTTCGAGGGGTCGTCCCGTGTCCACTCCCTCGATGGCGTCGATGAGCAGTTGCACGACGGCGGTGCCGATGCGGCGCGGTTTGAGGGAGAGGGTGGTGATGGGCGGTTCGGTGTTCGCGTAGACGGTGGATTCGCTGCAGCACACGAGCAGCAGGTCCTCGGGAACGCGCAGCCCGTAGCGCCGGGCGGCGGCGAGCAGATCGGTGCCGTTGGGGTCGAAGAGCCCGTAGACGGCGTCGGGCCGGTCGGGTCGGGCGAGCAGTCGGTCGGCGGCGACGGCGCCCGCGCACGGGTCGTGTGCGGGGTAGGACTCGTAGACGGGGTCTTGGCCGACGCGCTCGCACCAACTGAGGTAGGCGGTGGTGGAGAGGCGCGTGTAGGTGTCGGTGGTGGTGCCGGTCAGCAGCCCGATGCGACGGGCGCCGGCGGCGGCGAGGTGGTCGAGCAGGTTGAGTACGGCCGCCTCGTGGTCGTTGTCGACCCAGGCGGTGACGGGGAGGGTTCCTGCGGGTCGGCCGTCGGAGACCACGGGAAGTCCCTGACGGACCAGCTCGGTGACCACGGGGTCGTGGTCGGAGGGGTCGATGACGACGGTGCCGTCGAGGGCCACGTTGGACCAGACGTCGTGTCGTGAGGTGGCGGGGAGGATGACGAGGGCGTACCCGCGAGCGAGCGCGGCGGAGGTGGCGGCCCGTGCCATCTCCGCGAAGTACGCGAATTCGGTGAAGGTGAAAGGTTCATCCCCGTACGTGGTCACGGTCAGGCCGATGAGGCCCGACTTGCCGGTACGGAGGGTGCGGGCGGCGGCCGACGGGCGGTAGCCCAGTCGGTCCGCGACCTCGCGAACGTGGCGGCGTGTGGCGTCCGGCAGCCGTCCCTTGCCATTGAGCGCGTCGGAGACGGTCGTGATGGAGACGCCGGCCGCGGCGGCGACATCCCTGATGCCGGCCCGGACCTGTCGGCCGCCGGCCCGCCGGGTGGTCTCGGTCCGGCTCACCTGATGCTTCCCTGCTGCTGTCATGGCGAGCCGATAGTAGGGCTCGGTGGGGAGGCTGGTCCGGGTGCATATGCACCCGTTGACAGGCACGATTCTGCACGGTTCGCCACCCCAAATGACCTTGGAAATGAAGGTATTTGGGTGCCGTGGGTAAGAGTGGGGCTTGTCGACGGGTACGAGCATGCCAAAACGGCGCGCTCGGGGACCCACCTCAACTCACCTGCACGAGGGACGCGCGCCACGGCGCAGGCCACCGGCGCGCGCATATATGCGCGCGCTCCCCCCGTGATCCTGGCGCCCGCCATTCTCCGATCGGCCGAATCCTCATAAGGTGAGCAGCATTGAGTCGACGGGGTCGTCGACAGGATGGTCGAGGAGGACCTGCGGTGAGCGAGAAGAGCCCGAAGCTGCGCGCCGAGCTGGACGGCATTCCCACCTACAAGCCCGGCAAGCCGGCTGCCGAGGGTGGGCCCGTGGCGTTCAAGCTGTCCTCGAACGAGAACCCCTACCCGCCGCTGCGGGGGGTGCTGGAGACCGCCGTCGCGGCCGCGGGCCGGTTCAACCGCTACCCGGACATGGCGTGCACGGAGCTGGTGAACGAGCTGGCCGAGCGCTTCGGGGTGCCGGTCGAGCACGTCGCCACGGGCACAGGCTCGGTGGGTGTGGCCCAGTCGCTGATCCAGTCGACGGCCGGTCCGGGCGACGAGGTCATCTACGCCTGGCGCTCCTTCGAGGCGTACCCGATCATCACGCAGATCTCGGGCGCGACGTCGGTCCAGGTCCCGCTGACCGACGGGGACGTGCACGACCTGGACGCGATGGCCGCCGCCATCACGGACCGGACCCGTCTGATTTTCGTCTGCAACCCCAATAACCCGACCGGTACGGCGGTGCGCCGGGCCGAGCTGGAGCGCTTCCTCGACCGAGTGCCCTCGGACATCCTGGTGGTGCTGGACGAGGCGTACCGCGAGTTCGTCCGCGACACCGACGTGCCGGACGGGATCGAGCTCTACCGCAACCGTCCGAACGTCGCCGTGCTGCGCACCTTCTCCAAGGCGTACGGGCTGGCCGGCCTGCGGGTGGGCTTCGCCGTCGCGCACGAGCCGGTGGCCGCCGCGCTGCGCAAGACGGCCGTGCCCTTCGGCGTCAGCCAGCTCGCCCAGGACGCGGCCGTCGCCTCGCTGAGGGCCGAGGACGAGCTGATGGGCCGGGTCGGATCGCTGGTGGGCGAGCGTACGAGGGTCTACGACACCCTGATCGCGCAGGGCTGGACCGTGGTCCCGCCGACGCAGGCCAACTTCGTGTGGATGCGGCTGGGGGAGCGGACCACCGAGTTCGCTCAGGCCTGCGAGAAGGCCGGTGTGGTGGTCCGGCCCTTCGCGGGCGAGGGCCTGCGGGTCACGATCGGTGAGACCGAGGCGAACGACCTCTTCCTGCACACGGCGGAGGCCTTCTTCAAGGAGCTGTAGGGGGTCGGGCTTCAGGGAGCCGCAGGGGTCCGGCTTCCGGGAGTTGTGGAGGTCGGGCTTCCGGGAGCGGTGGGAGTCAGGCCGATTCCACGCGGATGGGGTCGCCGTCGCGGACGGTGGCCAGCAGGCGGGGGTCGCCGTCGAAGGAGCCGAGCACGTTGCACGGGCTCGCCAGGCGGCTCTCGCCTCCGCGCGAGATGGGCGTGGGGCCGTAGGGCAGAGCGAGGGCGTCGCCCTCGGTCCAGAACGCGACCGTGCCCGGGTCGACCACCTGCCGGGCGTCCTCCTCCAGCGCGACGCGGACGCCGGTGTCGAAGTAGACCTCTTCGCCCCAGGTGTTCGCGGACGCCGAGATCGGGAGGGCCTCCAGGAGGGCCTTGGCGGTCGGAGTGTCTTCGAGCGTGGCGACGAGCTGGCCGGCAGGCCAGGAGATTCGAATCTTCATGAGCCGCATTCAACAATCTGTTGAATGTATTGGCTAGGGGGGACCCCGCTCGAACGCTCTCGAAGTCGGTACGCCATAATGCTTGTGAATGTGAACGCGTTCACAAGCGTGTCCCGCTTCCTCCTGAAACGAGTGGGACACAACCGGCAAATCGCCGCTGTGTGACCATGGCGACCAGAAGGAGACGAGGACGTGGACCTAGCTTTGGCGCCGGAGACATTGGCGCGCTGGCAGTTCGGCATCACCACCGTCTACCACTTCTTGTTCGTGCCGCTGACGATCTCGCTCGCCGCGCTGGTGGCGATCTTGCAGACCGCCTGGGTCCGTTCCGAGAAGGAGAAGTACCTCAAGGCCACCAAGTTCTGGGGCAAGCTCTTCCTGATCAATATCGCGATGGGCGTGGTCACCGGCATCGTCCAGGAGTTCCAGTTCGGCATGAACTGGTCCGACTACTCGCGATTCGTCGGCGACATCTTCGGGGCCCCGCTGGCATTCGAAGCCCTGATCGCCTTCTTCTTCGAATCGACCTTCATCGGCCTGTGGATCTTCGGCTGGGACAAGCTCCCCAAGAAGATCCACCTGGCCTGCATATGGATGGTCTCGATCGGCACGGTCCTGTCCGCCTACTTCATCCTGGCGGCGAACTCCTGGATGCAGCACCCGGTCGGGTACCGCATCAACGAAGAGCGCGGCCGGGCGGAGCTCACCGACTTCTGGCTCGTCCTCACCCAGGACACCGCGCTCACCCAGTTCTTCCACACCATCACGGCCGCCTTCCTGGTCGGCGGCGCGTTCATGGTGGGCGTCGCGGCCTTCCACCTCGTCCGCAAGAAGCACATCCCCGTGATGCGCACCTCGCTGAGGCTCGGACTCGTCGTCATGATCATCGCCGGGCTCGGCACCGCCATCAGCGGTGACTTCCTCGGCAAGGTGATGTTCAAGCAGCAGCCCATGAAGATGGCCGCCGCCGAGGCACTCTGGGACGGCGAGGCGCCCGCGCCGTTCTCCGTCTTCGCCTACGGAGACGTGGACAAGGGCCACAACAAGGTGGCCGTCGAGATCCCCGGCGTGCTGTCCTTCCTGGCGAACAACGACTTCACCTCCTTCGTCCCGGGCATCAACGACGTCAACAAGGCCGAGCAGGAGAAGTTCGGTCCCGGCGACTACCGCCCGAACATTCCCGTCGCCTACTGGGGCTTCCGCTGGATGATCGGCTTCGGCATGGCCTCCCTGGGGGTGGGCATGCTCGGCCTCTGGCTGACCCGCAAGCGCTTCCTGCTGCCGTCGGCCCTCAGGACCGGCGAGGACGAGGTCCCGCACCTGGTCCTCTTCAAGAAGGCCCTGAGCCCCCGCTTCTCGCACCTCTAC
The DNA here is from genome assembly GCF_044741845.1 of Streptomyces sp. NPDC088097. NCBI lineage: Bacteria > Bacillati > Actinomycetota > Actinomycetes > Kitasatosporales > Streptomycetaceae > Streptomyces > Streptomyces sp. NPDC088097. Next base: position 291,119 of record NZ_JBIUTJ010000005.1, read on the forward strand.
TGGATCGTCGCCCTCTGGACCATGGGCTTCCCGCTGATCGCCAACTCCTGGGGCTGGATCTTCACCGAGATGGGCCGCCAGCCCTGGGTGGTCTACGGGGTCCTGCGCACCAGGGACGCGGTCTCGCCGGGCGTCTCCCAGGGCGAGGTGCTCACCTCAATGATCGGCTTCACGCTGCTCTACGCCGTGCTTGCCGTGATCGAGGTCCGGCTTCTGGTGAAGTACGTGAAGGCCGGGCCGCCCGAACTCACCGAGGACGATCTCAATCCGCCGACGAGGATCGGCGGGGACGACAAGACCTCCGACCGGCCGATGGCCTTCTCGTACTGAGGCTGAGGAGACCACATCATGCAACTCCACGACGTCTGGTTCGTACTCATCGCGGTCCTGTGGACCGGCTACTTCTTCCTGGAGGGCTTCGACTTCGGAGTCGGCGTCCTCACCAAGCTGCTCGCGCGTGACCGCCGCGAGAAGCGGGTCTTGATCAACACGATCGGACCCGTCTGGGACGGCAACGAGGTCTGGCTGCTCACGGCGGGCGGCGCGACCTTCGCCGCCTTCCCGGAGTGGTACGCCACCCTCTTCTCCGGGTTCTACCTCCCGCTGCTCCTCATCCTGATCTGCCTCATCATCCGCGGCGTCGCCTTCGAGTACCGGCACAAGCGGCCCGAGGACAAGTGGCAGAGCAACTGGGAACACGCGATCTTCTGGACCTCGCTCATTCCGGCCTTCCTGTGGGGCGTGGCCTTCGCCAACATCGTCCGCGGCGTCAAGATCGATCAGGACATGGAGTACGTCGGCAACTTCCTCGACCTGCTCAACGTCTACTCGATCCTGGGCGGCCTGGTCACGCTCACCCTGTTCACCTTCCACGGAGCGGTCTTCACCTCGCTCAAGACGGTCGGCGACATCCGGGACCGCTCGCGCAAGCTGGCGACCCGGCTGGGCGTGGTCACGGCGGTGCTGGCCCTGACCTTCCTGATCTGGACCCAGCTCTCGCGCGGTGACGGCTGGAGCCTGATCGCGATGATCGTCGCCGTGGTGGCGTTGGTCGCGGCCCTCGGGTTCAACGTCGCGGGTCGCGAGGGCTGGTCGTTCGCGTTCTCCGGGGTCACCATCGCGGCGGCCGTCGCGATGCTCTTCCTGAGCCTGTTTCCGAACGTCATGCCGTCCTCGCTGAACGATGCCTGGAGCCTCACGGTCACCAACGCCTCGTCCACCCCGTACACCCTCAAGATCATGACCTGGTGCGCCGCGGTGGCCACTCCGCTCGTCATGCTCTACCAGGGGTGGACCTACTGGGTGTTCCGCAAGCGGATCGGTACGCAGCACATCGCCGACGCCCACTAGGGCGCGCGCCCGCGCCGGCTTCGCGTCCCGTACGCGGCCGGCGCGGGCACCCGGAACCTCCTGCCAGACCCTGCCGAGGGGATGTTTCACGTGAAACCGATCGACCCGCGCCTGCTGCGGTACGCCCGTTCCACCCGCCTCTTCCTGGGAGCGGTGGTGGCCCTCGGACTGGTCGGGGCGGGGCTGGTCGTCGGGCAGGCGATGCTCATCGCCGAGATCGTGGTCGGGGCCTTCGAGGAGGGGCAGGGCGCAGGAGCGCTCCGGACACCGCTCCTGCTGCTCGCCGCGGTGGCGCTGGGGCGCGGACTCGTCGCCTGGCTCACCGAACTGGCCGCGCACCGGGCCAGTGCGGCCGTGAAGTCGGAGCTGCGGGGGCGGTTGCTGGACCGGGCCGCGGACCTGGGCCCGGGGTGGCTCGGCGGACAGCGCACGGGCTCGCTGGTGTCCTTGGCCACCCGTGGCGTGGACGCGCTCGACGACTACTTCTCCCGCTACCTTCCCCAACTGGGGCTCGCGGTCGTCGTTCCGGTGGCGGTGCTCGCCCGGATCGTCACCGAGGACTGGGTGTCGGCGGCCATCATCGTGGTCACCCTCCCCCTGATCCCGCTCTTCATGATCCTCATCGGCATGGCCACCCAGTCCCGCATGGACCGCCAGTGGCGGATGCTGTCCCGGCTGTCGGGGCACTTCCTGGACGTCGTGGAGGGCCTGCCGACCCTGAAGGTGTTCGGCCGGGCCAAGGCACAGGCCGAGTCGATCCGGAAGATCACCGACGACTACCGCCAGGCCACGATGCGTACGCTGCGCATCGCCTTCCTGTCCTCGTTCGCACTGGAGCTGCTCGCCACCCTCTCGGTGGCGCTGGTCGCGGTGACCATCGGCATGCGGCTCGTGCACGGGGAGCTGGACCTCTACACCGGACTGGTCATCCTGATCCTCGCCCCGGAGGCCTACCTCCCGTTGCGGCAGGTCGGGGCGCAGTACCACGCGGCCGCCGAGGGGCTGGCCGCCGCGGAGGAGATCTTCGAAGTCCTGGAGACACCGGCTCCGGCGGCGGGCGGCGCCGGCGCTTTCCCGACCGGCGAACTGCGGATCGAACTCGACGGGGTCGAGGTCCGCCACGAGGGCCGGAGCGCGAGCTCGCCCGGTCCGGTGTCCCTCACCGTCGGGGCCGGGGAGTGCGTGGCGCTCACCGGGCCGAGCGGGGCGGGGAAGTCCACGCTGCTCGGCGTCCTGCTGGGGTTCGTGACCCCGACGGCCGGCCGGGTCTTGGTCGCGGGCACCGATCTGTCCGCACTCTCCCTGGAGCAATGGCGGGAGCGGATCGCCTGGGTGCCGCAGCGACCGCACCTGTTCGCCGGGACCATCGCCGAGAACGTCCGACTGGCCCGGCCCGAGGCCGACGACGCGGCGGTGGAGAGCGCGCTGCGCGACGCCGGGGCCTGGGAGTTCGTGTCGGCCCTGCCGCTCGGCGCCCGCACCGCGCTCGGCGAGGGCGGGGTCGGCCTGTCGGCGGGCCAGCGCCAGCGGCTGGCCCTGGCCCGGGCGTTCCTCGCGGACCGGCCGGTGCTGCTGCTCGACGAGCCCACGGCCGCTCTGGACGGAGAGACCGAAGCGGCCGTCGTGGACGCCGTACGACGGCTCGCGGCCGGCCGGACCGTCCTGCTCGTGGTGCACCGGCCGGCGCTGCTGGCGGTCGCCGACCGGGTGGTGGCCGTGGGTGAGGGGACTCCGGTCCCCTCCGTGTCCGCGCCCCCGGAGCCAGGGGCAGCGGTCGTGGCCCCGCGCGGAGCGGCGGCCGTGGCCGATCCCGGTGAGTGGATCCTCGGGACGACACCCGAGCGGGACGCCGTCGGCGGGGGCGCGGACGCGGGCGCCGGGGATCCGCTGCGCCGGGTGCGGTCCGTCGCGGCGGCCTGGCGGGGCCGCTTCCGGCTCGGGCTGCTGCTCGGGGCGCTCGCGGTGGGGTGCGGGGTGGGCCTGATGGCCGTGTCCGGCTGGCTGATCTCGCGGGCCTCCGAACAACCGCCCGTGATGTACCTGATGGTGGCCGTCACCGCGACGCGTGCCTTCGGCATCGGGCGGGCGGTGTTCCGCTACGCCGAACGTCTCGTGTCGCACGACGCCGTGCTGCGGATGCTCGCCGACCTGCGGGTCGCGGTGTACGGGCGGCTGGAGCGGATCGCGCCCGCCGGACTGCGCGAGCACCGGCGCGGTGACCTGCTGTCCCGGCTCGTGGCCGACGCGGACGCGCTCCAGGACTACTGGCTGCGCTGGCTGCTGCCGGTCGGTACCGCCGTGCTCGTCGGTAGCGGATCGGTGGCGTTCACCGCCTGGCTGCTGCCCGAGGCCGGGGTGATCCTCGGGGTGGGTCTGCTGCTCGCCGGGGTCGGGGTGCCGCTGGTCAGCGGGGCCTCCTCACGGCGTGCGGAGCGGCGGCTCGCGCCGGCGCGCGGGGAGCTGGCCACCCGGGTGGCGGATCTGCTGACCGGTACCGCCGAGCTGACCGTCGCGGGGGCCCTGGCCGACCGCAAGGGCCGGGCCCGCGCGAGCGACGGCGTACTGACCCGGATCGCCTCGCGCGGGGCCGCCGCCACCGGGCTGGGCAGCGGACTGTCCGCCCTGGTCTGCGGGCTCACGGTGGTGCTGGCCGCGTTCGCCGGTGCGGGGGCGGTGGCCGCCGGACGGCTGTCCGGGGTGGCCATGGCGGTGGTCGTGCTGACCCCGCTCGCCGCTTTCGAGGCCGTCAGCGGGCTTCCGCTCGCCGTTCAGTACCGCCAGCGGGTGCGCCGTAGCGCGGAACGGGTCTACGAGGTCATCGACGCCCCGGCGCCCGTCTCCGAGCCGGCCGAGCCCCGGTCCATGCCGGGCTCGGCGTTCCCGCTGAGGCTCACGGGCCTCGCCGCTCGCCACCCGGGGCAGGAGCGGGACGCCCTGCACGCCGTGGACCTGACCTTGGAGCCGGGCCGGCGCATCGCGGTGGTCGGGCCCTCGGGCTCGGGCAAGACGACCCTGGCCCAGGTGCTGCTGAGGTTCCTCGACCCGACCGCCGGCGATTACACCCTGGGCGGGGCCGACGCCCGCACCCTGGACGGCGACGCGGTCCGCCGCGTCGTGGGGCTGTGTGCCCAGGACGCCCACGTCTTCGACAGCTCGGTACGGGAGAACCTGAGGCTGGCCCTCCCCGGAGCGGGCGACGCGGAACTGCGCCGGGCGCTGGACGGGGCCCGCCTCCTGGAGTGGGCCGACGGCCTGCCGGACGGGCTGGACACCCTGGTCGGCGAACACGGGGCAAGGATCTCGGGGGGTCAGCGCCAGCGGCTCGCCCTGGCCCGGGCCCTGCTCGCGGACTTCCCGGTCCTGGTCCTGGACGAGCCGGCCGAGCACCTGGACCTGGCGACCGCGGACGCCCTGACCGCGGACCTGCTGGCCGCGACCGAGGGACGAACCACCGTACTGATCACCCACCGGCTCGCCGGACTGGAAGCGGTGGACGAGGTCGTCGTCCTGGACCGGGGCGCGGTGGTCCAACGCGGGGCCTACGCGGACCTGGCGGCCGTCGACGGGCCGCTGCGGAAGCTGCTGGAGAGGGAGCGGGAGACCGACAGGGTGGTGGCCGGTCTTCGACAGGCTGACTTTCCCTCCTAAAGCGGACTAACTAGGCTCAAGGGCATGTCAGTGCAGGAGTCTCAGGAATCGCCGGAACCCACAGGGGTATCACCGGACCCGTTGGAGGCCGCCACCCAGGCCACCCGGAGTCTGCAGGGGCTCTCCACCGAGCTGACCGCTCGGGTGCCGCAACTGCTGGAGGCGATGCGCTCGGTCGGTACCGGACTCGAACTGCACTCCACGCTCGACCGCATCTGCGAGACCGCCGCCGAGCTGGCCGACGCCCGCTACGCGGCGATCGGGGTCGTCGACACCGAGGGGCGGGGGCTCTCGGACTTCGTCACCTTCGGCGTCAGCGACGAAACGGCACGCAGGATCGGTCACCGCCCGGACGGCAAGCAGGGCCTGCTCGGGGCCCTCATCTCCCACCCCGACACCGTGCATCTCGCCGACCTGACCGAGGACCCCCGCACTTCGGGTTTCCCGGCCCACCACCCGCCGATGAAGACCTTCCTCGGAGTCCCGATCCGGGTCCAGGGAGAGATCTTCGGCAACCTCTACCTCGCCGAGAAGAACGGCGGCGTCGAGTTCAACGATTACGACGTCCACATGGTCCGGGTGCTGGCGACGGAGGCGGGCATCGCCATCGGCAACGCCCGCCTGTACGAGGCCGCCACCCAGCGGGAGCGCTGGATCGACGGGTCGGTGGCCGTCACCACGGCCCTGCTCTCGGGCGGGGACGCGGACGACGCACTCGCCGTGGTGGCCGAGCAGGCCCGTCGGCTGGCCGACTCCGCCGCCGGGATCGTGATGTTGCCGGCCGAGGACGGCGGGATGGAGATCGTCGCCGTCTCCGCCGAGAATCCGGCCACCTCGCTGGGCGTGGTCATCCCCGCCGAGAGCCCGGTGGTGGCCCGGCTGCTGGAGGGGGAGCCGGTCTTCGTCGAGGACGCGGCGGGCGACCCCCGCATGATCAGCAGGCTGACCAGTCAGTACGGGCCCTGCATGATGCTCCCGCTGCACAGCGGGGGCCGGGTGCTGGGAGCGCTGGTCACCCCCCGTGCCCGGGGCAAGAGGCAGTTCACCGAGGCGGAGCGGACCCTTGCCACGCAGTTCGCCTCCCAGGCCGCCCTCGCGCTGATGATGGCCGAGGCCCAGCGGGACCGGGAGCGGCTCGCGGTCTTCGAGGACCGCGACCGCATCGCTCGCGACCTGCACGACCTGGTCATCCAGCGGCTGTTCGCCACGGGGATGATGCTGGAGGGCGCGCAGCGCAGGTCCGTCGTTCCGGAGGTCAGGGACGGGGTGGGCAAGGCCGTCGACGAGTTGGACGTGACGATCCAGGAGATCCGCACGGCGATCTTCGCCCTCCAGCAGGGTCCGGCGGAGGCTCCGTCGGGGCTGCGGACCCGGGTGTTGAGGGAGATCAACATGGCGGCCGTGCCCCTGGGCTTCAAGCCCGCCCACCGCTTCCTCGGCCCGATCGACGCCGTCGTGGGCGAGCTGGTCGGCAAGAACCTGATCGCCGCCCTGCGCGAGGCCCTGTCGAACGCGTTCCGGCACGCCGAGGCCTCCCGGATCGAGGTGGTGCTCGACTCCACCATCAGCCTGGCCGACGGGCGGTCCGGGGTGAGGCTGGAGGTTGCCGACGACGGGGTGGGCATCCCCGAGGGCGGCAGGCGCAGTGGCCTGCGGAACCTGCGGCGCCGGGCGGAGTCGCTGGGCGGGTCTAGTTCGTACGGTCCCGGGATCGGCGAGGACGGCGGCGGCACCACCCTCGTGTGGGAGGCCCCGCTCTAGGCGGTCTCTTGCTGATCTTGCCGGACCCGGAGCCGGGGTCGGGCGGCAGGATCTAGGGTCGGTCGGCGCGTTCGGCGAGGATGCGCTCGATGACGAGGGCGACCCCGTCTTCGTTGTTGGCGACCGTACGGCCGGACGCGGCCGCGACCACATCCGGGTGGGCGTTGCCCATCGCGTACGAGGTACCGGCCCAGCGGAGCATCTCCACGTCGTTCGGCATGTCCCCGAACGCCACCACCTCGGCCGCGGAGATCCCGCGCTCGGCGCAGCACAAGGCCAGCGTGCTGGCCTTGGACACACCGAGTCCGCTGACCTCCAGCAAGGCGGTCGGGCTGGAGCGGGTGATCGATGCGTAGGCGCCGGCGGCCGAGCGGGCGAGGGCGAGGAAGTCGTCGGGTGACAGCTCGGCGTGGTGGGCGAGCAGCTTGAGCACCGGCGGAGCGGCACCGTCGACCGGGTCCTCGCGCAGGAGCTTCTCGGCGGTGGCCACGGTGGCGCCCGGGTCCTGGAAGAACGGCGGGTAGGCCGGTTCGTAGTTGATGCCGGTGGTCATCTCGACGGCGAAGGAGGTCCCGGGGGCGGCCGCACGCAGGGTCTCCACGACCTGGAGGGCCGTGGCCCGGGCAAGATCGCGGACCTGGACGAATTCCCGACCGGCGTGGAGATCGACCACGGCGGCCCCGTTGGCGCAGATGGCCAGTCCGTGGCCGTGGACGTGATCGCTGACCACGTCCATCCAGCGCGCGGGACGGCCGGTGACGAAGAAGACCTCGATCCCGGCCTCTTCCGCGGCGGCGAGTGCGGCGACCGTGCGGGGCGAGACGGTTTTGTCGTCGTGCAGCAGGGTGCCGTCGAGATCGGTGGCGATGAGCCGGGGTGCGGGGGTTGGCCCGCCAGGTCGCTGAGGAGCAGAAGCCGAGGTCACGGCTCCATCTTCGCCCATGGCTTCCGCACGGCCGACCGGGCGGCAGGCCGATGTTTCACGTGAAACAGTGCCCGGCCGGCGTGTTTCACGTGAAACATCGGTCCAAGGGGCTGCGGCCGGGCGGGGTGCGGGCAGTGTGCGGGCCGGACACGGGTGCCACGCGGCGCCCGAGGGTGGTGCCCCGGAGCGACTCCGCGGTGCGGGATACGTGGTCGCTGCAAGGGTCGCCGTAGGCTCGAACGCATGAGTCTGCGTCTGAGCACTGTGATCCTGCCGGTCCGTCCGTGGCACGAAGGCGGCCGCGATCAGTGGGAACGGGCCGACCGGCTCGGATTCCACACCGCCTACACCTACGACCACCTGACCTGGCGAACCTTCCGCGACGGCCCCTGGTACGCGGCGGTCCCCACCCTCACCGCCGCCGCCTCCGTCACCGAGCGGGTCCGGCTGGGCACCCTGGTCACCTCGCCGAACTTCCGGCACCCGGTGACCCTGGCCAAGGAGCTCATGTCCCTGGACGACATCTCCGGCGGGCGGATCACCCTCGGTATCGGCGCGGGGGGCAACGGCTTCGACGCGGTCGCCCTCGGACAGGAGCAGTGGACCCCGCGTGAGCGGGCCGACCGCTTCGCCGAGTTCGTCCCGCTGCTGGACCGGCTGCTGACCGAAAGCGCCGTCACCCACCACGGCACCTTCTACTCCGCCGTGGAGGCCCGCAACGTCCCCGGCTGCGTGCAGCGCCCTCGGCTGCCCTTCGCGGTGGCGGCGACCGGCCCGCGCGGTGTGAAGCTCGCGGCGCGCCACGGCCAGGCCTGGGTGACCGCCGGTGACCCCAAGGTCTTCGAGGGCACGCCCGAGCAGTCCCTGGAGGCCCTGCGCGGGCAGATGGGCAAGCTGGAGAAGGCGCTCGTGGAGATCGGGCGGGATTCCGGCACCATCGAGAAGGTGCTGCTGACCGGCTTCACCCCGGAGCGCGCCACGATGCTGGAGTCGGTGGACGCGTTCGTCGATTTCGCGGGCCGCCACCAGGAACTGGGCTTCACCGAGCTGGTCGTCCACGCCCCGATCCCCGACTCGGACTTCGCGGCCGACGAGGCGGTCTTCGAACGGATCGCCACCGAGGCCCTGGCCCAGCTGAACGGCTGAACCAGCTGAACGGCAGGTTTTCCGGGCCCCCGCCCGCTCCCGGCCCTGACCCCCGCGCCTCGGCGGGGGTCGGGGCCGCGGCGTCAGGAGGCCTCGGACAGCAGGCGTTCCACGATCCGCTCGGCGTTGGACAGCAGCCACTCGGGGGCGGCGCCCTCGGGCAGTGCCCGGACCTCCTCGATCAGGGCGGAGATCCGGGCGGCGCCGGCCCTCGGGCGACCCAGTTCCTGATCGGTCCAGGCCGCGTTGTTCAGGCACTGGAAGCGGTCCCGGAGGTATTCCGGTCCCAGCTCGGCGTAGACGCCGGCGGCCCGCTCCAGGAGGAGGATCTCCTCCAGTCGGAGGGCTTCGACCACGGCCGCTCCCAGGGCGTTCCCCGCGTGCCCGGCGCCGCCTTCCGTGTCCTCTCCGTCCGTGACCCGCTGGTCGAGGAGCTGGGCCAGCTGCTGCCAGGTCCGTGCCAGTTCGGCGCGCGGCTCGGGATCCTTCGGATCGGTTTCCAGAGCGGGTGCCAGGGCCCCGGCCGCCTCGTCCATCCTTGTCCGGGCCGCCGCCACGGTGTCGTCCGAGTACTCCTCGCGGACACCCAGCCAGGCCAACGCGCGCAGGATGCGGACCTCGGCGATCACGTCCCCACCCGTCGACCGGCGCAGTTCCAGGGCGCGCTCGTACGCGGCGACCGCCTCCCGGACCAGTCCCGCCGTCGAGAGGCAGTCGGCGGCGGCCTGGGCGAAGTTCGCCTGCGGCCCCGGGTCCTCCCAGTCCTTCGTCAGTTCCGCGGCCAGTAGGAACTGCTCGGCCGCCTCCCGCGACTCCCCGAGTTCGCCGAGGAGGTTGCCCAGGAACTCCCTCGCCGCGACGGCCTGGCCCTCGCCGTGCTCCAGCAGGTCCGGCAGGGCGGAGCGCAGGACTTCGGCCGCGTCGGCGGTCCGATCGGCGCGGGCGTAGGCCCGGGCCAGCAACAGCCGGGCCTGCGCCCCGCCGTCGCCCGACAGACCGGCCTGGTCGAACCAGTGCGTCGCGGCGAGGGCCTGCTCGGCGGCTTCCTCCTCCGCGTCCCGGCGGCGCAGCAGGATGTCCGCGAGGGTGAGGCGTACGACGCCCTGCTCTTCGGCGTCGGTGAGGTCGGAGCTGTGCGCGAGCGCCGCCCGTGCGGCTTCCTCGGCCTCTTCGGGCCGGCCCAGCTGTGCGAGCACCCCGGCCCGCAGGACGAGGGCGTCCACCGCCTGCCAAGGGAATCCGGCCGTGACCGACCGCTCGGCGGAAGCGGCCAGCAGCGGCAGGGCCCGTTCGGTGTCGCCCCGGGAGAGGGCGATCCGGCCCAGCATCTCCTCGGCCTCGGCGGCGACGTCGGGCATGCCGTCGCGGTAGGAGTCGAGGAACGCGGCCAGCTCGGCCGTCAGTTCCTCTTGGCCGTGGGCCTGGCCCTGGGCCTGACCGGGTCCGTGGTGGTCATGGCCGTGCTCGTGCCCGTGGGGGTCGTGGTCGTGTTCGCGGGCGGCCTCGACGGAGCGCAGGTGCGACTCCAGCCGGATCGCGGAGAGTTCGGCGAGGGCGATCCGGCGGCTCCGCCGGGGGTGGGCCGGGTTCAGGGCCTCGGCGGCCCGGAGTCCCACCGCCAGCAACGCGCGGACCCGGTCGGGCTCGGCCCCGTCCTGCGCGGCCACGCTCGCCAGCCGCAGCTCCGCCAGCGCCGCGCGCTCCGCCTGCCCGAGCGCGCGGAAGGAATCCCGGACGGCCGTCATCAGTTCGGCCGCTCCCGGTGCGCCGGCCCGCGCCGCGGTCAGGGCACGGTGCTCGGCCACCTCGGCGGAGACCAAGGGGTCGGCGGAGGCCCCGCGCGCGGTGATCCGTACGCCCACCTCGTCCCACAGGGCGCCGGCGGCGGGGTGACCCCGGTCGCGCGCGGTCCGGGCCCGTTCCACGAGGGCCGCGAAGGCCGCGAGGGCGGTGGCGGGCCCGGCGGAGGGTTCGGCGGAGGCGTTGGCCCCGGACGGCACCGGTGCGGACGGCGTCGGGACCGGCGCCGTCAGGACCGGTGCGGTCTTCGGCAGCGCGGCGCTGCGTACGCCCAGGGGCAGTACGCCGACCAGGGGTTCCCGCTCGATCCGCTCGACCAACTCGTCCGAGACCCGGCTGTCGCCGTTGCGCACGTCGAAGCGCCGCGCGATCGCCAGGGCCTCGGTGCGCAGGATCCCGTACAGCTCGTCGACGCTCCGCGCGGTGCCCGCGTAGGGCACGGAGAGGTCGTCGCCGTGCCCGAGGAGACGCAGCCGACCCAGCAGGACCAGGACCCCGCCGAAGAACTCCATCTGCGCGTCGACGTCCGCGAGGGGGCCGAGGAGGGCGCTGTGCTCGGAGAGGATCTCCAGCCCGCGCGCCTCGTTTCCGGTCAGGGCGCAGAACTCGACGTGCCGGCCGATGGCGCGCAGCAGGCTCTCGTTGCCGCGCGCGAGCCGGTATCCGCGCAGGTGGTTGTCTCGGGCTTCGGTGGTGCGGCCCAGGCGCAGCAGGGGCATCAGGGAGTGGGCGAGGGCCCGGTGCGGCTCCTCCATGCAGGTCTGGTCTCCGGAGAGGACCGGCTGCCAGATCTCCACGGCCTTGGCGTCCTCGCCCCGCTCCGCCCAGTGCCAGCCCTGGCTGTTGGTCTCGCAGGCGTGGCAGTCGCTCATCGAGTCGCGGTCCGCCGACCGCCAGCGGTTGACGGCCCGTTCGGCGCGTTCGTGGTCGCCGGTGGCGTGGGCCAGGTAGAACTCGGCCTGCCGAACGGCGCGTTCGCTGTAGCCGGCGATCCGGTAGCGGCGCTCCATGTCGTCCAGCCAGTGGGAGACCGTTTCGAGGGGGATCTCGGGGGATTCGACGATGCGTCCGGACACCCACTTGAACCGCCAGAAAAGGTGGTGAGCCTCGTTGGAGCTGAAGGCGCCCGGGTCGCGGTCGTAGTCCTGGAGCAGGCGGGCGAAGGGCACCAGCATGCGGGTGCGTTCGGCGCTGTACTCGTAGGCGTCGATCTGGTTGATCAGAGCCTGGCGGAAGAGGGAGGGGTCTGCGCTCACCTCCGCGGCGGCGGTCAGCGCCTCGGCCTGCGCGTTGCGCACGGGGCCGCTGGGAAGCCGACCGTTGTCGTGGATGGCCGCGCGGATCTCGTCGGTGGTCATGGCGCTCACTGGTCGCCCTCCCGGGCCTCGACGGAGTGGGTCGCCCATTCCAGGAGCCCGAGGAAGGCCCGGTTGAGCAGGGTGGAGTCGGCCGGTCGCAGCGGTCGTTGGGACATCAACAGTGCCTGTCCGTAGAGGGATTCGACGGCGGTGCCGGTCAGGGTGGGGTCGGGCAGGCTCGCGATGCGTCGGATCAGCGGGTTGTTGTGGTTCAGGACCAGTCGGGCACGCGGCCCGGATCCGCGCAGGGAGCCGAGGATGCCGCTCCACAGGGAGTCGGCGCTCTCCAGGGCCGTGGTGCGGTCGCGTTCCTGGCGGGCCTGGCGGTCGTCGAGGTAGAGCGCGGGCACGGACACGGGCTGGAAGGCGCGAAGGATCACGTCGCAGCTCTGGGGCTCCAGGCGGGTGCGCGCGGTGGCGAGGAAGGCGGCGAGGGAGAGTTCCACATGGGTGGGGACCGCGTCGAGCCGTTCGGTGACGGATCCGGCGTCGAGTTCGGTGACCTTCAGTTCCGGGCGTACGGAGGGAAGCAGCGCCAGCAGGTCCGCGTCGTAGGTGTAGCCGGCGTTGATGACGCCCAGGCCGTGGGCGGCCGCGATCGGGGCTATCTGGCGGAACTCCTCGACGGTGCGGGTGAAGTGGATGTCGGTGTGGGCGGCCGCGAACTCCTCCAGGCTCATCGAGCCGTCGCTCGTCTCGAACGGCAGCCACGGCAGCATCAGCCCGAGGAGGTCCGCGTCGTGGCGGGCCAGGGACTTCACCCCGAGGTGGTGGACGCTCAGGAAGGCGGCGAGGCGCTCCGGGTCGCTCGCGGCGAGTTCGGCCAGCCAGGCCCGGATCCGGGCGCCGAGGGCTTCGCGTACGGCGGCGAGGGTCTCGTCGTCGTAGAGGTTCTCTCGGGAGGCCGTGGGTCGCAGGGTGTCGGTGTCGAGGACGGCACGGACGAAGAACGCCCAGTCGGGCAGTAGGTTGTCGGCCCGGTCGGTGAGCAGCATGCCCTTGAGGTGGACGCGGTGTCCGGCGCGGTGGGCGGGGCTGGTGGCCTCGGGCAGGACGTACGCGACGCCGCGGATCCCGGCGACCGGCAGGTCGAGGTCGATGCTGTCGAGCGGGGTGAAGCCGAAGAGCCCGGCGCAGTGGCCGGCGAGGGCGACGCGGCGGGCGGCGGGGGTGGGGTGGGGGCGCTCCCAGACGGCGGGGCGGTCGGTGACGGGGCGCGGCTCGCCGCCCCGACCGTCGTCGAAGGTGACCTCGTAGGGCAGCAGGGCCCCGTAGTCGCGGGCCAGGCGCTCGACGGTGGCGGGCTCGGTCCACTCCTCGGTACCGGGCCGGGCCTCCAGGTGGACGGTGGTGCCGGGCTCCGGGCGCGCCTCGTGCGGGAGTTCGCGGACGGTGTAGGAGCCGTCGTCGGTGGCGAGCCACTCCACCGGGGCGGCCAGGGGGTCGCGGGCGGACCGGGTGACCACCCGGATCTGGCGGGCGACGACGAAGCAGGCGAGCAGGCCGATGCCGAACTGTCCGAGGAACTCCTGGCGGGTGTTCTCCAGACCTTGGAGCCGGTCGTGGTCGCGGTCGCCGTCCACGGCGGGGCCGCGCTTGGAGCTGCGGCCGATGGTGGCGAGGAGGGAGTGGGCCTCGGCGGCGGTGAGGCCGATGCCGGAGTCCTCGATGGTGACCCGGCCGGCCGAGGCGGCGAGGCGGATGCGGACCTGGGAGCCGGGCTCGTGCGCGTGCCGGGCGGTGATGGCGTCGACGGCGTTCTGGAGCAGCTCGCGCACGTAGACGCGGGGGCTGGAGTAGAGGTGGTGGGAGAGCAGGTCGACCAGGCCGCGCAGGTCCACCTGGAAGTTGTTGGTCTCGAAATCGCCGTTGTGGGGCGGGGAGAGGGAAGTCATGAGGCGTCACCTCGCGTGTTCGCAGGAGCTGTCGGCGATCGCGAGGTTCCCCCCTCACTGATCCCGGAATGAGGAACAGAGTAGGTGGATGATCCGACGATCCTCCTGTGAATTCCGCCGTGTTCTCGCTAGGGGAGGCGAAGGAATTCCGGAGGTACCCGGTCCGCCAGCCATACGCCGTTGGCGCTGATCCTGAACACGTGTCCGGCCGCCCGCATCGCGCCGGCGTCCACGGCGAGCACCACCGGCCGGCCCCGGCGCGCGCCCACGCGGGTGGCGGTCTCGCGGTCGGGCGAGAGGTGGACGTGGTGGCGGGCCATCGGGCGCAGTCCCTCGGCGCGGATGGCGTCGAGGGCCGCGGCGACGGTGCCGTGGTAGAGGTACGCGGGCGGCTCGGCCTCCGGCAGTCCCAGGTCCACGGTGACGGTGTGGCCCTGGTTGGCCCGGATCCGGGTGTCGTCGACGGCGAAGCGCCGCTTGTCGTTGGTCGTGACCACGTGGTCCAGCTCGGTCCGGCTGAAGGCGAATCCGTGGGCCGCGGCGGCGTTCAGGAGATCGTCGATCTCCACCCAGCCGTTCGGGTCGAGCACCAGTCCGATCCGTTCCGGCTGATGGCGCAGGTGTTTCGAGACGTACTTGGACACCTTCACGGTGCGTCTTTCTTCCATGGCCCCAGCTTGACGCGTCGGGCGGGGCTCCGGCGGGGATTTTTGGGCCCGCTCGGGGGCCCGTACGCCCACGGACACCCTCTATCGCGTTTCCAAGATACGGAATACATTTTCCGCTGTATTGCTGTCTGGAGGGAGAAATCATGAAAAATAGTGCTTCACTGCTCCGGCGTGCGTCTGCCGAGCTCATCGGCACCGCGGGCCTGCTCGTGGTGGTGGTGGGCTCCGGAATCCAGGCGGCCGCCCTCAGTCGCGACACCGGTGTCGCCCTCGTCGCCAACTCGCTCGCCTCCGCCATCGGGCTCGGGCTGATCATCACGCTGCTCGGACCGCTGTCCGGGGCGCACCTCAACCCGGTCGTCACCCTCACCGCCTGGTGGTCCCGACGCACGGGCGGCGACGGGCTCGGCGGACGGGAGACCCTCGCCTACGCCGCCGCCCAGGTCGTCGGGGCGATCGGCGGCGCCCTCCTCGCCGAGGCCATGTTCGGCCGGATTCCGGGGACGCTCTCCACCCGGGTCCGCGACGGCGGGCACCTCCTGATCGGCGAGGTCGTCGCCACCGCCGGCCTGGTCCTGGTCATCCAGGGGCTCGGCCGCATCGGCCGGTCGAAGCTGATACCGGGCGCCGTCGCCGCGTACATCGCCGCCGCGATCTGGTTCACCTCCTCCGGCTCCTTCGCCAACCCGGCGGGCACCATCGGACGCGCCTTCAGCGACTCCTTCACCGGTATCGCCCCGCAGTCGCTGCCCGGCTTCGTCGCGGCGCAGTTGCTCGGTGGAGTGCTCGGGCTCGCCCTGGCCGCCCTCCTCTACGGCCGCGAACGACACGTCCCGGACGTCGAGCCCCTGTCGCTGCCCCTCCCGTCGCCCCTCCCGTCGCCCGTCCCGTTGGCAGCACAGAACGGACAGACCGGTGCAACCGGTCGGGCCGGGGAGCCGGGGCCGGTGGCCGATATGCCTCAGCCCGAAACGGATTTCGAGACCGCGGTGTGAGTTGTCCACCGGGTTCCCCACAGGAATAACGGAGTTGTCCACAGCTGTTTCGGCGGGTTTCGCCGACATGCGTGTGATTCGCCCTGTGGACTACTGATCGAGCATTACCGGCCGCCGTCGCCCCAACGGGCCAGGTCGTTCATCGTCCGGGCCTGGAGCTCCCGTTCCGTCGCGGCCCGGACGAACGCGGCGACGTGGTCCGGCCCCACCAGCTCCTGCACCGCCCGTACCGTCTCGGCGGGCAGCGCCACCGGAGCGGGCCCCGCGGGCTGCGCTGTACCCGGAGCCCCCAGGTGCTGCTGGAGGTGCCGGGTCGCGAACAGCCGCATCGCCCGGGCCAGCTCCGCGTCCACCGTCTGCTGTGCAAGGGGCCGCAGCCGGCGGACCATCGTCGCTGCCTCGGCCGCGTCCGCGTCCGTCGGGGGAACGTGCCCGAGGTAGCGGGCGAAGACGTGCTCGGTGGTGAACTCCAGGAAGCGCGAGGCGATGTGCTCCACCTGTCCGCGCAGCTCGCGCAGGTGCCCGGTGATCGCCACCAGGGGCACGCCCGCCGCGTACAGCTCGGCCGCCACCGCCAGTTCCTGCGGGGACGGCACCAGGAACTCGTCCGGACGCCCCGGAATCCGCTCCAGGACGCCCAGTTCGCAGGCCTCGCCGACCGCGTCGTCGTCGGGTCGGCCACCGAAGCGCTCGTTGAGGTCGGCCCGACTGATCCGGGCCGCCTCCTCGTCGGTCCACGGTCCGTGCACCTCGGCGACCAGACCCAGTACGCCGCCCAGCCCGCGCCCCGCGTCCCAGGCCTCCAGCAACTCCTTGATGGAGGCCAGGGTGTAGCCGCGGTCCAGCAGGTCGGCGATCTGGCGCAGCCGGGCCAGGTGGGTGTCGCGGTACACGTTGGACCGGCCCCGGCGCTCCGGCTTCGGGAGCAGACCCCGGTCCTGGTACGCCCGGATGGTGCGTACCGTCGCTCCGCTGTGGTGGGCCAGATCCTCGATCCGATACTCGGCCACCGCCTGATTGGTCAATCCGGGCTCCCTACGACATGGCGGCTCGGCCGACCGCGCCCGCCGCGGTCCGGGCGGCGAGAGGCGCCGCCGGGTACTCGCGCGCCGTGCGCGGCGAGCCCTCCTGCGAGGGATGGTACGACCGCCGCGAAGAGCGGGGTATGGCCGTGCCGCGCTCTTCCCCGGTCGACGGCGTTCCCTCGGCCGCGCTCCGGCCGTGCCCGCGCGGCGAATGCCGCGCGCGGCCGGTCTCCGCGCCCGCCCGACTCACAGCCTGGGCTCCAGCTTCGCGAACCTCCGCAGCGTCTTCGGGGCGAAGCGGGACATCCACAGCGCGCCCTTGGACTCGGGGGTCACGGGCACCACGGCCTCGTTGCGCACCACGGCCCGCAGGATGGCCTCCGCCACCTTCTCCGGCGGGAAGTTGCGCAGTCCGTACAGGCGCGAGGAGCGTTCCTGGCGGCGCTTCTCCTCGGCCTCGTCCACTCCCGCGAACCTGGAGGTGGCCGTGATGTTGGTGTTGACGATGCCGGGGCAGATCGCCGAGACCCCGATCGATCGGGAGGCCAGCTCCGCGCGCAGGCACTCGCTCAGCATCAACACCGCGGCCTTCGAGGTGCTGTACGCGGGCAGGGTCTTGGAGGGCAGGTACGCGGCGGCCGAGGCGGTGTTGACGATGTGGCCGCCCTGCCCGCGGTCGGCCATCTGCCTGCCGAAGATCCGGCAGCCGTGGATGACGCCCCACAGGTTCACGTCGAGGACCTTCTTCCAGTCCTCCGAGGTGGTCTCCAGGAAGGGGCCCGAGAGTCCGATCCCGGCGTTGTTCACCAGCACGTCGACGATTCCGTACTCGGCGGCGACCTTCGCCGCGAGCTTCTCCATCGCCTGTTCGTCGCTGACGTCCACGCACTCGCCCCAGGCCTGCGGGGCGCCCACCAACCGGGCCATCTCCGCGGTGCGGGCCGCCCCCTCGGCGTCCCGGTCCACGGCCACCACGCGGGCCCCGGCCTCGGCGAAGGCGAACGCGGTCGCCCGCCCGATGCCGCTGGCGGCGCCGGTGACCAGCACCAGCTGCCCGCCGAACCGCTCGGCGTACCGGCCCGGGGCCTTCCGCTCCGGAGCCCGCCCGACGGGCTCTTCCCGGGCCGTGACGAACTCGTCGATCCACGCGGCCAACTGGTCCGGCCGGGTCCGCACCACCCAGTGCTTCGCCGGCAGGGTCCGCCGGAGCAGGTCGGGGGCCCACCGGTCGAGGTCGTCGTAGAGCCGCTCGGAGAGGAAGGCGTCCCCGGTCGGGATCACCAGCTGCACCGGTACGTGCGCGTACGCGTCGGCGCGCGGCCGACGCAGGCGCGCCCGCACGTTGTCCCGGTAGAGCCAGGCCCCGTGCGCCGCGTCCGACGGCAGCGAGTCCGTGGGGTACGAGCCGGCGGGGATCCTCTCCAGGCGCTGGAGGATCCTGGGCCACTGCTTGCCGAGCGGCCCGCGCCAGGCCAGCTCCGGCAGCACCGGCGTGTGCAGCATGCCCACGTACCAGGACTTCGCGCCCTGGCCGAGCAGTTGGGCCGCCGCGCGCGGGGTGGGCCGCTTCATGCGCCGGTTGATCCAGTGCCCGAAGTGGTCCAGGGACGGGCCCGAGATGGAGGTGAAGGAGGCGATCCGGCCCTCGGTCCGGGCGACCGTCGCGAACTCCCAGCCCTGCACGGAGCCCCAGTCGTGCCCGACCAGGTGCACCGGCCGGTCCGGGCTGACCGCGTCCGCCACGGCCAGGAAGTCGTCGGTCAGCTTCTCCAGGGTGAAGCCGCCCCGCAGCGGCACCGGGGCGGAGGAGCGTCCGTGCCCGCGTACGTCGTACAGCACCACGTGGAAGCGGGTGGCGAGCCGCTCGGCGACCTCCGACCACACCTCCTTGCTGTCCGGGTAGCCGTGCACCAGGACCACGGTGGGCCGGTCGGCCTCGCCGAGTTCGACGACGCACAGCTCGATCCCGCCGGTGCTCACCCGGCGCTCGCGCCCACCGGTCGGCGCAGTCGTCCCGCTCATGCCGCTCATGCCGCCTTCTCCTCAGCCCAGCGCCGCACGTGCGGCAGGTCGTCGTCCAGCCAGAACGCGCTCTCCTGCGGATCCCGGGAATCGGTGACCACCAGGATCTCCTCGAACTTCGCCCCCGTGCCCCGGAAGCCCAGGTGCGGCTCCACCGCCCACAGACCGGGCTGCGGCGGGTGGTCGGAGAAGTGGTACGGACTCCACAGCGGCGACCAGCCCTCGCGGTGCCCGTGCAGGGCGTCGGAGGCCAGCCCCCTGAGGGATCCGGTGCCGAACCCGAAGGCGGTCGGTGACCAGCGGCGCTCCTTGACCCGGTCTATCTTGTGCGCGATGACCCCGAAGGGATAGGCCCGGTGCCGGTTGGCGTAGCCCTGGCGGGTCATCAGCCGTTCGACGTTCTCGTAGATCTCGCGCAGGGAGCGGCGCTCGCGCACCTGCTCCAGGATCAGTTCGCGGTGCGGTTGCAGGTCCGACATCAGCCGGTCCTGCACCGGGTGCGGCCCGAGGCTGCCGGAATAGCCGACGTCGGCCGCGTACCCGTTGTGGACGGGGGCCATGTCGAGGATGAACGGCATGCCCGGCTCCAGCCGCCGGCCGGTCGGGAAGAACTGCAGGGGGATCTTGAAGCCCGCGAAGGCGGTCCGGTCCCCGAACCAGGCGAACGGCAGGTGGAACCAGTCGCGCACCCCGCGCTCGCGCAGCCAGTCCCGCTGCATCCGCGCGGCCTCCCGCTCGGTCACACCGGGCCGCAACTGCGCCGCCACGGCCTCGGCGCACTCGTACGCGAGCCGCTGGACCTCTCTGAAGCCGCGCAGCTCGGCGGAGAGCCGCCCGGAGTCGTGCGCGGTGCGTTGCTCGGTGTGCCCAGCCATGCCAGCCGTCCGTCCCTGTAGCCGTACGCGCCCGTAACTTGACACTGATGAATGTGACAATGACCGGGGGTCACGTCAAGGGCCGTGCACCGACCTGTGGACAAAGTTGTGCGGACGCGTCGACCCTTACGTCGCATCAGCCTTCGTGTCAGGGTCCGTAGTCCTCAAGGCTGAGACGGGATCCCGCTCCAGGTCTGACGATTCGGGCTCCTCGCCGCACTAACGTCGAGCACGTGACTGTCATCGCGACCGAAAGCCTGAGCAAGCGGTACCCCCGAGTGACCGCGCTCGACCGGCTCTCCCTGGACATCGGGCCCGGCGTTACCGGCCTCGTGGGTGCCAACGGAGCCGGCAAGTCCACGCTGATCAAGATTCTGCTCGGACTGTCCCCCGCCACCGAGGGCCGCGCCGCCGTGCTCGGACTGGACGTCGCCACGCACGGCAGCGCCATCCGCGAACGCGTCGGCTACATGCCCGAACACGACTGCCTGCCGCCCGACGTCTCGGCCACCGAGTTCGTCGTGCACATGGCCCGCATGTCCGGCCTGCCCCCGACCGCGGCCCGCGAGCGGACCGCCGACACGCTGCGCCACGTCGGGCTGTACGAGGAGCGGTACCGCCCGATCGGCGGCTACTCCACCGGCATGAAACAGCGCGTCAAGTTGGCCCAGGCACTGGTCCACGACCCGCAGCTGGTCCTCCTCGACGAGCCCACCAACGGCCTCGACCCGGTCGGTCGCGACGAGATGCTCGGCCTGATCCGCCGGGTCTACACCGACTTCGGGATCTCGGTGCTGGTCACCTCCCACCTCCTCGGAGAGCTGGAGCGGACCTGCGACCACGTGGTCGTCGTCGACGGCGGCAAGCTGCTGCGGTCCAGCTCCACCAGCGACTTCACCCAGACCACGACCACCCTCGCCGTCGAGGTCACCGACTCCGACGCGCACCCGGACGGCACGGCCGCCCTGCGCAAGGCGCTCACCGAGGTGGGCATCACCCTCCACGTCGGCGAGGAGCAGGGCCTGCCCGGCGCCGGTCACATCCTCCTGGTCGAGGCCGCGGGCGAGGACACCTACGACACGGTCCGCGACACCGTCGCCGACCTCGGCCTCGGCCTGGTCCGCATGGAACAGCGCCGACACCACATCGCCGAGGTCTTCCGGGACAGCGACCGGGCCGCCGACCAGGCCGCCCAAGCGGCCCGAGCCGCCCAGGCGGCCGACCACCAGGCCGTGCCCCAGTCCCAGCAGCCCCACTTCCAGTCCCAGACCCAGCAGAAGGGAGCCGGTTCCGATGGCGCCTGACACCTCGACCCAGATCCACAACATCGGCTACCGGTCCTACGCGGGGCCCCGGCTCGGCCGTGCCTACGCCCGCACCTCCCTGTTCTCGCAGTCGCTGCGGGGCGCGTACGGACTCGGTCGCTCGGCCAAGTCCAAGGTGCTGCCGATGATCCTCTTCGCGGTGATGTGCGTTCCCGCGCTGATCATCGTCGCGGTGGCCATCGCGGTCCCCGGCTCCACCGACCTGCCGATCAAGTACACGACGTACGCCCTGACCACCCAGGTGATCATCGGCCTCTACCTCGCGTCACAGGCACCCCAGTCGGTCTCGCGCGACCTGCGGTTCAAGACGGTGCCGCTCTACTTCTCGCGGCCCATCGAGCGGGTCGACTACGTCCTGGCCAAGTACGCGGCCATGGCCTCGGCCCTGTTCATCCTCACCGCCACACCGCTGCTGATCATGTGGATCGGCTCGCTCCTGGCGAAGTTCGACTTCGTCGACCAGACCAAGGGATTCGGACAGGGACTGGTGTCGGTATTCCTGCTGTCGCTGCTCTTCGGGGGTCTCGGCCTGGTCATGGCCGCGCTCACCCCGCGCCGCGGGTTCGGCGTCGCCGCCGTCATCGGCCTCCTGCTCATCCCCTACGGCGCCGTCTCCACCATCCAGGCGGTCGCCTACTCGACCGGGAACACCGGGGCCATCGAGTGGATGGGTCTCTTCTCCCCGATCACCCTGATCGACGGCGTGCAGACCGCGTTCCTCGGAGCCACCTCCGCGTTCCCCGGCGGTGACGGCCCCTCGGCCGGCGTCGGTGTCGTCTACCTGCTCGTCGCCCTCGGCCTCATCGTCGGCTCCTACGCCGCCCTGATGGCCCGCTACCGGAAGGCCGGGCTGTGACCACCATCGACATCGACCACACCTCCCGTTGGTTCGGGAACGTCGTCGCCGTCAACGACGTGACCATGCGCATCGGCCCCGGTGTCACCGGTCTCCTCGGCCCCAACGGCGCGGGCAAGTCCACCCTCATCAACATGATGGGCGGCTTCCTCGCCCCCTCCACCGGCACCGTCACCCTCGACGGCGCGCAGATCTGGCGCAACGAACAGGTCTACAAGCAGGTCGGCGTCGTGCCCGAGCGCGAGGCGATGTACGACTTCCTCACCGGCCGGGAGTTCGTCGTCGCCAACGCAGAACTCCACGGACTCGACGACGCGGCCGCCCAGCGGGCCCTGGCCACCGTCGAGATGGAGTACGCGCAGGACCGCAAGATCTCCACCTACTCCAAGGGCATGCGCCAGCGCGTCAAAATGGCCTCCGCGCTCGTCCACGAACCGTCCGTACTGCTCCTCGACGAGCCGTTCAACGGCATGGACCCGCGCCAGCGCATGCAGCTCATGGAACTGCTGCGGCGGATGGGCGACGAGGGCCGCACCGTGCTGTTCTCCTCCCACATCCTGGAGGAGGTCGAGCAGCTCGCCTCCCACATCGAGGTCGTCGTCGCCGGCCGGCACGCCGCGTCCGGTGACTTCCGCAAGATCCGCCGTCTGATGACGGACCGCCCGCACCGCTACCTCATCCGCTCCTCCGACGACCGGGCCCTCGCCGCGGCCCTGATCGCCGACCCGTCCACCGCCGGCATCGAGGTCGACCTCAAGGAAGGCGCGCTGCGCGTCCAGGCCGTCGACTTCGGACGCTTCACCGAACTCCTGCCGCGGGTCGCCCGCGCGCACGGCATCCGGCTGCTGACGGTCTCGCCCTCCGACGAGTCGCTCGAGTCGGTCTTCTCCTACCTCGTCGCGGCCTGAAGGAGCTGGCACCCATGTACAACCCCACCGTTGCCCGGCTCACCTACCGGGCCCTGCTCGGCCGCCGTCGCGCGCTGATCCTCTTCGCGCTGCCCGCCCTGCTGATCGTCATTTCCATCGCCGTCCGCCTCTTCACCGGAGTGGACGACAAGGTGGCAGCGGACCTCCTCGGAGGCTTCGCCCTCGCGACGATGGTCCCGCTGATCGGCGTCATCGCCGGCACCGGCGCCATCGGCCCCGAGATCGACGACGGCTCGATCGTCTACCTGCTCTCCAAGCCGGTGAAGCGGCCGACGATCATCATGACCAAGCTGATCGTCGCCATCGCGGTCACGATGGCCTTCTCGGCCATCCCCACCCTGATCGCGGGCTTCATCCTCAACGGCAACGGCCAGCAGATCGCCGTCGCCTACACCGTCGCCGCCCTCGTGGCCTCCGTCGCCTACAGCGCGCTGTTCCTGCTGCTGGGCACCGTCAGCCGGCACGCCGTCGTCTTCGGTCTGGTCTACGCCCTGATCTGGGAGTCCCTCTTCGGGAGCCTGGTCTCCGGAGCCAAGACCCTCAGCGTCCAGCAGTGGGCGCTGGCCCTGGCAGAGAAGGTCGCCGGACCGGGATACGTCGACGCCACCGTCGGTCTGCCCACCGCCGTGATCCTGCTCGTCGTGGTCACCGTCGGCGCCACCGTCTACGCGGGCCAGAAGCTGCGCCGCCTCACCCTCGCCGGCGAGGAGTAGGCCCCGACGCGAGCCCGTCGTCCCCGCTCGACACCGTGCCCCGCCCGGCCCACCCGGCCGGGCGGGGCACAGCTTCGCGCGGGATCATCTAGGCATGATCGAGCACACCGAGCCTGAGCCGTCCAGGCCCTTGCGGTCCTGGATACGTTCCTCGCCCGGTACGCACATCTGGCTCCTGATCATCGCCGTGACCAGCCTGATCGTCGTGATCGCACCCGACCGGGTCGAACACGTGCTGCTCCACCGCAACAGCAGCAACATCCACCAGCTCGTCCAGTACCCCGTACGGGCCCTGTTCAGCAGCGCCTTCTGGATCGAGAACCCGTCCTCGCTCGCGCTCTACGCCGTGCTCTTCGAGGTCTTCCATGCCACCGTCGAACGCTGGCTCGGCACCCTGCGGTGGCTCTTGATCGTCGCGACCGCCCACATCGTCGCCACGCTCGCCACCCAGAAGGTCATCCTGATGGCCATCCAGGACAATCGGGCGCCGCACAGCATGACCCACGTCGTCGACATCGGGGTGAGCTACGGGATCGCGGCCTCCGTCGGCGTCCTGACCTACCGGCTGCCCGGCCCTTTGAGGTGGCTGTACCTGGTGGGCGCCGTGGTCTTCTTCGGAGTACCCCTGCTCAGCGGTGGCACCTTCACCGATCTGGGGCACGCCATCTCGCTCGCCGTCGGACTCCTGGCCTGGCCGCTCACGCTCAACGCCCGCCCCGACCGAGACCCGCACGACGGGGTAGCCGCTCGCTGACGGCTCACGCCGGTCGTTGTTTCACGTGAAACGCGGACCTTGTTTCACACGGAGCCCGAGCCGATGTTTCACGTGAAACGGCTGCCGATGTTTCACGTGAAACATCGAGCGAGGTCCTCACGACCGTCCGGGGTCCGCCGGCCCCAGTACCCCGTGCGCCCAGGCCCACGCCGCGATCCCGACCCTGTTCCGAGCCCCCAGCTTGGCCTGCACGTTCGCGATCCTGGTCTTCGCCGTCCCGGCGGTGATGCACAGCTCCGCACCGATCTCCGCGTTCGTCAGCCCTCGGGCCATCAGCCGTACGCTCTCCAGCTCACGCCCGGTCAGGGTGGCGGGGCCGGCTCCCGCTTCAGCCGGAAGCCGCATGCGCCGTTGCGCAGAGCGGTGTGCACGTATTCGTCCAGGTCGAAGGTGGTGACCACCACGACCCGGGTCCGGGGGACAGCAGGCGGGTCACCTCCAGCCCGTCCAGCTTCGGCATGCGGATGTCCGGCCAAGGCCACCGCGCTCTCCCCGTCCGCCGCCTCCCCCACGACGGTCATGTCCGGCTGAGAATCGAGGATCAGCCGGAATCCGCTGCGGATGTCCTCTTGGTCGTCGGCTATCAGGATGCGTGTGGTCCCGCCCTCATGATCACCGCTGAGGGGGCCCGACGGTCGGGAAGACCGCCGAAACCCGCCACCCGCCCTCCGCGTCCGGTCCGGCGCCGAACGTGCCGCCCGCTGCCGCCACCCGCTCCCGCAGGCCCACGAGTCCGGTGCCGCCGCGCCGCCGCAGGCCGAGGCGCGCCCGGGAGCCGCGGGGCGGGGCGGTGTTGGCCACGCTCAGCTCTGTCCCGGCCGGGGCCCGACGCACGACCACGCGTACCGCGTCCGCTCCGGGCGCGTGTCGCCGTACGTTCGTCAACGCCTCCACGGCCACCCGGTACGCGGTGGTGCCCGCCTCCCGGGACAGCGCGGCGAGCGCCTGTTCCTCGGCCTCCCACACGCCACCCTCGAACCGCCCCACCAACGCGGGCAGTTCGGCGATCCCGGGGGTCGGGCCGGTCGGTCCCCCACCGGCCTCGCGCAGCGCGTGCACCGTCCGGTCCATCGAGGCCGGCGCGCTCAGCCCGGCCGCCTCGATGCGCTCCAACGCCCGGACGGCCTGGCCCGGATCGCTGTCCGCGACGAACCGGGCCGCCTGCGCCTGTACGACGATGGCGCTCACGTCGTGCGCGACGAAGTCATGGAGATCGTGGGCCAGTTCGAGCCGCTGGTCGCGCCGCGCGTCCCCACGGGCCTTTCGGGTCCGGTCCGCCTGGCGGCGCAGATGGGCTCCGGCCACCGCGGCGAAGGCGGGCAGCGACCAGAAGGCAGCCGCCCCACAGGCCTCCAGCCACGACCCGGCCCCCCACACCAGGGGGACCGGCCACAGGGCCACCGCCGCGATGCCCAGAGCGGTCCGCGGCGGCGACCAACGGGCCACCAGGGCGAGGAGCGGCAGCAGCAACGCCATGCCGGACAGCGTCCACAGCTCGGGCACCCGTGCGAGGGAGCCGCCCAGGGACAGCGCGGAGGCGACGGCCAATGACGGGGCGTACGGGGCGCGCGGATCCACGGTTACGGGGCGACCCTACGAGCGGCCCCCGTCCCGAACCATCCGTCGTTCGGCAGAGGGGCCGGGCGTGCGCCCGGGGCGGGACGAAATTCGCTGGTACGGGGCGTGCGGCGGGGGCAGAGTGGGTTGTGCGGGGAGCAACAAAAAGTCCGGGGCGGCCACTTCGAGCGCGCCTCGCGGCGCGGGCCGTCCCGGACTTCCCGTACTCGTCGTCCCGCGGGCTACGCGGCGCCCAGCAGACGCTCCAGGACCACGGCGATGCCGTCCTCCTGGTTGGAGGTCGTCACCTCGTCGGCCACGGCCTTCAGCTCCGAGTGGGCGTTGGCCATCGCGACGCCGTGCGCCGCCCAGCCGAACATCGGGATGTCGTTGGGCATGTCCCCGAAGGCGATGGTCTCCGCCGCCTTCACCCCGAGCCGACGGGCGGCCAGGGAGAGACCGGTCGCCTTGCTCAGCCCCAGGGGCAGGATCTCCACGACGCCCGGACCGGCCATGACGATGTCGACGAGGCTGCCCACGATCGCGCGCCCCGCCTTGACGAGCTCGTCGTCGCCCATCCCCGGATGCTGGATGTACAGCTTGTTCAGCGGTGCGGTCCAGACGGCCGCCGTGTCCTCCAGGTAGAGGGCCGGCAGGCCCTCCTGCACCTGGTATCCGGGCCCGAACAGCACCTCGCCGTCCACCCCGTCCCGGCTGGCCGCGATCGCCAGCGGGCCCACCTCGGCCTCCATCTTCGACAGCGCCAGGCCGGCCAGTTGCCGGTCCAGCGTCACCGAGGTCAGCAGCCGGTGCGATCCCGCGTCGTAGAGCTGCGCGCCCTGCCCGCACACGGCGATGCCCTTGTAGCCGAGGTCGTCGAGGACGTGCCGGGTCCAGGGCACGGCTCGGCCGGTGACGATGATGTGCGCCGCGCCCGCCGCGGTGGCGGCGACGAGCGCCTCACGGGTGCGTTCGGAGACGGTGTCGTCGTCGCGCAGGAGCGTGCCGTCGAGGTCCGTCGCGACGAGCTTGTACGGGAACGGGGCCGGGGTCACTTGGCGATCGGCTCCAGGAACTCGCGGCCGCCCAGGTACGGACGGAGCACCGGGGGAACGCGGACCGTGCCGTCGGCCTGCTGGTGGTTCTCCAGGATCGCCACGATGGTGCGCGGGACGGCGCACAGGGTGCCGTTCAGCGTCGACAGCGGGGCGGTCTTCTTGCCCTCGCGGTAGCGGATCGACAGGCGGCGGGCCTGGAAGCCGTCACAGTTCGAGGCGGAGGTCAGCTCGCGGAACTTGCCCTGGGTGGGGATCCAGGCCTCGCAGTCGAACTTGCGCGAGGCGGACGAACCGAGGTCCCCGGTGGCCACGTCGATGACCTGGAACGGCAGCTCCAGGCTGGTCAGCCACTGCTTCTCCCACTCCAGGAGCCGCTGGTGCTCCGCCTCGGCCTCCTCCGGCGCGACGTACGAGAACATCTCGACCTTGTCGAACTGGTGCACGCGGAAGATGCCGCGGGTGTCCTTGCCGTACGTACCGGCCTCGCGGCGGAAGCACGGGGAGAAGCCGGCGTACCGCAGGGGCAGCTTGTCGGCGTCGATGATCTCGTCCATGTGGTACGCGGCGAGCGGGACCTCTGAGGTGCCGACCAGATAGAAGTCGTCCTTCTCCAGGTGGTACACGTTCTCCGCGGCCTGGCCGAGGAAGCCGGTGCCCTCCATGGCGCGCGGGCGGACCAGCGCGGGGGTGAGCATCGGGATGAAGCCGGCCTCGGTGGCCTGCGCGATGGAGGCGTTCACCAGGGCCAGCTCCAGCAGGGCGCCGACGCCGGTGAGGTAGTAGAAGCGCGAGCCGGAGACCTTGGCCCCGCGTTCCACGTCGATGGCGCCGAGCGACTCGCCCAGTTCCAGGTGGTCCTTGGGCTCGAAGCCCTCCGCCGCGAAGTCGCGGATCGTGCCGTGCGTCTCCAGGACGGTGAAGTCCTCTTCGCCGCCGACCGGGACGTCGACGTGGACGACGTTGCCGAGCTGGAGCAGGAGGGACTTCGCGGCTTCGTCGGCCTCGTTCTGCTCGGCCTCGGCGGCCCGGACGTCCTGCTTGAGCTGCTCGGCCTTGGTCAGCAGCTCGGCCCGCTCCTCGGGAGAGGCCTTGGGGATGAGCTTGCCGAGCGTCTTCTGCTCACTGCGCAGTTCGTCGAAGCGCATGCCGGAGGACCTGCGGCGCTCGTCGGCGGAGAGCAGCGCGTCGACGAGGCCGACGTCCTCTCCACGGGCGCGCTGCGAGGCGCGGACACGGTCAGGGTCTTCACGGAGCAGCCGGAGGTCAATCACCCCTCCAGGCTACCGGGCCGGGCTTCGTCGGATCACACCGATATCACGCTGCGTGTCGCTATGTCCGAATTGCTGTGAATGTAAACCAGTTGTCCGGCGACCGGATGAAGGTCGGATCGGCGCCCCGGCGAGGGTCGTTCCCGGGTCTGCCGGCACGCTCGATAAAAGCGGGTCCATTCTCCGAAAAGGGGCACATCCGCACCCGCCGGTGGGCCTTGAGCAGGGCCGGAGGTCGTCCTTTGTCCACAGGAATTCGCTGGGAAGGCAGCTTATCCACAGGCTGTGTGCCGCATCTGTGGACATGTATTGAGATCAATAGCGATCCGTGAGTCGCTACGGCCGAACAGGGTTCAAACCACCCTCACACGCTCATTCGGGTGGGAATGGCTCGCCCCAAAGAGTTGATCGGTGATAGAGGGGTGACGCTGTTCACCTGTCGCTCCCCAGCGCGAAACCTGAGTCACCCGGCCGATTTGTCGACCTTGTGGGGTTGCACTGTCGACTTGTCCCCAGGTCCCCATCTCGTCCTGTGGATAACTCTGTGGACAGTGGATAACTCCCGCGGGAGACCCGGGCCGCAGCCCGGGCTCGGCCCCTCCGGGGCTACGCCCGACCGTCGAGACAGCGTGCCAGCCAGTCGGACGCCTCGGTGAAAGCGGAGTCGGACGTACCCGCTCGTGCGGCGCGGACCTCACTCAGAGCGACACCCGCACGGGGGTAGGAGCCGAGGAAGCGGACCTGCGGACAGGTCCGCTTGAGGCCCATCAGGGCCTCGCTGACCCGTCGGTCGGAGATGTGGCCTTCGGCGTCCACGGCGAAGCAGTAGTTGCCGATGCCCTCGCCCGTGGGACGGGACTGGATCAGCATCAGGTTCACCCCTCGGACCGCGAACTCCTGGAGGAGTTCCAGCAGGGCGCCGGGGTGGTCGTCG
Organism: Streptomyces sp. NPDC088097; assembly: GCF_044741845.1. Taxonomy (NCBI): domain Bacteria; kingdom Bacillati; phylum Actinomycetota; class Actinomycetes; order Kitasatosporales; family Streptomycetaceae; genus Streptomyces; species Streptomyces sp. NPDC088097. Next base: position 320,002 of record NZ_JBIUTJ010000005.1, read on the forward strand.
CCGAGCCACAGCACGACGGAGGTCTTGTCGGCACCGGTCGGCGCGGCCGGTCGGGCGGGCCGACCGACGAGCACGAAGCGGGTCTCGGCGTTCTGCGCGTCGTGGATCTCGGTGACCAGCGCCTCCAGCCCGTAGGTGACGGCGGCGAACTCGCCGGCGAAGGCGGCGTCGAAGCGTCCCTCCTGGACCAGCCGGGCGCCGTCGGCGTTGGACGCGGCCGATTCCCACACGGCCTCCGGCAGGTGAGTCCGCAGCCAGTTGCGCACCTGGGGCTGCGCGACCGGGTGCCCGGTGACGGTCTTGACGTCCGACAGCTTGGTCCCGGGGCGCACGAGCAGTGCGAACGCGATGGGCAGCAGCACCTCGCGGTAGATCATCAGGGGTTCGCCGGAGGCCAACTCGTCCAGGGTGGCGGTGACCCCGCCTTCCACCGAGTTCTCGATCGGCACGAGCGCGGCCGCGGCCTCGCCGTTGCGGACGGCGTCCAGGGCGGCGGGGACCGACACCATCGGGACGAGCTCCCGAGTGGCGGCTTCCGGCAGAGTGCGGAGGGCGGCTTCGGTGAAGGTGCCCTCGGGACCGAGGTAGGTGAAGCGGGTGGCCGACATGCGGTCAGCCTAATGCCGGGCAGTGGCCCACCGCCGTGCTGTTCACCCTTCGAGCAGGCGCTGCCCGACGTACTCCCCGGCCCCGGGGCCGGGCGGTACCGCGTACAGGCCGCTGGACTCGTGACGGATGAACTCCGACAGCGCGTCACCCCGGTCGAGCTTCCGCTGGACCGGTACGAATCCGCGCAGCGGGTCGGCCTGCCAGCAGATGAAGAGCAATCCGGCGTCGGGTGTGCCGTCGGCGGCGATCCCGTCGTGGAAGGAGAAGGGCCGCCGGAGCATGGCGGCCCCGCCGTTCTGTTCCGGGGCGGAGATGCGGGCGTGGGCGTTGGAGGCGACGACCGGCTTCCCGTCCGGGCCGATCTTGTCCAGCGCCATCTTGGTGGTCTCGGTGCCACCGGTCAGCGGGGCTCCGGTGGCCTTCGTCCGGCCGATGACCTGCTCCTGCTGGGCCAACGACTGCTTGTCCCAGTCGTCGAGCAGCATGCGGATCCGGCGCACGACGGCGTACGAACCGCCGGCCATCCAGGCGTGTTCGGCCGGGCCCGGCCCCGCGCCCGGGACGAAGATCCGCTTGTCGAAGTCGGCGTCGGCGGGCTTCGGGTTGGCCGTGCCGTCGACCTGCCCCATCAGGTTCCGCGCGGTCATGGGGGCGGCGGTGGCGCCGGGCGACCGGTTGAAGCCGTTCATCTGCCAGCGCACGCGGGCCGCCTGCCCGGCGCCCTTCTGTACGGCGCGCAGGGCGTGGAAGGCCACGAGTCCGTCGTCGGCGCCGATCTGCACCCAGAGGTCGCCGTTGCCGCGCTGGGGATCGAGCCGGTCCGCGGAGAAGTCCGGCAACGGGTCCAAGGCGGCAGGGCGACGGGCGGTCAGGCCGGTGCGCTCGAAGAAGGAGTGGCCGAAGCCGAAGGTCAGGGTGAGGGAGGACGGCCCCGCGTCACGGGCGATCCCGCTGTCGTCGTTCGGGGCGGTCTCCCCGGCCATGAGCCGCCGGGCGGTCTCGGACCAGCGGCGCATCAGCGCGGCGGCCTCCGTACGACCGGCGCCGGGCGCGAGGTCGAAGGCGACCACGTGCCCCTTGGCCTGGAGCGGGGTGGTGATGCCCGCCTGGTGGTTCCCCTCGAAGGAGACGCGGGTGGCACCCAGCGAGCCGAGGGCCCCGGCCGAGCCGGGGGCGCCCCCGGCCGGGGTACCGGCGACCGCGGAGTGCACGAGGGCGCCGCCCGTTCCGCCGAGCGCGAGCCCGACGGCGCCGGCGGCGCCGACCGTGCCCAGCAGTCGGCGCCGGGAGATCTCGATGTCGGGATTGCTCCCGTTGCTGTCGGTCACGCTGCTCAGCCGATCTTCACGTTCTTCTGCACGGTGGTCTGGTCGATGTCGGAGGTACGGACGATCACGTCGATGCGCCATTCACCCGCGAGGGGCAGCTGCACCCCGGACGCGCTCCAGTGTCCGGGAGTGAGCCGGTCCGGGAGGACCGGCAGCGGGCCGATCTCCTTGGCCGGAAGGGTGAAGGAGACCTTGATCTCGGGGAGGTCGACGGGCTTGCCGCCGGGATCGTCCGCCCACAGGTGGAGGGTGTTGGCGCCGACGCGGCCGGGGTCCAGCTCCAGTCGGACGGAGCCCTTTCCGTTCTGGCCGCCCGTGTCGTAGGGCAGGGTGATCTTGATCGCGCGGTTGGGTACGGCGGTGGAGGCCTGGTTCCGGCCGGCCTCCTGCTCCGCGGTCCGTCCCGGCTCGGTGCTGGTCAGGACGGTGGTGACGGCCAGCAGGACGACGGCCACCCCCGCCTCCGCGAGCACGGAGCGACGCAGGCCCCCGCGCTCGGGATCCGCGTCGCGCACCTGCTTCTCGCGGGCCTTGTCACGTGCGGCGTGCTGGCGGGCCAGCTGGGCGGCCCGTCGGGGATCGATGGAGGCGTCCGGACCGGCCGATGTTTCACGTGAAACATCGGCCCCGGTTTCACGTGAAACATCCCCTCCGGCGGCGCCCCTTGCCGTGCCTCCCGCCGGGCCCCCCGCCTTGACCGCGGCGAGGACCTCGGCCGGCGCTTCCGACGGTACCTGCGCCAGCCGGGCGGTCCATGTGCGAGAGAGGAAGGCGACGGCGACCAGTACGGCGACCAGACCGACCTTGATGAGGAGGAGGCGGCCATAACTGGTGTCGGTCAGCGCCGACCAGCTTCCGAGCTGCCGCCAGGACTGGTACACGCCGGTCACGGCGAGGACCACGACGCTGACGAAGGCCACCTTGGAGAACCGCCGTACGGCCTCCCGCTCGATGTCCGGCACCTTGTGCAGGGCCACCAAGAGCGCGGCGAGGCCGCCGAGCCAGGTGGCCACGGCCAGCAGGTGCAGGATGTCCACCGGCATCGCGACGGCGGTCTGGATGCCGGTCGAGGCGTGCTCGGCCAGGGCCCAGGTGGCGGCGATGCCGGCGGCCACGACCGTCCCGCCGATCCCGAGCCCGAAGACCAGGTCGCTCGTGTCCCGAGCCTGCTCGGCGGAGGCCTCCGCGCCGTCCGTCCCCGCGCCGTCCGCCTCCTGGCGGCGGCGCGCGTAGGCCCCGAAGAGCACGGCGACGAACAGCGCCGCCGCACCGAGCAGCAGCAGTCGGGAGACGAGCGATGCCCCGGCCTTGGTCTCCAGCACGGCCCTGAGGCCGTTCAGGTCGAAGACGTCGGCGAACTTCCCGGAACCCGTGTACGGGTTCCGCAGGACCAGCATCGCCAGGGTGGCGGCGGTGACGGTGACCCAGCCGCGCATCACCAGCTTCTGCAGCGGCCGCTCGGAGGAGCCGCGCCTCCAGCACAGCAGGACGAAGGCGGCTCCGCCGACGAGCACGGTGAACCCGGCGTAGGCGGCGTAACGGGCGATCCCGTAGGCGATGCCGACGGGCCCGCCGCCCACCTGTTGGGTGGGCAGCGAGACGGCGGTCGCGGAGGGAGCACCGACGGAGAAGGTGAACGCGCCGGAGACCGGATGGCTGTCGGCGGATATGGCCTGCCAGGCGACGGTGTACGTACCGTCGGGCAAGCCGGAGTGCAGGGCGGTGCCGTAGCGGATGGTCGATCCGCTGCACATGTCCCGCAGTTCACCGGTGTCCACCCGCTTCCCCTGGGGGTCCATGACGCGGATGGAGTCGTCCCCCATGGCGACCTGCTCGGAGAACGAGAGGGTCACCTGGGCGGGTGCCGTGGCGACCACCGCCCCGTCCTTGGGGTCGCTCGCGGTGAGCGCGGCGTGCGCCGTGGCCGGTGCGGCCGCGGCGAACAGCGCCGCGAGCAGGGCGGCGAGCACCAGCGCCAGCCGGGGCAGTACCGCCGTGGCGCGGGCGCGGGCCGGGGAAGGAGCGGGGGCGATGGCCGTCATGGCGTGTCAGTTCCGTCCGTCAGTGGGCGTTGGTGCTCGGTGCTTTGTACGTCCGGTCCTTGACGTCCAGCTCGACCTCGACCGGATCGGCCTTCTCGAAGCGCAGCTCGACGGTGACCTTGTCGCCGACCTTGGGCTGGTTCTTGAGACCCATGAACATGACGTGGTTGCCGCCGCGGTCCAGGGCCAGCTCACCGTTGGCCGGCACGTCCAGGGACTGGACCTGCCGCATCGTCTGGTCCTTGGTCTCGTGGATCTGGAGATCGTCCGAGAGCGGACTGGTGATGCCGGTCAGTTTGTCGGCGGTGCCCGAGTCGTTCTTGACGATCATGAAGGCGCCGGCCATCTTGTCGTTGACCGGTTCGGGCATGTAGCCCCCGGAGACGGTCATCTTCGGCTTGGCCGAGCCGGAACCGGCACCGTCCGCGTCGGACGAGCAGCCGGATATGGCGAGCGCCGCCGTCAGGGAGAGGGTGACGGCGAGGATGCGGGTGGCGCGGGTGTTCACGGGTTCTCTCCCTTGACGAGCTTCGGCAGGTCCTTGGTGTAGTCGTCGACGCCCGCGCTCTCGCCGTAGAGGACGTAGCCCTCGTCGGTCTTGGGCGAGAACGCGATGACCTGGGCGCCGTGCATGGAGACGACGTCGCCGTTGGCCTCCTTCTTGGCGGCCTCGATACCGATGCCGAGCGAGCGTGCGGCGGCCTGGATGGTGGCGAAGTCCCCGGTCAGCCCGACGAAGGACGGGTCCTGGGACTTGAGCCACGCGCCGAGGGACTCGGGAGTGTCCCGTTCGGGGTCGGTGGTGACGAAGACGACCCGGAGCTTGTCCTGGTCCTCCTTGGGGAGCGCCTTCTTGGCGACGGCGATGTTGCTCATCGTCAGAGGGCACACGTCGGGGCAGTTGGTGTAGCCGAAATAGATCAGCGTCGGCCGGCCCTTGGTCTGCTCGCGCAGGTTCCACGGCTTGCCCGTGGTGTCGGTCAGGACCAGCTCGGGCTTGGCGAAGGGGCGGTCGAGGACGGTCGCCGCCGCCCCGGCCTTCTTGTCGGTGCCCGTGATCTGGGTGACCGAGCCGGTGTCCTTCTCGGTCGAGGTGACACAGGCGGAGAGGGCGAGGGCGGCCGCCGCCACGAGGGCGGCGGCCGTCACACGTGTGGTGCGCATGAAGGGATGTCCCTGGGATCGGGGATGGTGCGGATGTCGTGGAACGCCAGACGCTACGGGCGCCGAGGCGTTCGGGTTCAGGAGGCGCGGCGGCGCGAGGCGACGCCGAAGGCCACGCCACCGAGGCCGATCACGATGCCCGCGATGCCGAGGGCGCGCGCGGTCGTGTCGGAGCCCTTGGCGGCGGCCTCGTCGTGGGTGCCGTCCTTGGCGTGGGCGTCCGTGTTCTTGGCCTCGTCGGTCTTCGCGCCATCGGCGTCGTGGTGGTCGTCCGCGGCGGCGGCGGTCAGCTTCAGCACCGGCGCCGGGGTCTGCGGCTCGGCCGCACCGGCCTTGCTCTCCTCGATCCAGCGGACGACCTCGTTGTTGTCGTACGTCTGGATCGCCTTGAAGACCATCTGGTCGGTGTTCTCGGGGAGCTTGCCCACGGAGACCGGGAACTGCTGGAACTTGCCGGGCTCGATCTTGCCGCCGGCCCAGGTCACCTTGGTGACGGCCTCGTTGATCTGCTTGCCGTGCACAGTCAGCGGCTTGTCGAGCTTGCTCTTCTCGACCGTCACGGTCCAGCCGGGGACGTCCTGGGGCATGACGGACGTGAGCGGCTGGTCGATCGGGAAGTTGACCTCCAGCTGCGTGGTGGAGGCGTTGTCGCGCTCGTTGGGCACCTTGAAGTTGATGACCGCGTAGCCGCCCTTGGCGGCGGCCCCCTCCGGCTGGACGCCGACGTGGGCGAAGGCGGGCGCGGACAGGACCAGCACGGAGCCGGCGGCGAGGGCCGCGGCGAAGGACAGGCGGGAGGACATGCGAGAGGCCTTCATGGCAGAAACGCTCCGAGGGAAACAGTGGTGACGGTGGCTCCGCGCACGGACGCGCGCGGAGGTCGCGGCACCGGTGTTCCCGTCGTGTGTCCCGGGGAGTGGAGGTGCCGCGTCAGGCCGCGAGGGCGAAGGTCGTCGGCGGCCCGCGCCTGATCACCGTGTGCTGGAGTGCGTCCCGTCCGGTCGCGACGGCCGGTTCGACCGGGGTCCGGCGTACGAGGGGGCCGCGCGCGGGCGTGCCCGGGAGTCCGGCCGCGAGGGCGCGCACGAGGAACAGCGCGGCGCGCAGCGGACGTACCGGGTCGGCTTCGGCGGAGAGCCGGGACAGCGCGACGATCCGGAACAGCGCGGCGTCGCCCCGGCCCAGCAGCCAGCCGGCGGCGAGGGCGGCCAGCAGGTGGCCGATCGTCATGGCCGGGCTGAAGAGGCCGAGCGCGGGAGCCGTGGCGGCCTCGCCCATGTGGGCGTGGGTCATGTGCCCCTGGGCGGCGTGGCCGGCCAGGGCGGCCGGGTCCAGTCCGGCGGCCTCGACGATCCGTCGGGCGTCGGCCGGGCTCGGCGGTACGGAGTTGCCCCCGCACACGAGCTGGGCGGCGAGCGCCGCGAGCGAGGTGTCGGGGTCGGCGGCCGGTGTCCCGGCGCCGTGCTGGCCGAGGCCGAACAGGGCGTGCAGCGCGAGCTGGCCGACGGTGAGCCCGGCGGCGATCCCGGGCAGCGATCGGCGGCGTCCCGCGAGGGGGACCGCGATCGCGAGCACCCCGGCGAAGGCCAGGGCCAGGGACCACCAGGGCACGCTCGCGCAGGAGGCCACGACGTGTCCCACCGCGGACAGCACGACACAGACCGCGGTGAACACCGCGGCCCGGATCCACCGGAGGCCGGCTCCGGCGCGCGTCGTGTGGGGGGCAGTCATGGCCGGGCCATCATCGCACTGCGCTTAGGCCCTGCATACGGCAGGTACCGAAGGGGCGGTTGGGCCCGGCGCCGCCGGTCGCATACACGGCCGTCCCGTGGGCCGCATCGGCCGAACGAGGGCTCTGCCGGCTCCGGGGGGCTTATGACCCCCCGTGGGCGGCAATAGGTAACCGTATGAGCATCTGGTGGTCTCTCCACTTGAGGCGCGAAGCCGCGAGCGTGCCGCTCGCACGGCGGCTGCTGCTCGGGACGATGGAGACCGCGGGGGTCGACCCGGACATCTCCTACGACCTGTCGGTGGCGCTGACCGAGGCGTGTGCGAACGCGGTGGAACACGGCGGCCTTGACGAGGGTCCTGTCCCGCCCGTCGGCCGGACCCCGGACGGGACCGAGGCGTACCACGTCACGGCCTATCTGGACGGGGACCGTTGCCGCATCGAGGTGACGGATTCCGGGCCCGGATTCCCGCCCGCGACGGTGGCCCGCCGCAGACCCTCTCTCGCCGAGGGCGGCCGGGGACTGCACCTGATCGAGGAACTCGTCGACCACGTCCGCTTCCGCAACCGGCCCGGCCGGGGAGCCGTGGTGAGCTTCGACAAGATGCTGAAGTCCCGCGACGGAGCGCTGCTGAGGGTCTGCTAGATCCTGTCGTCACCGTCCCGCCGGGCCTGGTGGAGCCACGCCGAAGGGCGGTGTTCCGACGTCGGAACACCGCCCTTCGGCGATCGTGCGGGTCAGCCCTTGAGCCGCGCCATCCAGGCCTCGACCTCGACCGAGGTGCGGGGCAGCCCGGCCGACAGGTTCCGGTTGCCGTCCTCGGTGACGAGGATGTCGTCCTCGATCCGGACGCCGATGCCGCGGTACTCCTCGGGCACGGTCAGGTCGTCGGCCTGGAAGTACAGACCCGGCTCGACGGTCAGGCAGACGCCCGGCTCCAGCGTGCCGGCGACGTACGCCTCGGTGCGCGCGGCCGCGCAGTCGTGGACGTCCATGCCGAGCATGTGCCCGGTGCCGTGGAGGGTCCAGCGGCGCTGGAGGCCCAGCTCCAGGACGCGGTCGACCGGACCCTCGACGAGGCCCCACTCGACGAGCTTCTCGGCGAGCACGTGCTGCGAGGCGTCGTGGAAGTCGCGGAACTTGGCGCCCGGCTTCACCGCGGCGATGCCGGCTTCCTGGGCCTCGTACACCGCGTCGTAGATCTTGCGCTGGATGTCGGTGTACGTGCCGTTGATCGGCAGCGTGCGGGTGACGTCGGCGGTGTAGAGGGTGTGGGTCTCCACGCCGGCGTCGAGCAGCAGCAGGTCGCCCGAGCGCACGGCGCCGTCGTTGCGGACCCAGTGCAGGGTGCAGGCGTGCGGGCCGGCGGCGCAGATGGAGCCGTAGCCGACGTCGTTGCCCTCGACCCGCGCGCGCAGGAAGAAGGTGCCCTCCAGGTAGCGCTCGGAGGTGGCCTCGGCCTTGTCCATGACCTTCACGACGTCCTCGAAGCCGCGCACGGTCGAGTCGACGGCCTTCTGGAGCTCGCCGATCTCGAAGGCGTCCTTCACCAGGCGGGCTTCGGAGAGGTGGACGCGCAGCTCCGCGTCGCGCTCGGCGGTGACCTTGTCGGCCAGCGCCTTCTCCACGACGGCGTCGTGGGCGCGCACCACGCGGACCGGTCCCTCTGCCTCGGCCAGGGAGTCGGCGAGCTTGCGCACGTCCTTCGCGGGGATGCCGAGGAGCTGCTCCGCCTCGGTGAGGGAGTGCCGGCGGCCGACCCACAGTTCGCCCTGGCCGGACAGCCAGAACTCACCGTTCTCACGGTCGGAGCGCGGCAGCAGGTAGATCGTGGCGGTGTGTCCGGTCGGGCCCGTGGGCTCCAGCACCAGGACGCCGTTCTCGGTCTGGTCGCCGGTGAGGTACGCGTACTCGGTGGACGCGCGGAAGGGGTACTCGGTGTCGTTCGAGCGGGTCTTCAGCCGGCCCGCCGGGATCACCAGGCGCTCGCCGGGGAAGCGCGCGGACAGCGCGGCGCGGCGGGCGGCGGTGTGGCCTGCCTGCGCGATGGGCTCCAGGCCGTGCAGCTCGGTGTCGGCCCAGCCGGTGCGCATGCTCTCCGCGAGTTCTTCGCTGACGCCCGGGTACAGCCCGTTCTTGCGCTGCTTGTGCTTCTTCTGGGGCTGCTCTTCTTCCGGGGTCTCCGGGGTGAGCTCGTCAGCCACGTCTTCTCCTCAGCTACGACACGCAGGTACGACATACACGCTTGGTCCGGGTACGGACCCACTTCATCGTAGGTGGGAGGGGGCGGCACCCGACCGCTGCTGTGACATATAAGTCATACCGGGCGCCGCTCCTGCCCGCGCGACCGTCGCCGCGTCCATCCGCACGTCTCCGAACGGATCCGCGCGTACCCGCGCGACCGTCGCCGCGCCGTCAGTCGAAGCGTGCCGCGAGCAGGACGACGTCCTCGTCGGGGTCCTTGCCGGGCGCGTCCGGGTCCTCGTCGGGCAGCACCGTCCGCAGGATGTGGTCGCAGAGGGCGGCCGGGTCGTCCCGAACGGCGCGGGGGACCCCGGCCGCCGCCGCGTGGAGCCGCGCGTACGCCCGGTCCATGGGGTCACCGGTACGGCGCAGCAGCCCGTCCGTGTAGAGCAGCACCGTTTCTCCGGGCGCGGGCTCGATCTCCACGCTCGGAGCCTCCCAGCAGGCCAGCATCCCGAGCGGCGCGGAGAGGGAGGTCTCCACGTACTCGGTCCGCCGCTCGCCGATGAGCAGCGGCGGGGTGTGCCCCGCCCCGGCCAGGATGATCTTGCGCGCGGCCGGCTCGCAGTACGCGAACAGCGCGGTCGCCGAGCGCGCGGGCTCGGTCAGCCGCAGCAGCAGCTCCAGGTCGGACAGGACCGCGACCGGGTCCTCCCCCTCCATGACGGCGTACGCGCGCAGTGAGGCCCGCAGGCGTCCCATCGCGGCGACGGCGCTCGGGCCGGATCCGGTGACGGATCCGACGGCCAGCCCCATCGCGCCCTCGGGCAGCGGCAGGGCGTCGTACCAGTCGCCACCCCCGCGCGGGCCGGTGTGGTGCCGGGCCGCGAGCTGCACGCCGGGGATCCGGGGGAGCCGGCTCGGCAGCAGTTCCTCGGCGACGACGGCCAACCGCGTGCGGGAACGATCCACCTCCAGCATCCGCGCCAGGTGCTCGGACGCGTGCCGGACGTAGAGGCCCACCAGATCGCGCTGGCGGTCGTTCGGCTCGGCCTGTTCGTCGTAGAGCCAGACCGCCGCACCCAGTCGTCCGGTGGCGTCGGCGCTCAGCGCCAGCGCGTAGCTGGCGGCGTAGCCCAGCCGGGCCGCGACCTCGCGGTGGCGGGGGTCGACGGGGGGTTCGTAGCCGCCGGTTCCCGGCGCGGCGGGCGCGGCGCCCGGCTCGGGGAGGACCTCGGAGCCGCCGTGGGCGTCGGGGAGTCCGTCGAGGATGCGGCCGTACGAGGTGGCGCTGCGCGGCACCGTCTCGATGTGGCCGAGGTCGGCGCGGCCCAAGCCCAGGCCGATGGTGGTGCTGGGGCCGAGGCCGTCGGAGGGCTCCAGGACGATCAGGCCGCGTCGGGCGCCGACGAGCGCGGCGCCGGCACGCAGGAATTCTCGCAGGGAGGAGTGGAGGTCAGCGGTCCGGGCGAGGCGCTCGGTGAGTTCGTGGAGGGTGGTGAGGTCGGAGACCATGCCGGCCAGCCGGTCCTGGATGACGCTGCTCGCCGCAGGCGGAACGGCCTGGGCGGGGGTGGTGCGTGGGGAAGCGGGGGTGGAGGTGGAACTGGACGTGGAGACGGGCGTGGGCGCCGCAGTGTGCGCTGACGCTGTAACTGCTGGATCGATTCCAGCCACTTTCGGCAGATGCGGGGCGCTCATGGCGTCCACCTTTCCACCTGGTGCGATTCGCCATATAGCATCGCAAACCCCCAGATCGTGCTGCGCCGCCATCAATGGATCCACATCTACACGCACACAAGGAGCGATGTCCAGCATTGTCCAGGTGGGAATCCTGGTGTCCGTGGGACGGCGACTCACGGTCGAGCCTGGGGCAAAACTTGGCCGGAAAAAGCGGCAAGCAGACGGTTTTTGCGGTCGACTGGGCGGGCCCCTCGGGGAGTAGGGGTACGTAATCGCCAGTGCCCGGGGCCAGTTGGCGTTTCGGCCGACACCCCCGGGACGTCCGGGAACCACCCGGAGCGGGCTGTCGTCCTTAGGGCGGCGGCCGGTCTCGGCACCGGTGCGGGTCGCGTTCATCCCCCGCCGGACGTTTGATGGACCCGTACGAAACCGCACGAACCGTGTGAACCTGCTTATGGCGGACAGTAACGCGAAACGTGTACGTGTGGTGAAACACCCGACACATGGTGTGATGTGGCCCTTCGGCGTTCAACGGAAAGGAACGAGCGCTCATGCGCGAGATCCTCGGAAGGCGTCTCCAGCGGCTCCGCGATCGCTTGAAACTCCTGCGCGCCAACGACCCCCGATCCGAACCGGGTTCCGACCCGGGATCCGACTCCGGCTCCGACCCCGGCTCGGGCCCCGCCCCGGGTTCCGACACGGGAGCCGACCCCCGACACCGCTCGCGCGCCGCGTCCCGGCGTGATTCCCGACCCCGTCCCGGTGAGCCCCGGACCCCCCTCGAAGCGGCTCTGACCTGTGCCTCCGCCTGGAACTGGCCCGTACTGCCCGGCGTGGGTCGGGCGAACGGCGACAGTTCCCGCTGCGCGTGCCCCGACCCCGACTGCGTCGTACCCGGCGCGCACCCCTTCGACCCCGGGCTGCTCGCCGCCACCACGGACCCCCGGATGATCGGCTGGTGGTGGGCCCGGCGGCCCAACGCCCCCGTGCTGCTGGCCACGGGAGGGGCGGCGCCGTGCGCGATGAGCCTGCCGGCCGAGGCGGCCGCACGGGCCCTCGTACGGCTGGACGCGCGGGGCCTGCGGCTGGGGCCGGTCGTGGCGACGCCCACGCGCTGGTCCCTGATGGTGGCCCCGTACTCCCTGGAGCGACTGGGCGAACTCCTCTACGCGAAGGACCACGTGCCCTCCTCGCTGCGCTTCCACGGCGAGGGCGGGTACCTCCTGTTGCCGCCCTCCGCGGCCTCCTCCGGCGGGCGGGTCCGCTGGGAACGGCCGCCGGAGGAAGGCCCCGAGAGGCTCTGGCTGCCCGAGGTGGAGGCGGTCGTGGACGCGCTGGTGGAGGCCGGCAGCGGGGCGCCGGACGGCGGCAGCAGACTCGCGTACTGAGCGGCGCGGGGCCCGTTCGCCGGGCCTCGCGTTCAGGCGCGTCCCGGGCCGCGCGCGCCCGGGCGTTGCGTGCGCGTCACTCGTACGGGTGCCAGTACGGCCGGTTTCCAAGGGAATTGGGCGCGGGGGCCTCCGTGGCCCTTTCCCGCGTCGCTATCTTCGGCGAATGAATCTCCGCCTGATCGGTATCGGCGCCGGTGTGTTGATCATCTTGTCGCTCCCCCTGGCAGGAGCGATCGCCGGGCCGGATTTCGCTGGTCAGGGCGACGGAAAAGGCCGGGGGTTGCTCTCCTCGCTCGGCCTGTCCGACCCCTCCCGTACGCAGGGCAAGGCGCGGCCCGCCGCCGCTCCCGAGGGGCCCGGTCCGGCCGAGCAGCCCCGTACGGATTCCCGCTGCGGACCCGAACTGTCCGCCCCGCAGGGGCTGGAGGCGCAGACCTGCGTCCTGCGGGGCGAGGGGCAGACCTGGGCCCGCAGCTACTACCGCAACACGAGCGGGCGGGCACTGGACGCCGTGTTGACGGTGATGGGGCCGGCCGGGCGCACCACGCAGATCCGCTGTGCGGTGGGCGCGGGGGACGAGCCGGGGCTGTGCGAGACGCCCCGGGACGATTCGGTGGGGACTCCGGAGGGCTACTCGGCCGTAGCGGAGTTTGCAGTTCCGGATGATGAAGGGCGGCTGCTCCTGCGGTCCGGGAGCAACTCACCGGCCCCGCGAGACGGTTGAGCACCGCCTGAAAATCAAGGGCCCGGTCGCTGGCGACGGGGGATGCACCAGCGACCGGGCTACAAGAACGGTAACAAGAGATCGCCGGTACGCAAATTCGATCTCTGATATTCGGACATCGATTTGCAGGCGATCAGAGGGAGTTGTGACTCCTGTCACCGCACCCGCCCGGACCTGCGGGGAGTCCGGCGCGCGGGTGCGACTGCGCCTCGGAAGGCGGCTCGTGAGCCGCCCCGCGAGGAGCCGTCGCGTCAGCTCAGGGTGACCTGACGGTTCGTGAGGCCACCGCGTGCGCGGCGCTCGTCCGAGGTCAGCGGGGCGTCCGTGGCCAGGGCCGCGGCGAGGCGCTCCGCCAGTTCGGCGGCGGGCTTCTCCACGTCGTCGGCCGAGACCCCGGTGGGCAGGTCCCAGACCGGAACCATCAGACCGTGTGCGCGGAAGGAACCGACGAGCTTGGTGCCCTCGCCGAGCGAGGAGGTGCCCGCCGCGTGCAGCCGCGCGAGGGCGTCGAGCAGCTTCTCCTCGGGGTGCGGCATGACCCAGCGCAGGTGGTTCTTGTCCGGGGTCTCGCACCAGTAGGACGCGTCGACGCCGGCGAGCTTGACGGTCGGAATGGCGGCGGCGTTGGCGCGCTCCAGCGAGGCGGCGATCTCCGGGCTCGCGTTCTGGGCGTCGTCCGTCTCCGGGAGCCAGAATTCGAACCCGCTGTGGACAACCGGCTCGAAAACGCCGTCGAGGTCCAGGAGATCCTGAAGTCGGGGACCCTCGGCCGGAACGCGGCGGGCCGGAACCGGAGTACCCGGTTCCGCGACGAGCGCGCGCTCCAGGGTGTCGGCCATGTCGCGGGCCAGGTCCCCGGTGGTGGACTCGTTCTGCAGGCCGATCAGGACGGAACCGTCCTCGCGGCGCAGGGCCGGCCAGGCCATGGGCAGTACGGTCACCAGCGTGACGGAGGGAACGCCCTCGGGCAGACCGCCCTTGAGGGTGAGCGGGATGGTGGCCGCGGGGACCAGCTCGCGCAGCGCGACCCAGTCGCACTCGCCCGGCAGGCCCTCGAAGGGGCGCTGCACGTGCTCGGTGACGGCGTGCGCGGCGGCGGCGCCGTGGCAGGCCTTGTAGCGGCGCCCGGATCCGCAGGGGCAGGGCTCGCGAGCGCCCACCACCGGGATTTCCCCGTTCGTGAGCTGCGGCTTCGCGGTCTTCGCGGCGGGGCGCTTCTTGGCCATCGTGGGTGTCTCCCGGTTGCGGCGGTACGGCGGTTTCTCTGGCGCGAGCCTAGCCGTTCGTACCGCCGCGACCGGCGGGGTGCGGCCGGGAGCACGGTCGGCGTGCGCTCCCGGACGGCCGCCTGTTCGGGTGTCCGGTCCTGCTGTCGGGTCACGGACCCGGATCGTCGCGGATCCAGGCCGTCGAGGGTCGCGGATCCAGGCCGTCGAGGGTCGTGGACCCAGGTCGTCCAGGGTCGTGGACCCAGGTCGTCGTGGGTCACGGATCCAGGTCGTCGAAGGCCGATGCGAAGTCGATCGCCGGGGCAGCGACGCGCGTAGCGAAATCCTCGTGCCGGGGCCCCCGGGCCACGACCACCCATACGGTGACCTCGCCCGCCGCTCCGTCCCGGACACCCCAGTCCTGGGCCAGGGCGCTGATGATGTTCAGCCCCCGACCGCCGCGCGCGGTGACCGAGGGCGTGGCCGGGATCGGGCGGGTGGGGCCGCCGCCGTCCGTGACCTCGACCGTCAGTCGCCCCGCCTTGTCGATGCGCCACGCGGCGCGCACCTCGCCGTCCCCGACCTCCCGCGAGCCCAGCGGCCGGCCGTGTCGGCAGGCGTTGCTGAGCAGTTCGGAAAGGATCAGAACGGCATCGTCCACGACGGATTCGGACACTCCGCTGATGCGCAGCTGTTCGCGCATGCGACGTCTCGCCTTGCCCACCCCCGCCGGACCATGGCATATGTCCATGTACGACGACGTGGGCACTTCCTGTGCCATCACCAACGCCACCCCCGGAACCTCCTTAGCCCCACGCCATGATCTGGATGCCCCAATGGCCTGGACCGGAAACCGCCACGAGAGGGACCTCTGACGCATTCATGACCAGTGATTGCGGAGCGGATGCGCCGGGGCACTCCCTGTGAGCCTCGTGACGGCTGGGTCGGGTGGGAGGAAAGGGGCGTCAGCGCCCCAGTTGTGACAGAACCTGACGCGGTCTGTTCGTGATGATCGCCTCCACGCCCAGATCAGCGCAGAGCTGAACGTCCTCGGGCTCGTTCACCGTCCATACGTGTACGGGGTGGCCCGCCGCCTGAAGCTTGCGGATGAAGCCGGGGTGGTTGCGGACGATCCGCATCCCCGGACCCGCGATCCGCACCCCGGCGGGAAGTCGCCCGTCGCGCATCCGGGGCGAGACGAACTGCATCAGGTACACGGTCGGGACCGTCGGGGTGGCTGCCCGTACGCGGTGGAGCGAGCGCGCCGAGAAGCTCATGACCCGGATCGGGTGCGGACCCTCGGCGGGCGGGGCGTCCAGGCCGAAGCGCTTGAGGAGGAAGAGCAGCCGCTCCTCCACCTGTCCGGCCCAGCGGGTCGGGTGCTTCGTCTCGATGGCGAGCTGGACGGGGCGCCCGGCGTCGGACACCAGCTCCAGCAGCCGCTCCAGGGTGAGGACGGAGGTGCGCTCGGGGTCGGCGTCCCAGTCGGGGGACTCCTCGCGGTCCTTCCAGGAGCCGAAGTCGAGCGCGGCGAGGTCGGCCAGCTCCAGGGCGGAGACGGCGCCTCGGCCGTTCGAGGTGCGGTTCACCCGGCGGTCGTGGACCAGGACGAGGTGGCCGTCGGCGGTCAGTCGCACGTCGCATTCGAGCGCGTCGGCACCGTCCTCGATGGCCCTGCGGTAGGCGGCCAGGGTGTGCTCGGGGGCCTCCTCCGAGGCGCCGCGGTGGGCGACGACCTGGATGGGGCGCGGCATTGCGTGGGTCACCCGGTCATGGTGCCATCGAGGCGGTGTCGTGCGTCGGGGTGAGTCCTGGGGATGCGCCCGATATGTCGGAGATAAAGGATGGGGGGGAGACGCACAGGTCCGGCTTACAGTGCTCCGACGGGTCATGGGAAAGGCTTCGCCTTGGAACTTGTACGGCACGTCGAACGTTCAGTCGGACCGATGCCGGAGCGACTTCTGACCGCTACCGACTGATTTTTCCCATAGCTGTGTGAGCCGGGCCGCAGAGGCCGTGTACGCCGTGTGTGACGAGGAGAGAGCGCTGTGAGCACCGAGAACGAGGGCACCGCGGCCCCGACGCCCCCCGCGGCCCCGTCCGCACCCCCTGTGCCGGTGGCCGCCGCGACCCCGGAGCCGACACCGCCGACCCCGGCGCCCGCGACCCCGCCCCAGGCTCCTCCGGTCTCCGCCCCGGGCATCGAGCACACCCAGCAGCTGCCGCCGACCCCGCAGGCTCCCCCCGCGCCCCCGGCCTACGGCCAGGGATACGGTCAGGGCCCGGCCGACGGCCATGACCAGCCGCACGACCAGACCCGCACGCAGTCCCACGACCAGACCCAGGCCCAGGCTCACGCCCAGGACCCCGGCGCGCCGGCCGCCGCGTACGGGGCCGAGGGCTGGCCCCCGCCGCCGCCCGAGGTCCCCGCGTACGGCCAGGCAGGCGGCCACGGCGGCCAGGGAGGCGGCCACGACGTCTGGGGCGCGCCCCTCGGCACCCCGCAGCCCAAGCCGAAGGGCAAGGGCGGCCTGGTCGCGGCCGTCCTGGTGGCGGCCCTCCTCGCGGGCGGCATCGGCGGCGGCGTCGGCTACTGGGCGGCCCAGCGCACCGACCACGGCTCCGGCTCGACCACGATCACCGCGGGCAACACCCCGAAGGACCTCAAGCGGGACGCGTCCTCCGTCGCCGGGTTGGCCGCCTCCGCGCTCCCCAGCGTCGTCACCATCGAGGCCTCGGCCGGGGACGGCGAGGGCGGCACCGGTACCGGCTTCGTCTACGACCAGCAGGGCCACATCCTCACGAACAACCACGTGGTGGCCTCCGCGGCGAACGGCGGCAAGCTCTCCGCGACGTTCTCCGACGGCAAGAAGTACGACGCCGAGGTGGTCGGCCGGGCCCAGGGCTACGACGTCGCCGTCCTCAAGCTGAAGAACCCGCCCTCGGGCCTCAAGCCGCTGGCCCTCGGGGACTCCGACAAGGTCGCGGTGGGCGACTCGACCATCGCGATCGGCGCCCCCTTCGGCCTGTCGAACACGGTGACCACCGGCATCGTCAGCGCCAAGAACCGCCCGGTGGCCTCGGGCGACGGCTCCGGCGGCAAGAACTCGTACATGAGCGCCCTCCAGACGGACGCCTCCATCAACCCGGGCAACTCCGGTGGCCCGCTGCTCGACGGCCACGGCGCGGTCATCGGCATCAACTCGGCGATCCAGTCCGCCGGCAACGGCGGCTTCGGAGGCGGCCAGGCCGGTTCGATCGGCCTGGGCTTCGCCATCCCGATCAACCAGGCCAAGAACGTCGCGGTGTCGCTCATCCAGACCGGCAAGCCGGTCTACCCGGTGATCTCGGTCTCCGTGGACCTCCAGGCCAAGGTGGACGGCGCGAAGATCTCCGAGCAGGGCGCCGCCGCCAACGAGCTGGTCGACCCCAGCGGTCCGGCCGGCAAGGCGGGCCTCAAGCCCGGCGACATCATCACCGAGTTCGGCGGCAAGCCCGTCGACAGCGGCCCGACCCTGATCAGCCTGATCTGGACGCACAAGCCGGGTGACACGGTGAAGATGACCTACCTGCGCGGTGGCAAGCCGTCCACGGTCGACATCACCCTGGGATCGCGGGTCGGCGACAAGTAGCGCGATCCGATGGCTTGTTGGGAGGGGCCGTAGGCGGGAATCCGCCTACGGCCCCTCCCAACATCCGCTTATGCTTCGCAGGTGTTCGATTCACGGCACATACGGACATTCCACGAAGTGGTCGCGGCGGGCTCGTACTCCGCGGCGGCCCGGGCGCTCGGCTACACCCAGCCGGCGGTCACCCAGCAGATGAAGGCGCTCGCCCGCGCCGTCGGCACCCCGCTGTTCACGCGCGTGGGCCGGAACATGCGGCTCACGGAAGCCGGCGAGTCCCTGGCCCGGCACGCCGAGTCCATCCTGGGGAGCCTCTCGGCCGCCGAGGCCCAGATGAAGGCGTACACGCGACTGCGCACCGGGCGCGTACGGGTCTGCGGATTCCCCAGCGCCAACGCCACCCTCGTCCCGGAAGCGCTCAGCGGGCTCGCCAAGGAACACCCCGGCATCCAGGTGGAACTCCTGGAGGGCGAGCCGCCCGCATCCCTGCGCCGACTCCAGAGCGGCGAGTGCGACATCACCCTCGCCTTCACCTACCCGGGGCTGCACGAGGAGATCCCCGAGGGGGTCACCGAGGTCAGGCTGCTGGAAGACCAGCTGACGGTACTGCTGCCGACCGGCCACCCGCTGGCCCGGCGCCGGGCCGTCCACCTCGCCGACCTCGCCGAGGAACGCTGGATCGCGGGCTGTCCGCGCTGCCGGGCGAACCTGCTGCACGAGTGCGCCGAGCTGGGCTTCGTCCCCGACATCCGCTTCGCCACCGATGACAACCTGGTGGTCCAGAGCCTGGTCGCGCAGGGGCTCGGCGTGGCGATGACGCCCGCGTTGGTGCTGCCCTCGCTCTCCCTCACCCGGGTCTGCGGTCGCGTGCTCGATCCGCCCGCCCGCCGCCACATCTCCGCGTACGTCCACCACGACCACCTGCGGATCCCGGCCACGGCCGTGGTCCTGGAGCACCTCCGACGGGTCGCCTCGAACCGTGTGGGCTGCTGACCCCCATCCATAAGCCCGGCTTGGGATTTCAGGTCACAACTGGCGTTGGACGTGATGGGTGCCCGGGCGGACGCTGCTGGCATGACCACCACCACGCCGGCCCGTACGACCGCGAGGACGGCCGCCCTCGTCCACGAGATCCGCCAGGTCGTCGATCGGGGGCTGGCCCCCGATCTGACCGCGTACCTGGTCGGGGAGCGGCTCGCCCCGCACCTCGGCGCGCCCGACCTGCTCACTTGCGATCAGCGCGAGGGCCACCCCGACCGGTACCGCCAGCACGTCCTGCACACCGAGCCGGACGGAGGGTTCTCCGTGGTGGCCCTGGTCTGGCTGCCCGGTCAGGAGACCGCCATCCACGACCACGTCTCCTGGTGTGTGGCCGGGGTGCACGAGGGCGCCGAGCGCGAGGTTCGCTACCGGCTCGCCCCGGCGCCCGCTGCCGGCGGCGCGGCCCGTCTCGTGGCGACGGAGGAGGTCGTCAACGAGCAGGGCGAGGTCTGCGGCTTCGCGCCGCCGGGGGACATCCACAAGGTCCGCAACTCCTGCGGGACGAAAGCCATCTCGGTGCACGTCTACGGGGCCGACGTGGCCCGGTTGGGCAGCAGTGTCCGCCGGGTCTACCCGGAGCCGACGGGCTGATGGCCCTGCTGCGGACGGCCCGTGTTTCACGTGAAACATCCACCCCGTGGCCCGGCTTGGGTCTGGCCGTGGCCGGAGCGGCCCTCGCCTGGTGCGCGCACCACGTGGTCCCGGCCGTCCCCATGCTGACCGCCTCGGTGGTGCTCGGCATCGCGGCGGCCCACGTTCCCGGCGTACGGGACCTCGTGCGCGGCCCCGCCCGCCCGGGGCTGTCCCTGGCCGGGCGGCGTCTCATGCGGATCGGCATCGTCCTGCTGGGCTTCGGCCTGGGCCTGGACCAGGTGGTCCGACTCGGCTGGGCGACGGTGGCGATGGTGACCGGGGTGGTCGCGGCGACCTTCTTCGGCACGCTCTGGCTGGGCCGGCGCCTCGGACTCCCGGGCGAGCAGCCCCTGTTGATCGCCACCGGGTACGCGATCTGCGGGGCCTCGGCGATCGGTGCGGTGAGCGAGGTGTCCGGGAGCGAGGAGGAGGACGTGGCCGCCTCCGTGGCCCTGGTCACCCTCTGCGGGACCTTGGCGATCGCGCTGCTCCCGCTCCTCCAGGGCCCGTTGGGGCTCACCGACGTCGCGTTCGGCCGCTGGGTCGGCGCGAGCGTCCATGACGTCGGCCAGGTGGTGGCGACGGCCCAGACCGCGGGACCGGCCGCCCTGGGGGAGGCGGTGCTGGTCAAGCTGATGCGGGTGGCGCTGCTGGCCCCGCTCGTGGCGGCGGTGGCCTTCTCGCTCCGGGCCCGCCGGCGCGGACTCCGCACCCCGTCGGGGAAGCGGCCGGCCCCGGTCCCGCTGTTCGTGGCCGGGTTCCTCATGACGGCGGCGCTCCGGGCCACGGGGCTGCTCCCCCCAGCCCTGCTCGACCTGGCGCACACCGCGCAGGAGGGGCTCCTCGCCGCGGCCCTGGTCGGCTTGGGCACCGCCGTCCACCTCCCCACCATGGCCCGCACCGGCCCCCGGGCGGCCCTCCTCGGCCTCGGCGCCTGGGTGGTGGTGGCGGGGGCCTCGTACGCGGGAGTCCTCCTCACCACCTGACCCACCGTCCCCTCCCCCACCCCGCAAATCCCCCACCCCACCCACCCCCACATCCCGGTACTCTGTACCGGCCAGGTGGGTTGCCCGAGCGGCCTAAGGGAACGGTCTTGAAAACCGTCGTGGCAGCGATGTCACCGTGGGTTCAAATCCCACACCCACCGCAGGTGAACGGCCCCTGACCGGAACGAACGGTCAGGGGCCGTTTCCGTGCCCTGGGGTGGGGCGGCCCGGGGCGGGGTGGGGCGGGGCGAGTCCGTGGTCGCGGTTCGTGGTCGCGGTTCGTGGGTTCCACTCGCTCGACCGAGTCGTGGAGCGCGAACATCCGCCGAGCGGCGACGGCGGTTTCGTGCTGGAGGTGGATGCCGTGTGCCGCTTGCCTTCCGTGGTGCCTCCACACCGGTCTGCTCGTGAGCTTGTCGGACCGCGAAAAGTGCCTTTTGGGCCTTTCGGGTGGTGTTTGTCGGAAGATCGGCGCGCGTCGTGGGGGCCCTGCGGTTGCGGCCACATCATGACGAATGTATTCAGATCCGTCCGTCGGAACATCGCGAAATGAGGCATTCGTCATGACCAACCGCAGCAGCATCACGTCGATCTGGACCACCGTCCTCGCGGCGCTCGTCGCGTTCCTGACCGCCCTCGGTCTCGGCGGCAAGGCGACCCCGGTCGCCGCCGCGGCTTCCGTCTCCGCTCCTGCGGCTTCCTCGGTGCGCCGGTCGGCGGTGGTGGCGCGGCGGACGTGGAGGGAGACGATGCGGGGTGGTTCGCTTCCGCCCACGATCAAGCAGCGGATCCGCGCCGAGGCGCACGGCAAGTCCCCGTCCGTCCGCCGCTCGACCACCGCTGCCGCCCTCGCCGGTGACGCCGTACGCGAGGTGCCGTTGTCCGCGGGACGGGATCAGGTTCAGGCGCAGGGTCGGGGTCAGGGCCAGGTGCTGGGTCAGGAGCAGGGTCGGGGTCAGGTTCAGGGACGGCTCGCGCTCGCGGCGTAGGGGTTGAGGGATCGGTAGGACCTGGAGGGCCCCGCGCAGGATCGCGGGGAGTCGCAAGTTCGCAGGTGTGGACTCGGTGATGCGGTGTAGGCAGCGGATCCAGTCCAAGTGGTCCAGGCATTACAGGTGGTCCGGGTAGTTCAGGCAGTTCAGGCAGTGCGGGCAACTCAGGTGACGTGAATGGCAGGCGGTAGAGGCGGTAGAAGCAGCACAAGCACAAGCACAAGCACGAGTGCGAAACGAGTCGTAGGCGCTGGAGCCCGGTCGGTCGGTCGTGACCGCGGATCGCGCCGCGCAGTGCCCCCGGGAGTGGGGCACGGAGGGATCGCCCCGGCGGACGTCGGGGGCGCGCAGGGGGCGTGGAGCTTGGTATTACAGGGCCGCAGGCCCGGGAGACGGTGGGGTTCCCGGACGACGCGGCCCTCTTCGGCATGTCCGGTGCCGGTTGGTTTGGCGGAACGATTCGCCCCTTGCGTGGCAAGGGTTCCGGCCGGGTTCGTGGTGCCGACCGGCGGTGGCGGGGCTTGATCGGGGTTTATTCGATGTTGCTCATGCTTGCGGGGGAATGGGGGCCTCCGGGGTGGTTCGCCGGGGATTCGGTGGGCAACTCTGGTCTCGCGACGTCGCAGCAACACGGAACGATCGAGGCGGTCGGCCAACTGCCTTGACGCATACCCGACTTCGGTTTCATGGAGGATCAAGACATGGCAAGCATCCGTACCGCCCGCGTCATCACCGCCGTCGCCGCCCTGCCCCTCGCCGTCGCCCTCTTCGGCGGCGTGGCCTCGGCCGACAACGGTTCCTTCGCGAACGACGGATCGAATGCGAGCGTCGCGAGCATCATCGGCAGTGGTGTGGGCGGCAACAACCACGGCAACTCCTCGACCTCGCAGCAGGTGGCCACCGGCTCCGGTGCGTCGAACCAGAACAACAACGCGCAGGTCAACGGCTCGGCCTTCACACAGATCCATCAGTCCAACTCGAACATCGCGGTGAACTTCCTCCCCTGGTGGTGAGTGCTCCCTGACCCCCGCTGATCGCTGAGGGCGCCCGTACGACCGGACCGGCTGGGGTCCGGTCGTGCGGGCGCCCTGCCGCATGCGCTCCCACGCCCTTCCGGACCGCCTCGCCGCTCGCCCCCAACCCGTCCGCCTCTCCGTGTGCTCGCCCCGCCCCGACCTTGACATCGTGACCGAATCTGACGGACAGTCAGGTCCACTCGTCCGATGTGATGGCTGGAGGCCAGCGCCGTGCATCTCGCCCCGTCCGAAGGCCAGTTGCGGCTGCGTGCCGAACTGCGCGAGTACTTCCACGATCTACTGCCGGACGGGGTGCCCCAGGACCCGGACGCCCAGCGCGCCCTTCTGCGCCGCATCGGCGCGGACGGGCTGCTCGGTCTCGGCTGGCCCGTCGAGTACGGGGGCCAAGGCCGAGGACCGGACGAGCAGTTCGTCTTCTTCGACGAGGCCTACCGGGCCGGCGCCCCCGTCTCCATGGTCACCCTCAACACCGTCGGCCCCACGCTCATGAAGTACGGCACGCAGGAGCAGAAGGACTACTTCCTGCCCCGCATCCTCCGGGGCGAGATCGTCTTCGCGATCGGCTACTCGGAGCCCGAGGCCGGCACCGACCTCGCGTCGCTGCGCACCCGAGCCGTCCGCCAGGGCGGCCCCGACGGGGACTGGCTCGTCGACGGGCAGAAGGTGTTCACGTCGAACGCACAGAACGCGGACTGGATCTGGCTGGCCTGCCGCACCGACCCCGAGGCCCCCAAGCACAAGGGCATCTCGATCATCCTGGTGCCCACCGACAGCCCCGGCTTCGCGTGGACCCCGATCGAGACCGTCGGCGGACTGACCACCACCGCGACCTACTACGACGGCATCCGCGTCCCCGCCGGGCACCTCGTCGGTCCCGAGCACGGCGGCTGGGGCCTGATCACCAACCAGCTCAACCACGAACGAGTCGCCCTCGCCGCCATCGGCATGCAGGCGGAGGACTTCTACGAGGCCGCCCTCACCCACGCCCGCACCCCCGACCCGGCCACCGGGGAGCGAGCCGCGGACCAGCCCTGGGTGCGGGCCCGGCTCGCCGAGGCCCATGCCCGGCTGGCCGCGGTACGCCTCCTGAACTGGCGCCTCGTCCAGGACGTCGGCGCGGACACCCTGGCTCCCGGCGATGCCAGCGGGGTCAAGTTCCTCGGCACCGAGTCCACCGTCGAGGTCTACCGGATCTGCCAGGAGGCGGTCGGCGAGGAGGCCCTCCTGAGGGGGCCGGAGGCCTTCGCGGGCGGAGAACTGGAGCGGATGAACAGGGCCGCCCAGATCAACACCTTCGGCGGCGGGGTCAGCGAGGTCCAGCGGGAGATCGTCGCCATGATGCGGCTCGGGATGAAGGGCAGGAAGCGATGACCCACGCGTCCGCGGAGGAGGACCGCCTCCACACCCTCCTCAAGGAGTTCGAGGGCCGGCCGGCGGCCACCGGCGGCCGGGCCAAGGACGAGGTCAACGAGCCGATGATCCGGCACTGGTGCGAGGCGATGGGCGACACCAACCCCGCCTACACGGGACCGGACGCCATCGCCCCGCCCACCATGCTCCAGGCCTGGACGATGGGCGGCCTCTCCGGCCACACCGGGCGTTCCTCCGCCTACGACGAACTCCTCGCCCTCCTCGACGGCGCGGGCTGCACCTCCGTCGTCGCCACCGACTGCGAGCAGGAGTACGCCCGCCCGCTGCGCCCCGGAGACACGGTCACCTTCGACGCCGTGATCGAGTCGGTCTCCCCGCGCAAGACCACGAAGCTCGGCACCGGGTACTTCGTGACGACCCGGATGGACGTCCACGCCGAAGGGGAACTCGCCGGCACCCACCGCTTCCGCATCCTCAAGTACGCCCCGGCCGCGGTCGGGAAGGTCCGGGCGGCGGAGCCCGCGCCCAAGGCCCGGCGACCCCGGCCCGTGATCAACCGCGACAACCAGGGCTTCTGGGACGGGGTCCGCGCCCACAAGCTGCTGATCCAGCGCTGCACCGCCTGCCGGACCCTGCGCTTCCCCTGGCTGCCCGGCTGCAACGCCTGCGCCTCGCCCGACTGGGACACCGTCGAGGCGAACGGCGCGGGCACGGTCTTCTCGTACGTCGTCATGCACCACCCGCCCTTCCCGGCCTTCGACCCCCCGTACGCGGTGGCCCTGGTCGAACTCGCCGAGGGAGTCCGGGTGATCGGCAACATCACCGGCGTTCCCTACGACAAGGTCCGCATCGGCCTCCCGGTCCGACTGGAGTTCCTGCGCGTCGACGACTCCCTCGAACTCCCCGTCTTCCGAGGAGAGGCCGGCTGACATGGACTTCCACCCCACCGAGGAGCAGACCGAGGCGGTCGATCTCGCCGCCAGGATCTTCCGCGACCTCGCCACGCACGAACGCCTCGCCGGCGCGGGCACCGGCAGCGACGCCGAACTGTGGAAGGCACTGACCACCGCCGGACTGATCGCCGCCGTCGAGGACATCGGGCTGCTCGGCCTGGTCCTGGTCCTGGAGGAACAGGGCCGCACCACCGCCCAGGTCCCGTACGCCGCCACCTGCGTCTACGGTCTCCTCCCGGTCGCCGCCCACGGGAGCCCCGAACAGCGGGCCCGACTTCTGCCGGCCCTTGGCACCGGAGAGGCCGTGGCCACCGGCGCCTTCCCGCACCGCGGCCGGATCACCGCCTCGCCCGACGGTCGCCTCACCGGCACCGCCCCCGTCGTGCCCTGGCTGCGCGAGGCCACCCACGTCCTGGTCCCGGACGCCGACCGGGCGCTGTGGCTCGTACGGACCGACGCGCCCGGGGTGGTCACGCGGCCGGTGGAGACCACGGCGCCGTGGTCCGCGGGCCGGCTCACCCTCACGGATACACCGGCGGAGCGCCTCGGCGACCCGGGCTCCCCACCCGCCCCGGGCACCGGTTCCGCCCCGGACACCCACCCCGCCCCCGACACCACCGCGTACGAGGCCACCCTCGCCGCCGCCCGCACCGCCTTCGCCGGCCTCCAGGCGGGTGTCTGCGCGGGCTCCCTGGCCCGCGCCGTCGAGTACACCTCCACCCGCGAGCAGTTCGGCCGGCCGCTCTCCACCAACCAGGGCGTCATGCTGCGCGCAGCCGACGCCCACATGGACACCGAGGCGATCCGGGTCACCGCCTACGAGGCGGCCTGGCGCATCGATGCGGGGCTCCCGGCGCGCGAGCACGCCCTCACGGCGGCCTGGTGGGCCTCCGAGGCGGGCAAACGGGTCGTGCACGCGGGCCAGCACCTGCACGGCGGCATGGGCGCCGATCTCGACCACCCCGTCCACCGGCACTTCCTGTGGGGGCGCCAACTGGACGCGTACCTGGGCTGCGGCAGCGAGCTGCTCGCCGAACTGGGCGCCGTACTGGCGACCGTGACCCCCGCGACGGAGAGGGACGACACGTGAACGTCGGCGACGCACTGGAGCCGCTGGAGGTCCCGGTGACCCGGACCCTGATCGTCGCGGGCGCCATCGCCTCACGCGACTACCAGGACGTGCACCACGACGCGGAGATCGCCCGCGAGAAGGGCTCCCCGGACATCTTCATGAACATCCTGACCACCAACGGCCTGGTCGGCCGGTACATCACCGACCGGCTCGGTCCGCACACCGTCCTGCGCAAGGTGGCCATCCGGCTCGGCGCGCCCAACCACCCGGGCGACACCATGACCCTGTCGGGCACCGTCACCGCCCTCGACGGAGACACCGCCGAGATCCGGGTCGTCGGCGCCAACGGCGTCGGCCACCACGTCACGGGGACCGTGACCGTCACCCTGGGGGCCGGGGCATGAGCGTCCGCGACCGCGACGGCCTCGGCGGGCGCGCCGCCATCGTCGGCATCGGAGCGACGGAGTTCTCCAAGGACTCCGGCCGCAGCGAGCTCAAGCTCGCCGTCGAGGCCGTCCACGCCGCCCTCGACGACGCCGGGCTCGCCCCCTCCGACGTCGACGGCATGGTCACATTCACCATGGACACCAGCCCCGAGATCACCGTCGCCCAGGCGGCCGGCATCGGGGAGCTGTCCTTCTTCTCGCGCATCCACTACGGAGGCGGCGCGGCCTGTGCCACCGTCCAACAGGCGGCCCTCGCCGTCGCCACCGGGGTGGCCGAGGTCGTGGTCTGCTACCGGGCCTTCAACGAACGCTCCGGACGCAGGTTCGGCTCCGGCGTCCAACAGCGCGAAGCCTCGGCGGAGGGCGCGGCGCTCGGCTGGGCGCTCCCCTGGGGGTTGCTCACCCCGGCCTCCTGGGTGGCCATGACCGCCCAGCGCTACCTGCACGCCTACAACCTGACCCCCGAGGCCTTCGGCCACGTCGCGGTCACCGGCCGCCGGCACGCCGCGAACAACCCCGCCGCCTACTTCCACGGCAAGCCCATCACCCTCGCCGACCACGCCGCCTCCCGCTGGATCGTGGAGCCGCTACGGCTGCTCGACTGCTGCCAGGAGACCGACGGAGGCCAGGCCATCGTCGTGACCACCACCGAGCGGGCCCGGGACCTCCGCCGCAAGCCCGCCGTGATCACCGCCGCCGCGCAGGGAGCCGGCCGTCGCCAGGAGGCCATGACCTCCTTCTACCGTGACGACCTCACCGGGCTGCCCGAGATGGACGTGGTCGCCCGCCAGCTCTGGCGGACCAGCGGGCTGCGCCCCTCGGACATCGACGTCGGCATCCTCTACGACCACTTCACCCCCTTCGTCCTGATGCAGTTGGAAGAGTTCGGGTTCTGCGGCCCCGGCGAGGCCGCCGACTTCGTCGCCGCCGGGGCACTGCCCCTCAACACCCACGGCGGCCAGCTGGGCGAGGCCTACCTGCACGGCATGAACGGGATCGCCGAAGCCGTCCGCCAACTGCGCGGCACCTCCGTCAACCAGGTCCCCGGCGCCGTCCACGCGCTGGTCACGGCCGGGACGGGCGTCCCGACCTCCGGACTCGTCCTCGGAGCCGAGGGCTGACCCCCGCAGTCCAAGAGGGGTCGGGCCGTCCCCGAGGGGCCCGGCCCGACCCGGGCCCGGGGTCCCACCCCGCCCCGTCTCCTCCACCTGGAGGAGGTCGGGCACGGCGGCGACCTACAACCTGAGACGGACCCCGCTTCGGCACCTGCGGGCGATTCCACGGGCGCCGCCCGCTCCTAGCGTGGAGCCATGACCACGCCTGTGTGCCCGCTCGCCTCGAACCCGACGCCGTACCCGTCGTTCTCGGCGTACGTACGGACCCGCGGCACGGTCCTGATGCGCACCGCCCGCTCCCTCACCGCGAACCCCTGCGACGCCGAGGACCTGCTCCAGACCGCCCTCGCCAAGACGTACGTGGCCTGGGACCGCATCGATGACCATCGCGCCCTCGACGGCTACGTCCGGCGCGCCCTGGTCAACACGCGGACTTCCCAGTGGCGCAAGCGCAAGGTCGACGAGTTCGTCTGCGACGAGATCCCCGAGGTCGAGGAACCGCCGGCCGTCGACGCCGCGGAGGCCCAAGCCCTGCGGGACGCGATGTGGCGGGCCGTGACCCGGCTGCCGGACCGGCAACGGGCGATGGTGGTGCTGCGGTACTACGAGGACCTGAGCGAGGCGCAGACCGCCGAACTCCTCGAAGTCTCCGTGGGCACGGTCAAGAGCGCCGTCTCCCGCGCGCTCGTCAAGCTCCGCCAAGACCCGGAACTGACCCTGGTGCGCTGAGGCCGACCCTCCCGCCACGGCTCCACCCGGCCCCTGTTTCACGTGAAACACGCCACCTCGCCCGGTGTTTCACGTGAAACACCGCTGCTGTGTTTCACGTGAAACACCGCCACAACCGGAGCCCGGCGAGCAACGCCTCCCGACCCCGGAGAGTGATCGACCGACCCGTTTCTACTCCCGGGTAGTGACATGCCGGCCGGTACGTGCGCAGAATCGGCTCCATCCGATAGCCGCCGCAGCGCCGCAGCGCTCACCGGGAGGACGCTTTGCTGAGCACCATGCAGGACGTACCGCTCCTCGTCACCCGCATACTCCGACACGGGATGACGATCCACGGGAAGTCCCAGGTCACGACCTGGACCGGGGAGGCAGAGCCGCACCGCCGCAGCTTCGCCGAGATCGGTACCCGCGCCACCCGCCTCGCGAACGCCCTGCGGGACGAGCTCGGCGTCCGTCAGGACGACCGGGTCGCGACCCTCATGTGGAACAACGCCGAGCACGTCGAGGCGTACTTCGCGATCCCCTCCATGGGCGCCGTCCTGCACACGCTCAACCTGCGACTGCCTCCCGAGCAGCTGGCCTTCATCGTCAACCACGCCGCCGACAAGGTGGTGCTGGTCAACGGCTCCCTGTTGCCCCTGCTGGTACCGCTGCTGCCGCACATGGGCACCATCGAGCACGTCGTGGTCTCGGGCCCCGGCGACCGGGCCCCGCTCGCCGCCCTCGGTGTGCGGGTCCACGAGTACGAGGAGCTGCTGGAGGGCCGCTCCGACCACTACGACTGGCCCGAGTTGGACGAGCGCCAGGCCGCGGCCATGTGTTACACGTCGGGCACCACCGGCGACCCCAAGGGCGTCGTCTACTCCCACCGGTCCATCTACCTGCACTCCATGCAGGTCAACATGACCGAGTCGATGGGCCTGACGGACAAGGACACCACCCTCGTGGTCGTTCCCCAGTTCCACGTGAACGCCTGGGGCCTGCCGCACGCCACCTTCATGACCGGCATCAACATGCTGATGCCGGACCGCTTCCTCCAGCCCGCACCGCTCGCCGAGATGATCGAGCGCGAGAAGCCCTCGCACGCGGCGGCCGTCCCCACCATCTGGCAGGGGCTGCTCGCCGAGGTCACGGCGAACCCCCGCGACCTCAGCTCGATGAAGCAGGTCACCATCGGCGGCTCGGCCTGTCCGCCCTCGCTGATGGAGGCGTACGACAAGATCGGCGTCCGGCTGTGCCACGCCTGGGGCATGACGGAGACCTCCCCGCTCGGCACGATGGCGCACCCGCCGGCCGGGCTGAGCGCCGAGGAGGAGTGGCCGTACCGGATCACCCAGGGTCGTTTCCCCGCGGGCGTGGAGGCCCGTCTGGTCGGTCCCGGTGGTGGGGTCCTGCCCTGGGACGGGGAGTCCGCCGGTGAGCTGGAGGTGCGCGGCAACTGGATCGCGGGCGCCTACTACGGAGGGGTGGGCGCCGTAGCGGTCCGCCCCGAGGACAAGTTCAGCGCAGACGGCTGGCTCAAGACCGGAGACGTGGGCGTGATCAGCGCCGATGGCTTCCTGACCCTCACCGACCGGGCCAAGGACGTCATCAAGTCGGGCGGCGAGTGGATCTCCAGCGTGGAGCTGGAGAACGCGCTGATGGCCCACCCGGAGGTGGCCGAGGCCGCCGTCGTGGCCGTGCCGGACGAGAAGTGGGGCGAGCGCCCGCTGGCCACCGTCGTCCTCAAGGAGGGCGCCACGGTCGACTACGTCGCCCTGCGGGCCTTCCTCGCCGAGTCGGTCGCCAAGTGGCAGCTGCCGGAGCGCTGGGCGATCGTCGCGGCGGTTCCGAAGACGAGCGTCGGCAAGTTCGACAAGAAGGTGGTCCGCAAGCAGTACGCGAACGGCGAGCTGGACGTCACCCACCTCGCCTGACCGTCGAGGTCGCCCCCTCGCCCGCCCGGCCCGTCCGGTCAGCCGCGCGTGAGCCATGTCCGCAGCAGCCTGCTGACCGCGGGCATGGCCACGTAGGTCATCAGGGTGCTGAACACGACCGTGAAGACGGCCGTGCGCAGGAAGAAGTCCAGATCCACCAGGAACGGCCCGAGCACCGCGTTGCCCACGAGCGAGATCGGGAAGATCGCCAGCCCCGAGCTGATCGCCATCTTCCAGCGGGGGGGCGCGGGCCGGGTCGTGCCCGGCTTGGCGAACCAGGTCTCCATCCCCTGCAGTTCGCGCCGGGCTATCTCGGTGTGGTGGTGCCCCAGGCAGTTCGAGAACCACTCGGCCCGCTCCGGGGAGTCCTGCCACCGCTGGAACGCCTCTTGGTTGCGGAAGCGGTGGACCAGGAACCACGGGCCGCCCTCGACCGCTGGGCGGAACAGGCCGTAGCCCAGGTGGTCCGGGAAGCGCGAGGCCGTCTCCAGGATCCCGTGGGCCCAGGCGTCGAAGGTCTCCTCGTGCCCGGGTTCCACCTGCCGGGCTATCAGCAGGTTCACCTCGCCGTTGTCGGCGGGGACGGTCTGCTCGGACGTACGGGTGATGGCCATCGGGCCAGAATGGCTAGTTGGTGCCGATCTTGGCCAGCAAGTCCACGATGCGGCCCTGGACGTCGGCCGTCGTGGCCCGCTCGGCGAGGAAGAGCACGCTCTCCCCCGAGGCGAGTCGCGGCAGGTCGCCGGGGGCGATCCCGGACGTCGTGTAGACGACCAACGGGGTCCGGTTGAGGAGCCCGTTGGCACCCAGCCAGTCCACGATCCCGGCCCGTCGGCGGCGTACCTGCATCAGGTCCATGACCACCAGGTTCGGTCGCACCCGGGACGCCAGCTCCACCGCGTCCGTGTCGGCGCCGGCCCGCGCGACCTGGAGGCCGCGCCGCTCCAGCGCGGCGGTCAGCGCGGTGGCGATCTCCTCGTGCTCCTCGATCAACAGCACCCGGGAGGGGTGTTGCTCGCTGTCGCGCGGCGCGAGCGCCTTGAGCAGGACGGCCGGATCGGCCCCGTACGCCGCCTCGCGCGTGGCGTGGCCCAGCCCGGCCGTGACCAGGACGGGGACCTCGGCCGCCACCGCGGCCTGGCGCAGCGACTGCAGGGCGGTACGGGTGATGGGCCCGGTCAGCGGGTCCACGAACAGGGCGGCGGGGAAGGCCGCGATCTGGGCGTCGACCTCCTCGCGGGAGTGGACGATCACCGGCCGGTAGCCGCGGTCGCTGAGGGCCTGCTGTGTCTGCGCGTCGGGCGCGGGCCACACCAGCAGCCGGCGCGGGTTGTCCAGCGGCTCGGGGGGCAGCTCGTCGTCGACGGGTCGGGGCGCGGGGCGGTTGACCACCTCGACGGCGCCACCGGGGCCGTCCAGCGGTTCCGGCCCCTCGGCGGCGCCCGCCTCGGGTGCCCCTATGGCGAAGGCACGGCCCTGGGGCAGCGGTTCGGAGAGCCGACGGCGACGGCCGGAGCCGCCGGGGTCGGTCGCGGAGGGGTCCACGGAGATGCCCTGCCCCAGGGTGCCGAGGGCGCGGACGCTGATGGGCTGGGCCGTGCCGCTCGGGGAGTCCCCGGGCCGGCGGGCTCCGGGAACGGCGGGCTGTCCGGCGCCGTCGGTGTCCTCGGCGGCGGTCCGGGCCGCCGGAACGGGCCAGGCGGGGGCAGCGGGCAGCGCGCGCCGCCGCCCGGTCGCCTGTGCGGGGTCCTCGTCGGCCTCCGCGGCGTCGGGAGCCGGGCCACTGGCCGGGGCCGGCGGCGCGCCGAGCACGCGGCGTCCACGGCGCCCGCCCGGGGTGTCGGAGTCGGCGTCGCCCTCACCGGGGGCGGGGGCCGAACCGGCCATGGCGGGGGCCTGCGGTGGGGCCGGGGTCGGCCCGGCGGGGAGCGCGAAGCCACCCTCGGGCGCGATGGGTCGGGGCGCGGCGGGGGCCACGCGGCCGGCCGGGGGCACGGGCCCGCCGGGTTGCGCGGGCGGACCGGCCTGCCCCAGCGCCCGGCGGCGTCCGGCCGGATGCTCGGTCACCGGGACCGGGGGCACCGTCGGCACGGGCGGCAGCGCCGGCATGGCGGTGCCCTGCGGGGGCACGGGCCGGCCGGCTCCCGGTCGACCGGAGTCCCCGCCGTCGTCGCCGTCACGGCCGCGCCGGCGCCCGGTACCGAGCCCGGCAGGGTTCACCGGGGATTGCGCGAGCTCCGGACCGGAACTCCCCGAAGTCCTGACGGCGGGGCTCGCGGAGGGACGGACGCCCGGCCCGGAAAGACCCTCGGGGCCGATCGGGGTGCCGTCCGCGCGGCGCCGCCCGGACGGCAGCGCCAACGCGCCCCCGCCCTCGCGGACCGTCGACCCGGCAGACCCGGCAGACCCGGCAGCAGACCCGGCGGCTCCCGCCGACCCGGCCTCGTCGTCCAGGAAGGCATCGACCCCGCGTCGGGCCCGTCGTCCGCCGGGACCGGTCGGCCCGCCGGAACCGCCCGCGCCCGGAGCCTCCTTGCCGGAAGCCCCCCGGTCGCCGTCGGCCACCTCGGGCTCCTTGGCAGGCTCCGGCACGGTGACCGCCCCGGCTCCCGAACCGAGCGGCAGCTCCAGCACGTACGCGCCACCGGGCGCGCCCGGCACCTCGACCGTCTGGAGGACCCCGCCGTGCGCGGCGACGATGCCCCGCACGATCGGCTCGTGCACCGGGTCGCCGCCCTCGTAGGGTCCGCGCACCTCGATCCGTACGACGTCACCGCGCTGGGCGGCGGCGACCACGATCGTGGAGTCGCCGTAGCCGCTGCCCTGCGCGGTCTTGCCCGTCGCGTCCACTCCGGCCACGTCCGCGACCAGGTGCGCGAGGGCCGAGGCGATCCGCGCCGCGTCCACCTCGGCCTCGATGGTCGGGGCGTGGACGGCGAACTGGGCCCGACCGGGGCCGATCAGCTCGACGGCGCCGTCGATGCCGGCCGCGACGACCGTGTTGATCAGGACTTTCTTCTTCTTGAGCTTGTCGGTGCCCGCGTCCAGGCGCTGGAAGCCGAGCACGTTGTCCACCAGGGTGGTCATCCGGGAGTAGCCGGCGGCCAGGTGGTGGAGCAGCTGGTTGGCCTCGGGCCACAGCTGACCGGCGTCGTCGGCGGCGAGCGTCGCCAGCTCCCCGCGCAACTCCTCCAGGGGCCCGCGCAGGGATTCCCCGAGGACGGCGAGCAACTGGGCGTGGCGCGCCGCGAGGGCGTCGTAGGACCGCCGGTCGGTGAAGGTCATGACGGCGCCGACGAGCAGCTCGCCGTCCCGTACGGGCGAGGTCGTCAGGTCCACCGCGACGGGCCGGCCGCCCTTGTTCCACAACACCTGGCCGCGGACGCGGTGCTTGCGTCCGCTGCGCAGGGTGTCGGCGAGGGGGGACTCGTCGAAGGGGAAGGGGGAGCCGTCGGCCCGCGAGTGCTGGATCAGCCCGTGCAGTTCGCGGTTTCCCAGGTCGGTGGCGCGGTAGCCGAGGATCTGCGCGGCGGCCGGATTGACCAGGACCACGCGTCCGTCGGTGTCGGTGCCGATGACGCCTTCGGCGGCGGCGCGCAGGATCATCTCGGTCTGCCGCTGGGAACGGGCCAGCTCGGCCTCGGTGTCCACGGTCTCGGAGAGGTCCCGTACGACGAGCATCAGCAGTTCGTCGCCGGTGTAGGAGGGCTGGGGCTCGCGGTATGCGTCACGGCCGTCGAGATGGGCGGCGGTGACCTCGACCGGGAACTCGCTGCCGTCGGTCCGGCGCGCCGTCATCCGCTTGGGCCGGGCGCGCCCCTCTTCGTCGTCGCCGGGGCGACGCATGGAACCGGGGATCAACTTGGAGTCGAACTCCGGAAGGAGGTCGAGCACCCCGCGGCCGACGAGGCCGGTTCCGGGACTCTCCATCACCTCAAGGGCGATCGAATTCGCGTTCACCACCGTGCCGTTGGCGTTGACGAGCAACAGCGCGTCCGGAAGTGCGTCGAGTATTGCTGCGAGGCGAGCAGCGCCTCGGGATGGCCTGCTGCTCACGACGAGCTTCCTCCCTGACCACGACTACCGGCAAGACACGGGAGGAGTCTAAGGGCACCGTTCCTCGGCGAGGTGGCGGATGCCGGGGGAAATCCATGCATCCGCCGCATCTGCCCTGGTCAGGAACGCGCACTCGGAAGCACAGGTTCCAGCTTGCTCCACCGGTCGATCGCGCAGCCGTCCTTGCGTCGGAACGTGGCGTCCACCTTGTGTCCGTGCCAGGTTCCCGTGACCCGCGCCGTGGCGGGACCGCCGTCCTGGAAGGTGCACACGCCCCGTTCGGCCTCGGGGGCGAAGGGGTCCCTGCCCTCGCGGGCGAACGTGTCCAGGCGTGCACACGCCTTCGCGGCCTCCGGGTGGTCGCCCCCGGTGGGCCGGCACTCCAGTCGGTACTCGCCGTCCAGGAGCGGGTTGCCGCTGCTGGAGATGGCGATGGTGAGCCGGTCGGGAGAGGACAGCAGCCGGCCCAGGGGCAGGGGTGGCAGCGGTCCGACCGCCACGGCGGCCAGGGCCGAGGTGACGGCGAAGGCGGCGAGACGCAGCATGGGGCCCTCCAGGTCGTCCGTACGTCGTACCCCCCATCAACGACGTGCCCCGCCCCGACGTTGCGTGTCCTTAAGGCTTTGCCCTGCGCCCCTGCCTCCTTGTACCGTGGAGGCGGATTGGTGACCGGCCCCGAGGCTGTGTCATCATCTGCACGCACCTTCGTACGCGGGGGTGTGCTGGAGGCGTCGCCTAGTCCGGTCTATGGCGCCGCACTGCTAATGCGGTTTGGGGTTTACGCCCCATCGAGGGTTCAAATCCCTCCGCCTCCGCACATGACGAAGCCCCGGTCCTCCAGGACCGGGGCTTCTGTGCGTTCCGGGGCCGGGGCCGGGGCCAGGGGCCGCCCAGGGCGGGAACGGTGCGCGGTGGGCGGGCCACCGACTTAACTCCACGCGTTTCGCCAGGCGTCTCGCCACACCTCGGTACGCGTTCAAGGGTTCGACGCGTCCGCTCGGGGGGCCGGGGTCACCCGCCAGGGTTTCGAACGCCTGGCCGTGGGTAGCCAGGCGGGCTCCAGGACGCTGCCGGATCCATGCGGACGATCTTCTTCCAGGCCGTTTCCGCAGGTCAGACACTGTGTGGCTAATGGATTTCGCGTCCCGCCGAGGTCCATGTATTGTTGTTCTCGCAAGGCCAACGGGGCGCAAAACCCCGGGAAGCCCAAGCACTCGTAGCTTAACGGATAGAGCATCTGACTACGGATCAGAAGGTTGCAGGTTCGAATCCTGCCGAGTGCACAGCCGAAGAGGCCCCCCGGTTCGCCGGGGGGCCTCTTGCGTTCCCTTGACACGGGCGTGGATAGCCTGCGGAGGCGGGGCCGGCCCTACCGGCCCTTGAACCTTTGAAGGGGGAGCTCCATGGGTCTGTTCGGAAACGCCCACACCGTCGATCCCGTCTCGGCGCAGCGCGACTACGCCCGGCTGCTGGGGAACGGGGAGCAGGTGCACGCGGCGTACCTGCTGATCAGGGACACCATCCTGTTCACCGACCGCCGTCTGGTGCTGATCGACAAGCAGGGGATCACCGGGAAGAAGGTCGAGTACCACTCGGTCCCGTACCGGAGCATCACGCACTTCTCCGTGGAGACGGCCGGGCACTTCGATCTCGACGCCGAGTTGAAGATCTGGATATCGGGCACCGCCGCTCCGATCGAGAAGACCTTCACCAAGGGGGTCGACATCTACGAGGTGCAGGCGATCCTGACCCAGTTCGTCGCCCGCTGACCGATTCCCGTTCGGCCCGAGGGCGTGATAGCAGGAGCCGATACTGTCTCCGCAGGACCGAGAGGTGGTCCGACGCTCTCGGGAGGAACACGGCGTGGACGACATCGACCGGGCGCTCGTCCTGCGCCTGCAGCAGGACGCGGGCCAGTCCTACGCCGCCCTCGGCGCGGCCGTCGGCCTGTCGGCCGGGGCCACCCACGAGCGGGTGCGCAAGCTGCGCGAGCGCGGGGTCATCCTGCGGACCACCGTCGACGTGGACCCCGCTGCCGTCGGCAGCGGGGTGCTGGCCTACGTAATGGTCGACTCCAACGCCTGGATGGGTGACTCCGGCGCCGACTTCGCCGCGATCCCGGAGATCCAGGAGGCGCACGTCATCGCCGGCAGCGCCTCCGTGATGGTCAAGGTGCGCACGGCTTCCACCGCGCAGCTCCAGGACGTCCTGCGCCGGCTCTACAACATCGACGGAGTCAGCGGCACGCAGGCCACCGTGGTGTTGGACACGCTCTTCGAACGGCCGCTGCCGCTGTGAGTTCCGGCGGCGGCTGGACGTGCACCGGGATCCGGTGGAGCGGGGGCGGCCCCGCCATCGGGTGGTACGGGCGCGGCGAGCGCGGCAGCCCGCTCTCCTACGGGCAGCGGTTGGCCTTCACTGCACGGGGCGAGCGCCGCTGTGCCGGTGTGCGACGGGCCGGGAAGCGGACCCCGTGTCCGACCGGGGCGGTCGTGCCGGGTCGTGCCG
This sequence comes from Streptomyces sp. NPDC088097, assembly GCF_044741845.1. Lineage (NCBI taxonomy): Bacteria > Bacillati > Actinomycetota > Actinomycetes > Kitasatosporales > Streptomycetaceae > Streptomyces > Streptomyces sp. NPDC088097. The sequence continues at coordinate 356,546 of NZ_JBIUTJ010000005.1, forward strand.
GGAACGCCCAGTGCCCCGACTGCGCCCGCCTGGACCGCTCCTTCTCGGTGGCCGCCGACACGCGTGCCGACGATCCGCGCACCTATCGGGTCTACCTGGCCTGGTTCGGGCCCGGACTGGTCAAGGTGGGGATCACCGCCGAGGAGCGCGGCCCGGTCCGGCTCTTGGAGCAGGGGGCGGTGACCTGGTCCTGGCTGGGGCGGGGCCCGCTGATGTCCGCGCGCCGGACCGAGGAACTGCTGCGGGCCACCCTCGGGGTGCCCGACCGGGTCGCGTACGCCCGTAAGCGCGCGGTGCGGGACCGGCTGGTGCCGGAGCCCGAGCGGGCGGCGGAGGTCGCCGCCCTGCACGCGCGGGCCGGGGAACAGGCGGGGTGGCCGGAGTCCCTGGAGCGGGTCCGCTGCGAGATCACCGACCACGCCGGACCGTACGGACTGGCCGCGCTCACCGGGCCGGCGGCGCCGACCCGCGTGCTGCGGGAGCTGACTCCCGGAGCCGTCGTGGCGGGCCGACTCGTCGCGGCGGCCGGACCGGACCTGCACTTCGCCGACGGGCTCGTCGTGGACACCCGACTGCTGGCCGGCTGGGAACTGGGCGCCGCCGACGAGAGGGCGGTGACCGACGCCCCGACCGCGGAGATCCCCCGGGAATCCGATCCGGGCGCGGGGCAGGACGGGCTCTTCTGACCGAGAGGTCAAAATTTGGATCCCTTTGGCCGGCGGGGCCGGATAGTGGTGGACACGCCAGGCCGTGCCGGCGAGGGTGGTGCACATGAGAACCCAGCCCGTTCGGGCCTTCGAACCTCCTTATGTGATGGCCGTGTTCACCAGTGTCCGCACCCTTGAGGACGCCGATTATCCGGAGACCCTCGCGCGGATGGCCGAGATCGTCCGAGAGAAGCCCGGCTTCCTCGGCTACGAGTCGGCGCGCACTCCCGGTGGCCTCGGCATCACGGTCGCCTACTTCCGCGACCACGGTTCCCTGGCCCTCTGGCGGGAGGACCTGGAGCACCAGGCGGCCATGGAGCGGGGTCGCGAGCACTGGTACGAGAGCTACACCCTGCACGTCGCGACCGTGGAGCGGAGTCACGGCTTTGGCCACGACGCCTGAGGCGGTCCACGCCTTCCGGGAGCGGCTCGGGCTGCCCGGCTTGGTCGACGTCCACACCCACTTCATGCCCGAGCGGGTCCTCAGCAAGGTCTGGGACTACTTCGACGCGGTCGGCCCGCTCACCGGTGTCCCGTGGCCCATCACCTACCGGCACGAGGAGGAGCGCCGGGTGGCGCTGCTGCGCGAGTTCGGGGTGCGGGCCTTCACCGCGATGCTCTACCCGCACAAGCCCGAGATGGCCGCCTGGCTCAACGCCTGGGCCGCCGAGTTCGCCGCCCGCACCCCCGACTGCCTGCACACCGCGACCTTCTTCCCGGAGGAGGACGCGCCCGCGTACGTCCTGCGGGCCGTGGAGGCGGGGGCCCGGGTCTTCAAGGCGCACCTCCAGGTCGGCGGCTACGACCCCAACCACGAGCGGCTGGACGCGGTGTGGGGACTGCTCGCCGAGGCCGGGATCCCCACCGTGATCCACTGCGGCTCGGGTCCCGTCCCCGGCAAGCACACCGGCCCGGAGCCCATCGCCCGGCTGCTGGCCCGTCATCCCCGGCTGCCCCTGGTCGTCGCGCACATGGGCATGCCCGAGTACGCCGACTTCCTCGACCTCGCCGACCGCCACGCCGAGGTGCGCCTCGACACCACCATGGCCTTCACCGACTTCTCCGAGCAGTTCCGCGGCTTCCCGTCCGGGGAACTCGGACGGCTCGCGGACCTGGGGGACCGGATCCTCCTCGGCACCGACTTCCCGAACATCCCCTACCCCTACGAGCATCAACTGGAGGCCCTCGAACGCCTCGGACTCGGTGACGACTGGCTGCGCGCCGTCTGCCACGACAACGGAGCCCGGCTCTTCGGCCTCTCGTTCTGACCCGTTTCCTCCCCATCCGTCGCCTCCCGCGTTTCTCAGGAGATTCACAGGTAGGGGCAAGAACGCTCTCAGAGGCAGTGGACAACGTGAAGACATGACTGCGACGACCACCTCCCACGCGTCCACGTCCACCGGTGCTCCGACGGCCCTGGTACGGCCCGACGGCGGGCCCTGCCGGGTCCTCGTCGTCGACGACGAAGCCCCGCTGTCCGAGCTGCTGTCCATGGCCCTGCGCTACGAGGGTTGCGAGGTCCGCAGCGCCGGCGACGGGGCGGGCGCCGTACGGGCGGCGCGGGAGTTCCGCCCCGACGTGGTCGTCCTCGACATCATGCTCCCAGACATGGACGGCCTGGCGGTGCTCGGCCGGCTGCGCCGCGAGATCCCGCAGCTCCCGGTGTTGTTCCTGACGGCGAAGGACTCCGTGGAGGACCGGATCGCCGGGCTCACGGCCGGCGGCGACGACTACGTCACCAAGCCGTTCAGCCTGGAGGAGGTCGTCGCCCGGCTGCGCGGACTCGTCCGCCGCTCGGGCACGGCGCAGGCCGCCCGCGCGGGCTCCGTCCTGGTCGTGGGCGACCTCCGCCTCGACGAGGACAGCCACGAGGTGGTGCGCGGCGGCCAGGAGGTCCACCTGACCGCCACCGAGTTCGAGCTGCTGCGCTACCTCATGCGCAACCCTCGCCGAGTGCTCAGCAAGGCGCAGATCCTGGACCGGGTCTGGTCCTACGACTTCGGTGGCCAGGCCAACGTGGTGGAGCTCTACATCTCCTACCTGCGCCGCAAGCTGGAGGCCGGCACCGGCCTGCCCTCGATGATCCACACCCGACGCGGGGCCGGATACCTCATCAAGCCGGCCGAGTAGTGGCTCCGCGCCCCTCCCGCCCGCGCCCCTCCCGCCCGCGTTCTGCGCACCCCCGTTCCGCAGTCCCGCGTCGGGCGTCCGGTCCGACCCGACTGCTCCGGCGGCGGACGTGGTCCCTGCGGACCCGGCTCGTGGTCTCGGCGGTGGCGCTGATCGCCGTGGTGGGCGCGGCCATCGGTACCGTCACCACCCTCGCGCTGCGCTCCTACCTCGTGGACCGGCTCGACGAGCAACTCCGGGTCGCCACCGACATGGCCTCCCGGGGCCCCGGCGCGGGCAAGGCCGCCCGCGAGAACAGCCTCGGCTTCGTGCTGTCACCCGGAAACCCCCAGGGCACCGTCGGGATCCGCCTCGACTCCGACGGCAAGGTCCTCGGCACGGCCCGCAGCTCGCCCGCCGAAGGCCCCGCCCTCGACCACGTCCGCCCCCTCACCGAGCCCCAGGCCGCCGCCCTCGCCGAAGCCGCCCGCAAGGTCGCGCAGGGGCGGGCCCAGCCCGTGGAGCTGGACCTGCCCGGACTCGGCGGCTACCGGGTGCGCACCTCGCCCGATGGCGGCCTGGCCCTCGGCATCCCGCTCCAAGACGTGGACCGTACGGTGCACACCCTCGTCGGGGTCGAGGTCTCCGTCACCCTGGCCGGGCTGATCGCGGCCTCCCTCGCCGGCCAGGCCCTGGTCGGGGTCGCCCTGCGGCCCCTGCGCCGGGTGGCCGCCACCGCCACCCGGGTCTCCGAACTCCCCCTCCACAGCGGCGAACCCGCCCTCGACGAGCGGGTCCCCGAAGCCGAGGCGGACCCGCGTACCGAGGTCGGCCAGGTCGGGGCGGCGCTCAACCGGATGCTGGGCCACGTGTCCTCCGCCCTCACGGCCCGCCAACAGAACGAGATGCGGGTCCGGCAGTTCGTCGCCGACGCCAGCCACGAGCTGCGCACCCCGCTGGCCTCCATCCGGGGCTACGCCGAGCTGACCCGCCGGGGGCGCGAGGAGACAGGCCCCGACACCCGGCACGCGCTGGGCCGCATCGAGTCCGAGGCCACCCGGATGACCGGCCTCGTGGAAGACCTGCTGTTGCTGGCCCGGCTCGACGCGGGCCGCCCCTTGGGCACCGGCGACACCGACACCGACCTGGCCCCGCTCGTGGTCGACGCCGTGAGCGACGCCCGGGCGGCCGGCCCCGGCCACCACTGGCGGCTGGACCTGCCCGACGAGCCGGCGCTCGTACGGGGCGACCCGGCCCGCATCCAGCAGGTGCTGGTGAACCTCCTGGCCAACGCCCGCACCCACACCCCGCCCGGCACCACGGTCACCGCCCATGTTTCACGTGAAACATCCACCGCGTCGACCGGGGTCCTCCGACCGGTGGGGCCAGCACGACCCGCACGGTCCACCGCCTCCGACGTTTCACGTGAAACATCCACCGTCCTGCTCCGGATCGAGGACGACGGACCGGGCATCCCGCCCGAGCTGCTGCCGCACGTCTTCGAGCGCTTCGCCCGAGGAGACGCCTCCCGCTCCCGCGCGGCCGGCTCCACCGGACTCGGCCTGGCCATCGTGGAGGCCGTCGTCTCCGCACACGGGGGCCGGGTCGACGTACGCAGCGGGCCCGGCCGGACCGTCTTCGAGGTCCGGCTCCCGCTCGCGCCCGGCACCCCCGACAGCACGGGCGGCCCGGACGCGGACTCACAGACGGGGCACAGGCTCACCACACAGCCGTGACAGGGCGCCCGGTGAGGCTCGGAGCATGTCAACCGACGCCTCCTCAGGGGCCCTTCCGGCCCGGGCACCCCTCGCGCCCCTGCCCGGCGTGCCCGTACTCGACGTGGTGATCCCGGTCTACAACGAGGAGAAGGACCTCGCCCCCTGCGTGCGCCGCCTACACGCCCACCTGACCCGCACCTTCCCGTACCCCTTCCGCATCACCGTCGCCGACAACGCGAGCACCGACCGCACCCCCGAGGTCGCGGCCGGCCTCGCCGCCGAAGTCGACGGGGTGCGCAGTGTCAGGCTGGAGGAGAAGGGCCGGGGCCGGGCCCTGCGCACCGTGTGGTCCCGGTCGGAGGCGCCCGTCCTCGCGTACATGGACGTGGACCTCTCCACCGACCTGAACGCGCTCCTGCCGCTGGTCGCCCCGCTGATCTCCGGGCACTCCGACCTCGCCATCGGCACCCGCCTCGCCCGTTCCTCGCGGGTGGTGCGCGGCCCGAAGCGGGAGTTCATCTCCCGCGCCTACAACCTGCTGCTGCGCTCCTCCCTCTCCGCCCGGTTCAGCGACGCCCAGTGCGGGTTCAAAGCCATCCGGCGCGAGGTGGCCGAGCGGCTGCTGCCGCTGGTGGAGGACTCGGGATGGTTCTTCGACACCGAGCTGCTCGTCCTCGCCGAGCGGGCCGGGCTGCGGATCCACGAGGTGCCGGTGGACTGGGTCGACGACCCGAACTCCACCGTGCACCTGGCCCGGACCGCCGCCGACGACCTCCGGGGGGTCTGGCGGGTGGGGCGGGCGCTGGCCGTCGGCGCGCTGCCGCTCGACCGGCTGGCCAGGCCCTTCGGGGACGACCCGCGCGACCGGGGCGCCCTGCCCGGTGTACCGCGCGGGCTGGCCCGGCAACTGCTCGGCTTCTGCGTGGTGGGGGTGCTCAGCACCCTGCTCTACCTGCTCCTCTACTCCGCCCTGCGGTCCGGGGCCGGGCCCCAGGGGGCGAACGCCGCCGCGCTCCTGCTGTGCGCCGTGGCCAACACCGCCGCGAACCGTCGGCTCACCTTCGGGGTGCGCGGGCGGGCACGGGCGGTGCGCCACCAGGCCCAGGGGCTCGTGGTGTTCGGCATCGGACTGGCCCTGACCAGCGGATCCCTCGCCGCCTTGGGAGCGGCCAGCGCCATGCCCGGCCACGGCACCGAGCTGGCCGTACTGGTCACCGCCAACCTCGCCGCGACCGTCCTGCGCTTCCTGCTCTTCCGGGCCTGGGTGTTCCCCGACCGACAGGCGGCCCGCCCGGCTCCCGACCCCACCCCTCCCGACCCCACCGTCCCCGGCCCCACGGTTCTCGGACCGACCGTCCCGGTTCTCGGACCCTCCGTCCCCGGCCTCACCGTCCCGACTTCCGCACCGACCCCGAAGGAGGGCCCGTGACCACGGCCGCGCTGCCGCTCTTCCCACCCGCCGGACCCGCCTCCACGCCCGCCACCACCCGGGCGGCCCTGGCCCGCCCGCGCTGGGAACGGCCCGCCTACGCCGTCCTGCTGCTCGGCGCCGCCGTGCTCCTGCTGTGGGACCTGGGCTCCTCCGGCTACGCCAACTCCTTCTACTCCGCCGCCGTCCAGGCCGGCTCCGAGAGCTGGAAGGCCTTCTTCTTCGGCTCCTCCGACGCCGGGAACTCGATCACCGTCGACAAACCCCCGGCCGCCCTGTGGCCCATGGCCCTGTCGGTGCGGCTCTTCGGGCTCGGCGCCTGGCAGATCCTCGTCCCCCAGGCCCTGATGGGCGTCGCCACCACCGCCGTCCTGTACGCGTCCGTACGCCGCCAGTTCGGGCCGGCCGCCGCCCTGCTGAGCGGAACCGCCTTCGCCCTGACCCCGGTCGCCGCGCTGATGTTCCGCTTCAACAACCCGGACGCGCTGCTCACCCTGCTGCTGACCGTCACCGTGTACTGCGTCCTGCGGGCCCTCGAAGGGGCCCGCACCCGATGGCTGGTCTGGGCAGGGGTCGCGGTCGGGTTCGCCTTCCTGACCAAGACCCTCCAGGCCTTCGTCATCCTGCCGCCGCTCACCCTCCTGTACGCCGTCTGCGCCCCTACGCGGCTGCGTCGACGGCTGGGTCAACTGCTGCTCGCCGGAGTGGCGATGGTGGTGGCCGCGGGCTGGTGGGTGGCGATCGTGGAGCTCTGGCCCGCCGGATCCCGCCCCTATATCGGCGGCTCTCAGAACAACTCCTTCCTGGAGCTGACCCTCGGCTACAACGGCCTGGGCCGGATCAGCGGAAACGAGACGGGCAGCGTCGGCGGTGGAGCCCGTACGGGCGGCCCCGGTGGCGGCGGTGGCGGGGGTGGCTGGGGAGAGACCGGCGTCGACCGGCTGTTCTCCGGCAACATCGGAGGCCAGATCTCCTGGCTGCTGCCGGCCGCGCTGGTGCTGCTCGTCGCCGGGCTCGTGATCACCTGGCGGGCCCGGCGGACCACCGACTCGCTGGAGGGCATGGCCCGTGCGGGCTTCCTCGCCTGGGGCGGGTCCCTGCTGATCACGGCCGTGGTCTTCAGCTGGATGCAGGGCATCTTCCACGAGTACTACACCGTCGCGCTGGCCCCCTTCGTGGCGGCGCTCGTCGGGATGGGCGTCGCGGTGCTGTGGGAGGAGCGGGGCGGCCGGGCGGCCGTGCTCACCCTGTCCGGGACGCTCGCGCTGACCGCGTACTGGGCGTTCGTCCTGCTGGGCCGCGCCACCGGCTACCTGCCGTGGCTGCGCTGGACGGTGCTCGCGGTCGGGCTCGGCGCGGCGCTCGCCCTGCCCTTCGCCGCGCGGCTGGGTCGGCGGGTGCTGCTCGGTGTGGCCGCCGCGGGACTCGGCGCCGCGCTGGCGGGACCGTTCGCGTACTGCCTGACCACCGTGAGCACCGGGCACACCGGCTCCATCGTCACCGCCGGTCCGGCGGTGGCGGGCTCCCGGGGCGGTCCCGGGGGGATGCCGGGCCGCTTCGCCGCCGGTGGCGAGGCCCCGCCGCAGGGCGCCCCGACGGGCGGCACGCCGCCCGGCGGGCAGGCGGGCGGTCCGGGGGCGGGTACGGGCGCCGGTCCGGGACGCGGCTTCCAACCCCCGGGCGGCCAAGGCGGCCCGGGCGGCGCCGCCGGCGCCGGTGGCGCGGGAGGAGGCCCCGGTGGGCTGCTCGGCGGTACCCGGGTCACCGCCGCGGCCGAGGCGGCCCTGCGCACCGATGCCTCCCGCTACACCTGGGCGGCGGCCGCCATCGGCTCCCAGAACGCGGCGAGCTACCAACTGGCCTCGGGTGAGCCCGTGATGGCCATCGGCGGGTTCAACGGCAGCGACCCCTCCCCGACGCTGGAGCGCTTCCAGGAGTACGTGAAGGCCGGGAAGGTCCACTGGTTCATCGCGCAGAGCGACAGCCGGGGCACGGCCGAGGGCGCGGGTCGGACCGGTGGGGCGGGCGCGGGCCCGGGCGGAGCGGCGGGCAGTGCGATCGAGAGCTGGGTGAAGGCCGGCTTCAAGGCCACCACCGTCGGCGGAAGCACCTTCTACGACCTGACGACCCCGACGTCCGCCACCCCCTGACCCGCCCCCTGATCCATCTCCGGATCCACCCCCCGACCCGACGGGTCCCCCCGGACGATTCCGGGGGGACTCTCGGCCGACGCCACTCGTACGGCCCGATCGGCGCGAGATCTCCCCGGCCCTGTCGCCCAAGCGGCGGCGGCAAGGCCTAGCATCAAGAGGGCGGACCGGGCATTCCGGACTGATCTCCCTGTGCTGAGGAGGGTTCCTCCATGGTGACCGAGGCCGATCCGGGAGCGGCGAGGACCAGCGTCTGGCTGGCCGTCAGGCCCGCGTCACCCGCACGCCGTCGCACCGAGGCGCCCTCGGGGCTCGACCGGGACCGGATCATCGCCGCCGCCGTACGGCTGCTCGACGCGGAGGGGCTGACCCGGTTCTCGATGCGCCGGCTGGCGTCCGCGCTCGGGGTCACCGCGATGTCCCTGTACTGGTACGTCGACACCAAGCACGATCTCCTCGAACTCGCCCTGGACAGTGCCCTGGGCCGGCAACGGCTGCCCGCCGAGCCGGCCGCCGACGCACCCTGGCCGGTCCTGCTGAAGGCCCTCGCCTGCGGCTACCGCCGGCTGGTGGGGGAGCACCCGTGGGTGGCGCCCCTCAGCCTGGCCTACCCGAACATCGGCCCGCACGCGCGGGCCTTCGACGCGGCCCTCCAGGGGCTGCTGGACCGCACCGGCCTCGGTGACGCCGGCCGCACCGGGGCGCACCTGGCGGTCTCCCGGTTCCTCAACGGCTGCGGGGGCACCGCCCGTCAGGTCCCCGAGGCGGACTTCGGGCTGGCGCTCGACGTCCTGATCGCGGGGATCCAGGCCCAGGCCGACGGCCGGGCCCCGGGCATCACCCCTCGGTGACCCGGCCGCCACCGGCTCCGGCCGCCACCGGCTCCGATCGCGACCCACGGCGACCCGCACCCACCGACCAGGACAAAGGGGGCCCGCTCGAAAGCGGGCCCCCTCAGGTGCGTTCGGCCGGTACGGCGGCCGTGATCAGTGCGGCCGGCCCTTCGCCGGCCGGACTCCCGAGACCGTGCCCGTGCCCGCGACCGAGCCCGCAGTGGCGTCGGCCGGCTCGTCGGCCTCGGCCGGCGAGGGGATGCCCGCCGCGGCCTCGGCGATCGCGTCCTCCGCGACCGGGGAGTGCGCGGCCGGCTTCGACTTCAGCGCGACCTCCTTGATGAACAGCACCAGCAGCAGGCCGAGCAGCGCGAACGGGGCCGCGTAGAGGAAGACGTCACCGACGCCGTGTCCGTACGCGGACTCGATCACCGTACGGAAGGGCGCGGGCAGCTTGTCGAGGTCGGGGATCCCGCCGCCCCCGGTGCCGCCGTGGCCCATGGCCGCGGCCTTCGGGCCGAGGGCGGCCAGGCCGTCCTGCACGTAGTGGGTGACCCGGTTGGCCATGACCGCGCCGAGCGCGGAGACGCCCACGGCGCCACCCAGCGAGCGGAAGAAGGTGACGACCGAGCTGGCCGCGCCCAGGTCCTGGGGGGCCACCTGGTTCTGGGTCGCGAGGACCAGGTTCTGCATCATCATGCCGAGGCCGAGGCCGGTGAGCGCCATGAAGATCGCGATGTGCCAGTACGCGGTGTCGTAGCGCAGGGTGCCGAGCAGGCCCAGGCCCGCGGTGAGCAGGACGCCACCGGCGACCAGCCAGATCTTCCAGCGGCCGGTCTTGGTGATGATCTGGCCGGAGACGGTCGAGGAGACGAAGAGCCCGGCGATCATCGGGATGGTGAGTACGCCCGACATGGTCGGGGACTCGCCCCGGGCGAGCTGGAAGTACTGGCTGAAGAAGACCGTTCCGGAGAACATCGCGATGCCGACGAACAGCGAGGCCGCCGAGGCCAGGGTGATGGTCTTGTTGCGGAAGAGCCGCAGGGGAATGATCGGGTCGCTCGCGCGGGACTCGACGAGGACGAAGAGCAGGCCGAGCGCCACGGAGCCGCCGACCATGGCCCCGGTCTGCCAGGACATCCAATCGTACGAGCTGCCGGCCTGGGTCACCCAGATCAGTAGCAGCGACACCGCGCCGCTGATGAGCGTCGCGCCCAGCCAGTCGACCTTGACGTCGCGCCGGACCACCGGGAGGTGCAGGGTCCGCTGGAGGACGATCAGCGCGATGATCGCGAAGGGCACGCCGACGTAGAAGCACCAGCGCCAGCCGAGCCAGGAGGTGTCGGTGATGACGCCGCCGAGCAGCGGGCCGCCGACGGTGGCGACGGCGAAGACGGCGCCGAGGTAGCCGCTGTAACGGCCGCGCTCGCGCGGGGAGATCATCGCGGCCATCACGATCTGCGCGAGGGCGGAGAGGCCGCCGACGCCGATGCCCTGCACCACGCGGCAGGCGATCAGCATGCCGGTGTTCTGGGACAGGCCCGCGATCACGGAGCCCAGGACGTAGATCACCAGGGATATCTGGACGAGCAGCTTCTTGCTGAACAGGTCGGACAGCTTGCCCCACAGGGGGGTCGCGGCCGTCATCGACAGCAGGGCGGCGGTCACCACCCAGGTGTAGGAGGACTGGGTGCCGCCGAGGTCGCTGATGATCTCCGGCAGGGCGTTGGAGACGATCGTGGAGGACAGGATCGCGACGAACATGCCGAGCATCAGCCCGGAGAGGGCCTTCATGATCTGCGGGTGGGTCATGGGTGCGTCGGACGTGGTCTCCGACCGGCCGCCTCCCCGCACACCGTGGGGTGTGGTCGTAGCCATGTGTTTCCTTCGGTCTAGAAGCTCGATCGGAGTCGGGCCAGCAGGGTGTTGAGTACGTCGACGTCTTCGGCCGACCAGTCGGCCAGGGCCTTTTCCAGCGCGTCCGTGTACCGGGCGCCCAGCTCGGCCAGGAGCGCGCGTCCCGCGGGGGTGAGGCGCAGGATCCGGCAGCGGCCGTCGCCGGGGTCGGTCTCCCGGTCGATCCAGCCGCGCTGTGCCACGTGGGCGACGTGCCGGCTGGTGACCGAGATGTCGACGGCCATGAACTCGGAGAGGCGGCTGAGCCGCATCTCTCCGTGTCGGTCGAGCACGCTGAGGACGGCGGCCGAGCCGGGAGGGCAGGCCGGGGGCAGGATCCGGGCCAGGTCGCGCTTGACGGCGCCGATGCCCGTGAGCTGGCGGGCCAGCTCCTCGTACCGGGTGCTCCGCGCCGCCTGGGTGGTCACCGGACCGCCCCCCTCTATCTCGTTGCTTCGGGCAACCATATAAGCGCATGGTTGCTACAGGCAAATGAATCCGGGGGGTGCGGCGGTAAAGGAATCGGAAAACGGCTAGGGTCCTGACCCATGGCTGCGAACCACAACTCACCTGAACCCGAGGGCACCTACGACCCCGCGGGCAGCACCCAGATGTTCCGGGCGTACGTGGAGGAGGCCGTCGAGCCGACCCGCGCGCCCACCGTGCCGGGCGCGCGACGCCGCACGAAGGAGTCCTCGGGCTCCGGGGGCGCCGTCAAGGTGGCGCTCGTGATCGCGCTCGTGGTGGCGATCGGCGCGGCGGTCTGGGTCGCCGTCCACTGACCGTCCCACCGGTGGGGGCGGGTTCGCCCGTAAGGCAGGGATCACCGGCAGGCGGGCGGGCAGGCGGGCACCACCGGCGGGCAGGTCACCGGCGGGCTCGGGTCAGCTCCAGGCGGCCGTGACCTTGCGGGTTTCGACGCGCATCCCGAGCGGGACCCGCCAGGACTCCACGCACACCGTGTAGGTCTGCGCCCGGGACGCGTTGCCCGGGATTGGTGTCGGCAGCGGTTGGGTCGTCGTGATCGTGGCCCAGTCGACGCCGAGGGCGCCGATGATGTGCGTCGCGAAGCTCACCGTGCCCGAACGGGCCGCGGTGCTCCCGGTGTTGGTGAACGTCACCGTGACCCGCTCGCACCAGCGCTCGGACGCCGCCGCGCGGGCCGGGGTGCCGAGGGCGAGCGCCGCCGGGGTGGCCGCGGGGGGCGGTGGCGCCGGGGGCGTGGTGCCGGGTTTCGGGCCGGCCGGTCCGGCCGGTCCCGTTGGGCCCGTCGGTCCGGGCGTCGCGGACGTACCGCCGGAGCCTCCGGAGCCGCCCGATCCGCCCGTGGAGCCGCCCGATCCGCTCGCGCCCCCGGCGCCGCCCTGTGGTGGTGGCGCTGCCGGGTCCGGCGGGGTGCCGGGGTCGGCAGCGGAGCCGCCGGTGCCGGTGGTCGTCGCTCCGCCCTGGGCGGAGCCCCCGGGCACGGGGGACCCGGTCGCGCCGGGCGACGTAGAGGAGGACGCGGAGGCGGAGGCCGAGGAGGACGCGGGAGCGTCCGACGGCAGGCTCTGGAACTCCACCGGGTCCTGTGGCGCGACCTTCTCCCCCGCGCCCCGTTCGGGCCCGGGGGCTGCCGCGCCCACCGCGACGAAGCCGTCGCGGCCCGTGCCGCCGCATCCGGTGAGGGCTGCGGCGGCCGTGCAGCACAGGGCGAGGGCGAGCGCCGCGCGGGATCCCGTTCGCATCGCGCCAGTTTTCCTGACGCTACGTCAAATAGGAACCCTGTAGCGCCCGTTCACTCCCCGATGAGGCCCACGCGGAGTTGGGCCAGCGTGCGCGTCAGCAGCCGGGAGACGTGCATCTGGGAGATGCCGACCTCCTCGCCGATCTGCGACTGGGTCATGTTCGCGAAGAACCGCAGCATGATGATCTGCCGTTCCCTGGGCGGGAGTTTGGCCAGCAGCGGCTTGAGCGACTCCCGGTACTCGACACCCTCCAGCGCGGTGTCCTCGTACCCGAGCCGGTCGGCGAGCGAGCCCTCGCCGCCCTCGTCCTCCGCGGAGGGCGAGTCGAGCGAGGAGGCGGTGTAGGCGTTGCCCACGGCGAGGCCGTCGACGACCTCCTCCTCGGTCACCCCGAGCACGGCCGCCAGCTCGGGCACGGTCGGGGACCGGTCCAGCTTCTGGGCGAGCTCGTCGCTGGCCTTGGTCAGCGCCAGGCGCAGTTCCTGGAGCCGCCGCGGGACGCGGACGGACCAGGACGTGTCCCGAAAGAATCGTTTGATCTCGCCCACGACCGTCGGCATCGCGAAGGTCGGGAACTCGACGCCGCGCTCGCAGTCGAAGCGGTCGATCGCCTTGATCAGGCCGATGGTGCCGACCTGGACGATGTCTTCCATCGGCTCGTTGCGGCTGCGGAACCTGGCCGCCGCGTAACGCACCAGCGGCAGGTTCAGCTCGATCAGGGTGTCGCGTACGTACGTTCGGTCGGGGCTGTCCGCGTCCAGGGTTGCGAGTCGCTGGAAGAGGGAGCGGGAGAGGGTGCGGGTGTCGATGGCTTCCGAGCGGTCGGACACTGCCGGCGCTGCGCGCTTGACAAGCGTGAGCACCTTGGAGCTGCCCTGGTCTACGGACATGCCACCCCCTTGAGGTCGCGGACGGTCGCGTTCTCTGCGCGCCCGTCGGAGGAACGCAGCCTCCACCTGAATACCGGAGGCGGGGCTGCGGCAAACGCGGTTCCAGCAGAATGTCACATGTCGGCAACACGCTGTAGCGTCATGTCGACAAGTATCTCCAGCGACAGACCTGCCCGTGAGTGGAATGCGCAGGTTCTCCAAGGAAATGCTGGAAAAGCGCCACCCGATCCGGTTAAGCCTCGATCCTGTTTGCGGATCTCAGACGGGCGAAGCTCCGGGCGAGCAGCCGCGACACGTGCATCTGGGAGACGCCGAGCTCCACGCTGATCTGCGACTGCGTCAGGTTGTTGTAGTACCGCAGCAGGAGGATCCGCTGCTCGCGCTCGGGGAGCTGGACGAGCAGGTGCCGTACGAGGTCCCGGTGCTCGACGCCGACCAGCTCCGGGTCCTCGTAGCCGAGCCGGTCGAGCAGCCCGGGCATGCCGTCGCCCTCCTGGGCGGCTTCGAGCGAGGTCGCGTGGTAGCTCCGGCCGGCCTCGATGCAGGACAGCACCTCGTCCTCGCCGATGCGCAGCCGCTCGGCGATCTCGGCGGTGGTGGGGGTGCGGCCGTGGAGCGTGGTGAGGTCCTCGGTGGCGGCATTGACCTGTACCCACAGCTCGTGGAGGCGGCGCGGGACGTGAACGGTGCGGACGTTGTCGCGGAAGTATCGTTTGATCTCCCCCACGACCGTCGGCATCGCGAAGGTCGGGAACTGCACCCCGCGCTCCGGGTCGAAGCGGTCGATCGCGTTGATCAGGCCGATGGTGCCGACCTGGACCACGTCCTCCATCGGCTCGTTGCGGCTGCGGAAGCGAGCGGCCGCATACCGCACGAGCGGGAGGTTCGCCTCGATCAGGGCCCCGCGCACCCGGTGGTGCTCGCTGGTGCCCGGCTCCAGGGCCTTCAGCTGCCCGAAGAGCACCTGGGTCAGCGCCCGGGTGTCCGCGCCCCGGGTGCTCTGGGGCCGGGGCGCGACGGTGGCCATCAGCGTCACGGGGGGCCTGGGTGCCTGCGGAGGAGTCGACGGGGCGCTCGCATCACCGGCCGACGGGGCGCTCGCATCACCGGCCGCCGGGACGGCCGAGGCAGCGGTGGCGGCAGAGGTGGCGGAAGGGGTCGGCGCCTCGCCGGCCGGGGGCTCCGCCGCGGGTTCCTGCTGGGATGGCACCTGGGACTCCTGCTGGGGTGGCACCTGAGGCGCAGTACTGGCCGGCACGGTCACGCCACCCCTTCAGTCAACTATCCGTCAAAAGCGGTCATAGCATCACAAGACATGTGCACTGTGTGCAAGCACCGTATAACGCCGTGTTGAAGGCAAGTTGGGCATACTAGGACAATTCACTGAAATCCGGGGAACACGAAAGACCCCCCACCCGTCGGAGTGGGGGGCCGGGAAGTCTGGAATCCGCTTCAGCGTACGGGTTCAGTTCACCAGTTCGGTGATGAACTCGCCGATGCCGGAGGCGGCATCCGATATGCCTTGGAAGCCAATTCCGACCATCTCGGCCGCCCGTTTGGGCTGGGTGATGATCACAAAGAGGACGAACACGGTCAGGACGCCCGTGATGAGCTTCTTGGTGTCCATGTGCGCTGTCGGCCTCCCCAACCGGTCGTGCAAAGTCGGGTGAGTCTAACCGGTCAAGTTTGGTCACTCACCTGCCCTTTAAGGACCAATGACCCGGGAGTACAGGTCCTTTGCCGCTCGGTGTCGGGTTGCGGGAGGCGCAGGATTGAACACGAGCCCACCGGTTCTGGCAGGAAATCGGTGGGTGAGGGACAGGACCTCACTGCGGGGTCCGAGCCGCAAGCTTCCCCCCTGACTGCGGCTCGGGCTGGCAGGTTCCGTCCTCAACGGGGGAAGTGGCTTGTCCCCCCGATGCCACTTCCCCCGTCCCGAACGACGAAGGTCCCGACTCCGGTCGGGGCCTTCTTCGCGTGCGCGCTATTCGAGGCCACCCGCGAGGTCGGTGATGGGCTGGATGGGCGCGATCACGGGGGCGAGCTGGTTGGGCAGCTCCATCACCTGGTTGAGCTGGTTGGCGCCCTCGCTGAGCTTCCCGCCGATCTCCTGGACGGAACGGGGCGAGGCTCCGGCGGGCATGTCCGCGGCCGGCGACGGCAGGTCGGGGAGGGTCAGCGGGGCGATCCCGGAGGCGGAGGCGGCAGGTGCGGCGAAGCCCGCGGCGGCCCCCGCGAGGGCGATGGCGGCGAGGATGCGCTGGGTCTTGTTCATGCCGTGACAACGGCCGAGCGGTCGGCCGGTCACGCCGGTGTCCCCCGGACGCGCGCGCGACACCCCGCCCACGACGGCTCCGAACGCGGAACACGGGGAAACGACGAGAGCCCCGACCCTTGCGGGGCGGGGCTCTCGATCAGAGCGGTAGCGGTGGGATTTGAACCCACGGATAGCTTGCACCATCACACGCTTTCGAGGCGTGCTCCTTCGGCCGCTCGGACACGCTACCGAGAGAGAGCTTAGCCCAAAGAGCACGCTGGGCTGAAATCCGTATCCGGACCGCCCCCGCACGGGTCGTCGGACGGGTCGCCCCACGGGTTCGGGGGCTTCACAACGTGCGGAAGAACTCCGTCAGCTGCCGCGCGCACTCGTCCCCGAGCACCCCGCGGATCACCTCGGGACGGTGGTTGAGCCTGCGGTCGCGCACGAGGTCCCACATCGACCCCGCCGCCCCCGCCTTCTCGTCCCCCGCGCCGTAGACGACACGGGCCACCCGCGACTGCACGAGCGCGCCCGCGCACATCACGCACGGCTCCAGGGTCACCACCAGCGTGCACCCCGTGAGCCGCCACTGCCCGAGTCGGACGGCCGCCCGGCGCAGCGCCAGCAGTTCGGCGTGCGCCGTGGGGTCGCCGCTCGCCTCCCGCTCGTTGTGCCCGGTGGCGAGGACTTCCCCGTCCGGGCCGAGCACGACGGCACCGACCGGCACGTCGCCGGCCGGTACCGCCTCGGCGGCCTCCCGGAGCGCCAGGCGCATGGAATCCCGCCAGGGGTCCCGTACGGGGTCGGGCGCCGAGCCGTGCGGGGGTCCGGACGGCTCGGCGTACGGGGTGTCGTGCGCGGGGGCCACTAGCGGACTGCCTCCAGGACCTCGGTGGCGCCGAGTGCCTCGGCGATCTCCGAGAGGGCGTCCCCGTCCAGGTTCAGCAGGTCCTTGTGGCCGACCCCGAGGTCGTCCAGCAGTCGGGGGTCGCCGAGCGGGGCCTCCTTCAGCAGGTCGTCCTCCTCGTCGGAGTCGTCCTCCTCCTCCGTGAACGCGGCGGCCGGTTCGTCCTCGCCGTCCTCGGTGCCGTCCAGGTCCAGGTCGTCGAGTTCGTCGTCCTCCTCGTCGCTGCCGAGCAGCTCTTTGGTCAGCATCGATCCGTAGGAGCTGCGGTCGGCGGCGGAGGCGTTCGATACGTAGTACCGGGGGTCCTCCTCGCCGTCCACGCGGACGACGCCGAACCAGGCGTCCTCCTGCTCGATGAGGGCGACCACCGTGTCGTCGTCGACAGCGGCGGCGCGGGCGAGATCGATCAGATCACTGAGGGACTCGACTCCGTCGAGTTCCATGTCGCTCGCTTCCCACCCGTCTTCGGTGCGCGCGAGCAGTGCGGCGAAATACACCGTGACTCTCCCACTGGTCATAGGTGTGCCGGTTGGAGGTCCCCCCGGCCGGAGGATGGCGTGGGAACGGCCGTGACGCTCGCTGTTCCCACCCCGCCCAATCGGCATCGTGGCAGAAACAGCGGCTTTGCGAGAGGTCTTCCGCGCGGCGGCCGTGTCGCGGCGCCGGTACGCCCCCGGCGGGTCGCCGGTCGGGCCCCGGGGCGGCGCGCCCCCCACAGGCGTCCGTCACCCGGCCTTCACCGACCGCTTCACGGCGACTTCACGGCGGCTTCGAGGCGACTTCGCCGACGGCTCCCGCCCGTCTCCACATGCCCTCACCCGGGCGTTCACCAACGGAACGTGCGCATCCGCATCTGTTGGCGCATCCGGGCGGCGCGGGCGCGCCGGGGTTGCACGCGGTCGCGCAGTTCGCGCGCCTCGCTCAGGTCGCGCAGGAACTGTGCGCGGCGGGCGCGGCGCTGGGCCGTCGTCTCCGACGCGTCGTCGGTCCCGCTCCCCTCGGCCTTCCCGACCCTCTCCGCCCCGTCGGTCCTGTCGCTGGTCGGCTGTGTGTCGGCCATCGGCCACCACCCCGGCTGGTCCGGTCGTCCTCCTCCGCCGGCGCGAAGCAGACCCCCCGCCACCACCTTCCCCCGGTCGGCGCGTTTGATGCCACCCCCGCTCGGATAGACCCAGGTCAGCTCCCGCCGACCGGAACGTCTTCGGGCAGGGCCGGTACGACGGCCACCGGGCCGTGCGCGTGCTGGAGGACCGCGTGCGCCACGGAACCCATCAGCAGCGAGCGCCGGCGCGGATGGTGGCGGCCGACCACGACCAGCGCCGCCGAGCGGGAGGCGTCGACCAGCCGTCCGGCGGCGTCCCCGGGCGTGGCGGCCTGTTCCACGGGCACGCCCGGGTAGCGGGCCCGCAGCGGGGCCAGCCGCGCGCTCTGGGACCGCAGCATCTCCCGTTCGGCGGGCACCGCGTTCCCGTCGTCGAGGAGCGACTCGGGCGGGATCACCGCGAAGGGGCTGTCGATCACCAGGGTGGGGGCGGGCGGGATCGCGTACGCCGAGACCACCTGGACGGTGGTCCCCCGTGCGGCGGCTTCCGTGAAGGCGAAGTCGAGCACCGACTCCGGGGTCTCGGCGGCGTGCAGCCCCACCACCACCCGCCCGGCGGACGGCTCCGTGGCGGCGGCGTGCGCGTCGCGCTCCGCGTGCGGGACCACCACCACCGGGCAGGTCGCGGTGGTGGCGACGGCGCGGCTGCTGGAGCCCAGGAGCAGGGTGGCGAACCCGCCGCGCCCCCGGGAGCCCATCACCAGCATCAGCGGCTCGCCCTCGGCGCCGACCACCCGCAGGGCCTCGGGGACGGAGCCCTCCAGGGCTTCGTAGCGGACCTCCTGGGGCAGCTCGGGGGCCGCCTGGAGGAGCGCGCGCACGCGGTCGCCCACCGGGTCGGAGTAGGCCTCGGGCTGGTTCGGGTCGTGCAGGGCCGCGCGGCGGCCCGCGTACAGCTGGGACTCGTCCGAGAGCACGTGCGCCACCATGAGGGACGCGTCGTGGCGCAGCGCCGCGAGACGGGCCCACTCCAGCGCCCGCAGGCTGTGGTCGGATCCGTCGACGGCCACGATCACGAGGGGTGTGCTCATCCGTCCAGCGTGCTGCTCGGGGCCGCGGCCCGCATCTCCGCACACCCCCCGCCCCGCCCGTGCGGCCCTTGGGACGCGCGGGGGTCCGCGCAGCGCGTAGCCTTTCGGGAGCGGGCCACGAACAGGTGGCCGTTTTGCAGCTAGCAGGGTCACCGGTCGCAGATCGCAGCTCGAAACCCGGCTGAGTCTTGGAGGATGTTGTGCGTTTGCAGGTCGTCGATCACCCCTTGGTGGCGCACAAGCTGACCGCCCTGCGCGACAAGCGCACCGACTCCGCCACCTTCCGTCGGCTCGCCGACGAGCTGGTGACCCTCCTGGCGTACGAGGCCACGCGCGACGTGCGCACCGAGCAGTCCGACATCGAGACCCCGGTCGGCCCGACCACCGGCGTCAAGCTGTCGTACCCGCGCCCGCTGGTCGTGCCGATCCTGCGCGCCGGTCTCGGGATGCTCGACGGCATGGTGCGGCTGCTGCCGACGGCCGAGGTGGGCTTCCTGGGCATGGTCCGCAACGAGGAGACCCTGGAGGCCTCCACGTACGCGACGCGCATGCCCGAGGACCTCTCCGGTCGCCAGGTCTACGTGGTGGACCCGATGCTGGCCACCGGCGGCACGCTGGTCGCCGCGATCCAGGAGCTGATCAAGCGCGGCGCCGACGACGTGACCGCCGTGGTGCTGCTGGCCGCGCCCGAGGGCGTGGAGGTCATGGAGCGCGAGCTGGCGGGCACGCCGGTGACGGTGGTGACGGCCGCGGTCGACGAGCGGCTCAACGAGCACGGCTACATCGTTCCGGGCCTGGGCGACGCGGGCGACCGCATGTACGGCTCGGCCGAATAGCGGCGACGCACCGGGCCGTTCCGATCCGCTCGGGCGGTCCGGATCCGCTCGGGCGGTCCGGGCCCGCCATGGCGGATCCGGACCGGCTCGGACGCTAGCGGTTCAGCACTTCTTGGCGGGCGCGGGCAGGGGGTTGGCCAGGACGGCCAGGGCCTTGTCGGCGTCCGCCTTCGGCTTGAGCTCCTTGAAGGTGTCGCCCAGGATCAGGTCGATGTCTCCGCCCTCGCGGGTGTCGGTCTGCAGGGTGACGCCGTCGAGCTGGGTGCCGAGGACGGAGTAGGCCGCCTTGTCGGTCTTCGGGGAACCGAGCAGTATCCCGGGCCCGGTGACCTTCTTGTCGAAGTCGGCCGGGGCGTTGCCGACCTTGTCGACGTGGAAGCCCCGGGCGCGCAGTTCGTCGCCGACGGCCTTGGCGAGGCCCGCGCGCGGGGTCGCGTTGTAGACGTTGACGGTGATCTGGCCGGGTTGGGGGAGACCCGCCGGTGAGGCGGAGGCCGCGGGGCCCGCGTTCGGTTCGACTTCGGCTTCGGGATCGGCGTTCGGGGCGGCGTGGGTGACGGCCTTGGCCGGTTTCACGGAGGCGGGTGCGGTCGGACAGTCCTTGCCGGCCGCCGCCTGGTTCCGCTTGCCGCCGTCGCCCTGGAACACGTCGATGAGCTGCAGCGCTCCGTAACCGAGGAGGGCCAGCGCGAGGACCGATCCGAAGACGGCGAAGACGATCTTCCGGCGTCGCCGGGGCCGGCTCATACGGGGGTAGGCAGCTCCCGTGACGCGGTACTTTCCGCCCATGCCGGGGGGAGTGAGCATGCTCATGGGCGCAGCGTAGCCCCGGGTCGGGACGATGCCTACTAAATGATCTATTGACCGGGCAAGACTGACCCGAAAGGCGCAATCAGTCCATTTCAAGGACGCGCGCGTGCAGGACCTGACGCTGTTGGAGGGCCGCGCGCACGGCGCGGTGCAGCCCGTCCTCCAGGTAGAGGTCGCCCCGCCACTTCACGACGTGGGCGAAGAGGTCGCCGTAGAAGGTCGAGTCCTCGGCGAGGAGCGTTTCGAGGTCGAGCTGCCCCTTGGTCGTCACCAACTGATCGAGTCGGACCGGGCGCGGGGCGACGTCCGCCCACTGCCGGGTGGTTTCCCTGCCGTGGTCGGGGTACGGCCGCCCGCTTCCGATGCGCTTGAAGATCACACGGAAAGCCTACCGGGCCGGCGGCTCCGGGCGCAGCCTCGGGCCGTCGGTGCAAAAGTGACAGACGGTGGTATTCCGGGAGTGATGCATGAGGGAGTGATGCATGAGTCAGAGCACGGGCCCTTCCCTTCCCGCCGGTCCCGACCCCGCCGCCGCGGAGATCGCCGCCGGGTACGCCTTCACCGGCCCCGCCCTCGACCTGGGCGCCCTGCTCTGGGACGGGAAGGCGCTGCCGGAGCTGCAGATCCGCATCCCGCTGTCCATGCTCAACCGGCACGGCCTCGTCGCCGGCGCGACCGGCACCGGCAAGACCAAGACCCTCCAGCTGATCGCCGAGCAACTCTCCGCGAACGGCGTCCCCGTCTTCCTCGCCGACATCAAGGGCGACGTCTCCGGGATCTCCGCCCCGGGCGCGTCGGGCGAGAAGGTCCTGGGGCGCGCCTCGGAGGTCGCCCAGGAATGGGAGCCGACGGGCTACCCCAGCGAGTTCTACTCGCTCGGCGGCATCGGCCCCGGCATCCCGGTCCGGGCCACGGTGACGGCCTTCGGCCCGGTGCTGATGTCGAAAGTGCTCCAGCTCAACCAGACGCAGGAGCAGTCGCTCGGCCTGATCTTCCACTACGCCGACTCCAAGGGCCTGGAGCTGATCGACCTCAAGGACCTGCGGGCGGTCGTCGCCTTCCTCGTCTCCGACCAGGGCAGACCCGAGCTGAAGGGCATCGGCGGACTGTCCACGGTGACCGCCGGGGTGATCCTGCGCGCGCTGACCGCCTTCGAGCAGCAGGGCGCCTCGGAGTTCTTCGGCGAGCCCGAGTTCGACACGAGCGAGTTCCTGCGGACGGCCGCCGACGGGCGCGGGCTGGTCTCCGTCCTGGAACTCCCCGCCGTGCAGGACAAGCCGCAGCTCTTCTCCACCTTCCTGATGTGGCTGCTCGCCGACCTCTACACCGACCTGCCGGAGGTCGGGGACCTGGAGCGGCCCAAGCTCGTCTTCTTCTTCGACGAGGCGCACCTGCTCTTCAACGGGGCCTCGAAGGCCTTCCTCGACTCGATCACCCAGACCGTCCGCCTCATCCGTTCCAAGGGCATCGGCGTCTTCTTCGTGACGCAGACCCCCAAGGACGTGCCGGCCGACGTCCTCGCCCAGCTCGGCAACCGGGTCCAGCACGCCCTGCGCGCCTTCACCCCGGACGACGCGCGGGCGCTCAAGGCCACCGTCAGGACCTTCCCCAAGTCCGTCTACGACCTGGAGGAGCTGCTCACGCAGCTCGGCACCGGCGAGGCGGTCATCACGGTGCTCAGCGAGAACGGCGCCCCCACCCCGGTGGCGGCCACCCGGCTGCGCGCCCCGCAGTCCCTGATGGGGCCGATCGACGCGGCGGCCCTGGACCGGGCCGTGAAGGGATCCCTCCTCTACTCGCGCTACGCCGAGCCGGTGGACCGCGAGTCGGCGTACGAGAAGATCAGCGCCGAGCAGGCCGCGGCCGAAGCCGCGGCCGAGGGCGCCGCCGCGGCGGCTGAGGCCGAGAGGCAGGCCAAGGAGGCGGAGAAGGAAGCGGTACGGGCCGCGCGGAGCGCCCCGAAGCCGGATCCGTCCCTGGCCGAGCAGGTGGTCGGAAGCGGACTGTTCCGCTCCCTGGCCCGCTCGATCGGCACCCAGCTCGGCCGGGAGATCTCCCGCTCCGTCTTCGGCACGGCCCGGCGCAGGAAGTAGTGGAGTCCAGCATTCCGGACGGATGCCGGGCGGATCGCGGGCGGATCCCGGACGGATTCCCTCGAACCGGTTGTCGGGACCACGGCCGGCGCTGACAGACTCGGGGGATGCGGACCGAACTCACCGACACCACCTCCAACAAGGTCGACCGGGCCCTCCTCGCGGCCCGCCGAGCCGTCGGCAGCCCCACCATGGGGCTCGTGCTGACCCTCGTCGTGGTCACCGACGAGGAGAACGCCTACGACGCCGTGCGCGCGGCCTCCGAAGCCTCGCGCGAGCACCCGTGCCGCATCATCGCGGTGATCAAGCGGACCGCGCGCGGCCCCGAACGCCGCCGCCGGACCCGCCTGGACGCCGAGCTGCGCGTCGGATCCGACGCCGGGTCCGGGGAGATCGTGCTGCTGCGCCTGCACGGGGAGCTGACCGAGCACACCGGTTCCGTCGTGCTGCCGCTGCTGGTGCCGGACGCGCCCGTCGTGGCCTGGTGGCCCGCCGAGGCCCCCGCCGACACGGCCCGCGACGAGCTGGGCGTGCTGGCCCAGCGCCGGATCACCGACGCCCAGGCCGCCGCCGACCCGGTGGGCGTACTGGTCGACCGCGCGCGGGCGTACGCCCCCGGGGACACCGACCTGGCCTGGACCCGGCTGACGCCGTGGCGCTCGCTGCTGACCGCCGCCCTGGAGCAGAAGCCGCTGCCGGTGACGGGCGCGGCGGTGGAGAGCGAGCCCGACAACGCGAGCGCCGAGCTGCTGGCGCGCTGGCTGGAGGACCGCCTCGGGGTGCCGGTGCGGCGGGTACCGACCGACGGGCCGGTGATCACCCGGGTCCGCCTGGAGACGACCGGCGGGGAGATACGGGTGGACCGGCCCGCCGGGGTGCTGGCCGAGCTGGTGCTCCCCGGGGCCCCGGACCGCAAGGTCGCCCTGAAGATCCGCAGCTCGGCCGAGCTGCTCGCGGAGGAACTGCGGCGCCTGGACGCCGACGAGGTCTACGCCTCGGCGCTGCGCAGCAGTCGGCCCGCCCAGGACCCGCTCTCCGCGTAGTGGTTGTCGTAGACCGGTGAGCTGTCCTTGATGTCCTGGACGGTGGCCTCGCCGGCGCGGACCCGGCCGAGCAGCCGGTAGTAGTCGAAGCGGGCCATGCCGGGGGTGAAGCCGACGAACACCTCGGCGGTGTGGCCCGCCGCCGGGGCGAAGGCGTGCTTCACACCGGGCGGGACGCTGATGAAGTCGCCCTTGGTCAGGGTGTGGATCTCCTCGCCGACCAGGACGTCGAGGGCCCCGTCGGTGACGTGGAAGAACTCGGTCGCCTTGGTGTGGAAGTGGACGGGGGCTCCGGCCGCGCCGACCTCGAAGCTCGCGGTGTTGCAGGTCAGCTCGGGGGTGTCCGTGAGCAGGGTGATGACGCTGCCCGGTCCGTCGGAGATGGCTTCGGCGGTGGCGGCGCGCGTGATGTTTTCGATCATGGTCGCGATCCTATGAGCGCCGCCGACGCACCGTCAGGGCTTTTTCTTGGCCGCCGCCTTCACCTCCTGCTTGTACGCTCGGACCTTGGCCAGGGATTCCGGGCCGGTGATGTCGGCCGCCGAGCGGTGGACGCCGGCCGGGCCGTAGCCGCCGGCCGCCTCCCGCCAG
The DNA here is from genome assembly GCF_044741845.1 of Streptomyces sp. NPDC088097. Lineage (NCBI taxonomy): Bacteria > Bacillati > Actinomycetota > Actinomycetes > Kitasatosporales > Streptomycetaceae > Streptomyces > Streptomyces sp. NPDC088097. The sequence continues at coordinate 380,678 of NZ_JBIUTJ010000005.1, forward strand.
CCCTCGGGGCGGACCCCGAAGCGCTTGCCGAGGAGGGCCAGGAAGATCTGGGCCTTCTGCTCGCCGAAGCCCGGCAGTGCCTTGAGCCGCGCGAGCAGCTCGGCGCCGGTGTCGACGTCGGCCCAGACGGCCGCGGCGTCCCCGTCGTAGTGCTCCACGAGGTAGGCGCACAGCTGCTGGATGCGCTTCGCCATCGAGCCCGGGTAGCGGTGCACGGCGGGCTTCTCGGAGAGCAGCGCCGCGAAGGCCTCGGGGTCGTGGGCGGCGATGGCGTGCGCGTCGAGGTCGTCGGTGCCCAGGCGTCGGGCGATCGTGTACGGGCCCGAGAAGGCCCACTCCATCGGCACCTGCTGGTCGAGCAGCATCCCGGTGAGCGCGGCGAGCGGGCTGCGGCCGAGCAGGGCGTCGGCCTCGGGCTGCTGGGCCAGGTGGATGGTGATGTCGTCCATGCCTCCAGCCTGCCGCGCGGGGGCGCACCGCGCGCGGTCGCCGCGCGGTTGTCAGACCCCCCGCCTAGCGTGGGTGGGAGCCCGGACAGGGACGCGGACGACACAGGAGTCGATCGATCATGGCTGAGTTTCCGGAAGGTGCCCCCTGCTGGGCGGACGCGATGTTCACCGACGTGGAAGGCGCCAAGGACTTCTACGCCGACGTGCTGGGTTGGACCTTCGGCGAGTCCAGCAGCGAGCACGGCAACTACACGCAGGCCTACTCCGACGGCAAGGCCGTCGCGGCCGTCGTCCCGCCGATGCCCGGGGCCGACGCGCCCTCGCAGTGGTGTCTGTACTTCGCGTCGTCGGACGCCGCCGCGACGGCGGAGAAGGCCAAGGCGGCCGGCGGCGAGCTGATGATGGAGCCGATGCGGGTCGGCACCTTCGGCACGATGGCCATCGTCAAGGAACCGAGCGGCGCCGTCTTCGGCATCTGGCAGCCGGGCGACCACAAGGGCTTCGAGAAGCTCGGCGAGCCCGGTGCGTACGCCTGGGCGGAGCTGTTCTCCCGGGACACGGCGAAGGCGGACGCGTTCCTGACGGGGGTGTTCCCCTACGGCGCGCAGCAGATGGACATGGGTGACGACCCGGAGACGGCCGCGATGGACTACAAGGTCTTCAGCGTCGGCGGCCCGCAGAACCCGGTGCTGGGCCGGATGAGCATGGGCGACGAGTTCCCGCCGCAGGTCCCGTCCTACGTCCAGGTCTACTTCGCGGTGTCGGACTGCGACGAGGCGGTGCGCAAGACCCAGGCGAAGGGCGGGAAGCTGCACTTCGGGCCCATGGACAGCCCGTTCGGCCGGTTCGCGGCGGTGGCGGACCCGCAGGGCGCGGCGTTCGCGGTGATCGACGTGTCGAACACGACGGGCGAGATGCCGAAGTTCGCGTAGCGCAGCGGCCTCCCCGCGCCCCTCGGGGGAAGGGCGCGGGGCGCCGGTCCGGCGCAGAAGCCCTCACCCGACGGTGTTCGCGCCGACCACTCGGGGCGGCGGGCCCGTCTCCGCGGTCGCCTTCCTCGCCCGGCGACGTGCCCAGAGCGAGGAGATCCCGATCAGGATTCCGGCGGGCAGGAGGACGATCATGCCGGAGCCGCCCAGGCTGCCGGCGATCATGTAGCCGACGGGGTTCTCGACGGCCCTGACGTGCACCGCCTTGACCACCACGGTCCCCCGCCCTTCGCCGGCGAGGTTGAAGGAGGAGTCCAGGGAGTTGACCCGGTTGTCCCCCATCAGGAAGACCCGGCCTTGCGGGACGGTCAGGTCGAAGGGGACGACGGCGGGTACGGAGGGGGCGAGGAGGTAGGGCTCTTCGAGCGGCCGGCCGTTGAGGACGAGCCGGGTCGACCCCGGGGTGAAGGAGAGGTGGTCACCGCCGACGGCCACCACTCGGTACATCGCGGCGTTGTCGTGGATCCAGGGGACGGTGACGAGGACGACGTCCCCGCGGGCGGGGCCGGTCGACGGGGTCCTCTCGAAGAAGACCTGTTCGCCGACAGGGTAGGTCGGCAGCATGTGCGCGCTCGTCACGGTGCGCATGGTGAATGCGCGCGGGGCTTTGTGGGCGGCCCAGCCGACCGCGGCGACGGTGAGCAGCAGGCCGAGGCCGACCAGGATCAGGGCCGTGATGCCACGTCTGCGGCCGGGTCGTCGGTTTTTCGCCATGCGGCTCCCCCGGGATCGAATGTGTGGCCGAATTCTATGGGGGGGGGCGCCGCAGTCGTCGCACCAGCCCGGGGACGGGCTGCGGAAGGCGCGGTCGCAGGTGGGGCACGTCTGGAAGGGGTCCGGGGGCACGTAGGCGGACCGTCGGAACTCGGCCTCCATGACCGATGGGAGCTGCGCCTTGAGGCGGTGTGCGATCAGGCCGGCCGGGTTGGTGACCGGGTCGGGGACCCGGGCGGTCAGCACGCTGATGATCGAGTCCGTCGTCCCGCCGCGTTCGAGCCAGGTCTCGACGCCGTCCGCGAGGCGGTCGATGTCCCGCTGACCCAGGAGCAGCCGGGGGTCGGTGCGGCGCAGCCGAGCCAGGATGTCCATGGCCGCCCGGCGGCGGGGCGTGGGGGGTTCGGGGGGTTCGGGGGACGGCGCCGACGTGGGTTCGGGCTCCACGGGCGGGGCGGGTTCCCAGGCGGGGGCCAAGGGTTCGGGCTCGGGCTCGGGCTCGGGCTCCGGGGCCGGCGGGAGGTCCGGGGGGTTCGGGAGGTCCCGGGGTGGCGGTGGCGGGGGCGCCGAATGCGTCATCTTCCGGGGGCGGTTGTAGGACACCGTCCGGGTGACGAAGCGGCCGTTCGGGAGCTGTTCCCGTACCCGCTTCAGGTATCCGTGCGCCTCCAGCTCGCGCAGGGCCGCCGCGATCCGGATCTCGCCCTCCGGCACCCGCCTGGCCAGCTCTTTGATGCCGACGGGGGTTCCGGGCGGGAGGGACTGGATGTACGCGCCGAGGCCCCGGGCGGTCAGCGTCATCTTGGCGTTCTGGATGAGGTGGTTGCCGATGACGGTGTACCGGGTCGTGTGCCGGACGTTCGCGTGGTGAACGCCGTACGGCGCGCGCGGGGGCGCGCTAACCTGCTCAACAGCCATGGGGAAGCGGTACTTCCTGCCTTGGTCAGGCCCTCGTTCGGGATTGCCGTCCCGGCGGGGGCCGTCTTGGTTTGTGGAGTTTGTCGGGGCGAGCATATGCCCCGCAACCGGGCGGGAATCCAGCCGAGTTGGGGTTGTTCACCCGTGTGAGTGATGGCGGCCCCGGGGGAGGCTGGTGGGGTTGGGAGCGGTGCTTTCTCCCGGTACTGCGGAGCAAAAGAAACGTACAAGCGCACCGGCACGTGGTGGACCGGGTGCCGGTGCGACCTGCGACGGAACCGTCAACGCGCGGGGAGTTGGTCGTACGTCCTGAAGGTGTACTCCCCGGACAGGGTGATCTTGTTCCCGGTGGTCGCCGGGAGGCCGAGACGGTCGTTCACGAGCCGGGTCATCGGGCCGCAACCGGTGGCGGCCGGGACGGTGAACGCGGTGTCGACCGCCGCCCACTTGATCACCGGCGGGTTCTTGGAGACCCACTCGGAGTCGCCCACCCGCTTCAAGCGGATCTCGACGGGGGTGTCGCCGCCGCCGATCACGCAGCCCCGGGGCAGGAGCGGGCTCACGGCGCGGTAGCGCAGGGTGAAGAGGCCCATGCTGTCGCCGACCGAGTAGAAGTCCGACCGGCCGCCGTACTCCGGCTGGAGCGAGAGCCCGAGCAGCGGGGAGCGGTCGGCGGAGGCGTTGCCGAGGAGACCGCCGGGGACGGTGGAGGCGCCGCCGCGCAGGGAGCCCCACACCTGGCCCTTGCCGCCGTCCGGCATCGGGCCCTCGGCGAAGGTGATGGTCATCGGGGCCAGCGCGGGGACGTCGCGACTGCCCAGGCGCAGCGACCCGGAGGCGGTCTGCACCTCGCACTTCCAGCGCGCCGCGTCGACCCCGGCCGGGATGTCCGGGCAGCCGGAGAAGTCGTACGGGGCGACGGGCGCCTCGGCGATGGCCGCTCCGGCGGCGGGTGCTCGGGCGGTGGTCGCTCCGGCGGCGAGCGCCGGAGCGGCGGCGACGGTGGCGAGAGCGGCGGCGACGGCGAGGGCGGCGGCGCCCAGACGGAGCGAGGTGGTCTTCATGCCCCTCACCCTGCCGCCGGACCCCCCGGCCCGACCACGGGGAAACCCCCGGCCGGACCCTGCCCGCCCCCCGAGACGGAATCAGGGTCAACCGGCATGCGTGTCAGGGCCGTTCGGCCGCTCCGTCCACGGCCCGCTCAATCCACGCCCCGCTCAATCCTCGCCCCGTTCAGTCCCCGCTCCGTCCACGGCCCGCCCCGTCCTCGGCCGACACCCCGGGCCGCTCGCCGGCAGGGTCTACGCGCCGACCAGGGTGGCGCCGGTCAGGGCCGGGACGGCGGCGGGCAGGGTGCCGAACCAGACGTGGGTGACCGCGCTGACGTAGCGGGCTCCGCAGCGGTCGGACGGGACGACCAGTTGGCTGCCCGCCCCGTCGAGGTCCTCCCCGTCGAGGCGGGTGGCCAGCAGCACCGGGCTGCCGGCGAAGTCCGCGTCCAGTTCCGCCCAGGACAGGACGGTGTGGTGCCCGTCGCCGCCGCTGACCGCGAGGAGGTACCGGCTGCGGTCCTTGCGCCGGCGGGCGTCGAAGACCGGGCCCGCCCCGCAGATCACGTCCCGCAGCAGCACGCCCTCGAAGACGTGGTGCTGCGGGCCGTTCGTGGCGCAGTCGAAGGTGACCTCGGCCCGGTGCTGCGGCCATTCCCGCAGGTCGGCGACGGTCAGGGTCGCGGGGCGGTCGAGGTCGCCGTGCAGCAGGAGTGTGGCCATGCGTATGTCATGCCCCCCTCGGCCGGCGAAAGAACCTCCCCGGGCCTCATCTGCAAGGTTGAGCGGTAACTATGAGCCGCAGCTGTGTGATCATTTGTGGGTTTCGCCTCGCAGCCTCCGGTCGATTTCCCGCCAGACCACATCACGGGTCACCGGCATCTCCGTGAAGCGGACCCCCGTCGCGTCCCGCAGGGCGTTGGCGAAGGCCGGGGCCACCGGGTTGAAGGGGCTCTCGGACATGGACTTGGCGCCGAGCGGCCCGATCGCGTCCGAGGTCTCCATGAAGTGGACCTCGGTGCGCGGGACGTCCGCGTACTGCGGGAGCCGGTAGCGGCGGAACGCCGCCGTGGTGACCTCCCCGCGCTCGTCCACCCGTACCGTCTCGAACAGGGTCGCGCCCAGCGCCTGGGCCACGCCGCCCTCCACCTGGCCCCGGCACTGCATCGGGTTCATGACCTTGCCCGCGTCCGCCGCGTGCACGCTGCGCAGGATCTTCATCTCGCCGGTGTCCGGATCCACCGCCAGGCGGAACCACTGGGCGTTGAAGGCCACCGAGCGCGGGGAGCCGCCCCAGTGGCCGTCCGCGGCGATCTCGTCGAGCTTGTTCTTGACGTACGCGGCCTCGTACAGCTCCTTCAGCGTGACGGTCCGGCCCGCGCAGTCGAAGGCCTCGGCCTCCAGCGTGCACAGGTGCCGGGCGACGCCCGTGTGCCGGGCGGCGAAGGTCTTGAGCCGTTCCGCGAGCGAGTCGGCCGCCAGCATCACGGCCTTGCCCGCCACCACCGTGCCGGCCGAACCGAACGCGCCGGTGTCGTGGCGGACGACGTCCGTGTCCGACTGGCGGACCGTGATCCGGTCGACCGTGGTGTTCAGCGCGCCCGCGGTGATCTGCCTGTGGACGGTGGTGGTGCCGTTGCCGAACTCGGCCGTGCCGACCGCGATGTCGTACGTGCCGTCGCGCAGCAGGCTGACCCGGGCGTCGGCGAAGTGGCCGCCGGGCGGCCCGGTCGCGATCATCGCGACCGCCGCGCCCGTCCCGGTGAGCCAGCCCTCCGGGACGTCCTCGTGGCTGCGGTCTTCGGCGATGGCCTTGCGCACGACGTCCATGCACTGCTTCATCCCGTACGAGGCGATGAACAGGTCCTCCTCGTGCCCGATCGGGGTCACCATGTGGTCGCCGGGGCCGATGACGTTCTTCTCGCGCAGCACGAGCGGGTCCATGCCGAGGCGGATGGCCAGCTCGTCCATCACCGATTCGACGGCGAAGAGGGTCTGGCCCAGGCCGTAGCCGCGGAAGGCGCCCGCGGGCACGCCGTTGGTGTAGACCGAGTACGCCTCGACCTCCTTGTTCGGCGCCTTGTAGACGGCGAAGGACTCGCCGACGCTGTGGAACATCACCGCCGGGCCGTGGTTGCCGTAGGCGCCGGTGTTGGAGAGCACGCGGATGCGCAGCGCGGTGAGGGTGCCGTCGGCCTTGGCGCCGATCTTGACAGTGATCTTGAAGGGGTGGCGGGTGGTGGCACCGTAGAACTGCTCGGCCCGGGTGAATTCGAGTTTCACCGGCCGCCGCAGCTTCAGGGCCGCGAGGACCACGATGTCCTCGGTCAGCATCTCCTGCTTGCCACCGAACCCGCCCCCCACGCGGCCCGCGACGACGCGGACCTCGTCCTCACCGAGGTCGTAGAGGGCGCACAGCGCCCGCCGGGTCAGGAACGGCGCCTGGGTGGAGGAGCGGACGGTGATGCGCTCGCCGTCGCCCTCCTCCTTGGGTTCGAAGTACGCGACGCTGCCGTGCGTCTCCAGGCTGGCGTGCTGGACGCGCTGCGTCTGGAAGGTCTCCTCGTGGACGACGTCCGCCTCCGCGTACCCCCGCTCCATGTCGCCGATGGTGTTGTGGACCTCCCCGCACACGTTGTTCTCGGCGCGGAAGATCCCCGACTCGGGGCCCTTGGGGTGCAGGACGGGGGCGCCCGGCAGCATGGCCTCCTCCGGGTCGATGACGTACGGGAGCTGCTCGTACGTGACGACCACCCGGCGGCAGCCCTCCTCGGCGGCCTGCTCGCTGTCCGCGACCACGGCCGCCACGCGCTGGCCGACGAAGCGGACCACGTCGTCCAGGACACGGGTGTCCATCGGGTCCTCGGTCGGGTGCTCGTGCCGGGCCGACGAGTACAGCCGGTCGGGGGCGTCGTGGTGGGTGAGGACCGCGTGCACGCCCGGGACCTGGAGGGCGTCCCGGGTGTCGATGTCGACGATCCGGGCGTGCGGGTGCGGGGAGCGCAGCAGCTTCATGTGGAGCAGCCCCGGCACCTCGACGTCGAAGGTGTAGCGGGCCGTCCCGGTGACGACGAGCGGGCCGGCGGGCGCGCCCAGGGACTTGCCGACGGCCTGACCGGCCTCGGGGCGCTCGGTGTGCTTGACCCCGCGCACGGCGTCCTCGATGGCGCGGTAGCCCGTACAGCGGCAGATGTTTCCCTTGAAGGCGCGCGGGAGGTCCTGGAGCTTGCCGTCGTCGTGAGCGGTGTCCTCCTCGGCCTGGAGGGCGGCGGTGGTCATCAGGAAGCCAGCCGTGCAGAAGCCGCACTGGAAGCCCTGGGCGTCGAGGAACTGCTGCTGGACGGGGTGGAGTTCGCCGCCCGGCTTGGCGAGGCCCTCGACGGTGGTGACCGCGCGGCCCTCGGCCCGGACCGCCGGGTAGAGGCAACTGTGCACCGGCTGCCCGTCGACGTGGACGGTGCAGGCCCCGCAGTCGCCCTGGTCGCAGCCCTTCTTCACGCCGAACCAGCCGCGCTCGCGCAGGTAGGTGCGCAGGCACTGGCCGGCGCGGGGCTCCTCTTCGAAGCGCTGCTTGTTGATCTCGATCTCGTAGCTCATCGGGAAACCTCCTCGGCCGTGAGTTCCCGGCGGATCTCCTCCGCCAGGAGCAGCGCCATGTGCCGCCGCCATTCGGGCAGCCCGTGGATGTCGTCGAACCACTCCTCGGGCAGGACGGCGTCGTCGATCACCGCCCGCAGCTCGGCGGCGGTGGGCGGCAGCGCGAACCAGAAGCGGAACGGGCGGGTGGTGGCGGCGGAGACCGTGACGGCGAGGGAGCCGTCCCGGGGGTCGTAGGCGCCGATCACGAGGGCGCCGGACCGTCCGAGCCCGTAGAGCGAGGCCTGCCGGAAGGCCGTACGGGTCTCCAGCGCGCGGGCCGGGATCCGGACGGAGCGCAGCAGCTCCCCGTCGCGCAGGTCCTTGACGCCGGCCCCGCGGATGAAGGAGGTGACGGGCATGCGCCGGGTGGCGCCGTCCTGGCCCAGCAGCTCCACGGTGGCGTCGAGACCGGCGGTCAGCGAGACCATCGGCCCGGCCGGGAGACCGTTGCAGAGGTTCCCGCCGACGGTGGCCATGTTCCAGATCTTGAAGCTGGCCAGGAACGCCCGGCAGCACTGCTCGATCAGGGGGGCCGCGGTGGCCGGCAGGGAGCGACCGAAGCGGGACAGCTCGGTGATGGTGCAGGTGGCGGCGATGTCCAGGGAGCCGTCGGGCTGCCAGGACAGCGGCGGCCAGCCCATCCGGGAGAGGTCGAAGAGGCGACGGATGTGCGGCTGCGGCTCGGAGAAGAGGTACGTGCCGCCGCCGAGCCAGGCGTCACCGGGGCGCCAGGGCTCACGGCGGCGCGCATCGCGCACATCGAGCACCGTGTTGAGGTCCAATTCGCGCCACCAGCCTTTCCGAATCCCGGGCATTCCACTCAGTGAAGCAACGGAGAACGGACGAAACGACTGGTGCCGGACACGGAAACCGACAGGTCCGCACCATCCCTGCCTGGAGGATCAACCAAGACCCGTATACCTGGGATGCCCTTGCATTTACGATGTGGTTTCTCGTATTCGCCTGGCGAATGTGGGTCACCACCCACCGCAAGGAGTCCCTGCCATGCACGTCCTCGACCTGCTCCAGTCCGACAACCTCGGCCTCACCCTGCTCTGGGGTGAAGAGGCTCTTCTCGGCCAGGAGGTCAGCGGGGTCACCGCCACCGACCTGGAGGACCCGGGCCGCTTCCTGGGTCCGGGCGAACTCGTCCTCAGCGGGCTGGTGTGGTGGGCGGACGGCGACCTGGCCAAGGCGGACCGCTTCGTCTCCGCGCTCGCCGGCGCCGGAGCCACCGCCCTGCTGGCCGGCGAGGAGACCCACGGCCGGGTCCCCGACGAACTGGTCGCCGCCTGCCGGGCGTACCGGGTGCCGATCGTCGCCGTCCCGGCGAGGACCAGCTTCCGTGCCGTGACCGAGGCGGTCTACCTGCGCCAGTGGGGGGACCTCAGCCGCCGCCCGACCCGCAGCTTCGCCCTCCCCGAGAACGTGCGCAACGAGCTGAGCGGGCTCCTGGAGGGCGGGGCCGGCCCCGGCGAACTGCTCGACCGGGCGTGCGCGCACCTGGGCAGGATCGCCTGTTACCTGCTCACCGCGAGCGGGCGCACGGTCGCCCGCACCCCCTCCGCGCCCCCGCTGCCCGCCCGGCGGGCGGTGGCCGCGCGGGGCGGGCTCTCGCTGCGGGTCGAGGCCGACTCCTCCCCGTACGACGCCTGGCAGTTGCACCTCCCGGACGCGGACGCGGCCCCGCCGCGCGTGCTCCACGAGATCGCGGAGGTGCTCGCCCAGTACCGCGACGGGCAGGTCCGCCGGACCGCCGCCGAACGGGCCGCCGGGCAGGCGCTGATCGGGCTGCTCAGCGGGGGCGGCTCCGGCTCCGGCGAAGCCGACCCGACCGCCCTGGAGGAGGCCCTGGCGGCGGCCGGGCTCCCGGCGGAGGGCCCCTACCGGGTCCTCGCCGCCACCTCGGGCGAGGCCCTCGCCGAGGCGCTGGGTCACCTGGAGGGGGTCCCGTGGGTGGTCGGGCAGTCGGCCGCCGTCCTCTACGAGGACCCGTGCGGGGGCGGCGACCCCGCCGCCGGGCTGCGCGCGGTGTGGCCGCTGCTCCAGGCGGTCGGCGGGCCCGAGGTGGACCTGCGGCTCGGCGCGGGGGCGCGGGCGGTGGGCCCGGAGGGGCTGCGGGCCTCCCTCAGCCAGGCCCGGTTCGCGCTCACGGCCGCCGGCGGGGAGAGCCCCGTACAGGGGGTCGAGCAACTGGACACCCTCGCGGGGCTCTTGTCCGGGGTGCCGCCGGAGGTGCGGTCGGTGTTCGGGACGCAGACGCTCGGGGCGCTGGGGGACGGGATGCTCCGGGAGACCCTGGAGGTCTTCCTGGCCAACAACTGCTCGTGGGCCCGCACGGCGGAGGCCCTCCACCTGCATGTGAACACCGTGCACTACCGCATCGAGCGGGTGGAGGTCCTGACGGGCCGAGACCTCTCGCGCCTGGATCACAAGCTGGACCTGTACGCGGCGCTGCGCTGCGGTTAGGGCGGCGGGAGGGGCGGGCCGGGCGGTGTTTCACGTGAAACACCGCCGTGGTTCCCTGCCGAGCCGCGGCCCGTGTTTCACGTGAAACACCGCCCGCCCCTGCGGCTACGGGACGTCGACGTAGACCTCCGTCGACTTCACGCGGGCGGTGACGCTCACCCCGACCGCGATCCCCAACTCCTCCACCGACTCCCGGGTCACGACCGACACGATGCGGTGGGGGCCCGACTGGATCTCCACCTGGGCCGCCACCTCGTCGACCCGTACCGCCGTGACGATCCCGGCGAAGGCGTTGCGCACGGAGGTGGCGGCGGCCGTCTCCGGTACGGGATGGAGGCCCTGGGCCCGTTCCTTGGCGAAGGCCGCCAAGACGGCCCCGTCCACGGCGCGGTTGCCGTCCTTGCCGCGCAGCGCGGGAAGCCGCCCCGCGTCGGTCCAGCGACGGACGGTCTCGGGGCTCACGCAGAGCAGGTTCGCGGCCTGCCCGATGGAGTACGTCGGCACGGGCGCAGCTTAACCGCGCGACGCGCCGCACGGCATCGAGCCCGGTGGGCGCCGCCGGTTCCGCCTCCGCGGTGGCCGGCCGCGCCACTGCGGAGCGGTCATACCGCTCCGCTGCGTACGGGCGGGTGAGAGGCGGCCGCGACATGCGGCCGACGCTTCCCAGGGCCGCTCCCGGCTGCTTCGGTACGGGCGTCCCCTCGGCGCGCCCGCCCTCCGGTCGTGCCCGTCCCCCCTGATCGGAGTGCTCCTCCATGCGCCTGCTGACGCGCGTCACGATCGCCGCCCTGCTCGCCCTCGCCCCGCTGTCGGCGGGGGCCACGGCCTCCTGGGCGGCGCCGGAACCGACCCCGGCCCCGCTGTTCACCGCGACCGACGCGGTTCCGGGGACCTACATCGTGATCCTGGACGCGGGAACGGATCCGGCGAAGCTGGCCGCGAGCCTGGGGCTGGAGCCGGCGTTCCTCTACACCTCCGCCGTCAACGGGTTCGCCGTCCCGCTCACCCCGGGCCAGTTGGCCACCGTACGGGCGAGCCCGGGTGTGAAGTCCGTCGAGGAGGACGCCAGGGTCGCGGCCCCGCCGCAGCCGGCCACCCCGCCTGGCAGCCGCGCGCCCGCCGCCTCCTGGGGGCTGGACCGGATCGACCAGCGGGCCTGGGACGCGGGCAACGGGGTCGGCGACGGGCAGTTCACCACCGCGGGCCACGGCGCCGGGGTGACCGCCTACATCCTGGACACCGGCATCGAGTACGCCCACGAGGAGTTCGGGGGCCGGGCCGTCTTCGGCTTCGACGCGGTGGGCGACGGCCGTGAGGGCGGGGACTGCAACGGGCACGGCACGCACGTCGCCGGCACCGTGGGGGGCCGGACGTACGGGGTCGCGAACGAGGCGGCCCTGGTCAGCGTGCGCGTCCTCGACTGCGAGGGCCGGGGTACGTACTCGGCCCTGATCGCCGGCTTCGACTGGGTGGCGAGCAACGCCCGTCAGCCCGCCGTCCTGAACGGCTCCCTGGGCGGGGACCGTTCCGCCGCGCTGAACGAGGCGGCGAACGCCCTCGCCGACGCCGGGGTCCTGCCCGTGGTCGCGGCGGGCAACGAGGCGCAGGACGCCTGCCGGGTCTCCCCGGCCTCCGCCGCCCGCGTCGTCACGGTGGCGGCGTCGGACCGCTGGGACGAGCAGGCCGCGTTCTCCAACTGGGGCCCGTGCGTGAGCCTGTACGCCCCCGGCCAGGAGATCCCCTCGGCCAGGCTCGGCGGCGGGATCGTCACCCTGGACGGCACTTCGATGGCCGCCCCGCACGTCACGGGCGTGGCCGCCCTCTACAAGGAGGCCCACCCGGGCGCCCGCCCTGCCGAGATCGACACCTGGCTGCGGCAGGAAGCCACCCGTGACGTCCTGTCCCGCGTCGGCCGCGGCACGCCGAACAGGCTCCTGTTCACCGGCGGCCTGTGAGCCCGACCCGCTCGGCCGGTGGTCAGCGGTCGGCGGCCTTGGCCTGCGCGGCGGCGACGTAGCGGACGGTGAAGACCATCGGCACGACGAACCCGGCGACCTGGACGAGCGTGGCGACCGTCGAATGGCCCTCGCCGGCGTGGGCGAGGGCCGCGAGCGCGCCGGCGGTGACGGCGAAGGCGGCGGTCCACACGGAGGTGATGACGACGTTGGCCCGCACGAACGGCTTGAGGCCCCACACCTCGCGGGGCGTGGTGCGCTTGGCGATGCCGAGGGTGAACGGCTTGCGCACCAGCAGCGAGACCCCGGCGATCAGGGCCAGGGTGGCCGAGGAGAGGGCCGCCGAGTAGTCGTGCACGGCCGAGTGCGGATCGGCGAAGGCGATGACGGCCAAGCCCGCGAAGAAGACGGCCGAACCGATCTCCATGATCAGCGCGTCCGCGCCGACCCCGGCCCGGCGCTGCTGGACGGTGACCCCCACCGCCACGACGAGGGCGACGAGCGCGGCCCACTGCCACTGGGCCGAGGGGAACACCGCGAAGACGATCCACGGAAGGAAGGTGCGCACGTACGACATCGAAGACCCCCGGGCCTGCTCAATATTCCTGTTCTGACATGTCGAAAGTAGAACGTCCACTAGTGACATGTCAATGCTGGAAGGTAAAGTGCTGGCCATGAGCCTTCGACACGCCCTCCTCGGACTCCTGTCAGAGCGCCCCGCCAGCGGGTACGACCTGCTGAAGCGCTTCGAGACCTCGCTCGCCAACGTCTGGCCCGCCACCCAGAGCCAGATGTACTCGGAGCTGTCCAAGCTCTCCGAGGCCGGACTGATCGACGTCTCGGCGCAGGGCCCGCGCGGCCGCAAGGAGTACACCCTCACCGAAGAGGGCCTGGCCGAACTGCGCCACTGGCTCACCGAGACCAAGCCGCAGCGCAACACGCGCAGCGACATCCTGCTCCGGGTCTTCTTCCTCGGCGTCCTCACCCCGGAGCAGGCACGGGGCTACCTCGCCGAGCTGACGGACCTCTCGACGCGGGAGTACGAGGCCCTGCGCGCGCTGGACGCCTCGATCGCCTGGGACGACGACCCCCTTTCGACCCACGGCAGGATCGCCCTCGAATACGGCCTCCGCTTCAACGCGATGCGCCGCGACTGGGCCCAGTGGGCGGCGGCCCAGATCCACTGAGACCGCCGGGGGCGCCGGGGTCGGCCCGCAGCAGCTCCCGGACCCGGGTCGCCGTCCACACCCCGGCCGCGCCCGGGCACGCCGCGAGGTACTCGGCGATGTCCCCTTCCTCCCACGGCCCGGACTCCAGGAGGCCGCCGGCCAGGTGGCGCAGGTACGCGGCGGACGGGGGCCGGACCTCGATGTCCTCCAGGGTCCACGGCGCGGTGAACGTCAGCACCGGGATGCCCTCGATCGCGCCGGGGCAGATCAGCGTCTCGTACCGGCCCGGACCCGACTCGTCCCGGCCCTCGCGCAGGGCCGTCGTCAGGTCCAGGTCCGCCCCCGGCTCCCGGTACATCTCCTGCGCGGCGATGTCGGAGACCTGGGCCGCCGTCAGCAGGTGCGCCCGCCCCCGCGTCCGGCCCGCGGCCGTGGGGTCGTAGAAGCCCCGGCCGCCCGCCCACACCGAAGACTCCGTGGCGAAGTACAGGCAGCCCTCCAGCTCGACCGGGATCGACCGCTCGGGTGCCCGCGCGTCCCGGCACCCCGGGTAGCTCCGCGCCGCACCGGGCGGGGTCCCGCCGGCGATGTAGGCGGCCAGGCGGTCCAGGTGCATGTTGGACCCGTAGGAGGCGTACCAGACCCGCTCCGGGGCGGTGACGGACCGCGCGAGGGGGACGGCGGTGTGGACGACCATGATCGGGCTCCTCCGGTCGGGGCACGGCTCGGGCGAAACCGATCCCGACGGCATCGACGCCATCCACGGCATCGACGGCGTCCACGCATGTTCCGGCATCGGCCGCCGCGCCGACCACCTCCTCCGCGGCGCGGCCGGAGATCGTGGCGCTCAGTGCGCCGACCGCACTCCCGCACCTGGGCCAGGTGCTCCATCACGTCCTCAGTCGCGGCTCGGCTGGATCATCTTCCGGCCGGCGGTGCTTCCGCCGTCCACCGAGACCGAAGCGCCCGTCATGTAGGGGAAGTCGTCGGACGCGAGCCCCAGCACGGCGCGCGCGATCTCCTCGGCCTCGGCCATCCGCTCCAGGCCGTCGATGTTGAGCGGGCCGAACGCCTTCTTGTACGCCACCCAGGCCTCGTCCGGGATGCCGGGCGGGCGGACGAAGGGGGTGTCGGTGGTGCCGGGCAGCAGGGCGTTGACCCTGATGCCCCGTGGTCCGTAGGCGAGCGCGGCGGCCTTCACGATGCCCTGCACCGCCCGCTTGCTCGCGGTGTACGCCGCGCCGGTCGGCCGGGCCTGTTCGGCAGCCGAGGAGGAGGTGCAGACGATGACACCGTGCCCGGCCTTGAGCATGTGGGGGATCTCGTACTTGACGGCGAGGAAGACGCCCCGGGCGTTGGTGGCCTGGACGTCGTCCCACTCCTCGACGCTCAGCTCGTGCGGCAGCCTGCCGCTGCCGATCCCCGCGTTGTTGAAGGCCACGTCGATGCCGCCGTACCGGCTCGCGACCCGGTCCGCGAAGTTCCGCATCTGGTCGGCCACCCGCACATCGGCCTCGATGTACGTGGCTTCGCCGCCCGCGTTCCGGATCTCGCGTTCCACCTGACGCCCCAGCTCGGTCCGCCTGCCACAGAATCCGACGTGGGCACCGGCCGCCGCGAAGGCATGGGCGGTGGCCCTGCCGATACCCGAGGTACCGCCCGTGATGAGCACCGACTTCCCCTGGAACCGCCCGTCCTTGGCGTGCGACCCGGCCTGAGCCGCGCTCGCCGTGGGTGCGCCCGCGCCGAGCGCCGAGCCCGCCACCCCGAGGGCGGCCACGCCCCCGAGCAGGGACCGCCGCCCCATCGAACCGGCCTTCCCGTTCACGTTCCCGTTCGTGTTCGTATCCATGACGATCACACTCGCGGTCCGGCACGGGTGTCCGGCTCCGCCCGCGGGCCGGTCATCGCGGCCGGTGGGAGGAGGCGTCCTCCTCCCACGGCAGGACCCGGAGCACACCGGTACCCGCCTATCGTGAAGCGCGTGAATCGATCAAGGATTGAGCTCGTGTTCGATCAAAGGTTCGCCGCCTTAAGGGTGTTGGTCCTCGTCGGCGTTCTCGTCGGCGATCTCCTGCTGGTGCACCGGCCCTCGGGGGCCCGGGACTGGGGCCTCGCCGCGGCCGGGCTTGCTCTGTGTGCGGTCGCGGTCCGGTGGGCGTTCGGCGCGCTGCTCACGCTGTCCGGCCTTCTCGTCGCCGCGCACGCGCTCGGCTCGGACATCGTCCCCGCGTTGAAGGTGCTGGCCGCCGTCACCCTCTTCGAGCTGGCCGTACGGGAGTACGGCCGCCGCCCGGTGGCCGGGGCGACCGTACTGGCGCTCGCGGTCGCCGTGAACCGCCTCGCCGATCTGCCCGGCGAACTCCTCTCGGTGTCGTACAAGATGGGCATCGTGGCCGGCCTGCCGCTGCTCATGGGCGCGTACGTACGGGTCACCCGCGACGCCGCCCGCACCGCACGCGCGCACGCGGATCAGGAGGAGGCCCGAGCCGGTCAGCGGCTGCTGGCGGCCCGGGCCGTGGAACGCACCGCCATAGCGCGCGAGTTGCACGATCTGGTGGCCCACCACGTCTCGTCGATGGTGCTGCGCGTCGGTATCGCCCGGCACGTCATCCCCGCCACCGTCGACGCGCGGGTCACCGAGGTCTTCGACGACCTGCACTCCAGCGGCAGCGAGGCCCTGGCCGATCTGCGCCGCCTGGTGGCCGTACTGCGTGACCCGGACAGCGTCGCCGGAGCCGGGACGGCCTCCGCCCTGGTCACGCCCGGGGCGCTGCCGGCCGCGCTGGAGTCGGTGCTGGAGGGCAGCCGCCGCACGGGTCTGGCCGTCACCGCGACCGTGGATCCGGCCCTCGCGCGCCTCGACGCGGTACGCGGCCTCGCCGTGCTCCGCCTGGCCCAGGAGGGCCTGGCGAACGCGGCCAAGCACGCCGGCCCCGGCACACGGGCCGAGTTGACCGTACGGGTGGCCGACGACGACGCCGTGCACCTGACGCTCCAGGACGACGGTGCGGGTCGTCCCGGACCGTCGGCCCCCGGCCCGTTGGGGCACGGGCTGATCGGCATGCGCGAACGCGTGGACCTGTTCGGCGGCCGCCTGGACGCGGGCCCGACGCCCCGGGGCTGGCGGCTCACGGCCGCGCTCCCCGCCCCGCCCGCCTCCGCACGAGTCCCGGAGCGCACACCGTGATCCACATCCTCGTGGCCGACGACCAGCAGCTTGTCCGCATGGGCCTGCGCATGCTCTTCGAACAGGCCCCGGACATCGACATCGTGGGCGAGGCGGAGAACGGCGCAGAGGCGGTTCGGCTGGCCGAGCGACTCCATCCGGATGTCGTCCTCATGGACTTGCGGATGCCCGTCATGGACGGCATCACCGCCACGCGCCGCGTCCTGGCCGCCCGCCCCGCCACCCGCGTCGTCGCGCTCACCACCTTCGACGACGACGATCACCTCTACCCGGCGCTCGCAGCCGGAGCCTGCGGCTTCCTGGTCAAGGACACCCCACCGGCCGAGTTGATCGCCGCCGTACGCCGGGCCGCGGACGGCGAGGCCCCGTTCAGCCGGGACGCTCTCGACCGGCTCGTCGGCCGCGCCGTCGACGCCCGCGAGGGGGCGTCTCCCGGCGCCCGCGCCGATGTCCCGGTGGCGCCCGCCATCACCCCGCGCGAGCGGGAGGTACTCGGCCTGGTCGGCAGCGGTCTGTCCAACAAGGAGATCGCCGACCGCCTGCACCTGGGGGTCACCACGGTCAAGACGCATGTGGCGAACCTGATGGCGAAGACGGGCCGGGACAACCGCATCCGCCTCGCCGTCCTCGCCGTCGCCACCGGCATCACAGCGGACCAAGGGCCGTCGACCACGCCCTGATGTCCGGAGGCAACCACGGAACCCGGAAGGCCCCGGCCGGTGTCCCGGTCGGGGCCGGCCTGATGAACGAAGAAGAGCCCCGCAGCAAGCTGCGGGGCTCTTCGACGTATTGCCCGGTGAGAGCAATGGCGGAGGATACGAGATTCGAACTCGTGAGGGGTTGCCCCCAACACGCTTTCCAAGCGTGCGCCCTAGGCCACTAGGCGAATCCTCCGGGGCAAACAATACAAGACGCCGGGGGGTGCTCGCGAACACGATCCGATCTTGGTTCCGATCGGAGGGCCGACGAGCAGTCGGCGGGGGGACGCGGTGCGAGTCGGCGAGCAGTCCGTGGTCCCACCGGGTCGATTCCGGGGCCGCGGATCCGCTAGGGTGGGGCCAGCCCCTCACGTGGCGCTATCTCACCCAATTCCCCCAGGGCCGGAAGGCAGCAAGGGTAAGTGGGCTCTGGTGGGTGCGTGGGGGGCGCTTTGCGTTCCGGGGCGGGTCCGGGGGCGTCGCCGGGCCGCTGTTGTCGGCGGGCCCGGATAACCTCGTAGACGTGTCGTCCCTTGCGCTGTACCGCCGCTACCGCCCCGAGTCGTTCGCCGAGGTCATCGGGCAGGAGCATGTCACTGCCCCGCTGATGCAGGCCCTGCGCAACAACCGGGTCAATCACGCGTACCTGTTCAGCGGGCCGCGGGGATGTGGAAAGACGACCAGCGCCCGCATCCTGGCGCGCTGTCTGAACTGTGAGCAGGGCCCCACGCCCGAGCCCTGCGGCGTGTGCCAGTCCTGCCAGGACCTCGCCAGGAACGGCCCGGGCTCGATCGACGTCATCGAGATCGACGCCGCCTCCCACGGTGGCGTGGACGACGCTCGTGACCTGCGCGAGAAGGCCTTCTTCGGGCCCGCCTCCAGCCGGTACAAGATCTACATCATCGACGAGGCCCACATGGTCACCTCGGCGGGCTTCAACGCCCTGCTGAAGGTGGTCGAGGAGCCGCCGGAGCACCTCAAGTTCATCTTCGCGACGACGGAGCCCGAGAAGGTCATCGGGACCATCCGCTCCCGTACGCACCACTACCCCTTCCGCCTCGTGCCCCCCGGCACCCTGCGCGACTACCTCGGCGAGGTCTGCGGTCGCGAGGACGCCACGGTCGAGGACGGCGTGCTGCCGCTCGTCGTGCGGGCCGGCGCCGGGTCCGTCCGCGACTCCATGTCCGTCATGGACCAGCTGCTCGCCGGCGCCGCCGCCGACGGTGTGACGTACGCCATGGCGACCTCCCTGCTCGGCTACACCGAGGCCTCCCTGCTCGACTCCGTCATCGACGCCTTCGCCTCCGGGGACGGGGCCGCCGCCTTCGAGGTCGTCGACCGGGTGGTGGAGGGCGGCAACGACCCGCGCCGCTTCGTCGCCGACCTGCTGGAGCGGCTGCGCGACCTGGTGATCCTGGCCGCCGTGCCCGACGCCGGCGAGAAGGGGCTCATCGACGCCCCCTCCGATGTCGTCGAGCGCATGCAGGCCCAGGCCGCCGTCTTCGGCGCCGCCGAGCTGTCGCGCGCCGCCGACCTGGTCAACACCGGACTCACCGAGATGCGCGGGGCGACCTCGCCCCGGCTCCAGCTGGAGCTGATCTGCGCCCGGGTGCTGCTCCCGGCCGCCTTCGACGACGAACGCTCCTTCCAGGCCCGGCTCGACCGGCTGGAGCGCAGCGGTCCGCCCCCGGGGGCCTACGTCGCCGCGCCCGCCGCGCCTCCCGCCCTGGGGTACGTGCCCGCGCCCGAGGCGCACGGGATGGCTCCGGCCGGTCCCGGGGGCGGAGTCGCCGCCGCCCGGGCCGCCGCCGCCCCGCAGCCGCCGGCGACCCCCGCCCCGCAGCCGTCCGCGGCCCCCGTCGCCCAGGCTCCCGCTCCGGTGGCCGCCCCGGCACCGGCCGCCGCCCCCGTGGCGCCGCCGTCCGCGCCGCCGGCCGCCGCGCCCGGGGCGTGGCCCGGAGCCGCGCAGCCCGGCAGCGGCGCCCCCGGCGCCTGGCCGGGAGCCGCCGCACCCGCCGCACCCGCAGCCGCCGCCCCGGCGCAGCCCGCCGCCGGGGCCTGGCCCAGCGCCGCCGCGCCCGGCAGCGGGGCCCAGGCTCCGGCCCAGGCCCCCGTACAGCCCGCCGCGGCGCCGGGAGCCTCCGCCGCCCCGGCCGCCGTCGGCCCCTCCGCCGGGATGGCCGCCGGAGCCGGGCAGGTCCAGGCGATGTGGCCGTCCGTTCTGGAGGCCGTCAAGAACCGCCGCCGCTTCACCTGGATCCTGCTCAGTCAGAACGCCCAGGTCGTCGGCTTCGACGGGACGATCCTGCAGCTCGGCTTCCCCAACCCCGGAGCCCGCGACAACTTCGCGAGCAGCGGCAGCGAGGACGTCCTCAAGGCGGTGCTGTCCGAGCAGTTCCAGGTCAACTGGAGGATCGAGGCGGTGGTGGGCGGAGGCGGCCCGGCCCCCGTCCAGTCGTCCTCGTACGCCGCCCCGCCCGCGCAGGCCTACAACCCGCCGGCCCAGCAGGCGCAGCAGCCCCAGCAGGCGCAGGGGTCCGCTCCGCAGCAGCAGTACCAGCCGCCGCAGCAGCAGCCGTCCGCCTCGCAGGCCCCGGAGCGGCAGGCGCCCCCGCCGGTCGCCCCCGAGGACGACTTCGCGGAGGACGACGACCCCGACCTCGTCGACAGCGCCCTGACCGGACACGACCTGATCGTGCGCGAGCTCGGAGCCACCGTTGTGGAGGAATACACGAACGAGTAGGGGCCCGTACTTGGGTGGCCGCACGAAACGCGCCACCGGGTCCGGGCTACCCTGGGCGGCGTGAAGGTCCTCGTCATCGGCGGCGGCGCCCGCGAACACGCCCTGTGCCGCTCTCTGTCCCTCGACCCCGACGTCTCCGCGCTCTACTGCGCTCCCGGCAACGCCGGTATCGCCGAGGTGGCGGAGCTGCGTCCGGTCGACCCCCTCGACGGTGACGCGGTCGCCGCGCTCGCCACGGAACTCGGCGCCGGCCTGGTCGTCGTCGGCCCCGAGGCGCCCCTGGTCGCCGGAGTGGCCGACGCCGTGCGCGCCGTCGGGATCCCCGTCTTCGGCCCGTCCGCCGAGGCCGCCCGACTGGAGGGCTCCAAGGCCTTCGCCAAGGACGTGATGGCCGCGGCCGGGGTCCCGACCGCGCGCAGCTACGTCTGCGTCGACGCCGACGAGGTCGACGCGGCCCTCGACGCCTTCGGCGCCCCCTACGTGGTCAAGGACGACGGCCTCGCCGCCGGCAAGGGCGTCGTGGTCACCGAGGACCGTGCCGCGGCCCGCGCCCACGCCCTGGCCTGCCAGAGGGTCGTCATCGAGGAGTACCTCGACGGCCCCGAGGTCTCCCTCTTCGCCATCACCGACGGCGTCACCGTGCTCCCGCTCCAGCCCGCCCAGGACTTCAAGCGGGCCCTCGACGGCGACGCGGGCCCCAACACGGGCGGCATGGGCGCCTACTCCCCGCTGCCCTGGGCCGACCCCAAGCTGGTCGACGAGGTCATGGACCTGGTCCTCCAGCCCACCGTCGACGAGCTCCGCCACCGCGGCACCCCCTTCTCCGGGCTGCTCTACGCGGGCCTGGCGATCACCGGCCGCGGCACCCGGGTGATCGAGTTCAACGCCCGCTTCGGCGACCCCGAGACCCAGGTCGTCCTGGCCCGGCTGCGCACCCCGCTCGCGGGCGTCCTGTTGGGCGCCGCCAACGGCACCCTGCACACCCGGCCGCCGCTCACCTGGCACGACGACGCGGCCGTCACCGTCGTCATCGCCTCCCACAACTACCCCGACACCCCGCGCACCGGGGACCCCATCGAGGGCCTCGCCGAGGTGGCCGCCGAGGACGAGCCCGACGCGTACGTGCTGCACGCCGGTACCCGGCGCGAGGGCGACGCGGTGGTCAGCGCGGGCGGGCGGGTGCTGTCGGTGACGGCGACCGGTTCCGATCTGGCGCAGGCCCGCGAGAGGGCGTATAAGGCCGTCGCGCGGATCAGGCTCGACGGTTCCCAGCACCGCACCGACATCGCCGAGAAGGCGGCCGAAGGCCGCTGACCAGCAGGGCGGTGAAGCGGCGGGCCCGGAGCGCGAAACACGCGCACCGGGCCCGCGCGCGTGTCCGCGTACGACTGCATCCGGCCGCGTTCGAACGCACCCACCTTTGCCCAAAGCCATTCCATCGGGTGATGGTCGCCCGGACTGCCTGACGTCCGCCTCCACCCCAACTAGGGTGCGGCGCAAGCATTCCGGCACATGGCCCACCGGCATTGCGATGTCGGTGGCGGGTGTCACAGTGGGGGAGTGAGCTACGCCGCCGCAGGGCAGAGGGGGTGAGGTCCGGCCGTGTCCGGAACCGGTTCGATCGCTGAAGTGAGTGCGCCCTCCGCGCGTTCACGGGCCTTGGCCGTGCTGCGGGTCCGCAGCAGGGCGCTGGCCGTCGTGCTGCTGCCCACCGCCGTGGCGGTGGTGCTCGTGGCCGCCCGGATGACGGGTCGGCTGGTCGGGGATCCCTGGCCCGCCGTGACCCTGGTCGTCTGCGCCGTCGCCGCGCTCGTCCTGCTCGTGGGCGGGATCTTCGGCGCCGTCGTGCTCCGGGCGAGCCCGGCCGTGACGCCCACGGTGGCGCTGCCCGAGGCCGCCGCCCCCGACCTCTACCGCCTCGTGCGTGACCTGGCGGACCGGATGGACGTGCCCGCGCCCTCCGCGATAGCCCTGACCCCGGACTGCGACAGCTGGCTGGAGGACCGCACCCACCCCGCCCACCGTCGGGCACGTTCCGGGATGGCGCCGGGGCCGGAGTCCCTCCCGGGAGCGGCGCCGGTGCTGGTCATCGGCTCGCCCTTCATGTGGTGGATGCGGGTCGCCGAGCTACGGGCCGTCCTCGCGCCCGTCGTCGCCGGCACGGGCCCCTCCGCCCACCCCGACATAGCGGACGCGCGCGGCTTCGTACGGGGCCTCGACGCGGCCGTGGACATCGGCGACCGACCCGGCCTCGGCTGGATCGGCGCCCCCGCCCGGCTGCTGCTGCGCCTGTGTCAGACCGACGCCGCCGAGATGGAGCGCGGGGTCGCCGCCGCCGCCTCGGACCGCGCCCACGGCGTGGACTACGCGCTGCGCATCCTCGCCCAGGAGCAGGTCGGCCTGGCGTACGCGGGCTGGGACCGGCTGCTGACCCGGGTCGCGCTGCCCGCCTGGCGGATGGGCCGCTGGCCCGCGCACCTCGACGCCGGGGTGGTCTCCGCCCTGACCGAGCTGTCCCGCCGGGACCGCCTCGCCGACGGGTTCACCTCCCGGCTCGGCGAGCGCCCCGCCTGCGACCTCCTGGAGCAGCCCGGGCTGATGGACGAGGCCGCCTCCCTGTTGGCCGCCCGGCTGTTCCACGGCGGCCCGGCCGAGGCCGGCCCCGACTGGTCGCCGGTGGACTGGGCGGCGTACCCGGAGGAGGTCGTGGACCGCAAGTGGCGGACCGAGGCCGCCCGGCTTCACGCCGCCCTGGACGCCCTGACCGACGCCGCGACGAACGCGACCGAGCCGACCGCCCAGGCCGCCACCACCCCGCCCAAGGCCACCGCTCCGCCCAAGGCCACCAGGCCGCCCACGGCCACCGCTCCCCCCACGGCCACCGCCCCCACCGCCCCCGCGCCCGCCGACGCCTTCGGCGGGCCCACCCTGGAGCGGGTCCTCGGCTACCTCGCCGACCCGGCCGGCGAAGGCGCGGCCGCGGACACCCTCGCCGGGCGGCTCAGCGGGGACCTGGCCCGCGAGGAGCGCTCCGGCGCCACCGGCGCGGCCACCGCCGGAGCCGGCACCGGCGCCGCGAAGGCCCGGGGCGCGGACACCCTGCCGTTGTTCCCCCTCCAGCCCCCGCGCAGCGGCCGGGACCTGCTGGCCGACCACGTAACGGCGCTGGTCTGCTGCGCGGCCCTGGACTCGGCCGGGGCGGGCCCCGGCCTGGACTGGCTCGACGGCCCGGTCCTGCTCGTCGGCGGCGAGCGCCGGGCCGACCTCGCACCGCGCGTGCTCTGCCTCGTCGAGGACGGGGACCCGGAGCCCCTGCGGGACTGGCTCGCGGAGATCGGCGTCCGCCCGGAGAAGCCCGTCCGCCTGGTCTGACCGGCGCCCCGGCGCCGACGGTCCACCCACCGCACCGAAGCGGTACTTCCGCTTCCAGGTTCCGGTCTCGTCAATTCGCGACGAACGGTGACGGACCGCGTGCGTTATGTGATGTGCTGGGGACCGGTGGCGCGGAGGTGTCCGAAACCCGCCGTGCGACCCGGTGGAAAGACCGCGGAAGAGCAGAAGAGTGGACAGAGAAGCGTTCGGGGGAGCGAGGGAGGGGAGCGGTATGGGTGCGGACCAGATCCGGCGGTGGGAGTCAGGTGCGCTCGCGCACGCGGTGACCGACCCCTTCGGCCAGGGACCACTGCCGTGGTTCCGGGGCAGCGAGCTGTACTTCGGCGACACGGGCCAGGTCGTCCCCTGGTACGTGGACCCCTCCCTCGCCCCCGGCCAGCTCCCCCGCACCCGCAGCTCCGGCGGGGGCCCGCTCACCGCCGACGACGTCCACCGCCAGATCAAGGGGTTCGCCTCCACGGGATCCGTCACCCCCGGCGAGGCGATCGACTTCCACGTCACCGTCGACCCGCCCCAACAGTTCTCGGTGGACGTCTACCGGATCGGCCACTACGGCGGCGACGGCGCCTCCAAGATCACCACCAGCCCCCGGCTGTCCGGCATCGTCCAGCCCGCCCCGCTCACCGCCGACCGCACGGTCTCCTGCCACCACTGGTGGATGTCCTGGCGGCTCCAGGTGCCGAGCTACTGGAGCGTCGGCGCGTACGTGGCCGTCCTCACCACCCTCGACGGCTACCGCTCCCACATCCCCTTCACGGTGCGCGACGACCACCCCGCCGACCTGCTGCTCCTGCTCCCGGACATCACCTGGCAGGCCTACAACCTCTACCCCGAGGACGGCCACACCGGCGCCAGCCTCTACCACGCGTGGGACGAGGACGGCCGCCTCCTCGGCGAGGCCGACGCCGCCACCACCGTCTCCTTCGACCGCCCCTACGCGGGCGCGGGCCTCCCCCTGCACGTGGGCCACGCCTACGACTTCATCCGCTGGGCCGAGCGCTACGGCTACGACCTCGCCTACGCCGACACCCGCGACCTGCACGCCGGGCGGATCGACCCGACCCGCTACCGGGGCCTGGTCTTCCCCGGCCACGACGAGTACTGGTCGGCCCCCATGCGCCGCACCGCCGAGGCCGCCCGCGCCCACGGCACCTCGCTGGTGTTCCTGTCCGCCAACACCATGTACTGGCAGGTCGAGCTGGGCCCCTCCGCCTCCGGGGTCCCCGACCGGCTCCTCACCTGCCGCAAGCGCCGGGGCCCCGGCCGCTCGGCCCTGTGGCGCGAGGTCGACCGCCCCGAACAGCAGCTCCTCGGCATCCAGTACGCCGGGCGGGTCCCCGAACCCGCGCCCCTGATCGTGCGCAACTCCACGCACTGGCTCTGGGACTCCACCGGCGCCTCCGAGAACGACGAGCTCGACGGTCTCGTCGCGGGCGAGGCCGACCGCTACTTCCCGCGCACCCAGCTCCCCGAGCACCAGGACCGGATCCTCCTCGCGCACTCCCCGTACCTGGACAGCGAGGGCGCCAAGCGCCACCAGGAGACCAGCCTGTACCGGGCGCCGAGCGGGGCGCTGGTCTTCGCCTCCGGCACCTTCGCCTGGTCCCCGGCGCTCGACCGCCCCGGCCACGTGGACGAGCGGGTCCAGCGGGCCACGGCCAATCTCCTCGACCGGATCTGCAAACACGACTGAGACCCCGTGAAGCGGGCAGGGGGCCCCGTACGGGAGAATGGGCGGGCGCTCGTACAGAACCACAGGGAGACCCCGTGTCCGGATTCGTCGAAAAGCCCGAGCCGGTGCAGGTGCCCGGCCTCGTCCACGTCCACACCGGCAAGGTCCGCGACCTGTACCGGGATGAGGACGGCCGGCTGGTCATGGTCGCCAGTGACCGCATGTCCGCCTTCGACTGGGTCCTGCCCACCGAGATCCCGGACAAGGGGCGGGTGCTGACCCAGCTCTCCCTGTGGTGGTTCGACCAGCTCGCCGACCTGGTCCCGAACCACGTCGTCTCCACCGACCTGCCCGCCGGGGCCCCCGCCGACTGGGCCGGGCGCACCCTGATCTGCCAGAACCTCGACATGGTCCCCGTCGAGTGCGTGGCCCGCGGCTACCTCACCGGCTCCGGCCTCGCGGAGTACCGCCAGACCCGTACCGTCTGCGGACTCGCCCTCCCCGAGGGCCTGGTCGACGGCTCCGAGCTGCCCGCCCCGATCTTCACCCCGGCCGCCAAGGCCGCGGTCGGCGAGCACGACGAGAACGTCTCCTACGAGGAGGTCGTGCGCACCACCGACGCCGAGACGGCGGCGGTGCTGCGCCGGACCACCCTCGACGTGTACGCGCGCGCCCGGGACATCGCCCGCGAGCGCGGGATCATCCTCGCGGACACCAAGTTCGAGTTCGGCTTCGACGAGGCCGGCAAGCTGGTCGCCGCCGACGAGGTCCTCACCCCGGACTCCTCGCGCTTCTGGCCCGCCGACCTCTGGGAGCCCGGCCACGCCCAGCCGTCCTACGACAAGCAGTACGTCCGCGACTGGCTGTCCTCCCCGGCGTCCGGTTGGGACCCCAAGGGCGAACTCCCGCCGCCCGCGCTGCCCCAGGACGTGGTCGACCAGACCCGCGCCAAGTACGTCGAGGCCTACGAGCGCCTCACCGGCCTGCCCTGGAACTGAGGCACCCCCGCCCGGGGCCCACGGCCCCGGGCGGCGCCCGTCCCGAAGGGGACCGGGCCGCGAACACGAAGAAGGCCCCGATCGGATCACCGATCGGGGCCTTCTCCAACTGAGCGGACAACGCGACTCGAACGCGCGACATCCACCTTGGCAAGGTGGTGCTCTACCAACTGAGCTATGTCCGCCTGTGCGCCGTAGCGCGGGACCAACTATACCCAACCTCGGGACCGCGCGAGACGCACCGCGGTGTGACGGTTCTCGGCGCCCAGTTTCGTCGCCGCCGAGGACAGGTAGTTGCGCACGGTCCCCTGGGACAGCGAGGCCCGCTCCGCGATCTCCGCGATCGGCGCCCCGTCCGCCGCGAGTTCCAACACCTCCGCCTCCCGGGCCGTCAGCGGCGAGTCCCCGGCGCTGATCGCGTCGGCCGCCAACTCCGGGTCCACGTACCGCCCTCCGGCGTGCACGGTCCGGATCAGCTCGGCCAGCCGCTGCGCCGACACCGTCTTGGGCGCGAAGGCCCGTACGCCGGCGGCCAGGGCCCGCTTGAGGTGTCCCGGGCGGCCGTGACTGGTCACGATCATGGTTCTGCACTCGGGAAGTTCGGCCCGCAGCGATGTGGCCACGCTCACACCGTCCGCCCCCGGCATCTGCAGGTCCAGCACCGCCACGTCCGGCCGGTGCGCCCGTGCCATCGCCAGGGCCTCCGGCCCCGAGGCGGCCTCGGCGACCACCACCAGGTCGTCCTCCAGCCCCAGCAGCGCCGCCAGCGCGCCCCGGATCAGGTGCTCGTCGTCGGCCAGCAGTACTCGTACGGGAGTCACGCCCCCACCTCCACCTGTCGCGTTCGCTGTCCCGGCACCTCGGCCCGCAGCCGGAACCGGCCGCCCTCGGCCGGACCGGCCAGCAGGGTCCCCTCCACCGCGGCGAGCCGCTCGCGCAGCCCGGCGAGCCCGGAGCCGGGCGGCCCGGTCGGGGCCTCCGGGGCCCCGTCGTTCTCCACCAGCAGGGTCACCGCGCCCGAGACCCCGTCCAGGCTCAACCGGATCAGGCAGCTGCGCGCGTCCCCGTGCCGCAGGACGTTCGTGGTGGCCTCCCGGACCACCCAACCCAGCGCCGACTGCACCTCGGACGGCAACGGACCGCCCGCGCCCGCCGCGACCTCGACCCGGCACTCCATCCCGGCGGCGGCCAGCACCCCGCGGGCACCCTCCAGCTCCACCGCGAGGTCGGCCTCCCGGTAGCCGCGCACCACGTCGCGTACCTCGCGCTGGGACTCCCGCGCGATCCGCTGCACCTCGATCATCTGGTCCACCGCCTCGGGGCGCCCCCGGCGGGCCAACTGCACGGCCAGCTCGCTCTTGAGGGCGATCACTGCGAGGTTGCGCCCCATCACGTCGTGCAGGTCCCGCCCGAAGCGCAGCCGCTCCTCGGCGACGGCCAGCCGGGCCTGGAGCTCGCGGGCGCGGTCGAGTTCGTGGACGGTATTGAGCAGCCAGCCGGAGAAGCCGTAGGCGATCCCCATGAACCCGCTCGACAGCAGCACCCCGACGGCGTACCCGAGGACCTCGGAGGCGGGCAGCCCGAAAGCGAACACCGCCGCGCCCAGGCTCACCGCCGTGGCCGGCGGGACGTACCGCATGTGCCGGACCTTCCGCAGGGACAGCACCACCGAGCCGCTGCCGAAGCAGGACACCCCGGACACGAGCACCAGGGCGGTCGGGCTCTCGATCCGTCCGGCCCTCACCAGGGAGAGGGCCACCAGCCAGAAGGCGACCGTCGTGACCACCACCGCCACCACGAGCCGTACGGGCCGCTCCCGGCCGCCGGTGATCCAGTCGAGGGCCCGGGAGGTCAGGAAGCCGATCAGCACGGCGTGCGCGCACACCAGCAGGAAGAGCCCGCCCGAGGCCCCGGTGGGGCCGCGATCGCCCGAGGAGGCCAGCGCGGGCAGCCCGAAGCCGAGGATCTCCAGCAGCACGAAGGAGTGGAAGGACCAGCGCGTGTACAGCTCGACCTTCGCCGCGCTGCCGCGGTGCTTCCACCACCCGGTCAGTTTCGACACCCTTGCGATCCCCCGACTTCCTCGTCCCCACATGGCGGTTCCCGACGGAACCCCCGCCGGCCGGCACACACCAGGACCATCATCCGGGCCGGACCGGGCCGTCGCCGTGTCGGTCGTCGATGGTGTCGGCCACGGCGTCGGCCACGGCTCCAGCCTCGCGGCGGTCCGACCGGGTCGACAGTGCGCCCCGTCACGGCGCGCGATGACATTTGTCATCGGGAGGTGAGGCGCACCACATGCGGTCGAGTGCCCGGCGGACGGGACGGTAATGAGTGGGAACGAAGAAAGCCCCGATCGGATCACCGATCGGGGCTTTTCTCTCTGAGCGGACGACGCGACTCGAACGCGCGACATCCACCTTGGCAAGGTGGTGCTCTACCAACTGAGCTACGTCCGCATGCTTCCACGACACAGGTGTCGTGAGCTGCGAGCATCACTCTACCTGATCCACAACCGTGGTCGGTAAAGCGTGCAGAGCGGGTGACAGGGATTGCACACTGCGCCTCCCCCCTGGAAGGGGGGTGTTCTGCTACTGAACTACACCCGCACGACTTCGGGTCCGTGGCTTTTCGGCCTGGCCCCTCGGCGTGATCCACACACTAGTCGATCCGAGGGGGTGCATGGCAAATCAGCTCTCAGTGGGCTTCGTTGTAGGCCTCGTAGACCCGCTTGGGGATCCGGCCGCGCGGCGGCACGTCGTGCTGGTTGGCCCGCGCCCAGGCGCGGACGACCGCCGGATCGGGTGCGACCGAGGTGAGCTTGAACGCCTTCCCCGAGCGGGACTGCCGGCGCCCCGCGGCCACGAAGGGGGCCAGGCCCTTCCGCAGTTTCTTTGCGTTGGCCACATTGAGGTCGATCTCGTAGGTCTTACCGTCCAGAGCGAACACGACCGTTTCCGCCGCTTCTCCGCCATCGATGTCGTCGGAGAGCGTGACTACTACGCGCTGCGCCACGGATATCGGTCCCTTCGTGCGCCCTCGCCGCCTGCTGACGTGCGGTGATGTCGCCTGTGTGGATGTTTCGGTGGAATGCATCAAACCGTAGGAATCACGGCTGATTCCTTTGTACCGTGATTCTCATTGAATTGCGAAGCCCAGTTAATTCTCCCCGCGTGTCCCGCCGCAATGGCGGGGGCGTGGTTTTCCGATGGATTTTGCGAAGCGTTGGTGAAGCCGAAACCGCGTGCCGGTCGCGCCCGGGCCATATCTACCCGCGTAGAAATTTCGGCCGGGTACGCTGGCGGAACCGCCTTCGCACCAACCACCTCATCGGGAGTGCCAGTGGCACGCGTCGTAGTCGACGTCATGCTCAAGCCGGAGATCCTCGACCCCCAGGGCCAGGCGGTGCAGCGTGCACTGCCGCGCCTGGGCTTCGACGGGATCGCCGACGTCCGCCAGGGGAAGCGTTTCGAACTGGAGGTGGAGGGACCGGTCGACCAGGCCGCCCTCGACCGCATCCACAAGATGGCCGAAACGTTCCTCGCCAACACCGTCATCGAAGACTTCACCGTGAAGGTCGAGGCCTGACGGTGACCACTCGCATCGGAGTCGTCACGTTCCCCGGAACGCTCGACGACCGTGACTCGCTGCGCGCCATCCGCCTCGCGGGGGCCGAGCCGGTCTCGCTCTGGCACCGCGACAAGGACCTTCACCAGGTCGACGCGGTCGTCCTCGCGGGCGGCTTCTCCTACGGGGACTACCTGCGCGCCGGGGCCATCTCCCGCTTCTCGCCGGTGATGGAGACCATCATCGAGCAGGCCAAGGCCGGCATGCCCGTCCTCGGCATCTGCAACGGCTTCCAGGTCCTCACCGAGGCCCACCTGCTGCCGGGGGCGATGCTCCGCAACAACCACCTCCACTTCATCTGCCGCGACCAGAAGCTGCGGGTGGAGAACACGGAGACCGCCTGGACCGGTGACTACACCACCGGCGAGGAGATCTCCGTCCCGCTCAAGAACATGGACGGCCGCTACACCGCCGACGAGCACACGCTCGACGAACTGGAGGCCGAAGGCCGAGTGGCCTTCCGGTACCTCGACGGGAACCCGAACGGCTCGCTGCGCGACATCGCCGGCATCACCAACGCCGCGGGCAACGTCGTCGGCCTGATGCCGCACCCCGAGCACGCGGTCGAGCCGCTGATCGGGACGGGCCGCACCGACGGCCTCCCGTTCTTCACGTCGGTCCTGAAGAAGCTGGTCTCCGCATGAGCCTCGACACCGTCAAGAACGCCACCGAGACCCCGGACGCGGCGCAGCCCTGGAAGGAACTCGGCCTCAAGGAGGACGAGTACGCCCGGATCCGGGAGATCCTCGATCGCCGTCCCACCGGCGCCGAGCTGGCCATGTACTCCGTCATGTGGTCCGAGCACTGCTCGTACAAGAGCAGCAAGATCCACCTGAAGCAGTTCAGCGAGAAGAAGCCCGCGAGCGACGCCATGCTCGTCGGCATCGGCGAGAACGCCGGCGTCGTCGACGTCGGCCAGGGCTACGCGGTCACCTTCAAGGTCGAGTCGCACAACCACCCGTCGTACATCGAGCCCTACCAGGGCGCGGCCACCGGCATCGGCGGCATCGTCCGCGACATCCTCGCCATGGGCGCCCGCCCGGTCGCCGTCGTGGACCCGCTGCGCTTCGGCGCGGCCGACCACCCCGACACCAAGCGCGTCCTGCCGGGCGTGGTCGCGGGCATCGGCGGCTACGGCAACTGCCTGGGCCTGCCCAACATCGGCGGCGAGGTCGTCTTCGACGCCTGCTACCAGGGCAACCCGCTCGTCAACGCCGGCTGCATCGGCGTCATGAAGCACGAGGACATCCACCTCGCCCAGGCCTCCGGCCCCGGCAACAAGGTCATCCTCTACGGCGCCCGCACCGGCGGCGACGGCATCGGCGGCGTCTCGGTCCTCGCGTCCGAGACCTTCGACGACACGAAGCCGACCAAGCGCCCGGCGGTCCAGGTCGGCGACCCCTTCCAGGAGAAGCTCCTCATCGAGTGCACCCTGGAGATCTTCAAGGAGAAGCTGGTCGCCGGCATCCAGGACCTCGGCGGCGCCGGGCTCTCCTGCGCCACCAGCGAGCTGGCCTCGGCCGGTTCCGGCGGCATGCGCGTCGAGCTGGACACCGTCCCGCTGCGCGACGCGACGCTCTCGCCCGAGGAGATCCTCATGAGCGAGTCGCAGGAGCGCATGTGCGCGATCGTCGAGCCGCAGCACGTCGAGCGCTTCATGGAGATCTGCGAGAAGTGGGACGTCATCGCCACCGTCATCGGTGAGGTGACCGAAGGCGAGCAGCTGGAGATCTACTGGCACGGCGAGCTCATCGTGGACGTGCCCCCGGGCACCGTCGCCCACGAGGGCCCCACCTACCACCGCCCCTACGCGCGCCCCTCCTGGCAGGACGCGCTCCAGGCGGACGACGCGGGCCTGCTGCCGCGCCCGCAGACCTCCGAGGAGCTGCGCGCGCAGGTCCTCGCGCTGGTCTCGTCGCCGAACCAGGCGTCGAAGGCGTGGGTCACCGACCAGTACGACCGCTTCGTCCAGGGCAACACGGTGCTCTCGCAGCCCGAGGACGCGGGCATGATCCGCATCGACGAGGAGACCAACCTCGGCGTGGCCATGGCCACCGACGGCAACGGCCGCTTCGCCAAGCTCGACCCGTACACGGGCGCGCAGCTGGCTCTGGCCGAGGCGTACCGCAACGTCGCCGCGACCGGTGCCAAGCCCCTCGCCATCTCCGACTGCCTGAACTTCGGCTCGCCGGAGGACCCGGACGTCATGTGGCAGTTCGTCGAGGCCACCCGCGGTCTCGCCGACGGCTGCCTGGAGCTGGGCACCCCGGTCACCGGCGGCAACGTCTCGCTCTACAACCAGACGGGCGAGGTCGCGATCCACCCGACCCCGGTCGTGGCGGTCCTCGGCGTCATCGACGACGTCAACCGCCGTACGCCGATGGCCTTCAAGGAGGCCGGTCAGCTGCTGTACCTGCTCGGCGACACGGCCGAGGAGTTCGGCGGCTCGGCCTGGTCCCAGGTGGTCCACGACCACCTCGGCGGCATGCCGCCCAAGGTGGACCTCGGCCGGGAGAAGCTGCTGGGCGAGATCCTGATCTCCGCCTCCCGCGACGGCATGGTCGACGCGGCGCACGACCTGTCCGACGGCGGCGTGATCCAGGCGCTCACCGAGTCCTGCCTGCGCGGCGGCAACGGTGCGCGCGTGGTGGTCCCGGAGGGTCTGGACGCCTTCACGTTCCTGTTCTCCGAGTCCGCGGGCCGGGCCATCGTGGCCGTCCCGCGCAGCGAGGAGCTGCGGTTCACCGACATGTGCGGTGCGCGGGGCCTGCCGGCCGCCCGCATCGGCGTGGTGGACGGCGAGGAGATCGAGGTCCAGGGCGAGTTCACGCTCCCGCTGGCCGAACTCCGCGAGGCCCACGAGGCGACGATCCCGGCCCTGCTGGCCTGATCCCCGCCCGTTCGCGAGCCCCCGGCCGGATCCCTCCGGCCGGGGGCCCGCGCGTTCACGGGTCCGACGTCCGCGACCCGGGCGGTCGGCCGCGCGAGGGGCCTCGGCCGCGCGAGGAGCGTCGGTCGCGCGAGTAGGGTCGGGCCATGCCGCCCGCCAAGAAGAAGCCGCGCACCTACGACGCCGCCAAGATCCGCGCGGCCGTCACCACCCAGTTCGGGCATGTCGCCGAGGCCGTACGGGCGTTGACCCCGCAGCAGCTGGAGCGGCCCAGCGGGGTCGGGGAGTGGTCGGTGGCCGAACTCGCCGCGCACCTCGCGTGGATCGCCGACTCCCTGGCCGGCAGCCTGGCCCGACCGCCCGGCGCCGTCGCGGAGCTGAGCGCCGTCGAGTGGCCCTTCGCCACCGGCTCCCTCGCCGGGCAGATCTCCGAGGCCGCCCGCGAGACCCTGACCGGGGCCCCGCTGCCCGAGCTGTACGACCGGGCCGCCGCCCGGATGGACGGGGCGCTGGCCGCGCACCCCGGCAGCCGGGTCCTCGACCTGTGGATCGGCGACATGACCCTCGCCGACTTCCTGGTCACCCGGACCGTGGAGCTGGTCGTGCACACCGACGACCTGAACCGGGCCCTGCCCGGTCTGGACGTCCCCGTCGACCGGCAGGCCCTCGCCGCCTGTACCCGCCTCCTCGCCGACTGCCTCGCCCTCAAGGCCCCCGGCGGCGCGGTCGAGGTGCGGATCCCGCCCTTCGCGGTGGTCCAGTGCGTCGAGGGGCCCCGTCACACCCGGGGTACGCCGCCCAACGTGGTGGAGACCGACCCGCTGACCTGGCTCCGCCTCGCGACGGGTCGTACCGCCTGGTCGGAGGCGCTCGACGCCGCCCGGGTCCGGGCCAGTGGCGAGCGGGCCGACCTCGCCGCGCTGCTGCCCCTGATGAGCTGAACGGGCGAACGGCGGAACCGGCGGGCGCCGGGTCCCGTCCCAGGAGCATGCGTACTCCCAGGACCTCCAGGACCCCCCGGCGCCTCGCCCCCGGCCTGGCCCTCCTCGCCGGGCTCGCCCTCACCGCCTGCCAGGGCGCGACCCCGCAGGCGGCCCTCACCCCCGACGGCCCCGGCTCCCCGCAGGCCACCCCGGACGCCCCGCTCGTCGCCACCACCTGGGTGGTCGACTCCGCCGCCGGGGCCGGAGCACCCGAAGGCCGGGCCCGCTTCGCGCTGACCCCCGAGGGGCAGGCCTCGGGGAACCTCGGCTGCAACCGCTTCAGCGCCCCGGCCACCGTGGAGGGCGCCACCCTCACCGTCGGCCCGCTGACCACCACCCGGATGGCCTGCGAGGGCTCGGCCGGCGCGGTGGAACAGGCCCTGACCGGCCTGTTCGGCAGCGGCCCGCTCACCTGGAAGATCCAGGCCCACACCCTCACCCTCACCGCGCCCGACGGCGGAACCCTCCGCGCGGAGGCCGCCTCGGCCGCCGAGTGAGGCCGCCCAAGCCGCCCGAGCCGCCGGGTACGCCCAAGCCGCCCAAGCCGCCCAAGCCGCCCAAGCCGCCCAAGCCGCCCGGGGCGCCGGCCCGAGCCCCGGGTCAGGCCGGGTAGGGCAGGAGGGTGGCGTTCGTCTTCTCCCAGGCCGCGCGGAGTTCCGCCAGCCGGGCCGGCTCCACGGCCGCCTTGTCGGCCTGCTCGCGGACGTCCCCGGCCAGGTTGAACAGCTGGTCCCGGCCCGACTTGCCCTGGTAGTACTTCCAGTCGCCCCGGCGCAGCGCACGCTCCCCGCGCACCCGCCAGAACAGGTTCCGCTCGGCGACCTTCTCGCCCCGCAGCAGGTACCCGGCGAGGCTCACCCCGTCGAGGGGGTAGGCGCGGTGCGGGCGGGTGCCCGCCAGCTCCAGCAGGGTCGCCGTCCAGTCCGGGCTGAAGACCGGCACGTGGCTGACCTGGCCGCCGTCCAGCCGCGCGGGCCAGCGCACGATGTTCGGCACCCGGATCCCGCCCTCCTGGAGGGAGGCCTTGTTGCCCGACAGCGGCCAGTTGTAGGAGAACCGCTCGCCGCCGTTGTCGCTGGAGAACACCACGAGGGTGTCGTCCTCCTGGCCGGAGCGCTTGAGGGCCTTCAGCACCTCGCCGATCGACCGGTCCAGGTCCTCGACCAACTGCTTGTACTTCTCGACGGAGCCGCCGTCCTGGTGCCACAGCGCCCGCGCGTCGCCCGCCTTGATCCGGCGGACGATCTCGGCGCTCTCCTTCGTGTCCCCCTCGGCTATCCACGGCCAGTGCGGGGTGGTGAAGTTGAGGTTCAGCAGCCACGGCTTGCCGTGGTGGTCGCGGGAGACGTACTCGCTCGCCCGCTCGGTGATGATCTTCGTGTAGTAGCGCAGGTCCTTGTACTCGGCGTCGCCCTCGAAGAGGTCGTACTCGCCGCCCAGGCCCAGCTTCGAGTAGTACTCCAGCGCACCGCCGAAGTTCCCGAAGAACTCCTCCCAACCCGACTTGGTCGGGCTGTAGTCCGGCAGGGACCCCGCGTGCCACTTGCCGATGAGGGCCGTGGCGTAGCCGGACTCCTTCAGCAGCGAGGCCAGCGTCGGGTGGGTGGGCTCCAGACCCGCCGACTTGTCGGCGATCGGCTCCGCGAGACCGCCCTTGGTCCGGGCCGGGTAGCGGCCCGTGTACAGGCTGAACCGGGTCGGGGAGCAGGTCGCCGAGCCGGAGTACGCGTCGGTGAACCGCACGCCCTGGCGGGCCAGTCGGTCCAGGTTCGGGGTCTTGATGTGCGGGGCGCCGTACGAGGAGAGGTCCGACCAGCCGAGGTCGTCGCCCAGGATGAACAGGATGTTCGGACGCCGGGAGCCCCGCCCCCGGGCGGCCTTGAACTCCCGCTCGTCGGGCCCGGCGTACTGGGCCTCGAAGGGCCCGGACCCGGCGGCCGAGGCGGGCGCCGCCGCGGCACCCAGCCCCACCGCCGCGGCGGCCGCGGTCACACCCACGGCGCCGCCGAAGGCACGCCGGGACAGGGGGGATTCGTTCGTACTCACAGGTACTCCAAGGCACGGCCCGCCGGCCCGCTCCGGGCGGCGCGGGACGGCGCACGGCACGGCGGAGCGGGCTGGACGGGGCAGGAAGTCAGACGGGGGACGGCGCGACGGCCGACCCGGAGGCCGGCTCGGGCCGGAAGGGGTGCGCCACGGCGCGGCGGAGGACTACGCGGGGCAGCGACAGATGGCGCTCGCGACACGGACCAGGTCCACGTGCCGGCGCTCTACGAGGGTGACGGAGCGGTCACCGAGGGGCTGCATGGGGCGGAAGCCTGTACGAACGCACAGGTACCTGTCAACCAGGCCATTCCGGATATCGAGACGGCCACCCCCCGTGACCCGCCGCGCACCCGCCGGCAACACCCTGCGGTCACCCTCCGCACGGGCTACCGGACCGTCCGCACTGTGACCTTTCCCGGCGGTCCCCAATTCGGACCGGTGGTCGATCTCGCCTACACTCGGAGCCGTGCCTCGTGGTGATGGACGACTCAACCACGACCTGCTCCCCGGTGAGAAGGGCCCCCAGGACGCTTGCGGCGTCTTCGGTGTCTGGGCTCCGGGTGAAGAGGTCGCCAAGCTCACCTACTTCGGACTGTATGCGCTACAGCACCGCGGACAAGAGTCCGCGGGAATCGCTGTGAGCAACGGTTCCCAGATCCTCGTCTTCAAGGACATGGGCCTCGTGTCCCAGGTCTTCGACGAAACCTCTCTCGGCTCGCTCCAAGGTCATATCGCGGTCGGTCACGCCCGCTACTCGACCACCGGAGCCTCCGTCTGGGAGAACGCGCAGCCCACTTTCCGCGCGACCGCCCACGGCTCGATCGCCCTGGGTCACAACGGCAACCTGGTGAACACCGCCGAGCTCGCCGAGATGGTCGCGGACCTCCCCCGTCAGGACGGCCGTGCCACCCAGGTGGCGGCCACCAACGACACCGACCTGGTCACCGCCCTCCTCGCCGGACAGACCGACGAAGACGGCAAGCCCCTGACCATCGAGGAGTCGGCCACCAAGGTCCTCCCGAAGGTCAAGGGCGCCTTCTCCCTCGTCTTCATGGACGAGGGGACCCTCTACACCGCCCGTGACCCGCAGGGCATCCGCCCGCTGGTCCTCGGCCGCCTTGAGCGCGGCTGGGTGGTCGCGAGCGAGACCGCCGCCCTCGACATCTGCGGCGCCAGCTTCGTCCGCGAGGTCGAACCGGGCGAGCTCATCGCGATCGACGAGAACGGCCTGCGCACCTCGCGCTTCGCAGAAGCGAAGCCCAAGGGTTGTGTCTTCGAGTACGTCTACCTGGCGCGCCCGGACACCGACATCGCCGGCCGGAACGTGTACCTCTCGCGTGTCGAGATGGGTCGGCGCCTCGCCAAGGAAGCCCCGGTCGAAGCCGACCTGGTCATAGCGACTCCGGAGTCGGGCACGCCCGCCGCCGTCGGGTACGCCGAGGCCAGCGGAATTCCGTTCGGGGTCGGCCTGGTCAAGAACGCCTACGTGGGCCGGACCTTCATCCAGCCCTCGCAGACGATCCGCCAGCTCGGCATCCGTCTCAAGCTCAACCCCCTCAAGGAAGTCATCCGCGGCAAGCGCATGGTGGTCGTCGACGACTCGATCGTCCGCGGCAACACCCAGCGCGCGCTCGTGAAGATGCTCCGCGAGGCCGGTGCGGCCGAGGTCCACATCCGGATCTCCTCCCCGCCGGTGAAGTGGCCGTGCTTCTTCGGCATCGACTTCGCCACCCGGGCCGAGCTGATCGCCAACGGCATGACGGTCGACGAGATCGCCACGTCGATGGGCGCGGACTCGCTCTCGTACATCTCGCTCGACGCGATGATCGAGGCGACGACCATCCAGAAGCCCAACCTCTGCCGTGCCTGCTTCGACGGCGAGTACCCGATGGCGCTGCCCGACCCGCAGCTCCTCGGCAAGCAGCTCCTGGAGACCGAGCTCGCGGGCGGCACCGACGCCGCCGACGCGCTCCGCCGCCCCTGAATCCCCGCTCCCCTGCCCCACCTGCGCCGGGCCCTGTCTTTCAGGCTTTTCCCAGGGCCCCGCACCACCCGCAGTAACGACACGAAAGCTCTCCCTGTCATGACAGAGAAGACCACCGGTGCCAGCTACGCAGCCGCGGGCGTGGACATCGAAGCGGGCGACCGCGCCGTCGAGCTGATGAAGGAGTGGGTGAAGAAGACGCAGCGCCCCGAGGTCCTCGGCGGCCTCGGCGGTTTCGCCGGCCTCTTCGACGCCTCCGCCCTCAAGCGCTACGAGCGCCCGCTCCTGGCCTCCGCCACCGACGGGGTGGGCACCAAGGTCGACATCGCCCGTCAGATGGGCGTCTACGACACGATCGGCCACGACCTGGTCGCGATGGTCATGGACGACATCGTCGTGTGCGGCGCCGAGCCGCTCTTCATGACGGACTACATCTGCGTCGGCAAGGTGCATCCCGAGCGTGTCGCGGCCATCGTCAAGGGCATCGCCGAGGGCTGTGTCCTCGCCGGCTGCGCCCTGGTCGGCGGCGAGACGGCCGAGCACCCGGGCCTGCTGGGCCCGGACGACTTCGATGTGGCGGGTGCGGGCACGGGTGTCGTCGAGTACGACCGGCTCCTGGGAGCGGATCGCATCCGTACGGGGGACGCCGTCATCGCGATGGCATCCTCCGGCCTTCACTCGAACGGGTACTCGCTCGTCCGCCACGTGCTCTTCGACCGGGCCGGGATGTCCCTGGACGCCCACGTCGAGGAGCTGGGCCGGACCCTCGGCGAGGAACTGCTGGAGCCGACCAAGATCTACTCGCTGGACTGCCTCGCCCTCACCCGGACGGCCGAGGTGCACGCGTACTCGCACATCACCGGCGGTGGCCTCGCGGCCAATCTGGCCCGGGTGATCCCGGACCACCTCCACGCCACGGTCGACCGCTCGACCTGGACCCCGGGCGCGATCTTCGACCTGGTCGGCAAGGCCGGCGCGGTGGAGCGGCTGGAGCTGGAGAAGACCCTGAACATGGGCGTCGGCATGATGGCCGTGGTCCCGCAGGAGTCGGTGGACGTGGCCCTCACCGCGCTGGCCGACCGGGGCGTGGACGCCTGGGTCGCCGGCGAGATCCTGGACCGTGGCGACCACGCCGAGGGTGCGACCCTCACCGGGTCCTACGCGGTCTGAGCAGCACTGAAACCCGGTCCGGGGTGTATCCCTGGACCGGGTTTCTGTTTGGATGAGGCGTCAGCTCGCCCGGGAACCGCCGTGCAGGAGGATCTGCGCGTCAAGCCCCGCGACGATGCGCCGACGGACCGGACTGTTCGTCCTCGTCGTCGTCGTCATCGCTGTTGTACAGAGCCGCGTACTTGGCGTACGGGTCGTCTTCGTCATCATCCTGATCGTCATCGACCTCGACCGGCACGCTAATAGGCAGCGGCTCCGTCGGCGATGCGCCCAGCTCGTTGGCCAGACGCGAGAGATCAGTCCCGCCGCTGTTGTACTTCAGCTGGCGGGCGACCTTTGTCTGCTTGGCCTTGGCCCGGCCGCGCCCCATGGCTCGACCCCCTCGGTGACGGGGCTCGACGGCCCCAGAGTCTGACACGCGTTCATGGTTCGGAGCGGGCTCTCCGTGGAGAGACCGTCCGTAGGGGTTTAACGGTACCTGCTTCCGCGGCCATACGGTACGCCGCCCGCATGACACGCCTTGCCGCAGGACCAGCGGGACACCCCGTACTCGCTGGTC
The DNA here is from genome assembly GCF_044741845.1 of Streptomyces sp. NPDC088097. Lineage (NCBI taxonomy): Bacteria > Bacillati > Actinomycetota > Actinomycetes > Kitasatosporales > Streptomycetaceae > Streptomyces > Streptomyces sp. NPDC088097. The sequence goes on from NZ_JBIUTJ010000005.1 coordinate 419,982, forward strand.
AGCTGCGATTTTAACGCTTTCCGGGCCGCCGACCCGCCGAGGCACAGTGAGTTCCGTCTCGCCATGCCCCGGCGGGCCCCGCACGGCTAGGCCTTACGGGCCGCAGCGCGGGTGGCGAGGGCCTCCGCCATCCGCTGTTCGGCGATCCGGTCGGCCGCGGCGGCCGGCGGGATGCCGTCAGACTTCGCACGTGCGAATATTGCCAGGGTGGTGTCGAAGATCTTCGCCGCCTTGACCTTGCACCGGTCGAAGTCGAAGCCGTGCAGCTCGTCCGCGACCTGGATGACCCCGCCCGCGTTGACCACGTAGTCCGGGGCGTAGAGGATCCCTCGGTCCGCGAGGTCCTTCTCCACACCGGGGTGGGCGAGCTGGTTGTTGGCCGCGCCGCAGACGACGGTCGCGGTGAGCACCGGGACGGAGTCGTCGTTCAGCGCGCCGCCGAGGGCGCAGGGGGCGTAGATGTCCAGGCCCGCCGTGCGGATCAGCGCCTCGGTGTCGGCGACGGCGGAGACCCGGCCGCCCGGGTGCCGGCCGAGGATCTCGTCCACGGACTCCGTGCGCACATCGGTGATCACGACCTCGGCGCCGTCCTCCAGGAGGTGCTCCACGAGGTGCCGGCCGACCTTGCCGACGCCCGCGACGCCGACCTTGCGGCCGCGCAGGGTCGGGTCGCCCCACAGGTGCTGGGCGCTGGCGCGCATGCCCTGGAAGACACCGAAGGCGGTGAGGACCGAGGAGTCGCCGGCGCCGCCGTTCTCGGGGGAGCGGCCGGTGGCCCAGCGGGTCTCGCGGGCCACGACGTCCATGTCGGCGACGTAGGTGCCGACGTCGCAGGCGGTGACGTAGCGGCCGCCGAGGGACTCCACGAACCGGCCGTAGGCCAGCAGCAGTTCCTCGGACTTCAGCACGTCCGGGTCGCCGATGATCACGGCCTTGCCGCCGCCGAGGTCGAGACCGGCGAGGGCGTTCTTGTACGACATGCCGCGCGCGAGGTTCAGCGCGTCACGGACGGCCTCCTCGTCGGAGGCGTACGCGTGGAAGCGCGTACCGCCGAGGGCCGGGCCCAAGGCGGTGGAGTGGATGGCGATGACGGCCTTGAGGCCTGACGCTCGGTCCTGGCACAGCACGACTTGCTCGTGGCCGCCCTGTTCGCTGCGGAACAGGGTGTGCAGGACGCCGTCGGTCATTTCGGTCACGGTGGTGACTCCCATGGAAGAGATGCGGCGGAAAGACGCCCGCCCTGCGGGTGGGGGAGGGCGCGCTGGGAGCAGCGTAAGACCTGCGGGGCGTACGGGAAGCCCCTGTCCGGGGATCGGAACGCGGCCCTCGCGGGAGCGGTTCCCGGGCGCGCCGGAGGTGAAGGAGCGCCCCAAAGGGGGCAGTACGACAGCGTGAGCGAATCCCCCGACCCGAGGCCGCCCTCCGTGCGCCCCCTGCCCGTGGTTCCCTACGCCTCCTACCTGCGCGTCTACGAGCCCCTGGTGGCCTTCCCGGAGCCGGAGCGCACCCATTGGGCGGCGTACGCCCGGCGCGGGTCCACCCCCACCGCCCAGGACGAACTGCGCCGCTCCCTGACCGATTTGGTGCGGGTGCCGGTGGTCGGGGTCCCGGAGCGGGAGAGCGGGGACGCCTTCACAGCGGAGCTGGACGGGCTGCTGCTGGTCTGCCCGTGGCGGACGCGGCTGCGCGGCTGGCTGGCGCTGCGCGAGCTGGTGGAGAACCTCCCCCTGCCGGTGCTGGACGCGGCGCTGCCGGCGCCGGCGCGCCTGCGGGCGTCGGAGGAGTACGAGGTCTGGCGCGAGCGGAACCCGGACGCGCGGCCGTGGATCCGGACGGGGGTGTGGCAGGTGCCGCTGCGCTGGTTCGTCCTGGTGGCGGACGAGGAGCGGGACTACCTCCCGGGCGAACGGCTGCGCTACCGGACGCCGATGGTCCAGGCCCGCCGACGCCTGGCGCGCGGGCTGAGGACCCTGCGGGAGGCGGAGGGGTACGGGCAGCTCGCGGAGGGGCTGGTCGAGGTCGGCAGCTGGCTGGAGGAGTTCCACCCCGGGTCGATGGTCGAACTGGACTACGGGGGGCTGCTGCACGCGCTGCCGGCTGACGGGCTGGCCGGCGACCGCTCGGCCCGCGATCTCGCGGCGGGGATCGCGGCGCTGCGGGCGGAGGACTACGAGGGGGCGTCGGAGGTCTACGGGGAGCTGGCGCTGCGCTGGAGGGCGGTGCGGGAAAGACTGTTCGCCAACTAGGCCGTCTCTTTCGATCCGAACGTGACGTGGATCATGAAACGGCCCGGATCGGGGACCCCACGCGTACCGTGCGTATCGCCTGTATCGGCTGATCGGCCATAAACAGCAGATCAGGGCCTTGATCGTCGCATTGGGGTCTTAGTTCCGGGACCTACGTCCCGATACGGGCCATTGGCTCAAGCGTGACGGACCGCACTATCTACACCCTTGCACCCTTCCCCTACCCTCGTGCCAAAATAGGACAAGGAGTCCGGGGAGGGTTCCATTCGTCCAACTATGGGCGGAATGCTCGGCATTGCACTCTATGGGGGGTCTCGTGACTCCTGATCGCTCTGTGACTGATCGTCACAGTGGGGTGACTGTCCGCTATGGGACGGTCCATCGGCTTCCGCCGCTGATGAACACCTCGGAGGGCAATTCCATCGGTTTGGCCCTTGGGGCTGGACGGATGGTGTAGTTGTAGTGCCGAGGACAAGCCGTTCGTCCTATAACCGACTCGGCCTGCGTATGTCCATTTCGGGCACCGTGGGCCAAGGTGCAGAATTTAGAGGAAAGAACCGAGATGGTTCGGTTCTCCCGAGGAGGCCGCTCATGACCGCTCGCACCCCTGATGCCGAGCCGCTGCTGACCCCGGCTGAGGTTGCCACGATGTTCCGCGTGGACCCGAAGACGGTCACCCGCTGGGCCAAGGCTGGCAAGCTCACGTCCATCCGCACCCTGGGTGGACACCGCCGCTACCGCGAGGCTGAGGTTCGCGCACTGCTTGCGGGAATTCCGCAGCAGCGCAGCGAGGCCTAGGCCCCGCAACACCCCGCTTTAACGGGTTCATATCGGGTCCCCCAATCCGATGAAACCCACCTTGCTTCAAAACGGCGAGCCTGCCCCAACAGGCTCACAGTCGTTCGGTCGCGCTGGACTCCGCCGGGTCCAGCGCGATCTTTTTTTATGCCCGGAGAGAGCCGGTTTCACGAGAGGCGCGGACCGCCCGACGGGTGGGTGCCATTGCACATATAAAATCGACCTGGCGTAGGAGTCCGATAAACGTACGAGTCTCAAAAACTCGTGTGGTGACTCCCGTCACAGTTGATCACTCTTGTGCAACCGTCAATGCACCCCGTAAGGGGATCTCCGGCACAGAGCGGACTCGGCCGAACGAGGGATTCCCCCGCCGTGGGCGACGGGCGCGTCCGGCTCGCCCTGAGGGCCCTGGAGGCCCCGGTGGGGGCGGGTCGGGGGGTGAAGGGCGCGGATGGCCCGTTCGGCGCTCCTGGAGCCGTCCAGGGCGTTTCGCGCGCTGCGGATGATCATGATCGGGGCGCTCCGGCCCACCGGAGCGTCGAGTCGCCGCTCCCGACCGCCGGGCCACCGCTCCCGGTTGGCCGCCGAGTCGACGTTCCGGCGGCCCGCTCCCGGCCGCGTACGTCCTCGCGGGCGCGTGCGGGCGTACGCACCTCGCGTCACCGGACAACGCATCAGGGCCCGTATCCCCTGGGGGATACGGGCCCTGATGTCACTGCGAACCTGACGGGACTTGAACCCGCGACCTCCACCTTGACAGGGTGGCGAGCTAACCAACTGCTCCACAGGTCCTCGATTTGCGGCCGATTGCCCGGCTGCGAAACCGACTGTACAGCAGGTCAGGGGGTGCAGTCGAACCCGATCACGGAGCGAGGGCGTCGACGGCCTTCACGATGCGCTTGTCGGAGATCGGATAGGCCGTGCCCAGCGCGTGCGCGAAGTAGCTGACCCGCAGTTCCTCGATCATCCAGCGGATCTCGGTGACCGCCTTGGGCACCGGCCGGCCCTTCGGAAGCTGCTCCAGGAGCCACAGGTACTCGTCCCGCATCGCGTGGACCTTCTCCATGCGCGCGGTGTCGCGTTGGGCGCCCGTGGGCATCTGCTGGAGCCGCCGGTCGGCCGCCACCAGGTAGCGCATCAGGTCCGGCAGGCGGCGCAGTCCGGCGAGGGTCACGAAGCCGGCCGGCACCAGGGCCGCCAGCTGTGCCTTCACGTCGGCCACGTTCGCCATCAGGGTCAGGCTGTTGGTGGCCTTGAGCCGCCGTTCGCAGGCCTGCCACGCCGCCAGCACCTGCTGCACCTGCGTGACGGTCCGTACGGTCGTGTCCACCAGATCGGCCCGCACGGCTTCGTAGAGCTTGCGGAAGCCGGCCTCGTCCCAGGCCGGGCCGCCGTGGTCGGCGATCAGCTTGTCCGTCGCGGCGGTCGCGCAGTCGTCGAACAGCGCCTGGACGGAGCCGTGCGGGTTCCTGGACAGGGCCAGCTTCTGTTGGTTGCCGAGGTGGTCCGAGGCGAACTTGGACGGGTTCACCGGGATGTTGAGGAGGATCAGCCGCCGGGTGCCGAGCCACATCGCCCGCTGCTGCTCGACCTCGGTGTCGAAGAGGCGTACGGAGACGCTCGCTCCGTCGTCCACCAACGCCGGGTAGGCCTTGACCGGCTGGCCGGCCCGCCGGGTCTCGAAGACCTTGGTCAGGGTCCCGATCGTCCAGTCCGTCAGCCCGGCGCGCTCCAACGACTCCCCGCCCGCGCGTTCGGCGGTGGCCGCCGCGGCCTGGGAGAGCGCCTGGCGGGCCTTGGGCTTGAGCTGGAGCCGCAGGGCCTCCAGGTCCTTGGCCTCGGCGAGGTTCTTGCGGCGCTCGTCGACGATCCGGAAGGTGATCTTCAGGTGGTCCGGGATCCGGGTCAGGTCGAAGTCGTCGGCCGCGACCGGCACCCCGACCATCCGGTGCAGCTCGCGCGCGAGGGTGACGTGCACCGGCTCCTGCAACGGCTGCGCCGTGGCCAGGAAGCGGGTCGCGAAGTTCGGCGCGGGCACGTAGTGCCGGCGGATCGGCTTCGGGAGGGAACGGATCAGCTCCGTGACCACCTCCTCGCGCAGACCGGGGATCTGCCAGTCGAAGCCCTCGTCGGTGACCTGGTTGAGCACGTGGAGCGGGATGTGCACCGTCACGCCGTCGGCGTCCGCGCCCGGCTCGAACTGGTAGGTCACCCGGAACTTCAGCCCGCCCTGGTGCCAGGAGTCCGGGTAGTCGGCCTTGGTGACCCCGGCCGCCTTCTCGGTCAGGAGCATCTCGCGCTCGAAGTCGAGGAGTTCGGGCTCCTCGTGCTTCTTCTGCTTCCACCAGGAGTCGAAGTGCGCCCCCGAGACCACGTGCTCCGGGATGCGCTGCTCGTAGAAGTCGAAGAGGGTCTCGTCGTCGACCACGATGTCCCGGCGACGGGCCCGGTTCTCCAGCTCCTCGACCTCGGTCAGGAGCTTGCGGTTGTCGGCGTAGAACTTGTGGTGCGTGCGCCAGTCGCCCTCGACCAGCGCGTTGCGGATGAACAGCTCGCGCGAGACTTCGGGGTCGATCCGGCCGTAGTTGATCTTCCGCTGGGCGACGATCGGGACCCCGTACAGGGTCACCTTCTCGTACGCCATCACGGCGGCCTGGTCCTTCTCCCAGTGCGGCTCGCTGTACGTGCGCTTGATCAGGTGCTGGGCGAGCGGCTCCACCCACTCCGGCTCCACCTTGGCGTTGACCCGCGCCCACAGCCGCGAGGTCTCCACCAGCTCCGCCGACATCAGGAACTTCGGCTGCTTCTTGAACAGCGAGGAGCCCGGGAAGATCGCGAACTTGGCCGACCGGGCGCCCAGGTACTCGTTCTTGTCGGTGTCCTTCAGACCGATGTGCGACAGCAGACCGGCCAGCAGGGAGATGTGGACGCTCGTCTCCGGGGCGTCCGCCTCGTTGACGTGGATCCCCATCGACTTCGCCACCGTGCGCAGCTGCGAGTAGATGTCCTGCCACTCGCGGATCCGCAGGAAGTTCAGGTACTCCTGCTTGCACATCCGGCGGAACGACGAGGAGCCGCGCTCCTTCTGCTGCTCGCGGACGTAGCGCCACATGTTCAGGAAGGAGAGGAAGTCGCTGGTCTCGTCCTTGAACCGGGCGTGGTTCTGGTCCGCCTGCGTCTGCTTGTCCGAGGGCCGCTCGCGCGGGTCCTGGATCGACAGGGCCGCCGCGATGACCATCACCTCGCGGACGCAGTTGTTCTTGTCCGCCTCCACCACCATGCGCGCCAGCCGCGGGTCGACCGGCAGCTGGGACAACTGGCGGCCCAGGGGCGTCAGCCGCTTCTTGTGGTCCTTCTCCGACGGGTCCAGCGCGCCCAGCTCCTGGAGCAACTGCACGCCGTCGCGGATGTTGCGGTGGTCCGGCGGGTCGATGAAGGGGAACTTCTCGATCTCGCCGAGGCCTGCGGCCGTCATCTGGAGGATGACCGAGGCCAGGTTGGTGCGCAGGATCTCCGCGTCCGTGAACTCCGGACGGGACAGGAAGTCGTCCTCGGAGTACAGCCGGATGCAGATGCCGTCGCTCGTACGTCCGCAGCGGCCCTTGCGCTGGTTGGCGCTGGCCTGCGAGACCCGCTCGATGGGCAGCCGCTGCACCTTGGTGCGGTGGCTGTAGCGCGAGATGCGGGCGTTGCCCGGGTCGATCACGTACTTGATGCCCGGGACGGTCAGGGAGGTCTCGGCGACGTTCGTGGCGAGCACGATCCGCCGACCCGTGTGCTGCTGGAACACCCGGTGCTGCTCGGCGTGCGAGAGGCGCGCGTAGAGGGGGAGGACCTCGGTCAGGCGCAGCTTGCGCTTCTCCAGGGCGTCCGCGGTGTCGCGGATCTCCCGCTCGCCGGAGAGGAAGACCAGGACGTCGCCGGGGCCCTCCGACTGGAGCTCGTCGACGGCCTCGCAGATCGCCGTGATCTGGTCCCGGTCGGAGTCCTCGGAATCCTCTTCCAGGAGGGGGCGGTAGCGCACCTCCACCGGATACGTACGGCCGCTGACCTCGACGACCGGGGCCTCGCCGAAGTGCCGGGAGAACCGCTGCGGGTCGATGGTCGCGGAGGTGATGATCACCTTGAGGTCGGGGCGCTTGGGCAGCAGCGTCGCCAGGTAGCCGAGCAGGAAGTCGATGTTCAGCGACCGCTCGTGCGCCTCGTCGATGATGATCGTGTCGTAGGCGCGCAGCTCGCGGTCCGTCTGGATCTCGGCCAGCAGGATGCCGTCCGTCATCAGCTTCACGAAGGTGGCGTCCTGGTTCACCTGGTCGGTGAACCGGACCTTCCAGCCGACGGTCTGCCCGATCTCGGACTTCAGCTCCTCGGCGATCCGCTCCGCGACCGTGCGGGCCGCGATCCGGCGGGGTTGGGTGTGCCCGATCATGCCCCGGACGCCGCGCCCCAGCTCCATGCAGATCTTGGGGATCTGCGTGGTCTTGCCGGAGCCGGTCTCGCCGGCGACGATCACGACCTGGTGGTCGCGTATCGCCTCGGCGATCTCGTCCTTCTTCTGGCTGACGGGCAGGTTCTCGGGATATGTGACCTCCGGCATCCGCGAGGCGCGCGCGGCCAGTCGCGCGGCGGCCTTTTCGGCCTCCGCGGCGATCTCGTCGAGTACGGCCTGCTGGGCCTCGGGCTTACGGATGCGGCGGGCGCCTTCGAGGCGGCGGCCGAGGCGGTGCGCGTCACGGAGGTTGATCTCACCGAGAAGCGTCTGCAGGGCGGCGAAGGAAGTAGACATACCTGGTCGAGGATCTCACCTGGGGCCGCCGGGTGGCGAACGCATTTGTGCCCCTCCCCGTACCATTTCGGGACGAGTCCCCCAGTTCCGTGAGTGAGAGGCGGCCCACCTTGTCCCGCCGATGCCGCCCGAGCCGCCCGTCGGTGGTCGCCGCGGCGCTGCTGGCGGTACTGGCGGTGCTGCTGGGACCCGCCCTGTCGGCCGCCTCCTTCCCGTCCGGGCCGTTTGCGAAGCCCGTGATCCCGGTGGCCTCCGTCTCTGCCGCTGCCTCCGTTTCCGCGCCCGCGCCCGCCCCCGCTTCCGTCGCCCTCGCCCCCGCCCCGGCGGAGGGGCCCGCCTGCCGGCCCGGCGGGAGCGGGCAGGAACCCGGCGCGCCCGCCCTGCCGACGCGCCCCGGCGCCGACCACGCGCAGCTCACGGCGGCCCGCCCCGCGCCCGGAGGGGAACGGCCGCGCGGGGGCGAGCCCGCACGGGCCCCCGTACGCGGCCCCGACCGCCCGACACCGGGCCCCGTCGAACTCTCGATCCTGCGGGTCTAGGCCGTCCCTCCCGGATCCCGGCGGGATCCCGGACGCGACGTCCCGCGCCGGGCGGTGGCCTTCGCCGCCGCCCGGTGCCCACCTTGCCCCCGCACCTGGAGCGCACCCGCATGTCCCCTTCCGCCACCCCGAAGACCACCCCCAAGGCCGGCCGCAAGCCCCTGCTGATCTCCGCCGGGGTCGCCGTCGCCGCGATCACCCTCGGCCTGGTGTCCTGGCAGGCCACCGCCCCCGCCGGCGAGCCCCGCGAGAACGCCGCCGGCTCCTCCGCGAGCGCCGCGCCCGACTCCGCCCTCGACTCCGGGCCCGTCGCGCCGGAGCTGCTCGCCCTGGCCCGCCGCGAGGCGGGCGACAAGCTCGCCGTCGGCCGCCCCGACGCCCCCGTCGTCCTCATCGAGTACTCCGACTTCAAGTGCGGCTACTGCGCCAAGTTCGCCCGCGACACCGAACCCGCCCTGGTGAAGAAGTACGTCGACGCGGGCACCCTGCGCATCGAGTGGCGCAACTTCCCGATCTTCGGCGCCGAGTCCGAGGCCGCCGCCAAGGCCGCCTGGGCGGCCGGGCAGCAGGACCGGTTCGCCGCCTTCCACTCGGCCGCGTACGCCGCTGACGCCAAGGAGAAGGGCTTCGGCGAGGAGCGGCTCACCGAGCTGGCCCGCGAGGCCGGCGTCCCGGACCTGGAGCGGTTCAAGACCGACCTGGCCGGGGACGCGGCCTCCGCCGCCCTGCGCGAGGACCGGGAGGAGGGCTACCGGATCGGGGTCCGGTCGACCCCGTCCTTCCTCGTCAACGGGCAGCCCCTCGCGGGCGCCCAACCCCTGGAGGCCTTCGCCGCGGCCATCGCTCGGGCCGAGGCGGCGGCGAAGAAGTGACCGGCATCGGATACCTGGCCGCCCTGCTGGGCGGCCTCCTCGCCCTGCTCAGCCCGTGCAGCGCCCTCCTGCTGCCCGCCTTCTTCGCCTACTCGATCGATTCCCGCTCCCGCCTCCTCGCCCGCACCGGGATCTTCTACGCGGGCCTGGCCTCCACCCTCGTGCCGCTGGGCGCGGCCGGCTCGTACGCGGGCCGCTTCTTCCACGAGAACCGCGACGGCCTGGTGCTCTTCGGCGGAGCGCTCGTCATCGCGCTCGGCCTCGCCCAGATCCTCGGCCTCGGCTTCGTCCCGAAGCGGCTCACCGAGCTGTCCGGCCGGATCCGCCCCACCACCGCCCTGTCGGTCTACGCCCTCGGCGCGGTCTACGGCCTGGCCGGCTTCTGCGCCGGACCGATCCTCGGCAGCGTCCTGACCGTGGCGGCGGTCAGCGGCAGCCCCGTCTACGGGGGCCTGCTGCTGGCGGTCTACGCCCTGGGGATGGCCGTACCGCTCTTCCTGCTGGCCCTGCTCTGGGAGCGCTTCGACCTCGGCCGCAAGCGCTGGCTGCGCGGTCGCCCGCTGCGGCTGGGCCGCCTCGAACTGCACACGACCTCCCTGCTGTCGGGGCTGTTCTTCATCACCCTGGGCGTCCTGTTCCTGGCCTACGACGGGGCGAGCGCCCTACCCGGGCTGCTGGACGTGGACGACTCGTACGCCGTCGAGCGGTGGGTGGGCTCCTTCGCGAACGCCGTCCCGGACTGGGCGCTGCTCGGGCTGATCGGCGCCGGCGCCGTGGTCTTCGGGCTGTCCCGGTGGCGGCGCGCGGTCCGCGCGGAGGCGGCGGCAGGGCCCGAGGGGTGAGAACGCGGAAGGCCCCGTCCGATGGACGGGGCCTTCCTTATGTGGCTGGGGCCGGGGTCGAACCGGCGACCTATCGCTTTTCAGGCGATCGCTCGTACCAACTGAGCTACCCAGCCACGAGACCGTTTCCGATCTCAGCGAACCTGACGGGACTTGAACCCGCGACCTCCACCTTGACAGGGTGGCGAGCTAACCAACTGCTCCACAGGTCCTTGCATTGTGCGAGAACAAGTCTCGCACAAGGTGTTGCGTACCCCCAACGGGATTCGAACCCGTGCTACCGCCTTGAAAGGGCGGCGTCCTGGGCCACTAGACGATGAGGGCTAAAGGCCCGCCGGGCACTTTCCAGCGCGTCGGGGACGTCAGAAGCATATGGGATCGGGGGAGCTATCGCCAAAACGGTTTCCTCCCGGGGGACAATGACCGGGTGCTGGAGATGACGCGCGAGGAGTTCGAAGAGCTCGTCGCAGAGGCCCTGGACCGCATTCCGCCGGAGCTGACGCGGCTGATGGACAACGTCGCGGTGTTCGTCGAGGACGAACCCCCGTCCGACGATCCCGAGCTGCTCGGCCTGTACGAGGGCACCCCGCTCACCGAGCGCGGCGAGTGGTACGCCGGGGTGCTGCCCGACCGGATCACCATCTACCGCAACCCCACGTTGCGGATGTGCGAGGACCGGGAGAGCGTGGTCGCCGAGACGGAGGTGACCGTGGTTCACGAGATCGCCCACCACTTCGGCATCGACGACGAGCGGCTCCACGCCCTGGGCTACGGGTGAGCGGCGCCCCGGCGGGCGAGGGTCGGGTGCTCGCGGCGGTCGCGGCGGGCGGCGTCGTCGGGGGCTCGGCGCGGTACGCGGTGGGCCTGCTGTGGCCGGCGGACGGCCCGACCGCCTTTCCGTGGGCCACCTTCTGGATCAACGTCTGGGGCTGCGCGCTGCTCGGCGTGCTGATGGTGCTCGTCGCCGAGGGGGGCCGACGCGCGCATCCGTTGGTGCGGCCCTTCGTAGGGGTGGGAGTGCTCGGCGGGTTCACCACCTTCTCCACCTACGCCCTGGACGTCTCCCGACTGCTGGACGAGGACGAGGCCGGACGGGCACTGGCGTACGCCGCCCTGACCGTGGTCGGGGCGATGGGCGCGGTGTGGGCGGCCGCCGTCCTGACCCGGCACGCCGTGCGGGGGCGTACGTGAACTGGCTGTTGGTGGCGCTCGGGGCGGCCGTGGGGGCGCCGTTGCGCTACCTGACCGACCGGGCGCTGAAGTCCCGTCACGACACCCCCTTCCCCTGGGGCACCCTCGCCGCGAACGCCGCCGCCTGCCTGCTGCTGGGCGCGATCGCCGGGGCGACGCTGGCCGGGGCGGGCTCCTCGGAGCTGTCGCTGCTGCTCGGGACGGGGCTGTGCGGGGCCCTCAGTACGTACTCGACCTTCTCCTACGAGACCCTGCGGCTGGCCGAGGACGGCCAGGGCCTGCTCGCCGCCGCGAACGTCCTGACGTCCGTCCTGGTGGGGTTGGGCGCCGTCCACCTCGGCTCGGAACTGGCCGGGCAGCTGTTCGCGTAAGGGGCGTGTCTCTTACGGGGTAAAGGGAGTTGGGCTCATTGACCCGCCCAACGCGGACCCCCGCCGCAGTGTTCCGGAGGTGCCCCGTGCGCCAATTGCCCGCTTCCCTCAGATTGGCCGTCTGCGCCCTCGCGGTCGCTGCGTCGGCCGGTTGCATGAGCGTCGGCGAGAAGGCGGCGAAACCCGGACCGGCCGCCTCCGCCGGCGGCAAGGACGTCTCCGGGGCCGGTGCGGCCTCCGCCGGGCACGGCTCCGGGCTCCACGGCAACGCGCACGGCGGCAAGGACGGTACGGGAAACCCCGACGGCAAGGCCGGTGAGCCGGGCAAGGCCTCCGGGGCCACCGGGGCCTCCCCGAGCCCGGGCGCGCCCGGGAAGCCGGGGCAGCCCTCGCCGTCGGCCGGCCCCGGGGGCGGGGCCGGCGGGCAGGGCGGCCAGGTGCCGTCCGGCGGGGGCTCCGGTTCCGGGTCGGGGTCCGGGGGGTCGGGCTCGGGCGGAGCCGGTGCGGCCTCGGGATCCGGTGGATCGGGCTCCGGGGGATCCGGATCGGGAGGGTCCGGCTCTGGTTCGGGGTCGGGCGGGTCCGGGTCGGGCGCCGGCGGGGCAAATTCCGGTTCCGGTACGGGCGGATCCGGGGGGCCCAGCGTCCCGCCGGTGGTGGAACCGAGCCCGCCTGTGACGCAACCCACGCCCGGAGATGCCGGTTCGAGTGGCGGGGAGGCAAGTCCGGTGTAAAGCTGGATGAATGCGCGGGTCCGATGAGGGCTGCGCAGCGCACCCGGCTCGACCAGGCTCGGGCGTTCTTGCAGGTCAGAACCGATTTTGCGGGAACGACTTGCCAGACCCCGGGTAGGGTGCGTATGGTTATAGATCGTTTGATCCCATTGCCCGGCGCCGAATCCGAAGAGCGCCGTGTGGCGCGTACTCTCCCAAGCCGTGGCTGACCGCATTGAGGCGGTCGATTTGCGATTCACGGAGTTTGGGCGCGTGCCGAGACTCCGGAAGGTTTCGCATTTCGCATGTCCATTTCCAGTTCTGACCGTTCCGTCATGCCCGAGAACGACTCCAACGACGAGATCGTCACTGCCGAGACCCTTGCGGTCACCGAGGCCATGGAGGCCATCGAGGCGGAGGAGATCATCGAGGCCCTTGAGGCCGACGTGACCTCCGAAGAGATCTCCGACTCGGCCATCGAGGCCGACGAGAACGACGAAGACGCCGAGCCCGCCGAGCCCACGCTCTCCTTCTCGGACCTCGGTCTGCCCGAAGGCGTCGTGCGCAAGCTCGCGCAGAACGGTGTCACCAGCCCCTTCCCGATCCAGGCCGCGACCATCCCGGACGCCCTGGCCGGCAAGGACATCCTCGGCCGCGGCCGCACCGGCTCCGGCAAGACCCTCTCCTTCGGTCTGCCCGCCCTGGCCCGACTGGCCGGCGGCTTCACCGACAAGAAGAAGCCCCGCGCGATCATCCTCACGCCGACCCGTGAGCTCGCGATGCAGGTCGCGGACGCCCTCCAGCCCTACGGCGACGTGCTCGGCCTCAAGATGAAGGTCGTCTGCGGCGGTACCTCGATGAGCAACCAGATCTACGCCTTGGAGCGCGGCGTCGACGTCCTCGTCGCCACCCCGGGCCGTCTGCGCGACATCATCAACCGCGGCGCCTGCTCCCTGGAGAACGTCGAGGTCGCCGTTCTCGACGAGGCCGACCAGATGGCCGACCTGGGCTTCCTGCCCGAGGTCACCGAGCTGCTCGACCAGATCCCCGGCGGCGGCCAGCGCATGCTCTTCTCCGCCACCATGGAGAACGAGATCGGCACCCTGGTCAAGCGCTACCTGACGAACCCCGTCACGCACGAGGTCGACAGCGCGCAGGGCAACGTCACGACCATGACGCACCACGTCCTCGTCGTGAAGCCGAAGGACAAGGCGCCGGTCACGGCCGCCATCGCCGCCCGCAAGGGCCGCACCATCATCTTCGTCCGCACCCAGCTGGGCGCCGACCGCATCGCCGAGCAGCTCATCGAGTCCGGCGTGAAGGCCGACGCGCTGCACGGCGGCATGACGCAGGGTGCCCGTACCCGCGTCCTCGCGGACTTCAAGGACGGCTACGTCAACGCGCTCGTCGCCACCGACGTCGCCGCCCGCGGCATCCACGTCGACGGCATCGACCTGGTCCTCAACGTGGACCCGGCCGGCGACCACAAGGACTACCTGCACCGCTCGGGCCGTACCGCCCGCGCCGGCAAGTCCGGTGTCGTCGTGTCGCTGGCGCTCCCGCACCAGCGTCGCCAGATCTTCCGCCTGATGGAGGACGCGGGCGTCGACGCCTCGCGCCACATCGTCCAGGGCGTCGGCGCGTTCGACCCCGAGGTCGCCGAGATCACCGGTGCGCGTTCGCTCACCCAGGTCCAGGCCGACTCGGCGAACAACGCCGCCAAGCAGGCCGAGCGCGAGGTCGCCGACCTCACCAAGCAGCTGGAGCGCCTGACCCGCCGTGCCGGCGAGCTGCGCGAAGAGGCCGACCGCCTCGTCGCCCGCTCCGCCCGCGAGCGCGGTGAGGACCCGGAGGCCGCCGTCGCCGAGGTCGTGGAGGCCGCCGAGGCCGAGGTTGCGGCTTCCGTCGCCGCCGTCGCCGAGCCGGTCGCCCAGGAGCGCACCTTCGAGCGTCGCGACGACCGCGGCAACTTCGAGCGTCGCGACAACCGCGGTGGCGACCGTGGTGGCTTCCGCCGCGACGACCGTCCGTCGGGTGGCTTCCGCTCCGGTGGTGACCGTCGTGACGAGAACCGTGGTGGCGGCAGCTTCCGCCGCGACGACCGTCCGTCCGGTGGCTTCAACCGCGACGACCGTGGTGGCGACCGTGGTGGCTTCCGCCGCGACGACCGTCCGTCCGGTGGTTCCGGTGGCTTCCGTTCCGGTGGCGCCGGTGGTGGTGGCGGCTTCCGTCGCGACGACCGTCCGTCCGGTGGTGGCTTCAACCGTGACGAGAACCGTGGTGGCGGCAGCTTCCGCCGCGACGACCGCCCGTCCGGTGGCTCCGGTGGCTTCCGTTCCGGTGGCGCCGGTGGTGACCGTCGTGACGACAACCGTGGTGGTGGCGGCTTCCGTCGCGACGACCGTCCGTCCGGTGGTGGCTTCAACCGTGACGAGAACCGTGGTGGCGGCAGCTTCCGCCGCGACGACC
>NZ_JBIUTJ010000005.1:434907-461671 GCF_044741845.1 Streptomyces sp. NPDC088097
CGCCCGTCCGGTGGCTCCGGTAGCTTCCGCGCCGGTGGCGCCGGTGGCGCCGGCGAGCGCCCCTACGGCCGCCGCGACGACAACCGCCCCTCGGGCTCCGGTTCCGCCGGTTCCACGGGCTCCTTCGGTGGCCGTCGTGACGACAAGCCCCGCTGGAAGCGCAACGGCTGACGCCTGAGCGCCAACTGACGAAGGCTCGGCCCCCACAGCACTCCGGTGCGGTGGGGGCCGAGCCCGTTTCCGGCCGATTCCACCCCCGCCCGCCCCACGCCGTAGGGTTGGCGGGAAACCGCCCGGGCCACACCAGGCGATACCCGATCGGCCAACAGCGCCGCTCCGGCTATGCTCTGGGGGAGCACATGGAGGGCCATTAGCTCAATTGGCAGAGCAGCGGACTTTTAATCCGTTGGTTGTCGGTTCGAGTCCGACATGGCCTACTGCTCGCAGGCGGGGGGTTCACCCCTCCGACCTGCTACTGAGCGCCCCACCCGGTTTCGGCCAGGTGGGGCGCTCAGTCGTTTGCGGGCCCGTGCGTGAGCGGACGGGCCGTCATCCCCTGGCCAGAAGGCGGATGCCCGAGCACGAGGCACGCGTGCTGGGTGAAGACCTGGCCGGTGTCCTGCCAGGCTGCCTCCCTCTCCCGCTCCTTCAGCCGGCGGGCGCGCTGCTCAGGGCAGCGACGTTCAGAGCCGCGCGGCACTTCACCCACCGCTCGGCGCATCCGGACGTCATGACGATAATGGTGCTACGTTCACTAGCATCATGCTGCTGAGATTGGACACCAAGGACAGTCGCCCTCTCCACGAACAAGTAGCGGCCGCGATCCGGCGCGCCATTTCCGAGGGTGAGTGCGCGCCGGGGGACCGGCTGCCTCCGGCTCGTGATCTCTCCCGAGCGCTCGGGGTGAACGCCAACACGGTCCTGCGCGGGCTGCGCGCTCTGCGAGACGAGGGAATTCTGGAGTTCCGGCGGGGTCGCGGGGTCACTGTCGCCGAAGGCGCCGACCAGCGGTCCGAACTGCTGAGCAGGACAAGGCAGTTGGTGGCGGATGCCGCGCATCTCGGATACGGCAGGAACGATCTCATTGAAATGATCAGGGGGCTTTCGTGACTGACCGTACGAAGCGGACGAGCGGCACGCGCTGGAGAGCGGCGGCCTGGGCGGTGGGCGTACTGGCTGTGTTGGCGGGGCTTCCGCCGGCCGCGAGCAGCCGGTTGCCACAGCGCCTCGCCACGCATTGGGGCGGTGGGGCTCCTGACGGTTCGATGCCCTTGTGGGCGGCTGCCGTGTTCCCGGCGCTGATCTGGGCGGTTCTGGCGATCTCCATCGCCATGGCCGGCCGGCGCGGAGGCGCGCCCGCAGGGTCGTGGATATGGGCGTCCCTGCTGTCCGGCGGTGTGTTCCTGGCCGGCGCTCAGGCTTCGATCGTCCGCGCCAATCTGGACCGAGCCGACTGGCGGGATGCCGGTTCAGTGGGCGCGGGGATGGCCGTCACGGCGGCGGTCGCGGTCGCGGCCGGTGTGCTCGGATGGCCGGCCGGACGGGGCGCGGCGCTCCCGGCCCATGCCGGACAGGGCGCGAGCGGCGAGGTCATGGCGATTCCTGAGGGTGAGCGCCGCGTCTGGCTCTCCCGCACCGCGAACCCCTGGCTCCACCTGACCGCCGCCCTCACCGGCCTCGTGGCGGCGACCGTCGTACTCGCCGCCGCGTGCGGTCTCATCGGTCTGCACTGGGCGCTCATCGCTCCCTTCGCGATCGCTTCGGTCCTCGTGCTGTTCTGCGCCTCGGTGCAGGCGCGGGTGACGGAGGCAGGGCTGGAGGTGGCCTTCGGTCCGCTCGGCCGGCCGGTGCGTCGCTGGTCGGCGCAGGACATCGTTTCGGCGCGTGCCGAGATGCGGACCCCGGCGCAGGTCGGCGGCTGGGGCTACCGGCTGAGCGGCCTGGGGACCACGGTGATGCTCCGGGCCGGCGAGTGCCTGGTCATCCAGCCGAACAAGGGAACGGAGTTTGCGGTGAGCGTCGATGACGCCGAACGGGGCGCCGCGCTGCTCAACGCACTTTCGGCCCGACACCCCGGCTGATCAATCAAGCCATTCTGGCGAAATCCATTCGCCCGAGTCGCCCTCAGTGACGCCCCTTCGGTGCGGGCCGGGTGTCGGCCAGTTGGAGGCTCGGTGCGGGCGGGGCGCGGAGGGGGGCCGTGGGTCGGGCTTCGGAACCCGGTTTCAGGGCTTTGACCTGGGGTTATTGCCTCCTTGGCGGGGGTGGGGGCGTTAATTGGCGGGGGGCGTCCCCGTCATGACGTAGAGTTGTGTTTACCGACGCGGGGTGGAGCAGCTCGGTAGCTCGCTGGGCTCATAACCCAGAGGTCGCAGGTTCAAATCCTGTCCCCGCTACTCAGTACGAAGGCCCGGTTCCCTTGGGAACCGGGCCTTCGTCGTGTGCGTTGACACCGGTACGGGGGCAGGCGCGCCGTCACTCGATCGGCCCGGTCCGGTCGCCGTCCGAGGGCCCGTGCCGCCAGCCTTGAGGGGGCGACTCGGGACCGGGCGGCAGGAGAGCAGCGTGGCGGGGCTGGGCCGGCAGGGCGAGGACGCGCGGGCGACCGCCGCGGGCGACGGCGCCGCCCGACGGGTGGCCCGGCTCCTTCCCGTGCTGCTGATCCTCCTCGGCCTCGCCTTCGACCTGTTGACCCCGCCCAGTTTCACGGGCGCCCCCTTCTTCACCGCCGCCCCGCTGATCGCGGCCCCCCTGTTCGCCTTCCTGGCCACCGCGCTGACGGGCATCGGCGCCTCGCTCGCGGTCGTGGCCCTGCACTTCTACAACGGCACCAGCGGGAAGGCCGAGTCCGTGACGGAGCTGGTGACGGTCGTGACCGTCTCCGGGCTGGCCCTCCTGATCAACCAGGTCGTGCGGCGCAGCGTCGAGCGCCTGGCCTCCGCGCGCGGCATCGCCGAAGTCGCGCAGCGGGCCGTGCTGCCGACGCCGGCCGAGCGGATCGGCGGGCTGTACGTCTCCGCCTCGTACGATGCCGCGCAGGCCGACGCCTCGATCGGCGGGGACCTCTACGCCGTCCAGGACACCCCGTACGGGGTCCGGCTCGCGGTGGGCGACGTGCGGGGCAAGGGGCTCGGGGCGGTGGAGGCCGTCGCCGTGGTGCTGGGTGCCTTCCGGGAGGCGGCGGAGACCGAGCCGACCCTGGAGGGGCTCGCGCAGCGGCTGGAGCGGGCCCTGGCCAGGGAAGGGACCCGGCGGGACAGCCTGGACGCGGTGGAGGGGTTCACGACGTGCGTGCTCGGGGAGGTGCCGCCCGGCGCCGAGGTGCTCCGGCTGATCAACCGGGGCCATCCCGAGCCGCTGCTGCTCCACGCGGACGGGGCCTTGGTGGTGCTCGCCCCAGTGGAGCCCGCGCTGCCGTTGGGGCTCGGGGACCTGGCGAAGGGGCTGGTGGACCGGGTCGGGGTGTGGCCCTTCCCGGAGGGCAGCACCCTGCTCCTGTACACGGACGGGCTGTCGGAGGCCCGGGACCGGGACGGGGTCTTCTACGATCCGGCGGCCCGGCTGCGGGGCCGGGTCTTCCCGGGGCCGGACGAGCTGCTGGACGCGCTCGGCAGCGACGTGCGCCGGCACACGGGCGGCGGGGCCGCCGACGACATGGCACTGCTGGCGTTGGGGCGGCCCGTGCGGGGCCAGCCGGCGCGGCGCAGGACCGTTCCGGTGGTGCCGAGGGAGGGTGCGTGACGGTCTGTGACGCACAGAGTGCTCTGCGCAAGGAAGTTGACGGAGCGTCATTTGGACGCCGTGGCTGAAGTGGTGTGGTGAGGCGCGGCATTTTGCCCAAAAGTGATCTTGAATGGGGTTTATGTCCAGGCCAAGGCTGTTCAGTGGGTGGCCGATTGGTGTTAACGATCAGTCGCAACAGCTTGGAATCACTCCCCCGCGTCTATTACCTTTCGATAACGCAGTGCGGTCGTCCCAGCCGTCGCAAGAGACGGCGCCGCGCGCGTTCCCGCCCATGAGGAGTGTGCCCCCGTGGCCTCCAACTCGCCTGCCCCCGATGGCATCGAAGTCCAGGAGACGCCCACCGCGGGAGCCTGGGGCGAGTGGAACCCGACGGAGGACTCGGCGCGCCCCTTCCGTGGCAAGCACCGCGTCATGAAGCCGCGCGGCGGACTCGCCCGCAGCTCCACGGTGCTCGGTGTCGGCGTGATCGCGGCGGTCGGCGCGGGCGGCATCGCCACCGCGCAGGACCGCCCCCAGGTCGCGATATCGATGCCCTCCCTCCCCGACCTGCTCGGCGGCGGCGACTCCGGCTCCGGCTCCGACTCGGGATCCGGCTCGGACTCCGCCACGAAGGCGACCGCCGCGCGGCAGGCGACCGTACCGCAGCAGGCCGACGGGCAGGCCGGCGGCCAGGAGCGGGCGGACGCGGGGGAGACGCTGCGCCACCGCATCCTCCAGCAGGCCGAGAGCGGGCAGGACGCCACCGAGGCGCAGGCCCGCGCGGATGCCGAACGGGCCGCGTACGAAGCGGCGGCCCAAGAGGCGCGGGCCCGACAGGAAACCGCCGTGAAGGAGGCCGACACGGCCCGGGCGGCCGCCGAGAAGGCCGCCGCCGAACAGGCCGAGGCGGAGAAGACCGCCGCCGCGGAGAAGGCGGCCGCGAAGACCGCCGCGGAGAGCGGCACGGGCTCCCCGTCCCGGTCCGCCGGCGGGTACGTGCTGCCGACCTCCGCCTACACGCTCACCTCCCACTACGGGGACTCCGGCTCCATGTGGTCCTCCGGCCACCACACGGGCCTCGACTTCGCGGCGCCCACCGGGACCCCGGTGAAGGCCGTGGGCGGCGGGAAGGTCATCTCGGCCGGGTACTCCGGGGCGTACGGCTACCGGATCGTGCTCCAGCTCGACGACGGCACCGAGGTCTGGTACTGCCACCTCTCCTCGATGTCGGTGACCTCGGGCGCGGTCGGCGCGGGCGACACCATCGGCCGGGTCGGCGCGACGGGCAACGTCACCGGCGCCCACCTCCACCTGGAGGTGCGCAAGGGCGGCTCGACCGTCGACCCCCTGGCGTGGCTGACCTCCAAGGGCCTCAACGTCTAGAAAGGGCGGGCCTGCGCCGCTGGGACGGAACGGCGGTCGGCGCCGGTGCCGCAGCGGTCCGCGCGGGCGCGAACGCGAAGCCGGGCGGCAGCAGTTCCTCCAGCACCGCCGCACGGGCCAGCGCGGGCGACGCGGTGGCCCGGCGCAGCCAGATCCGGTGCAGCAGCTCCCGCTCCCGGGCGGCGAACTCCCCCGTGCGGCCCGGGCCGTGGCGCCGGGCGTGGCGTCGTAGCAGGGCCAGGGCGGCGGCGTCCGCCGTGTACCGGGACACCGCGCGGGCGGCGGGACGGCCTCCGGTGCGCCGGGCGAGGGCGCGGGCCAGTGACCGGGCAGGCGGCGAGGCCAGGGCCGGGACCTCCGCCGGGCGGAGCCAGCCCGCGGCCGCGTACACCGACAGCTCGGCGGCGACGGCCCGGAGTCGGTCGCGCCGCATCCGCACGGCCAGCCACAGCAGCAGCCCGAACGCCGGGACCATCACGCAGCCGTACACCCCGTAGAACCCGTACTCCCCGAGATGGGAGGAGCCGTTCCACAGCGCGTGCAGGCCCATCGCCAGGCTCAATCCCAGCAGCGGCGGGCAGGCGGCGCGGGCCCGGCGGGCACGCCGGGTCGGGCCGACGCACAGCGCGGCCGCGCCGAAGCCGAGCCCCGTGAGCACGGTGAACAGCGGGTGCGCGAAGGGGGACAGGACCACCCGTACGAAGAAGGTCGCGGCCGTCACCGAGTCCAGGACGGGGGTGCCGTTCGCGAGGTCCTCCTCGAAGGCGTTGCCGAGGTAGAGGACGTTCTCGGTGAAGGCGAAGCCGGTCGCGGTGAACCCGGCGATCACGAACCCGTCGGCAGGGCCGGTGAACTGCCGTCTTCGGAAGACGAAGAGGAGCAGCAGGGCGGCGGCCTTGGCGCTCTCCTCCACGACCGGTGCGACGGCCACCGAGCCGAGGCGGTCGGCGTGGGCGGGGTCGACGGCGGCCGCGGCCATCCAGTCGGTGGCGAAGCTGTTGGCCAGTATCGCGATCAGGGCCGCGGTGCAGGCGCCCCAGCCGAAGCAGAACAGCAACTGCCGCCAGGGCCCGGGCGCGGCCCGGCCCAACCACCGGAACGCCGCCATGAGCGGCGCCACCGGCAGCGCGGCCAGAGCGATCCCGACGAGGAAGCCCGCGGTGCCCGTCTGCTCCCGCACGAGTTCCAGGATGGCGGTTCCGGTGGCGGTGAGCAGGATGACGAGCACGCACCACCGGGCCGTGCCCAACGGGCGTGCGAGCACACGGGTGAGCGCTCGGAACACATGATGACCCTACCGAGCGGGTCGGACACTCGGAGTGACGTTGTCAGTTCTTGGCTTCGCCCCGGGTGACCCGTTCGAACAGCAGGTCGTGAACGACGTGTCCCTTGTCCAGGCCTTGGCCCTCGAACCGGGTGAGCGGACGGTAGTCCGGGCGGGGCGCGTAGCCGCCGTCGGACCGGGTGTTCTCGAAGTCGGGGTGCGCGGTGAGCACTTCGAGCATCTGCTCGGCGTACGGCTCCCAGTCGGTCGCGCAGTGCAGCACCGCGCCGGGCGCCAGGCGGGTGGCGGCCAGGTCGAGGAACTCGGGCTGGATCAGCCGCCGCTTGTGGTGGCGGGCCTTGGGCCACGGGTCCGGGAAGTACACGCGCAGCCCGGCGAGGGAGTCCGGCGGAAGCATCTCGCGCAGCAGGATGATCGCGTCGCCGTTGGCCACGCGGACGTTGCCGAGGCCGCCGCGCTCCGCGAGGGCGAGGAGGTTGCCCTGGCCGGGGGTGTGCACGTCGGCGGCGAGGATTCCGGTGCCGGGATCGGCGGCGGCCATCTGGGCGGTGGCCTCGCCCATGCCGAAGCCGATCTCCAGGACGACGGGCAGACCGTCGAAGAGGCGCTTCAGGTCGATGACCTCGTGGCCGTCGATGTCCAGGCCCCAGGTGCCCCAGAGGCGCTTGAGCGCCTCGCCCTGGCCGGTGGTCACACGGCTGCGGCGCGGCTGGAAGCTGCGGATGCGGCGCTCGTGGTGCGAGCCGGCGGGGTCGGGCGCGGGCCCGTCCGGGAAACGGGGCTCCGTACGCCACTTCGGGGGCACGTACGTGGACGCCTCCGCCGGGGTTTCCGGGAGGCTGGGCTGGGGGTTCGGGGACTCAGACACAATGGGCCGATTCTAGCGCCGAGCCCGGGTCCCGGCCGGACGGTCCACCCACCCAGGCGGGGCGGCCGGGGTGGGTGGGGCGGGTGGAACTGGTGGGACGGGTGGAACTGGTGGGGAGGCCGGGGTCGACGAGGCGGCCGGGACGGGTGTGGCGGTCAGCAGGCACGGTCGGGCAGCCGGGCAGCCGGGCAGCCGGGCAGCCGGGCGGGCGGGCAGCCGGGCAGCCGGGCGGGCGGGGCAGTCGGGCGGCGCGGTGGTCAGCGTTCGGACAGTGCGAGGGCCCGGGTGGCGATCTCGCGGCCGATCGGGAGCGAGGCCGTCGCCGCCGGGGACGGGGCGTTCAGGACGTGGACCGTCCGCGGCGCCTCCCGGATCAGGAAGTCGTCGACCAGGGTCCCGTCCCGCAGGACGGCCTGCGCGCGGACGCCCGCCGCGGCCGGCGTGAGGTCCGCCTCCGTCACCGCGGGCAGCAGCCGGCGTACGGCCTCGGTGAAGGCGCGCTTCGACAGGGAGCGCCGGACCTCCCCGGCCCCGTAGCGCCAGTGCCGCGCGGCCATCCGCCAGGATCCCGGCCAGGCCAGCTCGTCGGCGAGGTCGCGCGGGCGGACGGTGCCCCAGCCGTAGCCCTCGCGGGCCAGCGCGGGAACGGCGTTGGGCCCGACGTGGACCCCGCCGCCGATGCCCCGGGTGAGGTGCACGCCGAGGAAGGGGAACGCCGGGTCCGGCACCGGGTAGACCAGGCCCCGGACGAGCGAGGGGCGCGCGAGGTCGTGGTACTCGCCCCGGAACGGGATGATCCGCATGCCCGGGTCGTCACCGGCGAGACGGGCCACCCGGTCGCACTGCAGGCCCGCGCAGTTCACCAGGACCCGCGCCCGGACCACCACCCCGGAGGTGGTGCGGACCGCGACGGCCGAGGGGCGGCGCGAGATCAGATCGACCTCGCCGCCGTAGACGACCTCCGCGCCCGAGACCTCCGCCAGCCGCTCGGTGACCTGCCCGTAGTCGACGATCCCGGTGGTGGCGACGTGGATCGCGGCCAAGCCCCGGACCTCGGGCTCGTACTCCGAGATCTGGGCGGGACCCAGCTCGCGCACCGGGATGCCGTTCTCGCGTCCGCGCTGGACGAGGGCGTGCAGCCGGGGCAGTTCGGAGCGCTCGGTGGCGACGATCAGCTTGCCCGTCACCTCGTGGTCGATGCCGTGCTCGGCGCAGAACTTCACCATCTCGGCGGCCCCGCGCACCGCGAAGCGCGCCTTCAGCGACCCGGGGCGGTAGTAGATCCCGCTGTGGATCACTCCGCTGTTGCGGCCCGTCTGGTGCCGGGCGGGCCCGGCCTCCTTCTCCAAGACGACCACCCGCGTCCCCGGAGCCAGCCGCGACAGGGCATGCGCGGTCGACATCCCGACGATTCCGCCGCCGATCACCAGCACGTCGCAGTCCACGCTGACACCTCCCACCCCTGCATACTGCACCCCGCCGCCGACAACCTGGCTACGCGGGTGTCACCAGGAGCGGACGGGCACGTTCTCGCAGCTCCGCCACGCGCGGTTCGTCGCCGTACGGTTCCAGCCGGTGCAGCAGGTCCCTTACGTACTCGTTCGTCCGCGTCGAGGAGATCCGGCCCGCGACCTCCACCGCGCGGGTGCCGGCCGCGCACGCCGCGTCGAGGTTGCCCGACTCCAGCTCGGCCACGGCGCTCACCACCAGCCGCAGCCCGTGCGAGCGCACGTACTCCTCGGTGGGGCGGGACAGGGCCTGCTCGGTGAACCGGCGGACCTGGCGCGGGAGTTTGAGGTCCCGGTAGCACTCCGCCGCGTCCGCCGCGAACCGGTCGTACGAGTAGAAGCCCAGCCAGGTGGGGTCGGGGTCGCCGTCGCGGGAGCGTTCCAGCCAGCCCTCGGCCGCGCGCAGCGCCGCCCCGGCGGCCGCCGAATCGCCGGCCTTCGCGTGCGCCCGGGCCTCGACCAGGCGGAAGAAGCTCATGGTGCGGGAGGTGGCCAGGCCGCGGTTGCGCTCGACGGCGGCCTGGGCGAGGTCCACGCCCTCGTCGGGGAAGTCGCGGTAGGTCGCCTGGAGGGACATCGAGGCCAGCACGTACCCGCCGAGCGGGACGTCGGCGGCGGCGCGGGCCAGCCGCAGCGCCTGGATGTAGTAGCGCTGGGCGGCCTCCTGCTGACCCGTGTCGAACGCCATCCACCCGGCCAGCCGGGTCAGTTCGGCGGTGGCCCCGAAGAGGGCGCGGCCCACCTCGTCGCTGTAGGAGCCCAGCAGCAGCGGCGCGGCGTCCACCCGCAGGCACTCGGGCACCATCGACGAACGCCAGTCGCCGCCGCCGTACTTGGAGTCCCAGCGGCGGGCGTCCTCGGCGGCCTCGCGCAGCTTCGTCACGTCGCTGTGGCCCACGCGCTGGGGGGAGGAGTCGGACAGCACGGCCGGGGCGGACGCCGGGACGGGCGCGGCGGCCGGGGCCGGTACGGGGGAGGGGCGCGGCCCGGTTTCGGGTGCCGGGCGGGCGGGCACAACGCCCTGCGCGGGGGTCGCGCCGGCGGGGGCGGAGGATGCGCCCGAGCGGGCCGTCGCCGGACCGGGTTCGCGCGCCACCGAGCCGTCGGCCGGAGATATCAGCCAGCGCGAGGCGGGCGTCGCGTACGCCGACACCGAGAAGGAACCGGCGAGCGACTGCCAGATCCCGCCACCGCCGCGCCGACCCGCGAGGTCGAGCCGGTAGAGGTCGGTGGCCGACCGCACGGCCGCGCCGATGTCGCGCGGGAAGGCCAGCCCGACCTCGGGCGCCGGATCGGCGTCCGCCAGCCCGATCTCGTGCAGCGGAACCGGCCGGCCCAGCTTCGCCCCGATGGCGGCGGCGATCAGGTGCGGGGCGGCGCCCTGCGGCACCATCCCCTTGGACACCCACCGCGCGACCGAGGTCTTGTCGTACCGCAGGGTCAGGCCGCGCTGTGCGCCGAGATCGTTGACGCGCCGGGCCAGCCCCGCGTTGCTGATGCCCGCGAGGGCGAGGACGGCGCCGAGTTTCTCATTGGGCTCGCGGAGCTCCCTGGACATGCGCCACCCCTCGTCACACGCGGAACGTTGACGCCGCCGGGGCATAGGCGCCCGGCATTTCGTAAACCCAGCGTAGTTCCCCGCCTCCCAAGCGTTAAGGCCCCTCCTTCCGTATGGCGGGATTGTTGTCCGTACGCACAGCCGGGCCGCCCCCGACCCCGGGGCGCACGTGTCAGCTCGTGCTCCGGCCGTGTGGCCGTGCGCCCGGCCGTGCGCTCTGGCCGCTCCCGGGGCCCGGCGATTCGATGTGCGGTGCGTGGGTCGGCCCGCCGCGTGGATCCGGTGGGCCGGGGGATGCCGCTGCCTCAATCCCCGCGGGTGGCGGAACGGTCCGGGAGGCGGAAGGCGCCTCCCGGGCCGCGCCCCGCGGGAGCGCCGGCGCGCGTACTCGACACGGCCGAAGAATGGCCGAAAGCGACCTATGGGACGGTGGGAACGGAACGCCAAATACCGTGTGACCGGGGCGTGTTCGTTTACATGTGCGCGCCCCGAAGTCACTCTCGCACGCCCGTCTCGTGGCAGCATGGACCCCGAGCCACCCGGGGTCTGCCGGCCGCGCCCTCAGCAGCCGCGCACGGCGTCCGTGCCGGTCGCGCCGTACGCGCTGTACGTCCGTGCAATCCGTACGTGTCGACCGCGCCGATCGCGCCGTCAGCCGCCCCGGTCATGTGCCCACGGGCTGGGGGAGGCGGCGGTGCGCTGGTTGGTCGGCTGGAGCAGTATCGCCGCGAGCTTCGGCACGGCCGGAAGGGTCTCTGACCGGCGCACATCCGCCAACGGCCACGCGAACGGCAACGGATCCGGCGGCTACGGGTCCGGCGGCCGCGGGTCCGCGGGCTATGGCTCCTCCGGGTACGGCTCCTCCGGGTACGGCCACGACGGCGGCGGCCACGGCCTGCCCCACGCCGACCCCCCGCGCGGCGGCCTCGCCGACGCCGCCTCCGCCGACGATCCCGCCGCCCAAGACGCCGACCGCACCGTCCACCCCGTCGGAGCCCAACTCCTCTGGGGCGACCCCGACCCCCTCTGGGCCGTCGGCGACTGGCGCCCGGACGAGATCCGCACCGTCACCGCGGACCCCGCCGACCCCTTCACCCGCCTCGCCGTCCTCGGCTGCTGCGGCGCCACCGACGCCGAACTGCGCCGCGGCCTCTACGCCGCCCGCGGCGGAGCCCTGCGCCACCTCACCGAGTGGTCCGGCAGCTACACCGCCGTCGTCCAGGCCGGACGCCGCATCACCGTCCTCGGCGACGTCGCCGGCGCCCGCCCCGTCTTCTACACGCCGTGGGCCGGCGGGACCGCGTACGCCACCGCCGCCCTACCGCTCGCCGACCTCATCGAGGCGCAGCTCGACATCGGCCACCTCGCCGCCCTCCTGGCCTGCCCCGACAGCCCCGAGGCACTGGGCGACGGCACACCGTACGCCGGGGTGCGGCGCATCCCGCCCGGCCACACCCTGATCCTGCGCGAGGGCTCCCGCGAGATCACCGGCTACGAGACGGTCGCCTCCCTCGCCGTCGCCGCGCCCGAGGCCGACGCCGGGCGCGCGGTGGAGGGCGTACGGGAAGCTTTGGTCGACGCGGTGCGCGCCCGGCTCACAGCGCCCCGCCATGCCCCCGACACCCTGGTCCCCGACCCCGGGCCCGTGCCCGGAATGGGCCCCGCCGACCGCCGCGCCGCCCGCGGGGCCCCCGCGCCGGGCGTCGGAGCCGACCTCTCCGGCGGCAGCGCCTCCGCCACCCTCGCCCTCCTCGCCGCCGGACTGCCCGGCGCCCCCGGCACCCTTCCCGGCTCCGGATCCCGCCTCCTCGCCGTCACCTTCAACGACCTCGCCACCCCGCAGGGCCGCGAGGGCGAACTCGAACGCGCCCACGCCATCGCGGCCAGCCCCCGCCTGCACCACGTCGTCGTGGCCGCCGCCGAGGAAGCCCTCCCGTACGCGGAACTCGACGGCCCCCTCACCGACGAACCCGGCCCCTCCCTGGTCACCGCCGCCCGCGAACGCCGCCGGCTGGCCGCCGGATCCGCCGACCACTTCACCGGCCACGGCGCCCGCCAGGTCCTCGACGCCCACCCCGCCCGCATGGCCGACCTCCTCCTCGACCGCCGACGCCGCCACCTGCTGCGCCCCGTCGCAGCCCTCGCCCGCTCCGCCTCCGCGTCGGGGGAGTCCCTGCTCGTCCCGCTCACCGTGTACGCCGCCGCCCGCCGCCTCGCCCGTACGCCGTACCGCGCGGGCATCGAAGCGGCCGCCGCCCGACTGCGCGAGGGCGGCCTCACCCCGTCCCTCACGGGCCCGGTCGACGCCTCGCTCGCCGCCCTGACCTGGTCCCGACCCGGCCCGGCCGCCGCCTGGCTCACCGGCGAAGCCCTCGCGGAAGTATCGATCCGTCTGGCCGCCGCCGCCGGACGCCCCCCGCTCTCCCCGCGCCCCGGAGAGGCCCGCGCCCGCGCCCTGCTCGCCCGCCACGCCGCCGACCACCGGGTCTTCGAGCAGGCCGTCGAGGTCCGAAGCCAGCGGCTGCACGCCCCGTTCCTCGACAACCAGGTCGTACGGGCCGCGCGCGCCCTGCCCGAGTCCCTCCGGGTGCAACCCGGGGCCCGCGCCGCGATCCTGCGCACCGTCCTGGCCTCCGCCGGCGTACGCGAACTCCCGCCCGGCTGGGGCGTCACCGCCCACACCCCGAACGAGACCGCCACCCGGCTCGGGCTGCGCGCCGCCCTGCCCGGCCTGCTCGACCTCTTCGACGCGCCCCTGCTCGCCGACGCCGGCCTGATCGAGGCCCGCGTCGTGCGACAGGCCCTGCTCGACGCCGCCGACGGGCGCCCCGTCCCGCTCGACGGACTCGCGGAACTCGTCTCCATGGAACTGTGGCTCCGCCGCCTCCTGGCCCGCCGCGGCACCTGCTGGACCGGCACCTCCACCCCGCGCCGCCGAGCCGTCCCCGCCCTGGACACCGCCCTCCCCCGCCTCACCCCGGCCGCCCTCCCCCGCCCCACAGGCCCGATCCCCCACCCCTGACCCCACCCCGGCCGGTGCACTACAGCAGCCCCGCCCGCCCCCGGTGCCCCGGCCGCCCGGTCCCTGCCCCCGGTCGCTCGGGATTCGGTCCCGCGGCTTTGGCCGTTCGGGGTGCGGCGCAGCCTTGACCGTTCGGTGGGGTCCGGGGCGCAGCCCCGGGGAAACGGTGGAAGGGCGGGTCGGGGACGAGCCCCGCGGGGCCCCGCCCCGCCCCCCGCCCCCGGCCGGCCCCTCAGGGAGCTGCCCTCCCCAGGTCCCTGACCGGGCCCCGCGCCCTCGCAGGCCCCGCCGCCCCCGCATGACGCCGGCATGGCCCGGGCTCCGCCGGCCGACCCCCACCCCCGCCCGGCCAGGGCCAAGGCAGAATTGCCCGGTGCGGTACCTCATCCTCGGCACCACCGAGGCACACGACGAGACCGGCGCCCCCCTCTCCCTCGGCGGCGCCCGCCTGCGCGCGCTCCTCACCGCCCTCGCCCTCCGCGCCGGCGCCCCCGCCGCGGCCCCCGTCCCCGACCTGATCGACGAGGTCTGGGGCGACGACCCGCCCCGGGACGCCCCCGCCGCCCTCCAGGCCCTCGTGTCCCGCCTGCGCCGAACCCTCGGCTCCCGCGACGCCGTCCGCGCCGACCCCTCCGGCGGCTACCGCCTCACCGCCGCCCGCGAGGACGTCGACCTCCACCGCTTCACCCGGCTCGCCGCCGAAGGGGCCCGGCAACTGCCCGCCGACCCCGCCCTTGCCGCCGAAACCCTCCGGGAGGCCCTCGCCCTCTGGCGCGGCCCCGCCCTCGTCGACCTCCCCGAGCCCGCCCGCGGTGCCCACGCCGCCGCCCCCCAAGCCCGCCGCACCCGCGCCGCGCGCGACCGCGTCGAGGCGGACCTGCGCGGCGGCGCCACCGCTCCCGGCGCACTCCTCCCGGAGCTGGAGGCCCTGATCCAGGAGCATCCGTACGACGAAGGACTCCGCGCCCAGCAGCTCCGCGCCCTGCGCGCCGACGGCCGCCCCGCCGAGGCCCTCGCCGCGTACGAACACACCCGCACCGCCCTAGCCGAAGGCCTCGGCACCGACCCCGGCCCGGAACTGCGCGCCCTGCACGCCGAGTTGCTCCATACCGAGCCCGAGCCCGAGCCCGAGCCCGCGTCCACGCCCCCGGCCCCGCCGCCCCGGGGCAACCTCCGCCCCCGCCTGACCTCCTTCGTCGGCCGCGAAGTCGAGCTCGCCGCCCTCGCCGAGGACCTGGCCCGCTTCCGCCTCGTCACCCTCACCGGCCCCGGCGGCTCCGGGAAGACCCGCCTCGCCGAGCACGCGGCCGCCGACCGGCCCGATTCCGGCCGGCTCGTCGAACTGGCCCGCCTCGACCACCCCGCGGCCGTCCCCGGCGCCGTCCTCAGCGCCCTCGGCCTGCGCGAGAACGGCTTCGTCGCCCGCGAGCGGGCCGCCACCGACGCCGATCCGACCGCCGTCCTCGTCGAGCACCTCGCCCACCGCGAGGTGCTCCTCGTCCTCGACAACTGCGAGCACGTCATCGGCGCCGCCGCCGAACTCGCCGAACGCCTCCTCACCCACTGCCCCGGCGTCCGGATCCTCGCCACCAGCCGCGAACCCCTCGGTGTCCCCGGCGAATCGTTGCGCCCCGTCGAACCCCTCCCGCCCGCCACCGCCCACCGGCTCTTCACCGACCGCGCCCGCAGCGCCCGCCCCGACTTCGACCCCGCCGACGACCCGGAGGCGGCGGTCGAGATCTGCCGCCGGCTGGACGGGCTGCCGTTGGCCATCGAACTGGCCGCCGCACGGCTGCGGTTGCTGACCCCGCGGCAGATCGCCGAGCGGCTCGACGACCGCTTCCGGTTGCTGACCGGCGGTGCCCGTACGGTCCTGCCCCGCCAGCAGACCCTGCGGGCCGTCGTCGACTGGTCCTGGGACCTCCTGGACACCGCCGAACGCACCGTCCTGGCCCGGCTCTCCGTCTTCGCCGGCGGCTGCGACCTCGCCGCCGCCGAGGACGTCTGCGCCGACCCCTCCTACGACGTCGCCGACATCCTCGGCTCCCTCGTCGACAAGTCCCTCGTCCAGGCCGAACCCGCACCCGACGGCATGCGCTACCGCATGCTCGAAACCATCCACGAGTACGCCGGCGAACGCGCCGCCGAGGACCCGGACGGCATCCGCGCCACGACCGCCCGCCACACCGCCCACTACCTCGCCCTCGCCGAGCACGCGGAACCGCTCCTGCGCTCCGCCGACCAGCTGCCCTGGACGCGCCGCGTCGAGACGGAACTCGACAACCTCCGCGCCGCCCTCCACACCGCGACCGCGCCCGGGCCCCGGTCCACGGCCGGGCCCGCTTCCGAGGCGGCCCCCGCCACCGCCCAGCGCCTCGTCTTCGCCCTCGGCTGGTTCTGGTGGCTGCGCGACTACCGCGCGGAGGGCGCCGAATGGGCCGGGCGGGCCTTGGCCCTCACCCGGCAGGAACCCCCCGAGGGATCACCCGGCTTCTGGGACTTCATGCGCCTCCAGGTGCTCCACATCTTCCTGCTCGCCGAGAACAACGGCTCCGAACGCTTCCGCACCCCCGAATACCGCGCCCTGGCCCTCCGCATCCGCGACACCTTCCGGCACGCCTCGCCCGAGACCTGCCGCTTTCCCGGCATGCTCTGGCCCGCGACCGGCCTCCTCACCGGCGAAGCCCACGACGCCATCGACTTCCACACCCACCTCGACGAAGCCGTCGAGGGCTGTCGCCGCTACGCCGGCGACTGGGAACTCGGCGTCACCCTCCTGCTCCGCACCCACGTCGCCATCGACACCACCGGCGGCCTGCCCACCCTCGACGAGGACCTCGCCGAACTGCGCCGGATCGCCCACCGCCTCGGCGACCGCTGGACCCGCGCCCAAGTGGCCAGCGCCGCCGGCGAACTCGCCCTGTCCCGCGGCCGGTACGACGAGGCCCGCACCGAGTACGAGGACTGCCTGCGCCTGGCCCACGAGGTCGGCGCCCACATCGAGGCCCCCTTCGCCATCGCCCGGATCGCCGAGGCCGCCTACTGCGCCGGGGACGTCGAAGCCGCCGCCCGCCTCCTGGCCGAAGCCGACCGCGAGGCCGAGGAGTTCGGCGGGGTGTACGACGTCACCACCTTCGCCCGACTGCTTTCCGCCCGGATCGCCCTGACCCTCGGCGACACGGACCGCGCCCGGGCCGAGTGCCGCCTCGCCCGGGCCGAAGCGGCTCGGATCACCGTCCCCGCGCACCTCACCGCCGGGCTCGACAACGCCGAGGCGCTGCTCGCCGCCCGGACGGAAGGCCCCGCCGCCGGCCTCGACCTGATCGCACCCGCCCTCGGGTCGGCCATCGCCGCACGCTGCGCCGAACGCGTCCTGGCCGCCCTCGCCGAGACCGCGGCCCTCCTCCTCGCCGAAGCCGGCGAGCCCGCCGCGAGCGTACGGATCCTCGCGGCCGCCACCGCCTGGCGTACGGGCCACCCCCGCGCGGTCCCGGAGCAGAGCCTCCTCGACGGACTCCCGGCCCGCACCCGAGCCGTACTCGGTCCGGCCGCGTACGCCGAAGCCCGGGCCGCGGGCCGGGACCTCACCCCGGACGGAGCCGTGACCGCCCTCAACCGGCTCAGGACCGGCTGATCACCGACAGCTGATCACGGCAGCTGATCACGGCCGCCGATCACCGACAGCTGATCACGGAGTCCGCCCAGCTCGCCAGCGTCGGCAGCCGGCCCTGCCCCACCCGCTCCACCACCAGCCGCAGCGTCTTGCGCCCGGCCAGCGCCACCCGCACGGAGGCCGGGGGGTCCCCGTACCCCAGCTCCTGCGAACGCCACAGGCGCTCCCCGTCGCCGTACACGGAGAACCGCACCGTCCCGTCGGTCAGCAGCGACAGGCCGTCCACCCCGGCCCGCGCCGAAAAGCTCGTGCACTTCCGGTTGAGGGTGATCTCCACCGAGGAGCGGGAGTTGACCGTGATCCCCTGCCCGAACCGCTGCCCGCCCACCTCCAGCCCCCACCGCTGCCACACCCAACCGCTGCGCCACGTCTCCAGCTCGGGACCGGTGTGGCCCCCGTACGCGGAGTGCCCCAGCGTGGCCAGCCGGAAGCCCTGCGCGGGCGCGGGCGGTGGCACGGGCGAAGGGATCGGCGAGGTCGACGCCCGCGTCGGCGAGGGCCGCAGGGTCGCCGGGGCCGAGGCCGGGCGCGAGGGCGACACCGAAGCCGGAGCCGGCCGGGCGGACGCGCTCGGTGAGGGCGCCCGCGACGGCGGTACGGACCCCCGCGGCGCCGGCACCGACACCCCGGGGGCGCTCGGGGCCGGTGAGACGGGAGGCGGTACGGGCGCCACCGGCGCGGCCATCACGGGCGCGGGCCGCGCCTGTGGCTCGGGCTCGTCCCCGGTCAGGGCGAAGACCACCCCGGCGGCGGCCGCGACCGCTATCCCGGCGGCGATGGCGGCCTTCGCGGGCATCCCGAGCCCCTCGGACACGGCGGCCCCACCGGCGCCTCCGGCCCCGCTCCCCCCGGCAGCCCCGGCCCCCGCCGCACCGGCACCCGCACCCGCACCGACCGAGGACCCTCCGGCGGCCGCGGCGGCGGCACCCGCGCCCCCGGCGGCGACGGCCCCTCCGGCCACCACCCCCGCCGCCTTGGCGGCATAACCGGCGGCGAACCACCCGATGACCGCGACCGGCAGCAGCGCGGGGATCCCGGCGTTGACGTCCTTGAGCTCCCCGGCGGCCAGCCGGCACTTGGCGCACTCCTCCAGATGCTTGCGCAGCCCCCGCTCGGCCCGCATCCGCAGGCCGCCCCGGGCGTAGGCGCCCAGCCGGTCCGCGTACCGCGCGCAGTCCCCGCCCGAACTGAGCGCGGTACTCACATGGGCCTGGAGGTAGGCCTGCTTGAGGCCCTCCCGGGCCCGACTGGCCAGCACGGCGGTCGCATTGGCGCTCAACCCGAACAGCGGGGCGATCGCACTGGGCGAGGCTTCCTCGACGGTGGTGTGCCAGAGCACGGCCTGCCACCGCTCGGGCAGGCTCCGGAAGGCCTGCAGGGCGAGCGACTGTTCGGCTTCGTGCATCGCCCGGACATCGGCGCCCAACTCCAGGGTGTCGTCCCCGGACAGGCTCTCCGCACCCGTGGCGGCCTGCTCCGCGAACACCGCGAAGTCCTCGACCAGCTGCTCCCGCCGAGCGGTCTTCGCCCAGGCCGCGGCCACGCGTCGGACGGTGGTCAGCAGATAGGCCCGCACCGAGTGGTCCGGCCCCGCCCCACCGCGCACCGCCTGGAGGGTCCGTGCGAACACCTCGGCGGTGAGATCGTCGGCGGTGTGCCCGTCCCGGCAACAGGTGCGGGCGTAACGGCGTACGGCCTCGGAGTGCCGACGGAACAGCTCCTCGTACGCCCCGTCGTCGCCACCGCGCATCCGGGCGATCAAGTCGGCGTCGGAAGGCGGCAGATCGACGCCGGGCGCTCCCGACGCGGCTCGTCGCCCGCCCGGTTCGCGCTGGGCGGGGACCTGACCGGCGGGCAGACTGCCCGCCCCGACCTCGCCACCGGCGCCACCGGGAGACTCGTCCCGCCCGTCAACGCTCACCGCGGAAGCCCCCGCACGCCACACTCGAACCGGTACACCGATCCAGCGTGGCACACGGCGAAGCCGCGCCGGTCTCCTCCGCGCACCATCCACTCGTCCGGGCACATCGGGCCGGCTCGGTGACCCCGTCGACGGCCCCCTCACCCGTTCGGGCGACAGGCCATCCACACACCCTCGTTGACGCGCCCACAACGGGCACCCACCGCGAGCCCCACGACACGTCCCCATGACGGGACTACGCCGAGGCCTCACAGCCGGCCCCACCACGGGGACCCACAACGGGACTACGCCGAGGCCTCACATCGAGCCCCATCACGGGACCACGACGAGCGTCCACCCCAGAACCCGCCAGGGACCCACGAAGCGCGTCCACGACGAGGCCGCACCGGACCGACCACCGAACCGGCCCCGCACGACGCGGCCCCGGCCGAACCGACCACAACCGACCGGCCCCGGCCGCGCGTGCCCCGCACGACCCGGCCGGGCTGCCGAGCCGCCCGGCGGGTGCCTCACGCGACCGAAGCCGCGTCCGACACCCGCCCGGAGCGACCCGACCGCCCCGCCCCGCCTCACACCGTCCGGGAGCGCAGCCCTTCGAGCAGGATGTCGAGCAGCCGGGCCGAAGCCGCGGCCTGGTGAGCCGGGTCCGGCAGGGCCGGCGCGGCGGTGGCTATCACCAGCAGCACATCGGCCACCGTGACGTCGGTCCGCAGCTCCCCGGCCTCCCGGGCCCGGTCCACGAGCCGGCCGACGACCTCCAGCAGCGCACCCGCGCCGGAGTCCTCGGACGGCTCGTCATCGATCGGGCTCCGCGAGCCGACGACCCGCAGCTCCGGCACCCCGGAGGCGGTGCCACCGGCACTGTTGACCAAGCCCTGGCGCTGGTGAGGCACCCGCGCGGCGGGCACCTCTTCGGCCCCGTCCTCCTCGGCGGGCCCGACGCGGAGCACCTGCGGCGGCAGCAGCCTGCCCGCGCCCGAGGCCACGGAGGTCCGCAGGAAGCGCGACAGCGCCTGCCACGGCTCCTCCTCCTGACCCAGGGCGGACTTGGCCTGCTCGGTCAGCCGGGCGGTCTCTTCCTCGGCTATCCGTCGGACCAGGACGTCCTTGCTCGGGAACCGCCGGTAGACGGTCCCGACGCCGACCCGCGCGCGCCGTGCCACGTCCTCCATCGGAGCCCCGTAGCCCAGCTCGCCGAAGACCTCGCGGGCCGCGCGCAGTACGTGTTCGAGATTGCGCTGCGCGTCGACGCGCAGCGGCGTGGAGCGACCCACCCCGTGGGTCGTGGCGCCCGTCATCACGCGACCGCCGCTGTCCGCGGACAGAGCGGTGGCAGAACCATGGAAATCGGAAATGTGCATATGTATCCCCCGGTAATCATTTGTCTCCCCCCGGAGACACTCCCCGCCTTCGTGTCGAGAGGGGGGCCACGGTCATGAGGGCCCTGGTCCTACTCTTCGACGAGATACGAACATAGTTGAGCCAGAGTCAATTCAGAAGAGGTAGCCCCGGACGGAGCACCGCCCGATCGGAGCATTCACCCCCACTTTTCCGCCAGAAGCCCCCGGAATCACTCCCTCCGCGCCCCCTGACCTGCGGAGTCCCACCCCGATCAGAGCCTCTCCGCAGGCCCGTCCAACGGCCACCGCCGGTCACACAATGTGTCGGGCCTGTGGACAAACTCCCGGCCACGTTGCGTCATGGGGTGGTGAAGGCTGCTAACTCCCGGGGCGACGCCCCCGGTACCCCGCCCCGTACGCGCATCCTCGTCGTCGGCGGTGGATACGTCGGCATGTACACGGCCCTGGGTCTCCAGCGGAAGCTGAGATCCGGAGAAGCCGAGGTCACCGTCGTGACCCCGGCGCCGTACATGACGTACCAGCCCTTCCTCCCCGAGGCCGCCGCCGGCTCGATCTCACCCCGGCACGTCGTGGTCCCCCTGCGCCGCGTCCTGAACCGCTGCCGCATCGTCATCGGCGAGGCCAAGAGCATCGACCACGCCAAGCGGACCGCGACCGTCACCACCCTCGCCACCGCGGAGGAGGGGACCGGCGACATCGAGATCGAATACGACGAACTCGTCCTCGCCCCCGGCTCCGTCTCCCGCACCCTCCCCATTCCGGGACTCGCCGACTACGCCATCGGATTCAAGACAGTGGAAGAGGCCATCGGCCTGCGCAACCACGTCATCGAACAGATGGACATCGCCTCATCCACCCGCGATCCCGCCATTCGCGACGCCGCCCTCACCTTCGTGTTCGTCGGCGGTGGGTACGCGGGCGTCGAGGCGCTCGGCGAACTGGAGGACATGGCCCGCTACGCGGCCCGGTACTACCACAACATCAAGGCCGAGGACATGAAGTGGGTGCTGGTCGAGGCCAGTGACCGGATCCTCCCCGAGGTCGGCCCGGAGATGGGCATCTACACCGTGCGCGAACTGCGCCGCCGCAACATCGACGTGCGGCTGGAGACCCGCCTGGAATCCTGCGAGAACCGCGTGGCCGTCCTCAGCGACGGCTCCCGCTTCCCCACCCGCACCGTCGTCTGGACCGCCGGCGTCAAACCCCACCCGGTCCTCGCCGCCAGCGACCTCCCCAAGAACGAACGCGGGCGCCTCACCTGCACCTCCTTCCTCACCGTCGAAGGAGTCGAGCACGCCTGGTCCGCCGGCGACGCCGCCGCCGTCCCCGACATCACCGCCGCCGAACCCGGCCGCGAATGCGCCCCCAATGCCCAGCACGCCGTCCGCCAGGCCAAGCAGCTCTCCGCCAACCTCGTGGCCGCCCTACGCGACGAGGTCCTGACCGAATACGCCCACAAGTACGTGGGCTCCGTGGCCTCCCTCGGCCTGCACAAGGGGGTCGCGCACGTCTACGGCCGCAAGCTCAAGGGCTACCCCGCCTGGTTCATGCACCGCGCCTACCACCTCAGCCGGGTCCCCACCTTCAACCGGAAGATGCGCGTCCTTGCCGAATGGACCCTCTCGGGACTCTTCAAGCGCGAGATCGTCTCCCTGGGCTCCCTCGAACACCCCAGGGCGGAATTCGAACTGGCTGCCGGCGGGGGCCCCAAGCCCCACCCGCCGACCCCAGCCCCGGACCCCCCGCGAGGCGGCCAGGGCTGACGTTGTCAGTCCGGTCGGCCACACTGGACGTGTGACCATAGGTGGGCTCGCGCCTGCGCAGAGTGACTTTCGCACCCCGTCACCCCGCGCGGAACGGCCCTTCCGGCAGACGACGGCCCGGAACGACCTTGAAGACACGAAGAACACGAACGACGCACACGACGGACACGACGTGAACGACTTGACCGAGTGCCCCCGTCCCGCCACCAACCACAGCGACCCAGTGACACAGTGACCACATCGACCACACAGGGCGACTCCCACCACCGGTAGCCGGGGGAGACACCGCGACCACCTGCGACACCACGAGGCTTGAACGCAGTGAACTTCACGCGCTGGAGCGCCCGCTTTCCCGGAACGCAGCGCCGCGCAGCCGCCCGGAACGAGCACGCCGCAGCCCAGGCCAAACGGGGTGAGGGCTCCGTCCCGGCAGCCCGCGGCGCCGCCGGCCACTCCGGCACGCCACCCGAGGGCTGCCCCGCCGACGCCACCGTCTCCGGCACCGGCACGGTGCCGCTCCCCGCCGCGCCCGCCCTCGACGAGCTGTCCGCAAGAGAAGTCCTCGGCCTGCTCCCGGCTCTCATCGCCCTCGTGCACGGCCCCGAGCACCGCGTGGCCTACGTCAACGACGCCTACACCGCCGGCTTCGGCCCCCGCGCCGCCGGCGCCCCCGCCCACGAGGCCCTCCCCGAGCTCGGTGAGCTCGGCCTGCTCCCGCTCCTCGACCAGGTCCAGCGCAGCGGAAAGCCCCGTACGGCCAAGAACCGCACCGCCCCCGGCGGCACGCACTCCTACACGGTCACCTGCACCCCGGTCGACTTCCCCAAGGCCGAGCCGCACGCCGAACGCGCCCCCCACCACACCGGCGTCCTGATCCACCTCGCCGACGTCACCGACCACACCGAGGCCCTGGACCGTCTGCGCGCCAGCGAACGCCGCCAGCGCGAGGCGGCCGTCACCCTCCAGCGCAGCCTCCTCCCGCAGGAACTGGAACAGCCCGACGACCTCCGCATCGCCGCCACCTACCAGCCCGGCGGCACCGAGGCGGCCGTCGGCGGCGACTGGTACGACGTCATCACCCTCGGCGCCGGCCGCACCGCGCTCGTCATCGGCGACGTCATGGGCCGCGGGGTCCGCGCCGCCGCCGTCATGGGCCAGCTCCGCACGGCCGTCCGCGCCTACGCCCGCCTCGACCTGCCCCCGCACGAGGTGCTCCAGCTCCTCGACGGCCTCGCCGCCGAGATCGACGCCAGCCAGATCGCCACCTGCGTCTACGCCGTCCACGACCCCAACGAGGGCCTGCTCGCCTACGCCTCCGCGGGCCACCTCCCGATCCTGGTCCGCGACGAGGACGGCACCGTACGCCGCGCCGCCGACCCCACCGGCCCGCCGCTCGGCACCGGCGGCTGGCTCCACACCTCGGGCACCATCGCGCTCGGCCCCGGCTCCACAGCCGTCCTCTACACCGACGGCCTCGTCGAGCGCCGAGGCGAGGACATCGACGAGGGCGTCGCCACCCTGGAGCGCGCCTTCGCCGGAGCCCAGGGCACCCCCGCCGTCGTCTGCGACCGCCTGATGCGGGCCCTCGGCGTGGACGCCGACCACGACGACGACGTGGCCGTCATGGTCCTCCAGCAGCCCGCCCGCACCGGAGCCGACGCCGAGCTGTTCCACAACGCCGCCCTGGAACTCCTCGGCGGCGTCGAGGCCGCCCCCCGCGCCCGCGCCTTCGCCCAGGGAGTCCTCGCCTCGTGGCGCTTCCCGTCGGAACTGTGCGACCTCGGCGTCCTCGCCGCGAGCGAGCTCGTCGCGAACTCCCTCCAGCACGGCACCCCGCCCATGCGCCTGCGCCTGCGCCGTACCGACCGCCGGCTGATCGTCGAGGTCACCGACGGGGACGACCACCTCCCGCGCCGCCGCCGCGCGGAACCGGGCGACGAGACCGGCCGCGGCATCTCGATCGTCGACACCATCGCCTCCTCGTGGGGCACCCGCCGCACCCCCGGCGGCGGCAAGGCCGTCTGGTGCGAGTTCGCCCTCCCCGACAAGTAGCCGCACACACGAAAAGGCCCCGGTCCAGGTGGACCGGGGCCTTTCGCACACCTACCTATACGTACGACTACACGTGCGCGGGCTCCGCGGCCGCGGCCTTGGCCGCGCCCGCGACCGGCCCGCCCTGGGCCACGATCCTGGACAGCGACGGGTTGTCCTGCACCGGGCTCAGCTGCTTGCCGAGCCGCAGCGCCAACCCGGCGATGCCCAGCGAGACCATCACGAAGATCCCGATGTAGAGCATCGGAATCCCCGCGCCCAGCGGCACGCCGAGCGGCCCGAGCGCGAGCGCCATCTGCTTGACCAGGGCGAAGGCCGAGTTGTACTGCCCGACCGACCCCTCCGGCGCCAGGTCGGCGACCAGCGGCGCGAGGGTCGGCGACAGCATGGCCTCGCCGATCCCGAAGAGCGCGTACGTGGTGATGAACGCCCCGGCGGCCATCACGGCGCTGCCGTGCCCCAGACCGGAGAACCCGGCGATGACCCAGGCCACGGTCCAGATCAGGCCGACCAGCGCGATCACCCGCGAGCGCCGACGCTTCTCCACCAGGCGCAGCACCACGAACTGGGCGATGACGATCGCACCGGTGTTGGCGGCCAACGCGAACCCGAGGGTCGAGGGGGAGATCCCCGCGGCCTCGGTACCGAAGGCGGCCAGACCCGACTCGAACTGTCCGTAACAGGCGAAGAACAACACGAAGCCCAGCAGACACAGCTGCACCATGGCCTTGTGCTGGAGCAGCCGCTTCCACCCGCCACCGGCCGGCGCCGCGGCCTTGGCCATGGCGTCGTTGATCCCCGGGACCTGCGGCATCCGTACGCTCGCTATGACCGCGGCCAGCACGAGGAACATCACGGCCTCGATGCCGAACAGCAGGGTGAAGCTCCCCGGCCGGTCCACGTCGACGATCTGACCGCCGACGAGCCCGCCGATGCCCAGGCCCAGGTTCTGCATGAAGAACTGGAGGGCGAAGGCGCGCGTCCGGGTCGAGGGGGTCGAGCACCAGACGATCATCGTGGCGAGCGCCGGCTGCATCACTGCCTGCCCGGCGCCGAGCGCCAGGGCGGACAGCAGGATCGGCACGACCCCGTTCGACAGCCCGAGCGCGAGCGCTCCGGCGGAGGCGACCACGGCCGCACCGATGACCACGGGCACCGGGCCACGACGGTCGATGACGCGACCGGTGAAGGGCAGCGCGACCAGGGCGCCCAAGGCGAAGGCCACGAACGCGCTCGTGGCCGCCATGGAACCCAGACCCCGCACCTGCGCCACGTAGATGTAGAGGAACGGAACCGTGAAACCGATACCGAACGCGGTCAGCGCGTTGCCGGCCTGGATCCGCCGCATCGCGGCGCCCATCACCCTGGTCACTTCTCACCTGCCTTGATCACTGAAGACTTGAAGACTTCACAACTAAAGTTCGATCCTTAACTCTACACATTGAAGGAGTTAGACGCCAACGAGTCCCGTGCCATACTTCGACGCATGGGTGACACCCCCGACGGCACCACGCCCGTCCACGAGCCGAGCCTCGATGAGCAGATCGCCGTCTATCAGCGCGAGTTCCAGGACCTGGACCCCCAGGTCGAGAAGGTGGTCTCGGCCCTGAGCCGACTGAACCGCCGCATGAACGTCGCGTACGGACGTCAGACCGCCGCCCTGGGCATCAGCAACGCGGAGTGGGAGGTCCTCAAGGCCCTCGTCATCTCCGGGTCGCCCTACCGCATGGGCCCGAGCGAACTCGCGAAGCAGCTGGGCCTGACCCCGGCGGCGATGACGCACCGGATCGACCGCATGACGTCGGAGGGCCTGGTCACGCGAGAGCGCGACGAGTCCAACCGGGTCCGCGTGATCGTCGAGCTCACGGACGAGGGCCGGAGCAAGTGGCTGGACGCGATGCGTGCGGCCACGGTGTTCGAGGAGGACCTCCTCCAGGACCTCTCGACCGCGGAACGCGGAGCCCTGGGAGACATGCTCACCCGCCTCCTGGACCGGGTGGAAGACCTCCAGTCCCCCTCCTGACCACCAGGGTTGACAGACCCCCCGTGGGTCCGTAAGGTTCTCCGAGTTGTCCCTGAGCCGAAAGGTTCCAAGGTCAACAAATCCCGCCGCCTCGTTGCGGCACCCAACTCAGCACGATCTCCCACCGGGAACGCATTCGGCATGTCCGAATTCATTTCCGAAGCCCGATTATCGGTCGCCCGGGAAATCCGCTAGAGTTCGGGAGTCGGAAGGGCCCAACAGCCCGGAAGGCAAGCCCCACTGACTGGGAGTCAGGCCCGAAAGGATCTGATAGAGTCGGAATCGCCGGAAAGGGAAAACGCGAAAGCGAAGAACCTGGAAAGCAAGCGAGACTGACTCTGATAGAGTCGGAAACGCAAGAACAGAACGAAAAGCCCGGAGGAAAGCCCGAGAGGGTGAGTACAAAGGAAGCGTCCGTTCCTTGAGAACTCAACAGCGTGCCAAAAATCAACGCCAAAAGTTGATACCCCGTCCATTTCGGTGGATGAGGTTCCTTTGAAAAAGACCTGTGAGGCTCCGGTTTTCTGGTGTGCTTGCAGGCAATTACACAGCGAGGACGTTGTGGCGCGTCGGTCTTATTCCGACCTGACGTGCCCGCTCTAAGTGATGTGTGCACCCGATTA
Organism: Streptomyces sp. NPDC088097; assembly: GCF_044741845.1. Classification (NCBI taxonomy): domain Bacteria; kingdom Bacillati; phylum Actinomycetota; class Actinomycetes; order Kitasatosporales; family Streptomycetaceae; genus Streptomyces; species Streptomyces sp. NPDC088097. The sequence goes on from NZ_JBIUTJ010000005.1 coordinate 461,671, forward strand.
C
>NZ_JBIUTJ010000006.1:0-255301 GCF_044741845.1 Streptomyces sp. NPDC088097
GCGGGGGCGCGGGCCCGGCCCCCCACCCCCCCCCCCCCGGCCGGGCCCGGGGGCGTGTCCCCCGCCCCGGGCGGGGGGGGGGCCGGGGCGGGGGGGGGGGGCGCCCGGGGCCGCGGCCCCTTCCCGTCGGCCGTCGGCCGTCGGCGGGTCCTACAGGCCGTCGAGGAACCCGAGCGCGATCCGCCAGGTCTCCTCGGCGGCCTCCGCGTCATAGTCGTCGAGGTCCGGGTCGGTGAACAGGTGCCCGGCCCCCGGATAGGTATGGACCTCCACGTCGGCGCCCGCCCGCCGCATCCGCAGGTACCAGGCGGTCAGCCAGTCGTGCGGCTCGAAGGGGTCCGGATCCGCCACGTGCAGCTGCACCGGCAGCTCGTCGGCCGAGGCGTCCTCCGCGATGTCCGACGTCCCGTGCAGGAGCAGCAGACCGCGCGCCTTCTCGTCGGCCAGCGCCAGGTGCTGGGCCACGGAGCCCCCGTAGGAGAAACCGGCGTAGACCAGGCCCTGGTCCGAGTAGGGGGCCGAGGCCAACACCGCCCGCTTGAGCAGCTCGTCGCGGCCGACCTCCTCCTGGTGGGCCATCCCCTCCTCGACCGTCGCGAACGTACGCCCCTCGAAGAGGTCCGGCACATGGACCTCGTGCCCGGCCGCGCGCAGCCGATCGGCCGCCGCGAGCACCGCGGGCCGCAGCCCGTACGTCGAATGGAAGAGCATGATGTTCATGCCTCCCATCGTGCCATTCGTCGAACGGCGTGAGCGCGAAGGCCCGTCGTGGCTAGGGTCTCCCGCATGGAGATGGAGAGCGTCCTGCGCCCCGTGATCGTCGTCGGCTCCGCGTTGCTCGTCACCCTGCTCGCCGGGTGGCTGCTCGACCTGCTGCTGCGCAAAGCCGACGCCCGTCACACCGAGACCCCCCTGTGGGGGCTGCTGCGCCGCTGCGTCCCACCGTTCCGACTGGTCCTGGGCACCGGACTGCTCCGGGCCTCCTACCGGCAGGCCGGGATCCCCGCCGATCACGCGGCGGCCGTGGGCCACCTGCTGACCCTGGTGACGATCGCCGGCAGCGCCTGGCTGCTCGTCCGGATAGCCACCGCCGTCGTGGACTCCGCCTACGCCCGCTACGCCGCCGCCGCCCCCGACGACGCCCGGGTCCGCCGGGTCCGCACCCAGGTCACGCTGATCCAGCGGGTGGTCACGGCGGTGGTCGTGGTGGTCGCCATCGCCTCGATGCTGCTGACCTTCCCCCCGATGCGGGTGGCCGGCGCCTCCGTGCTCGCCTCGGCCGGAGTCCTCGGCATCGTGGCCGGCATCGCGGCGCAGTCCTCCCTCGGCAACCTCTTCGCCGGCCTCCAGATCGCCTTCGGCGACACCGTGCGCATCGGGGACACCGTGGTCGTGGACAAGGAGTGGGGCACCGTCGAGGAGATCACCCTGACCTTCCTGGTGGTCCGCACCTGGGACGAGCGCCGCATCACGATGCCGGTCTCGTACTTCACCAGCAAGCCCTACGAGAACTGGTCGCGCGGCGGGGCCCAGATGACGGGCACCGTCTTCTGGCACCTGGACCACGCGGCGCCGGTGGCGCTGATGCGGGACAGGCTCGCCGAGATCCTCAAGGACGTCCCCGAATGGGACGAACGCTCCGCTTCGCTGGCCGTCACCGACACCACCCCCAACACCATCGTGGTGCGGGGGGTGATGACCGCCAAGAACGCCGACGACGTGTGGACCCTGCGCTGCGCGGTGCGCGAGCGGATGATCACCTGGCTGGCCGAACACCATCCGTACGCCCTCCCCCGCGTCAGCACCACCGAGGCCGACCTCCACCCCTGACCCCTGACCGGCGGGTGGGCCGGTGCGGTGCGGTGGTGCCGACGGTGCCCGTCAGAAGACCAACCGCAGCAGGGCGCCGCCGCCCGGGGCCCGGCCCGCCGTCAGCTCCGCCCCGTGCGCCCGGGCGATCTGGCGGGCCATGGCCAGCCCCAGCCCCGAGCCGGGCAGGGCCCGCGCGACGCCCGCCCGGTAGAAGCGGTCGAAGACGTACGGCAGGTCCTCGACGGCGATGCCGGGGCCGTGGTCGCGCACGGTCAGCTCGGCGCCGCCCCCCTCGCGCGCCCGCAGCCGCACCTCGACCGGCATCCCCCGCGGGCTGAACTTCGCCGCGTTGTCGAGCAGGTTCCCGACGAGCCGGCTCAGCCGGGCCGGCACCCCCTCCACCACCACCTCGGCCGTCGCCACCCGGAACTCCACGCCGGGCCAGTGCTCTCGCGCGGCCTGCGCGCCGTGCTCGACCAGCGCCCCGAGGCGCACCTGTTCCAGCAGGGGCCGCGGCTCCTCGTCCCGGGCCAGCTCGATCAGGTCGTTGACCAGGCCCGTCACCTCGCGCAGTTGCCTGCCCAGGGCGAGGGAGGCCCGCTCGCGCTGCTCGGGAGTGAGCCGCTCCCCCCGCGCCAGCAGCTCGGCGTTGGTCCGCAGGGCGGTGAGCGGAGTGCGCAACTCGTGCGAGGCGTCCGCGACGAGGCGCCGTTGGGCGGTGACCGACTGCTCCAGTTCCGCCAGCATCGTGTTGAAGCTCCCGGCCAGCCGGGTGATCTCGTCCTCCCGGCCGGGCGGCGGCAGTTCGATGCGGTGGCGCGGATCGCGGGTGGCGGCGATCCGCTCGGCGGTGGCGGTGAGCCGGGTCACCGGCGCCAGGCCGGTGCGCGAGACCCAGGAGCCGAGCAGGGCGGCGAGCAGCACGCCGGCCGCGCCGGTCAGGGCGAGCCACCAGGACGCCTCCTCGATCCCGTCGCGGACGCTGTCGGAGCGCAGGGCGACGCGCAGGGCCCGGCCGTCGGCGTAGTCGGTGGTGAGCATCCGCGCCGGATGTCCGGCGACGGTGATGTTCGTGTAGTACGGGGGCCTGGTGCCCCCGGCCACCTGCCGGGCGGCGGGGTCCACGGGCGGCAACAGGCCGCCCGCCTCGTGGCTGTCGGCGGCCGGGTCTGCGGCGACCACCTCGGCGCAGGCGGGCGCGGCCAGGAAGCGGCACTCCCCGGCGAGGACGCCGGGCCGTACGTCGGGGTGGCGCTGCGCGGCGAGCCGGGCGGACTGGGTGAGGCTGAGGTCGAGCTGTCGGTACAGGGCCCCGCGCACGACGAAGAAGGCCGCCGCGCACACGCCGAGGGCCACCAGGGCCACGGCGGCGGTGACGGCCAGCGCGAGGCGGGTGCGCAGCGGACGGCGGCGCCGCCAGGGCGCGCCGAGTCGGCGCCGGCCCGCGCCGCTCACGCGGCGTCCAGCCGGTAGCCGACCCCGTGCACGGTGTGCACCAGCCGGGGCTCGCCGCCCGCTTCGAGCTTGCGCCGCAGGTAGCCCACGTAGACGGCGAGGGAGTTGGAGTCCGGCCCGAAGTCCCGTCCCCAGACCAGTTCCAGGATCAGCTCCCGGGGCAGCACCTGACCGGGGTGGCGCAGGAACAGCTCCAGCAGGGCCGCCTCGGTCCGGCTGAACTCCACCGGCCGGCCGCCCCGCAGCCCGGTCCGGGTCACCGGGTCGAGGACCAGGTCGGCGTAGCCGAGCGGGCCGTCCGCGCCCGCCGGGTCGGGGGCGGCGCGCCGCAGCAGGGCCCGGACCCGGGCGATCAGCTCGTCGAGGGCGAAGGGCTTGACCAGGTAGTCGTCGGCGCCGGCCTCCAGTCCGTCGACCCGCTCGCTGACGGAGTCCAGCGCGGTCAGGACGAGTACGGGGACGCGGTCGCCGACCGCCCGGAGGCGGCGGCACACCGCGAGTCCGTCGAGGACGGGCATCATCACGTCGAGGACGACGGCGTCCGGCTCCCAGGCGGCCACCTCGGACAGCGCGGCCAGCCCGTCGGCGGCGCCGCGCACCTCGTACCCCTCGACGGCGAGGCCGTCCAGTACGGCGGCCCGCACCTCGGGTTCGTCGTCGACCACCAGGATCCGGTGACTGCTCAGCGGGCTCATGGGACAAAGCCTGCCAAAGAGCGCGGGCGAACCTCTTAGAACCTTCTTAGGGCGCACCGGGAGTGTGCGGCCATGACCACCACCACACACCTCTCCGTCGTGATCGGTGCGGGCGGCACCGGCGGCCACATCTACCCGGGGCTGGCGCTCGCCGAGGCCCTGCGGGCGGCCGTCCCGGGCACCGAGGTCTCCTTCATCGGGACCGAGCGGGGCCTGGAGACCGAGCTGATCCCGGCCGCCGGCTACCCCCTGCACACCGTCGACATGATCCCTTTCGACCCCGCGCTCGGGGCCAAGCGCTACCTGTTGCCCGCCGCCCTGATGCGCTCGGCGCACCAGGCCCGGGCCGTGATCCGGGCCCGGGGCGCACAGGTCGTCGTCGGGATGGGCGGCTATCCGAGCGCGCCCGCCGTGCTCGGGGCGCGTCTCGCGGGACTGCCCGCCGTGATCCACGAGTCCAACGCGGTGCCGGGCCGGGCCAACCGGTTCGCGGCCCGTCTCACCCCGCACATCGCCGTCGCCTTCGACCGCAGCCGCGCGCACCTGGCGGGCGGGGAACGCGCGCTGACCACCGGGATGCCCATCTCCGCCGCCCTGTCGGGGCTGGCCGGCCGCTCGCGCGGGGAACGGTCGGCGCTGCGCGTCGAAGCCCGGCGGGCGCTGGGGATCCCCGAGGGGCGGCGCCTGGTCGTCTTCAACGGGGGCAGCCTGGGCGCGCTGCGGCTGACCGGCGCCGCCGTGGGACTGGCCGGGCTGTGGCAGGGCCGTGACGACGTCCAGCTCCTGGTGAAGACCGGCCCGGCGGCGCTGCCCGACGCGGTGCGGGAGCTGACGGCGCGCGGCGGGCAACGGATCGCCCGGGCCGTGCCCTACCTGGACCGGATGGACCTGGTGTACGCGGCGGCCGACCTGGTGGTCTGCCGGGCCGGTTCCGCGACGGTGGCGGAGCTGGCCGCGACCGGGGTCCCGGCCGTCCTGGTCCCGTACCCGCACGCGCCCGGCGACCACCAGACCCACAACGCGCGGGTGCTGTCCGACGCGGGCGCCGGCCTGCTGCTGCCCGATGCCGAGACCACCGCCGAGAGCCTCGCCGCCCTGGTCGGGCCGCTGCTGGCCGATCCGGCCCGGCTGGCGACGATGGCCGGCGCCGCCGGACCGGGCCCGCACGCGCGGGCCGCGCAACTGCTGGCGGCGCAGGTCGTCCACATCGCCGGCTTCTCCTTCGGGACCCCGACCCCTCCGCGGGCCCCGATCCCTTCGCAGGCCCCCTAAGGGCTGTCCCGTAATCCCTGGTGGGCGCGCGGCGTCCCGCACACCCCGAACTCCCTGGAGCGCATGTGAACACCGACGGCACCGCCCACACCGGCACCGCGAACACCGACGACGACTGGACCGACCGCACCGTCCTCGTCACCGGAGCCGAGGGCTTCATCGGCTCGACCCTCGTGGACCTCCTGGTGGCCCGCGGCGCGCGGGTCCGCGCCCTGGTCCACTACAAGCCGTACGGGGAGAAGGGCCACCTGGCCCACCACCTGGCCGACCCGGACGGCCGCGTCGAGATGTGGGCGGGCGACGTCCGCGACGCGGGCCGGGTGAACGACGCCGTGGCCGGCTGCGACACCGTCTTCCACCTGGCGGCGCTCATCGGGATCCCGTACAGCTACGCCTCCCCGGGCGCCTACGTCCAGACGAACGTCACCGGGACGCAGAACATCGCCGAGGCCTGCCGCCGCCACGGCGTGCGGCGCCTCGTGCACACCTCCACCAGCGAGGTCTACGGAACGGCCCTGACGGTGCCCATCTCCGAGGAGCACCCGCTCCAGCCGCAGTCCCCGTACTCGGCATCGAAGATCGGCGCCGACATGACGGCACTCTCCTTCCACCACGCCTTCGAGCTGCCGGTGACGGTGGTGCGGCCCTTCAACACCTACGGCCCCCGACAGTCGGCCCGCGCCGTCATCCCGACGATCCTCGCCCAACTGCACGCGGGCGCCCGCGAGGTCCGCCTCGGCTCGCTGACCCCGACCCGCGACTTCACGTACGTCACGGACACGGCGGAGGGCTTCCTCGCCGTGGCGCGGTGCGAGCGGGCGGTCGGCGAGGTGGTCAACCTCGGTACGGGCGAGGAGATCTCCATCGGCGACCTGGCCCGGGAACTGATCGCGGCCTCGGGCCGGGAGGCCGAGGTGGTCGTGGACCCGGCCAGGCTGCGCCCCTCGGGCAGCGAGGTCCAGCGGCTCCTGTCGGACAACTCCCGCGCCCGCGCGTGGGCGGGCTGGCAGCCGCGGGTGCCGCTGCGGGAGGGGCTGCGCCGCACCTCGGAGTGGGTCGCGGACAACATCGCCCTGTTCGCCCCGGACCGCTACCAGGTCTGACCCGGCCCCGGCCGGTGGGCCCACGAACCGTCCGGGCCCCGGCCGGTGGGCTACGAGCCGCGCAGGCTGCGGACGTCCAGGTGGCGCAGCACCCGGTCCACGATCTCGGGGTCGGCGCCGGGCTCGCTGCGCGCGGCCAGCACCTCGTGCCGGGCGGCGGACATCATCTCGCGCTGGATCCGCTGGATGTCGCGGATCCGCTCCACGCGCTTCGCGTAGGCCTCGCGGCGCTCCTCGTCGACCAGGTCGGGGCTGATCCTGGCGCCGACGTCGTACGCCCTGCGGTAGAGCGTCTCCACCAGGTCCTCGGGGAGTTCCTCGACCTCTTCGATCTGCTTCAGCCGACGTTTGGCGGCCTTCGCCGCGCGCAGCGCCAGCTGCCGCTCGGCCTCCCTGTCGGCGTCGGAGTCGGCCTGCACGCCGAGCCGTCGGACCAGCCACGGTAGGGTCAGCCCCTGGATCACCAGGGTGGCCATGATCACCGCGAAGGCGATGAAGAGGATCTCCTCGCGGGCCGGGAACAAGTCCCCGGATTCCGTCTTGAGGGGGATGGCCAGGGCCAGGGCCACCGAGGCCACGCCCCGCATGCCCGCCCACCACATGACGACGCTCTCCCGCCAGGTCATCGGGATCTCCTCGTCGTAGTCGCGCCGACTGTGCAGTCTCTGCGCCAGCCATCCGGCGGGCAGGAGCCAGAGCAGTCGTACGCCGACCACCACCGCGATCACGATCCCCGCCCACCCGGCCATCTCGCCGATCCGGCCCTGCGCGACCCCGAAGACGTTGTGCAGCTCCAGCCCGATCAGCCCGAAGGCCACGCCGGTGACCAGGACGTCGACGACCTCCCAGAAGGTGTGTCCGGCGAGCCGTCCCAGCACGTCGTCGGCGTCGGAGGCGTACTCGGCGAGGAAGAGGGCGGTGGTCAGCACGGCCAACACCCCCGAGCCGAGCATCTCCTCGGCCAGCACGTAGGCCACGAACGGCACCAGCAGCGTCAGCCCGATCTGGAGGGTGGCGTCGCCCAGCTTGCCCATCAGCCGGTTGGCGGCCCAGCCGAGCGCGAGCCCGACGGCGATCGCGACCACGGCTGACAGCACGAACTCCCCCAGGGCGTCCGGCCAGGAGAAACTGCCGCTGACGACGGCGGCGATGGCCACGTGGTAGAGCACGATGGCCGTGACGTCGTTGAACAGCCCCTCGCCCTCCAGGATGGACACCATCCGGCGGGGCAGTCCGAGCGCCCCTGCCACAGCGGTGGCGGCGACGGGGTCGGGCGGGGCGATGAGCGCGCCGAGCGCGACGGCGGCGGCGAGGGGCAGCCCGGGCACGACGGCGTGCGCGACGGCGGCCACGGCGGCGGTGGTCACGAAGACCAGGGCCACGGCCAGCAGCAGGATGGGCCGCACGTTGGCCGCGAACTGCCGCCAAGAGGTGCGCTGCACGGAGGCGTAGAGCAGCGGTGGCAGCACCAGCGGCAGGATGTAGTCGGGCGGGATGTCGACGTTCGGCACGGCCGGCACGAGGGCCAGCACCACCCCGCCGAGGGTCATCAGGACGGGCGCGGGCAGTCCGAGCCGGTCCCCGAGCGGAACGGTGACGACGGCTCCGAGCAGGAGGACGAAGAGAAGGGCTAGCTGATCCACTCCCCCACCCTGCCGGCCCGCGCCCGGGACCACCCACGGCCGAAGGTCCCGCCCCGGCCGTGTCGCCCCCGGCTGCCCCGGCCGTGCCGGTCGGACCGTTCGGACCGGCGGATCAGCCGGTCGGCGTCCTGCGCATGGAGCGGTGCGGGATCCCCGCGTCCTCGAACTCCGGCCCGTAGGCCACGTACCCGAGACGCTCGTAGAAGCCCAGCGCGTGCGTCTGCGCGCCGAGGTCCACCGCGGCCAGCCCCAACCGCGCGGCCTCCGCCTCGATGGCGCGCACCAGCGCGACACCGACGCCGAGCCCGCGCGCGGACTTCCGTACGGCGAGCCGGCCGAGCGAGCCGACCTCGGGGGACCCGGTCTTGCCCAAGGCCTCGGGGCCGTGCAGCAGCCGGCCGGTGCCGAGGGGCTCCCCGGCGGCGTCCACGGCCAGCACGTGCACCGCGACCGCGTCGTAGGCGTCGTACTCGATCGACTCCGGCACGCCCTGCTCGACCACGAACACCTCGGTCCGCACCGCGTAGCAGGCTTCCAGGTCGGCCTGGGTGGCGGCGACCCGGACGACGACGGCAGCGGCGGCGGTCACTCGCTCTCGGCCCGGATCACGTCCAGCGCGTTCCGCAGGTCCTCCGGGTAGGTGCTCTCGAACTCGACCCAGCGGCCGTCCGAGGGGTGCTCGAAGCCGAGCCGCACGGCGTGCAGCCACTGGCGGGTCAGCCCGAGCCGCTTGGCGACCGTGGGGTCGGCCCCGTAGGTCAGGTCGCCGACGCAGGGGTGGCGGTGCGCGGCCATGTGCACGCGGATCTGGTGCGTGCGGCCGGTCTCCAGCTTGATGTCGAGCAGCGAGGCGGCGCGGAAGGCCTCGATCAGGTCGTAGTGGGTGACGGAGGGCTTGCCCTCCTGGGTCACGGCCCACTTGTAGTCGGCGTTGGGGTGGCGGCCGATGGGCGCGTCGATGGTGCCGCTCATCGGGTCCGGGTGGCCCTGCACGAGCGCGTGGTAGCGCTTGTCGACGACCCGCTCGCGGAACTGGTTCTTGAGGGAGGTGTACGCGCGCTCGGACTTGGCGACGGCCATCAGGCCGGAGGTGCCGACGTCGAGGCGGTGCACGATGCCTTGGCGCTCGGAGGCGCCGGAGGTGGAGATCCGGTAGCCGGCGGCGGCGAGGCCGCCGATCACGGTGGTGCCGGTCCAGCCGGGGCTGGGGTGCGCGGCGACGCCCACCGGCTTCATGATCACGACGATGTCGTCGTCGTCGTGGATGATCTCCATGCCGGGTACGGGCTCGGCGACGAGTTCGACCGGGCGCTTCGGGGCGGGCATCTCGACTTCGAGCCAGGCGCCGCCGTGCACGCGCTCGGACTTGCCGACGACGCTGCCGTCGACCGAGACCTTCCCCTCCGACGCCAGTTCGGCCGCCTTCGTCCGGGAAAATCCGAACATACGGGCGATGGCGGCGTCCACGCGCTCGCCTTCGAGGCCATCGGGAACGGGCAGGGTGCGGATCTCGGGAATCGTACTCACCTGTCGAGTATGCAGGACTCGACAGAAGAGCATTCCCGCGCACGGTCGCCGCGGGGCCCCGCACGGGGCCCCGATCGCCCCCGGTCAGTCCTTGTGGACGGTCCCGTCCGGGTCCAGTCCCTTGAACGACAGCAGCACGATCAGGATCCCGCCGCACACGATCGCCGAGTCGGCGAGGTTGAAGACGGCGAAGTGCGAGGGGGCGATGAAGTCGACCACCGCGCCCCGGAAGACGCCCGGCGAACGGAAGATCCGGTCGGTGAGGTTGCCCAGCGCCCCGCCCAGCAGCAGGCCGAGCGCGATCGCCCACGGCAGGCTGTAGAGCTTGCGGGCCAGCCGCACGATCACCACGATCACGGTGGCCGCGATGCAGGTGAAGATGATCGTGAAGGCCTCGCCGAAGCCGAAGGCGGCGCCGGGGTTGCGGATCGCCTCGAACTTGAGCAGGTCACCGATGATCCGGATCGGCGGCTGGTGCTCCAGCTTCGCCACGACCAGCATCTTGCTGCCGAGGTCGAGCAGGTACGCCAGCACCGCCACGACGATCAGCGCGGCGATCCGACGGCGCCCCTTGGGCGCGGCCGGCTCCGACTGCGGGTCCGACTGCGGCTCGGCGTCGTCCCCGACCTCCGGCGTACCGATGATGCGCTCCGCCTCTGCCACGTGAGTCCCTCGAACTAGCTCGAACCAGGTTGCCGACGATCAGCCCTGCCAGGTTCCTGGACCCTGACGAGACACGAGGGTACGTCAGGGCCCGCACCTCCCGTCCAGAGCCGGCCGACGCCGGCCCGGACGGATCCGGGCGGACCCCGGCGCGGCCCGGGGCGGGTCAGTGCCTGCGTTCCTGCTTCTGCTTGCAGTCCACGCAGAGCGTGGCCCGCGGGAAGGCCTGCATCCTGGCCTTGCCGATGGGCTGCCCGCAGTTCTCGCAGAGGCCGTACGTGCCCGCCTCCAGCCGCTCCAGCGCCCGCTCGGTCTGCTCCAGCATGGAGGTCGCGTTGGCGGCCAGCGCCAGCTCGGACTCCCGGGTGATGTTCTTGGTGCCCGTGTCGGCCTGGTCGTCGCCCGCGCCGTCGCCCGAGTCCCGCATCAGGCCCGTGATCGCCGCCTCGGAGGCGTCCAGCTCGGCCCGCAGCCGCAGCACCTCCGAGAGCAGCTCCGTACGCGCGTCCTCGACCTCCTCGGTCGTCCAGGGGTCCTCGCCGGGTCGTACGGCGAGTTCGCCGGGCGCGCCGGCGGCGGTGGCCCGCACCTTGGGCAGGCCACTGGTGGCGGCGGTCGCCGTCTTCCTGGCCGTACCCGCTGTCTTCTTGGCTACCACTTTCCGAGCTCCCGTCTTCCGCGCGGCCGCAGCCGCCCCCTCGGCCACGTCCGCCTTGGGCGTGGCCTTTCCCGTGGTGCTCTTCGCGGCGGCCTTCTTCGCCGGGGCCTTTTTCGCCGGGGCCTTCTTCGCGGCCGGGGCGGACTTCTTCGCCGGGACCTCCGTCGTCGCCTTCTCGGCCGGAGTAGCCCGCTCGGCGGCAGGCGTGGTGCCCGACCCGGCAGCCACCTCCCGTGTCGCCGTCTTCTTCGCCACCATGGCCGCGGCCCCTTTTCGCATGCTGTGATCTTGTTCGCGAATCGTGCCGGAACGATAAATCGGCGCCGACCCCACGGCAACGGGGCACGCGTCCACAGAGGTCGACCTGCATCCGTTGTGCCCATCCCGAGGCCCCGTAATCCGCCCCACCCGCCCCAGTGGATCCCGTACGGGCCCGTCCGCCCATCCGGGTCACGCCGACCCCCTCCCGGTCCCCCTCCGCGCGGCCGCCCCCGACCCCCTCCACCGCTCGCCCGGAGCTCCCCCGGGGCTCCCCCGCGCGCCGCCGCAAACCGGTCGGCCGACCCGCGCCCCGGCCCGTACACTGGGCGCAGCGAGAGGCATGGATGGGGACGAGTAGCGTCGGACGCGGCCAGGAGCGACCCGGGGACGGTGAGAGCCCGGGGGCGAGCGCGACGTGAAGGATCACCCCGGAGCCGCCGGAAGAAGGCCCGCAGGGGCTGGTAGAACCGGCTTCGCACCCCAATGAGGGGGCCACCGGACCCGTCCGGCGGCCAAGGAGGGTGGTACCGCGGGAGCAGCACGTCCCTGGACACGGGGAGGCTCTCGTCCCTCCGGTCGGACGTGACATCCCGCCGGAGGAAGAGTTCAGCCTCATGACCACACCGCCGCAGTACCGCTCGGTCCCCGCCCAGGTCGACCTGCCTGCCCTCGAGCACGCCGTCCTCGACTTCTGGCGCGAGAACAAGACCTTCGCCAAGACCCTGGAGCAGTCCGAGGGCCGCCCCGAGTGGGTCTTCTACGAGGGCCCGCCCACCGCGAACGGCATGCCCGGCGCGCACCACATCGAGGCCCGCGTCTTCAAGGACGTCTTCCCCCGCTTCCGCACCATGCGTGGCTACCACGTGGCCCGCAAGGCCGGCTGGGACTGCCACGGCCTGCCCGTCGAGCTCGCCGTCGAGAAGGAACTGGGCTTCAACGGCAAGCAGGACATCGAGGCGTACGGCATCGCCGAGTTCAACGCCAAGTGCCGCGAGTCCGTGACCCGCCACACCGACGCGTTCACCGAGCTGACGACCCGCATGGGCTACTGGGTCGACCTGGACGACGCCTACCGCACCATGGACCCCGAGTACGTCGAGTCCGTGTGGTGGTCGCTGAAGGAGATCTTCAACAAGGGTCTGCTCACCCAGGACCACCGCGTCGCCCCCTGGTGCCCCCGCTGCGGCACCGGCCTCTCCGACCACGAGCTGGCCCAGGGCTACGAGACGGTCGTGGACCCCTCGGTCTACGTCCGCTTCCCGCTGACCTCCGGCCCGCTCGCGGGCGAGGCCGCGCTGCTGGTGTGGACGACGACCCCTTGGACCCTGGTGTCCAACACGGCCGTGGCCGCGCACCCCGAGGTCAGGTACGTCGTGGCCCGCCGCAGCGGCGACGAGGACTCGGAGCGGCTGGTCGTCGCCGAGCCGCTGCTGGAGAAGTCCCTCGGCGAGGGCTGGGAGGCCACCGGCGAGTCCTTCACCGGCAAGGAGATGGAGCGCTGGACCTACCAGCGCCCCTTCGACCTGGTCGAGTTCCCGGAGCCGGCGCACTACGTCGTGAACGCCGAGTACGTCACGACCGAGGACGGCACCGGTCTGGTCCACCAGTCCCCCGCCTTCGGCGCCGACGACCTCGCGGTCTGCCGCGCGTACGGCCTGCCCGTCGTGAACCCGGTCCGCCCCGACGGCACCTTCGAGGAGGACGTCCCGCTCGTCGGCGGGGTCTTCTTCAAGAAGGCCGACGAGAAGCTGACCACCGACCTCGACGCGCGCGGCCTGCTCTTCAAGCACATCGCCTACGAGCACAGCTACCCGCACTGCTGGCGCTGCCACACGGCGCTGCTGTACTACGCCCAGCCGTCCTGGTACGTCCGCACCACCGCCGTCAAGGACGCGATGCTGCGGGAGAACGAGAAGACGAACTGGTTCCCGGACTCGGTCAAGCAGGGCCGCTTCGGCGACTGGCTGAACAACAACATCGACTGGGCGCTCTCCCGCAACCGCTACTGGGGCACCCCCCTGCCGATCTGGCGCTGCGAGGAGGACCACCTCACCTGCGTCGGCTCGCTCGCGGAGCTGTCGGACCTGACGGGCACGGACCAGTCGGAGCTGGACCCGCACCGTCCGTACATCGACGAGGTCACCTTCCCCTGCACGCACGAGGGCTGCTCCCTGCCCTCGGTCCGCGTGCCGGAGGTCATCGACGCCTGGTACGACTCGGGTTCGATGCCGTTCGCGCAGTGGGGCTACCCGCACAAGAACAAGGAGATCTTCGAGACGCGCTACCCGGCGCAGTTCATCTCGGAGGCCATCGACCAGACGCGCGGTTGGTTCTACACGCTGATGGCGGTCGGCACCCTCGTCTTCGACAAGTCCGCGTACGAGAACGTGGTCTGCCTGGGCCACATCCTCGCCGAGGACGGCCGCAAGATGTCCAAGCACCTGGGCAACACCCTTGAGCCGATCGCGCTGATGGACCAGCACGGCGCGGACGCCGTCCGCTGGTTCATGGCGGCCGGCGGCTCCCCGTGGTCGGCGCGCCGCGTGGGCCACGGCACGATCCAGGAGGTCGTCCGCAAGACGCTCCTCACCTACTGGAACACGGTCGCCTTCCAGGCCCTGTACGCCCGTACCTCGAACTGGGCCCCGTCGGCCTCCGACCCGGCGCCCGCGGACCGCACGGTCTTGGACCGCTGGCTGCTCTCGGAGCTCCACACCCTGACCACCGAGGTCACGGCCGCGATGGAGGCGTACGACACCCAGCGCGCCGGCAAGCTCCTCTCCTCCTTCGTGGACGACCTCTCCAACTGGTACGTGCGCCGCTCGCGCCGGCGGTTCTGGCAAGGCGACGCGGCGGCGCTGCGGACCCTGCACGAGGTCATCGCGACCGTCACGCAGCTGATGGCCCCGCTGACCCCGTTCATCGCGGAGCGGGTCTGGCAGGACATGATCGTCCCGGTCGACCCGGAGGCCCCCGAGTCGGTGCACCTGTCCTCGTGGCCGGTCGCGGACGCGGCGGCGATCGACCCGACCCTGTCCCGGCAGATGCTGCTGGTACGCCGTCTCGTGGAGCTGGGTCGCGCCACGCGCGCGGAGTCGGGCGTCAAGACCCGTCAGCCGCTCTCGCGGGCGCTGGTCGGGGTGGCGGGCTTCGACGCCCTTTCCCCGGAGCTGCGGGCCCAGATCACCGAGGAGCTGAACGTCTCCTCGCTGGCCTCCCTCTCCGAGGTCGGCGGCTCGCTGGTGGACACCACGGCGAAGGCGAACTTCCGGGCGCTGGGCAAGCGGTTCGGCAAGGGCGTCCAGGACGTGGCCAAGGCCGTGGCGGCGGCGGACGCGGCGGCGCTCTCGCTGGCCCTGCGCTCCGGCGAGGCCACGGTCGAGGTGAACGGCGAGACCGTGGCCCTCACCCCGGAGGAGGTCATCATCACGGAGACCCCGCGCGAGGGTTGGTCGGTGGCGTCCGACTCGGGCGCGACGGTCGCCCTGGACCTGGAGATCACCCCGGAGCTGCGGCTCGCGGGCCTGGCGCGTGACGCGATCCGCCTGATCCAGGAGGCCCGGAAGAACTCCGGCCTGGACGTGGCGGACCGGATCGCCCTGCGGTGGTCCTCGCCGGACGCCGAGGTCGTGACGGCCCTGACGGACCACGCCGAGCTGATCGCGGACGAGGTCCTGGCGACGGACTTCGCCCCGGGCGAGGCCGACGCCGCCTACGGCGACCCGTTCACGGACGACCCCCTGTCCCTGACCTTCCACCTCCGCAAGGCCTGACCCCACCCCCCGTGGCCCGGCCCCCCCACCCGGGGGTCCGGGCCACACCCGTCCCCCCACCAACCCGGCCCCGACGCCCCTCGATCCGCGCCTCCCAGCCACCGCCATCGACCCCCGCCTCCACCCACCGGCGTCCCGGCGTTCCGGCCCCACCAAATCCAGCCCCGCCCCCGCTCGATCCGCGCCTCCCAGCCACCACCATCGACCCCCGCCTCCACCCCACCGGCGTCCCGGCGTTCCGGCCCCACCAAATCCAGCCTCGCCGGCGTTTGAGGCGCGGGGGCCCGGGGGCGGAGCCCCCGCAACGGCGCCGCACCCGACCACGGGTCCGGGCCGAGCCCGGGGAACGGGGCCGGGAACGCGAAACGGGCCGGGCCCGGCACCCCCGCAGGGGAACCGGGCCCGGCCCGTAAAGACTGCCGACAGAGGCGGCAGCGCCTCTAGTTGTCGTCCTCGTCGATCAGGAAGCCCCGCATGGGAGACGGCGCCTGCTGCATCGGCTGCGGAGCAGCCGGCCGCACGGGAGCCATCGGCTGCGTCATCGCCGGGGACATCTGCTGCTGGCCACCGTAGGACGGACCGCCCATCGGGGAGGGACCGCCCATGGGGGACGGGCCGCCCATGGAGTGGCCCATCGCGCCGGCCGGAGCCATCGACGGGGACGGCGACGGCGGCAGCGCCGGACCCGAGGGGCCGCGCGGCGGAGCCAGCGAGTCGTCGGCCTGGGTCTCCAGCTGGCGCAGCTGCGACTCCAGGTAGGACTTCAGACGCGTGCGGTACTCACGCTCGAAGCCCCGCAGGTCCTCGACCTTGCGCTCCAGCGTGGCGCGGGCGGACTCCAGGGAGCCCATCGCGACGCGGTGCTTCTCCTGCGCGTCCCGCTCCAGCGCGTCGGCCTTGGCACGGGCGTCCCGCTCCAGGCCCTCGGCGCGGCTGCGGGCCTCGCCGACGATCTTGTTGGCCTCGGAACGGGCCTCCGCGATCGCCTGGTCGGCGGTCTGCTGCGCGAGCGACAGGACGCGGGCGGCACTGTCGCCACCGGGGCCCTGCTGCGGGAGCTGCGGCTGACCCATCTGCTGCATCTGCTGGCCCATGGGCTGCATCTGCTGCCCCATCGGCTGCATCTGCTGGCCCATCGGCTGGCCGAGCTGGTTCTGCCCGCCCATGGACTGCTGCTGCTGCTGTTGCTGCTGCTGCATGGGCTGCATCTGCTGGCCCATGGGGTTCTGACCCATCTGCTGCTGACCCATGGGGTTCTGACCCATCGGGTTCTGGCCCATCTGCGGCTGACCCATCGGGTTCTGGCCGCCCATGGACTGCTGCTGCATGGGGTTGCCCATCTGACCCGGACCCTGCGGTCCGTGTCCCCCCGGGCCGGGGGGCAGCTGGGGCTGTCCGCCCGGCAGCTGCGGCGGGCCCATCTGCGGCTGCTGCTGCTGCGGCGGGCCGGATATGGCCGCGGGCACGGGGGCGCCCGGGCCGCGCTGGTCCTGGGGCTCCGGCTTGCGCATGCCCTGCTGCTGCTGGTTCTGCGCGGCGGCACGCGTGGCGGCGGCCAGCTTGGCGCGCAGGTCCTCGTTCTCGCGCAGCAGGCGCGTCAGTTCGGACTCGACCTCGTCGAGGAAGGCATCAACCTCGTCCTCGTCATAGCCTTCTCGGAGGCGGACGGTCGTGAACTGCTTGTTCCGCACGTCCTCGGGGCTCAGCGGCATGTCTTCTTCACCTCTACGTAGTCGTCGGCAGTCGGCAAGACCTGGATCATCCCCGCGCGTGTGGGGAACACATCGCTCACACGCTTCTCGCAGCGGTGCTCACGAAGCTGATGAGGATGTAAACGATGATCATCAGAACGAAGAAGGACAGGTCGAGTGCCACGCCCCCGAGACGCAACGGCGGGATGAACCGCCGAAGAAGCTTGAGCGGTGGATCGGTGACAGTGTAGGTGGCCTCCAGGACGACCACCATTGCCTTGCCGGGCGTCCATGAACGTGCGAACTGGAACACGTAGTCCATGACCAGGCGGAAGATCAGGACGATCAGGAAGCACATCAGCGCGATGTAGACCACTTGTAGTGCGACGCCCATCCCGCGCTTCCCTCTCCCCTGTTCCGCTCTGTCCCCGGTCCCGTATCTGACGGATCGGTCTAGCTTTGGTTGAAGAACCCGCCCTCCGCGATGCGGGCCTTGTCCTCCGCCGTGACATCGACGTTAGCAGGCGACAGCAGGAACACCTTCTGTGTCACGCGTTCAATGCTGCCGTGCAGACCGAACACGAGGCCCGCGGCGAAGTCGACCAGACGCTTCGCGTCCGTGTCGTCCATCTCCGTGAGATTCATGATCACCGGAGTGCCCTCACGGAAGTGTTCCCCGATGGTACGGGCCTCGTTGTAGGTCCGGGGGTGCAGCGTCGTGATGCGGTACGGCTCCCGCTCGGAGACGACCTTGGGCATGATCACGGGTGCGTTCTTCTCCAGGTTGGTGCGGTCAGGTGTGATGGATGCCACGGGGGCAATTCGCGCTGGACGTCCGCTTTCCACCGGAATGGAAAGGGGCTCTCGTTGCGCGGGGGGCTGTGCGACTCGTACCGGTTCGTCCGTTACGGGTGGTTGATGCACGGGCTGCTGCCGGCGCTCCCGCTCTCGGGGGCGCTCGGGTTCCGGCTCGGGCTCGAACTCGTCATCGGGGTCGTACCCCGGGTTGTCGTACCGGTCGTCCTCCACGAGGCCGAGGTAGACCGCCATCTTGCGCATCGCGCCGGCCATTCTCCGAGTCCTCCGCTCTGTGGTGGATCGCCCTGTCGCAGGTGTCGCTGTGTCAGTCAGCGAGATCGCTGTGTCACCAAAGTCACCAACTGCCCGCGATCCACGTGGTCTGTCCGCTCATCTGCGGAAATGACCATATTTTCTGCTGTGGTCCGACTTTCTTCGCGACGTTACCCGAGCCGGGGTCTCGCGCCGAGTACCGCAGTGCCGACGCGTACATGTGTCGCACCCGCCAGCACCGCCTGTTCCAGGTCCGCGCTCATTCCGGCCGACACCATCGTGGCAGCCGGATGGTCCGCGCGCAGGCCGGATGACAATTCCACCAGCCGCTCGAACGCCGCCCGTTCGCGTCCGGCGTAGGAGCCGGCGAGGGGGGCGACGGTCATCAGGCCGTCGATCCGCAGTCCCGGGGCGGCGGCCACGAGGTCCGCCAACTCCGGGAGGAGGTCCGGCGCCGCCCCGCCCCGGTCGCCCCGTTCGCCCGACTCGGCGTCCAGGGCGATCTGGATCAGGCACCCCAGTTCGCGGCCCTGGGCGACCGCGGCGGCCGACAGGGAGCTGATGAGCTTCGGCCGGTCGACCGACTGCACCACTTGCGCGTATCCCGCCACCGAACGGACTTTGTTCGTCTGCAACTGGCCGACGAAGTGCCAGCTCAGCGGCAGATCCGCACAGGCGACGGCTTTGGGGGCGGCGTCCTGGTCGCGATTCTCCGCAACATGACGGACGCCCAGGTCCGCCAGCAGTCGTACGTCACTCGCCGGGTAGGTCTTGGTGACCACGATCAGGGTCACCTCCTCCCGCCCGCGGCCCGCGGCCGCGCAGGCGGAGGCGATCCGCTCCTCCACCCGCGCCAGGTTCTCGGCGAGCTCCGACTTACGATCCGTCATCAATCTGTTCACACCACACATATCCGGCGAGCCGGCCGGTCACCCGGTCGCGGCGGTAAGAGAAGTGGTCCCGCGACTCCAGTGTGCAGAACGGCGATCGGTGGGTTCGCGCCACCCCCGCCTCCGCCAGCTGCGCGTGCGCTCCGGCGACCACATCCACGGCCGGGGTCCCCCAACTGGTCTCGGCCCGCGCGGCCGGCACCACCGCGGCGACCGCCTCCCGCATCTGCTCCGGGACTTCGTAGCAGCGTCCGCAGACGGCCGGTCCGGTACGCGCGACCATGCGCGCGGGGTCCGCGCCCAGGGCCACCATCGCCTCGACCGCGGCCGGCACCACCCCCGCGACCAGCCCGGGCCGCCCGGCGTGGGCGGCGCCGACGATCCCGGCGACGGGATCGGCCAGCAGGACCGGGACGCAGTCCGCGGTCAGCACCGCGAGGGCGAGCCCCCGACGGGCGGTCACCACCGCGTCGACGGCGGGGATCGGGACCCCGGCCGGCCAGGGGCCGTCCACCACCGCGACGTCGCGGCCGTGGACCTGGTTCATCCAGACGACCCGTTCCGGGTCGATGCCCAGCTCCCCCGCCGCGGCGGCCCGGTTCGCGCGAACGGCGGCCGGGTCGTCTCCGACCGCGCCGCCGAGATTGAGCTCCTCGTACGGAACGGCGCTCACTCCGCCCCACCGGTCGGTGAAGGCGAAGTGGGCGCCGTTCTCGTGATGCTGCCCCAGGGTCACTTCAAGAAGTCCGGGACATCCAGCTCTTCGGCCGGGCTGTCCTGGTACGGCCGGGCGGTCGGGACCTGCGGTGCCGGAGCCGGCTCGACCGGGATCTCCACCGGAGCCTGGTGCTCCTCGCGCGGGGTGACACTGCCGAGTCCGCCGAAGGCCGGACGGACCGGCTCCGGCGCGCGGACCGGCGCGGGGGCCGGCTCCTCGCGCTTGGTGGACGCGGCACCGACGACGTTGTCCCGGCGGGCCGGGGGCTGTCCCCCGTCGAAGCCGGCCGCGATCACCGTGACGCGGACCTCGTCGCCGAGCGCGTCGTCGATGACGGCGCCGAAGATGATGTTCGCCTCGGGGTGGGCGGCCTCGCTGACCAGCTGCGCGGCCTCGTTGATCTCGAAGAGACCGAGGTCGGAGCCACCGGAGATGGAGAGCAGCACACCGCGGGCGCCGTCGATGGACGCCTCCAGCAGCGGCGAGGAGATCGCCATCTCGGCGGCGGCCACCGCGCGGTCGTCGCCGCGGGCCGAGCCGATGCCCATGAGGGCCGATCCGGCCTCGGACATCACGGACTTGACGTCCGCGAAGTCGAGGTTGATCAGACCCGGGGTGGTGATCAGGTCGGTGATGCCCTGGACGCCCGACAGCAGGACCTGGTCGGCCGACTTGAAGGCGTCCAGGACGCTGACCTGGCGGTCCGAGATGGACAGCAGGCGGTCGTTGGGAATGACGATGAGGGTGTCGACCTCTTCGCGGAGCTCGGCGATGCCGTCCTCCGCCTGGTTCGCGCGACGCCGGCCCTCGAAGGTGAACGGTCGGGTGACCACACCGATCGTCAGGGCGCCCAGCGAGCGTGCGATGTTCGCGACGACGGGTGCGCCACCGGTACCGGTGCCGCCGCCCTCGCCGGCGGTGACGAAGACCATGTCGGCCCCCTTGAGGACCTCCTCGATCTCCTCACGGTGGTCCTCTGCCGCCTTGCGGCCGACGGCCGGGTTGGCTCCGGCGCCGAGGCCCCGGGTGAGTTCGCGGCCGACGTCGAGCTTGACGTCGGCGTCGCTCATCAACAGCGCCTGGGCGTCCGTGTTGATGGCGATGAACTCGACGCCCTTGAGACCGACCTCGATCATTCGGTTGATGGCATTGACACCACCGCCGCCGACACCGATGACCTTGATGACTGCGAGGTAGTTCTGCGGTGCTGCCACGTCGAAGGCCTCTCGCCTCGAGTTACGTGTCGCCGCCTCGCGGGCCTGCGTTGCGACGACTGATGCCGAAATTGGGACGGTTCGTACACGCCGACCCGAACCCTAACCCTGAAGTTTAGGGTTATGAGTGTGTCTGTTCCTTGGACTCTTCCGAACAGGACACTAAGTCGACAAGTAGCGCGCGTTCAACGAACACGCCGAACCTCCCGTTTTTCTTTTCACCCTATGTGATCACCCGTATCGGTGGCCAACCAGGGTGCGTCGGTGTTGGACTGGACGTCAACTCCCGGACACGGCGGGGGCGGTGGGGACGCTCACGTCGAAGTGGTCCGCCTTGGGAGCGGCTTTGAGCAGAGCGGTCAACGCCCGACCCTTCGCCTCACCCAGTTCGCCGCTCCCCCACACGACCGTCCGGCCCTTGCTGAGTTCCAGTACGACCGCATCGTACGACCGCACCTTGACCTGCAAGGTCTCCTTGGCGACGGCCTCCGGGAGGTCCCCGGCGATCGAAACCGCCTCGCGCAAGAGCCGCTCCTCGTCGAAGCGACGGGCGCTCGGAGAGCGCTCCGCCTGCAGTTCGAGGACCGGAACTCCCGCCGGTGCTTTCGCGACCGTGTCGAATCGCACACCGGACACGTCCACTTCGACGAAGTCCGTGCCCTTCTTGATGAGCAGGACGGGTTTGCGTTCCGTCACTTTCAGCCCGATTCCGTGCGGCCAGGCCCGTACGACATCGACCGAATCGACGCGGGGCAGCCGCTTGCGCAGCCGGGCCGCGATCTCGTCGGTGTCGATGTCGATCAGGGGTGCGCCGACGGGCACGGCCGCGGCCGTGAGGACCTGCGCGGGGGTCAGCACCCGGGTGCCGGAGGTCGTGACCTTCTCGACGCGGAGCCAGGAGGAGCCGTAGAGCACCCAGGTGCCGCCGGCGGTGAGGAGCACCGCGGCGGCCAGGGAGGCCAGGAGGGGGACCCGGCGCGCTCGCGCGCCACCGGGGCCCCCCGGGCCGGATCCCTTCGACGACCTGGGCGGTTTGGGCGGCTTGGGCGAGCCCGGGCTCGCGCCCTTGCCCTTGCCCGTGCCGCCCGCCCGGTCGGAAGTACCGCGCTGTGCGGTCGTCGGTCCGGCCACTCCTGCGCCTCCTGGGTCAGCGGTTGTTGCGCGCGGCCGCGATCGCCTCGTAGACCAGACCGACGAGCAGTTCGTCGGCGTCCCGGCGGCCGAACTCGGAGGCGGCGCGGGACATCTCGTACAGGCGGTGCGGGTCGGACAGCACCGGGAGGACCTGACCGAGCACCCATTCGGGCGTCAGCTCCGCGTCGTCCACGAGCAGACCGCCACCGGCCTTGACCACCGGCTGGGCGTTGAGCCGCTGTTCGCCGTTGCCGATGGGCAGCGGTACGTAGGCGGCCGGCAGTCCGACGGCGGAGAGTTCGGCGACGGTCATCGCGCCCGCACGGCACAGCATCATGTCGGCGGCGGCGTACGCGAGGTCCATCCGGTCCACGTACGGTACCGGCACATACGGCGGCATCCCGGGCATGTTGTCGACACGCGGCATTTCGTTCTTCGGGCCGACCGCGTGCAGGATCTGGATCCCGGAGCGCTGGAGGACCGGAGCGACCTGCTGGATCACCTCGTTGAGGCGGCGTGCGCCCTGCGAGCCGCCCGAGACCAGCAGCGTCGGCAGGTTGGGGTCCAGGCCGAAGGCGGCGCGCGCCTCGGGTCGGACGGCCGAGCGGTCCAGGGTGGAGATGGACCGGCGCAGCGGGATGCCCACGTAGCGGGCACCGCGCAGCTTGCTGTCCGGGGTGGACACCGCCACGGCGTGCGCGTAGCGCGAGCCGATCTTGTTGGCCAGTCCGGGCCGGGCGTTGGCCTCGTGGACGATGATCGGCACCCCGAGCCGCTTGGCGGCCAGGTAGCCGGGCAGCGCCACGTAGCCGCCGAAGCCGACCACACAGTCGGCCTTGGTCCGCGTGAGGATCTCCTCGGCGGCCTTGATCGTGCCGCGCAGCCGTCCGGGGACGGTGATCAGCTCGGGCGTGGGCCTACGGGGCAGCGGTACGGCGGGGATCAGTCCCAGCTCGTAACCGCGCTCCGGGACCAGCCGTGTTTCCAGTCCGCGTTCGGTACCGAGGGCGGTGATGCCCACGGTCGGGTCCTGCCTGCGCAGGGCGTCCGCGAGGGCGAGCGCCGGCTCGATGTGGCCGGCGGTCCCCCCACCGGCGAGTACGACATGCACCGAAATTCACCGCTCTCCGGACGGACGCTTCTTGACGCGCCGTCTCATCGACTTCCCTATCAACCCGGTCCGCTTCCAGCCCGTTCTCGGCTGACGCATCGCGAGCGCCGCTCGCGCCGCCGGCTCCTCCCGCGCGAAGGCGATGAGCAGTCCGACCGCGAACATGGTCGGCAGCAGGGCGGACCCTCCGTAGGAGAACAGCGGGAGGGGCACCCCTGCGATCGGCAGCAGGCCGAGCACAGCGCCGATGTTGATCACGGCCTGGGCCGTGATCCACGTGGTGACGCCTCCCGCGGCATACCGTACGAAGGGGTCCTCCGTGCGTCCGGCCACGCGGATACCCGCATAGCCTAGAGCCGCGAACAGGGCGAGGACCGACAGCGTCCCCGCCAGTCCCAGTTCCTCACCGGTGATGGCGAAGATGAAGTCGGTGTGGGCTTCGGGGAGTTGCCCCCATTTTTCCACACTCGCACCCAGACCGGAACCGAACCAGCCGCCCGATGCGAGAGCGTAGATTCCGTGGACGGCCTGCCAGCAAAGGTCGTTCTTGCCCGGTTCTGTCGCCCCCAGGCACGCGAGCCGGTCCATGCGGTGCGGGCTGGTCTTGATCAATAGTGCGACGATCGCACCAGCGAACATCAGCACGCCCACGAACATCCTCGTCGGCGCCCCGGCGAGCCACAGCAGCCCGAACAGGATCGCCCCGAGGATCATCGCGGTGCCCATGTCCCCACCGAGCATGATCAGACCGAGCAGCAGGAAGGCGACCGGGACCAGCGGCACCAGAAGGTGCTTCCACTGGCTCAGCAGGTCCTTGTCGCCCTTGCGGGCCAGCAGGTCGGCGCCCCACAGGATCAGGGCCAGCTTGCCGAACTCACTTGGCTGGAGCATGAACGGACCGCCAAGGGAGATCCAATTCCGGTTGCCGTTGATCGAGACCCCTATCCCCGGGACCTGGACCAGGGCCATCAGGAACAGGGTTCCGGCGAGCACGGGGTAGGACAGCGCCCGGTGCAGTTTCACCGGCATCCGGGAGGCGGCCAGCAGCAGGACGGCGCCGATCAGGGCGGCCAGGAACTGCTTCTTGAAGAAGTACGCGTCCCCCAGCCCCAGCTGGAGCGCCTTGATCATGGAGGCGGAGTACACCATCACCAGGCCGAGGGCGGTCAGGAGCAGGGCGCTCCCGAGGATCACGTAGTAGGCGGTCAGCGGGCGGTCCCAGGCCCTGCCGAGCTGTCGCCGGGTACGCCTGAGGCCCTCCAGGGGGCCGCGCCCGGCAGGGCGTTTGGGACGGGGGGCCGGGCGGGCCCGTCCGCGCTCGCGCACGGCGGACGGCCGCCGCCCCGGCAGCATCTGCTTGGCCGGCATCTGTGATCTTCCCCTCCACTCGTACGGAGCGAGCAGCCGGCCGGAGGGTACCTGTGGCGGAGCCCTCGGCCTAGGCGGTGTCCCCGGCCGCGAGTTCGCGGACCGCGTCGGCGAACGCGTCCCCGCGCTTGTTGTAGTTCGCGAACATGTCCATCGAGGCACAGGCCGGGGCCAGCAGGACGGTGTCACCGGGCTTCGCGAGCCCGGCCGCCTCCCGGACGGCCGCGAGCATCGCCCCAGTGTCGGTCCGGTCGAGGTCGGTCACCGGGACCTCGGGGGCGTGTCGCGCCAGCGCCTCGGCGATGAGCGCCCGGTCGGCGCCGATCAGGACCACGGCGCGCAGCCGCTTCGCGGACTTCTGTACGAGCTCGTCGAAGGTGGCGCCCTTGGCGAGTCCGCCCGCGATCCAGACGACGGGCTCGAAGGCGGCCAGGGAGGCCTCCGCCGCGTGCGTGTTGGTGGCCTTGGAGTCGTCGATGTAGGTGACCCCTTCGACCTCGTCCACGTACGAGACGCGGTGCGCGTCGGGGCGGAAGTCGCGCAGCCCGTCACGGACGGCGCGCGGCTCGACGCCGAAGGCGCGGGCCAGGGCGGCGGCGGCCAGGGCGTTGGCGATGTTGTGCGGGGCGGGCGGGTTGACGTCCGAGACCTCGGCGAGTTCCTGGGCGTTCTTCTGCCGGTTCTCGACGAAGGCGCGGTCCACGAGGATCCCGTCGACCACGCCGAGCATGGAGGGGCCGGGGGCGCCGAGGGTGAAGCCGACGGCGCGGCAGCCCTCCTCGACGTCGGCCTCGACCACGAGGTCCTCGGTGGCCCGGTCGGCGACGTTGTAGACGCAGGCGATCTTGTTGCCCTCGTAGATCCGGCCCTTGTCGGCGGCGTAGGCCTCCATGGAGCCGTGCCAGTCGAGGTGGTCCGGGGCCAGGTTGAGGACGGCCGCCGAGTGGGCGCGCACGGAGGGCGCCCAGTGCAACTGGTAGCTGGAGAGTTCCACGGCGAGTACGTCGTACTCCTGCTCGCCGGTGACCACGTCGATGATCGGGGTGCCGATGTTGCCGACGGCCGCGGTGCGCAGACCGGCCGCCCGCAGGATCGAGGCGAGCATCTGGGTGGTGGTGGTCTTGCCGTTGGTGCCGGTGATGGCGAGCCAGGGGGCGGCGTTCTCACCGCGCAGCTGCCAGGCGATCTCCACGTCCCCGACGACCTCGACCCCGGCCGCGGCGGCCGCCGCGAACAGGGGGCTGTCGGGCTTCCAGCCGGGCGAGGTGACGACCAGCCCGGTGCCCTCGGGGAGGGTCTCGGCGTCGCCGAGGCGTACGGAGATCCCGGCCGCCTCCAACTCCGCCGCGCGGGCCCGGTGGCCCTCGCTGTCGCCGCCGTCCACCACGATCACCGAAGCGCCGAGGCCGGCCAGGGCACGAGCGGCACTGATGCCGCTCACGCCCAGACCGGCGACGGTGATGTTCTGGTCCTGCCAGGAGGTCACTTGTCCGCTGCCCATCCCGCGTAGAAGAGGCCGAGGCCGACGATCACGCACATGCCCTGGATGATCCAGAACCTGACCACGACGAGGACTTCGGACCAGCCCTTGAGTTCGAAGTGGTGTTGGAGCGGGGCCATCCGGAAGACGCGCTTGCCGGTCATCTTGAAGGAGCCGACCTGGATGACGACCGACATCGTGATGAGCACGAAGAGGCCGCCGAGGAGGGCCATCAGGAACTCCGTGCGGGAGCAGATGGCCAGGCCCGCGAGGGCGCCGCCGAGCGCCAGCGAACCGGTGTCGCCCATGAAGATCTTGGCCGGCGAGGTGTTCCACCACAGGAAGCCGAAGCAGGCTCCCATGAGGGCGGAGGCCACGACCGCGAGGTCGAGCGGGTCGCGGACCTCGAAGCAGGCGTTGGGGTTGGTCAGGGTCACCGCGTTGGCGCAGGACTCCTGGAACTGCCAGACGCCGATGAAGGTGTAGGCGCCGAAGACCATCACGGCGGCGCCGGTGGCGAGTCCGTCCAGGCCGTCGGTCAGGTTCACGCCGTTGGACATCGCCAGGATCATGAACAGGGCCCAGACGACGAACAGCACCGGGCCGATCGCCCAGCCGAAGTCCGTGACGAACGACAGCTTGGTGGAGGCCGGGGTCAGCCCGCGGGAGTCCTTGAACTGGAGCGCGAGCACCGCGAAGGCGATGCCGACGATCAGCTGGCCGGACATCTTCGCCTTGGCCCGCAGGCCGAGCGAACGCCGCTTGACGATCTTGATGTAGTCGTCGAGGTAGCCGACCACGCCCATGCCCGCCATCAGGAAGAGCACGAGCAGGCCCGAGAAACTGGCCTCCTCGCCCGTGATGACCTTCGTCAGGGCGTACGCGATGAGCGTCGCCAGGATGAAGGAGATGCCGCCCATGGTGGGCGTGCCCTTCTTCCCGGCGTGGCCGCGGGGGCCGTCGTCGCGGATGAACTGGCCGTAGCCCTTGCGGGCCAGCAGCTTGATCAGGAGAGGGGTGCCGGTGACGGTGAGGAACATACCGATGACACCCGCGAACAGGATCTGCCTCATCGGCCGGCGACCTCGCCCTCGCGCTCCAGCAACGCCAGCGCGACCCGCTCCAGACCGATCGACCTGGAAGCCTTCACCAGCACGACGTCACCCGGGCGCAGTTCACTGCGCAACAGGTCGATCGCCGCCTGCGCGTCGGACACGTGCACCGACTCCTCACCCCACGAACCCTCGTTATATGCGCCCAGTTGCAGCCAGGAGGCTTCCCTGCCCCCGACTGCGACGAGCTTGCTCACGTTGAGCCGGACGGCGAGCCGTCCCACCGCGTCGTGCTCCGCCAGCGACGCGTCCCCCAACTCGGCCATGGGGCCGAGCACTGCCCACGTACGTCCCCCGGCGGCCCGTGCGCCGCCGCCCATCGCGGCAAGTGCGCGCAGGGCGGCCCGCATGGACTCGGGGTTCGCGTTGTAGGCGTCGTTGACGATCGTGACGCCGTCCGCCCGTTCGGTGACCTCCATCCGCCACCGGGACAGCGTGCCCGCCCCGGAGAGCGCGGTGGCGATCTCCTCGACGGACATGCCCAAAACATGGGCGACGGCCGCCGCGGCGAGCGCGTTCGACACGTGGTGCTCACCGTACAGCCGCAAGGTCACTTCGCCGCACCCGGTAGGTGTGTGGAGTGTGAAGGCGGGCTGTCCCTGGGCCGTCATCCGCACCTCGGTGGCGCGGACCTCGGCGTCCTCGGCCTCTCCGAAGAGGACCGTACGGGCCTTCGTGCGGGCCGTCATGGCGCGCACGAGCGGGTCGTCGGCGTTGAGGACGGCGATCCCGCCCTCGGCCTCGGACGGGAGGGCCTCGACCAGTTCCCCCTTGGCCTGCGCGATGGCGTCGCGACCGCCGAACTCGCCGATGTGGGCGGTCCCGACGTTCAGTACGAGGCCGATGCGCGGCGGGGTCAGACCGGTCAGGTAGGCGATGTGGCCGATGCCGCGGGCGCCCATCTCCAGGACCAGGTGCCGGGTTTCGGCGGTGGCCTTCAAGGCCGTGAGCGGGAGGCCGATCTCGTTGTTGAGGGAGCCGGGCGTCCACACCGTGGGCGCGTGGTGCTGGAGCACCTGCGCGATGAGGTCCTTGGTGGAGGTCTTGCCGGCCGAGCCGGTCAGGGCCACCACATCGGTGCCGAGGCGTTCGACGACGGCGCGGGCGAGGGCCCCGAGCGCCTTCTCCACGTCGGGGACGACGATGGCCGGCACCCCGACGGGTCGGGCGGCGAGCACGGCCGCCGCGCCGGCGGCGCTCGCGCGCACGGCGTAGTCGTGGCCGTCCACGTGCTCGCCCTCGAAGGCGGCGAAGAGGCTGCCGGGCTCGACCAGTCGCGAGTCGATGACGACGGGCCCGTCGATCCGCACCGAGGGGTCCGGTATGTCGTGGGGCCGCCCGCCGGTGATGTCGGCGATCTCGGCGAGGGAAAGGTCGATCACTGGTCCACCTCGGCCTGTCGGGCGCTGCTCTGCCGGTTCTCGATGGCCGCGCGCAGCACGGCGCGGTCGTCGAAGGGGCGTACGACGCCGCCCGTGTCCTGGCCCTGTTCGTGGCCCTTGCCCGCGACGAGGACGGTGTCGCCGGGCTCGGCGCGCGCGACGGCCGCGGCGATGGCCGCCGCCCGGTCGGCGTCGACGAGCACGGTGGCCCGCTCGGCGGGCGGTACGGAGACCGCGCCCTCGAACATCGCGGCGAGGATCGCGAGGGGGTCCTCGCCGCGCGGGTTGTCGGAGGTCAGCACGGCCACGTCGGCGTACCGTGCGGCCGCCGCGCCCATGGGGCCGCGCTTGGTGGTGTCGCGGTCGCCGCCGCAGCCGAGGACGATGTGCAGCCGGCCGGTGGTGACCTCGCGCAGGGCGCGGAGCACCGACTCGACGGCGTCCGTCTTGTGCGCGTAGTCGACGACGGCCAGGTACTCCTGGCCCGCGTCCACCCGCTCCAGCCGGCCGGGGACCCCGGGGACCGCGGCGACGCCGTCGGCGGCGGTCTGCGGGTCGATCCCGGCGACGGCGAGGGTGACGATCGCGGCGACGGTGTTGGCGACGTTGAAGGGGCCGGGCAGCGGGGCGGTGGCCCGTACGCGCTGCCCCTGGGGGCCGACCAGGGTCAGGGTGGAGTCCATGTGGCCGCTGACCACGTCCTCCGCGCGCCAGTCGGCCGCCGGGTCCCCGACGGCGGAGAAGGTGACGATCGGGATCGACGCCTCCTTGGCCAGCCGGCGCCCGTACCGGTCGTCGAAGTTGACCACGCCGAGGCGGGCGCGGCGCTCGGTGAAGAGCTGCGCCTTGGCCTGGAAGTAGTCCTCCATGTCGGTGTGGAACTCCATGTGTTCCGGGCTCAGGTTGTTGAAGACGGCCACGTCGAAGACGCAGCCGTCGACCCGGCCGAGCACCAGGGCGTGGCTGGAGACCTCCATGGCGACGGCCTCGACCCCGCGTTCGCGCATGACGGCGAACAGGGCCTGGAGGTCGGTGGCCTCGGGGGTGGTGCGCTCGGACTTGATGCGCTCGTCGCCCACGCGCATCTCGACGGTGCCGATGAGTCCGGTGGCGCGGCCCGCCGCGCGCAGCCCGCCTTCGACGAGGTACGCGGTGGTGGTCTTGCCGGAGGTGCCGGTGATGCCGAGTCGGAGCATTCCCGTGCCGGGGCGGCCGTAGATCTCGGCGGCCAGCTCGCCCATCCGGCCGCGCGGGTCGGCGACGGCGAGGACGGGCAGACCGGTCGCGGCGGCGCGTTCGGCGCCGTCCGGGTCGGTCAGCACGGCGGCGGCTCCGAGGGCCGCGGCCTGGGCGGAGAAGTCCGCGCCGTGCAGCCGGGCGCCGGGCAGGGCCGCGTACAGGTCACCGGGGCGTACGGCACGGGAGTCGTGCGTGATGCCGGTGATCCGGGCGGCGCCGGGCTCGGGGAGCCCCAGCAGGGTGGCCAGCTCGCCCAGGGGGGTCGAGCGGACTGTCACGGGCCGGGGCGCTCCCGGCGGCGCTGCCGGGGCGTCCTTCCGGGCGGTTCTGGGCTGATCAGCGTGGGACACGGCGGTGAGCGTACCGGGCGCGGCGGGCCCCTCGCGAAGTGAGGGTCCGGGGCCGCCCGCGGGGTCCGACGGGTTCCCCGGCTTCGGGGTGATGGTTGTCACTGGTGGTGCCTCACGCATTCCTGGCTGGGCGGTCGGTTCACTGTCCGGGCTGCGCGCTGGGCTGCGCGGGGTTGGGGGCCGCGGGCTGCGGGCCGGATTCGAAGGTGACGGGCAGTCCCGCCGGCGCCGTTCCGGTGGGCGCCACCTGGAGGGTCTTGAGGGCGAACTCCATGACCGTCTTGTAGATGGGGCCGCAGATCTGGCCGCCGAAGTAGCTGCCCTTCGTGGGGTTCTGGATGGCGCAGTAGACGGTGACGCGGGGGTTGTCGGCGGGGGCGAACCCGGCGAAGGAGGCGGTGTAGCCCTTGTAGCGGCCGGTCGCCGGATCCACCCGGTTGGAGGTGCCGGTCTTGCCGCCGACCCGGTAGCCGGGGATGCGGGCCTTGGTGCCGGTGCCCTCCTGGTCGTCGACGACGGATTCGAGCATCGCGGCGAGGGTCTTGGCGGTCTCCGGGCTGACCACCCGGGTCTGTTCGGGCGCGGTGGCCGGGGTGAAGCGGCCGTCGGGGCCCTTGGTGCCGCGCACGAGGGTGGGGGTGATCCGGACTCCGCCGTTGGCGATGGTGGAGTAGACGGAGGCCGCCTGCATCGCGTTGAGGGAGAGGCCCTGGCCGAAGGGGATCGTGTACTGCTGGGAGGTGGACCAGGCCTCGGGGCGGGCGAGGATGCCCCGGGACTCGCCGGGGTAGTTCAGGCCGCTGGGGTGGCCGATGCCGAACTTGTCCAGGTACGAGAACAGCACCTTGTTGGCCTCGGGCTGGGTGGCGCCGAGTTGGCCGGTGGCGAGGATGGTGCCGATGTTGGAGGACTTGGCGAGCACCCCGTTGAGGGTCAGGTACCAGGTCGGGTGGTCGATGTCGTCCTTGAAGAGCCGGTCGCCGCGGTGGAGCCGGTTGGGGACCTCCACGTGGGTGGCGGGGGTGGCCTTCTTCTCCTCCAGCACGGCGGCCATGGACATCACCTTGGCGGTGGAGCCGGGCTCGTAGACGTCCTGGAGCGCGGCGTTGCCCATGGCGGTGGAGCGGGCCCTGGTGAGGTCGTTGGGGTCGAAGCCGGGGGCGTTGGCCATGGCGAGGACCTCGCCGGTGCGGGTGTCCTGGACGATGACGTAGCCGCGGTCGGCGCCGGACTTCTCGACCTGTTCGGCGATGGCCGCCTGCGCGGCCCACTGGATGTCGCGGTCGATGGTCAGCTCGATGTCCTCCCCGGGGACGGCGGGCTTCTCGCTGGATCCCGCGGTGGGGACCCGTCGGCCGCCGGACTGGGCGTAGGTGAGCTGCCCGTCCTTGCCGGAGAGCTTCTTGTCGAGGGAGGACTCCAGGCCGCCGCCGCCCTTGCCCTCGGCGTTGACGTAACCCAGTATCCCGGCGGCGAGGTCGCCGTTGGGGTACACGCGCTTGCTGCTGTTCTCGTTGAAGATCCCGGCGATGACGTTGGCGCCGGGGCCGTTGCTCTTCTTGTCGGCGGACGCCTTGTCGGCGAAGAGCCGCTTGAGGTCCTTGATCTGGTTCCAGACCTGGGGGGTCTGGCGCCGGGCGAGGACCACGTAGCGGGTGTTCGCGGTCTTGAGCCGGGCGGTGAGTTCCTTGGCGTCCTTGCCGAGGATGGGCGCGAGGAGGGCGGCGGCCTGCTCGGGCGCGTCGGGGGCCTTGCTCTCCTGCGGGGTGAACATCTTCGGGTCGGCCGTGATGTCGTACGCGTCCACGCTGGTGGCCAGGGCCACGCCCTTGCGGTCGGTGATCTCCCCGCGCTCGGCGGCCAGGGTGTAGCTGGCGAAGCGGTTCTCGGTGGCCTTGGCGGAGTACGCGGAGGCGTCGACGGCCTGCACCTGGAGGAGCCGGACGACGAAGGCGAGCATCACCAGGGTCAGGCCGACGCCGACCAGCCGCAGCCGGGGCCTGGGGTTGCCGAGCCGGATGGTGTGCGGTGCGCGGGGGCCTGCCGAGGGGCGCCGGGTCGCGGGGCGCGAGGCCGGGCGGGCGGTGGCCCGCGCCCGGTCGCCGGGCCTGGGCCTACCGGGCCCGGGCACCCGCCGCCGCGGCTCCTGCGGGCTCACCGCCGGCCTCCGCGCGCTTCCCGAAGCGGGGCGTCGGCCCGGACGGGGTCCGGGCCGCGGAGGAAGGGTGGGGCGGGGACAGGTCCCGCGGGGGTCCGCGTCACGGCGTCACCTTCCTGGGGTCTGGCTCGGCTGC
The DNA here is from genome assembly GCF_044741845.1 of Streptomyces sp. NPDC088097. Lineage (NCBI taxonomy): Bacteria > Bacillati > Actinomycetota > Actinomycetes > Kitasatosporales > Streptomycetaceae > Streptomyces > Streptomyces sp. NPDC088097. Next base: position 31,917 of record NZ_JBIUTJ010000006.1, read on the forward strand.
GGTGGGGCCGGCGGGGTCGCGGGCCGGCCCGCGGTCGGCGCGGCGGGGGGAGCGGAGGAGGCGGGGGGCGCCGCGGGGCCCGGCGCGGCGGAGCCCGGGGCGCCGGACGGGGTGCCCGAGGAGGTGCCCGAGGGCGCGCCCGAGGGGGGCGGGCTCAGGGAGACCGGCGGGGCGGACGGGGCCGGCGGGTGCTCGGCCGGCGCGGCGCTGCCGGCGACCTTGCCGTCGGAGCCGATGAAGACGGGGCTGCCGCCGGGCACCAGTCCCAGCTCGTGCGCCCGCCGCTGGAGGGCGTCGGGGGCCGAGTAGGCGTCCACGTCCCGCTGGAGCGCCTGCTGTTCGTCCGTGAGGACGGTGGTCTCCTTCTTCAGCCTGCTCAGCTGGAAGGAGCCCTGGTTCAGTGCCGAGTTCAACAGCAGCAGGCTGATCAGGCCGCCGCCGAGCAGGGCGACGACCAGCACGACGAACGGCATCCGGGCCGCCTGCCCCGCCGTCGCGGGCCGCACCCGGACCAGGCGGGCGGCCTTGCCGGCCCTGCCGCCCCCGGAGCGGCCCGCCGGCGTCACAGCCGCGCCTCGCGGATGCGCTCGACGCCGCGGCACCGGGCCGGGGCCGCCCGCCGGTTCTCGGCGATCTCCTCCTCGGTGGGCAGTTCCGCCCCGCGCGTGAGGAGCTTCAGCTTCGGCTGGTACTTCTCCGGGACCACCGGCAGTCCCGGCGGGGCGGTGTTGGCCGCGCCCGCCGCGAAGACCTGCTTCACGAGGCGGTCCTCCAGCGAGTGGTACGAGAGCACCGCGATCCGGCCGCCGACCGCGATCCGGTCCACCGCGGCCGGGATGGCCCGCTCCAGTCCGGACAGCTCGCCGTTGACCTCGATGCGCAGGGCCTGGAAGGTCCGCTTCGCCGGGTTGCCGCCGGTCCGCTTGGCGGCCTGCGGCAGCGCGTCGCGGATGAGTTCGACCAGGCGCGCGCTGTTGGTGAAGGGCTCCTTCTCGCGCCCGCGGACCACCGCCGAGACGATCCGCTTGGCCTGCTTCTCCTCGCCGTACTGGCGCAGGATGCGGACCAGTTCGCCGGGGGCGTAGGTGTTGAGGACCTCGGCGGCACTGATGCCGGTCGTCTGGTCCATGCGCATGTCCAGCGGCGCGTCCTGGGCGTACGCGAACCCGCGGTCGGCCTCGTCGAGCTGCATGGAGGAGACGCCGAGGTCGAAGAGGATGCCCTGGACGGTCGGGATCCGCAGGTCGTCCAGGACCTCGGCGATGTCGGCGTAGATGGCGTGGACGAGGGTGGCCCGGTCGCCGAAGGGCTTGAGCCGCTCGCCGGAGAGCCGCAGGGCCTCCTTGTCGCGGTCGAGGCCGATCAGGCGCGCCTCGGGGAACCGGGTCAGCAGGGCCTCGCTGTGGCCGCCGAGGCCGAGGGTGCAGTCGACCACGACGGCTCCCGGCCTCTCCAGCGCCGGGGCCAACAGGTCCAGGCACCGCTGGAGCATCACCGGGACGTGTCGGGACTCGCTAGTCAAAGCGCCCTCTCAGATAACGGCGCGGCAGGCGTGACGCCGCGCCGCGCACGCGGAGTTTTACCAGTCTTCACAAGGGCCGGGCGGCCGGTGAGGGCCGGGCTCCGGCCGGTTCGCGTCACTTTAGTGCAACGCCCGCCCCGGTCAACGAACCGCCCCGCGCCCGGTGCGCCCCTCTCGGCACGAACCGACAAAGCACCCGAATCACCCGATCGGCGGCCTCCGCCTCACCCCTGTGGGTTAGCTCACAACAAGTACCGTTGGCCATCTTTGTCCACCCTCACTCCGTGCCGGTCCGGCCTGTGACCACTAACGTCGTATCCATGACGACATCCGCATCCCTGCCTGCCCACTCCGCTTCCTCGGCGTCCAGCGGCGACTCCGTCACCGACCGGCTGGTCGAGGCGAACCGCCACTACGCCGCCGCGTTCACGGATCCGGGCATGGACGCGCATCCCGTCCTCCGCGTGGCGGTCGTGGCCTGTATGGACGCCCGCCTCGACCTGCACGCCGCCCTGGGCCTGGAACTCGGCGACTGCCACACCATCCGCAACGCGGGCGGCGTGGTCACCGACGACACCATCCGCTCGCTCACCATCAGCCAGCGCGCCCTGGGCACCCGCGCGGTGATACTCATCCACCACACCGGCTGTGGCCTCGAAAGCCTCACCGAGGACTTCCGCCACGAGCTGGAGGACGAGGTCGGCCAGCGTCCCGCGTGGGCCGTCGAGGCTTTCCGCGACGTGGATCAGGACGTTCGCCAGTCGATGCAGCGGGTTCGCACCAACCCCTTCCTCCCCCACACCGACGATGTGCGAGGCTTCGTCTTCGACGTGCACACCGGACTCCTGCGGGAGATCGATCCCGTCCGCTGAGTGACAGCGGGGCGTGACGCCGTCAAGAATGCGGGGAGACGTCGCCCGGGAACCCCCCGTGGCGGTGTCCGCACTTCGGGGTGGGCCGGTCCACGCGCCAACGGCGTCGGCCCTGGGAAAGGGTCGAGGAGAACCAGGTGACCACGTATGACGACCGAGCGAGCCTCGCGGATCTGACCAGCACGGCCGAGCGGGTCCGCCAGTCGGTCGAGAGCGTGATCGAGGGCAAGCCCGAGGTCGTCCGCCTCGCGCTCACCGTGCTCCTCGCCGAGGGCCACCTCCTCATCGAGGACGTGCCCGGAGTCGGCAAGACCATGCTGGCCAAGACCCTCGCCAAGTCCATCGACTGTTCGGTGCAGCGCATCCAGTTCACCCCGGACCTGCTGCCCTCCGACATCACCGGCGTCAGCATCTACGACCAGCAGCGCCGCGAGTTCGAGTTCAAGCCGGGCGCCATCTTCGCCCAGATCGTCATCGGCGACGAGATCAACCGCGCCTCCCCCAAGACCCAGTCCGCGCTGCTGGAGTCGATGGAGGAGGGCCAGGTCACCATCGACGGCACCACCTACACCCTGCCCAGCCCCTTCATGGTGGTCGCCACCCAGAACCCGGTCGAGATGGAGGGCACCTATCCCCTCCCCGAGGCCCAGCGCGACCGCTTCATGGCCCGTGTCTCCGTCGGCTACCCCAGCCCCGAGGCCGAACTGCGGATGCTCGACGTGCACGGCGGGCTCTCCCCGCTCGACGACCTCACCGCCGTCGCGCACGCCCACGACATCGTCAAGCTCATCGAGGCCGTCCGCGAGGTCTACGTCGCCGAGCCCGTGCGCCGCTACGTCGTCGACCTGGTCTCCGCCACCCGCAACCACCCGGACCTGCGCCTGGGCGCCTCGCCCCGCGCCACCCTGCACCTGCTGCGCGCCGTGAAGGCCTCGGCCGCGCTGGCCGGCCGGGAGTACGTCCTGCCCGACGACGTCCAGCAGCTGGCCGCCCCCGTGCTCGCGCACCGGCTGCTGCCCACCGCGCAGGCCCAGCTGGGCCGGCGCACCGCCGAGCAGGTCGTCCACGACATCCTCCAGCGCACCCCCGTACCCGCCGCGCACGCCCGCGGCGAGATGCCGCCCGGCGCGGGCATCCGGGGCTTCTGATGGGCGCCGGTGCCCCGGGCGGCGCCGGCGGGCCGGTCAGGGATCCGGGGGGCCTGCGGGCCTCGCTGGCCGGGCTGACGACCCGGGGCCGCTCGTTCCTGGCCGCCGGAGCCGCCGCGGCCGCGTGCGCGTACGTACTCGGCCAGGGCCAGCTGCTGCGGGTCGGACTGCTGCTCGTGGTGCTCCCGCTGATCTGCGTACTGGCCCTGCACCGCACCCGCCACCGGGTCACGGGCAGCCGCCGGCTCACCCCCGGACGCGTCCCCGCCGGCGGGGAGGCCCGGGTGCAGCTGCGCCTGGAGAACGTCTCGCGGGTCCCCACGGGTCTGCTGATGCTCCAGGACCGGGTGCCCTACGTCCTCGGGCCGCGGCCCCGTTTCGTCCTGGACCGGGTCGAGTCCGGCGGACGCCGCGAGGTCTCCTACCGGGTCCGCTCCGACCTGCGCGGCCGCTATCCACTGGGCCCGCTCCAGCTCCGCCTGACCGACCCGTTCGGGCTCGTCGAGCTGACCCGGTCCTTCAGCACCTACGACACCCTCACCGTCGTCCCGCGCACCCAGCCGCTGCCCCCGGTCCGGATGACCGGCGAGGCCAACGGCTACGGCGACGGCGCCCGCCGCTCGCTGGCCCTGTCCGGGGACGACGACGTGATCCCGCGCGGCTACCGGCGCGGCGACGACCTGCGCCGCGTCCACTGGCGCTCCACCGCCCGCTACGGCGAGCTGATGGTGCGCCGCGAGGAGCAGCCGCAGCGCAGCAAGGCCACCGTCCTGCTGGACACCCGTGGGGTGGCCTACGAGGGCGCCGGCCCCGACTCCGCCTTCGAGTGGGCCGTCTCGGCGGCGGCCTCCACCCTGCTGCACGTCCTGGAGCAGGGGTTCTCCGTGCGGCTGCTGACCGACACCGGGGACTCGGTGCCCGGCGGGAGCGGCGGGCACGGCTTCGAAGCCAAGGGAGCCTCCGGCGGCCAGGAGTCGGCCGAGGCGGCCGGGCTGATGATGGACACCCTCGCGATCGTGGCCCACTCCGAGGGAGCCGGGCTCTCCCGCGCCCACGACGCCCTGCGCGGGGGCGGCTCCGGTTTCGCCTCCTCCGGCGGGGACGGGCTGCTGATCGCCTTCCTGGGCGACCTGGACGAGGTACAGACCGAGATGGTGGCCCGGATGCGGCAGCGCAGCGCGGGCGCGGTGGCCTTCGTACTGGACTCCGCGCTGTGGGCGGGGGAGCCCTCACGGGTGGAGGAGCGGCTGCGCAGGCTGCGGGACTCGGGGTGGACGGCGCTGGCCGTCCCGCCGGGCGCGGCCTTCGACGAGCTGTGGCGACAGGCCGGGAACGCTCCCCTCGGCACGGCGACCTCCGGAGGTTGGGGATGAGCGGACGGGCGCGCGTGACGCTCTTCGGGATGTTGGCGACACTGATGACCGCCTGGTCGCTGGCGCCGCTGGTGGACTCCTCGGGCTGGCTGCTCCAGGCGGCGGTGCTGCTCGGCGTGCAGGGCGCGGTGGGCGCCGGCGCCCGGCGGGTGCCGTTGGCGCGGTCGCTGACCGTGGCGGCGCAGCTCTTGGTGTCGCTGCTGCTGCTGGCCCTCCTGTTCGCGGGGAAGGCCGAGTCCACCGGGGACGGGGCGATGTCCTTCCTGGTCACCGACTTCGGCGGGCTGTTCCAGCAGGGCGTGCGGGACGTGGGCGAGTTCGCCATACCCGCTCCGCTGACGGACGGAATCCGGCTGCTGCTGCTGGCCGGGGTGCTGCTGGTCGGGCTGTCGGTCGACCTGCTGGCGGTGACCATGCGGACCGCCGCGGCGGCCGGGCTGCCGCTGCTGGCTCTGTACTCGGTGGCCACGGGGCTGTCGGCCGGGCAGGGCGGCGCCTGGTTCGCCTTCCTGCTGGCCGGCGCCGGCTACCTGTTGCTGTTGCTGTCCGAGGGCCGCGACCGGCTCGCCCAGTGGGGCCGGGTCTTCGGCGCGGCCCCCGACGGGCGGGTGTCGGCCGCCTCCGGCTACGGGGGCGACTCCTCCACCGGGGGGCGGGCAGTGTCGCCCGTGCGCACCGGGCGCCGGATCGGCGTGGTCGCGCTGGGGCTGGCCCTGGCGGTGCCGGCGGTGCTCCCGGCGCTCGGCGGAGGCATGTTGGGCTCGGCCGGCGACGGCTCCGGCGCGTCGGGCGGGGGCGGCGGGACCATCTCGGCGGTGAACCCGCTGGTGTCCCTGCAGAGCAGCCTGAACGCCCAGGACAACCGGGTGGTGCTGAAGTACCGCACGGACAGCCCGCAGTTGGGCGATCAGTACCTGCGGATCCTGGCCCTGGACGAGTTCAACGGGGTCAAGTGGGAGGCCTCCGGGCGCCCGCTGACCGACGTCCCGGAGCGGCTGCCGAACCCGACCGGCCTGAGCGAGCGGGTGCGCCGGGAGGCGGCCGAGGTCCGCACCACCGTCTCGGCGGCGGACACCTACGCCCAGCGCTACCTGCCGATGCCGTACCCGGCGACCCAGATCGACATCGGCGGGAAGTGGCGCTACGAGCCGGCCGGCCGGACCCTGGTCGGGGACCAGCTGGGCAAGGACCGCTTCCAGAACGCGCAGGGCGCGCAGTACACCGTACGGAGCCTGCTGCTGCGGCCCTCGGCCGAGGAGTTGCAGAACGCCCCGGAGGCGGATCCCGCCGTGCGCAAGGAGTACACGAAGCTGCCGGACAACCTGCCCCCGGTGGTGGCGGACACGGCGCGGCGCGTGACCCAGGGGGCGCGGGACGACTACACGCGGGCCGTGCGGCTCCAGGACTTCTTCGCGGTCAGCGGCGGCTTCCGCTACGACACGAAGGTGTCCTCGGGGACGGGTTCGCAGGCCATCGCCCGGTTCCTGGAGGACCGGGAGGGCTTCTGCGTCCACTTCGCCTTCTCGATGGCGGCGATGTCGCGGACCCTGGGCATCCCGGCGCGGGTCGCGGTCGGTTTCACCCCGGGCGAGCGGCAGTCCGACGGCAGTGTCAACGTCTCCATGCGGGACGCGCACGCCTGGCCCGAGCTGTACTTCGAGGGCGTGGGCTGGACCCGCTTCGAGCCGACCCCGCGTTCGGGGATCTCGCTGCCGGAGTACAGCGTCGACGAGGCGCCCGTCCCGCAGCCCTCGGCCTCGGCCGCGCTGCCCTCGCAGGCGCCCTCGCAGCCGGCGGTCACGCCGTCCAAGAACGAGGACTGCCCGCCGGCGCTGAAGAAGCTCGGCGAGTGCGGCGGCCCGGTCCTGGGGCAGGACACCGGGGCAGGTTCCGGCGGGGTGTCGGTGGGCGCGGTCCTCGGTTGGGGCGCGGGCGCGCTGGCCTTGGTCGGCCTGCCGCTGCTGCCGCTGCTGTGGCGCCGCCGGGTCCGGGTCGGCCGGCTGGCCTCGGGCGGGGTGCTGGACGCCTGGCGGGAGCTGGGCGACGCCGCCTGGGACGTGGGGGTCGCTCCGGACGAGGCCCTGTCCCCGCGCCGGGCCGCCGCCCGGATCGTGCTGTTGGGCCGGCTGGACGCGGAGCCCGCCGAGGCGGTGCACCGGGTCGCGGGCGCGGTGGAACGGGCGCTGTACGCCCCGCCCGGCGCGGAGGTGTCCGCCCCGGGGCTCGCCGCCGACGTGCTCGCGGTCCGCTCGGCGCTGCTGGCCGAGGCGGGACGGTGGGGGCGGTTGCGCGCCCTGCTGCTGCCGCGTTCGGCGGCCCGGGTCTCCTGGGCGGCCTCGGCCCGGAAGGCGGCGTTCGCGGAGCGGGCCGCGGCCCTGGCCGGGCGGGTCCGGGTGCGGGTCCGACTGCCGCTGCGCGACCGCGGGTAGGGCAGTCGGACCGCGTCGCAGGACACGGAAACGCCGGTGTGGCCGGGCTCGTTCCCCCCGAGTCCGACCACACCGGCGTTCGTCACCGCTCCCGGCCAGGGCTCCGGGCCGCTCCGCGGCCCCGTGTCCGCGGTGTGGCCCGAAGGCTCCTGTCCGTCGGCTCCCAGTCTGCTGTCTTCGCAGGTGGGAGCCCATCCGTACGCGTACTCATCTGTACGTCTAGGTACGGATACTCAGTTCTACGCCGCCGGCGCCCCCGGAGGGCACCGCCGACCGGGGGTCAACGGCTCCCGCTGACCCGCCCGCGCAGCAGCAGGGACAGCGCCGAGTGGACGTCGTCCAGCGAGCGCTCGCTCTGGAAGGACTGCCAGTCCAGCGCGGCCACCAGCACCATGCCGACCAGGGCCGCCGCCGTCAGCGGGACATCGATCTCGGAGCTGAGTTCCTCGCGTTCGACCCCCTCGCGCAGCACGTTCTCCACGACCGCGACGGCCTCTTGGCGCACCACCATCAAGGTGGACTGCCAGGCCCGGTTGGTCCGCCACAGCTCGGCCACGTAGAGCTGGGTGAAGGCCGGGTAGCGGTCGATGAAGACCAGGCCGGCCCGGATCATCTGGTCGAGGGCCTCGATCCGGCTGCCGCCGCGCGCCTCGGTCTCCTCCTCGGCCGTGCGCAGGGAGACGGTGAGCAGGCCCACCCCGTGCCGCAACAGCTCTTCGAAGAGGTCGGTCTTGCTGGCGAAGTTGTAGTAGACGGTGCCCTTGGCCACGCCCGCCCGCTCGGCGATCTCGTCGACGGTGGTCGCGGAGAAGCCCTGCTCGGCGATGAGGGTGACGGCCGCCTCGTAGAGCTTCTGGCGGGTGGCGGCCCGACGGCCGCCACCCGTTCCCGCGGTGGCGCCCGTGCTCGTGCCCGTACCGGTGCTGCTGCTTTCCATGGCGCTGATTCTCACAGGTCAACAGCCCCTTACAGGCTCAGTTCGGGGTGCAACCGGTCCATGGTCCATACCTGCTTGCCGCGGGCGGCCAGTGCGGTGAGGGCCAGGGCCCCGACGGTGAAGGCCGCCAGGACCGCGCAACCCTGCCACACGGGGGTGAGGTCGCCGCCGGTGATGAGGCGGCGCAGGCTCTCCACGATGTAGGACATCGGCAGGTAGGGGTGGATGGCGTTGAAGAAGTCCGGGCTGGTCTGCACGGGGTACGTGCCGCCCGCCGAGGTCAGCTGGAGCATCAGGGCGGCGAGGACCAGGATGCGGCCGGCCGCGCCGAACTTGGCGTTGAGCCACTGGACGATGGCCGCGAAGCAGGCGGTGACCAGGAAGAGGAAGCCGATGGTGAGGGCGGGGTGGGCCATCTCCAGGCCGAGGCCCGGGGCCCAGTGGAGCACGGACATCAGCAGGCCCACCTGTACGGCGCCGAGGCCGACCACGGGCAGCCAGCCCGCGAGGGCGATCCGCCAGGGCGAGGCTCCGGCGGCCAGGGCCCGCTTGTTCATGGGGGCGATCAGCATGTAGGCGACCATCGCGCCGACCCAGAGGGAGAGCGGGATGAAGTACGGGGCGAACCCGGTCCCGTAGTTGGGCGCCTTGTGCAGGGACTGGTTGGCGAGCCGGACCGGGTCGGCCATGACCTGGGTACGGGCGTCGCGCTGGCCCTGGTCGTAGTCCGGGATCTTGTCGACGCCGTCGTGCAGGCCGCCGGCGAGCGTGCCGCTGCCGTCGACCAGCTTGAACATGCCCCCGTTGAGGCTGTGCGCGCCGTCGCCGAGCTTGCCGACGCCCTCGCCGAGGGCTCCGGAGCCGCCCGCGGCGGTGCCGATGCCGGTGTGCAGTTGGACCATGCCGTCGGCGACCTTGTGGGCGCCGCTGTTGAGGGCGTTGATCTGGGCGACGGCCGCGTCGAGGTCGCCGGCGAGGCCGGGGGCCTTGACGACCAGCTCGCGGGCCTTGTTCTCCAGGTCGGTGAGCTGGGTGCGGAGCGTGCCGATGTCGCCGCCCGCGTTGCCCGCGAGGGTGTTGACGTCCCCGGAGAGCAGGGCCGCCTGCGCGGCGTCGTCCCTGATGACCTTGAGGTCGGGGCAGGAGGCCAGGTGCGGTTCGGCCCCCGGGGTGAGGCAGTGCTGCGTGTAGTAGGTGTCCAGGCCCTTGGAGACCCGCTGGGTGCGGGCGGCGGCGGCCGGGGCCTTCTCCACGAAGGTGCCGAGGTGCTTGTTGACCACCTGGGCGGTGTCGGCGACCAACTTGGCCGTGTCCGCGAGGTTCTTGGGGTCCTTCACGAAGGGACGGGCCTTGTCGGCGGCGCCGCCGACCTTGTTCGCGACGGTCTGGGTGCCCTCGGCGACCTGTCGGCTGCCGGTCTCCAATTGGCCCGCGGCCGAGTTGAGCTTCTTCAGGCCGCCGGTGAGTTCGCCGGTCTTCTCCTTGGCCGTGTCCAGGCCGTCGGCGAGGTCCTTCGCCCCCTGCTGGGCCTTGCCGGCGCCGTCCTTGAGCTTGTCGGCTCCGTCGGCGGCCTCGGCCGTCTTGTCGTGCAGGTCGGAGAAGGAGACGAAGATCTTGTCGAGGAATCCGCGGGAGGCGTTGGTCGAGGCCGCCGTGCGGACCTCGGCGAAGACGGTGCGGGAGATCGAGCCGACGATGTAGTTGTTCGCGTCGTTCGTGCGGACCTGGAGGGCGCCCGTGGTCGGATCGGCGCCCGAGCTGGAGGCGATCTTCGCGCTGAAGTCGGCGGGCATGGTGAGGGAGAGGTAGAACTTCCCGTCCTCCAGGCCCTTGGCCGCCTCCTCGGCGCTGACCTCGCGCCAGTCGAAGGTCTTGCTGGCGTGCAGCTTCTTGGTGATCTCACCGCCGGCGTCGAGGTGCTTGCCGTCGACGGTGGCACCCTTGTCGACGTTGACCAGGGCGACGGGCACCTTGTCGAGGCGGCTGTACGGGTCCCAGAACGACCAGAGGTACAGGGCTCCGTAGAGCAGCGGCAGCAGGAGCAGCGCGGCGAGGGCGGCCCGGGGCAGCTTCCCCCGCCCGAACCGCTTCAGCTCAAGCGCGGCCAGTTTCGGCGAGCGCATCGTCCGCCCCCTTCTCGGTGTCTTGTTCGTCGGCGGTGTCGGTGTCGGTGGCGGCGTCGGTGGCCGCTTCGTTCTCGTCCGGGGTGCCCGGCTCGGACGGGCCGGGCTTGCCCCAGGTGACCTTCGGGCCCTCGGCCCGCGCGACGGCGACCGGCTCGGCCGTCGGCGCGGCGGTTCGGGCGGGCTCGACGCTCTCGGCCGCCGGCGCGTCCGGTGCCGTGCGGAGCACGGTGACGCCTTGCGGGGCTTCGCTGCACACCGCGAGGACGGTGGTCCCCCGGTCGGCGATCGAACGCAGCAGCGCCCAGGCCTCGTCGCGCTCGGTGTCGGAGAGCTTGAGGTCGAGGTCGTCCAGGGCCAGCAGCCGGGGGTTGCCCAGCAGGGCGATGGCCACCGACAGCCGTACGTACTCCAGCCGTTCCAGGTCGCGCACGGAGGTCCGGGGGCCCTTGGGCAGGGTGGCGAGGTCCAGTCCGACGACGGTCAGCGCCTCCTCGATCCGGGTCGCGACGGAGGTGCGGGGCTCGCCGCGCGGGCGCAGCAGGGCGCGCAGGGGGCCGTCGTAGCGGCGCTGGAGCATGGCGCCTTCGCGCAGTTGCTCGGTGACGGTGAGGGCCTGGTCGAGGTCGTTGACCCCGGGGACCGGACCGAGGGCGGAGATCCGGCGGACCGCGGCCATCTTCTTCGGCAGTCGGTGGCGGCCGATCTCGGCGTGCCCCTCGGTGGGCTTCATCCGCCCGGTGAGGGCGAGGAGCAGGCAGGTCCGGCCGGTGCCGGAGGGGCCTTCGAGCGCGATGAGCGAACCGGGCGCCGCGTCGAGCGTCACGCCCCGGAAGGCCCAGCCGCGCGGGCCCTTGAGTCCGAAGCCCTCGGCCTTGACGGCCGCTCCGTGTGGGCTGTCCACGCCGTCCCCCTTCTTTTGAACTGACCGGTCAGTTCAAAAACTATCAGGTAGGAGCCCAAGGGCCGTACCCGAGGGGCACTTTGACGCCATGCCCGGCGACCCCCGGCCCGTCCCCTCCCGGACGTTTTCTTTCCGCATACCCGGATATCCGCAGGTCAGCGCGATTGTCAGTGGGGGCCGTCACGATGGACACACGGACCGCCACCTCAGGGAGTCGGCCCGGAACCGGCACCACCGCACGGCACCACACGACCGCAGCACCGACCGCACCACCGGACCGCAGCACCACACGGCACCACCGACGAACGGCGCGACCGACGCAGCACCCGCAACGACAGGAGGTTCGTCATGGCCACACCGTCCCCGTCCCCTGTCCACCCCGTCCCGCGCAGGTCGGCCGCACCCCCGGCCGCCCTGGACCTGCTGGCCAAGGCCCACCGCGGCCTGGCCGAGGCCGCCCGGCTGGACCGGCCCAACGAGCGGTACGCCACGGCCCATCTGGCCGCGCTGCGCGCCGCCGCGGCCGTCCTCGCCGCGCGCGGCCGGCCCGAGCCCGCGCACCCGAGGCGACGGCCCCGGATCCGCAGCGCGTGGGAGGTGCTGCCGGAGATAGCGCCGGAGCTGACCGAGTGGAGCGCCCTGTTCGCCTCGGGCGCCGACCGCCGGGCCAGGGCCGAGGCCGGCATACGGGACGCGGCGACCGGCCGGGAAGCCGACGACCTGGTGCGCGAAGTGGGCATGTTCCTGCGGTTGGTGGAGCGGATGCTCGCGCTCCGGCCCGTCGCCGGGCCCTCGGCGCCGCCGCTCCCGCAGCCACGACCGGAGCGTCCGCACGCGGGATGAGCCGGCCGATCGGCCGAGGCCATAGGGTGGGAGGCGCACCGATCCCCCACCCTTACGCGCCGAGGAGCCATCAGTCGTGTCGGACATTTCCCGCCCCCGTGCCGCCCTCCGCACCGCCGTGGTGTGGGAGGTCCTCAAGGAGGCCCTCGACCGCCGGGTGAAGGCGACCGGGCGGGATGTGCTCGACGTCCTGGACACCGGCGGCGGCACCGGCAAGTTCGCCGTGCCGGTGGCCCACCTGGGCCACCGGGTGACCGTGGTCGACCCCAGCCCGAACGCGCTGTTCGGGCTGGAGCGCCGGGTCGCCGAGGCCGGCGTCGCCGATCTGGTGCGCGGGGTCCAGGGCGACGCCCAGGGCCTCCTCGACGTGGTCGAGCGGGACGCCTACGACGTAGTGCTGTGCCACGGCGTGCTGGAGTACGTGGACGAGCCGGCCGAGGGCGTGGCCAACGCCGTCGCGGCCTTGCGCCCCGGCGGCGTGCTCAGCCTGCTCGGCGCCGGCGTCGGCGGGGCCGTGCTGGCGCGCGCGCTGGCCGGCCACTTCACCGAGGCCCGTACCGCGCTCACCGACCCGGCCGGGCGCTGGGGCTCCGGCGACCCGGTGCCGCGCCGCTTCACCGCCGAGCAGCTCTCCGAGCTCGTCGGCGGGGCCGGCCTGCGGGTGGGCGCCGTGCACGGGGTCCGGATCTTCGCCGACCTCGTCCCCGGAGTCCTGGTGGACACCGAGCCGGGCGCGGTCGAGGCGTTGCTGCGACTGGAGGAGGCCGCGGCGGAGCTGCCGGCCTTCCACGCGGTCGCCACACAACTGCACATTTTGGGCGAGAAGCCCGCCTGATCTGCGGGCTTTCCCGTAACCGGTCCGTCACTCCACCCTCCGATCCGGCGCGTGTCACCGTATGATCGAAGCACCGGTCGGCATGGCGGACTGTTCAATGGGGAATAAGCGCCTCAGTGACCGCGCTGGCGACGGTACGTTTGACCCAGATCCGAGGCGCAGCGTTCGGGCGCCGTGGATTGCAGAATGTGGCGTAGAGGGCGGGTGTCACGGGGGCGATTCCCCGCCTATCCTGAAGGGGACCCCTGGTCGCTACCCCCGCGACCGACGGATGAGGAGGACTCCCGTGCCGCTCTCGGAGCACGAGCAGCGCATGCTCGAGCAGATGGAGCGAGCGCTGTACGCCGAAGACCCCAAGTTCGCGACAGCGCTTGAGGGCAGTGGACTGCGCACGTACACCCGACGACGGGTCTACCAGGCAGTCGCAGGCATTGTGGTGGGTATCGCGCTCCTCATGACCGGTGTGATCTGGCAGGAAGTGCTCTGGATCAGCGTGGTGGGATTCCTCGTCATGCTGGCCTGTACGGTCCTCGTGGTCACCGGTTGGCGCAAGGCACCCAAGCCCGGCGAGCAGCCCGTCTCCGGCAGTACAGACGCCGCGGCCCACGGTGGCCGCGGTCGGCAGCGTCGGTCGATGATGACCCGCATCGAGGAACGGTGGCAGCGCCGCCGTGACGAACAGGGGCAGTAGCCCCACGAAGCTCAGCCCCGAGGGGACGACCGCGCGCGCGGCCGTCCCCTCGTCGCGTTCCCGGACCGCGCCCGGTCGCCGCCGACCCGGCGCGCCCCCCGGCTCGTCCCCCGTCGCGTCCGCCGTTTCTTCCCGCCCCCTCCCCCGTTCTGCTGCATGATGACCGGGTGAGTGTGCTCCCCCTGGTCTTCACCAGCGGCTGGGCCAGCGGGATCAACGCCTACGCCGTGGTCCTCCTGCTCGGCCTCTTCGGCGCGACCGGTCTGACCGACGAGGTCCCGGCCTCGCTCCAGCGCCCCGACGTCCTGATCGTGGCGGGCGTGCTCTTCCTCTGCGAGGCGGGCGCCGACAAGATCCCCTACGTGGACTCCCTCTGGGACACCGTCCACACGGTGATCCGGCCCCTCGCCGGGGCGGTGGTCGGCGCCCTGCTGGCCGGACAGAGCGGCTCGCTCTCCGACATCGCGGCGGGCGCCATCGGCGGTTCCACCGCCCTGGCCAGCCACGCGGTCAAGGCCGGCACCCGGATGGCGATCAACACCTCGCCCGAGCCGTTCAGCAACATCGTGATGAGCACCGCCGAGGACCTCGGCGTGTGCGGCATCGTCACCTTCGCGATGTTCAACCCGCAGGCCGCCGCGATCATCGCGGCCGTACTGCTGGCCGTCGGCCTGGCCCTGCTGGTCTTCCTGTGGACGCGGATCCGCCGCTACCTGCGCCGGCGCGCGCGGCGCCGTGAGGAGAAGCGGCTGGCGAGCGAGGCCCGGGCCGCCACCGGGGCACCACCCCGCTGAGGTCCTGACCTCGCTCGATAGGCTCAGCCGCATGGCAGGAATTGCGGTGATCGGCGCCGGCATGGGCGCGATGGCTACGGCGGCACGGCTGGCCGTGGCGGGGCACCGGGTGACGGTGTACGAGCGCGGGTCCACGTACGGCGGCGCGGTCGGCCGCTACGAGCGCGACGGGTTCGTCTTCGACACCGGGCCGGGGGTGTTGCACCTGCCCGCGGTCTACCGCGACCTGTTCGTGAAGACGGGCAGGGGGCCCCTGGAGGACCACGTCGACCTGGTGCAGCTGGACCCGGCGGTCCGGCACGTCCTGCACGGCACCTCCGTCACCCTTCCGGGCGCCTCGCGCGGCGGGGTCGCCGCCGCCCTCGACGAGGCCTTCGGCGCCGGGGCGGGCGAGCGCTGGAACACCGTGCTGGGGCGCGCCCGCGACACCTGGGACGCCACCCGGCGCCCCCTGCTGGAGGAGCCCCTGCGCCCCGACTGGCGCGAACTCGGCCGCGACCCCTACCCCGCGCCGCGCGGGAGCGGGCTGCTGCGCCGCCGTCCGCCGACGCTGGCCGAGACGGCCCGGCGCGAGCTGGGCGGCGGGCTCGGGGAGCTGCTGTCCGAGCGGGTGCGCTCGTACGGACTGGACCCCGACTCCGCGCCCGCCTCGGCGGCGGCGCTGCCCTACATGGAGCAGACCTTCGGCAGCTGGTACCCCCGGGGCGGGATGCGGGAGCTGGCCACCGCCGTGTACGAGCGCTGCCTGGAGCGTAAGGTCACCTTCCTGTTCGACACGCCCGTCCGGGAGGTGCTCTCCCGGGAGGGCCGGGCGGCCGGGGTGGTGCTGGCCGACGGCACCACCGCCGACGCCGACTCGGTGGTCTGCGGCATCGACCCGAGGCTGCTTCCAGCCCGCCGGGCGGGGCTGCGGGACGGCGTGCCGGCCCGCGGCAGGGAGGAGCCCGGCCGGATCACCCTGCTGCTGGCGCTGCGCGGGGCCCGCCCCGACGACGCCGTGCACCGCACCCTGGTGCACTCCTCGGGGCCGGCCGTCACCGTGCTGCGCCCGGACGACCCGGCGACGCGGCCCGACGCGGACCACGAGGCGGTCACCGTGAGCGCCGTCTGCGGGCCCGCGGGCGGGGCTCCGGTGCCGGACCCCGAGGCGCTGCTGGACCTGGCCGCACGGGCCGTCCCGGAGCTGCGCAAGCGGCTGTTGTGGGAGGAGGTGCGCACCCCCGAGGACGTGGAGGCGGCCACCGGGGCGCTGGGCGGTTCGGTGCCCCCGCCCGCCCTCGCGGGCGCCGGCGGGCGGCTGCTGTATCCGGCGAACGCGACGGCCCTGCCCGGGCTGTACCTGGCGGGCGGGTGGGCGCACCCGGGCGGCGGGCTGGCGCACGCCGGGATGTCGGGGGCCCTGGTGGCCGGACTGATCGTGGAGGGCGCGGAGTTCCGGGGCTCGCGGTGAGCCCGGGTCGGGGGGCCGGGCCGGGGCCCGGCCCCGCGACCGGTGGCCGGTCTCAGTAGCGGTACTGCTCGTACTCGCCGTTGCCCTGGTACGGGTAGCCCTGCTGCGGCGGCTGCTGCTGCGGGTCCTGCTCCGGGTGGACCGGCGGCGCGTCGGCGCCCCGCTGCTGCGGTACCCAGACCCCGCCGGGCGGGGTGTCCATGGAGTACTGCTGCTGCGAGTAGTCGGCGTAGGGCGCGTAGTCCGCGTTGCCGTAGGGGGGCGCCGGGGCGACCCCGCCGCCGGTGCCGATGTACGGGTCCGAGTAGGCGGCGTAGACCTGTTGCTCGCCCGTCGGGTAGCCGGTGGTGTAGTCGTAGCCGCCCTGGCCCTGCCGGGGGTCGTAGGAGGCCGCGTACTGGTGGGCGTCCTGCTCGGGGGTGGTGAAGGGCGAGGCGAAGGCGGTCGTCGCGTCGGGCTGTTGCGGGACGAGGCCCTGGATCCCGTAGGAGCCCGTGTCCTCGGGGACCGGCTCGGGGGTGAACACCGAGTCCTCACGGCCGTCTTCCTCGCCGCGGCCCCGGGCGCCGTACTCCAGCCCGGTCACCTCCAGCGCGGGCTCGGGTCGCGCGGGGCCGCCCGCGCGCCGACGTCCGGACTTCCGTTCCCGCGGCGCCGGCGCCGCGTCCTTGCCGCGGCGCAGGGCCCAGCCGGCCACGAAGCCCTTGCGGAAGGAGAGCGTGACCAGGATCTGGCCGACGGCGAAGGCCGTGGCCCCGGCGGCGATGACGAGCACCGAGGGCAGCAACACCCCCGCCACGACCGCGAGGAAGCCGGTGAAGGCGAGCAGCCGCCAGCGCAGCCGCGCCTTGTACTGCATCAGGACCTCGGCAAGCAGCCACAACGCGACGAATCCGAACGCGGTGTAGAGGACCGTCATTCCCATCCGGGGCCCCTCTCGGTACGGCCGACCGCGCGGGAGACGGGGATACGGCCGATCAGGCCCGCTGGTGCAGGCCCAGGTTCTCGTAGATCTCAAGGGTCGCCGTGGAGTTGTTCAGCGTGATGAAGTGCAGCCCCGGGACACCCTCGGACAGCAGCCGCGCGCAGAACTCCGTGGCGAACTCGATGCCAATGGAGCGTACAGCGGCGGGATCGTCCTTGACGGCGAGCATGCGCTCTTTCACATCCGCGGGGAAGAGCGCGGTGCTCAGTTGCGGCAGCCGATCGAGCTGCTTGATGCTCACAACAGGCATGACCTCGGGGATGATCGGGGTTTCGCAGCCCGCCTTCTCGACGCTGTCGCGCAGCCGCAGATAATTCTCCGGATCGAAGAACATCTGGGTGATCGCGTAGTCGGCGCCCGCGCGGCACTTGTCCACGAAGTGCCGGATGTCCGTGTCCCAGTCCTCCGAGCGCGGGTGCATCTCGGGGAAGGCCGCGACGCCCACGCAGAAGTCGCCCGACTCCTTGAGCAGGCGCACGAGGTCGGCCGCGTACTCGACGCCCTCGGGGTGCCTGACCCACGGACCCATGGGGTCGCCCGGCGGGTCTCCGCGCACGGCGAGCATGTTGCGGATCCCGGCGTCGGCGAACTGGCCGATGACGTGGCGCAGCTCGGCGATGGAGTGGTCCACCGCGGTGAGGTGCGCGACGGGCGTCAGGGTGGTGTTCGCGGCGATCTGCTCGGTGGCCCGGACGGTGCCGCCGCGGGTCGAGCCGCCGGCGCCGTAGGTGACGGAGACGAAGCTCGGGGATACCGCCTCGATCCGGCGGAGCGCGTTCCAGAGGTTGCGCTCGCCCTTCTCGGTCTTGGGGGCCCAGAACTCGAAGGAGTACGAGCGCCCGGACGCGATGAGGTCCCGGACGGTGTGTGCACGGTCCGACCAGGTGGAAGCGGTACCAGAGGCCATACGGGCAGGTTAGACGCGGCGCTGCGGACACCGAAGCCGCGTCCACCCATTGGACGCGTTTTTGGACACTATGCCAGGCGGGCGCGGATCTTCTCGGAGAGTTCGGCGGCGGCGGCCCTCGGGTCGGAGGCCTCGGTGATCGCGCGGACCACCACCACACGGGTGGCTCCGGCGTCGAGGACCTCGTCGAGGTTGCCGAGGTCGATGCCGCCGATGGCGAACCAGGGCCGGTCCTGGGCGAGGGAGGCCGCGTGGCGCACGAGGTCGAGTCCGGGGGCGTACCGGCCGGGCTTGGTGGGGGTGGGCCAGCAGGGGCCGGTGCAGAAGTAGTCCACTCCGGGCTCGGCGGCGGCGGCGTCGACCTCTGCCTCGGAGTGGCAGGAGCGGCCGATGAGCACGCCGGGGGCCAGGATCGCGCGGGCGGCGGGGACGGGGATGTCGCCCTGACCGAGGTGGAGGACGTCGGAGCCGATGGCGTGCGCGACATCGGCGCGGTCGTTCACGGCGAGGAGCCTGCCGTGGCGGCGGGCGGCCTCGGCGAAGACCGCGAGGTGTTCGAGTTCCTCGGCGGCTTCCATGCCCTTGTCGCGGAGCTGGACGACGTCGACCCCGCCGGACAGGGCCGCGTCCAGGAACTCGGGGAGGTCGCCCTGCCGCTTGCGCGCGTCCGTGCACAGGTAGAGCCGGGCGTCGGACAGCTGCTGCATGGGTGTACCCCCCGTGGTGGTGGCGTACGGGGCCGACGCGCGCGCGTCGGCCCCGTACGCCTGTGGATCAGCCGGTCAGAGGGCGAGCGCCTGAGCGCGACGCTTCACCTCCGTGCCGCGATTCTCGCTCAGCGCCTGAGCGGGGGTTCCGGGCAGGGTCGGGTCCGGCGTGAACATCCACTCCAGGATCTCCGCGTCGGAGAAGCCGTCGTCGCGCAGGACGGTCAGCAGTCCGACGAGACCCTTGACGATCTTGTCGCCGTCGAGGAAGGGGGCGGGCACCTGGAGGGAGCGGTTCTCGCCGCGGCGCACGGCGAGCAGCTGACCTTCCTTGACCAGCTGGCGGACCCGGGTCACTTCGATGTCGAGCATCTCCGCGATGTCGGGGAGGTACAGCCAGGCGGGGACAAGGGCATCGATCTTTGCGTCAATCTCGGTCACGGGGACAAGCCTGCCATCTCGGGCCGAGACCCGGTACCTGGCCCCGTCCGTCCGGGTCGGGGCCGGGCGCCGGGCGGGTCAGGCGAGGGCGGATTTCAGCGCGACGGCCGGGTCGGCGACCTTCGCGGGGTCGAGGGGCGCGGCCGACTCGATGAGCCTGCGGCCCTGGGCGATGTCCCGGGGCCGACCCACGGCGAGGACGCCGACCAGGGCCCCCTCGCGCAGCCAGCACACCGACCAGGCGGCCCCGCCCGGGTCGCCGCGCCCGATCAGGGTGTCGGCGCCGCCGTGGTGGCCGGCGTACTGCACGAAGCGGCCGAACTGCTCGGACCAGAAGTAGGGCACCGGGTCGTAGGGCGGTACGGGCTCCCCCGTCGGGCCGGCGAGGATGTTCGCGGCGACGGTGCGGGGGCCCTGGAGGGCGTTGTCCCAGTGGTGGACCAACAGGCGGGCGCCGTAGCGGGCCGAGGGGAAGGAGGCGCAGTCGCCGACCGCGTACACCCCGGGCAGGGAGGTGCGCAGGTGCGCGTCGGCGGTGACGGAGCCGTCCGGGCCGCGCTCGATCCCGGTGCCGGCGAGCCAGCCCGTGGCGGGGCGGGCGCCGATGCCGACGACCACCGCGCCGGCCTCCAGCTCGCGGCCGTCCTCCAGCCGGACCCGGCCCTCCTCGACGCCGGCCACCCTGGCGCCGGTGAGCAGGGTGGCGCCGGCCTCGGCGTACCAGCGGGCCATGGGGGCGGCGACCTCGGCGGGCAGGGCTCCGGCGAGGACCCGGTCGGCGGCCTCGACCACGGTCACGGCGCAGCCGGCCTCGCGGGCGGCCGTGGCGAACTCGGCGCCGATCCAGCCGGCGCCGACGACCACGACGGCCGGGGCGGCGGCCAGGACGGGGCGCAGCCGGGCGGCGTCGTCGAGGGTGCGCAGGAGGTGGACCCCCGGGACGGACTCGGTGCCGGGGAGGGTCAGCGGTTCGGCGCCGGTGGCCAGGACGAGGACCTCGTAGGGGACCGGTCCGACCTCGGTGTCCAGCTCGCGCTCCCCCGGGCACAGTCCGGTGACCTCGACGCCGAGGCGCAGGTCGATGTCCAGGCCCTCGAAGTCCACGTCGAAGGCGGAGTCCTCGGCCTTGCCGAGCAGCACCGCCTTGGACAGCGGGGGTCGGTCGTAGGGCTGGTGGGGTTCGGCTCCCAGCAGGGTGACGGGGCCGGTGAACCCCTGTTCGCGCAGGGCCACCGCGGTCTGTACCCCGGCCATTCCGGCGCCGACGATCACAACGCCGGGCTTCGTCTGTTCCGTCTGCTCGCTCACCCGGCCCACCCTATTGAACTGACGGCCCGTCAGGAACAGGGGGCGGGGAGGCAGCCTTACCCGCCGTCGCCCCCGGGGTTAGTCTGGCCACCGTACCTATCGCGGGAGTCCGGGCGCACCGGGCTGAGAGGGAGGCTGGCCGGCCTCCGACCGTACGAACCTGATCCGGGTCATGCCGGCGAAGGGAGGGGCTGGACGCCCATGCACTCATCTCGAACATCCGGGACGGCTCGCACGTCCGGGACGGCTCGCACGCCCGAAGGACCCGGCACAGGATCCGGCACGTCCGGGCCGTCCCGCAAGGGGTCCGACGTCCTCGTCATCGGGGGTGGCCTGATCGGCCTGGTCACCGCCTGGCGGGCGGCCCGCCGCGGACTGCGCACCACCCTGGCCGACCCGGACCCCGGCGGCGGCGCCGCCCGGGTCGCGGCCGGCATGTTGGCCGCCGTCACCGAGCTGCACTACGGCGAGGAGACCCTCCTCGGGCTCAACGTGGCCTCCGCCGCCCGCTACCCGCAATTCGCCGCCGAGCTGGCGGAGGCCTCCGGCGGCCTGGACATCGGCTACCGGGCCTGCGGCACCCTCGCCGTGGCCCTCGACGCCGACGACCGCCTCCACCTGCGGGAACTCCACGCCCTCCAGCGCCGCTGCGGCCTGGAGTCGGAGTGGCTCACCGGACGCGAGTGCCGCCGCCTGGAGCCGATGCTGGCCCCCGGCGTACGCGGCGGGCTGCGCGTCGACGGCGACCACCAGGTGGACCCCCGCCGGCTCGCGGCGGCGTTGCTGGCCGCCTGCGAACGGGCCGGGGTCACCGTGCACCGGGCGAGGGCCGAGCGGTTGCTGACCGGGGCCGACCGCGCGCTGGGCGCCGTACTGGAGGACGGTACGGAGCTGCGCGCCGACCAGACCGTCCTCGCGGCCGGCTCGCTCAGCGGGCGCCTGGCCGGGGTGCCGCCCGAGGTGGAGGTGCCGGTGCGGCCGGTGAAGGGACAGGTCCTGCGGCTGACGGTGCCGGCGGCGTACGCGCCGTTCCTGTCGCGGACCGTACGGGCCGTCGTGCGCGGCAGCCACGTCTACCTGGTGCCGCGCGAGAACGGCGAACTCGTCGTCGGCGCCACCAGCGAGGAACTCGGCTGGGACACCACGGTCACGGCGGGCGGGGTCTACGAACTGCTGCGCGACGCCCACGAGCTGGTCCCCGGGATCACCGAACTCCCGCTGACCGAAACCCTCGCGGGCCTGCGCCCGGGCTCCCCCGACAACGCCCCGCTGCTCGGCCCGACCGAGCTGCCGGGCCTGCACCTGGCCACGGGCCACTACCGCAACGGGGTGCTACTGACCCCGCTCACCGGCGACGTCATGGCGGAGCTCCTCGCGACCGGCGTCGTGCCGGAGGTCGCCCGCCCCTTCACCCCGCGCCGCTTCTCCACCACCCGCACGCGTCAGGAGTCCCTCGTATGACCATCTCCGTCAACGGCGAGCCGCGCGAGATCGCGGCCGGCACCACCCTCGACGCGGTGGTCGCCTCCCTGAGCGCGGCCCCGTCCGGCGTGGCCGCGGCCCTCAACGAGACCGTCGTCCCGCGCGGGCAGTGGTCCCGCACCCCGGTGGGCGAGGGCGACCGCGTCGAGGTCCTCACCGCCGTGCAGGGGGGCTGAGCGCGATGGCCGACGACCTCTTCACCCTCGCCGGGAGGACCTTCTCCTCCCGGTTGATCATGGGCACGGGCGGGGCCCCGAGCCTGGACCTCCTGGAACGGGCCCTGATCGCCTCCGGCACCGAGCTGACCACGGTGGCCATGCGCCGCCTGGACCCGACGGTGCAGGGCTCGGTCCTGTCCGTCCTGGAGCGGCTCGGGATCGCGGTCCTGCCGAACACGGCGGGCTGCTTCACCGCGGGCGAGGCCGTGCTCACCGCCCGGCTGGCCCGGGAGGCACTGGGCACGGACTGGATCAAGCTGGAGGTGGTCGCCGACGAGCGCACCCTCCTGCCGGACGGGGTCGAGCTGCTGGACGCCGCCGAGGTCCTCGTCGACGAGGGCTTCACCGTGCTGCCCTACACGAACGACGACCCGGTGCTGGCGCGCAAGCTGGAGGACGTGGGCTGCGCGGCGATCATGCCGCTCGGCTCCCCTATCGGCTCGGGCATGGGCATCCGCAACCCGCACAACTTCGAGCTGATCACCGAACGGGCCGGGGTCCCGGTGATCCTGGACGCGGGCGCGGGCACCGCGTCCGACGTGGCCCTGGCGATGGAACTGGGCTGCGCGGGTGTGATGCTCGCCTCGGCCGTGACCCGGGCGCAGTCTCCGGTGCTGATGGCCGCCGCGATGCGGGACGCCGTCACCGCGGGCCGGCTCGCCTTCCGCGCGGGCCGCATCCCCCAACGCCGCTTCGCGCAGGCCTCCTCCCCGCAGGAGGGCCTCCCCGCCCTGGACCCGGAACGCCCGGCGTTCTGACGTCCCGGCGCGCCGGGATTCCGGCGCGCCGGGCCCGTTTTCGGAGCGGGATGCGTCACAGGTGCGCTGCAAGCGAGGGGACCCCGGCGGGGGCGCGGTGGGGCGCTCGTAGAATCGGCGGGTGGATACGACCCTGGATGACCCCCTCGTCGGGCGCGTGCTCGACGGCCGCTACCGCGTCGACGCCCGTATCGCGGCCGGCGGCATGGCCACGGTCTACCGGGCCCTCGACACCCGGCTCGACCGGATCCTCGCGCTCAAGGTGATGCACCCGGCACTGGCCGCCGACGGCGTCTTCGTGGACCGCTTCATCCGCGAGGCGAAGTCCGTGGCCCGCCTGGCCCACCCCAACGTGGTGGCCGTCTTCGACCAGGGCACGGACGGACCCTTCACCTACCTCGCGATGGAGTACGTCTCCGGCTGCACCCTGCGCGACGTGCTCCGCGAGCGCGGCGCGCTCCACCCGAGAGCCGCGCTGGACATCCTCGAACCGGTCCTCGCCGCCCTCGGCGCCGCCCACCGCGCCGGGTTCGTCCACCGGGACATGAAGCCGGAGAACGTCCTCATCGGCGACGACGGCCGGGTCAAGGTCGCCGACTTCGGCCTGGTCCGCTCCGTGGACTCCGTCACGAACACCACCGGCTCGATCCTCGGCACCGTCTCCTACCTGGCGCCCGAGCAGATCGAGAACGGCGTCACCGACACCCGCGTGGACGTCTACGCCTGCGGCGTCGTCCTGTACGAGATGCTCACCGGATCGAAGCCCCACACCGGCGGCTCCCCCGCCCAGGTCATCTACCAGCACCTCCACGAGGACGTCCCGCCCCCGTCGGCGCTCGTCCCCGGGCTTCCGGCCGCCCTCGACGAGCTGGTGGCCGGGGCCACCGCCCGCGACCCCGAGCTGCGCCCCCTCGACGCCGCCGCCCTCCTCGGGCTGGCCCTGGAGGCCCGGGCACGGTCGGGCGAGGCCGAGCTGGACGCCGTACCGCCGCAGGCGCACGCCGTCGAGCGGTCCTCCGCCGAGGACCGCACCGGCGTGATCGCCCGACCGGTGACGGCCTCGCACGCGCAGCAGTCCGTGAACCAGACCTCCCGGCTGGAGTCCGCCCCGGCGCTCCACTCCCACTCCGCCGCCCCCGCCCCGCACCGCGGGCGGCCCCGGCGCGGCGTGCTCCTCGTCGTCGCCGGGCTCCTGCTGGCCCTCGGGATCGGCGGCGGCGTCTGGTACATCAACTCCGGCCAGTTCACCAAGGTCCCCAACCTCCTCGGCAAGACGGAGGAGCAGGCCCGGGCCCAGCTGTCGGCGGCCGGCCTGGGCGTGAAGGGGGTCGACCGGAAGTTCAGCGGGTCCTTCGACCGCGGCACGGTGATGAACACCGACCCGCCCGGTGGCCGTCGGATCCGGGGCAACGGCGCGGTGGCCCTGACGATCTCGCGCGGCCCCGAGGAGGTCAGCGTGCCCGACCTCAAGGGCAGGACGCTGGCGGAGGCGAAGGCCGAGCTGACCAGGACGGGTCTGGCCCCGGGCATCGTCACCCAGGCCTTCGACCAGGACGTCGCGCAGGGCTCGGTGGTCGCCACCAACCCGGCGGGCGGCCAGAAGCGGGCCCCGGACACCGCCGTCTCCCTCGTGGTCAGCAAGGGTCGCCCCGTGCCGGTCCCGAACGTGATCGGACTGGACCCGGCGGCCGCGAAGGGGCAGCTGGAGGGCCTGGGCCTCAAGGTGGTCGTGGCCCCGGAAGGCGTCAACTCGGCGCAGTCGGCCGGCAGCGTCGCCGCCCAGTCCCCCGCCCCCTCGGCCCAGGCCGCCGCCGGTGACACGGTGACGCTGACCCCTTCCAAGGGTCCCCGGCCCGTCCAGGTGCCGGACGTGACCGGCCAGGACGTGGACGTGGCCCGCAGGATGCTGGAGGGCCTCGGCTTCAAAGTGAAGGTGGAGCGCCCCTTCTTCTCCTTCAGCAGCACGATCGACACCCAGTCGGTGCCCGGCGGCCAGAGCGCTCCCGAGGGCAGCACCATCACCGTCAAGACGAAGGGCCTGTGAGCGCCGGTGACACGCAATCCCGTGGGCGGGCACGTGCCCGTCGCCGGCGGGCTGGCCTCGGTCGGCCTGCCCTACGCCCGTGAGATGGGCGCCGAGGCCGTCCAGGTGTTCGTGGCCAATCCGCGCGGTTGGGCCACCCCGACGGGAAACCCCGCGCAGGACGAGCTGTTCCGCGCCGGGTGCGCCGAGGCGTCGATCCCGGCGTACGTGCACGCCCCGTACCTGATCAACTTCGGCTCCCACACCGAGGCGACCGTCGAGAAGTCGGTGGAGTCCCTGCGGCACTCGCTGCGCCGGGGCCGTGAGATCGGCGCGCTCGGGGTGGTCGTGCACACCGGTTCGGCGACCGGGGGGCGCCCGCGCGAGGAGGCGTACGCGCAGATCAGGGAGCACATGCTGCCGTTGCTGGACGAGCTGACCCACGACGACGACCCGTTCCTGCTGCTGGAGTCCACGGCCGGGCAGGGCTTCTCGCTGTGCTCGCGGACCTGGGACTTCGGGCCCTACTTCGATGCGCTCGACCACCACCCCAAGCTCGGCATCTGCCTGGACACCTGTCACGTCTTCGCGGCCGGCCACGACCTCGCCGAGACGGGCGGGGCCAAGCAGACCCTGGACCTGCTGGTGGAGACGGTCGGCGCGGGCCGTCTGAAGCTGATCCACGCCAACGACTCGAAGGAGGGCGTCGGCGCCCACAAGGACCGGCACGCCAACATCGGGCAGGGACACATCGGCCGGGAGGCCTTCGCCGAGCTGATGACGCACCCCGAGACGGACGGGGTGCCCCTGATCATCGAGACGCCCGGCGGCAAGGAGGGGCACGCCGCCGACGTGGCGCTGCTGAAGGAGTTGCGCGGCCTCCACTGACGCGGAGATCCCTTGAGGAATACCCCAGGGGGGTATACGGTTCTGCCATATCGGCGGAACCGTCAGTCGGCGTTTCCCGCTCCCGGTCGAGGCATCAGGGGGTCGTCATGGAACAGGACCACGAACACGCAGCGCACCACGAACAAGCAGAGCACCACGGGCACGCAGAGCACCACGGACACGGGCACCGGGCCGAGCGGCACGGCGAGCACGGGGACCACTCCGGCCACGGCGCGGTGAGCTGGGGGACGGCGGCGCGGGCCACCCTGCACTGCCTCACCGGATGCGCCATCGGCGAGGTGCTCGGCATGATCATCGGTACCGCGCTGGGCTGGGGCAACCTCGCGACGATGATCCTGGCGATCGTCCTCGCGTTCTTCTTCGGCTACGCGCTCACCCTGCGCGGGATCCTCGCCGCCGGAGTGGACGCGCGTACGGCCGTCCGGGTGGCGCTGGCCGCCGACACCCTCTCGATCGCCGTCATGGAACTGATCGACAACGGGGTCATCGCGCTGTGGCCGGGCGCCATGGACGCCCACCTGTCGGACGGGCTGTTCTGGTTGGTGCTGGCGATCTCGCTGGCACTGGCCTTCGTGATCACGACGCCGGTCAACAAGTGGATGATCGGGCGCGGCAAGGGCCACGCGGTCGTCCACCAGTACCACCACTGACGCCCGGGGGGTCAGAGCTCGGGACCGTCGCCCGGCTCCTCCTGGTAGGAGTACCGCTGCTCGCGCCACGGGTCGCCGATGTTGTGGTAGCCGCGCTCTTCCCAGAATCCGCGTCGGTCGGCGGTCATGTACTCGATGCCGCGGACCCACTTGGGGCCCTTCCAGGCGTACAGGTGCGGGACCACGAGCCGCAGGGGGAACCCGTGCTCCGCCGTCAGCAGTTCGCCGCCCATGTGGGTGGCGAAGACGGTGCGCTCGGCGGCGAAGTCGTCGAGTCTCAGGTTGGAGCTGAAGCCGTACTCGGCCCACACCATCACGTGCGTGACCTGCGGCGCCGGCGGCGCCAACGTCAACAGGGTGCGCGCGGACACCCCGCCCCATTCGGCGCCCAGCATGCTGAACTTGGTGACGCAGTGCAGGTCCGCGACGACGGAGTCGAACGGCAGGGCCGCGAACTCCTCGTGGTTCCAGCAGTGTTTCTCACCGTCGGCCGTCGCACCGAAGACGCGGAACTCCCAGCGTTCCGGCTTGAACTTGGGGACGGGACCGTAGTGGGTGACCGGCCAGCCGCGCTGCAACCGCTGCCCCGGAGGCAGCTCCAGCTGCTCTGCTCCCGGAGATTCCCGGCTTTCCGGCTGACCCATGTCTCCATGGTGACAGACGTAGCGGGGTGGTCACGACCAGGCAAGACCCCAAACGGGCAAGTCACAGCAACTCCCACTAAGGAGGCACTTACTGGACGGCCCCCGACGGCGGTGCAAGGATGCGCGCACCTGCCCAGTCACATAGCTGACATTGCTTGGAAGGAGCCTCTGCGATGCAGGGCGACCCCGAGGTCCTTGAGTTTCTCAACGAGCAGCTGACCGGCGAGCTCACGGCCATCAACCAGTACTGGCTGCACTACCGCATCCAGGACAACAAGGGTTGGACGAAGCTCGCCCATTACACCCGTGCCGAGTCCATCGACGAGATGAAGCACGCGGACAAGATCACCGAGCGCATCCTGATGCTCGACGGTCTTCCCAACTACCAGCGCCTCTTCCACGTGCGCGTCGGCCAGACGCTGACGGAGATGTTCCAGGCCGACCGTCAGGTGGAGGTCGAGGCGATCGACCGCCTCAAGCGCGGGATCGAGGTGATGCGCGGCAAGGGTGACGTCACTTCCGCGCGCCTCTTCGAGGAGATCCTGGAGGACGAGGAACACCACATCGACTACCTCGACACCCAGCTCGAACTGATCGAGGCCATCGGCGAGCCGCTCTACATCGCCCAGCAGATCGAGCAGCCGGAGAGCTGAACCGTCCGCACCGCCCGGACCGCGGACTAGGCGGCTTCGGCCAGCTCCGCGTCGGTGGCGAGCGCGACCGCCGCCCCGCCCTTTTCCAGCAGCTCGCGCCGCGGGCACGCGCCGCGGCCGAGGATGCCCTGGATGGTGCGCACGCACGAACCGCAGTCGGTGCCGGCCTTCGTGGCCGAGGCGATCTGGCGGGGGGTGCAGGCACCCGACGCCGCGTGGTCCTTCACCTGCTTGTCGGTGATCCCGAAGCAAGAGCAGACGTACACGCGGTTCACCTCCCTGAGACGGAGCCGTTCGGCGAGCCATCCCCGATTCGGTGAGGCTTACCTAACCGTACCTAAAGTTAGGCAACCCTAAAAGCCCTCGGCACGACGATGGGGCGCGGATCACATCGATCCGCGCCCCACTGTCGTACGAAGCTACGTGCTGATCCCTACTGGTCGCGGTACATCTCGGCGACGAGGAACGCCAGGTCCAGGGACTGGCTGCGGTTGAGCCGCGGGTCGCAGGCCGTCTCGTAGCGCTGGTGCAGGTCGTCGACGAAGATCTCGTCGCCGCCGCCCACGCACTCGGTGACATCGTCACCGGTGAGCTCGACGTGGATGCCGCCCGGGTGGGTGCCGAGGCCCTTGTGGACCTCGAAGAAGCCCTTGACCTCGTCGAGCACGTCGTCGAAACGACGCGTCTTGTGGCCGGAGGCCGCCTCGAAGGTGTTGCCGTGCATCGGGTCGGTGACCCAGCCCACGGTCGCACCGGAGGCGGTGACCTTCTCGACCAGCTCGGGGAGCTTGTCGCGGACCTTGTCGGCGCCCATGCGGACGACGAAGGTCAGCCGGCCCGGCTCGCGCTCGGGGTCCAGGCGGTCGATGTAGGTCAGCGCCTCGTCCACGGAGGTGGTGGGGCCGAGCTTGACGCCGATCGGGTTGGCGATCTGCGAGCAGAACTCGATGTGCGCGTGGTCCAGCTGGCGGGTGCGCTCACCGATCCAGACCATGTGGCCGGAGGTGTCGTACAGCTTGCCGGTGCGCGAGTCGGTGCGGGTCAGCGCACCCTCGTAGTCGAGGAGCAGCGCCTCGTGGGAGGCGTAGAACTCGACGGCCTTGAACTCGGCCGGGTCGGTGCCGCACGCCTTCATGAAGTTCAGCGCGTTGTCGATCTCCCGCGCGAGCTGCTCGTAGCGCTGCCCGGACGGGGAGGACTTCACGAAGTCCTGGTTCCAGGCGTGCACCTGGCGCAGGTCGGCGTATCCACCGGTGGTGAAGGCGCGCACCAGGTTCAGCGTGGAGGCCGACGCGTGGTACATGCGCTTGAGCCGCTCGGGGTCCGGGATCCGGGCCGCTTCGGTGAAGGGGAAGCCGTTGACGGAGTCGCCGCGGTAGGTCGGCAGGGTGATGCCGTCGCGGGTCTCGGTGTCCTTGGAGCGCGGCTTGGAGTACTGGCCCGCGATGCGGCCGACCTTCACGACGGGCACGGAGGCCGCGTACGTCAGGACGGCGCTCATCTGGAGCAGCGTCTTCAGCTTGGCGCGGATGTGGTCGGCGGACACGGCGTCGAAGGCCTCGGCACAGTCGCCACCCTGGAGCAGGAACGCCTCGCCCTTGGCGACGGCTCCCAGACGGGCACGCAGCTGGTCGCACTCACCCGCGAAAACGAGCGGGGGATACGACTCGAGGTCCGCGACGACAGCGCGCAGGGCCTCGGCATCGGGGTACGAAGGCTGCTGCGCCGCGGGAAGGTCTCGCCAGGTCGCCTCGGGGGCGGGGGCTTGGGATTCAGCGTTCACGGTCACCCTGTACACACTACGGCGTCACACGGCGCGTCCAACCCGCCGCCCACTTCGTGAGACGGATGTCCCTCATGGTGATTTCCGCCGGTTCGGGACGCGTGTGGTCATCCCCCCTTCGCCCCGTCACGGTGGGCTAGGGTGGGCGCCATGTACGCGCACTCGAACCTGAACTGGTGGTGGACCGCTCCCGGCGGCCCCCCTCTCGCGCGTACCCACTGAAGCGACGAAGCGAAGGCCGCCCCGAGGGGCGGCCTTTCGTGTTTCCCGGGCCGCCCTTCCCCCCTCCGGACACCCCCGGAGCCCACCGGAAGGACGACCAGCCCACCATGACCACCCAGGCGCACGCCGGCCGACTGCTCCACCTCCTCGACGCGTCCCACCCGCCGTTCGCGCTGCTGCGCCGGCGCACCCCCGGCCGCGACCACGACATCGTGGAGGTGCTGGTCGGGGAGGTCCACGAGGTCGAGCGCCTCGCGGACCTGCCCGTCGGGGAGCTGCCCACCCTGGCCCTCGTCCCCTTCCGGCAGATCCGCGAACGCGGCTTCGACGTCCGCGACGACGGCACCCCGCTGAGCGTGCTGCACGCCTCGGAGGTCTGGGAGGTCCCGCTCGACGAGGCCCTGGCCGTCCTCCCCGACCACCGGGTGGAGGTGACGGACGGGGGCTTCGACGTCAGCGACGCGCACTACGCGGACACGGTCGAACGGGTGATCCGCGAGGAGATCGGGCGCGGCGAGGGCGCCAACTTCGTCATCCGGCGGACCTTCGGCGGCCGGATCGACGGCTTCGGCCGGGCCGACGCCCTGGCGCTGTTCCGGCGGCTGCTGGAGGGCGAGCGCGGCGCGTACTGGACGTACGTGGTGCACACCGGGACGCGGACCCTCGTCGGGGCCAGCCCCGAGGTGCACGTGCGGATGTCCGGCGGCACGGTCGTGATGAACCCGATCAGCGGAACCTACCGCTACCCGGCGGGCGGCCCGACCGTCGCATCGCTGCTGGACTTCCTCGGGGACCGCAAGGAGACCGAGGAACTCTCGATGGTGGTCGACGAGGAACTCAAGATGATGTGCACCGTCGGCGACATGGGCGGGGTCGTCGTCGGCCCGCGCCTGAAGGAGATGGCGCACCTCGCGCACACCGAGTACGAGCTGCGCGGGCGCTCCTCGCTGGACGTCCGCGAGGTGCTGCGGGAGACCATGTTCGCCGCGACGGTGACGGGCTCGCCCGTCCAGAACGCCTGCCGGGTCATCGAGCGGTACGAGAGCGGCGGGCGCGGCTACTACGCGGGGGCGCTGGCCCTCCTCGGCCTGGACGCGTCCGGGGCCCAGACCCTGGACTCCCCCATCCTCATCCGCACCGCCGACATCGCCGCGGACGGGACCCTGCGCGTGCCGGTCGGGGCCACCCTGGTCCGCCACTCGGACCCGGCGGGCGAGGTCGCCGAAACCCACGCCAAGGCCGCCGGGGTGCTCGCGGCCCTGGGGGTGCGGGAGGCCGCGCCCCGGCCGGCCTTCCGGGAGGTCCGGCTGGCGGACGACCCCCGGGTGCGGGCGGCGCTGGCCGCCCGACGGGGCGACCTGGCCCCCTTCTGGCTGCGGATGCAGGACCGGCCGGCGCAGACCCTCGGGCACGCCCTGGTGGTGGACGGGGAGGACACCTTCACGGCGATGCTGGCCCACGTGCTGCGGGTGGCCGGGCTGGAGGTGACCGTACGGGGCCACGACGATCCCGGGCTGCGCGCCGCGGCCCTGGCCTGGGAGGGCCCGGTGGTCCTGGGCCCCGGGCCGGGCGACCCCGCCGACGCCGACGACCCCAAGATGCGGACGCTGCGCGCGCTGGCCCGGGACCTCCTGGCCGGCCACCGCGGCGGCGTCCTGGGGGTCTGCCTGGGCCACGAGCTGCTCGCCGCCGAGCTGGGGCTTCCGCTGGTCCGCAAGACGGAGCCCGCGCAGGGGGCCCAGACCCGGATCGACCTGTTCGGGGCCGAGGAGGTGGTCGGCTTCTACAACACGTACACCGCGCACTGCCCGGAGGCGCTCGCGGCGGAGCTGGCCCCGCGCGGGATCGAGGTGGCCCGGGATCGGGAGACCGGCGAGGTGCACGCCCTGCGGTCGGTCGCCGGACGGTTCGCGGGGGTCCAGTTCCACCCGGAGTCGGTGCTCACCCTGCGCGGCGCGGAGCTGCTGCGCGAGCTGCTCACGGCGCTGACGACCCCGACCGGGGCCCCGGAGCGGCCCCGGCGCGCGAAGGAGACGGCGTAGCGGCGGCCCGGAGACGGCCTACGCGGCGTCCGGGTTCGCCCGACGGCCCCGGACGGCGCGGACGCCCCTCCAGGCCAGGACCACTCCCAGGCAGCCCAGCCCGCCGAGCGAGAGGCCCCGGTGTTCCCCGGGCAGGGCGAGCCCGGCGGACAGGA
This sequence comes from Streptomyces sp. NPDC088097, assembly GCF_044741845.1. Lineage (NCBI taxonomy): Bacteria > Bacillati > Actinomycetota > Actinomycetes > Kitasatosporales > Streptomycetaceae > Streptomyces > Streptomyces sp. NPDC088097. The sequence continues at coordinate 63,725 of NZ_JBIUTJ010000006.1, forward strand.
AGGCGCTCACCGCGTGGTCCGTCGTGTCCAGCCAGGGCTCCGTCCGGGCGCCGGGTGCGGCCCGCAGCGCGCGTACGGCGAGGAAGAGGCTGATGAGGGCGCAGGCGAGCAGGATCCATCGGAGCGCCGCGGGGATGTCCACGGGCCGAACCTATCCCCCGACCCGACTCCCGGGCGGGTCGGGGCCCGGGGGCGGTCGTCAGGAGGGGACGAGGGTGTTCTCGGAGCGGCGGCCGGCGAGGTAGTCCGCGACGTTGGCGACGGTGGTGTCGATGATCTGGCCCACCGCGTCGCTGGTGTAGTACGCCTGGTGGGAGGTGACCACCACGTGCGGGAAGGTGACCAGGCGGGCCAGGGTGTCGTCCTCGACGGCCTCCAGGGACTTGTCGAGGAAGAACACCCCGGCCTCCGCCTCGTACACGTCCAGGCCCACTCCGGTGAAGCGGCCCGCCCGCAGCTCCGTGACCAGCGCGTCGGTGTCGATCAGTCCGCCCCGGCTGGAGTTCACCAGGATCACGTCGTCGCGCATCCGCTTCAGGGCGGCCGCGTCGACGATGTGGTGGGTGGACTCCAGCAGGGGGACGTGGAGGCTGATCAGGTCGGCGCTCGCGAACAGCTCGTCCTTGTCGACGTACTTCATGCCGAGTTCCACGCAGGCCGGATTCTCGGCGACGTCCCAGCCGAGGAGTTCCATCCCGAAGCCGTGGGCGATCCGGGTGAAGGCCTCGCCGATCTTGCCCGTGCCGAGGACCCCGACGGTGCGGCCCCGGAAGTCGCGGCCCATCAGCCCGTTCAGCCGGAAGTCGAAGTCGCGGGTGCGGATGGCGGCGCGGACCACCTTGCGGTTGACGGCCATGGCCAGGGTCCAGGCGAACTCCGCCACCGAGTACGGGGAGTAGTACGACACCCGGCCGACCGTCATGCCGAGCTGCCGGGCCACGTCGAGGTCGATGTTGTTGAAGCCGGTGGAGCGCTGGGCGATCATCCTCGTCCCGCCCGCCGCCAGGGTCCGCAGGACCCTGGCGTTGAGGTCGGCGTTGACGCTGGAGGAGACGATCTCGTAGCCCGCGGCGATGGGCGCGGTGTCCTCGCTCAGGAAGACGTCGAGGCAGCGGACCTCGTGCGCTCCTTCGAAGGCGCGCTCCAGGAGCGGCTTCTCGTCGGCGGTCACTCCGAAGGCCAGGATCTCCACGCTTGCTCCCGTAGGTCGGACCATGGGTCGTTCGTCACGATACGACCCACGGTCCGGTGGCGCCGTCCGGCGGATCAGCCGAAGAAGACGCCGACCTCCCGGTACAGGGCCGGGTCCACCGTCTTCAGCTTGGCGGTGGCCTCGGCGATCGGGACGCGGACGATGTCCGTCCCCTTGAGCGCGACCATCTTGCCGAAGTCCCCGTCGCGCACCGCGTCGATCGCGTGCAGCCCGAAGCGGGTGGCCAGCCAGCGGTCGAAGGCGCTCGGGGTGCCGCCCCGCTGGATGTGGCCGAGGACCGTCGTACGAGCCTCCTTGCCGGTCCGCGTCTCGATCTCCTTGGCCAGCCACTCGCCGACGCCGGAGAGGCGGACGTGACCGAAGGAGTCCTTGGTGCCGTCCTTGAGCACCATCTCCCCGTCCGCGGGCATGGCGCCCTCGGCCACCACCACGATCGGGGCGTAGCTGGCCTTGAACCGGGAGGTGACCCAGGCGCAGACCTTGTCCATGTCGAAGCGCTGCTCGGGGATGAGGATGACGTTGGCCCCGCCGGCCAGCCCCGAGTGCAGGGCGATCCAGCCCGCATGGCGGCCCATCACCTCGACGACCAAGACCCGCATGTGGGACTCGGCCGTGGTGTGGAGGCGGTCGATGGCCTCGGTGGCGATGCCGACGGCCGTGTCGAAGCCGAAGGTGTAGTCGGTGGCCGACAGGTCGTTGTCGATGGTCTTGGGCACCCCGACGCAGGGGATGCCGTACTCCTCGTACAGCCGGGCGGCGACGCCCAGGGTGTCCTCGCCGCCGACCGCGACGAGCGCGTCGACCTCGTACTTGGCGAGGTTCTCCTTGATGGAGCGCACGCCGTTCTCCACCTTGAACGGGTTGGTGCGCGACGAGCCGAGGATGGTGCCGCCCCGGGGGAGGATGCCGCGCACCGCGGGGATGTCCAGGGGGACGGTCCGCCCCTCGACGGGCCCCCGCCAGCCGTCCTTGAAGCCGATGAACCCGTACCCGTACTCCTGGACGCCCTTGCGGACGACGGCCCTGATCACCGCGTTGAGCCCGGGGCAGTCTCCGCCGCCCGTGAGCACTCCGACCTTCATGGAATCTCCCTTCGCCATGACGGTCACGCTAGTGGTGACCCAGATCACAGCAAGGGCCCGGGAGAGGGCAATTCCGGTGAAACAAAGGGGTTTTGCGTACGCACGTTCACTCGTACGAAGACGTAAGTACGACCTTCGCCCGTGGACTCGCACACCCGCCCGGGGCTCGGGAGCGGGCTACACCTCGTCCAGGCCACGCTCGATGGCGTACCGGACGAGCTCCACCCGATTGTGCAGTTGGAGCTTGCCGAGGGTGTTCTGCACGTGGTTCTGCACCGTGCGGTGGGAGATGACCAGGCGCTCCGCGATCTGCTTGTACGAGAGGCCCTTGGCCACCAGCCGCAGCACCTCGGTCTCCCGGTCGGTCAGTTGCGGGGCCTTGGGCTCGTCGGCCGCGGTCGGGGCCGGGTCGGTGGCCAGGCGCCGGTACTCGCCGAGGACCAGGCCGGCCAGGCCGGGAGTGAAGACCGGGTCCCCGGCGGCGGTGCGGCGGACGGCGTCGATCAACTCCTGGGCCCCGGCGGACTTCAGGAGGTAGCCGGTCGCACCGGACTTCACCGCCTCCAGCACGTCGGCGTGCTCGCCGCTGGCCGACAGGACTAGCACGCGCAGCGCCGGATCGGCGCCGACCAGCTCCTTGCAGACCTGCACCCCGGGCATGCCCGGCAGGTTGAGGTCGAGGACGATCACCTGCGGGACGACGGCCCGCGCACGGCGCACGGCCTCGGGGCCGTCCCCGGCGGTGGCGACCACGTCGAACCCGGCCGCGGCCAGGTCGCGGGCGACCGCGTCGCGCCACATCGGATGGTCGTCGACGACCATCACCTTGATCTCGTGGAGCTCGCTCACTGGGTCCTCCCCCTCGGTACTTTCAGTTCCACTTCGGTGCCCTGTCCGGGGACGGACACCAGCTCGGCGCTGCCGCCGAGGTCACGCAACCGGCCCCGTATGGACAGGGCCACGCCCATCCTGCCCTCGCCCGCGGCCTGGTCGAGCCGGCCGGCCGGGATGCCGGGCCCGTCGTCCCGGACGGTCACGACCACCTCGTCGCCCCAGTCCTCGACGAGGATCCAGGCCCGCGCCCCGTCGCCCGCGTGCCTGCGCACGTTGTCCAGCGCGGCCGAGACGGCGGCCGCCAGCTCCCGCGCCGCGGGCGGGGCCAGGAGCACGGGGGCGCCGGGCTCGGCGAGGCTGACCCGGGAGCCGGCGTGCGGGGCGAGCAGGGAACGCAGATCCAGCTCCCCTTCGTCGGCGCCGGGTTCCTCCACCTCGTAGCTGGCCACCAGGGCGCCCCGCGACTCGTCGCGCGAGATCCGGGAGGGCTGGAGGAGACCGCTGGAGACCAGGGTGCGCAGGGCGACCTCCTGTTCCCCCGCCATCCGGCCGATCTCGGCTGCCTCGCCGCCCAGTTCGGTGCCGCGCCGCTGGACCATCGCGAGGACCTGGAGGACCCCGTCGTGGATGTCACGGGCGAGGCGCTCGCGCTCGCGGGTGACGGCCTCGATCTCCAGGGCGCGGGCGAGGGTCGCCTCGCTGGCCCGGGCGACCTCGACCACATAGCCGATGGCGATGGAGGCCACCCAGACGAGCAGCACGTTGTGCAGGGTGTCGCGGGTGGGGTTGCCGCCGTGGATGGCGATGTTGGCGGCGGCCACGAAGGTGGAGGCGAAACAGGCCCAGCGCCAGCCGCCCTTGAGGGCGAAGGCGAGCACCGCGCCCGCCGTCCAGATGGTCGGGAGGGTGGGGCCGCCGCTCGCGATCCGCCCGTGGTCGTCCACGAACGGGGTGAGCAGGATACCGGCCAGCGCGACGGCGAGGTCGGCGACGAGGAAGCCCCTGGTGCAGCGGGCCGCGCCGGCCACCCGGGGCTGGGTGGCGAGCGTCCACACGGCGAGGGCGGCGAGGTAGCCGGCCGCGGGCCAGGGGTGGGGGAAGTGCTTGTAGGCGGTGGCGAAGAGCACCACCGCGTAGACCATGGTGAGCAGCCGGTAGGCGGTCAACGCCCGCCACAGCGGCTGCTCGACCGACATCCGTACGACGCGCTCGCGCTTCGCCATCTCCCCCGCCCCCCGTGTGCGCGGCGCGCGCCCGCGCCGCCCGCCCTACTGTGCCGTCCGGTCCTCGCCGCCGTCGGCCTTCTTGTCCGTCTTCTCGGCCTTGGCCGCCTTCTCGGCGTCCGCGATCTGGCGCTTGGCGGCCGTGGCGTAGATGTCCACGTACTCCTGGCCGGAAAGCTTCATGATCTCGTACATGACCTCGTCGGTCACCGAGCGGAGGATGAAGCGGTCCCCGTCCATGCCGTGGTAGCGGCTGAAGTCCAGCGGCTTGCCGATCCGGATCCCCGGACGCATCAGCTTCGGGACCACCTTGCCGGGCGGCTGGATCTTCTCCGTGTCGATCATCGCCACGGGGATCACGGGGGCGCCGGTGGCGAGGGCCACCCGGGCCAGACCGCCGGGCTTGCCGCGGTAGAGGCGGCCGTCGGGTGAACGGGTCCCCTCGGGGTAGATACCGAACAGCTCCCCGCGTTCGATGACGTCGATGCCGCTCTTGATGGCGGCCTCGCCCGCGCCGCGCGCGCCGGAGCGGTCCACCGGAAGCTGCCCGACGCCCTTGAAGAAGGCGGCCGTCAGCTTGCCCTTGACCCCGGGGGAGGTGAAGTACTCCGCCTTCGCGATGAAGGTGACCTTGCGGTCCAGTACGGCCGGGAGGAAGAAGGAGTCGGAGAAGGACAGGTGGTTGCTCGCGAGGATCGCCGGCCCCTCCGCGGGAATGTTCTCGAGGCCCTCCACCCACGGCCTGAAGGCGAGCTTCAGAGAACCGCCGATCGAGAACTTCATTGCGCCGTAGATCAACTCGAAAGCCTTCCTGTGTCTGTCGAACAGACCTTATCCTCTGCCCCCGCTCGGAGCGGCCCGACGACCCTGGTCGGTGCCACCCCGGTCGCGTACGGTGAAGTCACACAGCGCAACGCACCCGTACCCCGATACATCCTGATCAACAAGGAGACTCTGGTGCCCGTCCTCCCTGGAGCAGAGCCGTTCCGCCACGAGGGCGGACAGGTCGGCGTGCTTCTCTGCCACGGCTTCACCGGTTCGCCGCAGTCGCTGCGACCGTGGGCCGAGTACCTGGCCGCGCGCGGGCTCACCGTGTCGCTCCCGCTGCTGCCCGGACACGGGACGCGCTGGCAGGACATGCAACTCACGGGCTGGCAGGACTGGTACGCCGAGGTCGACCGCGCGCTGCGGGAGCTGCTGGACCGGTGCGAGCGGGTGTTCGTCTTCGGGCTGTCCATGGGCGGCGCGCTGACGCTGCGGCTGGCGGCCAAGCACGGGGACTCGATCGACGGCATCGTGCTGGTCAACCCGGCGAACAAGGTCCACGACCCGCTGGCCGTCGCGCTCCCCGTGGTCAAGCACTTCGTCCGCTCGACGCCCGGCATCACCAGCGACATCGCGAAGCCGGGTTCCGAGGAGGTCGGCTACGACCGGATCCCGACCCGGGCCGCGCACTCGCTGAGGCAGTTCTTCCGGCTGGTGGACACCGAGCTGCCCCAGGTCACGCAGCCGCTGCTGCTCCTGCACAGCCCCCAGGACCACGTCGTCCCGCCGGTGGACTCGGCGCGGATCCTGGCGCGGGTGTCGTCGACGGACGTCACCGAGACCCTGCTGGAACAGAGCTACCACGTCGCGACGTTGGACCATGACGCGGAGCGGATCTTCGCGGACAGTTATGCGTTCGTCGGACGGCTCGCGGAGAGCGTCGGCAGGGAGGGGGCGGCCAGCGGTGGCTGAGCACGAGGAGCCGGCGGGGGGAGTTCCCCCGTTGGACGAGGAAGCGGCGTGGGCCGCGATCGTCGCCGGGTACGGGCAGGAGCCCGCGGACCCACCGGGGGCGAGACCGTTCCGCCCGATTGAGAACCTGATGTTGCCGGAGGAGGACGTCACGCCGGAGGCCCCGGCGGCGCCGTCGGAACCGGCGGAGCCCGCGGCGGGGCCGGCGCCGGCCCTGGGCAGCTCGGTGATCTTCGCCCCGGGCGTGGACGCGGGCGCCGGTCCCCGGGACCACTCCCTGGCCGAGCCGAAGGAAGACGACCTGAGCGCGGCGGAGGAGGGACACTTCGTCCCGCCCGAGCCGGAGCTGCCGCCGGCGGACGCCACGGCGAAGTTCGCGTGGCTGGCGGTGGTCGGCGGACCGGTGCTGCTGTTGCTGGCGGTGCTGTTGCAGTGGGAGATGACCTGGTGGCTGACCACCCTGGGCATCGGCGGTTTCCTGGGCGGCTTCGCCACCCTGGTGGGCCGCATGGCGCACGGAGACGACGACGAGGACGACCCGGGCCGCGGCGCGGTGGTGTGACGACGCCGGTGTGATGTCCCGGGTGTGCGGGGCGGAGCCCGGTCTCGGACCGGACCCCGCCCCGCACACCGTTGGGGCGGAGCTAAGGGCTGTCCCGTCATCCGTGGTGGATCAGCGCGCGGCGTCGGATGCGGTGCATCGCAAGGCGGAGGGACGCCCGAATACCGGACCTATTCGGGCGTCCCGACAACGCGGCGAGGTGCCGTAGCCGACGCCGCGCGCCCACCAGGGATGACGGGACAGCCCTTAGGCGGTCGCCGGCAGGCGCAGGGTGGCCAGGACCGGGAGGTGGTCGGTGGCCGCCCGCAGGTCGGCCGGCTCCACCCCGGGCAGCCCCGTGGGAACCCCGCAGGACAGGACCTCCACGCCCGGCGAGGCGAAGACCGCGTCGATGCGCCGGTCCGGGGCCGCCGCCGGGAAGGTGCGCTCGCCGCCCCACGGTGCCACCGTCCAGCAGTCGCGGAGGGTCTCGGAGAGGCGGGTGAAGGCCGGCCCGCCCGGGGTCTCGTTCAGGTCCCCCGCGACGATCGCGTACGGCGCGTCGAGGGCGGCGGTCCGGTCCGCGAGGAGGGCCGCCTGGGCCGCCCGCTCCGTCCGGTCCAGCGACAGGTGGGTGCTGACCACCCCGACCCGGGCCGCCCCGAAGCGGACCACCGCCGTGGCGAAGCCGCGCCGGTGTTGTCCGGGGGTGAGCGGGAGCAGGACGTCCTCGGTGCGCTCCACGAAGGCCCGGAGCGAGCACAGCAGCAGCGGTCCGGCCGCCGTCGCACCCCCGGTCAGGACGACGAGGTCGGTCTTGGCGGCGATGCGGGCGGCGTGCTTGCGCCACCGGAAGAAGCGCGGGGCCTCCTGGACGAAGACGAGGTCGGGCGCGCAGGCCCGGATCACCCGGGCCAGGGCCTCCTCGTCGTCGCGCAGGGAGCGGACGTTGTAGCTGAGCACCCGGATCACGGCTGAACCGTCCGGCTCTGTAACAGACTTGGGCAGCATGCTCCGCAACATACGCAGCCGCCCGCCGCTCCCCCAAGGGGCGCGACGGGCGGTTCGCGACGAAGCGGGAGCGGTCGGCTCAGCCCTGGCGGGCCAGGTCCGCGGCGCCCACGAGCCCGGCCTTGCCGCCGAGTTGGGCGGCGAGCACCTGCGCGTGCGGACGCCAGGCGCCGCCGATCAGCCAGCGCTTGAAGGACTTGCGGATCGGGTCGAGGACGAGGTCGCCCTCGTCGGAGACCCCGCCGCCGACGATGAACGCCGACGGGTCGAACAGGGACGCCAGGTCGGCGAGGCCCGCGCCGGCCCAACGGGCCAGTTCGCGGAAGGAGTCCACGGCGACGAGGTCGCCCTGGCGGGCGGCCGCGCTGATGTGCTTGCCCTCGATGCCCTCGGGGGTGCCGTCGCCGAGGGCGAGCAGGATCTTCGCGTTCTCGGGGGTGGCGTTGGCGCGCTGCTTCGCGTACCGGACGAGGGCGCGCCCGGAGGCGTACTGCTCCCAGCATCCCTGGCTGCCGCACCCGCACAGCAGGCCGTCGGGGACGACCCGGATGTGGCCGAACTCGGCGGCCACGCCGAAGCGTCCGCGCCGCAGCTTGTTGCCGATGATGATGCCGCCGCCCAGGCCCGTGCCGAGCGTGATGCAGATGACGTCCTCGTGGCCCTGGCCGGCGCCGAAGCGGTATTCGCCCCAGGCCGCGCAGTTCGCGTCGTTCTCCACGACCACGGGCAGGCCGATGCGCTGCTCGACCTTGTCCTTGAGCGGCTCGTGCCGCCAGTCGATGTTGGGCGCGAAGAGCACGGTGGCGCGCTTGTCGTCCACGTACCCGGCGGCGCCGATGCCGACGGCGTCGATGGTGTGGTTGCTGCTGACCTCGGAGACGGCGGAGCAGATCGCGTCCGTCACCCCGTCCGCGGTCGGCGGGGTGGGCACCTTGTACGTCTCAAGGATGGTGCCCTCTTCGTCGACCACGCCGGCCGCGATCTTCGTGCCGCCGATGTCGACGCCGATGGTGAGTCCCATTAGTCCCTCGGTTTCCGGTCAAACCCCGCCACGGCCCACCGTACCCGAGGCGACGGAGGATCAGTCGAGATCGATCCGCTCCGCCGGGCCGGTGTCCGGGCCGTCCTCGCCGTCGTCACCCTCGTCGGCGTCGCGGTCGGCCGCGTGGCCGGGCCGGCGGGGGGCGGTCGCGTCCTCGCGGGTCCAACGGTGCTCGTGGCCCTCCACGGCCGTCCGGTAGGCGGCGAGGAGTTCCGATCCGGCGGCCGCGAGGTGGTCGAAGACCTCGGGGTTGCGCTCGATGACGGGCTTGGCGGCGTCCTTGGCCTGGTTGACGAACTGGCGTACGGCGCCCTGCGCGGCGACCCCGAGCAGCGGGGTGTTCAGGGAGGAGACCTTGTCCGCGACGGCCTCGAAGAGCTTGAACAGCTCCTCGGTGGCCGTTCCGGTTCCCCGGCCCGTACCCGCTCCGGCGGCCCGGTCCCGGGCCCTGCGGCGTTCCCGTTCGGCGGCCAGGTCTTCGGCGCAGGCCTTCGCCCAGGCGTCGTCGTCGGTGGGGTGTTCGCTGCCCTCGCTCATCGCGGATTCTCCTTGCGGGGCGTACGGTTCGGCCACCTTCGACCTTACCCGAACGGTGGTACGCGGTTCAGTGCGCGGGCCACAGCCGGGGGTCCGGGGTGAAGCGGACGCGGAGCACGCCGTCGGCGAGGGCGGCGCCCGAGACGGTGCAGCGGCGCAGCGCGGAGGGCAGGGAAACGATCCTCCGGTACGGGCCGGCCGCGAGCAGCAGTTCGTCCCCGCGCCGGACCAGGTCCAGCTCGGCCTTGTGGGCGCGGGGCAGCGGGACGGCCCAGACCAGCACCCCGTCCTCGGCGCGGCGATCCTCGACGGCCCAGGGGGCGACGCCGGGACCTTCGACGGGGGCCGGGAGGAGAAGTTCCTCCAGGTCGGCGGGGTCCTCGGGGTCCCGGCCGAGGTGGGCGAGCCGGGCGATCGGGATCAGGGGGAAGGTCTCCTCCCACTGCGCGAGGCACTTCTCCTGGCGGGCGGCGATCCCGGCCGCCCAGGGGTCGGCGGAGCCCTGCGGCGCGAGCCGGTTGGCGACGAGGGACTCGATGCCGAGCCGGTGCAGGGCCAGACCGAGGGCGCCGGTGCGCAGGGCGGCGTCGGCGGCGGGGCCCGGTTCGGCGACGAGGCGGATCCGGGTGGTGGGGGCCTCGACGACGGCCTGGACGGCGGCCAGCTCGCGGTCCCACCGACCGGCGGCCTCGTAGAGCCACTGGGCGGGCATGGGAACCCCGGCGAGCTGGGCCAGTACGGGGCGCAGGGCGCGGGCGGCCTGCCGTTCGGCGGGGAGCAGGCGGGCGAGGTAGCGGCGCAGCTGGGCGGGGAGGGCGAGGGTGGTCACCGCCTGGTGCAGCGGGGGCATGTCCACGACCACGAGGTCGGTGTCCGGGCTCTCCGCGGCCCGGCGCAGGGCGCGCAGCAGGGCGAACTGTTCGGCGCCGGGCAGTTCGGTGAGTTCCTCGGCGCCGAGGGGGCGTCCGCCGAGCATGCCGATGAGGGAGGCGCCGCGTTCCTGGAGGGCGGCGACCTCGGTACGGAACTCCTCGCCGGAGTCGACGCGGGCGAGGCGGACCCCGTCGGGGAGGCCGGGGCGGGGGTCCTCGGCGGTGACCAGCAGTACCCGTTGCCCGGCGCGGGCGGCCGCGGCGGCGGTGGCGAGGGCGACGGTGGTCCGCCCCGCCCCTCCGGGGCCGGTGATCAGCAGGGTCTGCGGCATGGGGGGCGCTCCCGAGGTCGTGCGGGGCACTGCGCCGCGCTCCCCCGAACGCTACCGGCCGGCCCGACGTCCCCCGGCGAGAGCGTCAGACGGTGGATTCGACGCGCTTCTTCAGGCCCGCCAAGGCGCGGTCGATGATGACCTTCTCCGCCTTGCGCTTGATCATCCCGAGCATCGGGATCTTGACGTCGACGGTCAGCGAGTAGGTGACCTCGGTACGCCCGCCGGGCAGCGCGGCCAGGCGGTAGGAGCCGTCCAGCTGCCGCAGCATCTGGGACTTGTCCAGGGTCCAGCTGACCTCGTCCGCGCCGGTCCAGCTGTACGCGAGCGTGTGGTCGTCCTTGATCGCGCCCGCGTCCAGCAGCAGCCGGACCTTGGCGGCGCGGCCCTCGGCGTCAGTGGCCAGCACCTCGGCCTCCTTCACCTCGCCGGTCCAGTCGGGGTAGCGGGCGAAGTCGGCGATCACGGCCATGACGGCGGCCGGCGCGGCCTCGATCGTGATGCTAGAGCTGGTGTGTTCCGCCATCGCGGTCGCTCCTCCGAGCTGGGGAACCTCCCAGCGGCAGCTGGGGGAGTTCGACAAGTGTGCGGGTGGCCTCCCGGCCGCCGCGTGAAGGCTACCGCGCGTGCGGGTGCCGCCACTCCAGGGCCCACGGCCTGCCGGTCGCGGCGAAGTGCCCGACGTTCACGCACTCCGTGCCGCCGATCCGCATGCGCCGGGCCAGCGGCTGGTGGACGTGCCCGAACAGGGCGTAGCGGGGCCGGGTCCGCCTGATCGCCGCGAGGAGCGCCTCGCTCCCCCGTTCGAAGCGACGGGCGACCGTGTCGTAGCAGAGCTCGGGGACCTCGGGCGGGATGTGCGAGCAGAGCACGTCGACCTCGCCGAGCGCCTCCACCTTCGCCGCGTACTCCTCCTCGTCCACCTCGTAGGGCGTGCGCATGGGCGAGGGCAGGCCGCCTCCGACGAAGCCGAAGACCCGGCCGCCGATCTCGACGCGCTGGCCGTCCAGGACGGTGGTGCCCGGTCCCGCGTACTCCTGCCACAGGCCCGGGACGTCGACGTTGCCGTAGGTGGCGTACGTGGGAGTGGGGAACGCGGCGAACATCCGGGCGTACTGGCGCCGCACCGCTTCCTCGATCAGGCGCTCCCTGTCCAGCCCGTCCCACAACCGGCGGCCGAAATCGCGCGCTTCGGCAAAGCGGCGGGCCGTGCGCAGTTCGACGATCCGATCGGCGTTCTCCACGCCGAACAGTTCGGGGAAGATGCCGCGCGAGTGGTCGGCGTAGTCGAGGAACAGCACCAGGTCACCCAGGCACAGGAGGGCGTCGGCTCCGTCTCCGGCGCGGGCGAGCGCCTCGGTGTTGCCGTGGACGTCGCTGACGACGTGGATGCGCGTACGAGTCTGCCTGCCGGACATGCCGCCACCCTAGGGGCGACGCGCCCCGGCGGGTAGGGGGACCGCCGCAGCCCGTCGGACCTGCGGTTACTTCCGAGTCTCGAAGGGGGTCGACTAAGGTCGGCAGCGCGGTCGCGGGCCTCGTGATCGGGGGGCGACGTCCGGCGATGTACAGAATGTGACGCACGGAACATCTGACCGGTTCCCTCTATCCGGAACCCACTACCGGTGGGTAACGTCCGGTCGGTCCACACGTGGCGATGGCGCCCAGAGGAGCAGCAGTCTTGCGCGAGTTCAGCCTTCCGGCCCTGTACGAGGTCCCGTCGGACGGGAACCTGACGGATCTCATCCGCCGCAACGCCGCCCAGCATCCCGACACCGCCGTCATGAGCCGCAAGGTCGACGGCCGGTGGCAGGACGTGACCGCGACCGAGTTCCTCTCCGAGGTCCGCGCCGCCGCCAAGGGGTTGATCGCCTCCGGCGTCGAGCCCGGCGACCGTGTCGCCCTGATCTCGCGCACCCGCTACGAGTGGGTGCTGTTCGACTTCGCGATCTGGAGCGCGGGCGGGGTCACCGTCCCCGTCTACGAGACCAGCTCCCTGGAGCAGATCCAGTGGATCCTCGGCGACTCCGGCGCCGTCGCGGTCGTCGTGGAGAGCCCGGCACACCACGCGAACGTGGCCGCCCTGCGCGATCGGCTGCCGGAGCTGCGCGAGGTCTGGGAGATCGAGCAGGGGGCGCTGGAGTCCCTCAAGACGGCGGGCTCCGCGGTCACCGACGAGGAACTGGAGCGGCGCAGCTCGCTGGCCAACGCCGACGACGCCGCCACCATCGTCTACACCTCGGGCACCACCGGCCGCCCCAAGGGCTGCGTGCTGACCCACCGCAACTTCTTCGCCGAGTGCGGGAACGTGGTGGAGCGCCTGAGCCCGCTCTTCCGCACCGGCGAGTGTTCCGTCCTGCTGTTCCTCCCGGCCGCGCACGTCTTCGGACGCCTGGTGGAGGTGGCGGCCGTACTGGCGCCGATCCGCCTGGGCTGCGTACCGGACATCAAGAACCTCACCGACGAGCTGCAGTCCTTCCGCCCCACGCTGATCCTCGGCGTGCCGCGCGTCTTCGAGAAGGTCTACAACTCGGCGCGGGCCAAGGCCCAGGCCGACGGCAAGGGCAAGATCTTCGACGCCGCCGCCGAGACGGCGATCGCGTACAGCCGGGCCCTCGACACTCCGGGCGGCCCGTCCTTGGGGCTGCGGCTCAAGCACCGGCTGTTCACGAAGCTGGTCTACCGCAAGCTGCACGCGGTCCTCGGCGGACGCGGCGAGTACGCGATCTCCGGCGGCGCCCCGCTGGGCGAGCGCCTCGGTCACTTCTTCCGCGGCATCGGCTTCACCGTGCTGGAGGGCTACGGCCTCACCGAGTCCTGCGCCGCCACGGCATTCAACCCGTGGGACAAGCAGAAGATCGGCACGGTCGGTCAGCCGCTGCCCGGCTCCGTGGTGCGCATCGCCGACGACGGCGAGGTGCTGCTGCACGGCGAGCACGTCTTCAAGGGGTACTGGAAGAACGAGAGCGCCACCGCCGAGGCGCTGACCGACGGCTGGTTCCACACCGGCGACGTCGGCACCCTCGACGAGGACGGCTACCTCGCGATCACCGGCCGCAAGAAGGAGATCATCGTCACGGCGGGCGGCAAGAACGTGGCGCCCGCGGTGATCGAGGACCGCATCCGTGCCCACGCGCTGATCGCGGAGTGCATGGTCGTCGGCGACGCGCGGCCGTTCGTGGCCGCGCTGGTCACCATCGACGAGGAGTTCCTCGGCCGTTGGGCCGCGGAGAACGGGAAGCCGGCCGGGGTGAGCGCGGTCGAGCTGCGCGACGACGCCGACCTGCTCGCCGCCGTCCAGAAGGCCGTGGACGACGGCAACGCGGCGGTTTCCAAGGCGGAATCGGTGCGGAAGTTCCGCATTCTCGGCTCCCAGTTCACGGAGGAGTCGGGGCACATCACGCCTTCGCTGAAGCTCAAGCGGAATGTGGTGGCGAAGGACTTCGCGGACGAGATCGACGCCCTCTACCGGGGCTGAGCCGAAAGAGACGGCCTAGCGGGGGTCCTCCGCGAGGATGCGCTGCATGTTCCGCTCGGCGAGGGCCGTGATGGTCACGAAGGGGTTCACGCCGAGCGAGCCGGGGACCAGGGATCCGTCGACCACGTACAGACCCTGGTAGCCCTTGGCCCGGCCGTAGAGGTCGGTGGCCTCGCCCAGGACGCAGCCGCCCAGCGGGTGGTAGGTGAAGTTGTCGGCGAAGGGCTTGTTGTCGCCGAAGAGGTCGTAGCGGTAGATCGTGACGTTGCGGCGGTTGATCCGGTCGAACAGGTTCTTCGCGGCCTGCACCGCCGGGGCGTTCTGGCTCCGGGTCCACTGCAGGCGCGCCGAGTCGGTGGCCGCGTCGTAGGTGAAATGCCCGCGCTCCGGGTTCCTGGTGATGGCCAGGTACATCGAGATCCAGTGTTCGAACCCCATGGGCAGCGGGGCGATCTCGGCGAAGACGGGGTTGGCGGCGTTGTCCCAGTCGTCGATGCCGAGGGCGGGCATGGTCGCCTGGTTGGCGCCGACGGTGTCCCACAGGTGGTTGGCGCGGGCGGTCATGACGTTGCCGTTGGGGCCCCAGTTCAGGCCCACCCTCTCGTTCAGCGCGGGCAGGGTGCCCGTCTCGCGGGCCCGCACCAGGATCTCGGAGGTGCCGAGGCTGCCGGCGCCGAGGAAGAGCTGCTTGCAGCCGAGTTCACGGACCTGGGTGACCTTGCCGGTCAGGTCGCTGGTCCGGACGGTGACCACGTACCCGCCGGCCGGGTCGGGCCGCACGGCCACCACCCGCTGCATGGTCTCGATGGTGACGTTGCCGGTGCCGATCGCGGCGGCGAGGTAGGTCTTGTCCACGCTCTTCTTGCCGTGGTTGTTGCCGTAGATGACCTCGCCCGCGAGCGCGGACTTCGTGGCGGTGCCGGCGGCCTCGCGCTTCATGTACTCGAAGTCGTAGACGTTGGGGACGAAGGTGGTCTTCAGGCCGGTGTTCTGGGCGTGCTTGCGGGAGATCCGGGCGAAGCGGTACCACTCCGTGGACTCGAACCAGGCCGGGTCGATCGTGTTGACCCCGAGCATGGCGCGGGCCCGCGGGTAGAAGGTTTCGTACATCTCGGCGGCGTCGACCTGCGGCAGCACCTCGGAGAAGTACGAGCGCCTCGGGGTGGGCGCCATACCACCGTTGACCAGGGACCCGCCGCCCACGCCGCGGCCCACGTACACGGACATGTCCCCGTAGTTCACCCGGTCCAGGACGCCGGGGTACGGGCTGATGTCGCGGTTGACCACGTCCAGCCAGAGGAACTGGGCGAGGGGGGCCTCGGTCCGGTTGCGGAACCACATGGAGCGCTGGTCGGGCGCGGAGGTGGAGGGAAAGACCTTGCCGTCGGACCCGGGCGTGTCCCACAGCCGCCCCATCTCCAGGACGACCGTACGCACCCCCGCCTGCCCGAGGCGCAGCGCGGCGACGGCCGAGCCGTAGCCGGAGCCGACCACGATCGCCGGGGCGTACTGCGCGGCCACGGGCTCCACGGCGGCCGCGGAGGAGAGCCCGATGCGGGTGAAGCCGAGCGCCGCGGCGGTCTGGAGCGCGGTGACGCCGAGGAAGTGACGGCGCGTCAGTTTGGGTGTCATGGCGGCATGATGAGCGCGATCGCGCCAACCGGCCAGACGCGGTGACGCCATTCATCGCAGGGACAGTCAGGCGTGGCGCCCGGCCCCGCGGGCCCCGCGCGGGCAGGGCGCGGACCGGTGTCCGCGCTGCCGGACGCCCGCCGGCGCGATCCCGCCGGCCCGGTCCCGCCGGCGCGGCTACAGCAGCTCGCGCAGCCGCTCCGCCAGGAGGTCCCAGCGCCACTTCTCCTCGACCCAGGCACGACCCCGGGCTCCCATGCGGGCGCGCAGTTCCGGGTCCAGCAGCAGGGCCGTGATCCGGTCGGCGGCCTCATCGGGGGCGCCGCCCCGCACGACCCAGCCGGTCTCCCCGTCCAGCACCGCGTCCGGGGCTCCGCCGGAGTCCCCCGCGACCACGGGCAGGCCCGTCGCGGAGGCCTCCAGGTAGACGATCCCGAGCCCCTCGACGTCCAGGCCGCCCCGCCGGGTCCGGCACGGCATCGCGAAGACGTCCCCGGCGCCGTAGTGGGCCGGGAGTTCCGACCACGGGACGGCGCCGGTGAAGACCACCGAGTCCGCGACCCCGGTACGGGCGGCCAGCGCGCGCAGGTCCGCCTCGTACGGCCCGCCGCCCACGATCAGCAGCGCGGTGTCGGGCACGGCGGCCAGGATCCGGGGCATCGCCTCGATCAGGGTGTCCTGGCCCTTGCGCGGCACCAGCCGGGACACGCACACCACCACGGGCCGCTCGGCGAGCCCGAGCCGGGCCCGGACCAGCGCGCCGCCCGAGCCGGGGTGGAAGGTCTTCTCGTCGACCCCGGGCGGGAGTTGGGTCATCCGCGCCGCCGCCCGGTCGGTGACGGCCGAGGCGATCCGCGAGCGCGTGTACTCGCCCAGGTAGGTCAGGGTGTCGGTGCCCTCGCCGATCCGCCGCAGCAACTGCCTCGCGGCCGGCAGCTGCGCCCAGCCCGCCTCGTGCCCGTGGGTGGTGGCGACCAGGCGCCGCGCTCCCGCCCGGCGCAGGGCCGGTCCCATCAGGCCGAGCGGGGCCGCCGCCCCGAACCAGACGGACTCGCAGCCGTGTTCGCGCAGCAGGGACACCGCGCGGCGGGTCACCCGGGGGGTCGGCAGGAGCATCGTCGTCCGGTCGCGCACCACCGTGAAGGGCTGCTCGGCGTCGAAGGCGGCGGTGGCCTCGCGGCCCTCCGCGCCGCGCTTCCAGGTGGAGGCGTAGACGACGACCTTCTCGGGGTCGAGCCGCAACGCCATGTTGTGCAGGAAGGCCTGGATGCCGCCCGGGCGCGGCGGGAAGTCGTTGGTCACGATCAGCGTCTTGTGCATCGCTGCCAACGTACCGGACCCGCTCAGCGCAGTCGGTCCCGCAGGGCCGCCCGCCAGTCCCGGGTGAGGGTGGGCAGGTCCACGCCGAGGGCCGCCTCCAGGGCGGTCGGGAGCGGCTCGCGGCCCGCGCGTTCGTACAGCGTCCGCAGGGCCGGCTCGCCCCAGCGGTCCGCGATGAGCCGGCAGGCCAGCCAGGCGCCCTCGTACGCCCGCCCCAGCCCCTCGGGGTCGCCGCCGAAGGCGAAGGTGGCGCCGTCGGGGAGCGCGCCGGGCAGCTCACCGCGCCGTACGGCCCGGGTGAGGGTGGGCGCGGCCTCGGCCGGGGTGAGGGCGCTCCCCCGGTACGCCACCCAGTCGGCGAAGCCCTCGGACAGCCACTGCGGGGTCTTGGCCGAGGTGGCGGCGCGGGTGGCGACGTGGGCGCTCTCGTGGGTCAGGACGATCCGCCGGCCGGCCTCGCTCAGCCCCTGGTAGCCCTCCGGGTTGACCACGATCCGGTCGGCGGGGGCGGGGCCGCGGCCGGTCTCGCCGGTGGTGACGGCGCCCATCCCCCGGTAGGTGTCGGCGGGCCGGCCCAGCAGGGCGGCCATCGCGTCCAGGGAGCCGGGGACCAGCACGACCACCCGGCGGGCCCACGGCCCCGGCCAGGCCGCGGCGACGGCGGGCACCGCCCGGTCTGCCTCGCGGCCCACCGCGGCCAGGGTGCCGGCGCTCTGGCCGACGCCGAGCACGAGGGAGGCCGTACCCCGCACGACGGCCGGCTCGCCCTGGTCCCAGAGCTGCGGCGGCGCCCCCGGGGCGGGCCGGTCGGCGGTGACCTTCCAGGCGGGGCCGTCCCGGGTCAGCTCCACGTCGCGGGCGGATCCGGTGGGGGCGGGGTCGTAGCCGGCGAGGCGGTAGCGCAGCCGGGCGCGGACGAGGGCCCGTACGCCGTCCCGCCGGACGGAGTCGACCTCGTAGGACCAGCCTTCGAGGGGGATCCCGGCGAGCCGGGCCGGCGGGGCCGCGGACCAGTCGGCGACGGCCCGTCGCACCTCACGCTCGGCGGCGTCCGGCCCCGGTGCGGGGGCCGGGGCGCAGGACGCGAGCAGGACGCACAGCACGCCCGTCAGGAGCGGCGGGAGGCGCCGCGCGCGCCGGACCGGATGCATCGGCCGATCGTACGCGGCCGGCGGGCGTCCGCCGTCAGGGTCGAGTGACCGAGGAGACCGGCATCATCCCGACCGGGTCGTAGCGCACCCGGGCTCCCGGGTACGGGGCGTGCACCACCTGGCCGTTGCCGACGTACATGCCGACGTGACTGGCGTCCGACCGGTAGGTCACCAGGTCCCCGGGCTGGGCCTGGGAGAGCGGCACCTGCCGGCCCGCGTGCCGCTGGGCCTGCGAGGTGCGCGGCAGGGAGACCCCGGCCTGCCGGTAGGACCACACCATCAGCCCCGAGCAGTCGAAGCCGGAGGGGCCGGTGGAGCCCCAGACGTACGGCTTGCCGACCGCGGCCCGGGCCGCCATCACCGCGGTCATGGCCCGCCCGGAGGCCCGGCCACCGCCGCCGCCCGCGAAGGCGGACTCCGTGAGGTCCGGGAGCCCGCCGGCCCGCCCGCCGGAGCGCGAGGCCCGCTCGAAGTCGGCCCGCTCCCCCGAGGGCATCGCGTTGAGCAGCCGGCGGGCCTCGGCGAGCTTCGCCGTGACGGACCGCTTGTGCCGGGCCACCTCGGCGCGCAGGACTTCGAGTTCACCGAGCTTGCGGCCGGCCTCCTCGCGCTGCTGGCCGATCCGGCGCTGCTCCTCGCGCAGTTCGCCGAGCTGCTGGGCCTGGCGTCCGCTGAGCCGAGTCAGCACGGCGGCCTTGTCGAGGTAGTCGCGGGGGTCCTCGGAGAGCATCAGCTCGACGGTGGGGTCGAGGCCTCCGGAGCGGTACTGGGCCCCGGCGAAGGTGCCGAGCACCCCGCGCATGGTGTTGATCCGCTCCTGGCCCCGGGCCACCTCGTCCTGGGCGCGGCCGATGTCCCCGCGCAGCCGGTCGGACTTCTCGCCCGCCTCGTTGAACCGCTCGGTGGCCTGCTCGGCCTCCTCGAAGAGCCGGTCGACCTGGGCGCGGGCGCTGCCGGCGGGTTCGTGCGGGAGCTCGGGGGCCGCGAGGGCCGGTGCTCCCGTCATGGCCACGGCCGCGGTGGCCGCGGCGGCGGTGAAGACGGTGACCTTGGTGTTCCGGTCGAGGCCGGTGAGGCCGGTACGGCGATGGGACGCCACGTGGAACCGCTCCCTTCCGCTGCGCGGTACCCGGGTCCGCCCTCCGTGGGCGGCCGTGTGCCGGGTTGCGCGCTGGCAGACAGTAGCCGCGTCGGCACACGCCGACCAACGACCTCCGGGGTGCACGCACAGTGACGCCCCACCGGAGACGCAGGTCACCGGTGGGGCGTGAGGTCACAGCGGGGCCACGCAATTCGCCCGGATGGGCGGCGTGCGGCGCGTTGCCCCGGGCGGGCGGACGGGTGGGTCAGTTGACGCGGACGCCGAACTGGAACGGCATGTTCCGCATGGCCTCGTACTTGACGCCGCCCCGGGGGTTGGAGGCGTGGAAGACCTGGCCGTTGCCCGCGTAGAGGCCGACGTGGTGCAGGTCGTCGTAGAAGAAGACCAGGTCACCGGGCTGGAGCTGGCTCATGCCGATGCGCGTGCCGTCGTTGACCTGGGTGTAGGTGGTGCGGCTGATCTGGACGCCGGCCTGCGCGTAGGCCCACTGCGCCAGGCTCGAACAGTCCCAGTACGCCATGCCCGTGGAGCCCATGTTGTACCCCTTGCCCTCCTGCGTCAGCGCGGCGGCGAGGGCGTCAGCGGCCCGCCCCGAACCCTTGACGGGCTTGGTGGTGGTGCCCCCGCCGGCGGCCTTGGCGGCGTCCTGGCCCTCCTTGGCCTCCTGGCTCTTCAGCTGACCGCGCTCCTCGGCGGTCAGCGAGTTCAGGACGGCCTGGGCGTCGGCGAGCTTGGCCTGCGAGGTCTTCTTCTTCTCGGCCAGCTCCTTGCGGGTGGCGTCGAGGTCGGCGAGCTTGGTGGCGGCCTCCGCGCGCTGCTGCGCCAGGCTGCGCTGCTTGGCCTGGATCTTGGATATGGCCTCGACCTGCTTGCCGCTCAACTGCTGGAGCGCGGAGGAGTTGTCGAGGTAGCTCTCGGGGTCCTCGGAGAGCAACAGCGTCATGGACTGGTCGAGGCCGCCGCCGCGGTACTGGGCCGTCGCCATCGAACCGAGCGTGTTGCGCAGGTCGTTGAGGTCGGCCTGACCGCGCGCGACCTGGTCCTGGAGCTGTCCGATCTCCTTTTCGAGCTTGTCCTGCCGATCCTTGGCCGCATTGGCCTTCTCACCGGCCTGTTCGGACTCCTCGTAGTAGGCGTCGACCTGCGCCTTGGCCTCGTCCTTGGTGGGCTTCTCCGGCGCGGCCATGGCCGATTGGGTGGAAAGGGCGACGGCCGCGGTGGCGAGGGCGGTGAGGACGCTCACGCGGGTGCGGGTCGGCGGCTTGGGTCGACGGTGGGACGCCACGAACGCGAGCTCCTTCTTCTGGAGCCGCCGAAGGACGGTCGCACACTCGGCAGCGCGCCTCCGCCGACACCCCGAATGGGTGAACGACCGTACGAAGGTTTGAACAGACCCTAGTGACCCGCCCGTGATCAGTTCAAATCCCCGGAGGCAAAAATCCGCTCTCCGACCGGCTTCTTCACATTCGCCGCACGCTCCGTGCCGGGCAGTTGACGCAACGTTCCCTCCGTGCGCCCCTAAATCCGGCATTGAGGACGGCAGTTGCACGGAGGGACAGAAGGCCCAGGGACTACGAAACCCGGGCGAGCCTCTTCAGCAGCAGCGCGGAGGTCACCGGGCGGGCACCCACCTTCGCCACCCCGTCGGCCACCTCGCGGTCGGTGGAGACCACGACCACGGGCCGGCCCGGCGGTTCGGCCCGCACCAACTGGCGGATCAGCTCGTCCGCCGTCACGCCGGCCTTGGAGAACAGCACCCGCACCCCGCGCGGCGGCGCGAGCAGCACCGGCGCCGCCAGCTCGGCCCCGTCGAAGACACAGGTCATCTCCGCGCCCGTCTGCGCGGCCAACATCGACAGCCCGCCGAGCAGCCGCAGCCGCTGCTTCTCCAGCGGCATCGTCGGATAGCCGGTCTTCGTCACGTTGTAGCCGTCGATCACCAAATGGGCCTGGGGCAGCGCCAACAACTGGTCCAGCAGGGCCGGATCGGTCTCCGACAGGGCCCGCGCCGCGATGTCCTTCGGGGTCATCCGGCCCGGCTCCACCGCCTCCACCGTGTCCGCGGGCCGCGTCGAGACCGGCGGGAGCGCCAGTTCGCGGCGCAGACCCGCCGCCGCGTCCAGCACGGTGTCCAGCAGCAGCCGCAGCCGCATGTCCTCGATGCTGCGCCCCTCACGGGTGGACCGGCGCGAGGTCTCCAACGCCGACTCCACCTCCGCGAGGCGGGACTTGAGCCGCCGGGACTCGCTCTCGGCGGAGGCCACCTGCGCGGCGGCCTCCCCGCGGATCCCGTCGATCTCGGCGTTGACCTTGCGCAGGGCCGCCTCGCCCCGCTTGACGTCGCTCAAGGCGCTGCGGAGCTTGCGGTGAAGCGATTCCGCTTCCTTGCGGGCGGCGTCCAGCTCGGCGCGCACCTGCTCACCGCCGGAACGCTGGACGTCGCGCAGCTGGGCCAGCTCCTCGCGCAGCCGTGCCAGCTCCCGCCGGGTCTCGTCGCCCACCCGCTCGGCGTCGGCGCGCTGCGCCTCCTCGCCGGCGGCGGCCACGAGCTTGACCCAGCCGGCCGGACGCAGCACGTACGCGGCGGCGGCCACGTCCAGCGGGTCGGCGGCGGCGGGCGGGGCGCCCGTCTCCAGGGCGCCCGCCAGCTCGGGCTGGCCCTCGCGCAGCTTCTCCGCGACCCGGCCGCGGAAGACCCCGTCGACCTCCACGGCCGCGGCCATGGCGTTGCCGGCGAACTTGGCGCGCCGGCTCGGCGTGAAACGGGCGTACTGCCGCAGCTGCGCCGGGAGGTCCGCGACCGTCAGTCCGCCGAAGGCGTCCGATACGAGCGCGACGACCCGGCGCCGCACGCCTTCCGGCAGCGGGCGGTCGAGGACCTCCGCGGCGTCGCCGGCCGCGTCGGCCGGCTCAGCGCCGCTTGCTGGCTCCACAATCCGTCACCCCTACCGTGATCTACTGTGGGCCGGGCTCCGTCAGGAGTCCGCGCCCGGCCTGTCCACGAGTTCGATCTGGTCCACCGCGTTGCACCAGCGGCAGCGGACCGACTCGATGGTCTCACTGACCACCTCGCGTTCCTCGACCTTCGGCTCCCCGGCGAGGTCCAAGTGGACGTACTCCACGACCTTCGACGAACGGGTGACGTCGAACCGCGTGAGGTTGCCGCACAGCGTGCAGCGCCACCGGGTGGTGTCGGTCGGCAGGGGAACCGTCATCAGGCCGCTCTCTCCTTCGTAGCTCATTCAATTAAAGCGGTCCGCGGAGGATCGCGGACCGCAGCTCGTAACCCTACGGCCTGGCACCACCCTCAGGGGGGTCCACCTGCGTCATGCTCGGTTGCATGATCGTAAAGTGGCGCACCCTGCGCGAGGCCGCCCGGGGCCCGGTGGTCACGTACGCCCTGATCGCGAGCTGCTGCCTGGTCTTCGTCATGAGCCCGGCATCCGGCCTGAATCCGACCTACGGCACCGGCGATCGGCTGCTGGTCACCGGCACGGAGTACTTCCGGCACTGGGGGGTGGTCCCCGACGAGCTGTTCTCCGGCGCCGGCCGCCCCCTGCTGACCCCGCTGACCGCGCTCTTCGTCCACGGCAGCTGGCTGCACCTGCTCGGGAACATGCTCTTCCTCCACGTCTTCGGCGCGATGGCGGAGGAGCGGATGGGGCGGGCGCCGTTCCTCGTGTTCTACGTCTGTACGGGATACCTCGCGCTGGCGGCGTACGCGGCGGCCAACGCCTCCTCGGACCAGACCCTGGTCGGCGCGTCCGGAGCCATCTCGGCGGTGCTCGGGGCCTTCCTCTGCCTCTTCCCCAAGGCCCGGGTGACGAGCCTCTTCCCGTTCCTGCTGTTCCTGCCGCTGCGCTTCCCCGCCTGGATCGTGCTGATGTTCTGGTTCGGGTTGCAGTGGCTGGCCGCGCACCGCGCGGGGAGCGGGCCGGGGGTGGCCTACCTGGCCCACGTGGTGGGCTTCTCGGTGGGGTTCCTGTACGCGTGGGCTCGATATCGGCGTACGACTAGAGTGAGACGACCAGTGACTGCCAGCGAGGGAGACATCCAACCGTGATCACCGCGATCGTGCTCATCAAGACCAGCGTGGACCGCATCCCCGAGATCGCCGAGTCCATCGCGCAGCTGGAAAGCGTCAGCGAGGTCTACTCCGTCACCGGTACGTACGACCTGATCGCCCTGGTCCGCGTCGCGCGCCACGAGAACCTCGCGGACATCATCCCGGGCAGCATCAGCAAGATCCCGGGCGTGGAGGCCACGGACACGCACGTGGCGTTCCGCACCTACTCCCAGCACGACCTGGAAGCGGCCTTCGCCATCGGTCTGGACGCCTGAGCCCCCGCCTTCCCCCTCACAGCCCCGGCAGGCTCTCCCCCCGGCCGGGGCCCGCGCCCCTCGCGGAGCCGGAAGCGACAACCGCGCAGGTGGTCGGCCAAGTCCCCGTCGATGTGGGCCACGTACGCACGTGCCGCGCCGGCGGCCTCCCGCTCTTCGGGGCGCCGCGACACCGACCACACCCGGTCCAGCCGAACGGCCCACTCGCGCACCGCGCCCCGCTCGCGCCACCAGTCACGGACCAGCTCCGGGGTCCGGTGCGCGTCGCCGTCGCAGGCGTACCCCCCGTACGGGTCTTGGGCTGCCGCGCCCATCACCGCGAGGGCCTCGGCCCGGTCGCGGGGCCGGCGGTGGACGAACTCCGCTGGAGCGATGGTCATGTCAGACGGCGGGGACGCAGCGGCCCTCTTCGGTGCGGTACTGCCACTGGGCGCCGTCCGCGACGAGTTCCTTGACCGCCCGCAGGAAGCGCTCGACGTGCTCGTCGGGGGTGCCGGCGCCGAAGCTCACGCGGATCGCGTTCAGCGAGCGCTCGCCCGGGGCCGCCTCGGGCGCTCCGCACTCGCCCGGCTCCTGCGGCTCGCTGCCGAGGAGGGTGCGGACGAGGGGGTGCGCGCAGAAGAGGCCGTCGCGGACGCCGATGCCGTACTCGGCGGACAGCGCGGCGGCGAAGTGGGAGCTGTTCCAGCCGTCGACCACGAAGGAGATGACGCCGACGCGCGGCGCGTCGTCCCCGAAGAGGGACAGCACGCGCACGGCCGGGACCTCGGCGAGGCCCGCGCGCACCTCGGCGATGAGCCGGTTCTCACGGGCGACCAGGTTCTCGAACCCGGCCTCCTTCAGGGCGCGGCAGGCGGAGGCGATGGAGTAGACGCCGATGACGTTCGGGGAGCCGGCCTCGTGACGGGCGGCGGTGGTGTGCCACTCGACTTCGACGCCGCCGTCCTCGCGACGGGCCACCTTGCGGGAGGCGCCGCCCCCGGCCAGGTACGGCTCGGCCTGCTGGAGCCAGTCGGCGCGGCCGGCGAGGACGCCGGAGCCAAAGGGCGCGTACAGCTTGTGTCCCGAGAAGGCGATCCAGTCGACGTCCAGCTCGCGCACGGAGACGGCGTGGTGGGGGGCCAACTGGGCGGCGTCCAGGACGATCCGCGCGCCGTGGGCGTGCGCGGCGGCGGTCAGCTCCTTGACCGGCCACAGTTCGCCGGTGACGTTGGAGGCGCCGGTGACGCAGACCAGCGCCGGCCCGTACGGCTCACGGTCGGCGAGCGCCCGCTCCAGCGTGGCCACGGCCTCGGCCGGGGTGCGGGGGGCGTTGAGGTAGGTGACCCGGGCGTCGGTCCACGGCAGGAGCGAGGCGTGGTGCTCGGTCTCGAAGACGAAGACCTGGCAGTCGGCCGGCAGCGCGGCGGCGAGCAGGTTCAGCGAGTCGGTCGTGGACCGGGTGAAGACCACCTGGTCGGAGGGCCGGCAGTCGAGGAACTCGGCGACCGTGACACGGCTCTGCTCGAAGAGGTCGGTGGACAGCTGCGAGAGGTAGCCGGCGCCGCGGTGGACGCTGCCGTAGTACGGGGCGTACGCGGCGACGTCGTCCCAGACCCGCTGGAGGGCCGGCGCGCTGGCCGCGTAGTCGAGGGCGGCGTAGGTGACCTCGCCACCGGTGACGAGCGGGACGGTGACGTCACGGCCGAGGACCGCCAGCGGCTCGGCACAGGCGGGGTCGGCGGCGGTCACGGGGGCGGCGGCGGCGTTCAGGGTCGTGGACATGGCGGTATCTCCCGGCGGGGCAGAGGGGAATGGCTTCGGTGTGCCCGTACGCGGGTACGACGGCTCGACGGCCGGACGGCGTACGGGAATTGCCTCGGAATGGTGTGGGGGTACACGAAAGTGACCCTGATCCGAGGGTTGAAGAAGGGGCTGGGAGCCCTATCGCATTCGCTTGCTC
This sequence comes from Streptomyces sp. NPDC088097, assembly GCF_044741845.1. Classification (NCBI taxonomy): domain Bacteria; kingdom Bacillati; phylum Actinomycetota; class Actinomycetes; order Kitasatosporales; family Streptomycetaceae; genus Streptomyces; species Streptomyces sp. NPDC088097. The sequence goes on from NZ_JBIUTJ010000006.1 coordinate 89,115, forward strand.
ACGGAAAACGCTCCTCGAGAGACCAGGACCCCTGGTGTTCGAGGGATCCGCGCTTGCCGTAGACCTCACTGCCTACGGCCTGGTCATCACCCGGGGCACCCCGCCACGGAAGGAGGGTTGCCGGACAGCAAGCCGGGGCCTAAACGCTGTCACTCGTGACCTGCCGAGAATCCTGCCACAAGATCGGCGGAGCGCAAGACCCCGGTCCACGATGTGGACCGGGGTCTTCGTCCGCGCGGCGCCGCCGGCCGCCGGGGCCGGAGACGGCCTACCGCTGGGTGGCGGCCACCCAGCGCTCCAGCGCCGCCTGTGCGGAACCCGAGTCGATGGATTCCGCCGCCCGGACGACGCCCGCCGCGAGCTGCTCCTCCAGCGAGCCCGCGCCCGGGTCCAGCGCCACGAGGGCCGCCGCCGAGTTCAGCAGGACGGCGTCCCGGACGGGCCCGGTTTCGCCCGCCAGCAGGCGGAGGGCGACGTCCGCGTTGTACGAGGCGTCCTCGCCGCGCAGCCGCGACACGTCCACGAGCGGGATCCCGATGTCGCGCGGGTCGAACGGCAGCTCCGTCACAGTGCCCTCGCGGACCCACCACACCGTCGAGGTGGCGGTGGTGGTCAGCTCGTCCATGCCGTCGTCGCCGCGGAAGACCAGCGCCGAGGAGCCCCGCTCGGCGAGCACCCCCGCCACGATCGGGGCGACCCGGGCGTCGGCCACGCCGGTGGCCTGGGCGCGCACCTTGGCCGGGTTGGTCAACGGGCCGAGGAAGTTGAAGGTGGTCCGGATGCCCAACTCCTTGCGGGCCGCGGCCACGTGCCGCAGCGCCGGGTGGAACTTCACCGCGAAGCAGAAGGTGATGCCCGCCTCCTCGGCGACCTCGACCACCCGTGCGGGGGTGAGGTTCAGATTGACGCCGAGCTTCTCCAGGATGTCCGAGGAACCGCTCGCGGAGGACGCGGCCCGGTTCCCGTGCTTGACGACCTTGGCACCCGTTCCGGCCACCACGAGGGCGGACATCGTGGAGATGTTGACCGTCTTCGCGCCGTCCCCGCCGGTTCCGACGATGTCCACCGTGCGGCCCGGGACCTCGATCAGGTTGGCGTGTTCGTACATGGCGCGCACCATGCCGTTGATCTCCGCGACGGTCTCCCCCTTGGCCCGCAGCGCGACCGCGAAACCGGCGATCTGGGCGTCCGTGGCCTCGCCCCGCATGATCCGGTCCATGGCCCAGGCGGTGTCGTCCGCGCCGAGGTCCCGACCGGTCAGCAGCGCGTCGAGGAGGGCCGGCCAGCCACGGGCCGCCACGCTGTCGCCGCCTGTCGGGGTCACAACGTTCATGGTCCGCTCCTGCTGCTGGTTGAAAATTCCGCGCCGATGGGGGGCGGCCCCCAGCCTATCCAGCCCGGGAGACGCGGAGGGTCCCGTCCCAGGACCCGGACGGGCGCGGACGGCGACGCGGGGCGCCCCGCGCCGCCGTCCGGGTGTTCCCGGGCCCGCGCTCGGCGTCAGCGCGCCCGCACCGTGAGCGGCATCGTCAGCGCGCCTCCACCCTCATCGGCAGCGGCCCGGAGGTCAGACTCATCTGGGGCCGCGGCACGACGCGCGTGCCCGGCAACGGCCGCAGCCGCCAGCGGGAGGAGACGGCCGCCAGGGCGAGCGTGGCCTCCGTCATCCCGAAGACGTCGCCGATGCACTTGCGGCTCCCCCCGCCGAACGGCAGGTAGGCGCCCCGGGCCACGTCCTTGGCCCGCTCGGGGAGCCAGCGGTCCGGGTCGAACCGCTCCGGGTCGGAGAAGAGACCGGGCAGCCGGTGCAGAACGTACGGGCTGATCAGGATGTCGTCGCCCGGCCGGAGTTCCAGGCCCCCCAACTCCGTGGCCACGGTCGTGGTCCGGGTGTAGAGCCAGGCGGGCGGGTACAGCCGCAGCGTCTCGGTGAAGACCCGCTGCGCGTATCCCAGGGCCGGCAGGTCCGCGTAGACCGGTGGCCGCGCCCCCAGCACCCGGTCCACTTCGGCGTGCAGCCGCGACTCCACCTCGCGGTTCTGCCCGAGTAGGTGGAACGCCCAGGTCAGCGCGCTGGCCGTGGTCTCGATGCCGGCGAGCAGCAAGGTCATCACCTGGTCGTGGACCTCTTGGTCGGAGAGCCGTCCGCCCCCGGCCGGATCCTCGGCCGCCAGCAGCGCCGACAGCAGGTCCCCCCGGTCCTCCCCCTTCCTGCGGTACTCCTCGACGATCCTGTTGATCAGCCGGTGCATGCCCCGCAGGGCCCGCGCGTACTGCCGGTTGGCCGCGGTCGGGAGCCTGCCGACGAGCCCGGTCGGGTCGACGGCGTTGCGGTACGCCCCGCGCACGATGACCGGGAGTCCGTGCTGGATCGCGGCGACGGCCCGCGGGGCGATGTCCGTGGAGAACAGGGCCCGTGCCGTGACGCGCGCGGTGAGGGCCTGTGCCACCTCGCTCACGTCGACGACCTGTCCCGCCCTCCACCGGTCGGCCTGCGCCCGGACCTCCTCCTGCATGACCTCCGCGTACGCGGCGATCCGCGCGGTGTGGAAGGCGGGCTGGACCAGCCGGCGCTGCCGGCGGTGGTCCGCCCAGTCCGAGGTGATCAGTCCGTTGCCCAGGATGGGACGGGCCTTGTCCTTGACCGGTCCGCCCGTGTCGTAGACGCGCGCGTTGACCAGCACCTGCTGGACGAGGTCGGGGTGGCAGGGAAGGAAGGCCCTGTTGGGTCCGATCCGCAGTTCGACGAGGTCCGCTCCGTCTGCCAGCGAGGACAGGAAGCGCAGCGGATCCCTGCCCATGCGCAGGGCGTGGCCCAGCAGGGGGATCGCCCCGGGCGCCGTGGCCACCTGCCAGGTGCGGGGCGGCGACGTGTTCTCGGCGGTCCTCATACCGTGTCGTCCTCACGGGTTGTGCCGCGCGGTTCGCACAGCATGGGCAGGGGCCCTGGTTCGAGCGTGGCCTTCGGCTGGGGCCGCAGTTCGGTGCCGGGCACCGGACGCAGCCGCCAACGGCCCGCGATCGTGGCGGTGATGAGCGTCGTCTCGGCCAGTGCCAGGACGTCGCCGATGCACTTGTGGCTACCGGCTCCGAAGGGCAACAGCGCGCCGCGCGGTACCTGCGCGGCGCGGTCACCGAGCCAGCGTTCCGGATCGAAGCGCTCCGGGTCGGGGAAGAGCCGCGGGTCGTGGTGGAGGGCGTAGGAGCTGTACAGGACCATCGTGTCCGCGGGGATGTCACGGTCCCCGATCCTGGTGTCCTCGGCCGTGACCCGGGTCGACAGCCAGGACGGCGGGTACAGCCGCAGCGCCTCGGTGATCACTCCACGGGTGTACTCCAGGCGGGGGAGGTCCGCGAAGGCGGCCGGCCGTCCCTCCAGCACCCGGTCGATCTCGGCGTGCGTCCGCTCCTCCGCCTCGGGGTGCCGGCCGAGCAGGTGGAAGACGAAGGCGAGGGTCGAGGCCGTCGTCTCGCTGCCGGCCACCAGGAAGGTCACGACCTGGTCGAGCACCTCGGCGTCGGTCAACCGCTCCCCCGTGTCCGGCCGCTCGACCGCCAGCAGGATGGAGAGCAGGTCGGTGCCGCCGGCCGGCCGGCCCCGTCGCTGCGTGATCATCTCTTCCACGATCTGCCGGAGCCTGTGGTTGGACCGGTCGTAGTGGCGGTTGCCGGGGGTGGGCAGCTTCTCCATGAGGCCCAGCGGCGCGACGGTCCGTTTGTAGATCCCCCGGGACACGGTCCGCAGGCATTCCCGGGCCTCGTCGGTGGTCCGTTCGTCCAGCCCGGTGGAGAACAGGGTCCGGGCGGCGACCCGCATCAGGAGGACGTGCATGGCGTCGGAGACGTCCAGCGTCCGCCCCGCCCGCCACGTTTCGATGACCCGGGCGGTGTCGGCGGCGACGGTGTCGGTGTACTCGGCGATCCGGGCCGGCTGGAAGGCGGGCTGGATCAGCCGTCGCTGCCGGCGGTGCTCCTCGCCGCGGGAGACCGAGAGGCTGTTGCCGAGGAGTTGGCGCGCCTTGTCGAACACCCCGCCCTTGTCGAACCGGCGGGGGTTGAGCAGGACGGTGCGGACCAACTCGGGGTCGCAGGCGAGGTAGGCCCGTCTCGGCCCGAGCCGCAGTTCCACGAGGTCGCCGTGGGCGGGCAGGGAGGCGAGGAAGCCGAGGGGGTCCTTCCAGAGCGCGAGGGTGTGCCCGAGCAGGGGAAGCGCGCCGGGGGCGGTGGCCACCGTCCAGGCCCGTTCGGGTGCTTCGGCGGTACGGGACCGGGCCGCCGTGTCTTCGCCCCTCACCGGATGCGGGAGTTGACGCTGTTGACGGCCGCCTTGTAGCGCTTGTTGCCGGTGGTCCAGACGAAGTTGCCGTAGATGAGGTCCAGCATGATGTCCCGCGTGACCGGATCGAAGGTCTTGATGCAGCGGACGTCCTCCTCGATGTCCGCCAGGCGGGCGTCGAAGAAGGCCTGGAATTCCTCGTCGTCACCGACGTCGCAGAGCAGGAAGCAATTGGTGACCTGCCCGAGGGCGACTTCCCGATCGTAGGAATAGAAGTCGTTGACTATCGCCAGGCCGCGCGTGGTCATCCGTGCGGCGAGACCGGTCTTGGCATGCTCCGAGAAGGGCGCGTGGCCATATATCTGGTACGACATCTTCATCCAGAAGTCCACCCCCACATCGGTGACCCTGAACCGGAAGTACTGTTCCGGCGACGTCGCGCAGAGCGCCTTCTTGGTATCGGAATCGCGGAACATGTTGTCGCTGACGACGAAAGCCCGTGCGGCCTCATAGGCGAACCAGGCGTCCTGTTCCGTGTAGTACTTCTCGCATATGCGGCGGATCTGTGGGAGAAAGGCGTCGAAATCGTGGAGGGCGGGGTCCATGTCGTCCCACACGAAGGTGACGCAGTTGAGGATGCAGACCGCTTTGAAGGCTTCCATGTCCTTGATGTGCCGGGCGCTCTGCGACCATCGGACGACGTCCATGTACGAGATCCAGCGCTCGTCCGAGATGGTCTTGCCGAGCGGCGCCACCGCCTCGTTGCAGGCGTCGATGACCTCGCGCAGCTCTTGGGCGGAGAGCGGGCACATCCGGGGCGCGGAGGGGAAGTCCCGGGTGAAGACCTCCTGGAAGCGCCGGGTGCTCGCCTCCCAGCGGGGCATCATGCCGGCGGTCGCGTTCACGGGCGTGCTTGCGGTCGTCACGAGTTCCTCACAGTGGCCGTCACGGCGATGTCCGCCAGGACACGGATCGCCTGGGGGGTGAACGGGGATGCCTCCAGGGCCCGGACGGCCCGGTCACGGCGGTCCGTGATCATGCGCTCCACCGCCGGCCGGGCGCCCGTGGCGGCGAACACGGACCGGATCTCCTCGCCGCCCGCCTCGTCGAGGTCCGGTTGGCCGACGAGGGCGCGCAGCCGGGCGGCCTGCCGCGGGTTCGCGGCGCCCAGAGCGAGGGCGAGGAGGGTGGTGCGCTTGCCCTCGCGCAGGTCGTCGAGCCGGGACTTGCCGGTGACGCGGGGGTCTCCGTAGACGCCGAGCAGGTCGTCGCGGAGCTGGAAGGCCTCGCCCAGCGGAAGGGCGTAGCGAGTGAAGGCGTCCATGGCCTCCGCGCCGCCGCCGGCCAGGGCGGCCCCGATGTGCAGGGGGCGTTCGATGGTGTACTTCGCGGTCTTGAAGCGGTTGACCTGGAGGGTCGCCTGCACGTCGGAGGTCAGTTCTCCGGTGGCACACAGGTCCAGGTACTGCCCGAGCATCAGCTCGGTGCGCATCTCGGCCACGAGGGGCAGGACTGCGAGCGACTGGTCGCGCGTCATGTGGCCGCCGAGGAGCAGTTCGTCCGACCACACCAGGGCGAGGTCCCCGAGGAGGATCGCGGCGTTCTCCCCGAACCGCTCGCACCGGCCGGGTTCCTCGGGGGCCGGGTGGCGGTCCGCCAGGGCCCGGTGGACGGTGGGCCGGCCGCGCCGGGTGGCGCTGCGGTCCATCACGTCGTCGTGTATCAGGGCGAAGGAGTGGAACAGCTCCAGGCAGGCGGCGACGCGCAGGAGCACGTCACGGTCGCCGGTCCCTCCGACGGCCAGCCAGCCGACCGCGCAGAGCAGGGGCCTCAGACGTTTGCCTTCTGCAATGAATTCGCGGAGCATGTCCGTCAGGTCGCGTAATTCGGAGTGCTCTGTCGCGATCTTCTTGGCGGTGAAGAATTCTTCGAGGACCGCGTCGACCTCCTGTCGGACCTCATACACGCCCATGCCGGTTTCGAGTGTTGTCGGCATCGTGATGGGAATGACCCCTCTCGTGTCTTCGGCCGTGGGCGCGGACGCGGACGCAGCGGAATTCCGGACACAGGTGTGCCGTAAGGCCCGCGCAGGCGGCGAAGAGTTATGTCGGCCGTGCGGGGGATGCACCACCGAGACTTTTCCAGGAACGCCGGAAGCGTCCCTGCATCACACTGGCATCGCGTCTCCCCCGAGACGCCAGTGACCCCGTTCGTTCCACTCTAACCACACTTTTGATCATCCCGGAAGAGAATTCGACCGGACCCGTGCGGTCATGAATGGAATTCAAGCCACCCTTAATAAGCTTTGAGCCGTTCTTCCAGCCGCGGACGCGATCGGGCGCGGGCGCGGGCGCACGCAAACGCACGCGTGCCCCGCTGGAGGACCAGCGGGGCACGCGTGCGTCTGTGGCGACAGGCGGGAGATCAGTGGTGGCCGTGGCCTTCCTGGATCTCCTTGTACTCCTCGACCGTGGGCTTCGGGATCTGGTGGTTCTCCGCGTAGAAGCCCTTGCTGAGCTTCGCGCGGAGCTTCTCCATGCCCTTCACCTTGCGCTCGACACCGTTCTCGTCGACCGTCGGGCCGAGCTCGATCGGGCGGTACTGCTCGTGCGCGGTCAGCTTGTGCAGCTGGCCCTGCGAGAGCGGCTCGTGGATCTCGACGAACTCACCGTGCGGCAGACGCTTGATGACGCCGGTCTCGCGACCGTGCAGCACCTTGTCGTGGTCCCGGCGCTGGAGGCCGAGGCAGATCCGCTTGGTGACGATGAACGCCAGCACCGGGACGACGAAGAAGCCGATCCGGACGAACCACGTGATCGAGTTGATCGACAGGTGGAAGTACTGGGCGAACATGTCGTTGCCGCCGCCGATGAGGAGCACGATGTACTCCGCGATCCAGGCGACACCGAAGCCCGTACGGGTCGGGACGTTGCGCGGGCGGTCCAGGATGTGGTGCTCGCGCTTGTCGCCGGTGACCCAGGACTCGATGAACGGCCACACGGCGATGGCGCCCAGGACCAGCGGGAAGAGCAGCAGCGGGATGAACACGCCCAGGACGAGCGTGTGCCCCCACAGGTTGATCTCCCAGCCCGGCATGGCTCGGATGAGGCCTTCCGGCATACCCATGTACCAGTCGGGCTGCGCACCGGTGGACACGTGGTCCGGGCGGTACGGGCCGAGCGCCCAGATCGGGTTGATCGACGCGATCGCCGCGATGGCCGCGATGACACCGAAGACCAGGAAGAAGAAGCCTCCGGCCTTGGCCATGTAGACCGGCAGCAGCGGCATGCCGACGACGTTGTTGTTCGTCTTGCCGGGACCCGCGAACTGGGTGTGCTTGTGGTAGAAGACCAGGATCAGGTGGGCCACCAGCAGGCCCATCATGATGCCGGGCAGCAGCAGGATGTGCACCGAGTAGAACCGCGAGACGAAGTCGCCGCCCGGGAACTCCCCGCCGAACAGGAACATCGACAGGTAGGTGCCGACGACCGGGACGGACAGGATGGCGCCCTGCATGAAGCGGACACCGGTACCCGAGAGCAGGTCGTCCGGCAGCGAGTAACCGGTGAAACCGGTGAACATGCCGAGGACCAGCAGCAGGAAGCCGAAGATCCAGTTGATCTCGCGGGGCTTGCGGAACGCGCCCGTGAAGAAGACGCGCATCATGTGCACGACCATGGCCGCGACGAAGATCAGCGCGCCCCAGTGGTGGATCTGCCGGATCAGCAGACCGCCACGCACCTCGAAGCTGATGTTCAGCGTCGAGGCGAAGGCCTCGGACATCATGACGCCCTGCATGGGCACGTACGAGCCGTGGTACTCGACTTCGTTCATGCTCGGGTGGAAGAACAGCGTCAGGTACACACCCGTGAGGATGATGATGATGAAGCTGTAGAGGCAGATCTCACCCAGCATGAAGGACCAGTGGTCCGGGAAGATCTTGCGCATGTTGGCCTTGGCGAGGCCGTAGATGCCCAGGCGGCCGTCCGCCCAGTCGGCTACGCGCTCGCCGGCCGGCGCTTTGCGCGCCGTCTTGGACTCGGTGGCAGTGCTCATCCGCGCTCCCAGAATGCAGGACCGACGGGCTCTTCGAAGTCGCCGTGCGCTTCGAGGAAGCCTTCGTCATTCACGCCGATCCGCAGCTGCGGAAGCGCGTGACCGGCCGGACCGAAGATGACACGGGCGCCGTCGGAGAGGTCGAAGGTGGACTGGTGGCACGGGCAGAGCACGTGGTGCGTCTGCTGCTCGTACAGGCTGATCGGGCAGCCGACGTGGGTGCAGATCTTCGAGTAGGCCACGATTCCCTCGTGGGACCACTCCAGCTCCTGCTTGTCCTTGATGTCCTCCGGCTTGATCCGGACGATCATCAGGGCAGCCTTGGCGATCTGCGTCTGGAAGTCGTGCTGCTCCTCCTCCAGGCCTTCCGGCCGGGCGAAGGTCAGCGACCCGACGAGCACGTCCTCGGGACGCAGCGGCTCGTTGGTGTTGTCGTTGATGAGCAGCTTGCCCTTGGACCACAGGGTCTTGCGGAGCTTGTCCTCGGGCAGCGGGCCCAGGTCGCGCAGGATCATGACGGCGGACAGCGGCAGCATCGCCAGCGCGCCCAGCATCGTGTTCCGGATCAGCGGGCGCCGGCCGATGCCGGACTCGCTCGCGCCGTCCCGGAAGTCCTGCATGACCTGCGCCTTGACCTCCGGCGGGGCCGCGATCTCGTGGCGCTCGGCGGCGACCTCGACATCGGACATCAGGGTGCGGGCCCAGTGGACCGCGCCCGCGCCGATGCAGAAGAGCGCCGCGCCCAGGGTGAGGCCCAGGCTGAAGTTGAGCGCGCTCACCTTCCCGACGGGGAAGATGTAGACGATCTTGTCCACCGGGAAGATCACGTAGGAGGCGATGAAGCCGATCGTGGCCAACATCGACAGCGTGAACAGCATCGCGACCGTACGCTCGGACCGCTTGGCGGCCTGCTCGTCGAGGTCCTGGATGCGCGGCCGGTGGACCGGAAGGCCCGGGTCGGCGAACGGGTCGTCCGCGACCGCTACCCCACCGTGGTGGGCGTCGCCCTGCACGCTCGGCAGGTGCTTCTCTTCGGGAATCTCTTGGCTACTCATGACTTCTTGGCCTTAGCGGTGTGGGCCGCGACCCAGACGGCGACAGCGATCAACGCACCCAGACCGAAGATCCAGCCGAAGAGACCCTCGGAGACGGGGCCGAGGCCACCGAGCTTGAGACCACCGGGGTTCGTCGCCTTCTCGCCGTTGACGTTCTGGAGGTACGCGATGATGTCCTTCTTCTGCTTCTCCGGCATGGTGCTGTCCGGGAAGGAGGGCATGTTCTGCGGGCCGGTGAGCATGGCCTCGTAGATGTGCTTCGGCTCGACGTCCTCAAGGTTCGGGGCGTACTTGCCGAGCGTCAGGGCGCCGCCCTCGCCGGTGAAGTTGTGGCACTGCGCGCAGTTGTTGCGGAACAGGACGCCACCGTTGGCGATGTCGGCACCGGCCGGGTCGTACTGCTTCTCGGTCGGCGTGATCGGACCCGCGCCGAGCGAGGAGACGTACGCCGCGAGCTGGTCGACCTGGGCCTGGCTGTAGATGACCGGCTTCTTCGGCACCTGGGCGCCGGGCTGCTGGGCCGGCATGCGGCCCGTGCTCACCTGGAAGTCGACGGCCGCGGAGCCGACCCCGACCAGGCTCGGGCCGTCAGAGGAACCCTGACCGCCGGTTCCGTGGCAGCTTGCGCAGCCCACGGCGTAGAGCTTCTTGCCCTCCTCGATGGCGAGGGACTGGGCGGTTTCATCGGCCTGCGCCGTGCGCGCGGGCGCGAAGGCGGCGTACAGCCCCCCCGTGACCGCCAGCGCGAAGAGTAGAACGACGACCGCCGCCAGCGGATGGCGTCGTCGTGCGGAGAGCTTTTTCACGGATTACCCCGGTGTCAGGATCTTCTGCGTCGGTGTTTCTGGATGAGGTGCCGAGTCGTGCCCGGCGACGGGTTCGCTACTTGATCAGGTAGATCGTCGCGAAGAGGCCGATCCAGACGACATCGACGAAGTGCCAGTAGTAGGACACGACGATGGCCGACGTGGCCTGTTCGTGGGTGAACCTCTTGGCCGCGTACGTCCGGCCGAGGACCAGCAGGAAGGCGATGAGACCACCCGTCACGTGCAACCCGTGGAAGCCGGTGGTCAGGTAGAACACCGATCCGTACGGATTTGACGAGAGGGACAGGCCCTCGTGCTTGACCAGCTCGGTGTACTCGAACACCTGGCCGCCAATGAAGATCGCACCCATGACGAACGTGATGATGAACCACGTCCGGAGCTTCTTCACGTCACCGCGCTCGGCGGCGAATACGCCGAGCTGGCAGGTGAGCGAGGAAAGCACCAGGATCGTCGTGTTCGTCGCCGAGAAGGGCAGATTCAAGGCCGAAGCCTGCTCTGCCCAGTACTCGGGACCCATCACTGATCGCAGGGTGAAGTACATCGCGAAGAGGGCCGCGAAGAACATCAGCTCGGAACTCAACCAGATGATGGTTCCGACGCTGACGAGGTTCGGCCGGTTGACCGTCGGGTGCGCGTGCCCGGTATCTACTGTCGTTGCTGTCGCCACGACCGACATTATGTCGGTCGCTTATCCCGCCCTCACCCCGGGGGGTGCCGTTCGGAGTGTCAGGGGGGTGTGCAAGGCCCGAACGGCCCATCAGATCGCCCTGTGGGCCACGTGCGCGGGGCTGTCCGAACCGATGTTGACAGCACATCGGGAGGAGTAGCATCCGGCCCAACATCAACGTGATTCACGTGACACGTGGAGGAACGAAATGCGGGCGACTGCGCGGGTTCTGGTCTACAGCGACGACGCGGGCACCCGGGAGCAGGTGCGGCTGGCGGCCGGGCGCAGGCCTGCCGCGGACCTGCCGCCGGTGGAGTTCCTGGAGTGCGCGACGCTGCCGGCCGTCCTCAAGGAGTTGGACGCGGGCGGGATCGACGCGTGCGTCCTGGACGGCGAGGCGGCCCCCGCGGGGGGCATGGGCGTCTGCCGCCAGATCAAGGACGAGATCTTCCGGTGTCCCCCGGTGCTGCTGCTGATGGGGCGCCCGCAGGACGCCTGGCTGGCCACCTGGAGCCGCGCGGACGCCGCGGTGACGCTCCCGGTGGACCCGGTGGACTTCCCCGAGGTCCTGGCGGGCCTCCTGCGGTCCCGGCTGTCCCTGGACGCCTGACCCGTCACAAACGCCCCACGGAGGCCCGTACGGGCTTCTGTGGGGCGTTGTGGGCTGACGCACCGTCGTGGGGGCGCCCCGGGGCTACACGGTCGGCCGCAGGCGGGCCTGGTCGATGGCGCTGCGGCCCTCCTGGGTGCCCTTGAGGAGCGCGCTGCCCTCGCGCCAGTCCTTCCAGTCCATGTTCCAGTCGCCGAAGCCGTTGCCGAAGGTGTCCATGTCGTCGCCGATGGAGTTGATCACCCTGACGATGTCGCCCTCGGTGATGTTCTCGTAGAACCAGGCGGCGTTGCCGGTGCTCATGCCGGTGCAGCCGTGGCTGACGTTCTCGTAGCCCTGGGAGCCGACCGACCACGGCGCGGCGTGCACGTACTCCCCGCTCCAGGTCACGCGGGTGGCGTAGTACACGGGCAGGTTGTAGTACTCGCTGCCGCCGATGCCGACGGTGTCACCGCGCATCTGGACGAAGTACTGCTTGCCCAGCACCACCTTGACCCCGTTGCGGGTGGAGAAGCCCGGCTTCCCGGTGGTCACCGGAATGGTGTTGATCACTTCTCCGTTGCGCTTGAACGTGAGGTAGTGCGACGAGGCGTCGGTGGTGACCTCCACCCGGTCGCCGATCTCCAGGTTCAGCGGCTTCGACGCGGTGCCGTGCAGCTCGTCGGAGACCTTCACGCCCTCCAGGTTGCTCCGTACGGAGACGGTGGAGTTCGCGGGCCAGTACTCCTTCGGGCGGTAGTGGAGGGTCTTGTCGTCGACCCAGTGCCAGGCACCCTCGACGTTCTCGGGAGTGTCGACCACCAGGCCGCGCTCCACGAGGGTGCGCGCCGCCTTGTCCTTGACGGGTTCGCTGAGTTCGGCCGTGACGGGCTGGCCGACCCCGTACTTGCCCTCGTCCGGGCCGAACTCGACCTTGAGGACCTTCTTCGCCGGGGTGGTGTCGAAGACCGCCGTGCGCTGCCCCGGGGCTCCGCGTTCGTCCTCGGTGTTCACGGTGACCGCGTAGTGCACGCCGGCCGCCAGCGGGGCCGTGCTGTGCCAGCGGTCGCCCTTGGCGGAGAGTTCGCCCGCCAGGCGTCGGCCGTGGGTGTCCACGACGTTCACGTCGGTGATCCGGGCCTCCGCCCCCTTCGCCGTCACTTCGAACGGCTTGTCGGGGTCGACGGGGCGTCCGCCCGCGGCCTGGTTGAAGGCGATTTGGTCGCCCGCGTCGTACGGGCGGGCTGACAGCGGGTTCTTCTCGCCGGACCCGCATGCGGTGGCGCCTGCCCCGAGGGACGCGACCAGCAGGGAGCAGCTGAGTACCGTCCAAAGACGCGGTGAGTGCTTCATGGAGCCAACGCTATGAAGGTATGACAAATACGGCGCGCGGGATGACTGCAAACGAGGGGCCCGGACTCCTCCGAAAAGGTGTCCGGGCCCCTCAGGTGCTGCTGTGGCGGTGCGAACTACTGGTTCGCGTTCTCACCGCGGTAGTACTCGTACACCCAGCCCCACAGGCCGATCAGGATCAGCGGAGCCGAGAAGTACATCAGCCACCAGCCGAAGATGACGCCCATGAAGGCGAAGGCGCCACCGATGGCCAGCGAGAGCGGCTGCCAGCTGTGCGGGGAGAAGAATCCCAGCTCGCCCGCCTCGTCGGCGACGTCGGCCTCCAGGTTGTCCTGGGCCATCTCGTCCACGCGCCGGGCCGTGAAGGCCAGGTAGTAGCCGATCATGGCGCTCAGGCCGAAGGCCAGGGCGAGCGCGGTGGTGCCGACCGGCTCCTTCGACCACACGCCGTACACGACGGTCATGATCAGGATGAAGAAGGCGAGCCAGAGGAACATCCTGCCCTGGATCTTCACTTGCCGGTCTCCTTGCCACCGCTGACGGCCTTGGTACCGGCGTCGTGGTCCGCGAGATGGTCGAGGGCCGCGATCTCCGGGTGGTGCAGGTCGAACGCCGGGGATTCACTGCGGATCCGCGGGAGGGTGAGGAAGTTGTGCCGCGGCGGCGGGCAGGACGTCGCCCACTCCAGCGAGCGGCCGTAGCCCCACGGGTCGTCGACCTCGACCTTCTTGCCGTACTTCGCCGTCTTCCAGACGTTGTACATGAAGGGGAGCATCGACAGGCCGAGCAGGAACGAGCTGATCGTGGAGATCGTGTTCAGCGCGGTGAAGCCGTCGGCCGCGAGGTAGTCCGCGTAGCGACGCGGCATGCCCTCGACACCCAGCCAGTGCTGGACCAGGAAGGTGCCGTGGAAGCCGATGAACAGCGTCCAGAAGGTGATCTTGCCGAGGCGCTCGTCCAGCATCTTGCCCGTGAACTTCGGCCACCAGAAGTGGAAGCCGGAGAACATCGCGAAGACCACGGTGCCGAAGATGACGTAGTGGAAGTGCGCGACGACGAAGTACGAGTCGGAGACGTGGAAGTCCAGCGGGGGCGAGGCCAGGATGACGCCGGTCAGACCACCGAAGGTGAAGGTGATCAGGAAGCCGACGGCCCAGAGCATCGGTGTCTCGAAGGACAGCGAGCCCTTCCACATGGTGCCGATCCAGTTGAAGAACTTCACACCGGTCGGTACCGCGATCAGGAAGGTCATGAAGGAGAAGAACGGCAGCAGCACGCCACCGGTGACGTACATGTGGTGGGCCCACACCGTCACCGAGAGACCGGCGATGGAGATGGTCGCGGCGATCAGACCGATGTAACCGAACATCGGCTTGCGCGAGAAGACCGGAATGACCTCGGAGATGATGCCGAAGAATGGCAACGCGATGATGTACACCTCTGGATGGCCGAAGAACCAGAAGAGGTGTTGCCACAGCAACGCGCCGCCGTTGGCCGCGTCGAAGACGTGCGCACCGAACTTCCTGTCGGCCTCCAGCGCGAAGAGCGCGGCGGCCAGCACCGGGAAGGCGAGCAGGACCAGGACACCGGTCAGCAGCACGTTCCAGGTGAAGATCGGCATGCGGAACATCGTCATGCCGGGAGCGCGCATGCAGATGATCGTGGTGATGAAGTTGACCGAACCGAGGATCGTGCCGAAGCCGGAGAAGGCCAGACCCATGATCCACATGTCGGCGCCGATGCCCGGCGAACGGACGGCGTCCGAGAGCGGGGAGTAGGCGAACCAGCCGAAGTCGGCCGCACCCGAGGGGGTGACGAAGCCGGCCACCGCGATGGTCGAGCCGAAGACGTACAGCCAGTACGCGAACATGTTCAGCCGCGGGAACGCCACGTCGGGCGCGCCGATCTGCAGCGGCATGATCCAGTTCGCGAAACCGGCGAACAGCGGGGTCGCGAACATCAGCAGCATGATCGTGCCATGCATGGTGAACGCCTGGTTGAACTGTTCGTTCGACATGATCTGCGTGCCCGGTCGGGCCAGCTCGGCGCGCATGAAGAGCGCCATGATCCCGCCGATGATGAAGAACACGAACGACGTGACCAGGTACATCGTGCCGATGGTCTTGTGGTCGGTCGTGGTCATCCACTTCACGACCACGTTGCCCGGCTGCTTGCGCCGTACCGGCAGCTCGTTCTCGTACGAGTCAGCTGCGGCGGCACCCTGGGATTCGTTGAGGATGCTCACAGTTTGTTCGTCTCCGCATTCCGGGCCGGGTCAGTCTGCTGGATGCCGGCCGGGAGGAAGCCGGTCTGCCCCTTCTCCGCCAGTTCCTTCAGGTGCGCCCGGTACTTCTCCGGCGAGACGACCTTCACGTTGAAGAGCATCCGGGAGTGGTCGACACCGCAGAGCTCGGCGCACTTGCCGAGGAAGGTGCCTTCCTGGGACGGGGTGACCTCGAAGACATTGGTGTGGCCGGGGATGACGTCCTGCTTGAACAGGAAGGGCACCACCCAGAAGGAGTGGATGACGTCGTTCGACGACAGGATGAAGCGGACCTTCTCGCCCTTGGGCAGGTAGAGGGTCGGTCCCGGGTTCCCCGTCTGCGGGTTGCGGTCGCCGGGGACGCCCTTCTCGTAGACGCCTTCGGCGCCCGCGGGGAAGGCCTTGGTGAAGCGGTCCGGAATCGTGGCGAGTTCCTTCGGAACCTCGCCCGCCTTCGGGGTCGCCGCGTCCGCGTCGACGTTCTCGACGTAGTTGAAGCCCCAGCTCCACTGGAAGCCGACCACGTTGATGGTGTGGGCGGGCTTGGGAGTGAGGGAGAGCAGCTTCGACTCGTCACGCGCGGTGAAGTAGAAGAACACCGAGACGATGATGAGCGGGACCACGGTGTACAGCGCCTCGATGGGCATGTTGTACCGGGTCTGCGCGGGGACCTCGATCTTCGTCCGGCTGCGCCGGTGGAAGATGACGCTCCAGATGATCAGGCCCCACACCAGGATGCCCGTGATGAGAGCGGCTGCCCAGGATCCCTGCCACAGGGAGAGGATGCGAGGTGCCTCCTCCGTGACCGGGGTGGGCATTCCGAGGCGGGGGAAGTCTTTCCAGGTGTACGAGCAACCAGTGGCGGTCGCCAGGACCACGCCCGCAGTCAGCGCCTGCAGCAGCTTCCGCCGCATCGGGCGCCGCGGCGAGCGGTCGGAGCCGTAGGGACTCACGTAGCGCCTTCCCGAGAGTCTCGGCCCGCGCGGCCGGCCGCGGCCGTGTTCGGGTCGGTCGCCGGCCCTGACGCAGGCAGGGGTTTGGATGTTTATGCGGACCAAACCCTACTGGACGCTATTTGGGGTCGCGCGGGGAGGGTGCCCAACGCGCCGTTACTGACCCCGAAGGGGTGGATCCGCCGTACGGGCGACGGGCCATACGGCCCTGAATGACCGCCTCCGGACGGCATCTGACGGCCCCTGACCACGGGGCCCGGGGGGCTGCGGTTAGCGTGGCCGGATGCCCTACTTCGACACCGCGTCCGCCGCTCCGCTGCACCCCGTGGCCCGTCAGGCGCTCCAGGCCTCCCTTGAGGAGGGCTGGGCGGACCCGGCCCGGCTGTACCGGGAGGGGCGCCGGGCCCGACTGCTCCTGGACGCGGCGCGGGAGGCGGCGGCCGAGTCGGTGGGGTGCCGTCCCGACGAGCTCGTGTTCACTCCTTCGGGGACGCACGCGGTTCACACGGGGGTGTCCGGGGTCCTCTCCGGGCGCCGGCGGGTGGGGGGCCGTCTGGTCGTGTCGGCGGTCGAACACAGTTCTGTACTGCACGCGGCCGAGGCCGCGGGGCGCGGCACGGTGGTGGAGGTCGGGGTGGACCGCTTCGGCGCGGTGGCGCCCGGGGAGTACGCCGCCGCGCTGACCCCGGACACCGCGCTCGCCTGCCTGCAGTCCGCCAACCACGAGGTGGGCACGGTCCAGCCGGTGGCGGAGGTGGCCGAGGCCTGCGGGTCCGCCGGGGTGCCGTTGCTGGTGGACGCGGCGCAGTCGCTGGGCTGGGGCCCGGTGGAGGGTGCCTGGTCGGTGCTCGCGGCGAGCGCGCACAAGTGGGGCGGGCCGCCGGGGGTGGGACTGCTGGCCGTGCGCAAGGGGGTCCGCTTCGCGCCCCAAGGCCCGCCCGACGAAAGGGAGTCGGGGCGTTCCCCGGGCTTCGCGAACCTGCCCGCGATCGTCGCGGCGGCTGCCTCGCTGCGGGCGGTGCGGGCCGAGGCGGACGCGGAGGCGGCGCGGCTGCGGCTGCTCGTGGACCGGCTGCGGCGGCGGGTCGCGCGGCTGGTGCCGGACGTGGAGGTGGTGGGCCATCCGGACCTGCGGCTGCCGCACCTGGTCACCTTCTCCTGCCTGTACGTGGACGGGGAGACCCTGCTGCACGAGCTGGACCGGGCCGGATTCTCGGTGTCGTCCGGCTCCTCGTGCACCAGCTCGACGCTGACCCCGAGTCACGTGCTGCGGGCGATGGGGGTGCTGTCGGAGGGGAACGTACGGGTCTCGCTGCCGCCGGGCACCTCGGCGCAGGAGGTCAACGCCTTCCTGGAGGTGCTGCCGGGCGTGGTGGCCGGGGTCCGGGAGAAGCTCGGCGTGTCCGAGCCGGTCGCGGTGACGCCGGTGGCGGACTCGCTGGAGATCGACGCCCTGGGGCTGCGCTGCCCGCAGCCGGTGATCGAGCTGGCCCGGGCGATCGGGGGCGTCCCGGTCGGCGGGACGGTGACGGTCCTGTCCGACGACGAGGTGGCCCGCCTGGACATCCCGGCCTGGTGCTCCATGCGGGGGCACGCGTACGTCGGCGAGTCCCCGCGCCCGCTCGGCACGGCCTACACGGTGCGGCGGGCCTGACGCCGCCGGACCGTGCCCGCGGTCGGGCACGGTCCGGGGCGGGTGTTCACATCGCTCAGGCGGAGAGGTGGGCGCGGACCTCGTCGGCCGCCGGCTCGCCGTAGGCCTTCGTGAAGCGGTCCATGAAGTGCGCCCGGGCGAGGGTGTACTCCTGGGTGCCCAGGGTCTCGATGACGAGGGTGGCGAGCATGCAGCCGACCTGTGCGGCCCGCTCCAGGCCGACGCCCCAGCCCAGCCCGGTCAGGAAGCCCGCGCGGAAGGCGTCGCCGACGCCGGTCGGGTCGACCTTCGCGTTCTCCTCGGGGCAGCCGACCAGGATGGTCTCCTGTCCGGCCCGCTCGATGCGGACGCCCTGGGCGCCGAGGGTGGTGACGCGGGTGCCGACCCGGGCCAGGATCTCCTCGTCGGTCCATCCGGACTTGGTCTCGATGAGGCCCTTCTCGTACTCGTTGGAGAAGAGGTACGTCGCGCCCTCCATCAGGGTGCGGATGCTCTCGCCGTCCATGCGGGCGATCTGCTGCGAGAAGTCGGCGGCGAAGGGGATCCCGCGCGTCCGGCACTCCTCGGTGTGGCGCAGCATCGCCTCGGGGTCGTCGGCGCCGATCAGGACGAGGTCCAGGCCGCCCACCCGGTCGGCGACGGCCTTCAGCTCGATCTGACGGGCCTCGCTCATCGCGCCCGTGTAGAAGGAGCCGATCTGGTTGTGGTCGGCGTCCGTGGTGCAGACGAAGCGCGCGGTGTGCAGCACCTCGGAGATCCGCACGGACTCGGTGTCAACGCCGTGCCGGTCGAGCCAGGCGCGGTACTCGTCGAAGTCGGAGCCCGCCGCTCCGACGAGGATCGGGCGGGTGCCGAGCTGCCCCATGCCGAAGCAGATGTTCGGGCCGACACCGCCCCGACGGACGTCGAGGTTGTCGACGAGGAAGGAGAGCGAGACCGTGTGGAGCTGGTCGGCGACGAGCTGGTCGGCGAAGCGGCCCGGGAAGGTCATGAGGTGGTCGGTGGCGATGGAGCCGGTGACTGCGATGCGCACGGCGTGGATGCTCCTGCGGATGACGGCGAGGGGACAGTCAAAACTACCCGCTCGACGCCCATCGGCCGACCCGGCGAAACTACCCCGTAGTAGGACTTCCTTCGCCGGTCGTGCCGTGCTTAACGTGCCCACATGACCTCTACCGATGGTTTCGGGTACGGCGAGTACACGGGCGGCGCCGCCCGCCCCGGCTTCGACCGGCTGCTGGGCGACTGCGCCCGGATGGCCCCGCACTGGGCGGTCCCCCACGAGCCGCGCCCCGTACGGGTGACGCCCGCGCAGATCCACGGTGTGCGCGTGCCCCCCGCCTCCGCCCGGCTGATCGCCTCCACCGCCGTCTACGGAGACTGAGCGCCCAAGGCCCGCCTCAGGGGGGAGGGAACCGGTTTCGCGACCGTCGCGTCACACCCGCATCACATTCGGCGGGACAAGGCGAAGGAGCGACGCGGTGACCAGCGAACAACCCGACACATCACGCGCCACACGACGGCGGCCGGCCTGGGCCATCGGCTCGATCGCGGCCGCCGTCCTGCTGGCGGGCGGCGGCACGGCGTACTGGGCTTCCACCGCCCACGGCGATGGCTCGGGCGGTGCGGACCGTACGCGGGACGCCGCGGCCTCCGCGCCCCGCTCCGCGGCCACCCCTCCGGGCCCCGGGATCGCTCCCGGCGAGCCCGACCCGTCCGGCGGCGGGGTCGTCTACCGGGCCGAGGGCGAGCTGCCCGCCGGCCCGGCCTCCGCGCCCTCCTTCGCGGCGTCCGGAGAGGTCTCCGCCGAAGAGGTGGCCCGGCTCGCGCGGGCCCTCGGGATCTCCGGCGAGCCCCGCCTCACCGGCGAGCAGTGGCTGGTCGGCGAGGCCGGGGACGGCTCGGGGCCCCGACTGACGGTCACCCGCAAGGCCCCCGGGAGCTGGAGCTTCTCCCGCTTCCGGCCCGCCGGGAGCGGGGACGACTGCGTACGGGGCAAGGACACCTGCGGCCCCGCCACGCTCCCCGGCGGCGACACCGCCCCGGTGGACGGGGCGGGCGTGCCCGTGTCGGAGCAGGCGGCCAAGGAGGCCGCGGCCCCGGTGCTGGCGGCGGTCGGACAGTCCGACGCCAAGCAGGACGCCCGCCTGGTCCAGGGTGCGGTACGGGTGGTGAGCGCCGACCCGGTGGTGGGCGGGCTCCCCACGGCGGGTTGGACCGGCAAGGTGAGCGTGGGCGCGGACGGCCGGGTCACGGCGGGCAGCGGTGAGCTGAAGGCGCCGGTCCGCGCGGGCGAGCAGCCGGTGGTCGGGGCCGCCCAGGCGCTGGAGCGTCTGAACGCCGCGAGCCGGGGCGGCGCGACCTCCCCCGGCCCCGACGGCTGCGCGACCTCGGTCCCGCTGACGCCGGACACCCCGACGGGGGCGACGGACACGCTGCCCTGCAATCCGGAGCCGCGCCCGATGAAGGCGCCGCGGACGGAGACGGTGAAGGGGGCCGTGCTGGGGCTGGCCCCGGGTGCGGTGGGCGGCGGTCGGGGTCTCGTACCGGCCTGGCTGTTCGAGGTGGCGGGCAAGGACGGCGGTCCGGGGCGCACGGTGTCCCAGCCGGCCGGCGCCCAGGACGGCCCCGGCGCGACGGCCGCGCCCGGGCAGCCGCGTACGGTGCCCGGTTTCTCGTACTCCGAGGGCGACCGCAAGCTGACCGTGGACTTCTGGGGCGGGGTGTGCAGCACCTACGCGCTGGAGGCCCGGGAAGAGGGCGGTTCGGTCCTGGTCAAGATCACGGACACCCCGACCAAGCCGGGTCAGGCCTGCATCATGCTGGCTCAGGAGATGACCGTGTCGGCGACGCTCGGCCGGCCGCTGGCCGAGCGCAAGGTGGTCGACGCGACGACGGGCAAGGAACTCCCCCGCCGGTAGTACGCCGATCGGGACCGCGCGCATTCCACGGGCACGCGAGAGGGGCCGGTCACCAGCGGAACTCCGCTGGTGACCGGCCCCTCTCGTCGGGCGGGCCGCGCCGTGAGGCCGGCCGGGCCGTCTAGCTGAACGAGTCGCCGCAGGCGCAGGAGCCCGTGGCGTTCGGGTTGTCGATGGTGAAGCCCTGCTTCTCGATGGTGTCGACGAAGTCGATCGAGGCACCGTGCAGGTACGGCGAGCTCATGCGGTCGGTGACGACCTTGACCCCGTCGAAGTCCTTGACGACGTCGCCGTCGAGCGAGCGCTCGTCGAAGAAGAGCTGGTAGCGCAGGCCGGAGCAACCACCGGGCTGGACGGCGACGCGGAGCGCCAGGTCCTCACGGCCTTCCTGCTCCAGCAGGGTCCTGACCTTTTCGGCGGCGGCGTCGGACAGGAGGATGCCGTCGGTCACAGTGGTCTTTTCGTCCTGTACGGACATCTGCATTCACTCCCGAAGTGGGCGGCTCCCCGCCGGAGGCTGGGGATCGTCGGACTCTTGCCGTGTGTGGCAACCAGCCTGAGCGCGGATTCATTCCGGGGCCGGCGCCTTCTTTCAGATATTCATGCTCGCACACCCACGCGGACGGGGGGACCCGGCACGAAGGGGACCGGTGGGGGGTTGGGCACGGGCCGGGGCGAATGCGTCACATCGACACTATCGGCATCGTCAAAGTGACGTGAAGCGGTTATGATAGATAGCGTCAAATAGACGAGAAGTCGCAGCGACGTTGCTCCAGAAGTCCTTGTCGCGGAACAGAAAGGGTGCGTGTCGTGACCACCGCCCAGCCTTTGGACGTCCAGCCGACGCCCCTCGCCCTGCTGCTGCTCGGCCGCGAGGCCGACCCCAAGAGCGAGCGCGGGGTGGAGTGCCCCGGCGACCTGCCATCGCCGTCGGACCCGAACCTGGTGGCCCGCGCCCGCGCGGCCAAGGAGAAGCTCGGGGACAAGGTCTTCATCCTCGGCCACCACTACCAGCGTGACGAGGTCATCGAGTTCGCGGACGTCACCGGGGACTCCTTCAAGCTCGCCAAGGACGCGGCCGCCAAGCCGGAGGCCGAGTACATCGTCTTCTGCGGCGTGCACTTCATGGCCGAGTCCGCGGACATCCTGACCTCGGACGACCAGAAGGTGGTCCTGCCGGACCTGGCCGCCGGCTGCTCGATGGCCGACATGGCCACCGCCGAGCAGGTCGCGGAGTGCTGGGACGTGCTGACGGACGCCGGGATCGCCGGCTCGACCGTGCCCGTCTCGTACATGAACTCCTCCGCCGACATCAAGGCCTTCACCGGCAAGCACGGCGGCACCATCTGCACCTCGTCCAACGCGAAGAAGGCCCTGGACTGGGCCTTCGAGCAGGGCGAGAAGGTGCTCTTCCTCCCGGACCAGCACCTGGGGCGCAACACCGCCGTCCGCGACATGGGCATGTCCCTGGACGACTGCGTGCTCTACAACCCGCACAAGCCGGGTGGCGGCCTGACCGTCGAGCAGCTGCGGAACGCCAAGATGATCCTGTGGCGCGGTCACTGCTCGGTCCACGGCCGTTTCTCGGTGGACTCGGTCAACGACGTGCGCGCCCGCATCCCCGGCGTCAACGTGCTGGTGCACCCCGAGTGCAAGCACGAGGTCGTGGCGGCCGCGGACTACGTCGGCTCGACGGAGTACATCATCAAGGCGCTGGAGGCGGCCCCGGCCGGCTCCAAGTGGGCCATCGGCACCGAGCTGAACCTCGTCCGCCGGCTGGCGAATCGTTTCGCGGCCGAGGACAAGGAGGTCGTCTTCCTCGACAAGACGGTCTGCTTCTGTTCCACGATGAACCGCATCGACCTCCCCCACCTCGTGTGGACCCTGGAGTCCCTGGCCGAGGGCAACCTCGTCAACCAGATCCGGGTCGACAAGGAGACCGAGGGCTTCGCGAAGCTGGCGCTGGAGCGGATGCTCGCCCTCCCGTAGGGACGGGTCCGGCAACGGCGTACGACGCCGGCGCCACGCCCGCACGACCAAGGGCCCCGGCCCCCGCACGGAGCGGGGGCCGGGGCCCTTGGCGTACTTCGGACGGTCAGACCTTCGTCGGAGCGTCCTGGGAGGCGTCCCGCGCGCTCCGGGAGGGAACCACCGTGAGGCGGCCCGCCTTCTTCGCCCGACGACGCTCCTTGCGGAGCTCGATCATCGTGTAGAGGGTCGGCACCAGCAGCAGCGTCAGCAGGGTGGAGCTGACGAGGCCGCCGATCACGACCACGGCGAGCGGCTGCGAGATGAACCCGCCCTCGCCCGTGACGCCGAGCGCCATCGGGAGGAGCGCGAAGATCGTCGCCAGGGCCGTCATCAGGATCGGGCGCAGACGGTGGCGACCGCCCTCGACGACGGCCTCGATCACGCCATGGCCCTGGGCCCGGTACTGGTTGACGAGGTCGATCAGGACGATCGCGTTCGTCACCACGATGCCGATGAGCATCAGCATGCCGATCATCGCGGGGACGCCCATGGGGGTTCCGGTGATGAGCAGCAGGCCCAGCGCGCCGGTGGCGGCGAACGGGATGGAGACGAGCAGGATCAGCGGCTGGACCAGCGAGCGGAAGGTCGCGACCAGCAGCATGAACACGATCGCGATGGCCGCGAGCATGGCCAGGCCCAGGGAGCCGAAGGCCTCGTCCTGGTCCTGGGAGACCCCGCCGATGGCGGCGGTGGCGCCCGCGGGCAGCTTGAGGGCCTTGATCTTGCTCTGGAGCGTGGTGCTGACGGCGCCGGTGTTGTCGCCGACCGGCTTGGCGGTGATGGTGGCGGCGCGGGCGCCGTCGATCCGGGTCATCGCGACGGGGCCGGGGACCACCTTGACCTCGGCGATGTCGCCGAGCTTGAGCGGGCCGACGGGGAGCGCCTGGAGCTCGGCGAGGGTGCCGGCCGGCTTGGCGGAGCGTACGACGACGTCCCGCTCGGTGTTGTCCAGTACGGCCTTGCCCACCGCGTTGCCCCGGACGGCCTGGGCGACGATCGCGCCGAGCGCGGCCTGGTTGAGGCCGGCCTCGGCGGTCTTCGGGGTGGCGGTGACCGAGACGCAGGGCACCGACTGGGCCAGGTCGCTCTGGACGTCGGTGACGTCCTTGAGGGTGGCCACCTCGGCGCGGACCTGCTCGGCTGCCTTGGCGAGCACCTCGGCGTCGCCGGCCTTGACGACCACGCTCAGGTTCTGGCTGCCGAAGCCGCCGCCCGCCGAGAGGGAGGTGTCGCCGATGCCGTCCAGCTCGGCCAGGGCGTCCTGGATGCGCTTCTTGACGGCCTCGGAGTCCTTGGCGTCCTCCAGGGTGACCTGGAAGGAGGCCTGGTTGGTGCCCGTACCGCCGCCGAAGGCCGCGAGGAAGCCGGAGGAGCCGACGGTGACCTGGTGGTCCTTGACCCCCTTGACGGAGTCGAGGGCCTTCTCCACCTTGCGGCTCGCCGCGTCGGAGGCGGCCAGCGAGGTGCCGGGGGCCAGCTCCTGCTTGACCGTCAGGACGTCCTGGTCGCCCTGGTCGAAGAAGTTCGTCTTCAGCAGCGGGGTCATGCCGAGCGTGGCGAACAGGATCGCGACGGCGATGGCCACGCTGGTCAGGCGTCGGCGGGTGGCGAAGCCCAAGACACGTACGTAGAACTTCTGGAGGCGACTGTTGGCCTCCTTCTCCTCGGCGGCGCGGCGTGCCTCCTCGGGGTCGGCGGAGGTGCCCTTGGGGGCGCGGAGGAACCAGTACGACAGGACCGGTACGACCGTCAGCGAGACCAGCAGCGAGGCCAGCAGGGAGGCGGTCACGGTGAGCGAGAAGGAGCCGAACAGCTCGCCGATCATGCCGCCGACCAGGCCGATGGGCAGGAACACGGCGACGGTGGTGAGCGTGGAGGAGGTGACCGCGCCGGCCACCTCCTTGACGGCGGTGGTGATCGCGGCCTCGCGCTCCTCGCCGTAGCCGAGGTGGCGCTTGATGTTCTCCAAGACCACGATCGAGTCGTCGACGACCCGGCCGATGGCGATGGTGAGCGCGCCCAGCGTCAGCATGTTGAGGGAGAGGTCGCGGGTCCACAGCACGATCAGGGCGAGGACGACGGACAGCGGGATGGAGACCGCGGTGACCAGGGTCGAGCGGATCGAGCCCAGGAAGACCAGGATCACGATGACCGCGAAGACCAGGCCGAGGAGGCCCTCGGTGGTGAGGCCCGAGATGGACTTGGCGACGGCCGGCCCCTGGTCGCTGACGACGGTGAGCTGGGCGCCGGAGCCGAGGGTGGAGCGCAGCTCGGGGAGCTTGTCCTTGACGGCGTCGGAGATGGCGACGGCGCTGCCGTCCTTGTCCATGGTCAGGACGAGGGCGAGGCTGGGCTTGCCGTTGGTGCGGGTGAGGGAGTCGGCGCGGGCCGGCTCCTGCCGGACGGCGGCGACGTCGGCGAGGCGAACGACCTGCTTGCCGGGACCGGCGGTCAGGCGGAGGTCCTCCAGCTGGGCGACGGAGGTGTAGCCGGCGCCGACGCGGACGGTGCGGTTCTTGCCCTCCTCGTCGAAGGAGCCGGCCGGGACGGTCGCGCCGCCCGCCTTGAGGGCCTCGGCGAGCTTGGCGGAGTCGAGTCCGGCGGCGGCGAGCTTCGCGTCGTCGGGGGTGACGGTGACCTGGAGGTCCCGTACGCCGTCCACGCTGACCTGGCCGACGCCCTCGATGTCCTCCAGGACGGGGACGACGGACTTGTTCAGCTGGTCGGCGAGCGCCTGCTGGTCCTTGTCGGAGGTGACGGCGAGGACGACGGTCGGGATGTCGTCGGTGGAGCCGGCCACCACCTGCGGGTCCACCTCGGCGGGCAGCCGGACGCGGGCCCGGTTGACGGCCTGCTGGACGTCGGCGACGAGCTGCTTGGTGCCCTCGTCGCCGAAGTCGAAGCTGGCGCGGATGAGGGCGTTGCCCTCGCTGGCGGTGGAGGTGATGCCGGTGATTCCGTCGACGCCCTTGAGGGTGGCCTCGATCGGCTCGACGACCTGCTTCTCGACCACATCGGGCGAGGCGCCCTGGTACGGCGCGAGCACCGAGACCATCGGCAGCTCGATGGACGGCAGCAGTTGTTGCTTGAGCTGCGGGATGGCTATGGCGCCGAAGAGGAGCGCGATGATCGACACGAGGCCGATCAGCGCTCTCTGGGCCAGGCTGAAGCGGGACAGCCAGGACATGGGTGTGGGATCTCTCTTCAGTCTTCGGTGCGTGCACGGGCTCGTGCCGTCGGGCTCACGCGAGGGAACACCAGCCTCGCCCACGGTGCGGCGCCGTTGCGTCGCTCGCAGGTGCCGTCCTTATGTCCGGCATACCGCGTCCGCAGTACTTCCGCCCTACTCCGCGGACCGACCGGTCAGTCGGTGCGGGGGCGGACCAGGCCCGATTCGTACGCGATGACCACCAATTGCGCCCTGTCGCGGGCGCCGAGCTTGGCCATGGCCCGGTTGACGTGGGTCTTGACGGTGAGGGGGCTGACTTCCAGACGGGTGGCGATGCCGTCGTTGGGCAGACCCGCCGCTACGTGCACGAGGACCTCGCGCTCACGGCCGGTCAGCGCGGCCAGCCGGTCGGCGTGGGCCGTGGTGGCGGTGGGGACGTCGGCCCGGCCGCCCTGGGCGAGGAAGCTGGCGATGAGCCCCTTGGTCGCGGCCGGGGAGAGCAGGGCCTCGCCGGCCGCGGCGACGCGGATGGCGTTGAGCAGCTCGTCGGGCTCCGCGCCCTTGCCGAGGAAGCCGGAGGCGCCGGCGCGCAGGGCCTGAACCACGTACTCGTCGACCTCGAAGGTGGTCAGCATGACGACGCGGACGGCGGCCAGTTCCCGGTCCGCGCTGATCATGCGGGTGGCGGCGAGGCCGTCGGTGCCGGGCATCCGGATGTCCATGAGGACGACGTCGGGGCGCGTCGCGCGGGCCAGCTCGTACGCCTGCGCCCCGTCGGAGGCCTCCCCCACGACCCGCATGTCGGACTCGGAGTCGACGAGCACCTTGAAGGCGCTGCGCAACAGTGCCTGGTCGTCGGCGAGCAGCACCGTGATGGGCGCACCGCCCTGAGTCCCGCTCCCGGTCTCTTCCACCCCCCGAGGGTACGGGGCGGATTCCTTGACCTCTGGTCAAGGGGTACCGCAGGGTACGCGTACTGGTCTACGGGAACGGGTGGGGAAACGATGGTCGACCGCGCGACGCGGTGCGAGGAACTCTTCGCCGTCGAGGGCTACGCGCACGTACGGCGCACCGCTCGTGAGGGGCTGGCCGAGGAGGGGGCCGGCCCGGCGCTCCACCGGTGGCTGGGCGTGGCGCACGCCGCCGAGGACGACGACGAGCACGACATCGAGGCGGAACGGGCCTTCGAGGCGGGACTGGCCCAGTGGCCCGACGACCTGGGGCTGTTGGTCTCCTACGAGGAGCTGTGCCGGCGCGCGGACGGATGGGCGCACCCGATGCGGGTCCGCCGTGGCACCGAGCTGCGGGCCCGGATAGCCGAGTTGGCACCGCCCGGGTCGGCCGCGCGCGAGCGCGTCGACGCGGTGATGGGGCTGGACGGGCCCGGGTACTGGGTGGACCACCCGGTCGGTCCCGAGCATCCCCGCCCCTGGGAACGGGCCCCTCTCGGCCATGACGTGGCCCTGGCCCTGGGCGGCGGGGAGGTCGAGGCGGAGCGCCCCCGGCACCCCGAGGACCTGCGGGCCGCCGAGGTGGCCGTCGTGCTGGAACTGCTCGCCGGGCCGTCGAAGGCCCCGCTGCGCCTGCTCTTGCGCTACCGGCTCGTCGCCTACGGGCTGGCGTTCGCGCTCGCTCTGGCGACGAACCGGCTCCTGGTCCTGACCGGCGTGGTGTCCTTCAGCGTGTGGGGCTGGCTCTGGTTCCTGCCGCTCGCCCCGGCCGAGGCCCGGCTGCGCCACGCCCGCCGGGTGGCCCGGGACCGGGTCGTGACGGCGGTGGCGGCCCGCCACGCGGCCGAGTCGGTCGATCCGGTGGCCGATCCGGTCTAGGTCGTCGTTCGGGTCCGAGTCCGGGTCGGTCCGGGTCGGCGCTCGGAGGCGCCGGTCAGCCGAGGGCGAGTACGACGAGGGTGGTGGTTGCCGCGAGTTCGCACAGGGCGCCGTAGACGTCGCCGGTGACGCCGCCGAAGCGGTGGACGCAGCGGCGCAGGAGGAGTTCGGCGGCGAGCAGGGCGGCGAGGACGGCCACCGCGTGCTGGACGGCGGCGGGCAGGCCCGCGGGGAGGGCGACCGCGGCGGCGGCCACCAGCACGGCGGCGGTCACGGCCACCACCGTGCGGTGCGGGACCGCGCCGGCGACGGCCGCGCCCAGGCCCTCGAGCCGGGCGGCGGGGACTCCGGCGCGGGAGGCCAGGGTCATCGCGAGGCGGGCGGTGACCGTGGCGACCACGGTGGCGAGGGCGCCCCGTACCCAGCTGTCGGCGTACGCGTTCGTCAGCGCGGCGACCTGGATCAGGAAGACGACCAGCAGGGCGACGACCCCGAAGGGGCCGATGTCGGACTGCTTCATGATCCGCAGGGCTTCGCCGGCGGGCTTGGCGCTGCCCAGCCCGTCGGCGGTGTCGGCGAGCCCGTCCAGGTGCAGTCCGCGGGTCAGCGCCGCCGGGACGGCGACGGTGACGGCGGCGGCGAGGAACGGGCCGCCGCCCCCGAGGAGGAGTACGGTCCCGGGCAGGGCCGCGAGGAGGCCGACGACGAGGCCCACGAGGGGGGCGCAGGCCATCCCGGTGCGGGCAGCGGGCCGGTCCCAGCGCGTGATGCGCGCGGGCAGCACGGTCAGCGTCCCGAAGGCGAAGCGGATCCCGTCGGGCAGGGAGGCGCGCTCGGCGGGCGGAACCGGTGGCGGATCATCGAACGAATCTTTCATCGGCGGGAACGCTACCTGTTCACCACGGACGGTAAATTGCCCATGAGGTGTCAAAACGGGAGCGGGTGTCGTGGGTCACTGGTGGTATCGCAACATCATCGAGCCGGGCAAGCTCCCGTTGCTGCTCGCGCTGCTGTCCTTCGTGCTGTCGTTCCTGGTCACACGGGTGATCACGCGGCTGATCCGGGCCGGTCGGGGCCCCTTCAAGAACATCACCCCGGGCGGAGTGCACGTGCACCACGTGGTCCCGGGGGTGGTCCTGGTCATCATCGGCGGCTTCGGGGCGGTCGGCAGCGGCCGGCACGGCTTCGGGTCGGCCCTGTCGGCGGTGCTGTTCGGGCTGGGCGCGGGCCTGGTGCTGGACGAGTTCGCGCTGATCCTGCACCTGGACGACGTCTACTGGAGCGAGCAGGGCCGCAAGAGCGTGGAGATCGTGGTGCTCACGGCCGCCCTGGTGGCCCTGGTGCTGGGCGGGTTCCTGCCCTTCGGCGTCAACGAGCTGACCCCGGGCGAACGGCACAGCCGCGGCCTGGTCGTCATGAACACCGCCGGCAACTTCTTCCTGGCGCTGGTCGCCCTGTGGAAGGGCAAACCCCGCACGGCGGTCTTCGGCCTGGTGATCCCCTTCGTCGCGCTCATCGGCGCGATCCGGCTGGCGCGGCCCGACTCCCCGTACGGCAAGAAGTTCTACGCGAACCGCCCGCGCGCCCGCGCCAGGGCCGGGCTACGGGCCTTCCACCACGACCGGCGCTGGGCCAGGCCCCGGCGCCGGTTCGAGAACTTCATCGGGGGCACCCCTGACACCCCCGATCCGCAGCGGACGGCGGCGAAGCGGGGCGAGTGAAACGCGACGAAGGGCCCGCCCCGGGTGGGGGCGGGCCCTTCGTCGTACGGCGGGTGGTCCGGGCGCCGCGCCGGGGTCGGTCCGGGCTCAGCCGGTCCGGGCTCAGCCGGGGATGAGGCCGTCGTCCTTGAGCATCGACCGCACCTCGTCGAGCGTGGCCTCCGGACCGGGGAGGATCAGCTCGGAGGGCTCCAGGGTCTCGTCCGGCAGCGGCTCGCCGAGGCGGCGCACGGCGTCGAGGAGGGCGCCGAGGGTCCGGCGGAAGCCGGACTCGTCACCGCTCTCGATCTCCGCCAGCAGCTCGTCGTCCAACGTGTCGAGCTCGGTCAGGTGGCTCTCCGCCACCCGCACCTGGCCCTCCCCCATGATGCGGACAATCATGACGGCCCCGTCCTACTGCTTGTCGAAGCGGTGCTGGGTCTGCGAGGGCTGCCCCGTGCCGGGGGCGCCGGGCTCGATGGCCGGCTGCTGCGCGGACGGGCCGCCCGCCAGCTCGGCCTTCATCCGCTGGAGTTCGAGCTCGACGTCGGTGCCGCCGGAGAGGCGGTCCAGCTCGGCCTGGATGTCGTCCTTGGAGCCCAGACCGCTGCGGTCGTCCAGGGCGCCGGAGGCCAGCAGCTCGTCAATCGCGCCGGCGCGGGCCTGGAGCTGGGCGGTCTTGTCCTCGGCCCGCTGGATGGCCAGGCCGACGTCGCTCATCTCCTCTGAGATGCCGGAGAAGGACTCGGCGATCCGGGTCTGCGCCTGGGCGGCGGTGTAGGTGGCCTTGATGGTCTCCTTCTTCGTCCGGAAGGCGTCCACCTTGGCCTGGAGTCGCTGCGCGGCCAGCGTCAGCTTCTCCTCCTCGCCCTGGAGGGTCTGGTGCTGCACTTCCAGGTCGCTGACCTGCTGCTGGAGCGAGGCGCGGCGGGACAGGGCCTCGCGGGCCAGGTCCTCGCGGCCCAGGGCGAGGGCCTTGCGGCCTTGGTCCTCCAGCTTGGCGGACTGACCCTGGAGCTGATTCAGCTGCAGTTCCAGACGCTTGCGGGAGGTCGCCACGTCGGCGACCCCGCGGCGCACCTTCTGCAGCAGCTCCAGCTGCTTCTGGTACGAGTAGTCGAGGGTCTCGCGCGGGTCCTCGGCCCGGTCAAGGGCCTTGTTCGCCTTCGCGCGGAAGATCATCCCCATACGCTTCATGACACCGCTCATGGGCTTCGCGCGCCCCCTTCTAGACGGACTGTGCTCCAGGTCACCGACAGAACCCACAGTACGGGCCCTGTCTCCATTACCGCACTGTTCGAGTACGGATGCGCTCCTCCTCCAGGACGAGTACCCCCACGCCCGTGTCAGGCGTAAGGAGTAGGTGATCCCCGAGACCGCAGGAACCCCGCACCCGGTAGACGCCCGCCGTTGCCGGATCGTTCCCCGGCGAGGTGGGGCACATGCCCTCGACCACGTAGGCTTGGGTTTTGTGTTTGGTAGCCGCTCCTCCAAGGAAGAGAAGGCCGCAGCCACCGACAAGGTGAGCACCGGCCTCTCGCAGCCCCGTAATCCGCAGGCCCCGAAGGGCCGCCCGACGCCGAAGCGTGCTGTGGCCCAGTCGCAGCGCAAGGCCGTGGTGGCCTCGACCGGCAATCGCAAGGAGGACGCCAAGCGGTCCCGTGAACGCCGCCGCGAAGAGATGGCCAAGCAGCGCACGGCGCTGGCCAACGGCGACGAGCGCTACCTGCCCACCCGTGACAAGGGTCCGGTACGGCGCTTCGTCCGCGACTTCGTGGACTCCCGCTTCTCGGTCGCCGAGATGTTCCTGCCGCTCGCGGTGATCATCCTGGTGCTGAGCATGGTCCGGGTGAACCAGATCCAGACCATCGCGCTGACCCTGTGGCTCGGCGTGATCGTCCTGATCATCCTCGACTCCATCGGCCTGGTGTTCCGCCTCCGCAAGGCACTGATCGAGCGCTTCCCGGACGAGCCGCGCCGCGGCGCGATCGCGTACGGCGTCATGCGCACGCTTCAGATGCGCCGGCTCCGTCTGCCCAAGCCGCAGGTCAAGCGCGGGGAACGGCCCTGACCGGAGCGACGCCCGGCTCACTCGCGGCGTCGCCGGACGACAGCACCCCGACGGGCTCCGGCCCGTCGGGGTCTTCGGCACCCTCGCGGTTCTCGGGCGGGTCCCGACTCTGGCTGGAAGGCCTGGGCGGACTGCGCAACGCGGTCCGTCAGGAACTCGTGGGCCGGCAGGTCGAGGAACAGATCACGCACCGCTTCCCGGTCGGGCAGCGGCTGCGGGTGCTCGACGTCGGCATGGGCCAGGGCACGCAGGCGCTGCGGCTGGCCCGCGCCGGCCACATGGTCACCGGTCTGGAGATGGACCCGGCGATGCTGGAGGTCGCGCGCACCGCGCTGGCCGCCGAGCCCGCCGGGATCCGCGACCGGGTCCGGCTGATGGAGGGCGACGGCCGCGAGACGGGCGCCCACTTCGGTCCGGGCAGCTTCGACGTGGTGCTCTGCCACGGGGTCCTGATGTACGTGCCCGAGGCCGACGCGATGCTCGCCGGGCTGGCCCGGATGCTGGCGCCGGGCGGACTGCTGTCCCTCCTCGTGCGCAACGGGGACGCCCTCGCCATGCGACCGGGCCTGTCCGGGGACTGGACGCGGGCCCTGGCCGCCTTCGACTCCGTCGACTACACGAACCGGCTGGGCCTGGACGTGCGCGCCGACCGGCTGGCCGACCTGACGGCCACGCTGTCGGGCATCGGCGCGCCCCTGCACACCTGGTACGGGGTCCGCGTCTTCACCGACGGCACCGAGGCGGGGGCGGAGCTGCCGCCCGACGAGGAACTGGAACGCCTCCTCGCGGCCGAGGAACGCGCCGGCCGCACCGATCCGTACCGCGCGGTGGCGGCCCTCCTCCACCTGTGCGGCGTTCGCGGCTGAGCCGTCCTGCCGCCCGCGGGAGTACGCCCGCGGGAAGACGGGCGCGGGAAGACGTTGGCGGGACATCCGGGCCCGGAGCGCGAGGCGCCCCGGGCCCGGATGTGGCCCCCGCCGGGGGCTACGCGTCCAGGGCCTCGCGCAGGCTCATCGTGTAGAGCTCCGTGCCGCCGTCGTCGGACAGCTTGACCCGCTCCGTGCCTCCTTCGAGGAGGTCCTTCCAGTACTCACCGATCCAGGACTCCGCGTCCCCCTGCGTGGTGAACTCCTCCGGCTCCACCGACGGGTTGGTCACGCTGCCGTCGGCCTGCTCGAACCGCCACGTCCACGCCATGTCCGCCTCCGTTGCTCGTCCGCTGCTCGCGCTGTGCGCACCTTGAGTCTGCCCGCAGAGTAACCGGGCGCGCACCACTCGCGGCGACGCGGGAGGATCTCCGTGTGGAACTCACTCTGCTCGGCACCGGTACACCCGAAGGACTGCCCCGCCCCGGCTGTCCCTGCGCCGCCTGCGCGGTCTCCGTCGGCGCCCGGGCGCGGGCCGCGACCGCCGTCCTCGTCGACGGGGCGCTGCTGCTCGACCTGACCCCCGGGGCGGTCCTCGCCGGGGCCCGCGCGGGGCACTCGCTCGCCGGGGTGCGCCAGGTGCTGCTGACCCACCCGCACGACGGGCCCCCCGTGGAGCTGCCGCCGGGGCTGCCGGCCGCCGGGCGGGTGCCGGACGGGCGGGAGCTGGCGGTGATCAGCGGGCACCGGGTGCGGGCGGTGCCCGTGGACGCGCCGGGCACCGGCTACGAGGTCACGGGCCCGGACGGGACGCGGCTGCTGTACCTGCCGCCCGGCGGGGCCCCGGCCGGGACGAACGGGGTGCGGGGGCGGCGCCCGTACGACGTGGTCCTCGCGGACGTGCTCGGCCGCCCGGACGCGCTGGTCCGGCTCCGCGCGAGCGGGGCGGTCGGCCCGGCCACCGACGTGATCGCCGTGCACCTGGACCACGACGTCCCGCCCGGCCCGGAGCTGGAACGCCGGTGCGCGGCGGCCGGGGCGCGTGCCGTGCCCGACGGGGCCACGGTCGTGGCGGGCGAGTACCCCCCGGCGCCGGCGCCGCCCCGGCGCACCCTGGTGCTGGGCGGCGCCCGCTCCGGGAAGTCCTTCGAGGCGGAGCGGCGGCTCGCGACCTTCCCCGAGGTGGTCTACGTGGCCACGGGCGGCTCCCGCGAGGGCGACGCGGACTGGGCACAGCGGGTCGGCCTGCACCGGGATCGGCGGCCGGCGAGCTGGCGGACGGTGGAGACCTGTGAAGTGGTGCCGCTGCTGGAGGAGCAGGGCCCGCCGCTGCTGATCGACTGTCTGGCGCTGTGGCTGACGGACGCGATGGACCGGGCCGGGGCGTGGGACGACGCGGTGTGGGCGGCGGGCGGCGCGAAGGAGCTGCGCGAGCGGACCGCCGACCTCGTGGCCGCCGTCCGCGCCACCCGGCGCACGGTGGTGTTGGTGAGCAACGAGGTGGGGGCGGGGGTGGTCCCGGCGACCGCGTCGGGACGGCGGTTCCGCGACGAGTTGGGCCGGCTCAACAACGCGGTGGCGGGCGAGTGCGAGCACGTCCTGCTCGTGGTGGCGGGTCAGGCCCTGGTACTGCGCGAACCTCCGCGCTGACCGGGGTGCGCGACCGCCCGGCCGGATCGGCCGGGGACCCCCCGGGGAGGGGCCTGAGCGGCTGTACTCTCTGGCAGATGACCACGCTGAATCTCGACGACTTCTCCGATCTGATCGAACGCCCCGACGGGGGCGTCCGGCGTGACGCCGAGGATCGCCGTGAGCGGCTGGCCGTGCCGCCCGGCGCGCTGGGCCGGCTCGACGAGCTGGCGGAATGGTTGGCCGCCGCGCAGGGCCGGGTTCCGGTCGCGCCGATCGTGCGGCCGCGCGTCGTCCTCTTCGCCGCCGACCACGGGATCGCCGCCGAGGGCGTGTCCGCCCGCGCCGCCGGCAGCGCCCACGCGTTGGTGCGCTCCGTGCTCGACGGAACCAGCCCGGTGTCGATCCTGGCGGCCCGGTTCGGCGCGGGCGTCCGCGTCGTGGACGCGGCCCTGGACTGTGATCCGGAGCTGCTGCCCGCCGAGGTGACGCGCCACCGCGTACGGCGCGGCAGCGGCCGGATCGACGTCGAGGACGCGCTGACAGCCGAGGAGACCGAGGCCGCCCTGCGCCTGGGCATCCGGATCGCCGACGAGGAGGCCGACTCCGGTACGGACCTCGTCGTGCTGGGCGACCTGAGCGTGGGCGGCACCACCGTGGCGGCCACCCTGGTCGCCGCGCTCTGCGGGACCGACGCCTCGGTGGTCACCGGTCGCGGCGGGGTTCCGATCGACGACCTGGCCTGGATGCGCAAGTGCGCCGCCATCCGCGACTCCCTGCGCCGGGCCCGCCCGGTGCTCGGGGACCAGATGGCCCTCCTCGCCACCGTGGGCGGCGCGGACGTCGCCGCGATGACGGGCTTCCTGCTCCAGTGCGCGGTGCGCCGGACGCCGGTCATCCTCGACGGGGTGGTCTCGGCCGCCTGCGGGCTGGTGGCCCAACGGGCCGCCTTCCGGGCCCCGGACTGGTGGCTGGCCGGACAGGCCAGCGGGGAGCCGGGCCAGGCGAAGGCATTGGACCGGATGGCGCTCAACCCCGTGCTCGACCACGGCGTCACAGTAGGAGAAGGAACCGGGGCCTTGCTGGCACTCCCCCTGCTCCAGGCGGCCGCCGCACTCGCGGCGGAACTCCCGGAGCGGGCGGCCGTGGAACAGCCGACGGACGCTGTGGGACAGCGGACGGACGCTGTGTCAGGGTTGACGGACTCC
This sequence comes from Streptomyces sp. NPDC088097, assembly GCF_044741845.1. Classification (NCBI taxonomy): domain Bacteria; kingdom Bacillati; phylum Actinomycetota; class Actinomycetes; order Kitasatosporales; family Streptomycetaceae; genus Streptomyces; species Streptomyces sp. NPDC088097. Next base: position 124,232 of record NZ_JBIUTJ010000006.1, read on the forward strand.
GTGGGGCAGCCGACGGACTGAGACACCGGGCACTACGGGCCTGACCAGTCCGCAGTGCTCGCACTGCCTGTGGACGGTGACGCCCCATATCATCGCTTTTCATGGGAGAGGTCCGCTTGACCAGCGTAGAGACCGACCGGAGCCTCGATCAGGCGTCCGGCAAGGGTTCGACCGGCAGGAAGGAGCCCGGCGGGGACACCGCCGGGAAGCCGGAGACCCGTAGGGGGAGTACCCGATCACGGCGCAGCGCCGCCTTCGCGGTCTGGTACCTGCGGGCCGTCACCTTCGTCAACTTCCTCAGCGCCGTGTGGCTGTCCCTGGGGCAGGACCTGCGCCGCCACAACACCGCCGACTTCTACACCCCGTACCTGCTGACGGCCGGCTTCGCCTCCGGGCTGTTCTCGCTGATGCTGGCGGTCACGATGGGCCGCCGCAAGCGGGCCGCGTGGATCCTGAACCTGGTGGTCGGCGGGCTGCTCCTGCTGACCTTCGCCGTCGCCGCGTTCGCCCCCTGCACGGGCGGCGAACTCAGCCTGTGCTACCCGGAGTTCCGCCAGCACGCGCAGAACTGGGTCTCGCTCGCCCTGACCGCCGCCTTCGTCGGCGCGCTGCTCCTGGGCCGCCACGAGTTCTACGCCAAGGGCGACCGCTCCAACCCGCGGCTGGCGACCGCCGTCGCCGCCGTGGGCCTGCTGCTGACCTCACTCGTCGCCGCCCTGTTGGTGGGCGCCACCAACACCGACCCGGACCGGGTCGACGCCACCTTCCTGGCCCGCTGGCGCTACGGCGTGATGCGCCTGATCACCCTCGCGCCCGACGACAAGAGCTACAACGCGATCACCACGCCCGCCTGGGTGGACGTCTTCGTCAACGTGATGTCGATGCTGCTGCTGGCCGCCGTCCTCTTCGCGGCCTTCCGTTCCCGGCGCGCCGTCGACCCGCTGAACCCCGAGGACGAGGAGCGGCTGCGGGCCCTGCTCGCCAAGCAGGGCGACCGCGACTCGCTCGGCTACTTCGCGCTGCGTCGCGAGAAGTCCGTCATCTGGTCCCCCACCGGCAAGGCCGCCGTGACCTACCGGGTCGTCGGCGGGGTCTCGCTGGCCTCCGGCGACCCCATCGGCGACCCCGAGGCCTGGCCCGGCGCGATCGAGCCCTGGCTGGCCGAGGCCCGCGAGCACGGCTGGATCCCCGCCGTCATGGGCGCGAGCGAGGAGGCCGGGCAGATCTACGCCCGCCACGGCCTGGACGCCCTGGAACTGGGCGACGAGGCCATCGTCGAGACCGACGAGTTCACCCTGGACGGCCGCGCCATGCGCACCGTCCGCCAGGCCTACAACCGCGTCAAGCGCGCCGGGTACACCGTCCGCATCCGTCGCCACTGCGAGATCCCCGCCGACGAGATGGCCGTCCTGCTGGAGCGCGCCGACGACTGGCGCGACGGCGCGACCGAGCGCGGGTTCTCCATGGCGCTGGGCCGACTGGGTGACCCCGGTGACGGCCAGTGCGTGATGTTGGAGTGCACCGACGGCAAGGGCGACCTGCGCGCCGTGCTGTCCTTCGTGCCCTGGGGGCCGAAGGGGCTCTCCCTCGACCTGATGCGGCGTGACCGGGACTCCGAGAACGGCCTGATGGAGTTCATGGTCATCGAACTCCTGGAACGCTCCAAGGAGATCGGCGTCACACAGGTCTCACTGAACTTCGCGATGTTCCGTTCCGTCTTCGAGCGGGGGTCCAAGCTCGGCGCGGGTCCGGTGCTGCGCATGTGGCGCTCGCTGCTGAGCTTCTTCTCCCGCTGGTGGCAGATCGAGTCCCTCTACCGGGCCAACGCCAAATACCGCCCGATCTGGGAGCCGCGGTTCATGCTCTTCGAGAAGAGTTCCGACCTGTTGCGCATCGGGATCGCGGCGGGCCGGGCCGAGGGCTTCCTGGAGGCTCCCGGCCTGCCGAAGTGGCTGCACCGCAGACATCTGGAGACGATTCGTTGACAGCACGGACGACGGCCTCGCTCCGGCGGTTCGCCCGCCGCGAGTGGGGCCCCCTGTTCTGGACCCTCCGGGACGCGCTCGTCCGTGACAAGTGGCGGGCGGTCCCGATGACGATCGGCGCGGTCTGCCTGACCTCCGTCTTCCAGATCGTGCAGAACACGTCCTGGGGTTTCCAACCCGTCCAGAACCTGGGTTCCGTCAAGGCCGTCGACCCGCTGTGGCTCGCTCTGCTGCGCACCCCGCTGTCCCTGTTCGTCCCGGCGCTCGACCTGCCGGTCTGGGGGGCCCTCGCCCAGATCCTGCTGGTCTTCGGGATCTCCGAGATCTGCATCGGCTGGTGGCGCACCCTGCTGATCGGCTACGTGGCCACCCTCGCCGGAACCACCTACGCCCGGATCGGCCTCTCGCTGGGCGCCGACCACCCCTTCGGCCTGCCGGACTCCGACCGGATCGTCAACGACACCGGCCCCTCGGCGGCGGTGGTGGGCCTCGCGATCTACGTCTGCTGGCGCTACCGGGCGTACCTCACCGGCACCGTGGTGGTGTTGGTGATGATCGGGGAGGTGCTGGTCAAGGACAACCTCGCGGGCAAGGAGCACCTGGCCGCCATCGCTGCGGTCATGTGCCTGTGCCTGGTCCGCGCCCGCTGGGGCCCGCCCCGCTCCCGGGAGCCGCTGGGGCGGCGGCCCGGGGCGCCGCCGTCCCGCGGGACCGCGCCCGTCTGAGCCGTACGCGGGGCGCCGAGGAGCCCGTACCGTATCGGGGTGACGACAGACCCCGGGCCCTTCCCCCGCACGCGGCGGTGGATGCGGGCCCACCCGCTGGCCACCGATGCCGCACTCGCCCTCGGGGCGTTCGTCTGCATGGTGGTGGGGTCCTTCGCCGACCCGCACGGGGAGCACGGGCCCACCTTCGGGACCCGGACCCCGGAGCCGTTCTCCCTGCTGCTGATGCTCGCCGGCGCGGCCGCCTTGGTCCTGCGGCGCCGGCGCCCGCTCGCGGTGCTCGCCGCCACCTGCGGGCTGGCACTGCTGGAGCTGACCACCGGCGAGCCGAGGGCGCCCGTCGCGATGTGCGCGGTGATCGCCCTGTACACGGTGGCCGCGCGCACCGACCGGAACACCACCTGGCGGATCGGGCTGCTCACGATGGCCGGGCTGACCGGGGTGGCCATGCTGGCAGGCCCCCTGCCCTGGTACGCGCAGGAGAACATCGGCATCTTCGCCTGGACCGGGATGGCCGCCGCCGCCGGGGACGCGGTGCGCAGCCGGCGGGCCTTCGTCGACGCCATCCGGGAGCGGGCCGAGCGCGCCGAGCGGACCCGCGAGGAGGAGGCCCGCCGGCGCGTCGCCGAGGAACGGCTGCGGATCGCCCGGGACCTGCACGACGTGGTGGCCCACCACATCGCCCTGGTCAACGTGCAGGCGGGCGTGGCCGCGCACGTCATGGACAAGCGCCCCGACCAGGCCAAGGAGGCACTGGCCCACGTCCGGGACGCGAGCCGCTCGGCGCTGAACGAGCTGCGCGCCACGGTCGGGCTGCTGCGCCAGTCCGGGGACCCCGAGGCGCCGACGGAGCCGGCTCCGGGACTGGCGGTCCTGGACGCGTTGCTGGACACCTTCCGCAACGCCGGGCTGCCGGTGGAGGCGGCGCTGCAGATGGGGTCCGGGCCCGGTCCGCAGGCGCTGCCGGCCGCCGTGGACCTGGTCGCGTACCGGGTGATCCAGGAGGCACTGACCAACGTGCGCAAGCACGCCGGTCCAGGGGCGCGGGCCCAGGTCAGCGTGGTGCGGGTGGGCCCCTCGGTGGAGGTGACGGTCCTGGACGACGGCGGCGACTCGGCCGACTCCTCCCCCGTGCCCACCGACCCGGGCGGCGGCCACGGCCTGCTCGGCATGCGCGAACGCGCGGGCGCCCTGGGCGGCTCCTGCTTCGCCGGGCCCCGCTACGGGGGCGGGTACCGGGTCCACGCGATCCTGCCCGTGTGAGGCGGGCGCACGGCCCCTCAGCAGGACTTCCGCCAGGCGCCCAGTTCGTACTTCTTCTCCAGGGAGCTGAGCTTCAGCTCCCTGGCCCGGTCGCAGAAGCGGTCCGTGGGGAGTTCGTACTCGACGTGGAAGACGGCCTTGCCCGCCGCGATGAAGGGGGTGAGGCGCTCGCACTCCCGGTACTCGGCGCACTGCTCGTTGACGGCGAAGTCGAACGCGCCGACGAGCTGCGGGATCTGGTCGAGGTCGTTCTTCAGGCCGACCGCGAGGCCCCGTTCGTGGGCGAGGCGGGCGATCAGTCGGTTGTACTCCAGCTGGTCCTCGGCGGTCAGGGGGAAACCGGTGGCGTTGCGGTAGCCGTCCATGTTGTCGGGTTCCACCGCGTCGAAGCCCTTGTCGCGGCACATGTCGAACCGCTTGGCGATCAGCGGCTCCAGTACATCCAGCCGGCGGACGTCGAGCCAGCGCTCGCCGTCCCAGCCGTTGCCCTTGCCGAGCAGCTCCTTCGGGAAGTCCCCGGCGTCGGGGCGGAAGTCCTCCCAGGCGCCGGTGGACAGGTAGCAGATGGTGCGTCGGCCCTTCGCCCGCAGCCCGGCCACCTGCTGCCCGGTGGTGGTGAACCCGTCGACGTCGTACACGGGCACGTCGACGGAGGTGTCGAGTCTGCCGGTGAGCTGCCACTGCCAGGCGGTGCCCGGCGGGGGGCGCCAGATCTCCCCCGGCACCCGGCTGGGGAGCGGTTCGGGGCTCTGCCCGTCGTCCGGTCCGGCGGTGCAGGCGGTGAGCAGGAGCAGCGCGGCGAGGCAGGCGCCGGCGAGGCGTCCGCCGCTACGACGGTTCATCCCGCGGGCTCCAGGGCGTACGGGAGGGTGCCCCAGGGGTGGGCGCCGGTGCCGGGGACCGCGCAGTGCACACCGGCTCCGCGCCGGGCGGCGAGTTCGGCGGCGGGCGCGTCCGGGGGGACGGCGTAGACGAGGTGGCAGAACCTGCGGGCGGGGTGGTCGGCGGTCCAGGACGGGGGCGCGGCGCTCTCCTCCCGGTAGGCGTCCCAGGGGCCCTCGAAGGTGACGAGGAGGTCGGCGAGGGCCACGTACCCGGGGTGCGGGTGGACCCCGTGGTTCAGGACGAGGGTGGCCGCGCCGGCGGCCCGGGCGGCGACGGCGAGCCGCCCGTAGTGGGGCAGCAGTTCCGGATCGGAGGCGGCCTGGTCGAGGAAGGCGCCGTCGGTGGCGTACCAGTCGCGGTGGCGCAGCAGGTCCTGGACGACGGCGGCGTGCGGGCGGCGCCCGTAGTCGGTGTCGGCGTACCCGAGGACAGGGACGCCCGCTTCCTTCAGGCGGGCGGCGACGGCGGCGAACCGTTCGTCGGGGGCGTCGCCGGGCCCGCTGTCGGGGTTGAGCACCACGGAGTGCAGGCGCCCGGTGGAGGCGGACCGGATGATCCGCTCCCACTCCTCGGGCCGGTCGGCGGGATGCTCGTAGAGCGGCACCAGCAGCATGGGGTCCTTCTCCTCGTACGGGGTCACGTGACGGGCGCTCAGCGGTGGGCCGTCGCCCGGCCGAGGAGCAGGCAGACCAGGACGGCCAGGGCCGCCGCGGCGGTGGAGGCCACGACCAGCTGTACCAGTCGGGGCTGGCCGGCGCCGACGAGCAGGGCCAGGCTCTGCACGACGGCCGCCGAGGCGCAGACCACGGCGGCGGGCCGGACGGCGCCGAAGGACTGGAGCAGCAGCCCGGTCCACATGACGGCGCCGAGCAGGAGCAGGGTCGCGACGCGCAGGCCGCTCAGGCCGGGGGCGTCGGGCCACAGCAGGGTCCCGCCGACTCCCAGGGCGAGCAGCACCGCGAGGTAGGCGGCGAGGCACCGGGCCAGGGTGGTCAGCATGCGGGTGCGGAACGCCCGGGGCGAGCGGGCGGCCCGGAGCCCGGCGAGGCTGCCGCTGCGGAAGCGGTGCAGCAGCCATTCGGCGGGGCCCATGCTGAGGGTGAGGGCCACCGCGGACGGCGCGGCGACGGCCTCGGCGGGGCCGCCGGCGAGCACCTCCCCGAGGGCGGCGTACAGCACGAGCAGGCCGGTGCCGAGGCCGAAGACCCCGTAGGGCACGGAGTCCCCGATCCGGGGTCCGCGCCGGGTGTACTCCTCCTCGGAGCCGCGCAGCATCTGCCAGCGCACCGGGCCGCCGTCGCCCGGGCGGCGCTCGGTCCAGCGGCGGATCCTGGCCACGCCGGCCCGGACGCCCTCGGCGAGCGGGAGTTCGCGGACGGCGAGGGTGCAGGCGGCCAGCAGGGACACCAGGAGCAGGGTGACCCGCAGCGGTACGGGCGGGTCGGTGAAGAGGGCGAGCACGGCCCCGGCGGCCATCGGGGCGAGGGCGGCGAACAGCAGCCGCTCCCGGCCGAGGACCAACAGGACGGTGGCGGAGCCCACGTACATGGCCTGCCCGGCGGCGAACGCGTAGGAGAACGGTGGCCCGCCGGGGACCGCGAGGGCGGCGGCGGTGCCGAGGAGGGCTCCGGCGGGGGCTCCGGCGAGGAGGGTGCGCCGGGCGGCGTCCCGGTCGCCGAGGCCGAGCCAGGAGTAGGCGCGGTGGGACAGGGTCTGGTCCCAGACCCAGCCGATGAGGGCGCCGGCGAGCAGGGTGAGGGTGCCGGCGGGCAGGCCGACGCGGTCCGGGGGGCCCTCCAGGAGGGGGGCGCCCAGGACGTAGGCCAGGCCGGGCAGGGCGAAGATCAGTCCGCGCAGCAGGCAGGCGGTGAGGGAGACCTTCCAGGGGTCGGGGGCCTGGTCCGGCTCCGGGAAGGAGCGCGGGACGCGGGCGTACAGTTCCTCGGCGAGGGTGAAGGAGTCCGCACGGCCGTAGGTGAGGCGGATGTACTCGTCGTTCATGCCGTCCGATTCGAGGACGGCGGCGATCTCGTCGGGGTGGACGGCCGCCGAGATGAACACGTCGAGGCGCCGGGCGAGTTCGTCCATGGGGTCGGCGGCCCCCGCCCCCGGCCCGCCGCCGCGGGGCCGGGGGACGGCGGGCAGGGTGTCGGTCCGATACCCGGGTCGGGCCGCGGGGGCGCGGCCGGCGTGGACCCGGCCCGCTTCCGGGCCGGGGGGATCGAGCCAGAGGGATCCGCTCACCACAGGCTCCCGTCGGCCGCGAGCTCCTTGTACCAGGGGTCGGCGAGGCGCTGGGTCCAGTCGTCGCCCGCGTGGACGGGCAGCACGGGCTGGCCGGCGAGTTCGCGGTAGATGTGGCGGAAGCCGTCCACGGACTGGTGGAGGGTGAACTTCTCGACGACCCGCTTGCGCGACATCCGGCCCAGCTCGGCGCGGCGTTCGTCGTCGCGGAGCAGGGCGAGGGTGGCGCGGGCCATGGTCTCCGGTTCCCGGGGCGGGACGACGAGCCCGGTGTCGCCGACGGCCTCGCGGACCCCGCCGACGTCGGTGGAGACGGTGGTGCGGCCGCAGGACATGGCCTCGATGATGCTGAAGGGGAAGCCCTCGCTGATGCTGGAGAGCATCACGATGCTGCCCGCCGCGTAGGCCTTGGCGACCTCGTCGACGCGGCCCTCGAAGGTGATGCCGTCCGAGACGCCCAGTTCGGCCGCGAGCTTCTCCAGGCGGAGCCGGTACTCCTCGCAGCCGGCCGGGACCGGGCCGAAGAGGCGCAGGCGCAGTGCGGGCAGCTCCTCGCGCATGAACGCGTAGGCGCGGACGAGGGTTTCGAGGTCCTTGATCGGGTCGATGCGTCCGCACCAGCTGAGGGTGGGGACCTCCGGCTCGGGTCCGGCCTCGGGGAAGGCGTGCGGGTCGACGCCGTTGTAGACGGTGCGGATCCGCTCGGAGTCGGCGCCCCCGCGCTCCTCCCAGCGGCGGTTGTACTGGTTGCAGGGGGTGATCAGGTCGGCCTGTCGGTAGCCCTCGGAGTTCAACTCCCGGTAGAAGCCCAGCATCAGCGCCTTGACGGGCCAGCGTTGGGCGGCGGTGCGGTAGCCGAGGTAGCGCTCGCGCAGGTAGATGCCGTGCTCGGTGAGGAGGAAGGGCACCCCGTCGAGGCGTTTCGCGGCGAGGGCGGGGAGGGTGGCGAGGCCGCTGCTGACCGCGTGGGCGACGCTGTCCGGCGGGATCCGCACGGACAGCGGGCGCAGGGCGTGTTCGAGCAGGTCGGTGGCGGTCAGCGCATCGTGGATGGTGGGCTCGGCCTCGGCGGTGATCAGGCCGGGGCGGGTCCAGACGGCCATCAGGAGGCGCAGTACCGATTCGGAGCGCAGGGCCGGCCCGAGTTTGCCGGAGCGGGCCAGTCGGGCGAGTTCTCCGAGGGCCTCGGAGAAGCCGCCGCGGGCGGGGTCGAGGAGCGAGAGCAGGAAGGTCTCGTACGTCTCGGTGAAGCGGCGCCGCTCCTTGCCCCTCAGGGTGGAGCGCAGGGTCCGGGGCGAGGGCGGCCCCCAGAGCGGGACGGCGGTGTGCCGGTACACGTTCCTCGGCAGTTCCCAGGTGACCGGCTCACGTCCGGAGCCGGTCAGGGCTATGACGTTGAAGTCGACCTCCGGCATACCGCGGACCAACTGGTCGCACCAGGTGCTGACCCCGCCGTGGACGTGCGGGTAGGTGCCTTCGGTGAGCATGGTGACATGACGCCCATGGCTCATGCGGTGTGTCCCCCCAGGACGGAAAAGGGGCCGGCGCCCGTGATGTCGCGGAGCGCCGGCGCTAGGTGGTACGGGTGGAGATCTACGGGCGGTTCAGCCGGGCGGTCAGGCGAGCTTCAGGGTGACCGCGGACTGGAGGAGTTCGGGCCCGCTCCAGGTGGAACGGGTGCCGGCGTAGGCGGTGCCGAAGTCCGTGGTGCCGAGGAGGAGCTGCTTCTTGGTCCCGTTGGGCGCGGTGATCGGGGCGAGCACGCCGGACGGCGCCTTGACGGTGACGTCCTTGCCGATGCGGTAGGCGGTGACCTGGTTGTTGGCGAGCGCCTTGTTCCAGGCGGTGCGGCGGCTCAGCTCGACGCCGGTGTCCTTCATGCTCTGGTTGACGAGGGGCGCGGTGGGCGCGTAGAGGGTCCGGTAGGTGTCGAGCACCTGGTTGAGCACCGGGTACAGGGTGCGGTCCTCGGCGAGGTTGGACTGGTGGACGTAGTGCGGCTTCGGGTCGTTGTTGATGACGTGCCGCAGGGCGGTGCGGGCCTCGGCCGGGACGATGTAGTCGAGGTAGCCGTTGGTGGCGTCCAGCGGGTCCGGCAGGCAGGTGGAGGTCGCGGGGTTGTCCTCGCAGAGGCCGCTGCCGCCGTCCTCGCGGCTGGTGTAGATCCAGTTGTACTCGTCGGCCATCTCCGCGTTGGTGCCCGTGTTGTAGTACACGTTCATCGGGTAGCGCGGGACGGTCAGGGCGGCGCCCACGGCCCGCTGGTCGGGCTCGCGGGAGTTGTCGCTGCCCGCCCACTTGACCCCGTTGTCGGCGAAGGCGCCGGCGAGGTTGGGGTTGTCCGCGGGCTGCTGCGGAAGCGTCTTGAGGCCGGAGTGCTCACCGGTGACCAGCTCGGTGCGGTCGGTGGTGATGCCCTTGGAGACGGCCCAGTTGTAGTTGTCGCGGATCTGCGCGGAGATCTCGGCCCGGCTCATGTAGTTGGTCGCGCCCTGCGCGGTCTTCGTGCAGGTCCAGGGCGAGGTGCTGACGTCCTGGGCGCAGCCGAGGAACAGGTGGGTGTAGGTGTGGTTCATCCACCGGTACTTGGCCCGGTCGGCGATCAGCTGGGCGGTCAGCGCGTCCACCCCGCCGTGCTCCGCCTTCCACTCCTCCCCCGCTCCCGCGTTGAAGAGCATGTCGAGCTTGAAGTTCTTGCTCGTCTGCCACTGGGCCGCGTACTGGGCGTCCGCGGCGGTCATGCGGATGTCGCTCTCCTGGCCCTCGCCGCCCGCGCAGGCGTAGTCGCCCGGCGTGCAGTTGAGGTCCTTGCTCCAGCGGGCGTCCGGGGCGAAGACGTCGTCGACGTGGACGGCGAAGTAGTTCCGCTCCTGGCCGAGGTGGACCCCCTGGGTGAGCCATTCGACGACGCCGCGGGCGATCAGCCGGAACTGCTGCTGGTACTGGTTGTAGCCGAAGGTGACGACCAGTTCGCTGCGCCCGTCGTGGGTGTACTCGCCGACGAGCGAGGCCCGTCCGGAGCCGACGGGGGCGTCGAGGTAGCTGGTGTAGCCGGCGCGCGGCTTGCCCATGAAGCCGTAGCTCTCCGGGACCAGCGGCGAGTTGTCCTCGAAGGTGACCTGTCCCCCGAGGTAGGCGAAGGGGCCCGCCTTGCCGGCCGCGGTGATCGAGGCCTGGGTCCCGTCGAGGGTGCCGCCGTAGCCACCGTTGTCGGTGTACTCCAGCCCGACCTCGGGGTGCGCCCAGGTGTAGGCGTCCACCTGGCGGATGCCGTACGTCGTCTCGTACGCCGTGAGCGCGGCCATCTCGGCCGAGCCCGCACCGAACGGGTTCTCGTTCGGCAGGATCACCCCCTGGAACTTGGCGCGCGGCCGGCCGTCGACCGTGTCGCTGAGGTACGCCGCGTTGATCACCGGGCGGCTCGTGCTGCCCAGGTCCACCCGGGTGAACGGGACTCCCGTGTCCCGGAGTTCCGCGGTGAGCGCCTCGACCGAGCTGCCACCGTCGTCGACGACCAGCACCTTCAGGTCGATGCGCGGTGTCGCGACCGCGGCCTGCGCGGTCGCGGCGGGTACGGCGACGGACATCAAGGCTGCCGCGGCCATGGCGGCGGCGACCTTGTTCATCCGGTTCTTCTTGACCATGTCGGCCTTCCCCCCGCAGGCATCCCTCGGAACGACCCAAGGCGGAAGGCCGGGCCGGGGAGGCACTGTGGAAATCATGCAAAGGAACCCCGCGTCCCCTTGCGAGAGTGGCTCGAGTCTCTCGGACCTCGTCACGTCTACGGGGCAAACCTGGAGCAGAGTCCACAGATGGGTGAACCTGTAGGCGCATTGATCGAACATCTTGACAAATCATCGAGTGCCGTACGGACGAGTACGGGCGCGTAGGCTCATTTCCGGCGGCCGACGGGCCCGAATACGATCGCTGCGGAGCGACCGGCGACCCCGACGCGTCCGCGGCTCCTCTACACACAAACGGAAGAGAGACTTCACCACCGTGACTGTTCTGACTCTCAGCACTGCCGGCGCGGCCACGCTGCGCGCCGACGCCCTCGTCGTCGGCGTGGCGAAGGGCCCGAAGGGACCCGTCGTCGCCGCCGGCGCGGAGGCCGTGGACAAGGCGTTCGACGGAAAGCTCGCCGCCGTGCTCGACGCACTCGGTGCCTCGGGCGCCGAAGGCGAGATCACCAAGCTGCCCGCGCCGGCCGGCCTCAAGGTCCCGGTCGTGCTGGCGGTCGGTCTGGGCGCGGCACCCGAGCAGGACGAGTCCTTCGACGAGGAGGCCCTGCGCCGCGCCGCCGGCGCCGCCGCCCGCGCGCTGCACGGTGCCAAGAAGGCCGCCTTCGCGCTCCCCTTGGACGACGCCTCCGCGGTGACCGCGGTGGCCGAGGGCGCGCTCCTGGGCGCGTACGCCTTCACCGCCTACCAGGGCGGCGAGAAGAAGAACGGCGCCAAGAACGGCGGCCCCAAGCTGCCGCTGGCCGAGGTGGCCCTGCTCGGCGCCAAGCCGCGCGACAAGGAGCACAAGGCCGCGGCCGAGCGCGCCTCCGTCGTGGCGGCCGAGGTCAACATCGCCCGCGACCTGGTCAACACCCCGCCGAACGACCTCACCCCCGAGGCCTTCGCCGCCGTCGCTTCCGCGGCCGCGAAGGAGAACGGCGTCAAGGTCCAGGTCCTGGACGAGAAGGCCCTGGTCAAGGGTGGCTACGGCGGCATCATGGGCGTCGGCAAGGGCTCCGAGAACCCGCCGCGCCTGGTCAAGCTGACCTACACCCACCCCAAGGCGGAGAAGACCCTCGCCTACGTCGGCAAGGGCATCACCTACGACTCGGGCGGCATCTCCCTGAAGCCGGCCGGCCACAACGAGACGATGAAGTGCGACATGGCCGGCGCCGCCGCCGTGTTCGCCTCCGTCATCGCGGCCGCCAAGCTGGGCCTCCAGGTCAACGTCACCGGTTGGCTCGCCCTCGCCGAGAACATGCCCTCCGGTTCCGCCACCAAGCCCGGCGACGTGCTGCGCATGTACAGCGGCAAGACCGTCGAGGTCCTCAACACGGACGCCGAGGGCCGCCTCGTCCTGGGCGACGCGCTGACCAAGGCCTCCGAGGACAACCCGGACGCGATCGTCGACGTCGCCACCCTGACCGGCGCCATGGTGCTCGCCCTCGGTGACCGCACCTTCGGGATCATGGCGAACGACGACGCGTTCCGCACCTCGATCCACGAGATCGCGGAGGAGGTCGGCGAGTCCTCCTGGCCGATGCCGCTCCCCGAGGACCTGCGCAAGACCATGGACTCCCCCACCGCCGACATCGCCAACATGGGTGTCCGGATGGGCGGCGGCCTGGTCGCGGGTCTCTTCCTCCAGGAGTTCGTCGGCGAGGGCATCACCTGGGCCCACCTCGACATCGCCGGCCCGGCCTTCCACGAGGGCGGCCCGTACGGCTACACCCCCAAGGGCGGCACCGGCTCCGCCGTGCGCACGCTGGTCCGTCTCGCCGAGCGCACCGCCACCGGCGACCTGGGCTGACGCGGGACCCGCGCCCCGCGCGCGAAGTGTGACGTACGCCTCAAGCCCCGGTCGCACGCTCGATCGGGGCTTGAGGCGCGTTCACCCACAACGAAATCCGTACCTTCATACGCCGCGGTAACCCTTGCTTCGTGCGGATCGACTTGCCACATGCCGGGCCCGGCGTCCCGCGTTCCCCCGACAAATGCGAAGATGGGTTCTCGGCAGGACAGGGCCCCCACCACAGGGCCGAAGAAGCAAGCGGCCGATTACCAGCCGCCGCCCGGTCACAGAGGACCGGTGCCCGGCGCACATGCATGGAGGACGTGACGTGGCGAACGACGCCAGCACCGTTTTCGACCTAGTGATCCTCGGCGGTGGCAGTGGCGGTTACGCCGCGGCTCTCCGCGCATCCCAGCTGGGTCTCGACGTTGCGCTGATCGAGAAGAACAAGCTCGGCGGCACCTGCCTGCACAACGGCTGCATCCCCACGAAGGCTCTGCTGCACGCCGGTGAGATCGCGGACCAGGCGCGCGAAGCCGGCCAGTTCGGCGTGAAGGCCTCTTTCGAGGGCATCGACATCGCCGGGGTGCACAAGTACAAGGACGAGGTCATCTCCGGCCTCTACAAGGGCCTGCAGGGGCTGGTCGCCTCCCGCAAGGTCACCTACATCGAGGGTGAGGGCCGCCTCTCCTCGCCGACTTCCGTCGACGTGAACGGCACCCGCGTCCAGGGCCGCCACATCCTGCTGGCGACCGGCTCCGTGCCGAAGTCCCTGCCGGGCCTGAACATCGACGGCAACCGCATCATCTCCTCGGACCACGCTCTGGTCCTGGACCGCGTGCCGGAGTCCGCGATCGTCCTGGGCGGCGGCGTCATCGGCGTCGAGTTCGCCTCGGCGTGGAAGTCCTTCGGCACCGACGTCACCATCGTCGAGGGCCTCAAGCACCTCGTGCCGGTCGAGGACGAGAACAGCTCCAAGATCCTTGAGCGCGCGTTCCGCAAGCGCGGCATCAAGTTCAACCTGGGCACCTTCTTCGACAAGGCCGAGTACACCGAGAACGGTGTGCGCGTCACCCTCGCCGACGGCAAGACCTTCGAGGCGGAGGTGCTGCTGGTCGCGATCGGCCGCGGCCCCGTCTCCCAGGGCCTGGGCTACGAGGAGCAGGGCGTCGCGATGGACCGCGGCTACGTCGTGGTCGACGAGTACATGCAGACCAACGTGCCGACCGTCTCGGCGGTCGGCGACCTCGTCCCGACCCTCCAGCTCGCGCACGTCGGCTTCGCCGAGGGCATCCTGGTCGCGGAGCGTCTGGCCGGCCTGAAGGCCGTCCCGATCGACTACGACGGTGTCCCGCGCGTCACCTACTGCCACCCCGAGGTCGCTTCCGTCGGCATCACCGAGGCCAAGGCCAAGGAGATCTACGGCGCGGACAAGGTCGTGGCGCTGAAGTACAACCTTGCGGGCAACGGCAAGAGCAAGATCCTGAAGACCGCGGGCGAGATCAAGCTCGTCCAGGTCAAGGACGGTGCCGTGGTCGGCGTCCACATGGTCGGTGACCGGATGGGCGAGCAGGTCGGCGAGGCCCAGCTGATCTACAACTGGGAAGCCCTGCCGGCCGAGGTCGCGCAGCTCATCCACGCGCACCCGACCCAGAACGAGGCTCTCGGCGAGGCCCACCTGGCCCTGGCCGGCAAGCCGCTGCACGCACACGACTAATCGTCACGGGCGCGACGACCACTTCCGCACTTTCGTAAGGAGCAACTGAAACCATGTCGGTTTCCGTAACCCTTCCGGCGCTCGGCGAGAGCGTCACCGAAGGAACTGTCACCCGTTGGCTGAAGGCCGAGGGCGAGCGCGTCGAGGCTGACGAGCCGTTGCTCGAGGTCTCGACCGACAAGGTCGACACCGAGATCCCCTCTCCCGTCTCCGGCATCCTGGCCTCCATCAAGGTCGCCGAGGACGAGACCGTCGAGGTCGGCGCCGAGCTGGCCGTCATCGACGACGGTTCGGGCGCCCCGGCCGAGGCAGCCGCTCCGGCCGCCGAGCCGGCCGCCGAAGAGGCCCCGGCCGCTCCGGCTCCGGCAGCGGAGGCCCCCGCGGCCCCCGCCCCGGCCGCCGAGGCTCCCGCCGCCGCCCCCGCCGGTGCCGCTTCCGGCACCGACGTCGTGCTCCCCGCCCTGGGCGAGTCCGTCACCGAGGGCACCGTCACCCGCTGGCTCAAGGAGGTCGGCGACTCCGTCGACGCCGACGAGCCGCTGCTGGAGGTCTCGACCGACAAGGTCGACACCGAGATCCCCGCCCCGGTTTCCGGCACCCTGCTGGAGATCCTGGTCGCCGAGGACGAGACCGCCGAGGTCGGCGCCCGTCTCGCCGTCATCGGTGTCGCGGGTGCGGCTCCGGCCGCCGCCCCGGCCCCGGCCGCTCCGGCCCCGGCCGCTGCTCCGGCTCCGGCCGCCGCCGCCCCGGCTCCCGTCGCCGCTCCGGCGGCTCCGGCCGCTGCCCCGGCTCCGGTCGCCGCTGCGGCCCCCGCTGCCGCTCCGGCCCCGGTCGCCGCTCCGGCTCCGGTCGCCCCGGCCGCTCCCTCCGCCCCGGCCACGGCCGGTGACGAGGGCGCGTACGTGACCCCGCTGGTGCGCAAGCTCGCCTCGGAGTCCGGCGTCAACCTGTCCACGGTCTCGGGCACCGGTGTCGGTGGCCGTATCCGCAAGCAGGACGTCGTGGCCGCCGCCGAGGCAGCCAAGGCCGCCGCCGCCGCTCCGGCCCAGGCCGCCCCGGCCGCCAAGGCCCCGGCTGCCGCCGCGGTCTCGGAGCTGCGCGGTCAGACGGTCAAGATGACCCGCATGCGCAAGGTCATCGGCGACAACATGATGAAGGCCCTGCACTCGCAGGCGCAGCTCAGCTCCGTGGTCGAGGTGGACATCACCAAGATCATGAAGCTGCGCGAGAAGGCCAAGGCCGGCTTCCTCTCCCGGGAGGGCGTCAAGCTGTCCCCGATGCCGTTCTTCGTCAAGGCCGCGGCCCAGGCGCTGAAGGCCCACGCGGTCGTCAACGCCCGGATCAACGAGGACGAGGGCACCATCACCTACTTCGACTCGGAGAACATCGGCATCGCCGTCGACTCCGAGAAGGGCCTGATGACCCCGGTCATCAAGGGTGCGGGTGGCCTCAACCTGGCGGGCATCTCCAAGGCGACCGCCGATCTGGCCGCCAAGGTCCGCGGGAACAAGATCACGCCGGACGAGCTGTCGGGCGCGACCTTCACCATCAGCAACACCGGCTCGCGCGGTGCGCTGTTCGACACGGTCATCGTGCCCCCGAACCAGGTCGCCATCCTGGGCATCGGCGCGACGGTCAAGCGCCCGGTGGTCATCGAGACCGCCGAGGGCACGAACATCGGTATCCGCGACATGACGTACCTGACCCTGTCCTACGACCACCGTCTGGTGGACGGTGCGGACGCGGCCCGTTACCTCTCGGCCGTCAAGTCGATCCTTGAGGCCGGCGAGTTCGAGGTCGAGCTCGGCCTGTAAGGTCTCGCGCCCTGCCTCGGCGGGCGTTGGCGGCGCCCCCGTCCGGACTCGTCCGGGCGGGGGCGCCGTCGTTGTAACGAGCCTCACCCTCAGTCCCTGACGGGGAACGCAACGCAGCAGGCCACGGCGGCCGTATTGTCTACGCATCAAGCCCCTGCGTGCCGCCCCCACAGGAGATGAACCGCCGATGATCACCCCACCCGTCGTGCACTCGCTGCGCGAGCAGATCCGCGAGCACATCGTGGAGGGGATCGTCAGCGGCCGCTGGAAGCCCGGCGAGCGGATCGTGGAGCGGCGCATCGCCGTCGAGCTGGAGGTCAGCCAGACGCCCGTACGGGAGGCCCTGCGCGAGCTGGAGACCCTGCGGCTGATCGAGTCGGCGCCGAACAAGGGGGTCCGCGTGCGGAACCTCTCCGCGGCCGACCTGGAGGAGATCTACCCGGTCCGGGCCGGCCTGGAGCAGATCGCCGCCGAACTGGCCGCGCCCCGCCTGGCGGCCGACTGCACGGCCCTGGAGCCGCACGTGGCGGCCCTGTGGGAGGCCGACCGCAGCGAGGACGGCACGGCGCAGGTGCGCCACACCGTGGGCTTCCACCGGGAGCTGGTGCGGGCCGCCGGGAACAGCGTGCTGCTGCACACCTGGGAGAGCCTGGGCATCGAGGTCTTCACGGCCCTGTCCATCCGCTGGCTCGGGACGGTCCAGAAGTCCTACGCGGAGGAGCACGAAGCCCTCGTCGCGGCCTTCCGTGCCCAGGATCCGGACATCGGCCTGCTCGTGAAGCGGCATGTCCTCGGGTGCGCGCCCCGCGCCTGATCCCGCCCCACCCGCCCGCCCGGGGCCTCCCCGGGCCCGCCGGGCGGGCCCGGTCAAACCTGTCCTGACCTGCGGTTTTTCGGAAGTCTCCAGCAGGCTTCCGGCGCGCCGCCGTGCACTCCTCCCACGGGCACGGCGTGCCTGGATTCATGGCACCGGGTGCCGACTTTTGGCCAGGTGACATTTATTCGTCACTTTTATTTGATCGATCATCGATCAGCGCTTTACAGTCAACCCGGACCCCACCCGGGTCCATTGACCCTGTCCTGCCCGTCAGGGTTTTCTTCACCACCACCTCTCCTTTGTCCGGAAGGCGGCGCACACCGATGTCCGACCCCGTAGGAAAGCTTCCGAGCGAGCTCGACCAGCTCCCGGACCGCGACACCGAGGAGACCGCCGAATGGGCGGCCTCGCTCGACGCCGTCGCCAAGGCCGCCGGTACGCGCCGCGCCGAGTACCTGCTCCGTCGCACGCTCCAGCACGCCGAGGCCGCCGGCCTCGCCCTGCCGAAGCTCCTTGAGACGGATTACGTCAACACCATCCCCACCTCCGCCGAGCCCGAGTTCCCGGGCGACGAGGAGATGGAAGCCAAGATCACCGCCTGGAACCGCTGGAACGCGGCCGCCATGGTGACGCGCGGCTCCAAGTACGGCGTCGGCGGCCACATCGCCACCTTCGCCTCCGCCGCGTGGCTGTACGAGACCGGCTTCCAGCACTTCTTCCGCGGGAAGGAGGCCGACGGATCGGGCGACCAGCTCTACATCCAGGGCCACGCCTCCCCCGGCATCTACGCCCGCGCCTTCCTCGACGGACGCGTGTCCGAGCAGCAGCTCGACCGCTTCCGCCAGGAGGCCGGCGGCAACGGTCTGCCGTCCTACCCGCACCCGCGGCGCCTGCCGTGGCTGTGGGAGTTCCCGACGGTGTCCATGGGCCTCGGCCCGCTCTCCGCGATCTACCAGGCGCGCTTCAACCGCTACCTGCAGAACCGGAGCATCAAGGACACCGCCAACTCGCACGTCTGGGCCTTCCTGGGCGACGGCGAGATGGACGAGCCCGAGTCGACCGCCGCCCTGGCCCTGGCCTCCCGCGAGCAGCTCGACAACCTGACCTTCGTCATCAACTGCAACCTGCAGCGCCTCGACGGTCCGGTCCGCGCCAACTTCCGCGTGGTCCAGGAGCTGGAAGCCCAGTTCCGCGGCGCCGGCTGGAACGTCATCAAGTCGCTGTGGGGCTCCGCCTGGGACGAGCTGTTCCAGCTCGACACCACGGGCGCCCTGGTACGCCGCCTGCGCGAGGTACCGGACGCGCAGTTCCAGACGTACGCGACCCGCGACGTGGCCTACATCCGCGAGCACTTCTTCGGCGCCAACACCGAACTGGTCCAGCTCGCGGGCGTGCTGTCCGACGCGAAGATCATCGAGTGCTTCCACACCTCCCGCGGCGGCCACGAGCCCCGCAAGGTGTACGCCGCGTACAAGGCCGCCCTGGAGCACAAGGGCGCGCCGACGGTCATCCTCGCGCAGACCGTCAAGGGCTACACGCTGGGCGCCGGGTTCGAGTCGAAGAACGCGAACCACCAGATGAAGAAGCTCACGATCGACGAGTTCAAGAGCATGCGCGACAAGCTCGGACTCCCGATCCCCGACAGCGCCTTCGTCGACGGTCAGGTCCCCTACGGCCACCCGGGCGCCGACAGCCCCGAGGTCCGGTACCTGAACGAGCGCCGCGCCGCGCTCGGCGGCCCGGCCCCGGCCCGCAACGTCAAGCACGTGGCCCTGCCGGCTCCGGCGGACCGTTCCTTCGCCCCGCTGCTCAAGGGTTCCGGCAAGCAGGAGATGGCCACCACCATGGCCTTCGTCCGGCTCGTCAAGGACCTGATGCGGGACAAGGAGACCGGCAAGCGCTGGGTGCCGATCGTCCCCGACGAGGCCCGTACCTTCGGTATGGAGTCCCTCTTCCCGTCGGCCGGCATCTACTCGCCGCTGGGCCAGACCTATGACCCGGTCGACCGCGACCAGCTCATGTACTACAAGGAAGCCAAGGACGGGCAGATCCTCAACGAGGGGATCACCGAGGCCGGCGCCATGGCCGACTTCATCGCCGCCTGCACGTCGTACGCGACGCACGGCGAGCCGATGATCCCGTTCTACATCTTCTACTCGATGTTCGGCTGGCAGCGCACCGCCGACCAGATGTGGCAGCTCGCCGACCAGCTCGGCAAGGGCTTCATCGTCGGCGCCACCGCCGGTCGCACCACGCTGACCGGTGAGGGCCTCCAGCACGCCGACGGCCACTCGCACCTGATCGCGTCCACGAACCCGGCGTCGCTCAACTACGACCCGGCCTTCGCGTACGAGATCGCGGTGATCGTCAAGGACGGTCTGCGCCGCATGTACGGCGAGACGCCGGAAGACGTCTTCTACTACCTGACGGTCTACAACGAGCCGAAGGTGCAGCCCGCGATGCCCGAGGGCGTCGAGGAAGGCATCCTCAAGGGTCTGTACCGCTTCAACACGGCGGCCGACCTGGCGGAGGCGGCCCCGGCCGCCGACGCGCCGAAGATCCAGCTGATGGCCTCCGGTACGGCGATCCACTGGGTCCTGGAGGCGCAGAAGCTGCTCGCCGCCGACTGGAACGTGTCCGCCGACGTCTGGTCCGCCACCTCGTGGGGCGAGCTGCGCCGCGACGCGCTGGACTGCGACGAGGCACTGCTGCGCGGGGAGCTGCGCACCCCCTACGTCACCCGCGCGCTGGAGGGCGTCACCAGCCCGGTGCTCGCCGTCTCCGACTGGATGCGTCAGGTGCCGGACCAGATCAGCCAGTGGGTCGAGCAGGACTACACCTCGCTGGGCACGGACGGCTTCGGCCTCTCCGACACCCGCGAGGGCGCCCGCCGCCACTTCGGTGTCGACGCCCAGTCGATCGTCGTGGCCGCGCTGGCCCAGCTCGCCCGCCGCGGCGAGGTCCCCGCGTCCTCCATCAAGGAGGCCCGGGAGCGCTACGGCCTGTAGCCGCACCGCGCACACGTGACGAAGGCCGGTGTCCACCCCCACGGGGGTCGGACACCGGCCTTTGGCCGTATGCGCGGTGGCGGTGCGGGGGCCGACCCGTGATGCTGGAGCGGTGATGGACGAGACAGAGTTCTGGGAGATTGTCGACAGCACCCGAGCGGCCGCCGAAGGCGACCCGGAGGAACATGCCGACCTCCTCGTGGAGCGGCTGGTGCGGCTCGACCCCGACTCCGTCATGGACTTCGCCAGGCACTTCGAGTCCCGCTACAACCGGGCGTACACCTGGGAGCTGTGGGGCGCCGCCGCGATCCTGCTGAACGGGGCGAGCGACGACGCCTTCGACTACTTCCGCTGCTGGTTGATCGGCCAGGGCCGGGAGGTCTTCGAGGGCGGGGTCCACGACCCCGACCACCTCGCCGAGCTGCTGGGCGAGTTCGACGAGGAGATCGACGGGGACGGCGAGGAGCTGGGGTACGCGGCGGACGAGGCCTACGAGCAGCTGACCGGGTCGCAGCCCCCGGACCTGGGCGTCCCGCAGCAGGCCGCAGAGCCGGAGGGCACCGTGCTCGACCTTGAGGACGAGGCCTCGCTGGCCGAACGCTTCCCCCGGCTCTGGGACCGCTTCGGCGACTGAACCCGCACGGGGTTCGCGGCGGCGGTCTACGGCCTAGTAGTGCGTGCCGCCGTCGATGCGGATCTCCGTGCCGGTGATGAACGAGCCGTCCTCGGAGCCGAGCATGGCGACGACGCCGGCCACGGCCTGGGGGCCCGCGAAGCCCTGGCCGAGGGCCGGGGCGAGCTTGGTGAACAGGCTCCAGTCGGTGTCCTCGGGCAGGCCGGGGCCGTTGCCGGTGGTCATGCCGGACTCGATGGAGCCGGGGGCCACGGAGACGAAGCGCAGGCCCTGCTTGCTGTACTCGGCGGCGAGCGCGTGGGTCATGGACTGGATGCCGCCCTTGCTGGCCGCGTAGGCGGACATGTAGGGGTGGGCGAAGGACGCCGACGTGGAGCTGAAGTTCACGACGACGGGCTGGTCGCCGGCGAGCAGCGCGGGAAGCGACTCGCGGATCATCAGGAAGGTCCCGGTCAGGTTGACCGCGATGACCTTGTTCCAGAATTCGAGCGTGGTCTGGTGGGTGTGCGCGGAGCGCAGGATGCCCGCGGCGTTGACCAGCACGTCCACCCCGCCGAGCGCGTCCACCGCGGCGGCGACGCCCGCTTTGACGGACGCCTCGTCGGATATGTCCAGGACGGCGGTGGTCAGGCGGTCGGCGTGACCGTCGGCGCCGGCGCGCTCCGCGGTGGCCTTGAGGCCGGCTTCGTTCACGTCCACGGTGTGGACGCGACCGCCCTCGGACAGAATGCGGTGGACGGTGGCCTGGCCGATGCCGGAGCCGCCGCCGGTGATGAGGACACGACGTTCTTCGTAACGGTTCATGGTGCGAGCGTACCGACTGGATGGCACGTTTTGCCACCCTGTCAATGCATGCAATCGCTCGACATGCCGGACGGTACGCTTCACCCGTGAGATCTCCTCGTCCGTACGCCCCCCAGAGCGGCCCCGGGACCCCGTCGCTGACCGAACGCCGCAAGGCCGCCACCCAGATCGACATCGCCCGCGCGGCCTGCGAACTCTTCGCGGAGCACGGTCCCGACGGCACCACCGCCGAGGACATCGCCCACCGCGCCGGTGTGGCCCTGCGCACGTTCTACCGCTACTTCCGCAACAAGCAGGAGGCCGTGGCCCCCCTGCTCGCGGGCGGCGGCGACGCCTGGCGCGCCCTGCTCGCCGAGGAGGACCCCGGCACCCCCCTGACGGAAGCCCTGGAGCGCGCCGTGACGCGCGCGCTGAGCGACTCGCAGGCCGTCGAGGAGGGCCTGGAGGTCACGCGGGGGCTGCTGCGGGCGGCGGCCACGGACGAGGCCCTCAGGGCCGTCTGGTACCGGGTGAACCAGGAGTCGGAGGAACGTCTGGTGCCGGTGGTGGCACGGCTCGCGGGCCCCGGGGCGGACCCGATCGGCGTACGCCTGCTCGCGGCGGCGGCCACGGACGCGATCCGCGTGGCGCTGGAGCTGTGGTCGGCCGGCGACGCGCCCGTGTCGGGCGGCCCCTCCTCCCCGGCGGCCCTGGCGGTCCGCTGCCTGCGCGAGCTGACCGGCGCGATGCCCCTGCTCCGCTGAGGCGGAACAGGGGCATCGCGGGCCCCGGAGGGCGGGGTGCGCGGGATCAGCGCCAGTAGCCCCGGTCACTGTGGTTCCAACTGGCGTTGTCCCAGTTGGAGTCGCGCCAGTTCGAGTCGTGCCGGTTGCTGTCACGCCAGTTGCTGTCGTGGCCCCAGTTGTTGTGGCCCCAGTTGCTGTCGTGGCCCCAGCCGTTGTGGCCCCAGTCGTCGTTGTTGCCGTTCCCGCAGTCGTCGTCGTCCCAGCGGGAGTCCGACCAGCGGGAATGGTTCGATCCGCCCCAGCCGCCGCCGTCGTGGGCGGACGCGCTGCCGACCGGCAGCAGGGCGAGGGTGAGGCCGGCGGCACCGGCGATGACTGCTCCGACGATCCTACGGCGCATCTTCATGCACCTCCGAACGTATGTCGCTTATGTGGCGTTTAGGTCAATTCAACCCTCGCCCGGCCCGGGCCACCTGTCAAAGGCAAAAGGCCCCCCGCAGCACTCCGAAGAGTGCTGCGGGGGGCCTTCACCAGGCATGGAGCAATTTTTCGCGAGGCCGAGGCCTAGAGGTCGAAGTACAGCTCGAACTCGTGCGGGTGCGGACGCAGCGCGATCGGGGCGATCTCGTGCGTGCGCTTGTAGTCGATCCAGGTCTCGATGAGGTCGGGGGTGAAGACACCGCCGGCCAGGAGGTACTCGTGGTCCTCCTCCAGGGCCTTGAGGACGTCCTCAAGGCTGGTCGGGACCTGCGGGACGCTCGCGTGCTCGTCGGGCGAGAGCTCGTAGAGGTCCTTGTCGATCGGCTCCATCGGCTCGATCTTGTTCTTGACGCCGTCGAGGCCCGCGAGCAGCAGCGCCGCGAAGGCGAGGTACGGGTTCGAGGACGGGTCCGGCGCGCGGAACTCGACGCGCTTGGCCTTCGGGTTCGAGCCCGTGATCGGGATGCGCATGGCGGCGGAGCGGTTGCGCTGCGAGTACACCATGTTGACCGGCGCCTCGAAGCCCGGCACCAGGCGGTGGTAGGAGTTCACCGTGGGGTTGGTGAACGCCAGCAGCGACGGGGCGTGCTTGAGGATGCCGCCGATGTAGTAGCGCGCCATGTCCGACAGACCCGCGTAGCCGGTCTCGTCGTAGAACAGCGGGTCGCCGTTCGCCCACAGCGACTGGTGCACGTGCATGCCCGAGCCGTTGTCGCCGAAGATCGGCTTCGGCATGAAGGTCGCGGTCTTGCCGTTGCGCCAGGCGACGTTCTTCACGATGTACTTGAAGAGCATCAGGTCGTCGGCCGCGGCGAGCAGCGTGTTGAACTTGTAGTTGATCTCGGCCTGGCCGCCGGTGCCGACCTCGTGGTGCTGGCGCTCGACCTGGAGGCCCTGGGCGTCGAGCTCCAGGGAGATCTCGGCGCGCAGGTCCGCGAAGTGGTCGACCGGGGCTACGGGGAAGTAACCACCCTTGTAGCGGACCTTGTAACCACGGTTGTTGTCCTCGGAGCCGGTGTTCCAGGCGCCGGCCTCGGAGTCGATGTGGTAGAAGCTCTCGTTCGCGGTCGTCGCGAAGCGCACGCTGTCGAACACGTAGAACTCGGCCTCGGGGCCGAAGAACGCGGTGTCGGCGATGCCGGTGGAGGCGAGGTACGCCTCGGCCTTCTTCGCGATGTTGCGCGGGTCGCGGCTGTAGGCCTCACCCGTGATCGGGTCGTGGATGAAGAAGTTGATGTTGAGCGTCTTGTCCTTGCGGAACGGGTCCAGACGCGCGGTGCTGATGTCGGCACGCAGCGCCATGTCGGACTCGTGGATCGCCTGGAAGCCGCGGATCGAGGAGCCGTCGAAGGCCAGCTCCTCGTTCGGGTCGAACGCGCGCCCCGGGATGGTGAAGTGCTGCATCACACCAGGCAGGTCGCAGAAGCGGACGTCGACGAACTTGACGTCGTTCTCCTCGATGTACTGCTTCACTTCGTCGGCGTTCTGGAACATCCAACTCCTCCTACTCCCGGCCCCGGGGCAGGGACGGGTTTTTTTAGCTCGTGGTGCGTCAGTGCGGTGTCGCACGCTGACCCGACCATAAGCAGACGGGATTTCCCAAGCATGACCCATTTGTTTCGCACAAGTTAACCAGGGTCCGGCCCGAGGGCGTCGAGGCGCCACCGGTACCGTGGTGGAGTGGACAACAGGCAAGCAATCGGATCCTGGCTCTCCGGCCCCCGCGCCACCGCCGAGGAGATGGGCGTCGACTTCGGCTATCCGGGGCAGCAACTGGGTCTCCCCCAGTCCGGGCCGGGCTCGGTGGCCCGCTTCGGACGCCGGCTCGTGGCCGTCGCCATCGACTGGGTCGGCTGTCAGCTCATCGCATACGGGCTGATCACCCACGGCGACATGAACGGTACGGCCAACTGGACTCTGGCGCTCTTCGTCGCCCTGACCCTCCTGACCGTGAGCACCGTGGGATTCACCCCCGGCAAGCGGATGCTCGGCCTCCGGGTGATGTCGCAGGACGGCGGGCGGCTCGGGATCCCCCGCGTGGTGCTCCGCACCCTGCTGCTGGCGCTCGTGATCCCGGCGCTGATCTGGGACCGGGACGGGCGCGGTCTCCACGACCGGCTGGCGAAGGCCGTCCAGGTCCGGATCTGACCGGTCCCTTTCCCGCTCCCCCCGCGTACACACAGGGGCGCCCCCGTGGCCGTTCGGCTCGGGGGCGCCCCTGTGGTGGTTCGTGTGTGTATACGAAGAGCGGGTCAGCGCATCTTTCCGCCGCGCGGCATCCGCATCCCCTTGGGCATCGGGCCCTTCGGGACCGGCATGTTGCTCATGAGGTCGCCCATGGCCCGGAGCTTGTCGTTGACCTGCGTGATCTGCGGGCCGGACAGCACGCGCGGCAGCTTCAGCAGCGTCGTACGGACCTTCTTGAGCGGCACCTCGCCCTCGCCGGTGCCCACGATGAAGTCGTGGACCGGGATCTCGGGCATGATCCGCGCCAGCTTCTTCTTCTCGGCCCCGAGCAGGGTCTTCACCCGGTTCGGGTTGCCCTCCGCGATCAGGACGACGCCCGCCTTGCCGACGGCCCGGTGGACGATGTCCTGGTTCCGGTTCATCGCGACGGCCGGGGTGGTGGACCAGCCCCGTCCCACGTTGTCCAGTACGGCCGCGGCAGCGCCCGGCTGTCCTTCCATCTGCCCGAAGGCAGCCCGCTCGGCCCGTCGTCCGAAGACGATCGCCATCGCGAGGAACGCCACCAGGAAGCCCAGGATGCCCAGGTAGACCGGGTGGCCGATCAGGAAGCCGACCGCGAGAAAGACACCGAAGGTGACGATTCCCACGCCCGCGACGATCAGACCGACCTTCGGGTCGGCCTTGCGCGTCATCTTGTACGTGAGGGCGATCTGCTTCAGTCGCCCTGGGTTCGCAGCAGTCTCTGCGTTTGACTTCCTCGCCATACAGCGAAGTTTACGTGGCTTGCGAGGTCCGGGTCGCCGCGGCCTCAAGTACGTGTTCGGTTTCGTCCCGGTCCATGGCCCTGCGGCGGTCCTCCAGGACGGCCGTCCAGGCGTTGCGACGGGCACCGCTCATGAGCAGGGATTCGATGCCGCGGAAGGCTTCCGCGAAGGACGGGATGGCGATGGCGCGGACGGGCGCGGCCTGCATGATGTCGGTCCCTCTCTCGGAGCTCGCTCGTTTTTTGTGTGCGGTGCGTGGACCCAGCGTCACTGACTGGTGTTACCAGGGCATGACCGGCCGGTCAAACGTGATGAAATATTGACGCGGCCCCCACGCTCTCCTCGAAAGAGCGTAGGGGCCGCGTCACTGCGGTGTTACCGCTTGGTAAGCATGTGTGCGTGAGTTCACACGGTCCACCCGGTTGCCCGCGTCACACCGTGTCGCACCGCACCGCGCCGGCTCAGACCGACGCGCGCTTCTCCATCGCCTGGGTGTAGAGGCGACCGGCCCGGTAGGAGGACCGGACCAGCGGGCCGGACATCACGCCGGAGAAACCGATGTCCTCGGCCTCCTTGGCCAGCTCGACGAACTCGGCCGGCTTCACCCAACGCTCGACGGGGTGGTGGCGCGGCGAGGGGCGCAGGTACTGGGTGATGGTGATGAGCTCGCAGCCGGCCGCGTGCAGGTCGCGCAGCGCCTCGCTGACCTCTTCGCGCTCCTCGCCCATGCCGAGGATCAGGTTCGACTTGGTGATCAGGCCGTACTCGCGCGCCTTGGTGATCACGTCGAGCGAGCGCTCGTAGCGGAAGCCCGGGCGGATCCGCTTGAAGATGCGGGGCACGGTCTCGACGTTGTGCGCGAAGACCTCGGGGCGGGAGGCGAAGACCTCCTCCAGCAGCTCCGGCACCGCGTTGAAGTCGGGGGCCAGCAGCTCGACCTTGGTCTGGCCGGACTCGCGGCCCGCCGTCTGCTGGTGGATCTGGCGCACGGTCTCCGCGTACAGCCACGCGCCGCCGTCGGGCAGGTCGTCGCGGGCGACGCCGGTGATCGTGGCGTAGTTCAGGTCCATGGTGACCACGGACTCGCCGACACGACGCGGCTCGTCACGGTCCAGGGCCTCGGGCTTGCCCGTGTCGATCTGGCAGAAGTCGCAGCGCCGGGTGCACTGGTCGCCGCCGATGAGGAAAGTGGCCTCGCGGTCTTCCCAGCATTCGTAGATGTTCGGACAACCGGCTTCCTGGCACACCGTGTGCAGTCCTTCGCCCTTCACCAGGGCCTGCATCTTGGTGTACTCGGGGCCCATCTTCGCCCGGGTCTTGATCCACTCGGGCTTGCGCTCGATGGGGGTCTGGGCGTTACGGACCTCGAGGCGCAGCATCTTGCGTCCGTCGGGTGCGACTGCGGACACGACCGGCTCCCTGTGACTTCGATTCTTCGGCGCCCACCAGGGTACGCCCGTAATTTCATACGTTCTTACGTCGGCCAACCGGTGGACGCCGGCGCCCATTCCCCGCGCGGGTCAGCCCGTGGCGGGCTCGACCTCCCGCGGCTTCGGTTCGGCCTGCTCCAGCACGTCCTTCAGGTGGCGCTCGACGACCGGCAGCACCTCGGCGACGGTGACGTCACGGCCCAGCTCGTAGGAGAGCGAGGTCACACCGGCGTCGCGGATGCCGCAGGGGATGATCCGGTCGAACCAGGTGCTGTCCGGGTTCACGTTGATCGCGAAACCGTGCATGGTGACGCCCTTGGCGACACGGATGCCGATGGCGGCGAGCTTGCGGTCCTCGCGGCGCTGGCCGGCGTTGGAGGGCGCGTACTCGGGGCCGTTCAGGCGGGGGTCGAACTCCTCGTCCTGCAGACGGGGGTCGAAGTCCAGCGAGAGGCCGCCGATCCTCGGGCGCTCCTCCACGGGGTCCCCGAGCACCCAGACTCCGCTGCGGCCCTCGATCCGGGTGGTCTCCAGGCCGAACTCGGCGGCGGTGCGGATGAGGGCCTCCTCCAGGCGGCGCACGTGGGCGACCACGTCCACCGGGCGGGGCAGCTTCATGATCGGGTAGCCGACCAGCTGACCCGGACCGTGCCAGGTGATCTTGCCGCCGCGGTCCACGTCCACGACCGGGGTCCCGTCGAGGGGGCGCTCGGCGGGATCGGTGCGTCGGCCGGCGGTGTAGACGGGGAGGTGCTCCAGCAGCAGGCAGGTGTCCTCGACCTCGTCGGCGAAGCGGGCGGCGTGCACGCGGCGCTGCTCCTGCCAGGCCTCGGTGTACTCGACGGATTGCGGCCCGAAGCCCAGATGGACAAACCGAAGCTCAGTCACCGCAGCGCCTCCTCGTTGAACCTGCTGTGTGCACGTATCGCACCCGGCAAGGGTACGGCGGCACGCTCCCGCCCCCCGCGCTGCCCTCAGGCGTCCGGTCGGGGACCCGGCGGCAGCGGGCGGAGCCGGCGTCCCCGGGGCGGCCTGTCGGGGTCCTCGTCGGCCCGGGGCAGCCTGCGGTGGCCCTCCGAGTGGTCGTTGACCCAGCCGCACACCCCGCACGCGTACCGCCCGTCGAGGCCCGCGATGTAGGTGCCGCACCGGCGGCACTCCGCCTCGGTCAGCTCGGGGGCGGGGAGCGGGGCGGTGGACTCCGTGAACGTGTCGGGGGAATGTGCCCCGTGGGTCCGCTGGGTCATGGGGCGCAGCGTACGCGGGCGGACCGGGTCGGTCCGTAAAGAGTCCTACGCATTCTGCACACGATCGGATGAATGTGGGGCAGAGAGGGCGGTCCGGGGGGAGTTGGCCGCTACATTCACGCCGTTCAGAGGGCCGGAACCCCGGTCTTTCACGCCAGGAAACCGTGGAGACGATGACGGAACGACCTGCCCAGCGCGTCCCCAACCGGCAGCTCGCGGCACTGATCGCGGAAGCCGGGTTCTCCAACGCCGGGCTCGCCCGCCGCGTCGACCAGCTCGGGCTGGAGCACGGTCTGGACCTGCGGTACGACAAGACCTCCGTGACCCGGTGGCTGCGCGGCCAGCAACCCCGCGGCACCACCCCCGCGCTGATCGCGGAGGTCTTCACCCGGCGCCTCGGGCGGCGCCTGTCGGCCCAGGACCTCGGACTGGACGCCTGCGCGCCCGTGTACGCGGGGCTGGAGTTCGCCGCCACCCCCGAGGAGGCCGTGGACATCGCGAGCGGGCTGTGGCGCAAGGACTCCGGCTCGCACGCCGAACTGCGCAAGATCGCCTTCACCCCGGCCGGGCTGGTGGTGCCCAGCCGGGACTGGCTCATCGGCCGGGCCGACGAGCGCGTGGGCCGCGGCGCCGACCCCGCCGCGGCCCGGGTCCCGCCGCAGGGCCGGGCCACGGTGCCCAGGCAGCGCCAGATCGACCGGGGTCCCGGCCAGCGGGTCACCGGCGGGGACATCGCGGCGCTGCGCTCCGTCGGCGACCTGTTCCGGACCCTGGACCACGCCTACGGCGGCGGCCACGCCCGCCAGGCCCTGGTGCGCTACCTGGAGCACGAGGCCGAGCCGATGCTGCGCGGCACCTACGGGGAGACCACCGGGCGGCGGCTGTTCTCCGCCGCCGCCGACCTGACCCGGCTCGCGGGCTGGACCTCGTACGACATCGCCGCGCACGGGCTGGCCCAGCGGTACTTCGTCCAGGCGCTGCGGCTGTCCCAGGCCGCCGGGGACCGGCCCTACGGGTCCTACGTCCTGGTCACCATGAGCCGCCAGGCGGTCTACCTCGGGCACGGCCGGGAGGCGGTGCAGCTGGCCCGGGTGGCCCAGCAGGGCGTGGGCTCGGGCCCGCCGCCGGTGGTGCAGGCCCTGCTGCACTCCGCCGAGGCGCGCGGGCACGCGGTCCTCGGCGAGGTCCGGGCGGCGACGGCCTCGTTGGTCCGGGCCGAGCGGGCGCTGGGCGCGGCCCGGCCGGGCGACGACGTGCCGCACTGGGCGCGGGCCTTCGACGAGGCGCAGCTCGCGGACGAGTTCGGGCACTGCCACCGGGACCTCCAGCAGTACCGGGCCTCGGCGCAGCACGCGGAGCGCTCGCTCCAGCTGCGGGCGCCCGGGTACGCGCGCTCGCGGCTGTTCTGCCGGGTGGTGCTGGCGACGGCGCGGCTGGGGCTGGGCGAGCTGGACCAGGCGTGCGCGCTGGGGGCGGAGGCGGCGCAGCAGGCGATGGAGATGCGGTCGGTGCGCGCGGTGGAGTACGTACGGGACTTCGAGCGGCGCCTGGAGCCCTACCGGGACGCGTCGGCGGTGCGGACGTACCGGGACCGGGTGGCGGCGCTGTCCTGAGGGGACCCCGGCCGTGTCCGGGACGGTGTGGCGAAGGCCCGGCCCCCGAGGGGGTCGGGCCTTCGCGTCGCGGGTCGATCTCAGGCCGCCACCGGGAGGGCCGGTTCCGGGGCGGCCGGCAGCGGGACACCGAAGTCGCGCAGCAGGGCCGTGGCGGCCCGGCGGGCCGAGTGCAGGGCGCCCTCGACGGTGTTGGAGTCGCGGTGGTCGCCACACACGTAGAGCCCCGCCAGGAGCCGGACCGGGCGCCGCAGGTCGTGCGGCGGGGGCATCGCCGGGACGGCCTCAGGGGTGTGGTGGACGGCCAGGAGGTCCCAGTCCCGGGTCGAGGTCTCGTAGAGCCGGGCCAGGCGGGCGGCGACCGTCCGGGCGGGCGGGGGTGGGCCGTGCACGGTGGTGGTGACCAGGCTCCGGCCGGCCGGGGCCCGGGTGGGGTCGACGGCGCTCATGACGGTGGTGTGCGCGAGGGGCCACTTCGGGTCGCCGTCCAGGAGCAGCGAACCGTCCCAGGGCAGGGGCCCGGGGGTCGCGTGGTGGATGACGGTGACCTCGTGGAAGGCGGGTACGCGCAGCCCGGGCAGGAGGTCGGCGGCGGCGCGGGCGCCGGTGGCCAGGAGCACCGAGCGGCAGCGGAAGTCGCCGTGGGCCTCGGTGGTCACCAGGTTGGTGGCCACCGACCGGACGCGGACCCCGGTGCGTACGGTGCCGGCCGGCAGTCCGGCCGCGAGCAGGTCGGGCAGGGTGGCCGCGCCGCCCTCGGGCACGGCGAACCGGCCCCGGGCGAAGGTGCGCAGGGCGAGGTCGGCGACCCGGCTGGAGGTGGTCAGGTCCGGGTCGCGGAGCAGGGCGGAGAGCAGGGGGCGCAGGACCCCGTTGACGGTGCGCGGAGGCAGCCCGCGCGAGCGCAGGGCGGCGAGGGCGGTGCGTTCGGGCCGGGCCAGGATCCGGTCCCGCGGCAGGGCGGCGAGCCGGCCGAGGGCGGCGCTGAGTCGGGCCTGGTCGAGCGAGCCGCCGGCCAGGGCGCGGGCGGGGGTGCGGGCCCCGGCCCGCTGGCGGCGGCCGTCGGCGCCCTGCACCAGGACGCCGGCGGCGAAGGGGCGCAGGACGAGCCCCGACAGGCCGGGGGTGCGGGCCGGTTCGGTGTACGCGGTGCTGAGGAGCTGGCCGACCCGGTCGAGCCGGAAGCCGTCGGTCGACGCGGTGGCCATCCGGCCGCCGGGATCGTCGGCGGCCTCCAGGACGGTGACCGTGACCCCCGCCGCGATCAGGTGGTGTGCGGCCGCGAGTCCTGAGACTCCGGCTCCTACGATGACGACGTCCGCATGGTGCGCGGCATGGTGTGTGCTGCTGAGCACGTGCCCCTCCCCGAGGTCGGCGCGGCGATGTGGGGTTCCTCCTTCCCTCAACGGGCTCAAGGAGAACCCCGGTCCGGCCGGGGATTGCGCACAACTCCGGTCGCACGACGGTCGCATCCGGGTCACATACGGTCGCACATGGTCAGCCGGTGCGCCTGTGCAGCGCCTCCGCCGCGGCCCGGCGCCGCTCAGGCCAGGGCCGCCCTGATCGACTCCTCGATGCCGGGGTGGCGGAAGACGAACCCGGACGCCGACAGGCGGGCGGGCAGCACCCGCTGACTGCCCAGCACGTCCTCGGCGAACTCCCCGAGCGCGAGGCGCATCACCGGCGCGGGGACGGCGAAGACGGTCGGACGACGCAGGACGCGGCCCATGGCCTCGGTCACCTCACGGTTGGTCAGGGGCTCGGGCGCGGTGAGGTTCACGGGGCCGGAGAGGGAGGGGGTGACGATGAGGTGGCGCAGGGCGGCGACCTCGTCTTCCAGCGAGATGTACGACCAGTACTGGTCGCCGCTGCCGAGCCGACCGCCGAGGCCGGCCTTGAAGATCGGGAACAGCTTGGCCCAGGCCCCGCCCGCGCCGGCGACCACCAACCCGGTACGGGCGAACACCGTCCGGATCCCGGCCTCCCGGGCCGGGGCGGCGGCGGCCTCCCACTCCACGGTGACGGAGGGCAGGAAGCCCGTTCCGGCGGGGGCGTCCTCGTCGACGGCGCGGGAGCCCGTGTCGCCGTAGTAGCCGACGGCCGAACCGGAGACCAGCACGGGCGGCGGGGTGTCCAGGGCCGCCATCGCCCGGGCCACGGCGGCGGTCCCGAGCACCCGGCTGTCGCGGATCTCCCGCTTGTAGGCGTCCGTCCAGCGGTGGTCGCCCACGCCCGCCCCGGCGAGGTGCACGACGGCGTCACAGCCGCGCAGCCCGGACGGGTCCACGTACCCGGCCGCCGGATCCCACCGCACCTCCCCCGCCCGGGTGGGCTCGCGGCGCACGAACCGGACGAGGTCGTGGCCGTCGGCCCGGAGGGAGCGCGCGAGGGCCTTGCCGATGAGTCCGGAGGATCCGGTGAGGGCGATACGCATGGCCCCCAGTCTGCCCCGCCACCCCCCGGGACCCCGGCCGACTCAACGGACCTGCCCGGACCGAGCCGGTCCCACCTCGGACCGGACGGGGCCCACCTCGATCCCGGCCGGTCCCGTCAAAACGTACCGAGCAGGCTGCCCACCGCGTAGGTGACCGCCATCGCCAGCGCGCCGCCGAGCACGTTGCGGCGTACCGCCGGCGCGGCCGGAGCCGCGCCCAGCCGCGCGCTCAGCACCCCGCACAGCGTGAGCGCCACCAACACCGCCCCCACCGTCACCGGCACCCGCGCCGCCGCCCCCGGCAACACGATC
This sequence comes from Streptomyces sp. NPDC088097, assembly GCF_044741845.1. Taxonomy (NCBI): domain Bacteria; kingdom Bacillati; phylum Actinomycetota; class Actinomycetes; order Kitasatosporales; family Streptomycetaceae; genus Streptomyces; species Streptomyces sp. NPDC088097. The sequence goes on from NZ_JBIUTJ010000006.1 coordinate 156,834, forward strand.
GCCGGCAGCGGCAGCAGCGCCCCCACCGTGAAGGCGATCAGGCTGGCGAAGGCCGCGTGCCACGGGTTGGCCAGCTCGTCGGGGTTGATCCCCAGCTCCACCCGGGCGTGGGCCCGCAGCGCGTCGCGCTCCGTCAGCTGCTCGGCGGCCTCCCGGGCCAGCTGCCGGCTCAGCCCCCGCTCCTCCAGCAGTCCCGTCAGCTCCTCCAGCTCGGCCTCCGGCTCCTCCCTCAGCTCCCGCCGCTCCGTCTCCAGCGAGGCCCTCTCCGAGTCCCGCTGGGAGCTGACGGACACGTACTCCCCCGCCGCCATCGACAGCGCCCCCGCCAGCAGCCCGGCCACCCCCGCCGTCAGGATCGCGGTGCGCGAGGTGGTGGCACCGGCCACGCCCACCACCAGACCGGCCGTGGAGATGATCCCGTCGTTGGCCCCGAGCACCCCGGCCCGGAGCCAGTTCAGCCGGGTGCTGATCCCACCGCTCCGCGTATCCGTCACGGGACCACTGTCGCGGCCGGGCCCCGTCGGAGCCACCCGGCGTGCGCGGCCGGGGCGCGCGTACCAGGGTGGAGGGGTGACACGCGGACGGGAGGACCTGGGCAGCCTGCACGCGGCGCCGCCACCGCGCTGGGCCCGGTTCGCGCCGGCCGTGGCCCTGGTGGGGCTCTGCCTCGCCCAGTGGCTGACGCCGGGCGACATCGAGCTGGGCTTCTTCCTGGCCGCCCTCCCCGCCGTGGCGGCCTTCTCCTACGGCGCCCTCGGCACCGCCGTCTTCGCCGCGCTCGTGCTGGTCCTCCTGGCGTTCCCGGGGCTCGGCGTCGGGCACGCCCAGGGCTCGGACCTGGCCACGGTGGCCACCGTCGGCCTGCTCAGCGTGGTCATCGCGCTGGTGCGCCGCCGCCGCGACGCCCAGCTGGTCAGCGTCCGCAGCGTCGCCGAGGCCGCCCAGCTGGCGGTGTTGCCGCCGGTGCCGAAGCGGGTGGGGCCGGTGCGCTGCGCGGGGCTCTACCGGGCAGCGCAGCGCGGCACCCTGGTCGGCGGCGACCTGTACGACGTACGGGCCGGGCCGTACGGGGTGCGGGCCGTGGTCGCGGACGTCCAGGGCCACGGCCTGGCGGCGGTCGGCACGGTGGTGGCGCTGCTCGGCGCCTTCCGCGAGGCGGTGCTGGACGACGGGGAGCTGACCGGGGTCGCGGCCCGACTCGACCGCAGGCTCACCTCGGACACGGCGGCCGAGTGCACCCCGCACCCGGAGCTGTTCGCGACGGCGGTGCTGCTGGAGTTCCCGCCCGGGCTGGACCTCGTACGGATCGTCTCGTGCGGGCATCCGCCGGTGCTGCTGCTCCGGGACTTCGAGGCCTCGGAGGTGGAGGTGGAACCGGGCCCCCCGCTGGGGCTGGGCCTGGCCGGACCCAACGCCCCGCCGGCGGTGACCGAGCTGCCCCTGCGGCCGGGCGACCGCCTGCTGGCCTACACGGACGGGGTCACCGAGGCCCGTGACCCGGCCGGACACTTCTACCCGCTGGCCACCCGCGTGCCGGTGCTGGCCGGCGACGCGGCGGGGCTGGTCCCGGCGGTCTGGCGGGACCTGGCGGCCTTCACGGGCGGCGGCCCGCGCGACGACGTGGCGCTGCTGCTGCTCTCGCCGTGCGCCGAGACCGTCCCGTCGTGACCGGCCGTCGTGACCGGCCGTCGTGACCGGCCGTCGTGACCGCTCCGTACTGATCGCGTGATCAATCCGTAACAGCGGACCTTTTGGCCCGTTTTCCGTGTTTGTCTCGACGATGTCACCCACTCCCGTCGAGACGAGGCCCCCATGCACGCACCGCACCGACACAACCGACGCATCGCGGCGGTCCTGGCCGGCGCCTCGGCCGTCGGCCTGCTGAGCGGCGCGATGCTCCTCGGGTCGGTCGTCGCCGGCAATCCGGTCCGCGACCAAGGAGCGCCCTCCGGAGCCCCGGTCGACACCCCGATCAGCATCCGCGTCACCCTGCCCGCCCACCCCGGCCGCCCGGAGGGCGAACCCTCGACCGGCACCCTGTCCGGGTAGCCGCCCGCCGACGCCTCGGCGCGGCGGGCGGCCTGAAAGCCGGCGACGCTCAGCCGGCGCTCAGCCGGTGGTCACTCGCTGTCGCGGATGAAGGTGCGCACCATCCGGCAGGTGTGGTTGGACGGGCGGTGGATCCCCACCCGCACGGCCATCGTCCGTATCTTGCGGTTGGTGGCGCGCTTGGCGTCGTAGGTCCCCGTGTCGAGCAGGGAAATCGCCAACCGCATCGCCTTGAGGCGGCGGTTGTGGCTCTCGTACCACTCGCGCGGCAGACCCGCCGGCAGTGGCTTCCTCTTGGGCATCTCAATGACAGCGGCAGCGGCCATCTACAGCCTCCCAAACGGTAGTTGGCTTCCTGTCGTTCTCCCTCGATTTTACCGGGGCCCACTGACAAAAGCCGCTGGCCGGCAGCGCCTGGCTAGGCTGGTGCGCATGGAGATCTGGATCAATCCCGCCTGCTCGAAGTGCCGCAGTGCGCTGACCCTGCTGGACGCGGAGGGCGCCGAGTACACGGTGCGCCGCTACCTGGAGGACGTCCCCTCCGAACAGGAGATCCGCGAGGTGCTGGGCCGCCTCGGGCTGGAGCCGTGGGACATCACGCGCACCTCCGACCCCCTCGCGAAGGAGACCGGCGTACGGGAGCTGCCGCGCGAGGAGACCGAGGCGGGGCGGCAACGGTGGATCGCCCACCTGGCCGCCCACCCGAAGCTGATCCAGCGCCCGATCATCACCGCCGAGGACGGCACGGCCGTCATCGCCCGCTCACCCGAGGCCGTCCACGAGGCCCTTTCCCGTCGGGGGTAGGGGGTGGGGGGCGGGGCGGGGCGGGGGCTGCGGGGGAACCTCGGCGGCATGCGTGTGGGGGCGGGCTCTCGGATGGTGTGGGGGTTTCCCGCCAGTCCACTGTCCTTCCGTGCCGGTCCGGTCCCTCAAGGGCGCTCACTGCGTTCGCGTCGCTACGCGATGGCCTTCGGCCACCCTTGACCGACCGGCCCGTCCCGGAATGCCAAAGACTGTCGGGAAGCCCCAAAAGAACGGGCTGGTCTGAAGTGACGAGGAGCGGGTCTCTCAGGGGCGATGGGACGGCCGCTTCGGTCGGCAGGCCGGGCATTCGGGTCCCTCGCAGAACCTTTCAGGACTCGACTCGGACCACTCCACACCACAGGTTGATCAGGACACCCGAACAGGACCGAGGGCGCATCGGATCGCTACGCACTTTCTCTCGGCTTAGCGTCTGCGATCCGTCTGTGGCTGGACATAGGCCACATGAGGCCTCTCATCTCTTGCTCGGCTTAGCGTCTGCGGCCCGTCTGCTCATCTGGCCTTCCGTGGCGGGTATGTGAGGGCCTTTAAGCGCGCATCAGGGGCTGTCGCCAGCCCATGACCGCTTCTCCACTTCCACGGTTGATGACTTCGTCATTCCGTGCGGTCAGTGGGCCATGCAGTCCATCCGGGTCGCAGACGCTGAGCCGAGTGGGACTGGAGAGGCCTGGTGCGGCTTATGTCCGGCCACAGACGGATCGCAGACGCTAAGCCGAGTGGGAGGGGGCACGACCTGGTGCGTGGGCCGTCTCTACCGTCCTGAAAGGTTCTGCGAGGGACCCGGATGCCATGCGTGCTCGCCGAAGCGCCCGCCCGATGTCCTATGACGGACCCGCTCCTCCCTCGTTCAGACCAGCCCGTTCTTTTGGGGGCTTCCCGACAGTCTTTGGCATTCCGGGACGGGCCGGTCGGTCAAGGGTGGAGCGCAGCGAAATCGCGTAGCGACGCGAACGCAGTGAGCGCCCTTGAGGGACCGGACCGGCACGGAAGGACAGTGGACTGGCGGGAAACCCCCAAACCATCCGAGAGACCGGTCAACGGCACACCGCCGAGGTTCCCCCGAAGCCCCCGCCCCGCCCCCCGCCTTCACCTCGCCCCCACCTCGTACCTCGTAGGGTGGCCGGAGTGTGCAAAAGGAACAAAGCCGGACTAAAGGAGCCTTGTGGCCGAGCAGCAGCCGCCATCCACGCCCTCGCCGCCCGCACCTCCGCCGCCTGCCGCCGGGGGGTATCCGATTCCGCCGCCTCGGGCGACGGCCGACTGGATGTTCGGCGGGGTGTACGGGACCGTGCTGGCCAGTGGGCTGCTGGCCGCGCTCGACCAGAAGGGCGGGGAGTACACCCCCTTCTACGACGCCAGTTGGGTCCTGGTCACCGCCGCCACGGCCGGGCTCGCGCACGGCTACTCCCACCACATGGCCACCCACCACCCCGGCGGCTCGCGCCACCGGTGGCGGGTGTTGGGGCGGTCGCTGTGGAACGAGTGGCCGATGATCGCGGCCACCCTGCCCACCGTGGTCCTGCTGCTGGTCGCCGGGATCGCGGACTGGGAGTCGTACGGGGTCACCGCCGTCGGCCTCGGGCTGAACACGGCGCTGCTCTTCGCCTGGGGTTCCTTCGTGGCGATCTGGGTGGGCTACCGGCTCGGGTCCGCGCTGCTCATCGGGTTGGCCGACGCCACCATCGGCCTCGCCATCATCGTGGCGAACGCCCTCATCAAGTAGCCCTACCCATCCAGTTGCCCCTCCGCCTCGGCCAGGATCTCCGTCAGGCGGGCCCCGAACTCCGCCCCGCGCGGATCCGGGACGCCCGTGCGGGCGGCGGTGAGCAGCGCGTCCAGGGCCCGCCCGTAGGCGCCCGGGACGTCGCTCCAGTCGGGCAGGGCGAAGACGCCCTCGGCCCCGCGCAGCTCCAGCCCGACTCCGGCGGCGGCCTGGGGCGCGCCCAGGCTGAGCACGGCGGTGCTGGCGGCGCCCGAGGCGTGGCGCAGCGCGAGCTGGACCACGTCGGACGGCCCCCGGGCGGCGGTGACGGCGGTGACCTCGCCGAGGACGGGGATCAGGACGGACAGGGCGTGGGGGCCGACGTCCCACAGGCCGCCCTTGGACTTGCGCCAGGGGGAGTCGGCGTAGGCGCTGGGCCCGCCGTCGGGCGGGAAGACCGCGCCGAGCCAGTGGGCGGAGGCGGTGTACCAGCCGGTGCGTGCGGCCTGTTCGGTCACCCACCCGGCGGTGGGCTCGGCGAAGCGGAGGGTGAGGAAGACGACGGAGGCGACGTGGTGGCGTGCGGCGGCGTCGGCGACGGCGCGGGCGTCCCGGGCGGTGGTGGCGACGGGTTTGTCGAGCAGCAGGTGGCATCCGGCGGCGGCCGCGCGGACGGCGAGGGGGGCCTGTACGTCGGGCGGCAGGGCGAAGGCCACGACGTCACAGTCCGCGAACAGCTCGTCGGGGTCTTCGTACACCTTCACGCCGTGGGCTGCGGCGAGTTCGGCGGCCGCTTCGGGGGTGCGGCCCCACACTCCGGCGAACTCGGAGCCGGTGTGCGCGGCGAGGGCGGGGGCGTGGGTGCGGCGGGCCCAGGGGCCGGTGCCCAGCAGTCCCACGCGGGGGCGGGCCGGTAGGGAGGGATCGGCGGGGCCTTCGGGCTCTTCGCCGGCGGAAGTCAAATCGTACGAAATGCTCACCCGCCCAGTCTGCCTGACCCGGACGGGTGTCCGACAGGTGACCCGCACGACCCGCCCCACCTGGGGCGCGAATCTCGGTAACACGGGGTTCACACCCGGGCAACGGAAGAGAAATCGCGGCGGGGCACGCTGCCGTCACACACCATGGCGATCCGCAGCACCCGCAGAGTCAGGATGGGGCCCGTGAGCTACAAGGCTGAGTACATCTGGATCGACGGCACCGAGCCGACGGCGAAGCTTCGCTCCAAGACGAGGATCCTGGCCGACGGCGCGGAACTGCCGATCTGGGGCTTCGACGGTTCGAGCACGAACCAGGCCGAGGGCCACGCCTCCGACCGCGTGCTGCAGCCGGTGTTCTCCTGCCCGGACCCGATCCGCGGCGGCGACCACCTCCTCGTCCTGTGCGAGGTCATGAACATCGACATGACCCCGCACGCGTCGAACACCCGCGCGCTGCTGCGCCCGGTCGCCGAGAAGTTCGCCTCGCAGGCCCCGATCTTCGGCATCGAGCAGGAGTACACGTTCTTCGACGGGACCCGCCCGCTGGGCTTCCCGGTCAACGGCTTCCCGGCGGCGCAGGGCGGCTACTACTGCGGTGTCGGCTCGGACGAGATCTTCGGCCGCGAGATCGTCGAGAAGCACCTCGACCACTGTCTGGCGGCGGGCCTGGAGATCTCCGGCATCAACGCCGAGGTCATGCCCGGCCAGTGGGAGTTCCAGGTGGGCCCGGTCGGGCCGCTGGAGGTCTCCGACCAGCTGTGGATCGCGCGCTGGCTGCTCTACCGCACCGCCGAGGACTTCAACGTCTCCGCGACGCTGAACCCGAAGCCGGTCAAGGGCGACTGGAACGGCGCGGGCGCCCACACCAACTTCTCCACGAGGGCCATGCGCGAGGACTACCGCGCGATCGTCTCGGCCTGTGAGTCGCTGGGCGAGGGCAGCAAGCCGCTGGACCACGTCAAGAACTACGGCGCGGGCATCGACGAACGCCTGACGGGTCTGCACGAGACGGCTCCGTGGAACGAGTTCAGCTACGGGGTCTCCGACCGCGGCGCCTCGGTGCGCATCCCGTGGCAGGTGGAGAAGGACGGCAAGGGCTACATCGAGGACCGCCGCCCGAACGCGAACGTGGACCCGTACGTGGTGACCCGCCTGATCACGGACACCTGCTGCACCGCCCTGGAGAAGGACGGCCTGGTCTGATCCGTCAGCCCCGGGCGCCCCGACCGATCCGTCCGAGGATCCGTCCGGTCCGCTCCCCGTGACGCACGCGGCGTCCACCCTCCCCCGTTCCGGGGCGGGCGGGCGCCGCTTCGTCGTCGAGGGCCATGAGGGCCGGGCGGTTGATGTTTTGTCGGGAATGTAATGGAGCGACACACACCAGAACGCGGAATTTGAGATTCCGATCCATTGGCTGAGACGGGGTCTGCCCTGGGCCCCCTACATCTGCTTGAATGGCCGCATGGCCAGCCATTCGCACTCCCTGACAGGTCGCAGAGACCTGGAGCCGTTCTGGCCCTCCCGTCAGGATCACGATTTCGACCGGGTGTGTTGCCGCGCGAAGAACGCGCCGGCCCTCTAAAACCTCCCGGGACCCCTTCACCATCGGACCTCCCCGAGGCCTTCGGTCTGCGCGGTACGACACCGACGAACGAACGAACGCGTACGTACGTCTCCTGCCGACCACTCCGCGTGAAAGAGCTGACCACTCATGTCCAACACCCGTTCCTTCCCTTCCTCCGCTTCCGCCGCGACCTCCGTCGCCCCGGCGTACCCGGCCTTCCCGCCCAGTCCGCGCCACCGACTGCGCTCGGTCGACCGGGACGAAGTGGCCCGCGTGGTGGACCTGCTCCCGCCCGGCGCCACCTGGTTCCCCGCGCCGCAGCACACCCTGCCGACGCTGCCGGGCCAGCCGCCGATGATCGGTTACCTGGTCCTCGTACCGGCCGATCAGCAGTCGATCGCCTTCGCCCCGCAGTCCGTTCCCGCCGCGACGCCCGCGCCCGCGGCGGCGGCGGCCACGACCGCCGTCACGAGCGGCGACTCGCTCGTCCGCATCGACGCGGCGCAGCGCACCGCCGAGGTGGACGGACGGGTGCTGGACCTGACGTACCTGGAGTTCGAGCTCCTTTCCCACCTCGTGGCGCACCCCCACCGGGTGCACAGCCGCGACCAGTTGGTGACCACGGTGTGGGGCTACGGTCACGTCGGGGACGGTCGGACGGTCGACGTCCACATCGCCCGGCTGCGGCGCAAGCTGGGCACCTCCCGGCGCGGGGCGATCCAGACCGTGCGTCGGGTCGGCTACAAGTACGCGCCCTGACGGGCACTCCGGACCTGACGGTGGGCCCGTACTCCCGAGCGGAGTACGGGCCCACCGTGCGTGCGTCCCGGAGCGCGCGGGGGGTTACGCCGCCTTCGCGGCCCTGCGCGCGGCGGCGGACCCGAGGGCCGCGTCGACCACGAGGAACACCAGCAGGCTGATGCCGAGCATCGGGACGAACCAGCCGACGAGCGCCGTCACCGCGGCGAACGGCAGCAGGACGGTCATCGGCAGCCTGCGCCAGGCGCCGCGCGGCTGCGGGCGGCCCACGGAGCGGGTGCGCTCCTTGGTGGGCCTGCGCATCCACCACATGCGGTAGCCCCAGAAGATCAGGAACATCACGGCAACGGCGAGGGCGGCCAGGGCGATCTGGTTGGCGAGGCCGAAGGTCAGCCCCATGTGCAGGTCGATGCCGAAGCGGGTCATCTTGGCGAGCAACGGGTGATCGGCGAAGCGGAGCTCGTCCATGATCCGGCCGTCGGCCGGGTCCACGGCGACCGCGTCCAGGTGGACCGGAACCGTCTTGTCGGTCTCCTTGACCACGTAGCCGTTGCCCTCGGCCGGCAGGGTGACGCGCAGGCTCTCGGTGATCCCGGCGGCGCGGGCGGCGGAGACGGCCCGGTCGATGCCGATGTCGGCGGTGGGCTGCGGCGGCGGGGCCATGGTCGTGCCGTCGGGCATGACGTGCCCGGCGTGCTCGTCGGAACCGCCGGCGGAGCCGTCCAGGGCGGCGGAAACCGAGGGGGTGGAGCCCCCGAGGCCCTGCTGGACCCGGTCGATGTTCTCGCCCGCGTAGCGGGACCAGGTCAGGCCGGTGGCGGACAGGACGACCAGTCCGGCGACCGCCCACAGGCCGACGACGCCGTGCCAGGACAGGGTCCGGCGGCGGCCGGTGGCCTTGCGGTCGGGCCGTACGAGGTCGGCCTTGCGGGAGCGGCGACGGCCGATCCACAGGGCGAGTCCGCCCAGGGCGACCACCCAGAGCCAACTGGCGGCGAGTTCACTGTAGTTCCGGCCGAACTCGCCGAGCTGGAGGCTGGAGTGGAACTCGCTCAGCCAGGCCCGCAGCGGCAGGGCGTCGCCGGCGGTGGTGAGCTGCCCGCGCACCTCGGTGGTGTACGGGTCGACGAACACGGTGAGGGTCTCGCCCTCCCCGAGCCCCGGGCGCTCCATGATCACCCGGGTGGTGGCGTCGGCCTCGGGAGCGGGCCAGACGGCCACGACCTTGCCCTCGGGGGCGGCGGCCTGGGCGGCCCGCACCTGGGTGCCGAGCGGGACCGCGCTGTCGCCGGTGCGGGCGACGGTCAGCTCGTCGGAGTAGAGGACGCGCTCCGCCTGCCAGGAACCCGCGTACAGCAGGCCGGTGGTGGCGGCGAGGAACAGGACGGGGGCTATGAGGAGCCCCGCGTAGAAGTGGATCCGCAGCAGCAGCGGGCGCAGGGCGGCCCATCCGCCGGCGCTCCGGGCCGGGGCGGCGGGTGCGACCGAGGCGGACGATGCGGGAGGGGCGGGGGGTGCGGGAGGGGCGGCATCCGGGGTCGGGGCGCCGGAAAGCTCGTCGAGGGACATGTCGGTCCTAAGGGTTGGCGAAGACAGGGTGAGGAGCCCCTGGTCTCGCCCCCCTCGCCGAGAGGGACGCGCCGGTCAGGCGCGCGCGGGAAGACCGGGGGCCGTGGTGCCGACCGCTCGCCGGACGGGCGGTCCCCGACGGACCGCGGTGTGGGCGTGCACGGCTCCGCGCAGCCGGCGCGGTCGTACGTACGCGGGCCGGTGCGCGGGCGGCGCCGGTACGGGTGCCGACCGGGTCCGCAGCAGCGCGAGCGCCCGGGACAGCGGTCGGGCCGCCACCAGGGCGACGGCGCCCGCGGCCCGGGCCCACCGGAAGACGGCGGCCTCGCCCCGGGCCAACCAGAGGCCGCAGAGCAGGGCGGCGAGGAGGTGTGCGGCGATCATCGCGAGCCCGCCGTGGCCGGCCATCGCGAGCATGTCGGCGACACCGCCCGGGCCGACCCCCGCGACCGCGCCGACCCCCGCGCCCGCTCCGTGCCCGGCGGCGTCCGCCATGCCGGCCATGTCGGGCATGTCCGCCATGGCCGCGGCGTCCCCGACCCCGGGCATCGACGGGCCCGCCGTGTGGTGGTGCCCGGACATCGCCTCGGCGGCGCCGGCCGGGGCGTCCGCCCGGGACGGAGACGGGGATCCGGCCGGGATCCGGGCCTCGGCCCAGGAGAAGGCGAGGTGAAGGGCCCCTTGGGCGAGGAGCAGCGCGCTGGTGATCCCCGCCGGGCCGCAGCGTCGTCCGGTGGCCGTCCGGGCCAGCCCGGCGGTCACCGCGAAGGCACCCAGAAGCCATCCGAGGGGAAGATCCGTACCGGACATGGACGAATGCCCCACCGCCGCCAACACCACGCACACCGCCGCGAACATCGCGGCCCGGGTGGCGCGCATCGGCGCGCGGGAACGGGATCCAGGCATGTCCCGGTCATCGTCCCACGGGGGTCGGTGCGCACGGCAAGAGGGCGGTATCCGATCATGATCGGGTGAACCCTTCACCGTGGTCGCTCACGTCACCGTGGCCCGCTCGGCCCCTCCCGCTCGGCGGCGCGCTCTACACCGCCGGGGTCCAGATCGGGGCCCACGTACTGGAACGGATGCCTCCGGCGGAGCGCGAGCACGTGCTGCGCGACTGCTCCACGAACGTGGACAACCTCGACTCCGGCCGCTGGGCGACCCTCCTCAGCAGCGCCTGCGTGGTCGAGGAGCCGATGCCGCTGCCGTACGCGCTGCTGTTGGTGGCGGTCCTCGGGTACGCGGAGTACGCGTACGGGGCCTGGTGGACGGCGGGCGTGTTCCTCTTCGGGCACGCCGCCGCGACCCTGCTCGTCTACGGGGCCCTGCGCCGCGGCGCCGACCGGGAGACGCGCCGGGCGGTGGACGTGGGGACGAGCTACGGGTTCAACGCGGTGCTCGGCGCCCTCACCTCCGCGCTGCCGCGCGGGACCGTGCGCAACGTCGCCCGGGCCGGACTGCTGGCCGTCGCCGTCCGACCGGTGCTACGCCGGGAGCGGACCTTCACCGACGCCGGGCACCTGGTGGCGCTGGGGCTCGGGGTCGGGATCTCGCTGGCCGTCGATTGTCTTTCCGGGTCGAAACATCGGAAAATCAGTCTTGCCTGACCTTATCGCCATGAACCACGCGAACAGCCCGACCCAGTCGCACACCGCCGGAGCCGCCACGATGACCACCGCACCCGCCACCACCGTCGCCAACCTCCGCGACCTCGGCGGCACCCCGCTCGCGGGCGGCCGGACCGTCCTGCCCGGCTTGGTGCTGCGCTCGGCCGCGCTCGACCGGCTCGACCTCGACGCCGACCCGGTGGTGGCGGGCCTGGGGCTGCGCACCGTCATCGACTTCCGCACCGAAGCCGAGCGCGCCGACCACCCGGACCGGGTACCCGCCGGGGTTCGGCTGCTGGTGCGCGACGTACTGGCCGACAAGCTCGGCGAGTCCAAGACCCCCGCCGCGGCGCAGCTCAAGGACCTCCTGGCCGATCCCATCGTGGCGGAGGAGCACTTGGGCGGCGGCAAGGCCCAGGCCCTCTTCGGCTCGGTCTACCGCTCGTTCGTCAGCACCGCTTCGGCGCAGGCCGCCTACCGCACGCTCCTGGAGGAGGTCGCCGACCCCGGGGCGGGCCCGCTGCTCTTCCACTGCACGGCCGGCAAGGACCGTACGGGCTGGGGCGCCACGGTGATCCTCTCGCTGCTCGGCGCCGACGAGGCCACCCTGACGGCCGAGTACATGTCGGTGAACCCGGCGGTCAAGGCCGCCTTCGCCCCGATGATCGAGGGCTTCACCGCGGCCGGCGGGGACCCGGACATCGCCCTCGCGCTGATCGGCGTGTTCCCCTCGTACCTGGAGGCGGGGCTCGACGAGGTCGCCACCCGGTACGGCTCGATGGAGAAGTACGTCCGCGAGGGGCTGGGCGTCCCGGACGAGACCGTCGAGGCGCTGCGGGCCCGGCTCGTCGCCTGACCGGTCACCGACCGGCGTCCGACCCTGCGTCCGACCGTTCACTCGATTCGTCCGAACGTGTGAGCTGGAGGCGGGTGACCATCCGACGAATCGCTCGTTCTGCTGAACGTGACTGCGCCGGATACCGCCACCCGCCCCCTGCCCCCCGACGTCGAGCAGGCCGAGGCCGCCATCGTCGAGCACTACCCGCGGCTGGTGCGGCTCGCCTACCTGGTGCTGCCGCCCGCCCTCGGCCGCAACCGGCGGGTGCTGACCGCCCACTCGCTGACCCAGCGGGCCCTGCCCCGCGGCCGTCGCGCCGCCGACCCCGGCGCGGTGCGGGGCGGGGTCCCGGCGCAGCGCGGCGGGATCGACGGGCCCGAGTCCGGTTACGCGTACGTCCGCCTGCGGGTGCTGCGCTCCGCCCTGGAGGCGGGGATCCCGCTGAGCTTCAAGGCGCTCCCGCTGCGCGGGCAGTTGCCCGCGCCGCTCCCGCAGGTGTGGGGGCTGCGGCTGTTCCCGCGCTCGGGCGGGGCCGAGGAGCTGGCCCTGGACCAGTGGCTGGCCACCCTGAACGGCCCCGGCCGCGCGGCGTGCGTGCTGCGGGCGCTGGAGGGGCTCGCGGAGCCCGACGTGCTGCGGGTGCTGGCCCAGGCCGGGGTGGCGGATCCGGCGGCGGCGGTCGCGGAGTCGGGGGACCCGGCGCACGACGCCCTCTTCGCCTCCCCTGAGTTCGACCCGTGCGTGCTCCAGGCCCGGCCCACCGACCTGCTGCGCCGGCGCCGGTTCGCGCGGGCCGGACTGGCTGCCGCGGCGGCCCTCGCGGTGTGCGGGACGCTGTTGGCGCTGCCGGGCGGCGGCTGGGGCTCGGACGGGCCCGCCGCCCCGCCGTACGCGCTGAACGCGGCGGCGGAGCAGGCCCTGGACCCGGGGCAACTGGCCCGGGTCGCGCCGACGGTGTGGCACACGTCCTCCCGTACGGACTACTCGGCCTGGCCCGCGCGCGGCGACCGCGTCCAGGACACCGCCCTGCTGCGCCGGGCGCTGGCCGTGTGGGCGCGGCCCGGGAAGGCGGTGGTCGTCTCGGCCACCCCGGGCACCCCGTCGGGGCCGCCGATGGGGCCGCCGCAGCTGCTGTTCGCGGGCGCGGTGGACCAGGCCGTGGTGGTGCTGCTGTACGACGGGCTGCGGGTGGTCCGCTACGCGGAGCCGCGCGCCGGGACGGCCGGCGCCGCCCTGGACTTCGCCCGGACCGACGGGGCCTCGGCGGACACCGCGACGGCGTTGGTGCTGAGCCGGGTCGACGGCAACGTCCGCTACCTGACGGCGCCCTGGGTCACCGGCGCAGCCCTGCGCGACCTGCTCAAGCCCGGTGATGCGCCGACCGCGCTCAAGCTCACCCCGGACGGCATCACCCCGCCGGTGGTGGGCCCCGCTCCGGCGGGCAACTGCACGGCCTGGAACGCGCTGTCCCTGACCGGCGACGGCGCGACGCGGCTGGTGACGGACCTGGGCGAGCTGACCCCCGCGCGGCTGACCTCGGGCGCCCCGGGGGCCTCGCGCGACGTCACCGAGCCGGCGGAGCTGGGCGAGTGGGCGAAGATCGCCTGCCTGCTGCCCTCGGTGCGCTCGCACGGGGTGCGGACCGTCAACGCCTGGACGTACGCGAAGCAGCCGTTGCCCGAGGCCGACGGCACCGCGACCTGGCTGTGCACCCGCGCGGAGACCTGGCAGGGCACGGCGGACCGGGTGCAGGCGCAGTTCCTGGCGCCGGGGGCCTCGCTCGCGGCCCAGGCGGCGAAGGCCGAGGGCTCGGCGGCGTGCGGGCCGCGCGAACCCCGGGTGTTGGCGGGGGTCCTCTGGAAGTCGCGTGCGGGGCAGTGGTACGTACTGGCGGCCGGGAGCGCGCAGTTCGCCTCGCTGTCGGTGTCGGGCAGCGGGGTGACCGGCTCGGCGAACGGCAACCGGCTGGCCGTGAAGGCCCGCGAGGGTGCGCAGGTGGACCTCTCGGGGAAGCTGACGGACGGCAAGAAGGCCGGGGTGTTGCGGTAGGTGGTGCACCGGGCCCGCGCGGGTCCGCCCGGGCGGGCGTCGGGCCCGGGCTCCGGATTGGGCGGTGCAAGGGGGTTCTCCTCTCCCGTACCCATCAGTACATTGACGCCATGTCTAATACGCCGCCCGCGCCCGCTCCCGTGGCGTCGGAACACATGGAGCTCCAGGCCCGCGACGTCGCCTTCTCCTGGGACGACACCCCGCTGCACTGGCTGCCCGGCGAGGTCTTCGCAGGGCACACGATCAACGTGCTGCACCTGCTGCTGCCCGCCGGGGAGCGCTGGTTCGTGCACGTCTACAAGCAGGTGCTCCCGTACATCACGGACGAGCGGTTGCGGGCGGCCGTGGTCGGCTTCATCGGCCAGGAGGCCATGCACGCCGCCGCCCACGACGACGTGCTCCCGCACCTCAAGCGCCTGGGCCTGGACCCGACCCCCTACACCGCCCAGGTGGACTGGCTGTTCGAGAAGATGCTCGGCGACCGGACCCTGCCGCCCGGTCGGGCCCGCAAGTGGTGGCTGCTGGAGCGGGTCGCGCTGATCGCAGCCATCGAGCACTACACGGCCTTCCTGGGCGACTGGGTGCTCAACGCCGGTGAGCTGGACCGCCGGGGCGCCGACCCGATGATGCTGGACCTGCTGCGCTGGCACGGCGCGGAGGAGGTCGAGCACCGGTCGGTGGCCTTCGACCTGTTCATGCACCTCGACGGCGGCTACCACCGCCGGGCCCGGACCTGGGCCACCGCCTTCACCGCCCTCGTCTTCCTGTGGCAGCGCGGGTCCCGCTTCTTCATGGAGAACGACCCCCACCTCAAGGCCGCCACCGCCTCGCTCGGGCAGTTCCACCGCGCGGGCCGGCGCGGGGTGTTGCCCTCGACAGGGGCGATGCTCAAGTCGATCCCGACCTACCTCTCCCGGACGTACCACCCCTCCCAGGAGGGCTCCACGGCCCAGGCGGTGGCCTACCTGGCCTCCTCCCCCGGCGCCAACGGCGGGCACCCCGCCGGACCGGCCGCCGACGGCGGGGTGACGGCATGAGGCGCGCGCTGGCACTGACCGCGGCGGTGGGGGCCGCGGCCCTGACCCGGCGGGCCCTGCGCCGCCGGATCCGGCGCTCCCCCCTGTGGCCGCTGCCCGCCCTGGAGACGCCCGTGTCGGGCCACTCCCCGCGCCGGGCGCTGCGGGCGCGGATCGCCTCGCGCACCGAGCCCGCCGACGGGGTGCTGTGCCTGACGCTGGAGTCCGCCGAGCTGCCCGGCTGGAGCCCGGGGGCGCACGTGGACGTCACGCTGCCCTCGGGGCTGGTCCGGCAGTACTCCCTGTGCGGGGACCCGGCGCTCGCGGGGACGTACCGGATCGCGGTCCGGCTGGTCGAGACCGGCCGCGGGGGCTCCCGCGAGGCGCACGCCCGGCTCGCGGAGGGCGCCGAGTTGGTGCTGCGGCCCCCGCGCAACCGGTTCGAGCTGCTGCCCGCGCCCTCGTACGCCTTCGTCGCGGGCGGCATCGGGATCACCCCCGTCCTGCCGATGCTGCGGGCCGCGACGGCGGCGGGCGCCGACTGGACCCTGCTCTACGGCGGGCGTTCGCGGGCCACGATGCCCTTCCTGGAGGAACTCGCCGCCTACGGGGACCGGGTCACCGTGGTGCCCGAGGACGAGGCGGGCCTCCCCGACCTGGCCCCCCTCGCCGGGATCGGCCCGGACACGCTGGTGTACTGCTGCGGTCCCGAGCCGCTGATGCGGGCGGTGACCGAGGCCGTCCCGGATCCGGCGGCCGTCCGGCTGGAGCGCTTCGCCCCGGCCGAGGCGGGCCCGGCGCGACCCTTCGCCGTGGAACTGGGGCGTTCGGGGCGCGTGGTGGAGGTCGGCGCGCAGGAGTCCGCCCTGGCGGCGGTGCGCCGGGTGCTGCCCAACACCCCGTACTCCTGCGAGCAGGGTTTCTGCGGGACCTGCCAACACCGGGTGCTGGCGGGCGAGGTGGAGCACCGCGACGAACTCCTCACCGACGCGGAGCGGGCGGACTCGATGCTGCTGTGCGTCTCGCGCGCGGCCTCGGACCGGCTGACGCTGGACCTGTAGACCGTCCGGGCCCCGGCCGCGGGAGCCGTCCGGGCGCGCCGTGAGTAGGGTGTCGGCATGACAACCGGGGTGCGGCGCAGGATGGGTGTCGAGGAGCGGCGGCAACAGCTGATCGGGGTGGCCCTGGAGCTGTTCAGCAACCGCTCCCCCGACGAGGTGTCGATCGACGAGATCGCGGCGGCGGCCGGGATATCCCGGCCGCTCGTCTACCACTACTTCCCCGGCAAGTTGAGCCTGTACGAGGCGGCCCTGCGGCGGGCGGCGGACGAGCTGGCGCAGCGGTTCGTGGAGCCCCGCGAGGGGCCGCTCGGGTCCCGGCTGCTGCGGGTGATGGGGCGGTACTTCGCCTTCGTCGACGAGCACGGGCCGGGGTTCTCCGCGCTGATGCGCGGGGGCCCGGCGGTGGGCAGCAGCCGGACCAACGCGATGATCGACGACGTCCGGCAGGCCGCGTACGAGCAGATCGTCTCCCACATCGGGGTCCAGGACCCGCCGGCCCGGTTGGTGCTGGTGGTGCGTTCCTGGGTGTCCCTGGCGGAGTCCACGGCGCTGCTGTGGCTGGACGGTCGGACCATCCCCCGGGCCGAGCTGGAGTTGCAGCTGGTGCACGACTTCGCGGCGCTGGCTGCGGTCAGCGCCGCGTACGACGCGGAGATGGCGGGGATCCTCGTACGGATCCTGGCGGACGAGCCGGCGGACGGGCCCTTCGGGGAACTGGTCGGGCGGCTGGCGGCGTTGGTGCCCGGATCCGGGCCGGGGGCCGTGCCGCGTCCCCGCTGAGCGGACGCACGGAGATAATGCCCGCGTGATCATTGACGACGGGATCTTGTTCCGGCAGGCCGCGGAGAAGGACGCCGGCACACTGGTGAAGCTCTACGACCAGGCGGCCCGGTGGATGCGCAAGCACGGCATCGACCAGTGGAAGCCCGGCGAGAAGGACGCCGCGCACTTCAAGGGGAAGATGCGCGACGGGGAGGTCTGGCTCGCCGAGGACAGCGACGGCCAGGTCGTCGGGGCGTACGAGTTGTGGTGGTCCGACGAGGAGGCCTGGGGCGTCCAGCCCCCGGTGGCCGGGTACGTGCACCGGCTGATGGTGGAGCGGGAGGCGGCGCCCCCCGGCACCGGGCGGCGGATCCTCGAACACGCCGAGCGGCGGATCGCCCGGACGGGGCGGGAGCGGGCCCGGCTGGACTGCGTCTCGACCAATCCGCGGCTGCTCGCGTACTACCGCGGCGCGGGCTACCGGGTGGTGGGTGAATTCCCCTCGAAGCAGGGCAGCGACGGCCGGGTGTACGGGGTGATCCTGTTGGAGCGCCGCCTCGACGCCTGAGGCCGCGACCCCACGCGCAGGCGGACGCACCGGAGGGGCGCGGGGGGGGCGGGGGCCCCCCCCCCCCCCCCCGGGGGCCGCGGGGGGGGGGGGGCCGCCCCCCCCCCCCGGCCCGGCGGGGCGGGGGCGGGGGGGGGGGGGGGGGGGGGCCGGGGGGCCCCCCCCCCCCCCGGCGGCCCCCCCCCCCCCCCGGCCCGGGGGCCCCCCGGGGGGGGGGGGGGGGGGGGGGGGCCCCCCCCCCCCCCCTCCGGGGTACGTCGGGTCAGGCGCGCCGGAACACGGCCACGGTACGGGCGGGGACGGTGAACTCCCCGGTCGTGGCCTCGTAGGCGGCGCCCTTCACCACCGGATCGGCCCCCCGGGCCTGCACCGGGTGGAGGGCGTAGCCCGTGCCCGCGAGGGCGGGGAGGCGCTGGGGCCGGGCGGTCGGGGTGGCGTTGAAGACCACCACGAGGTCGCCGAGGGTCATGGTGAGCACGCCCGGGGTCTCCTCGGTCCCGGACAGGGGGAAGGACAGCTTCGACTGGACCGCGTCGGCCGTGGTGAGGGCGAAGGCCGGTTCCGTCGTACGGATGCGCAGCAGGTCGCGGTAGGCGGCCGAGGCTCCGGTGATCTCGGGGCAGCCGGGGGCGGGCCCGCTCAACAGGGGCTTCGCGTAAGGCCACTTGGGACGGTTGTCGGCGGCGGGCGGCAAGCCCCGGCCGAAGCCGTTGCCGTCGCGGCAGTCCCAGTGGACGGCGTTGAACCAGTCGCCGCTGTCGAAGGAGTTGCGGTCCAGGGACTTCGAGCGGAGCAGGTCGCTGCCCGCCTGGGAGAGGGACGGGCCCTGCGAGAGGGTGGCGGTGGCCATGGCCAGGACCTGGGCGCGGGCCAGCTCGGCGGGGGTGGTGCCGGGGGCCAGCTTGTAGGCCAGGGCGTCGGCCAGGGACTCGTTGTCGTGGGCGTCGGCGTAGGCGAGGGCGTCTCCGGGGGCGGCCGCGTAGCCGGCCGGGGCGCCGTTGTAGTCGACCTCGGAGCCCTTGACGCGGGCGCCGGTGGAGTCGGTGAAGGCGTAGGAGGCGAGGTTCCCGGAGAGGCCGACCTTGATCAGGTCCTGGTCGTGCAGGAGCCGGGCGCGCTGTTCGGCGGGGGCGCCGTTGGCCGGGGAGCCGTTGGGGGCGGTGAACAAGCCGGAGGCGAAGCCCTGGACCCGGGGGTCCTCGTCGAAGGGGCCGCCGCCGCGCACGGCGTCGCGGGCCCGGTCGGAGAAGGTGGCGATGCCGGTGCCGGCCATGTTCTTCTGGGTGGCCTGGACGAAGCGGGCGTCGTCGGCGACCTCGCCGAAGTTCCAGCCCTCCCCGTAGAGGACGATCTTCTTCCCGTCGACCCCGTCCTTGGCGGGGGTCAGGGCGTCGAGCGCGGCGCGCACGGCCAGGATGTTGGCCTTGGGGTGGTGGCCCATCAGGTCGAAGCGGAAGCCGTCCACCTTGTACTGCTTGGCCCAGGTGACCACGGAGTCCACGACGAGGCGGCCCATCATGGCGTTCTCGGGCGCGGTGTTGGAGCAGCAGGTGGAGTTGGCGACGGCGCCGTCGCCGAGGAGGCGCTGGTAGTAGCCGGGGACGATCCGGTCCAGGACGGAGTGGTCCACCTGTCCGGCGGCGGCGGTGTGGTTGTAGACCACGTCCATGACGGTGCGCAGTCCGGCGCCGTTCAGGGACTGCACCATCCTGCGGAACTCGACGGTGCGGGCGGTGCCGTTCGGGTCGGAGGCGTACGAGCCTTCGGGGACGGTGTAGTGCAGCGGGTCGTAGCCCCAGTTGTAGGCGTCCTTGGCGGCGGCGGCTGTCGTGCAGGCCTGCTGTTCCTCGGAGTCGGGGGCGTAGACCTTCAGGTCACAGGCGGGGGTGGTGCGGTCCTTCGGGTCCTCGGGGACGGTGGCGAAGTCGAAGGCCGGCAGGAGGTGTACGTAGGAGGTGCCGGCGGCGGCCAGTTCGCGCAGGTGGGTCATGCCGGCCGAGGCGGTGTCGGTGAAGGCCAGGTACTGGCCGGGGTGCCCGCTCGTGGTGTCCGCGACGGAGAAGTCGCGGATGTGCAGCTCCTGGATCTCCGCGGAGGTGAAGGGCACGGGGGCGGGCTTGCGCAGCTCGCGCCAGCCGGGCGGGGCGAGCTTCGGGTCGGCCAGGTCGGTGACCAGGCTGTACGTGGAGTCCGCGGTCAGGGCGGTGGAGTAGGGGTCGGTGACGAGGTTCCTGACCGTCCGGCCCGTGGTGGGGGCCCAGACGGTGACGGCGTAGCGGTAGCGCTTGCCGGTCCAGGAGCGTTCGCCGCGCACCGACCAGACGCCGGTGGCGTCGTCGCGGCGCATGGCGACGGTGCGGCCGTCGAGTTCGAGGGAGACCTCGCGGGCGGTGGGGGCCCAGACGGAGAGCGTGGGGCGACCCTTGTCGAAGACGGGTCCGAGCGGGGTGCTCTTCGCCGGCGCCGCGTACAGGTCGTCGAGTACCCCGGCGAGTTGCACTCCGGTGGCGGCGAGGACGGCGCCGTTGGCCGCGCGGGCGCTCGCGACGAGCTGTCCGCGCAGGGCTTCGCGGACCCGGCCGCGGTCGCGGGGGTCGACGGTGAAGGCGGGGTACGCGGCCAGGTGCGGGAACTTCTGCTTGAGGTCGGCGCTCAGCTCGGTCGGGGCCACCCGCAGCCGGGCGGCGCCGGCCTCGTCGAGGATCCCGTCGCGGGCGGTGATCCGGCCGTCCGGGGAGGCCAGGAGCTGGACGGAGGCGGCTGCCGGGGGCGCCTTCCAGACCAGGGTGTCGCGGTCGATCCAGACGGCCTCCGCCTTGGTGAGGTCGAGGGCGGCGGCGGATCCGGCGGGCTGGGGCAGGAGGTGGTCCTGCACGCCGCTCAGCCGCCACACCTCGTACCCGGAGGCCTTGAGGTCCAGGGACCCGTCGCCGGGCAGGTCCTTCTCGTCGCCCTTGTGGAGGATGTAACTCAGGGTGGTCGCCCCCGGCGCGAGGGGGACCTCGAAGACCGCGCCGTAGGAGTCGAAGCGGGCCGGGAGCAGCGGCTTCGACCAGTCGGTGGGGGTGGCGGCGCCGGTCCAGACGTGCAGGCCCCAGCCGTCGTAGGCGCCGTCGGGGCGCTGGAGGTGCAGGACTGCCTTGGTGGTGTCCTGCGGCGGGTAGGCGGGGCGCTCGGTGCGGGCGGCCTCCTGGCCCTGTTCGAGCCAGACCTCCCCGGTCTTCGTCACGTCGAGGGTGCGGTCGGCGGCGACGTCCTTGTTGCCGTCCTTGTCGATGACGAGGTAGCCGACGGAGGACGCTCCGGGCTTGAGGCGGACGTAGGCGAAGGCGCCGTAGGCGTCGCGGCCGGTGAAGGGGTGGCCCTCGGGCCAGGGGGTCGTCTGCCCGTCGGCCAGGTCGCCCCAGGCGAAGAGCCGCCAGTTCGCGTAGTCGCCGTCGGGGCGGTGGTAGTGGACGACCGCGTAGTCTCGCCGGGTCGCGGTCGGGACCTCCTTCGGCGGGGCCTGTCCGGCGGTGGTGGCGGCCAGGGCGCTCGCGGTGTGTCCGGCGGAGTCCACGACGACGGCCTTGTAGCGCAGGGGGGTTCCGGCGGCGGCGTCCACGGGGGCGGTGACCCGGTAGGGGGCGTGGTCGGCGGAGCCGAGCACCTGCCAGGGGCCGTTGCCGCTCTGCGCGGCGAAGACCACCCGGTTCAGGGAGCCGGGGCCCCCGGTGACGTCGGCGGAGAGCACGGCGGTGCCGGTGGGCGCGGTCGGCGCCCGGAGGGTGACCGTGGGCCGGCCGGTGGGGGCGGGCGGCGGGGTGGTGGCCCGGAGCACGACCGACCCGTAGGCGGGTACGGAGACGGGCAGCCTGCCGGCGGCGGAGGCGCGGACCAGGGCGGTGCCCCCGTAGAGGGTGCGGTACTGGGCGCCGGCCGGGGCGTCGATCTCCACGGTGCGCGGTTCGGCGGAGTTGTTGGCGGCGACCAGGTACTCGGTGCGGGTCTTCGGGTCGGTGCGGGCGAAGGCGTACACGGGGCCGTCGGCCAGGCGTTCGCTCTGGATCCCGTCGCGCAGGGCCGGGTGGTCCTTCGTCAGCCGGGACAGGGCCGCGATCTGCCGGTACAGCGGGTGTTGGGGGTCGTAGGCGTCGCTCGCGTGGGTGCGGTCGGTGCCGAGCTGGTCGTCGTCGAGGTAGTCGGCGACCCGGGAGGCGAAGAGGGGCTGGCGGGCGTCCTTGTCACCGCCGGCGCCGGTGAAGCCCTGCTCGTCGCCGGAGTAGACCACCGGGTTGCCCCGGGAGAGGAACATCAGCTCGTTGGCGAGGCGGTAGCGGTCCAGCAGCTCCGCCTCCGGCGCGCCGGGCCGGTCCTGTCTCAGGAAGGTGCCGAAGCGGCCCATGTCGTGGTTGCCGAGGAAGGTCACCTGTTCGTAGGCGTTGGCCTTGTCGGTGGTGTAGCGGTAGTCCTCGGCCAGTACGGAGCCCAGCCGTCCGGCGGGCGCGCCCTGGGAGGCGTACGCGCGGATCGCGTCCTGGAGCGGGAAGTCCAGGGTGGCGTCGAGGCGGCCCCGGGTCACGTAGGGGGAGGTGACGGCGGGGTCGGCGGAGTAGACCTCGCCGAACATGAAGAAGTTCTTCCGGCCGTGCCGGGCGGCGTACTCGTCGAGGGCGGTGGCCCACCGGGTCCAGAAGGGGGTGTCGACGTGCTTGACGGTGTCGATGCGGAAGCCGTCGACGGCGAAGTCCTTCACCCACTTCTCGTAGATCTTCTCCATGCCGTCGACGACCTCGGGACGCTCGGTCCACAGGTCGTCGAGGCCGGAGAAGTCGCCCTGGTCGGAGGACTCCCCGGCGAAGGTGGAGTCGCCCCGGTTGTGGTACATCGACGGGTCGTTGAGCCAGGCGGGGACCTTCAGGTCCTTCTTGGCGTCCGGGACGAAGGGGGTGCGGGGGAAGGTGCCGGGGCCGGTCCGCGGGAACTTCCGCTTCCCGTCGGCGTAGTCGGCGTCGTCGAAGGGGACGCCGTCCTTGGTCAGGTAGGGGAAGGCGCCCTTGGAGAGGTAGTCGTGGGAGCCCTCGCGGTAGTCGACGACGTCGGCGGTGTGGTTGGTGATGACGTCGAAGAAGACCTTCATCCCCTTCCCGTGGGCCTTGTCGATGAGGCGGGTCAGGTCGGCGTTGGTGCCGAAGTGCGGGTCGACCTGGGTGAAGTCGGTGATCCAGTAGCCGTGATAGCCGGCGGACTCGTCCTTCCCCGCGCCCTGCACGGGCTGGTTCTTGAAGAGGGGCGCCATCCAGATGGCGGTGGTCCCGAGCCCCTTGATGTAGTCGAGCCGGTCCGTCAGCCCCTTGAGGTCACCGCCCTGGTAGAAGCCCTTGTCCGTGGGGTCCAGCCCGGTCTGCGAGCGGCTGCCGGTCAGGCCGCCCCGGTCGTTGCGCGGATCGCCGTTCGCGAAGCGGTCCGGGAGGACGAAGTAGAACTGCTCCCGGGTCGAGTCGTGCCGGGCGGGCTCGGCCGCCAGTTTCGCGTCCGACGGTGGCGGCGGCGGGGCCTTCGCGGCGGCCGACGCGGGCAGGGCGGGCAGGAGCGTCACGGCCAGGGCGGCGGCGAGCACTCCTGCGGCGGGGCGTGTCAAGGCGGATCTCCTCGGGATGCGGGGACGGGGCTGCGGGTCAGTTGCGCCAGGTGTCGGTGAGGGTGACCGTGCCGTTCGCCGGGACGGTGGCGGCGCGGTTGGCCCCGCTCTCCCAGGTCACGGACCCGGAGGCGTCCTTGCGGACGTACTTGTAGGCGAAAGCGGTCCCGGCGGGCAGGGGAACGTCGAGCTTCCACACGGGGTAGGCGGCCGGGTCGAGCTTGAGGGCGGCGGCGGTGTTCCAGCCGCCCAGCTCGGGGCGGTCTCCGGTGACGTACAGGTCCTGGCCGGGGACGGTGGTGCCGGTGACGGCGAACGAGGCCCCGGTGGCGGTGGCGGCCCCGCAGGTACGGGCGTTCACGTGCAGGGCGAGCGCGGTCTGGGCGGGGAGGGTGGCGGTGAACCGGCCCGCGGCGTCCACGCTCACCGCGCGACCGCTCTGCACGTCGCAGTAGGAGCCGGCGGGCAGGGAGGTCTGGAAGGTCCGGGTCAGCGGGGTCGTCTCGTGGTTGAGGGCGACGTAGGCCTTGTTGCCCCGCCCGAAGGCGATCTGGTCGCCGCCGTTGTCCCACCAGCCGGTGACGGCCTGGCCCCGGGAGGCGTTGCGGAAGCCGACCATGGAGGAGATCTCCCGCCAGGCGTGCTGGCACTTCCAGCCGTCGGCGTAACAGGCTTTCACGGTGCCGCCGTTGGGCGGGCCGGCGTCCCTGTCGGTCCACTCGTAGCCGGAGTGGACGTCCGGCGAGCCGTAGGGCCAGGCCAGCATGAACACGTTGGCGAGGGTGTAGTCGGCGCCGTTCTTGTAGCTGAGGGTGTCGCCGCCGCGCTCGGTGTCGTGGTTGTCGACGAAGACGGCCGACTGCGCGCTCGGCATGTATCCCCAGGCCTCGCCGATGTTCTTCAGGGAGGCGAGGTTCTCGTTCTGGAAGATCCGCTTGAGGTCGCGGGCGTAGCGGAACTCCTGCACGTCGCCGGTGCCGAGGTACTCGGAGGGCGATACGGCCTCGCCGACCCCGTAGATGGCCTCCTGCTTCCAGTAGGCGCCGGGGTTGGTCAGCCGGGACTTGATGGCGGAGAGGTCCGCGGCCGGCATGTGCTTGGCGGCGTCGACGCGGAAGCCGTCGACGCCGAGGGAGAGCAGGTCGTTGAGGTAGCCCGCGATGCGACCGCGTACGTAGTCCTCGCCCGTGTCGAGGTCGGCGAGCTGGACCAGCTCGCAGTTCTGGACGTTGGCGCGGTCGTTGTAGTTCGAGATCGAGGCCCGGCAGTCGTCCATGTCGGCGCCGGAGTACAGGCCCGGGTAGGTGTACTTCGTGTACGAACTGCCGCCCGTCCCGACGCCGTCGGAGGCGGCCATGTGGTTGATGACGGAGTCCGCGACGACCTTGACGCCGGCGGCGTGGCAGGTGTCGACCATCCCCTTGAAGGCGGCCCGGTCACCGAGCCGGCCGGCGATCTTGTAGCTGACGGGCTGGTACGAGGTCCACCACTGGGGGCCCTGTATGTGCTCCTGGGGCGGCGAGACCTGGACGAAGCCGTAGCCGGCGGGGCCGAGGCTGTCGGTGCAGGCCTTGGCGACGGAGTCGAAGCGCCACTCGAACATCACGGCGGTGACGTCACGCTCCCCCGGCCCCGCGGCCACCGCCTGAGGCGCGGGCGCCTGAACGGCGAGGGAGGCGGCGAAGAGGGAGGCGAGGGCGAGCGGCGCGGCGGTGAGCGCCCTGCGGCGGGGACGGGGGGTGTGGGGGGCGATGCGGCGCGGGATGGCGTGGGGCGCGTGGGGGGCGAGCACGGGGGCCTCCTGGCGGGGAGCGGTGTGGGGATGGTGGCGACCGTAGGGGGGAGGCGGGGGCGTTGCAAGAGTTTGCGCAAGAGATTGCAGAATTGTTTCGGCGGGTGGCGACGTGGGGGTGGGCTGGGCGCGGAGGTGGGGAGGCGGGGGTGGGGCGAGGGGGTGGGGCGAGGGGGGCGCCGGCTAGGGTGCGGGGATGGACTCGCGCAACTACCTCTCCGAACTGTTCTCCCTGGACGGCCGCACCGCCGTGGTGACCGGCGGCACTTCCGGCATCGGCCGGGCCATCGCCGGGGCCCTCGCGCGGGCGGGGGCGAGCGTGGTGGTGGTCGCCCGCCGGGAGGCGGAACTGGTCTCCACGGTGGCCGAGTTGACGTCGGAGGGCTGCCGGGCCGCCTGGGTGAGCGCCGACCTCGGCACGCGTGACGGGGTACGGGCGGCCGCGGAGCGGGCGGTCGAGGCCTTCGGCGAGCCCGACATCCTCGTCAACAGCGCGGGCATCAACCTGCGTCCGCCCATGGGCGAGTTGGGCGAGGACGTGTGGGACACCACGATGGCGCTGAACCTGGACGCGCCCTACCTGCTGGGCCAACGCTTCGGGCCGGGGATGGCCGAGCGGGGCTTCGGACGGATCATCCACGTCACCTCCCAGCAGGCGCACCGGGCCTTCGTCCAGAGCGGCGCCTACGGGGTCTCCAAGGGAGCGCTGGAGTCACTGGCCCGTTCCCAGGCGGAAGCGTGGTCGCCCCACGGCGTCACCTGCAACACGCTGGTGCCCGGCTTCGTCATGACCCCGCTCAACACCCGACTGTCGTCGGACCCGGAGAAGGTGGCGGCCCTGGCCGCCCGCACGATGGTCGGCCGCAACGGCCTGGCCGGGGACTTCGCCGGCGCGGCGGTGTTCCTGGCCGGCCGCGGGTCGGGGTACGTCACGGGCCAGTCGATCTTCGTGGACGGCGGGCTGTCGGTCCACTGAGGGGGGTGGGGGTCGGGCGCTTCGGCGACCAGACCGGGCATTCGGGTCCCTCGCAGAACCTTTCAGGACTCGGCTCGGACTACTCCACACCTGCGGTTGATCAGGGCAGTGGGACGGGACCGGGGGCGCATCGGATCGCTACGCACTGCCACTCGGCTTGGCGGCTGCGGGCCTAGTCGGGTGAGGAAAGCCGTCGCGAAGCCGGAGGTACGGGTGGGGGCTTGGGCTCGACGGTGGCTCAAGTTTCCTCGGGGAGGGTTGGACCTGGTGGGCGGGGATGGCCGACGATGTGACGATGCCGCTCCTTGTGCACGAGGTCGATCTGTTCGAGAACTTCAGGCCCCGCCTGGAGGCGATCGCCTACCGGCTGTTGGGGTCGGCCGGAGACGCCGAGGACGCGGTGCAGGAAGCCTTCTTGCGGTGGCACGCGGCGGACCGGGGGCGGATCGAGACGCCCGAGGCGTGGCTGACGAAGGTGCTCACCAACCTCTGCCTCAACCAGCTCACCTCCGCGCGGGCCAGGCGGGAAACCTACGTGGGTCAGTGGCTCCCGGAACCGGTGTTGGCCGGGGACCGGATGCTCGGGCCGGCCGACACGGCCGAGCAGCGGGAATCGGTCTCCATGGCGGTGCTCACCCTCATGGAGCGGCTGTCGCCCAACGAGCGGGTGGCGTACGTACTGCGCGAGGCGTTCGGGTACGGACACCGGGAGGTCGCGGACATCCTCGACCTCACCGAGTCGAACTGCCAGCAGATCTACCGGCGTGCCAAGCAGCACCTCGCCACCGAGCGGCCCCGTACCGAGGTCGACGCGGCCGCCGCGAGGAAGGTCGTGGAGGAGTTCCTCGCCGCAGCCCTCAGCGGCGACACCGAGCCGCTGATCCGACTGCTCACCGACGACGCGGTCAGCGTGGCCGACGGCGGAGCCCAGGTCCAGGCACGCCGGACGCCCGTCATCGGCGCCCTCGGGATCGCCCGGTACATGCGGGGGCTGTTCCGGCCGGGCAAGGCCAAGCGGGAGCACGTCGGCGGCAGCGCCTCGCTCCACGACGCCGTCGTCAACGGTGGTCCCGCCGTACTGGTCGTGGTCGGTGAGCGGGTGCTGGGGGTCATGTGCCTCGAAACGACCCCCGACGGCGTCGGGGCGATCCGCATCCAGGTCAACCCCGACAAACTGGAACGCATCACGCGCCAGTGGGCCGCCGTCGGCGCCCATCCTCCCGTCGCCGAGATCTGGTGACCCAGGTCACAAATGAATCCTGTCAGGGATCGTGAGGCTGTCCGGTTCAAGAGGTGAGTCCAACCGGATAGGGAGCCAGCCATGAAGCACCGCATCGTCGTCCTCGGAGCCGGATACGCCGGAGCCATCGCCGCCGGCCGTCTCGCCAAGCGACTGCACCGTGACGACGTCGAGATCACCCTGGTCAACGGCGACCCCGAGTTCGTCGAGCGGGTGCGTCTGCACCAGCTCGCGAGCGGACA
This sequence comes from Streptomyces sp. NPDC088097, assembly GCF_044741845.1. NCBI lineage: Bacteria > Bacillati > Actinomycetota > Actinomycetes > Kitasatosporales > Streptomycetaceae > Streptomyces > Streptomyces sp. NPDC088097. The sequence continues at coordinate 184,050 of NZ_JBIUTJ010000006.1, forward strand.
GGACCTCCCGAGCCGCCCGCTGCGCGACGTCTTCGCCGGCACCGGCGTCCAGGTCCGGTCGGCGTGGGTGACGGCGGTCGACGCGGACCGCAAGACCGTCGACCTCGCCGACGAGACCCTCGGCTACGACACCCTGGTGTACGCCCTGGGCAGCACCACCACCGACCACGGCGTCCCCGGTGTCGCCGAGTACGCCCACGACGTCGCCGGGAAGCAGGCCGCGCTGCGACTGCGGGCGCGCCTGGCCGAGTTGGAGCCGGGCCAGACCGTGCTGGTCGTCGGCGGCGGCCTCACCGGCATCGAGGCGGTCACCGAGATCGCCGAAGCCCGCCCGGACCTCAAGGTCGCGATCGCCGGCCGCGCCGGCGTCGGCGACTGGCTCAGCGACAAGGCCCGGCGCCACCTGCACGGCGCCTTCACCCGACTGGGCATCACGGTCCACGAGGGGACCGACGTCGTGCGCGTCGAGGCGCACGGTGTCGTCACCGGATCAGGCGAGATCCCGGCCCAGGTCACCGTGTGGACCGCAGGGTTCGCCGCGCACCCGATCGCCGCCGCCACCACCCTGGAGGTCTCCGACACCGGCCAGATCGTCGTGGACGGCACCATGCGCTCGGTCTCGCACCCCGACGTCTACGCCGTCGGCGACGCGGCCCTTGCCGAAGGAGCGGGCGGCAAGCCGCTGCGGATGTCCTGCGCCACGGCCAGCCCGATGGCCTGGCAGGCCGCCGACGCCCTGGCCGCGCGCCTGACCGGCCGCAAGGTCTCCGCGACCCCGATCGGCTACACCACCCAGTGCATCAGCCTCGGCCGCCGCGACGGAATCCTCCAGAAGGTGACCCACGAGGACGAGGTCACCTCCACCGTCCTCACGGGCCGGGCCGGCGCCCGCGTCAAGGAACTCATCTGCTCGGGCGCGGCCTGGAGCATCTCCCACCCGACGCTGATGCTGCCGAGTCGTCGCCGCCACCTCGTGGCAACCCCCACCCTGGAGACCCACCCAGCCACCACCTGACCCCCACACGTCCCCACTGAGCCCCAGACGACCCGCAGTCGCCAAGCCGAGTGGCAGTGCGTAGCGATCCGATGCGCCCCCGGTCCCGTCCCACTGCCCTGATCAACCGCAGGTGTGGAGAAGTCCGAGCCGAGTCCTGAAAGGTTCTGCGAGGGACCCGAATGCCCGGCCTGCCGGCCGAAGCGCCCGCCCCATCGCCCCTGAGAGACCCGCTCCTCCTCACTTCAGACCAGCCCGTTCTTTTGGGGGCTTCCCGACAGTCTTTGGCATTCCGGGACGGGCCGGTCGGTCAAGGGTTGAGCGCAGCGAAATCGCGTAGCGACGCGACGAAGGAGCGCCCTTGAGGGACCGGACCGGCACGGAAGGACAGTGGACTGGCGGGAAACCCCCAAACGTTCCGAGAGCCCGCCCGACACGCACCCCGCCGAGGTTCCCCCGCAGCCCCCGCCCCCCCCGCCCCCCCTACTCCCCCGGCCCCGGCCCCGTCGAGCCCCTCACCACCAGTTCCGGCTGGAAGACGTACTCGGTGCGCTCCACCGGGGTGCCCCCGATCGCCTCCAGGAGCGCGCCCACCGCGGCCGTCGCCATCGCGCGGACCGGCTGTCTGACCGTCGTCAGCGGGGGGTCCGTGAAGGCGATGAGGGGGGAGTCGTCGAAGCCGACCACCGAGACGTCCTCGGGGACGCGCAGCCCCCGCTCGCGGGCGGCGCGGATGACTCCGAGCGCCATCATGTCGCTGGCGCAGACCACCCCCGTGCAGCCCCGGTCCAGCAGGGCGCCCCCGGCCGCGTGGCCGCCCTCGACGGTGAACAGGGTGCGCTGGATCAGCCCCTCCGCCTCGGCCGAGGGGACGGCGGCGAGGAAGCCCTGCTCCTTCCTCGCCGAGGGGACGTAGCGGGTCGGCCCGATGGCCAGGCCGATCCTGCGGTGGCCCAGTTCCTCCAGGTGCCGCACCGCCATGTCCGCCGCCGCCCGGTCGTCCGGGGAGACGAAGGGGGCGCTGATGCGCTCGTTGAAGCCGTTGATCAGCACGAACGGCACCCCCCGGTCGGCGAGGCGCCGGTAGCGGGCCGGGTCGGCGGCGGCGTCGGCGTGCAGGCCCGACAGGAAGACGATCCCCGTGACCCCGCGTTGCTCCAGCTGCTCGACCAGCTCGTCCTCGGTGGCGCCGCCCGGGCTCTGCGTGCAGAGCACCGGCGTGTACCCGTGCCCGGCCAGGGCCTGCTCGATGACCTGGGCGAACGCCGGGAAGATGGGGTTGGTCAGCTCGGGGATCAGCAGCCCGACCAGACCGTTGCTGCGCCTCTTGAGCCGTACGGGGCGTTCGTAGCCCAGGACGTCCATCGCGGCCAGCACCTTGCGTCGGGTGCCGTCCGCCACCCCCGGCCTGCCGTTCAGGACGCGACTGACGGTCGCTTCGCTGACCTGGGCCTGCGCGGCGATGTCGGTGAGGCGCAGCGGGTTGGTCACACCTGCCACCACACCGCGCTGTCGGCCGGGAGGACGTCCGGGTCCGCGAGGGGTGTGCTCGCCAGCAGGACGGTGCCCGGCGCGGGCAGGGGTACGGGCTGCGCCGTGGTGTTGACGGTGCAGACGAAGCCGGCGCGACGGAAGGCCAGTACGCCGGCGGGGGTGTCGAGCCACTGCACCGCGTCGCCGGCGCCGAGTTCGGGCCGCTCGCGGCGGAGCCGGAGGGCGGAGCGGTACAGCTCCAGGGTGGAGTCGGGGTTCCCGGTCTGCGCGGCGACGCTCAGACCGGCCCATGCGGCCGGCTGCGGGAGCCAGCTGCCGCCGGTGCCGAAGCCGTACGGGGCCTCGTCGCCGGACCACGGGATGGGGACGCGGCAGCCGTCGCGGAGCCCGTCCTGACCGTTGGCCTTGAAGAACGAGGGGTCCTGGCGCACCTCGTCCGGCAGGTCGGTGACCTCGGGCAGGCCGAGTTCCTCGCCCTGGTAGACGTACGCGGATCCGGGCAGGGCCAGCATCAGCAGGGCGGCGGCCCGGGCACGGTCGAGGCTGCCCAGGCGGGTGACGTGGCGGACCACGTCGTGGTTGGACAGCACCCAGGTGGTCGGGGCCCCGACGGGCCGCATCGAGTCGAGCGAGTCGTCGATAGCGGCGCGCAGCGCTTCGGCGTCCCAACCGGTGTTGAGGTAGTGGAAGTTGAAGGCCTGGTGCAGTTCGTCGGGGCGCAGGTAGAGCGCGGTGCGGTCGGCGCTGGGGGTCCAGGCCTCGGCGACGCCGATGCGGTCTCCCGCGTACTCGTCGAGCACGGTGCGCCAGGAGCGGTAGATGTCGTGGACGCCGTCCTGGTCGAAGAAGGGCAGGACCTGGTTGCCGAGCAGCCTGAGCTGTTCGTCGCGGCCGAGGTCGGGCAGGCCGGGGGCCTTGACCAGGCCGTGGGCGACGTCGATGCGGAAGCCGTCGGCGCCGAGGTCGAGCCAGAACCGCAGGATGGAGCGGAACTCGTCCTGGACGGCGGGGTGTTCCCAGTTGAAGTCGGGCTGCTCGGGGGCGAAGAGGTGGAGGTACCACTCGCCGTCGGCGACGCGGGTCCAGGCGGGGCCGCCGAAGATCGACTCCCAGTCGTTGGGGGGCTGCGCGCCGTCCTCCCCCCGGCCCGCACGGAAGTGGAAGCGCTCCCGCAGCGGGCTGCCGGGTCCCTCCCGGAGTGCCTGCTTGAACCATTCGTGTTGGTCGGAGCAGTGGTTCGGGACGAGGTCGACGATGATCCGCAGGCCCAGGGCGTGCGCCTCGCGGATCACGGCGTCGGCGTCGTGGAGGGTGCCGAACATGGGGTCGATGGCCCGGTAGTCGGCGACGTCGTAGCCCGCGTCGGCCTGCGGGGAGGCGTAGAAGGGGCTCAGCCAGACGGCGTCGACGCCCAGTTCCTTGAGGTAGGGCAGACGGCTGCGGATGCCTTCGAGGTCCCCCATGCCGTCCCCGTTGGAGTCGGCGAAACTGCGCGGATAGACCTGGTAGATCACCGCTTCTCTCCACCAGCCGGGCAGGGTGCCGGTGGGGGTGGAGGGACTTTCGGCGAGGTGCTGGGTCATGTCGTCCTTGGAGAGATCGGGCCGGTACGGAGGTGCGGGCGCGGGTGGTCAGCCCTTGGTGGCGCCCGCCGTCATGCCGGCGACGAGGTGACGCTGGGCGAAGAGGAAGAAGACGGCTGCCGGGATCGCGATGAGCACGGAAGCCGCGCTCATGGCGCCCCAGTTGGAGGTGTACTGGGTGACGAAGGTCTGGAGTCCGCCGGCCAGGGTGAGGTTCTCCTCGCCGACCATGAAGGCGGAGGCGTAGGCGACCTCGCCCCAGGCGGTGATGAAGGCGTAGAAGCCGGTGACGGCGAGGCCGGGCTTGGCGAGGGGGAGGATGAGTCGCCAGAAGGTGCCGAAGGGGTTGAGTCCGTCGACGCGGCCGGATTCGTCGATCTCCACCGGGATGGTGTCGAAGAAGCCCTTCATCATCCAGGCGCAGAAGGGCACGGCGATGGTGAGGTAGGTGATGATCAGGCCGAGGGGCTGGTTGAGCAGCCCGAGGTCGCCCATCAGGTTGTAGAGCGGGACGATGAGGATGGCCATCGGGAACATCTGCGTGATGAGCAGGGTCCACATCAGGGGCTTCATGCCGGGGAACTTGAAGCGGCTGACGGCGTATCCGGTGGTGGCGGCGATGAAGACGCCGAGGACCGTGGTGACGCCGGCGACGAGGACGGAGTTCGCGAACCAGGCCAGGAAGTGGCTGTCCTCCAGCAGGTACCGGTAGTTGCCGAGGCCCGGTTCCTTCACGAAGTCCGTGCTGATCGCGTACTTCGCGGGCTTGAGGGAGGTCAGCAGGATCCACAGCACCGGGAAGACGGCGATGACGGAGGCGACGAGGAGGGTCAGGTGCAGGCCCGCGGACGCGAGCGGTGAGCGACTGCCGCGCACCCGACCGGTCTTGCCCTTCCCGGTCCCGGCGGTCCCGGCGACCGGGGTGGTCCCGTCGCTCTCGATGGTCACGGTGATCTTGGTGTTCACGTCGGGCTCGGTGGTCACGTCGGTCACCACACCTCTCCCTGCTTGCGCAGCGAGCGCCGGTAGACCAGCGCGAAGATCATGAGCAGGGCGAGGATGAGGACGCCCCAGGTCGCGGAGCCGGCGAAGTCGCGCGGGCTCGCGACGAAGGCCTCGCGGAAGGCCTGGGTCACCAGGATCTCGGTGGAGTCCCCGGGCCCGCCCCGCGTCAGCAGGAAGATCACCGGGAACATGTTGAAGGTCCAGATGGTGGAGAGCAGGATCACCGTCATGCTCACCGCGCGCAGTCCGGGCAGGGTGATGTGGCGGAAGCGCTGCCAGGGGCTCGCCCCGTCCATCTCGGCGGCCTCGTACAGCTCGCCGGGGATCGACTGGAGGCCGCCGAGCAGGGCGACCATCATGAAGGGGACGCCGAGCCAGACGTTGACGGAGATGACGGCGACCTTGGCCCAGGTGGGGTCGTCGAGCCACGGGATCGCCGGGATTCCTCCGCCGTCGAGGATCTTGTTGAGGATCCCGTTGTCGCGGTTGAAGAGGAAGCGCCAGGCGAAGACCGAGACGAAGCCGGGTACGGCCCAGGGCAGGATCAGCGCCATGCGGTAGGCGGCGCGGCCCCGGAAGTCCCGGTTGAGCATGGTGGCGAGGGCCATGCCGAGGGCGAAGGTGACGGACACGCACACCACGGTCCAGGTGACGGTCCACACCAGCCGCTGCCAGAAGACGGGGTCGCCCAGGACGGTCGCGTAGTTGTCGAGTCCGACGAACTCGTACGTGGCCTCGATGTGGCGGACGCCGATGGTACGGCCGACGTTGCGCTCGTTGGCGTCGGTCAGCGACAGGTAGACGCCGCGCACGAGCGGCCAGCCGATGATCACGCCGAGAACGAGGACCACCGGGGCGATCATGGTCCAGGCGTACCAGTGCGTGGCGACGGCCCGGCCCAGGCGGCCGGGGCCGCTTCGGGGGCTCGTGCCGCCGGGGTTTCCTCTGGCCGTCGTGCGGCTGGGGCCGCGGGCGGCGCCGGAGTCCTTCCCGGCGTCCGCGCCCGCGGCCTGCGCCACCGACCGGCTGGTGTCGGCAGACATCGTTGCTACTACTTCCAACCCTTGAGGATCTTGCGGAATTCGGCGCCGGCCGCCTTGGCCGCGTCCTCGGGGCTGGAGGCTCCGGTGACGGCCTTGGTGTACTCGACCTTGAGGGGCTCGAAGAGGGAGCCGTTCTCCGGGATCCAGGCGCGCTCGACGGCCTTGTCCACGGCCGGCTTGAAGAACTGGACCATCTCGCTGGACTTGACGTCCGGCTGCTCGTACGCGGCGGTGCGCGTCGGGAGCAGGCTCAGCTCCTTCGCGGACTGGACCTGGACCTCCTGCGAGGTCATGTAGTCGACGAAGGCGTGTGAGGCGGCGAGGTTCTTGGAGCCCGCGTAGACGGCGAGGTCGTGGCCGCCCTGCGGGGCGCCCGCCTTGACGGAGCCGGCCGCGACGGCGGCGACGCCGAGGTTGGCCTTGTCCTTGAACTGGTCGCCCGCGTAGCTGTCCGCGACGGCCCAGGGGCCGTTGATCATCATGGCGACCTCCCCGGACTTGAAGGCGGTCTGCATGTTGGTCCAGCCGTCGGTGGCGTTGGTGACGGCGGCGCCGGAGGTGACCAGGTCGCGGGCGGCCTTGAAGGCCTTGACGCCCGCGGCGTTGTCGACGGTGACCGTCTTGTTCTTGGCGTCGACCAGGTCGCCGCCCTCGCCGTAGATGAAGGGGAGGAACCAGTAGGAGTCGTCGCCGCGCAGGTAGAGGCCGGTCTTGCCGGTCTTGGCCTTGATGGCGGCCGAGGCGGTCTTCAGCTCCTCCAGCGTGGTGGGCGGCTGGACCCCGGCGTCGGCGAGCATCTTCTTGTTGTAGAAGAGGCCGAGGGTGTCGATGACCTGCGGGACGGCGAAGGTCTTGCCCTCGAACTTGCCGCTCGCGGCGGCCTGCGCCAGGAATTCGGCGTCGACCTTCTTCGCGGTCTCGGCCGGGACCTCGTCCAGGTAGCCGAGGGAGGCGAAGTCGGCGACCCAACCCACGTCGGCGCGGATCACGTCGGGAGCCTGGGAACCGCTGTTGAACGCGTTCTTGACCTTGTTCTGAGCGTCGCCGTACGGCACGTTGACGTACTTGACGGTGACCTTGGGGTGCTTCGCGGTGAAGCCCTCGGCGATCTTCTGGAAGCTCGCCTTCTCGGCCTCGTTGGAGGTGTCCCACCACGTGACCGTGCCGGAAAGCTCTCCGCCGGCGTTGTCCGCACCGTCGTCCTTGGTGTCACCGCCGCAAGCCGTCGCCGCGAGCGCCAGGGCCGCGACCAGCGCGGTGGCCGCTATGCCACGCCGCATATGAACTCCTTCGATGATCCCGGCCGCTTCCTCGCGGTCCCGAGTTGCCGAGAACGTAACAAGCCTGAAAGCCGACCGAAAGACCTTGCGGGAAGTTTCTGCAAGACGAGGCGATCGTTACATCCGTGTGTCCCTACGGTTGCCGCAGCTTGCTGTTGTTCCAGGCACCTTCGAGCCCACGGGCCCGCAACCAGGGGGCCCGCGGTCGCGTTGACCCCGATATGACCCACGAGTTGACGGCGACATCCCTTGCAAGCGCTTCCAGCAACGCCACCGGGAACGGCGGCTGGTGGCGCGATGCCGTCATCTACCAGGTGTACGTGCGCTCCTTCGCGGACAGCGACGGCGACGGCGTCGGGGACCTGCGCGGGGTCCGCGAGCGGCTGCCGCACCTGGCCCGGCTCGGGGTCGACGCCGTGTGGCTGACCCCCTTCTACGTCTCCCCCCAGGCCGACGGCGGCTACGACGTCGCCGACTACCGGGCCGTCGACCCCCTCTTCGGGACCCTCGCCGACACCGACGACCTCGTCCGGGCCGCGCACGCCATCGGGCTGCGGGTCATCGTGGACGTGGTCCCCAACCACACCTCCGAGCGCCACCCCTGGTTCCGGGCGGCCCTCGCCGGCGAGCCCGGCGCCCGCGAGCGCTACCTCTTCCGGCCCGGCCGGGGCGCGGACGGGGCCGAGCCGCCCAACGACTGGGAGTCCGTCTTCGGCGGACCCGCCTGGAGCCGGGTGCCCGACGGGGACTGGTACCTCCACCTCTTCGCCCCCGAACAGCCCGACCTCGACTGGGAGCACCCCGAGGTCGCCGAGGAGTTCGCGTCGGTCCTGCGCTTCTGGCTGGACCTCGGCGTCGACGGCTTCCGGGTGGACGTGGCCCACGGCATGGTCAAGGCCCCCGGCCTGCCCGACATCGGCCGGGGCGCCCAGGCCACCCTGATCGGCACCGAGCCGCTCCCCTTCTTCGACCAGGACGGGGTCCACGAGATCCACCGCTCCTGGCGGCGGCTCCTGGACTCCTACGGGGACGGACGCATCGGGGTCGCCGAGGCCTGGGCGCCGACCTCGGAGCGGCTCGCCCTGTACGTCCGGCCCGACGAACTCCACCAGGCCTTCAACTTCCGCTTCCTGACCTGCCCGTGGGACCCGGAGGCGATGCGCACCGTCATCGACGAGTCCCTCGCCGCCACCGCCTCGGTGGGAGCGCCCACCACCTGGGTGCTGTCCAACCACGACGTGGTCCGTCACGTCACCCGGTACGGCGGCGGGGCGCGCGGGCTGGCCCGGGCGCGGGCGGCGGCCCTGCTGATGCTGGCGCTGCCCGGGTCGGCGTACGTCTACCAGGGCGAGGAGCTGGGCCTGCCCGAGGTGGCGGACCTCCCCGACGAGCTGCGCCGGGACCCGGCCTTCCACCGCTCCGCCGGACAGGACGGGCTGCGCGACGGGTGCCGCGTACCGATCCCGTGGGCCGGCGGCGGGGCCCCGTACGGCTTCGGGCCGGGCGGGAGCTGGCTGCCGCAGCCGGCGGACTGGGCCGGGCTGACGGTCCAGACGCAGACCGGCGATCCGCACTCCACCCTGGAGCTGTACCGGGCGGCGTTGGAACTGCGCCGCGCGCTGCCGGGGCTGGGCGCCCCGGAGGCGGGGCGGGAGCTGCCCGGCAAGCGGGACCCGTACGGGATGCGCTGGCTGCCCGCTCCCGAGGGGGTGCTCCTCTTCACCCGGCCCGGCTTCGCCTGCACCGTCAACACCCGGGGCGCGGTGGTGGAACTCCCCTCCCCCGGCCGGCCCGTGCTGTCCAGCTCTCCGGTGGCGACGGACGGGCGCACGGTCCGGCTGCCCGCCGATTCCTGCACGTGGTGGGCAATCTGAACGTGCGACCGGTACAGTCCCATCCCGTGACCGCACGGCTAGCCGACATCGCAGCCCAGGCGGGGGTCAGCGAAGCCACAGTCAGCCGCGTGCTCAACGGCAAGCCCGGTGTGGCCGCGGGCACCCGTGAATCCGTGTTGGCCGCCCTCGACGTGCTCGGCTACGAGCGTCCCGTACGACTGCGCCAGCGCAGCGCGGGGCTCGTCGGCCTGATAACGCCCGAGCTGGACAACCCCATCTTCCCCGCGCTCGCGCAGGTCATCGGCCAGGCCCTGACCCGGCAGGGGTACACGCCGGTGCTGGCCACGCAGACGCCCGGCGGGTCCACCGAGGACGAGCTGACCGAGATGCTGGTGGACCGGGGGGTCTCCGGGATCATCTTCGTGTCCGGGCTGCACGCCGACACCACCGCCGACATGGGCCGCTACGACCAACTGCGCGGCCAGGGCGTCCCGTACGTCCTCATCAACGGTTTCTCCGACAAGGTGCGGGCCCCCTTCGTCTCCCCCGACGACCGGGCCGCGATGCAGCTCGCCGTGACCCACCTCAGCGCGCTCGGGCACACCCGGATCGGGCTGGCGGTCGGGCCCAAGCGGTTCGTGCCGGTGCTCCGCAAGATCGAGGGCTTCCGGCTCGGGATGAAGGAGCGGCTCGGGCTCGACGAGGCCGAGTCCGAGGAGCTGGTGCAGCACTCCCTCTACACCCTGGAGGGCGGGCAGGCCGCCGCGACGGCGCTGATCGCCCGGGGGTGCACGGCGATCGTGTGCGCCAGCGACATGATGGCGCTCGGCGCGATCCGGGCCGCCCGGCAGCAGGGGTTGCGGGTGCCGCAGGACGTGTCCGTGGTCGGCTTCGACGACTCTCCGCTCATAGCGTTCACCGATCCGCCGCTGACCACCATCCGCCAGCCCGTGCAGGCGATGGGACAGGCGGCGGTGCGGACCCTGCTGGAGGAGATCGGCGGTACGCCGGCCCCGCACAGCGAGTTCGTTTTCCTGCCGGAGCTGGTGGTGCGGGGGTCCACCGCCTCGGGCCCGGGGCAGCGTCGGGGAGCTTAGGGCCCGTCCTGCGGGTGCGGGGTCGTCCGCAGGGCTGACCGGAGGCGCCGAAGACCGTCCCGAGGGATGATCGAAGGCGATATCCCATCTGGCAGACTCTCTCCCCATGGGTGAATCGAGCGTGAAGACACTGGAAACCCGGACGGACGTCTCGTCACCCACTGTGATCGAGGAAACGGGCCGCCCGGGGTCCGAGCACGCTCTGCTCCCCCGGCTGCGCGCCCCGCGCCGGCCGCGGATCTGGTTCGAGGTCCTGCTGATCGGGGTCAGCTACTGGATCTACTCGCTCATCCGCAACGCGGTGCCCGAGCAGAAGGCGGCCGCCCTCGCGAACGCCGACTGGATCTGGAGCCTGGAGAACAGCCTCGGCATCGCCGTGGAGCAGTCCGTCAACCACACCGTGAACTCGGTGACGTGGCTGATCGTGGGCATGAACTATTACTACGCCACCCTCCACTTCATCGTGACCATCGGTGTGCTGGTGTGGATCTACCGTTTCCACCCCGGGCGTTACGCGGCGACGCGGCTGATCCTCTTCGCGACCACGGGCGTGGCCCTGCTCGGCTACTTCTTCTATCCGCTCGCGCCGCCGCGGTTGATGAACGGGCAGGACTTCGTCGACACGGTGCTGGTCCACCACACCTGGGGTTCCATGGCCTCGGGCAACCTCAAGCACATGTCGAACCAGTACGCCGCGATGCCGTCCATGCACATAGGGTGGTCGCTCTGGTGCGGGCTGACGATCTTCGCGGTCGCCTCCGCCCCCTGGGCCCGGATCCTGGGCCTGCTCTACCCGACGGCGACCCTGATCGTCATCGTGGCCACCGCCAACCACTTCTGGCTGGACGCCGTGGGCGGCATGCTGTGCCTCTCCTTCGGCTACGCCGTCTCCCGCGCCTGGTACGGATCGCTGCCGCACCGGCTGCCGCGCCACCCGCTGCACACCGGTCCGCACCCCTTCTCCCGCGCGCTCGACCGCTTCCGCCGCTAAGGGCTGTCCCGTAATCCCTGGTGGGCCCGGAGGTTCTAGACCCCCGCGTCGCGGTGCGTGATGCGGCCTCCCGACACCGTCAGGCGTACGGGCGCCTGCGCCAGCTCGTCGGGCGCGGCCGTGACCGGATCCAGGGCCAGCGCCGTGAGGTCCGCCCGGTAGCCGGGGGCGATCCGGCCGGCCACCGCCTGCTCCCCCGCCGCGAGCGCCGCGTGCGAGGTCATCCCCTCCAGTGCCATCAGCCCGGTCAGGGCCCGACCCGTCGAGGCCGCGCCGCGGGGGCTCAGGGCGGTGGCGAGCACCTGGCGGGCGTCGTGGTGGGCGATCGGCCAGTCGGAACCCAGGGCGAGGACCGCGCCCGCGTCGCGCAGGTCCCGGCAGCGCCAGGCCCGCGCGGCCCGTTCGTCGCCGAGCCGCTTGGACCACTCGTCGGTGTGGTCGGCGCGGGTGTAGGCGGTGTGCGGGGGCTGCATCGAGGCGGCCACCCCGAGCCGGGCGAACCGCGGGAGCTGGTCGTCCGGGACGGTCTCGATGTGCTCGATCCGGTGCCGCCCGCGGGCCCGCTCGCCGAGGGAGGCCACGGTGTCCAGGACGTGCCGGACGGCCGCGTCGCCGATGGCGTGGGTGGCGGTGGGCACCCCGGCGGCGTCGAGGACCCGTACGGCGTGGGCGTAGGCCTCGGGGTCGGGCCAGAAGGCCTCGGTGCCCCGGCCGTGGCAGTCGGCGTGCTCCAGCCAGGCGGTGCCGCCCTCGACGCTGCCGTCCATGAAGAGCTTGACCCCGCCGACCTCCCAGTGGCGGCCGGCCTTGCCCTGGAGGGCGATCAGCTCGCGCAGGGTGTCCTCGTCCGCGCCGGGCATGCACCAGGGGGCCAGACGCAGCCGGAGCGGCAGGTCGCCCTCGTACTCGACGGTGGCCAGGAGCGCGGGCACGTCCTCGCCCAGGTCCATGACGTGGGCGCCGGTGAGGCCGCCGGCGGCCATGTCGGAGAGCAGGGCGAGGAGGCGGGCGCGGCGTTCGGCGGCGGGGGGCTTGGGGGCGAGGGCGCCGACCAGCTCCATGGCGGCGTGCTCGATGAGGTGGCCGGTGGGCCGCCCCTCGGCGTCGCAGACGATCTCGGAGCGCTGGGCGAAGGCGCGGGGGCCGGTGACTCCGGCGGCGGTGAGGGCCGAGCCGCTCGCGAGGGCGGAGTGGCCGTCGTAGAGGCGCAGGAAGGCGGGGGCTCCGTCGAGGGTGTCCTCGATCAGTTCGCGGTGGACGGGTCGGCCGCCGAAGGCGTTGTGGTCCAGGCCCCAGCCGAGGACCCAGCCGCCGGTCCGGGGGGCCGCGCGCAGGGCGGTGCGCAGGCCGTCGAGGTCGCGTACGGCGCTGAGGTCGGCGCCGGCGGCCATCTCGACGCCCCAGACGGGGTGGCTGTGGGCGTCGGTGAGTCCGGGGGTGAGGGTGGCTCCGCCGAGGTCGACGACCTCGGTGTCGGGGCCGCTCCAGTCGCGTACGTCGCTCTCGGCGCCGACGGCGACGATCTCACCACCGAGGAGGGCTACCGCCCCGGCTTCGGGGCGGTCCGGGTCGAGGGTGCGGACGCGGGCTCCGGTGAGGACGGTGTCGGCAGCGGGCACGGCGCTTCTCCTTGTGCGGGGGCGGGGGTGGGGGTGGTGGGGTGCGCGAGGTCTTCCTGCGCGGGCTCTTCCTGCGCGGGCTCTTCGCCGAATCGGGCGTAGACCTCGGGGCGGTGGGTCTTCAGGCGCTGGGCGAGGCCGAGGCCGAGGAGGAAGACGGCGGGGACGAGGGCGACCAGGACGGTGTTGACGGTCGGGGAGGCCAGGGTGAAGAGGTCGACCTTGGACACGACGAGGAAGATCGCGACGGTCAGCAGGACGGCGGCCGTGACGGGCGCGATCAGGGTTCGCCAGGGCCCCTCGGCGTGGGCGGTGCGCCGGAAGTAGACCGGTACGGCGAGGGCGGCGAGCAGCATCAGGGCCATGAGGCCGATCATGCCGGGCGTGTTCACCCACAGCAGCAACTGCTGGTACGGGTCGGCGCCGGCGAGGGCGAAGCCGAGGACTATGACGGCGCCGAGGACGGTCTGGACGGCTCCGGCCAGGTAGGGGGAGCGGTGGCGGGGGTGGACGCGACCGAGGGCGGCCGGCAGGACGCCTTCCTCGGCGAGGGCGAGGGCGTAGCGGTTGATGGCGTTGTGGAAGGCGAGGAGGGAGGCGAGCACGCTCGTGACGATGAACAGGTGCATCAGGTCGGCCGCCCAGGGGCCGACGTAGGTGGTGATGGCGGTGAAGAAGAGGCCGCCGGGGTCTTCGCCGGCGGCGGCGACGACCTCTTCGGCGCCGAAGGCCTGGATGACCGTCCACACGACGAAGGCGTAGAAGAGACCGAGGAAGGCGACGGCGATGTAGGTGGCGCGGGGGATGGTCCGGTCGGGGTCGCGGGCCTCGCGGCGGTAGATGACGGTGGACTCGAAGCCGGTGAAGGCGGCGAAGGCGAAGGCCAGGACGGCCGCGGTGCCGGGGACGAGGACGGCGGTGGGGGTGAAGCTCGCGGCGGAGAGGCCGTGGGCGCCGCCCTTGATCAGGACCCCGCCGGCGAGGAGGACCAGGATCCCGGTCTCGGCGACGAGCAGGACGCCGAGGAGCTTGGCACCGAAGTCGATGGAGCGGTAGCCGCCGTACCAGACCAGGAGGAGACCGGCGAGGGAGACGGGCAGCCAGGGGATGTCGAAGCCGGCGAGGGCGCGGCCGGTGTCGGCGGTGGTGGTGCCGAGGAGTCCGTAGACGCCGATCTCCATGCCGTTGTAGCCGATGAGCGCGAGGAGGGCGGCGCCGATGCCGACGCGCTTGCCGAGGCCGCGGGTGATGTAGGCGTAGAAGGCGCCGCCGCTCTTCACGTGGCGGCTCATGGTGGTGAATCCGACGGCGAAGACGGCAAGGGTGATGCCGGCGAGGAGGTACCCGGCGGGGGCGCCGATGCCGCCGAGGACGATCGCGACCGGGGCGACGCCGGCCATGACGGTCAGGGGGGCGGCGGCGGAGACCACGAAGAAGGAGATGTCGGCCGTGCCCAGGGTGGCGCGACGCAGGGTGGTTCCGGTTCTGTGGAGCTCTGGCGTTTCGGGCATGCGGAGGAGGCACCCTTCTGCGAACGGCAGGCGGCGGGGACGCGAAAACCTAAAGGCTTTCGGTTTGCGGCAATGTAGCCTCCGGTTTTGGCGTACGGGAAGACCTTGACGAGGGAGAGAATCGATGGCACGGCCGCGCACCCCCCTGCTCGACCGGGACCGCATCGGCGCCGCCGCGCTGCAATTGCTGGCCGAACAAGGGGAGTTCAGCGTTCCGCAAATCGCGCGGGCGCTGGGGGTGCAGACCGCCTCGCTGTATCACCACGTGGACGGCCGGGCGGCGGTGGTGGAGCTGGTGCGCGGGCGGGTCTGCTCGGCGGTGGACGGATCGGCGCTGGAGCTGGAGCCGTGGGACCGGGCGCTGGAGGCGTGGGCCCGTTCCTACCGGGCCGCCTTCGCCGCCTACCCGCGGGCGATCCCGCTGCTGATGACCACCCCGGTGCGGGCCCCGGAGGTGCTCGCGCAGTACGAGCGGGCGGTCGCGATGCTGCGCGGGGCGGGCTTCCCGGAGGAGCGGGTGATGGCCCTGCTGACGGGCCTGGAGAACCTGGTCCTGGGCTCGGCGCTGGACCTGGCGGCCCCGGCGGAGATGTGGGAGCCCTCCCCGCACACCCCGCTGCTGGCCTCGGCCCTGGCGGCGGGAGGCCCGGACCGCGCGGACGCGGCCTTCGACCTGGCCCTGACCGCGTTCCTGGCGTACGCGGGCACCCTGCGGGGCGGGGCGTAGCGGGCCGGCCGGGCGCGGGGGCGCAGCCGCAGGCCCGCAGGCGCAGGCAGCAGCCACAAGCGCAGGTCGCAGGTGCGGGCCCGCGGGCTCAGTTCGAGGCGCGGCGGGCGAGGTTCGCGCGCAGGGACGCCAGGCGGGCGATCTCGGCGTCGAGGGCGGCGAGCCTGCGCTCGACGACATCGGATCCCCCGCCGTCCGGCGCGGCGGGGTCGCACCGCGGCGGCGGGTCCTGGGCGAGCAGGTCGAGGTGGTCCGCGCGGACCCGCAGGTCCTCGACGGTCAGCCCGACGGCCGGCAGCCCGCGGATCACGCGGACCCGGGCGATCTCGGCGGGCCCGTAGACGCGTTGGCCGGACCCCGTCCGGGCGGGCGGGGCCAGGAGCCCGCGCTGTTCGTAGAACCGCAGCGCCCTGGGCGTCGTGCCCGCCGCGGCGGCGGCCTCGGCGATCCGCATCCCCGCACCCTTCCCGTCCCCGTACCGCGGGGGCCGGGCCCCGGCCCCCGCGCCTACAACTCGACGACCACGGCACCGAAGTGCCTACCGTCGATCATCTCCCGCAGCGCGGCCGGCGCGCGTTCGATGCCCGGGATGCGGACGTGGGGGAAGGTGATCTCGCCCGCGCGGAGCCAGTCCCCGAAGCGGTCCGTCCACCGCGCGTCCACGTCGGGGTGGTCCGCTCCCGCGTACCCGCGCAGTGACACGCCCTTGGCCAGGAGGCGGAACGCGTCGATCTCCACCGGGGCGCTGCCGCCGGCCCGGTCGGCCGCCATCTGCCCCGACAGCGCTCCGACCAGCGCGAACCGCGCGCCGTGGCGGGCCGCGCCGAGGGCCGCCACCAGGTGGTCGCCGCCGACGGTGGCGACGAGCCTGACCTCTCGGGAGGTGCGGGGCAGGGGTGCGCTCACGTGCGGGCTCCTGGGGCGGGCAAGGGCGACGGCCGTCCGCCGCCGGGGTGCGGTGACGCTGACCCCTGACGCGCGGGTCAGGGTCAAGCCCCGCGCGCCGGGGTTCGGGGCCGCGGCGGAGCCAACCGGGCAGGGACAGGGAGAACCGAAAGCCCAACTGTCTGAAAACCGCTGGTCGGGGCGTTAAACATCGATTGGGGCAAGATCACCGCTTTGAGGTAATGGCCGGCTCTTCTCAGGGCCGAGCGGTCGAACCGGCCGTTACGGTGCTCCCGGATCTGGACGGACTGCCCGGGTTTTCCCTGCTTTCCCTCCCCTCCACCGGTGACGCGCACGTGAGTACGAAGGAGAGCCCCGGCCGATGACCGTGGACACCAGCCCGGACACCCAGCAGGAACCGCAGCGGAGTCTGGGCACGGCCGCTGCCCGCAACCTCGCCACGACGACCAAGTCCGCCCCGCAGATGCAGGAGATCACCTCCCGCTGGCTGCTGAAGGTGCTCCCCTGGGTGGAGACGTCCGGCGGCACCTACCGGGTGAACCGGCGGCTGAGCTACACCGTCGGCGACGGCCGGGTCGAGTTCGTACAGGACGGCTCCCGGGTCCGGGTCGTCCCCCGCGGGCTGGGCGAACTGCCCCTGCTGCGCGGGTTCGACGACATCGACGTGCTGACCGCGCTCGCCCGGCGCTGCGTGCAGCGCGACTTCCACGCCGGCGAGGTGCTCGTCGAGCGCGGCGCGCCCGCCGACCGGATCCACCTGATCGCCCACGGCCGGGTCGCACAGGCCACCGTCGGCCGGTACGACGACGAGGTGTCCGTCGCCGTCCTCGCCGACGGCGACCGCTTCGGCGAGAACGCCCTGCTCGACGCGGAGGCGACCTGGGACCACACCGCCACCGCGGCGACCGCCGGCACCCTGCTCACGCTCACGCGCGCCGAGTTCGACTCGGTGCTGTCCAACGCTCCCGGGCTCCGGGCCCACCTCGACGGATTCCGCTCGCTCCCGCGCCGGCCGCAGAACAAGCACGGCGAGGCCGAGATCGCGATGACGGCCGGCCACACCGGCGAGCCCGCGATCCCGGGCACGTACGTGGACTACGAGCTCCACCCGCGCGAGTACGAACTCTCCCTCGCCCAGACCGTGCTGCGGGTCCACACCAGGGTCTCCGACCTCTACAACGGCCCGATGAACCAGACCGAGGAGCAACTGCGGCTCACGGTCGAGGCGTTGCGCGAGCGCCAGGAGTACGAGCTGGTCAACAACAAGGAGTTCGGGCTCCTCCACAACGTCGCCTTCAAGCAGCGGCTCCAGACGCACTCCGGCCCGCCGACCCCGGACGACCTCGACGAGCTGCTGTGCCGCCGGCGCGGCTCCAAGCTGTTCCTGGCGCACCCCCGGACGATCGCGGCGATCGGGCGCGAGTTCAACAAGCGCGGGCTCTATCCGGACCACGTCGACCTCGGCGGGCAGCAGGTCCCGGCCTGGCGCGGGGTGCCGATCCTCCCCTGCGGCAAGATCCCGATCAGCAAGGAGAACACCAGCTCGATCCTGGTGATGCGTACCGGCGAGGCCAACCAGGGCGTCGTCGGGCTGCGTCAGACCGGCCTGCCGGAGGAGTACGAGCCCGGGCTGTCGGTGCGGTTCATGGGGATCGACGAGCAGTCGATCGTCTCCTACCTGGTCACCACCTACTTCTCCGCCGCCGTCCTGGTGCCCGACGCGCTCGGGGTCCTGGAGAACGTGCAGATCGCGCGGCGCAACGACTAGGGGGTGCGCCCGGCCGGCGCCCGTAGCCGGCTGCCGGTAGCCCCCTCCCCGGCCCCACCGGGCCGGGGAGGGTGACCTTCGCGCGCCCTCCCGACCCGCCCCGCCCTCCCCCAAGGAGTCACGGATGCCCGATTCCGGGCCTTCCCCGCTGAGTTCCGCGCCGCCCTTCGTCCTGCCCACCGCCCCGGCTTCGGTCCTGCCCGCGGCCCCGGCCGCGGCCCCTACTTCGGCCGCTGCCCCGGCTCCGGCCCCCGCCCTGCCCGCCGCCCCCGCTCCGGCCCCGGCTCCGGCCCCGGTTCCGGTTCCGGTCGTGCCCCTGCCCCCGGGCCCGCCGTCCCTCGCGGCCCTCCTCGCGGCCCGCGGCCCCGGACCCGCCCCGGCGCCCGGACCCGCCCCCGCCCTGGAGCGGCTGCTGCGCGGCCCCAACGGGTTGGGCACGGCCGGGCTGCACCTCGCCCCGCCCGAGGGGGAAGCCGCGGCCCCGGGTGCGGAGCGCCTCCCGGTCGCCGGGCGGCCCGTGCCGGGCCTCTACCACCACCCGGTGGCGGAGCCCGACCCCGTACGGGTCGCGGAGGTCGGCGAGCGGATCAAGGCGTGGGCGGTGGAGGAGGTCGACCTGTTCCCGCCGGACTGGGAGGACCAGTTCGACGGCTTCTCCGTCGCGCGCTACATGGTCGCCTGCCACCCGGACGCCCCGACCGTCGACCACCTGATGGTCGCCACCCGCTTGATGGTCGCCGAGAACGCCGTCGACGACTGCTACTGCGAGGACCACGGGGGCTCGCCCATCGGTCTCGGCGGGCGCCTCCTGCTCGCGCACACCGCCATCGACCCGCTCCACACCACGGCGGAGTACGCGGCCGAGTGGGCCCTGTCGTTGCACTCCGACGCCCCACGGCGCGCCTACCGCTCGGCCATGGAGTACTTCGTCCGGCAGGCCACGCCCTCCCAGGCCGACCGGTACCGGCACGACATGGCCCGGCTGCACCTGGGATACCTCGCCGAGGCCGCGTGGGCCGAGACGGACCACGTACCGCAGGTGTGGGAGTACCTGTCGATGCGGCAGTTCAACAACTTCCGCCCCTGCCCCACCATCACGGACACCGTCGGCGGCTACGAGCTGCCGGCGGACCTGCACGCCCAGCCCGCCATGCAGCGGGTGATCGCGCTCGCCGGAAACGCGACCACGATCGTCAACGACCTGTACTCCTACACCAAGGAACTCGCGAGCCCCGGCCGGCACCTGAACCTGCCCGTGGTGATCGCCGAACAGGAACGTCTCTCCGACCGCGAGGGCTACCTGAAGGCCGTCGAGGTCCACAACGACCTCATGCACGCCTTCGAGTCCGAGGCCGCCGAGCTGGCGGCCTCCTGCCCGGTCCCGAGCGTGCTGCGCTTCCTGCGGGGCGTGGCCGTGTGGGTCGACGGCAACCACTACTGGCACCAGACGAACACCTACCGCTACAGCCTCCCCGACTTCTGGTAAGGACGGATCCATCCGTGACCAACACCGAGCTCACCACCGCCCCCACCTCCGCGTTCATCCCCTCGCCGGCGACGCCGTACCAGGGTGACATCGCCCGTTACTGGGACGGTGAGGCCCGGCCGGTGAACCTGCGCCTCGGCGACGTGGACGGTCTCTACCACCACCACTACGGCATCGGTGACGTCGACCACGCGGCCCTCGGGGACACGAACGACAGCGCGTACGAGAAGAGGCTGATCTCCGAGCTGCACCGCCTGGAGTCGGCCCAGACCGAGGTCCTCCTGGACCACCTGGGCGCCATCGGGCACGACGACACGCTCGTGGACGCCGGCTGTGGCCGCGGCGGATCGTCGGTCATGGCCCACCAGCGGTTCGGGTGCAAGGTCGAGGGCGTGACCCTGTCGGCCAAGCAGGCCGAGTTCGCGAACCGGCGCGCCCAGGAGCTCGGCATCCAGGACTCCGTCCGCGCCCGGGTCTGCAACATGCTCGACACCCCCTTCGAGACGGGGCAGGCCGCGGGCTCGTGGAACAACGAGTCGAGCATGTACGTCGACCTCCACGACCTCATGACCGAGCACGCCCGCATCCTGGGCGTCGGTGGCCGCTACGTGACCATCACCGGTTGCTGGAACCCCCGCTACGGCCAGCCCTCGAAGTGGGTCTCGCAGATCAACGCGCACTTCGAGTGCAACATCCACTCCCGCCGCGAGTACATGCGCGCCATGGCCGACAACCGCCTCGTCCCGCAGGCCGTCGTCGACCTGACCGCCGCGACCCTGCCCTACTGGGAGCTGCGGGCCACCTCGTCGCTGGTCACCGGCATCGAGGAGGCGTTCATCAACTCGTACAAGGACGGTTCCTTCCAGTACCTGCTGATCGCCGCCGACCGCGTCTGACCGGCCCTACGGGAGGGCGCGCGAGCGCCGTCGAGGGGGCGGGACCGTCGTACCGTGACGGTTCCGCCCCCGTCGGCGTGTCCGGACTCCCGTGGAGTCGGCGCGTCTCAGCCCCCGTAGAACAGCTCGTCCACGACCGCGCGGGCGCGGCGGGTGATGCGGCGGTAGTCGTCGAGCATCTCGCCGACGCGGCCCTCCTGGTAGCCGAGGTAGCGGCCGACCGCCGCGAGTTCGCGGGCCTCGGAGGGGAAGGTGTCGCCGGCGCGACCGCGGACCAGCATGACGGCGTTGCGGACGCGGGTGGCGAGCACCCAGGCCTCGTCGAGGATCTGGGCCTCCTCGGTGGGGATCAGCCCGGCGGCGTGGGCGGCGGCCAGGGCCTCGCGGGTCCGGGTGGTGCGCAGGCCCGGTTCGGCCCAGGCGTGGCGCATCTGGATCAGCTGGACGGTCCACTCGACGTCGCTGAGGCCGCCGCGGCCCAGTTTGGTGTGCAGGGTGGGGTCGGCGCCGCGCGGGAGCCGTTCGGACTCCATGCGCGCCTTGAGCCGGCGGATCTCCCGGGCGGCGTCCTCGCCGATGCCCTCGACGGGGTAGCGCAGCGGGTCGATCAGCTCGATGAAGCGGGCGCCCAGCTCGATGTCACCGGCGACGGGTTCGGCGCGCAGCAGGGCCTGGCTCTCCCAGGTCAGGGACCAGCGGCGGTAGTAGGCGGCGTACGAGGGCAGGGTGCGCACGAGGGGGCCGGAGCGGCCTTCGGGGCGCAGGTCGGCGTCGATGAGGAGCGGCGGGTCGGTGGTGGGCAGCTGGAGGAGCCTGCGCATCTCGGCGATGACGCTCTGGGCGGCCTTGGCGGCCTCCTGTTCGTCGACCCCCTCGCGGGGTTCGTGGACGAACAGGACGTCGGCGTCGGAGCCGTAGCTCAGCTCGTGCCCGCCGAAGCGGCCGACGCCGATGACGGCGAACCGGGTGGGCAGGACGTCGCCGAACCGGCTCTGGACGGCTGCGCGCAGGGCTCCGGCGATGGTCGCGGCGGTCAGGTCGGAGACGGCTCCGCCGACCCGGTCGACGAGGGCTCCGTGGTCCTCCTCGGCGGGGCTGTCCTCGGTTCCGTAGGAGCCGATGATGTCGGCGGCGGTGGTGCGGAACAGCTCGCGGCGGCGTACCCCGCGGGCGGCGGCGACGGCGGCCTCGGGGTTCTCGGCGCGCCCGACGGCGGCGAGCACCTCCTGTCCGAGGGCTTCGGGCGTACGGGGCTGGAGGCCTTCGGGGTCGCCGAGCAGGGCGACGGCCTCGGGGGCGCGCAGCAGCAGGTCGGGGGCGAGGCGTCCGGCGGACAGGACGCGGGCGAGGTTCTCCGCGGCGGCGCCCTCGTCGCGCAGCAGGCGCAGGTACCAGGGGGTCTTGCCGAGGGCGTCGGAGACCTTGCGGAAGTTGAACAGTCCGGCGTCCGGGTCGGCGGAGTCGGCGAACCAGCCGAGCATGACGGGGAGCAGGGTGCGTTGGATGGCGGCCTTGCGGCTGACGCCCGAGGCGAGGGCTTCGAGGTGGCGCAGGGCGGCGCCCGGGTCGGCGTAGCCGAGGGCTTCGAGGCGTTGGCCGGCGGCGCGCGGGGAGAGCCGGGTCTCGCCGGGGGTGAGCTGGGCGACGGCGTCGAGGAGGGGCCGGTAGAAGAGCTTCTCGTGGAGGCGGCGGACGACGGAGGCGTGCCGGCGCCAGGCCTTGTTGAGTTCGGCGACGGGTTCGGTGCGCAGGCCCATGGAGCGGCCGAGGCGGCGCAGGTCGTTCTCGTCCTCGGGGACGAGGTGGGTGCGGCGCAGCCGGTAGAGCTGGATGCGGTGTTCCATGGCGCGCAGGAAGCGGTACGCGTCGGCGAGCTGGGCGGCGTCGGTGCGGCCGACGTAGCCCCCGGCGGCGAGGGCCTGGAGGGCGTCGAGGGTGGTGCCGGAGTGCAGGGTGGCGTCGCTGCGGCCGTGCACGAGCTGGAGGAGCTGGACGGCGAACTCGACGTCGCGCAGTCCGCCGGGGCCGAGCTTGAGTTCGCGGTCGACCTGGGCGGCGGGGATGTTGTCGACGACGCGGCGGCGCATCTTCTGGACGTCGGGGACGAAGTTCTCCCGTTCGGCGGCCTGCCACACGAGTGGGGTTATGGCGTCGATGTACTCGGCGCCGAGTTCGGAGTCGCCGGCGACGGCGCGGGCCTTGAGGAGGGCCTGGAACTCCCAGGTCTTGGCCCAGCGCTGGTAGTAGGCGAGGTGGGAGGCGAGGGTGCGGACGAGGGGGCCGTTGCGACCTTCGGGTCGGAGGTTGGCGTCGACGGGCCAGATGGTGCCCTCGACGGTGGTCTCGGAGCAGATCCGCATGAGGTGGGAGGCGAGCCGGGTGGCGGCCTGGACGGCCTTGCCCTCGTCGGCGCCGGGGGCCGCGTCCCCGACGAAGATCACGTCGACGTCGGAGACGTAGTTGAGTTCGTTGCCCCCGCACTTGCCCATGGCGATGACGGAGAGCCGGCAGCGGGCGGCGTCCTCGGGGGCGGCGGCGCTCGCGATGCGCAGGGCCGCGCGGAGGGTGGCGGTGGCGAGGTCGGCGAGTTCGGCGGCGGTCTGGGCGACGTCGGTGGTGCCGCAGACGTCGCGGGCGGCGATGGAGAGCAGGCAGCGGCGGTAGGAGACGCGCAGGGCGACGGGTTCGTGGGCGTCGGCGAGGCCCTGTTCGAACTCGGCGAGGCCGGGGTGCAGGTCGGCGGCCTCGTAGGTGACCAGGGCCTGCCAGTCGCGGGGGTGGCGGGCGAGGTGGTCGGCGAGGGCTTCGGAGGCGCCGAGGACTCCGAGGAGGCGGTCGCGCAGCGGCTTGGCGCTGACGAGCGTGTCGAGGAGGAGGGGGCGGTCCTCCTCGGTCTGGGCCTCGGCGAGGCGGACGAGGCCGAGGAGGGCGAGGTCGGGGTCGGCGGTGGCACCGAGGGCGTCGAGGAGCACCGGGTCGGTGCGTACGGCGGCCAGCGCGTCGGCCTCCAGCAGCCGGGAGGCGGTGGAGGGGTCGGTGAATCCGCTGCGGAGCAGCCGGATGAAGGTGCTGCTCCTGCGTCCCGGGACTGTCATCCCGCCGCCTCCCCGCGTGCGTCGTGGCCCGCCGGACCGCCGTGTCCGGCGGTCGTGTGCCCAGTCTGCTCCGAGCCTATCCGGCGCGGGCGTTCGACTCACGCGCGCGTGGTGACGCACATCATGCGGCCGATTGTCCGTTTATCTGGTTACTTATAGATCCATGTGTCTTGGGGGCCGGTCCCCACCGGACCGGCCACGAGGAGTCCCCCCGCGCCATGCACGACGGACCCCCCTCGCCCGGTCCCGGGCTCCTTCACGACGGACCCCGCCGTGCGCAGCAGACCCACCCCGCGCAGCGGACCCAACCCACGCAGCAGGCCGAGCATGCGTACCAGGAAGACCGTGCGCACCGGGAAGACCCGGCGCGCCGGGAAGACCGTGCGCACCCGCCCCACCGGTCCCACCACGCGCACCGGCCCCAGCACGGCCACGCCTGGACCCGCATCGTCAAGGCCGTCGCCGGCTGCGCGGCGGTCGCCGCCGCGGGGATGCTCGTCCTGCGCGGCGGCGAGGCCTTCGCCGCCCTCGACACCCCCACCACCGCCGACTCCCGGCTGACCACGGCCGCCACCGCGGACGCCCCGAACCCCGGCCGCGTGCTCCAGATCGTCGCGCACCCCGACGACGACCTGTACTTCATGAACCCGGACCTGCGGTACTCCATAACCGCCGGCCACTCCGTCACCTCGGTCTACCTCACCTCCGGCGAGGCCGACGGCATCAACGCCGGCCCGGGCAAGGGGATGGCCGCCCGGCCCGACAAACCGGCGTACGCCGAGGCCCGCCAGAACGGCATACGCGCGGCCTACGCCAAGATGGCCACCGGCGACCGCAGCAGCCCCTGGCTGCGCACGGTGATCACCACCGAGGGCGGCGGCCAGGCCGAGCTGGACGTCCTGACGGCCAGGCCCGAGGTCAACCTCGTGTGGCTGCAGATGCGCGAGGCGGGCAACGTCTACGAAGACGTCCCCGACAGCCTCCACGGCCTGTGGGACGGTCGCGTCCCGCACCTGGAGTCGGTCCTCGCCTCGGGCAGCCCGGTCAAGCGCGGGTTCACGTACACGAAGGACCAGGTCGTCCGGACGATCGAGGGGGTCCTGGAGCGGTACCGACCCACCACGATCCGCTCGCAGGACCCGACCCCCGGCCGGTTCCCCGACACCAAGCGGTACACCGACCACCAGGACCACTTCTACGGCGCCCGCTTCGTGCAGATGGCCACGGCCGTCTACGCGCGCGAGGTCCGGGACCGCCCGCACTTCGCGGTGCAGAACTACCTCGGCTACGCCAACGGCAAGCTCCCCAGCGCGCTGGACCCGGGCGAGGCCAAGGAGAAGCTGGACATCCTGGACACGTACGCCTGGCTGGACCGGACGGACCACTGCGGCAGCAAGGCCGGCTGCGGTGACCTGAAGGTGGCCGAGCACCCCTCGGGCAACGGCTGGACCGACTCCATCAACTACGCCCGCGGCACCAGCACCTCCTGGCTGGCCTCCGACGCGGAGCAGGGGCTGTGGGCCTTCAAGGTGCTCGACGGCCAGGTGGCGCTCTGGCACCGCGACGGCCTCCTCGGACGCTGGAGCGGTCCCCGACTGCTCCCCGGCACCGGGATGGACCAGGGCGTGTCCACCGTCACCCTGCCCGACGGCCGGATATCCGCCTACGCCGTCCGCACCTCCTTCGGCGACCGACCGGCCGACTACCACCGCGAGGTGGTGTACGCCGTCCAACGCGCCCCGGGCTCGGAGGAGTTCGGCCCGTGGGAGTCGCTCGGGACCCCCGAGACCGCCGACGCGAACTGGACCTCCGACATCAGCGCCCCGGCCGTGTCCGTGGACGGCACCGGCCATCCGGCCGTGTTCGTGCGCGACGGCGCGTACGGCCTGCGCGGTCGCGTCCAGGGGGTCGACGGCGGCTGGGGCCCGTGGGTCGGCTACGGCGGCTCCGACCTGCACGGCTCCCCGACCACCGCGACCGACGGGGCCGGGCGGCGGATGGTGTTCGCCTCCACCAGCAAGACGGTGCTCGGCTGGGCCTCCCCCGCCCCGGGCGCCCCGCTCGGCGCGGCGACCCCCACCGGGCTCCCCGACACCACCCTCCCGTTGACGGCGCAGGGCCGCGACGGCGGCGTACGCCTGTGGTTCCGCAAGCCGGGCTCGGGCAACGTCCGCACCGCGCTGATCACCGCCGAGGGCGGGGTGCGGGTGAGCGGCCTGACCGACCTCGGCGGGCTCCAGGGCTTCGGCTCCGTGACGGCCAGCGGACACGTCCTGGCGGGCCGCGCGGCCGGCGGACAGCTCGGCTCGGACCTCGGCGGCGGCCGACCGTGGCAGATCTCGCCGCTGATGTTCGTCGGAGCGCCGTCCAGCACCATGACCGGGAAGAACATGGTCAGCCTGGCGGTGGTGGGCCTGGACGCCCGGCTGTACGTGACCTCGACGGCGGATGACGCGGACGCGCACCTGGCGCCCTGGACACCGGTGGGACCGCGCAACTCCTCCCCGTAGGCGGGGGCTTGGACACGATCACATCCGGTCGTTTTCGGAAAGTGCGCGTCATCGGCGACATCGGTGAACCAACTCCCCCGATTTCGCCTCTCAATGACTGCACAGCGGTTCTTCCAGCCCGCCCGGAACGACCACGAGGCGTGACCCATGCCCGTTTCCCGCCGCCGCTTCCTCCTCGCGGCCGTCCTGCCCATGCTCACCGTCGGCGCGTCCGGCGCACTCGCCATCGCCTCGGGCCAGCAGACCTCGGCCGAGGCCACCCAGGGGAAGAACCTCCTGCCCGTACTGCCCGTGAGCGCCACCGCCGGATCCGTCGTCCAGGTCGTCGCGCACCCCGACGACGACCTCTTCTTCATGAACCCGGACCTCAGCCGCTCCCTCCTGTCCGGCACCCGGGTCACCACCGCCTACCTCACCTCGGGCGAGGCCGACGGCCGCAACGAGGCGCACGGCGGCGCGGCCAAGGACCCCGAGCAGCCGGCCGACCGCACCCGGTACGCGGAGGCCCGGCAGAACGGCATCCGCTGCGCCTACGCCCAGATGGCCACCGGCGACCGCTCCTCCGCCTGGACCCGTACGGTCATACCCACCGCCGGCGGCGGCCGGGCCGAACTGAACGTGCTCACGGCCAAGCCCGAGATCAACCTCGTCTGGCTCCAACTGCGCGAGGCCCGCAGCCCGGCCGGGGACAATCCGGACAGCCTGCGCGGCCTGTGGAACGGGACCATATCCGCGCTCGGGGCCCAGCTGACCTCGGGGACCCCGGTCACGCAGCCGTTCTCGTACACGAAGGACCAGGTGGTCGAGTCGATAGCCGGGGTCCTGGAGCGGTACCGGCCGACGACGATACGCATGCAGGACCCGACCCCCGGGCGCTACGAGGACACCGGCAAGTACACCGACCACCAGGACCACATGTACGGGGCACGCTTCGTGCAGGCAGCCACCGCCCTGTACGCCGAACGGGTCCCGGACCGGCCGCGGTTCTCCGTACAGAGCTACCTCGGCTACCACAACGGCACCCTCCCCCACGCGCTGGACCCGCAGACCGCCGACACGAAGATCGGCTTCCTGAAGACGTACGCCTGGCAGGACCGCACCGACTACTGCGGCAGCCCCTCCGGGTGCGGGGACCGCAAGGTGGCCGGCAGCCCGACCGGGCGCAACTGGGCCCAGTCCCTGCGCTACGCCCGCGCCGACAACACCTCCTGGCTGACCGAGGGCGTCCCCGGCCGACTCTGGGCCTTCGCCGCGCTGGACGGTCGGATGGCCGTCTGGAACCGCGCCCCCTCCGGCACCTGGGCCGGACCGACCCTCCTCCCCGGCGCCGGGATCGACCCGGGCGCGACCACCGCCCGCTTCCCCGACGGCCGCATCGCGGTCCTCGCCACCCGCACCACCCTCGGAACCCGTCCCGCCGACTACCGGCGGGAGGTGGTGTGCGCGCTCCAGTCCGCGCCCGACGGCCCCTTCGGGCCCTGGGAGTCGCTCGGCACCCCCGAGGCGGGGGACGAGCCCGGGACCTCCGCCATCAGCGGCCCGTCCGGGGCGGTGGACCCCGAGGGCCGGCTCACCGTCTACCTCCGCGACACCCGCCGCACCCTGCGCGCCCGGGTCCGCCCACCCTCGGGGAGCCTCGGGGACTGGCAACGCCTGGGCGGGGCGGACCTCCAGAGCGACCCGGTCACCGTGACCGACGCCGCCGGGCGGCGCCACGTCTACGCCACCACCACCGGCTCCGTCCTGGCCTGGACCCAGCCCGCCCCGGGCGCGGCGCTGTCGGGCCCCTTCACCACCGGGCTCCCGGCCACCACCGTCCCGCTGTCGGCGGCGCCCGAAGGGGCGGGCGTACGGCTCTACTTCCGCCGCCCGGACTCCGGGGCGGTCCGCAACGCCCTGGTCACGGCGGGGCCGGGCGCACCGCGCGTCACCGACCTCGCGGAGTCCGGCGGCCGGGCCGGCTACGGCGCGGTCGGCGTGGCGGGCCGCGTCCTGTCGGGCCGCTCGGACACCGGCACCGTCAGCCTCGGCTCCCCCGGCGGCCCCCCGACCTGGGCGGAGTCCCGCATGCTCTACGCGGGCGCCCCCTCGGCCGTCCAGGACCGCACGGGAGCGACGACGACGGTGGCCCTGGGCCTGGACGCGGAACTCCACACCACCACCACGACCCCCACCACCCCCCACCCCACCTGGCACCCGGCCATCTTCCGCCCCCAACCCTGACCCCGCCCCGACACGACGGCCGGGCAGCGCCCGGGTACGAGACGCCTCCGGGCCGGTGGTCGGTGACCACCGGCCCGGAGGGTCGGACTCGGCCCCTTGGGGGGCGATGAGCTGCGCTTACAGCACCGGCATCATCTTGCGGAGCTCGAAGGCGGTGACCTCCGAGCGGTACTCCTCCCACTCCTGCTTCTTGTTGCGGAGGAAGAAGTCGAAGACGTGCTCGCCCAGGGTCTCGGCGACGAGTTCGCTGCGTTCCATCAGGGCGATGGCCTCGCCGAGGTTCTGCGGGAGGGGCTCGATGCCCATCGCGCGGCGTTCGGCGTCGGAGAGGGCCCAGACGTCGTCGTCGGCGCCCGCCGGGAGTTCGTAGCCCTCCTCGATGCCCTTGAGGCCGGCCGCGAGGAGGACGGCGTACGTCAGGTACGGGTTGGCGCCCGAGTCGATCGAGCGGACCTCCACGCGGGAGGAACCCGTCTTGCCCGGCTTGTACATCGGGACGCGGATCAGCGCCGAGCGGTTGTTGTGGCCCCAGCAGATGTACGAGGGGGCCTCGCCGCCGGAGCCGGCGGTGCGGGAGGAGCCGCCCCAGATGCGCTTGTAGGAGTTGACCCACTGGTTGGTGACCGCGGCGGTCTCCGCCGCGTGCTTGAGCAGGCCCGCGATGAAGGAGCGGCCGACCTTCGAGAGCTGGTACTCGGCGCCCGACTCGTAGAAGGCGTTGCGGTCGCCCTCGAAGAGGGAGAGGTGGGTGTGCATGCCCGAGCCCGGGTACTCCGAGAACGGCTTCGGCATGAAGGTGGCCTGTACGCCCTGTTCGAGCGCGACCTGCTTCATGACCAGGCGGAAGGTCATGACGTTGTCGGCCGTGGAGAGGGCGTCCGCGTAGCGCAGGTCGATCTCCTGCTGGCCGGGCGCGCCCTCGTGGTGGCTGAACTCCACCGAGATGCCCATGGATTCGAGCATGGTGATCGCCTGGCGGCGGAAGTCCATGCCCACGTTCTGCGGAGTGTGGTCGAAGTAGCCGGAGTTGTCCGCCGGTACCGGGCGGGTGCCGTCCAGCGGCTTGTCCTTCAGCAGGAAGAACTCGATCTCCGGGTGGGTGTAGAAGGTGAAGCCCAGGTCGGAGGTCTTGTTCAGGATGCGCTTGAGGACGTAGCGCGGGTCCGCGAAGGACGGGGAGCCGTCCGGCATCAGGATGTCGCAGAACATCCGGGCGGTCCCGGGGGCCTCGGCGCGCCACGGCAGTATCTGGAAGGTGCTGGGGTCCGGCTTGGCGATCATGTCGGACTCGTAGACCCGGGCGAAGCCCTCGATCGCGGAGCCGTCGAAACCGATGCCCTCGTCGAAGGCCTGCTCCAGCTCGGCGGGGGCGACCGCGACGGACTTCAGGAAGCCCAGTACGTCGGTGAACCACAGGCGCACGAAGCGGATGTCCCGCTCCTCAAGCGTCCGGAGGACGAATTCCTGCTGCTTGTCCATGCCTTCATCCTCGCAGTTCAGACGGGCTGTGCACCAGCTCCCGGAGGGAGCGGGCACAGTCGGGCCCGCCCAGTATCGCCAGCGGTGGTTTCCGCCACATTACGCACCCCCGCAAGGTCGTGGCACCCCCGCACTGACCCCGGACCGGTCATGAGCATTACCATCAGCGCCCATGGGGGGCCGCAAGCACAGGGGAATCGGGAGCCGAGGGCGTCCCGGTCGCCGTGCTGCCCTGCTGTTGCTGGTCGCCTTCGGGGTCGCCGCGGGCGTCGCCTTCCTGTGCGTGCGGCCCGTCGAGAGCCATCCCCCGGTCCAACCCGTACGGGCGTACGAGGCTCTCGTGGCGCCCTCCGGGGACGATACGGCGGCGCCCGGCTCGGCGGCACACGACACGGCGAGTCACGCCACCACCGCCCACGGCACGGCCGCCCACGACGCCGCCGGCCCCGGTACGCGCGTCTCCTGCGTGGACCCCGACGGGCTCCCCGGCTGCTCCCCGACCTCCCGCGTGACCCCGGCCGTGCTCCCCGGACCGCCGCCCGCCGACCGGGCCCCGGCGCGGGGGTCGCCCGCGCCGGAGTTCCGACCGGCCGGCCCGCGTCCCCTACTGCCTCCGGCGGGCCACGCCCGCGCCCCCGACCTGCACGCCCTGCAAGTGCTGCGGACCTGACGGGTCCGGCACCCCGCACCGGCTCCACCCCCACACCCCCCTCAGCAGAAGGATCCAGGGCACATGGCCAGCAGGACGTCCGACCCCCATTCCCGCCAGAACCGCATAGCCGACATGCGCAGGGCCGACCGGGCCCGCGAACGACGCAGCAAGATCATCGCCATCACCGTCTCGACGGCGGTCGTCGCCGGTCTCATCGGCTTCGGCTCCTGGCTCCTGATCGACCAGAAGCAGAAGGAGAAGAAGACCGAGTCCGACCGGGTGGCGGCCCAGAAGGCGCCGGTCAACGGCGAGAAGACCTGGGACGCGAAGAAGCTCGGCCGCAACCACGTCGAGACGCCGGTCAAGTACGAGATGACGCCGCCCGTCGGCGGCGACCACAACCCCCGCTGGATGAACTGCAACGGCGACGTCTACAAGAACCCGGTCCCCGAGGTGAACGCCGTGCACTCGCTGGAGCACGGCGCGGTCTGGGTGACGTACAACGAGAAGGCCGCCAAGGGTGACCTGGACAAGCTCGCCGCGACCGTGGGCAAGACCCCGTACACGCTGATGAGCCCGGTCAAGGAGCAGGCCGGCACGATCGTGCTGAGCGCCTGGGGCAAGCAGCTGACCGTCGACGACGCGGCGGACCCGCGCGTGGCGCAGTTCTTCACCAAGTACGTGCAGGGCCCGCAGACCCCGGAGCCCGGCGCCGCCTGCACCAACGGGCTGGCCGACAAGTGACCCCGCGCACGCCCGAGGAAGCGCCCGCGGCGCCCCGGCGGGTGTCGCGTACGTACTGGGTCGCCGGGGCGGCGGTGGTGATGGCCGCGCTGTTCGCGGTCGGGGCCACGGTCGCCACCGCGAGCGGCTCCGGCGGTTCGGACGTGTCCGGGGGCGGCGCGGGCGCGGCCCCCGCGCTGTACTCCCCCGACGCCGGGTTCGCGCGGGACATGGCGGTCCACCACCAGCAGGCGGTGGAGATGTCCTTCGTGGTCCGCGACCGCACCCAGGACGAGGCCGTGCGCGGCCTCGCCTACGACATCGCCAACACCCAGGCCAACCAGCGCGGCATGCTGCTGGGCTGGCTGGACCTGTGGGGGCTGCCGAAGGCGGTGGCCGACGAGCCGCCGATGTCGTGGATGGCGGCCGAGGACGGCGCCGAGGCGGGTCATGCGGGACACGCGGGTCACGGCGGCGGCGACGACCAGGCCGCGCAGTCGGGCGCGCTGATGCCGGGCATGGCCACCAAGGAGGAGCTGGCGCGGCTCGGGTCGGTCGAAGGCCGGGACGCGGAGGTGCTCTACCTCCAGCTCATGACCGACCACCACAAGGGCGGCGTGGCCATGGCCCGGGCCTGTGCGCGGCAGTGCCGCATTCCGGCCGAGCGGGACCTCGCCCAGGGGATGGCGGACGCGCAGCAGGCGGAGCTGACCCTGATGGCGAACATGCTCGGCCAACGGGGCGCCGCACCCCGCTAAGGGCTGTCCCGTAATCCGTGGCGGATCAGCGCGCGGCGTCGGATGCGGTGCATCGCAAGGCGGAGGGACGCCCGAATACTGGACGTATTCGGGCGTTCCGACAACGCGGCGAGGTGCCGTAGCCGACGCCGCGCGCCCACCAGGGATTACGGGACAGCCCTTAGGCGGTGCCCGGCCCGGAAGCAGGGCTTCCCTCTAGGGCCTCTGCGCCCTCAGGATCGCCCGCGCCACCTGGTGCGGGCGGTCCAGCATGAGGAGGTGGCCGGAGGGTTCGATCCGCTCGAAGCGGGCCCCGAGGGTGTCGGCCAGGGCCGCTTGGCGGTCCGGCCGGTGCCGATCGGGCCGCCCGGGCGGGCCGTCGTACGCCGCCAGGACCGTGGCGGGGGCGCGCAGCGGGTGCTCCGCGCGCAGGGCGAGGAGCTCGGCGGCGGTGTCCGGGTAGCGGGCGTTCTCCAGCAGGGTCCCGCGCCAGACGCGGCCGGTGCGGTAGCAGCGGCGTACGAGGTCCCGCGCGGCCGGGTCCCCGGCGCCGTCCGCCCGGCCGGCCCGGACGATCCCGCGTCGGGCCGCCGGCCCCAGCGCGGCCGGGAGCCCGGCGAGGGTGACGGCCCGGCCGAGGAGCCGGGCGGCGCCGGTGCGCAACGCGCCGGGCAGCAGCGTGCGCGGGGTCTCCTCGACGCTGGAGTCGGCCAGGACGAGGGCGGCGGTGCGCCCGGGGTGGAGGCGGGCGAAGGCCTCGGCGTGGAAGCCGGCGAGGGAGTGCCCGACGACGGTGACGGGGTCGCGGTGGCCGAGCGCGTCGAGCAGGGCCGCGATCCGGTGGGCCTCCGCGGCGGCGCCACCCGCGGCGGGCACGGACGCGCTCAGGCCGTGTCCCGGGCGGTCGAAGCGGATCACGGTGCGGCCCTCGGCGGCGAGGAGGGCGGCGACGGGATCCCAGTCGAACCAGGCCAGGCCCAGCCCGACGCTCAACACCACGGCGGGCCCGCCACCCCCGGGTCCGCCCCCCGGGCCGCCCCCTTCGACGAGGACGTGCAGAGCGACCCCGTCCACCCGGATGAAGCGCCCGCCCCGCCCGGACCCGCCGCTCACGTACGGCGCTCGCGGTGGACGGAGTGGGCGAGCAGCCCCAACCAGAGCGCCACCAGCAGCACTTGAAGCCGTTGCCCCGCACCGAGGGCCCAGGTGCCGTGCCCGGCGGTGACATGGCGATCGCGGTCAGGGTCCAGACGGTGGCGAGCAGTTCCATCGCGACGAGGGCGGGGCCGTAGCGGGCGAGCGGCGCGAACCATCCGTAGCGGCGGGCCGCGACGGTCAGGGCCACTATCCCCAGCAGCGCGCCGGTCATGGCGAGGCTGCTGCTGACGGCGTGGGCCTGATGGGTGGCCGGGACCAGGCCGGCGGTCTCACGGGCGGCGCACTCCGGGTCGACCGTGGGCTGACAGCTCAACGGGAGCCAGGCGTCGGCGGCGGTGGCCGCGCCGAAGAGGGTCACCCCGGCCCAGCCGGCGACGGCCCACGGGCGCCGGGACCCCGCGTGGCGGACCAGGCGTACGAGGGCGAGGAGTCCGCCGAGGCAGGCCAGCAGGCCCGCGGTGAAGTCGGTGGCGCGGAAGAGGCCGCCGAGGGGCTGGTCCTGGGCGGCCAGTTCGCTGACGTAGGTCTCGATGGGGTTGAGACCGGTGGAGAGGACGACCTCCAGCACCCATGCCGTGTAGGCGGCGGCGCCGAGCCCGAGGAGGGCGGCGACGGAGGTGGCACTCGGGACGGGGAAGCGCCCACCGCGCCCCGCACCGTCCACACGCCCCGCACCGTCGGAGGCGGCGGCGGCGGCCGTACCGTCGGACGGGCTCGCGCCGTCGGCGGGGCTCACGCCGTCGGCAGGGCTCGCGCCGTTGGCAGGGCTCGCGCCGTCGGCGGGGCTCGCGCCTCCCGTGCTGCTCATGAGCTTCGCCCCGTTCATCCCGTTCAGGCCTCTGGCGGCTTTGGGGTCATTCGTACGCATAGTGTGACTGTTCCTCGACGGATCCGATCGACCCCCGCCCCGGAAGACGCCCGGGCGGGACCCCGCGTTGCCCGCGCGGGCGCGCGATCGCGACGGATCCCCCGATATCGGCCGTACGGCGGAGGCCGACCCCGCCCGGGGGCGGAGGAACCCGCTTGGAGGGCGGCCCGCCCCGTGGCAGGCTGGCGCCCGCCGTGATCTTCGTACGTCGCGCGCCCTCCCCCTTACCCCACAAGGACACCTCCAGGCATGAGCACGCCCCCGCCCCCGCCCAGCAGCCCCACCGGTCCGCCGACGGAGCCCGAGGGGACGCCCGTACCGGCGCCCGAGGCGGCTCCGGCGGTGTCGCTGGACAAGGCCGCCCCCGCGCCGGGGCCGCAGGACAGCGTCCCGGCCGACGCCGCCCCCGCGCCGGGGCCGCAGGACGCCGTCCCGGCCGACGGGACACCCGCCCCGGCGGGGTTCGCGGCGCCGATCCCGCCCGCGAACCCCTGGGGCCCGGCCGCGAACACCTGGGACACGCCCGCGAACCCCTGGGGCACGCCGGACCCGTCCGCGCCGCTCCCGGGAGGCCCCGCCCCCGGCTACGCCTACGGCCACCCGACGCCCCCGGCCCCGGGCCCGGCCCTCCACTACCCGGGCCACCCCGGTTACCCCGGTTACCCCGCTTACCCCAACTACCCCGGCCACCCCACGCCCGGTCCGCAGACCAACGGCCTGGCCGTCGCCGGACTGGTGATCGGCATCGTCGCCATCCCGATGGCCCTGCTCCCGTTCATCTTCTGGCTCGGCGCCTTCATCGGCCTGACCGGCCTCGGCATAGCCATCGGCGCCCTGGTCAAGACCTCCTCGGGCGCCCCGCGCCGGACGATGTCGATCGTCGGCGTCGTCCTCGGCGTGCTGAGCCTCGGCGCCGCGACCGGCGGCTTCTTCCTCACCGACCAGGTCGTCAAGACACTGATCGACACCGGGGACATCGGGCACTCGGACAACGGCTGGGACGAGTACGAGGACGACGGCTGGGGCGCGGACCTCGGGGACGACGGCAGCGGGGAGAGCGACGGCGAGGCATTCCCCTCCGACCCGCGGCCGACCCCCTCCGCCCCCACCGCCGGCCCGGGTACGACCACCCCGCTCGCCTTCGGGCAGACCTACACCTATACCGACGGGACCGAGGTCAGGATCTCGGCGCCGCGGCCGTTCTCCACCACCAACAAGTACCTGCGCTTCGACAAAGCGGTCGAGCTGTCCTTCACGATCACCAACCGCTCGGACCGGACGATCAACACCTGGGCGGCCCTGCCCGAGGTCACCACCCCCTCCGGCGAGCAGGCCAGGATCGTCTTCGACGGCAAGAGCCCGCACCGGATCCCGCTCGTCATGCCCGGCCGGTCCGTCAGTGGCAGCGCCGCCTTCGAGCTCCCGGCCGGAACCACGGCGATCACCGCCCGGATCTCCCCCGAGGACACCCTCCCTCCGGCGCTGTTCGGCGGCACGGTCCACTGACCCCGCCCCGCCGGAAATCCGGCGGCCCAGGACATCGCGTCAGAAAGACGATTAGACTGGCCCGGTGCCTCAACTTCGTCTCGCTCTGAATCAGATCGACTCGCACGTCGGCAACATCGCGGCGAACGCCGACTCGATCGTCCACTGGACCCGGCACTCCGTCGAGCAGGGCGCCCACCTGGCGGCCTTCCCGGAGATGATGCTGACCGGCTACCCCGTCGAGGACCTCGCCCTGCGCTCCTCCTTCGTCGACGCCTCCCGCACCGCGCTCCGCGCGCTCGCTCGGCGGCTGGCGGACGAGGGTCTCGGCGAGCTGCCGGTGATCGTGGGCTACCTCGACCGGACCGAGAAGGCCGTGCCCCGCCTGGGCAAGCCGGCCGGATCCCCGGAGAACGCGGCCGCCGTGCTGCACCGGGGCGAGGTGGTGCTGCGGTTCGCCAAGCACCACCTCCCCAACTACGGGGTCTTCGACGAGTTCCGCTACTTCGTCCCCGGCGACACCCAGCCCGTCGTCCGGGTCCACGGGGTCGAC
This sequence comes from Streptomyces sp. NPDC088097, assembly GCF_044741845.1. Lineage (NCBI taxonomy): Bacteria > Bacillati > Actinomycetota > Actinomycetes > Kitasatosporales > Streptomycetaceae > Streptomyces > Streptomyces sp. NPDC088097. The sequence continues at coordinate 219,768 of NZ_JBIUTJ010000006.1, forward strand.
GTGGCCCTGGCCGTCTGCGAGGACCTCTGGCAGGAGGGCGGGCGCGTCCCCGCCACCCGCTCCGCCGGAGCCGGCCTGCTGATCTCCGTCAACGCCTCCCCCTACGAGCGAGACAAGGACGACCTGCGCCTGGACCTGGTGCGCAAGCGGGCCCAGGAGGCCGGCTGCACCCTCGCCTACCTGGCGATGATCGGCGGGCAGGACGAGCTGGTCTTCGACGGGGACTCGATCGTCTGCGACGCCTCCGGCGAGGTCATCGCCCGCGCCCCGCAGTTCTCCGAGGGCTGCGTCCTGGTCGACCTCGACCTCCCGGCGGCCCGCGCCGACGCCCCCGAGGGCATCGTGGACGACGGGCTGCGCATCGACCGCGTGATCCTGTCCGAGGAGCCCGTGGCCCCGTACGACCCGGTCGTGCCCGGCGGCTACGCCGAGCGCCTCGACGACGACGAGGAGGTCTACGACGCGCTGGTCGTGGGCCTGCGCGCGTACGTCCGGAAGAACGGTTTCCGATCCGTCCTGATCGGGCTCTCCGGCGGCATCGACTCCGCGCTCGTCGCCGCCCTCGCCTGCGACGCGATCGGCGCGCAGAACGTGTACGGCGTGTCCATGCCCTCGAAGTACTCCTCGGAGCACTCCAAGGGCGACGCGGCGGACCTCGCCGAGCGGACCGGCCTGCACCTCAGGACCGTGTCGATCGCGCCGATGTTCGACGCCTACATGGGGGCGCTGGGCCTGACGGGCCTGGCCGAGGAGAACCTCCAGTCCCGGCTGCGCGGCACGACGCTGATGGCGCTCTCGAACCAGGAGGGCCACATCGTGCTGGCCCCGGGCAACAAGTCCGAGCTGGCCGTGGGCTACTCCACGCTCTACGGGGACTCGGTCGGCGCTTACGGCCCGATCAAGGACGTCTACAAGTCGGACGTCTTCCGCCTCGCCCGGTACCGCAACCGGGCGGCCGTCGAGCGCGGCGATGCGCCGCCGATCCCGGAGAACTCCATCGTCAAGCCGCCGAGCGCCGAGCTGCGCCCCGGGCAGGTCGACACGGACTCGCTGCCGGACTACCCGGTGCTCGACGCGATCCTGGCCCTGTACGTGGACCGCGACCGGGGTCTTGAGGAGATCGTCGAGGCCGGCTTCGAGCGCGAGCTGGTCGCCCGGATCCTGCGCATGGTGGACACGGCGGAGTACAAGCGCCGCCAGTACCCGCCGGGCACCAAGATCTCGGCGAAGGGCTTCGGCAAGGACCGCCGACTCCCCGTCACCAACGGCTGGCGCGAGGGCGCCTGACCCTCCCGCCCCGGGGCGGGCCCACCCCCGGGCGGGCCCGCTACGGGCGGACGGAGACCCGGGCCGCGACGGGCAGGTGGTCGCTCCCGGTGCGCGGGAGGGTCCACGAGGCCTCGGGCGTCACCCCGCGCACCAGGATCTGGTCGATCCGCGCCATCGGGAACTGCGCGGGCCAGCTGAAGCCGAAGCCGTTGCCCACCGCGCCCTGCGTGGAGCGCATCTGCGAGGACACCTCGGACAGCGCCCGGTCGTTCATGGTGCCGTTGAAGTCGCCGAGGGCGACGACCTTCTTCAGCGGTTCCGCGGACAGGGCGGCGCCCAGCGCGTCGGCGCTGTTGTCGCGCTGGTTGGCCGTGAAGCCGGCGTTGAGCTTGACGCGCACCGACGGCAGGTGGGCGACGTACACGGCGACCTGGCCGCTGGGCGTCTCCACGGTGGTGCGCATGGCCCGGGTCCAGCCCAGGCGGATGTCGACGGACTTGCTGGAGGTCAGCGGGTACTTGCTCCACACCCCGACGGTGCCCTCGACGGCGTGGTACTTGTACGTGCCCCCGAGCGCCTTCTCGTAGACGGGGACGGCGCTCGCCTTCAGCTCGGTCAGGGCCAGGACGTCTGCCCCGGCCTTGGCCACCGAGACGGCGGTGGCGCGCGGGTCCGGGTTGTCGGCGTCGACGTTGTGCGTGGCGACCGTCAGGTTCCCCCCGGTGCCGGACTTGTCGGTGACCAGCCCGCCGAAGAGGTTCACCCACACCGCGGCGGTCAGCAGTATCGCGATCAGCGCGGTGGCGGACTTGCGGAGCACGGCGACGACCAGCAGCACCGGCACGGCCAGGCCCAGCCAGGGCAGGAAGGTCTCGGTGAGGCTGCCGAGGTTGCCGATGTCGTTCGGCAGCCTCGCGTGGAAGATCATGACCCCCGAGACCAGCAGCGCCAGGACGGCGGTCACGATCCCCCGGCGCCAGATGCCCCGGTCCCCGCGCAGCTCGGCCAGTCGGCGCCGGAGCCCGGATCCGGACGAACCCGGCTCCGAGCCGCCGTTCCCCGTCTCCGTCATGTACGACGCCTGTGCCATGCCAATTCCTCGCTGCCGTGCTCGCGCTCCGTCCCCGCCCCTTGACCCTAGGCGATGCACGGAGCCTTTCGGTGCTGCCGTCCTTGCGGCCGTACGACCGTGAGGACGAACGGCCACGAGCCGGGGGTTCCGGTTGTCACGAAACGCGCACATTGGCCCGCGCGCCACCGGTGAGACCCGCGCCACTTCCTTCCACGGCCGGACGGGTGCCACCATGGGGGGTGAGTCCGGGGACGCCGTAAGGGCGCCTCGAGATGACACAAGGAGCAGTTGCAATGACGCATGCCGTTTCGCCTGCCCGCGAAGCCGCCTCCTCCGCCACCCTCTACGGGGGCGCGGGCACCCGGCGCATCACCGTCCGCGACCTCGCCCTCGCCAAGGAGCGCGGGGAGAAGTGGCCCATGCTCACCGCCTACGACGCGATGACCGCGTCCGTCTTCGACGAGGCCGGCATCCCGGTCATGCTCGTCGGAGACTCGATGGGCAACTGTCACCTCGGCTACGAGACCACCGTCCCCGTGACGATGGACGAGATGACCCTGCTGTCGGCGGCCGTCGTACGGGGCACCAGCCGCGCCCTGATCGTCGGCGACCTGCCCTTCGGCTCCTACCAGGAGGGCCCCGTCCAGGCCCTGCGCAGCGCCACCCGGCTGGTCAAGGAGGCCGGCGTCGGGGCGGTCAAGCTGGAGGGCGGCGAGCGTTCGCTGGCCCAGACCGAGCTGATCGTCCAGTCCGGCATCCCCGTCATGTCCCACCTGGGTCTGACCCCGCAGTCCGTGAACGCCATGGGCTACCGGGTGCAGGGCCGCGGGGACGAAGCCGCGCACCGGCTGCTGCGCGACGCGAAGGCCGCGCAGGACGCGGGCGCCTTCGCGGTGGTCCTGGAGCTGGTCCCGGCCGAGCTGGCCGCCGAGGTCACCCGGTCCCTGCAGATCCCGACCGTCGGCATCGGCGCCGGCGCGGAGTGCGACGCGCAGGTGCTGGTGTGGACCGACATGATGGGCCTGACCGGCGGGAAGATGCCGAAGTTCGTGAAGCAGTACGCGAACCTCCGCAAGACCATGGGCGACGCGGCGAAGGCCTTCGCCGAGGACGTGGTCGGCGGATCGTTCCCGCAGCAGGAGCACGCCTTCCACTAGGCACCGTGGTGGGCCCCGTGGCCCCGACCGCCGGCCCGGCGACCTCGCGTCGCCGGGCCGTCGGCCGTCTGTCGGTTGCCTGTCGGTCGGCTGTCGGAGGTTTGTCAGTGGCGGGTGGTCCCATGTGGACATGACGCGAATCGACAAGAGCCCCCACGCCGTAGAAGTGCGGGGACTGGTCAAGCACTACGGCGAGACCAAAGCCCTCGACGGGGTGGACCTGGACGTACGTGAAGGCACCGTGCTCGGTGTCCTCGGCCCCAACGGCGCGGGCAAGACCACCCTGGTGCGCTGCCTGTCCACCCTGATCGTTCCCGACGCCGGCACCGCCCGGGTCGCCGGCTTCGACGTGGTCCGCCAGCCCCGGCAGCTGCGCCGGACCATCGGCCTCACCGGCCAGTACGCCTCGGTCGACGAGAAGCTCTCCGGCTGGGAGAACCTCTACATGATCGGCCGACTGCTCGACCTGTCCCGCAAGGACTCCCGCCGCCGCGCCGACGAGCTGCTGGAACGGTTCTCCCTGACGGAGGCCGCCAGGAAGGCCGTGATGAACTACTCCGGCGGCATGCGCCGCCGGCTCGACCTGGCCGCCTCGATGATCGGCAGCCCTGCCGTGCTGTACCTGGACGAGCCGACCACCGGTCTGGACCCCCGTACCCGCAACGAGGTGTGGGACGAGGTGCAGCGGATGGTCGCCGAGGGGGCCACCGTCCTGCTCACCACCCAGTACATGGAGGAGGCCGAGCAGCTCGCGAGCGAGCTGACGGTCATCGACAAGGGCAAGGTCATCGCCAACGGCAAGGTCGACGACCTGAAGGCGCGCGTCGGCGGCCGGACCCTGCGGATACGCCCCTCCGACCCCGGCGACCTGCCCGCCATGGCCCGCGCCCTCGCGGAGACCGGACTCGACGGGGTGGCCGGCTCCCAGGCCGTCCCGGACGAGGGGGCCCTGCTGGTCCCGATCCTGGCGGACGAGCAGCTGACCGCCGTGGTGGGCCTGCTGGCCGCCCGCGGGTACGGGATCACCGACATCAGCACCTACCTGCCCAGCCTGGACGAGGTGTTCCTGTCCATCACCGGACAGAAGCCCTCGGTCCAGGACTCCATTCCCACCGAGCAGACCGAGGAGGTCGCGGCATGAGCACCGTAACCACGACGAAGCCCAGCCCCACCGCGTCCGCCCCGGCGGCCGGCGGGCCCGACCTGTCCGACGAGGGCCGGATCGGCCTGCGGGGCAACCTCCGCCACATCGGCGCCCTGGCACGGCGCAACGTCCTGCAGATCAAGCAGGACCCGGAGTCGATGTTCGACGTCCTGTTCATGCCGATCATCTTCACGCTGCTGTTCGTGTTCGTCTTCGGCGGCGCGATCGCGGGCAAGGGCAACCAGGGCGAGTACGTCAACTACGTCGTGCCGGGCCTGATGGCCATGATGGGCATGAACATCGCCATGGGTGTCGGCACCGGGGTCAACGACGACTTCAAGAAGGGCGTGATGGACCGCTTCCGGTCCATGCCGATCGCCCGCTCCTCGGTGCTCATCGCCAAGATCGTGGTCGAGCTGGGCCGGATGATGGTCGCCATCGCGATCCTGCTCGGCATGGGCTTCATCCTCGGCCTGTCGATCAAGTCCTCGGTGCTGGACCTGTTCCTGTCCATAGGGCTGGCGGCGATCTTCGGATCCTCGCTGATGTGGATCTTCATCCTGCTGGGTCTCACCATGAAGACCCCCCAGGCCGTCCAGGGTATGGCGATGCTGGTCCTGATGCCGCTGCAGTTCGGCAGCTCGATCTTCGCCCCGCCGACGACGATGCCGGGCTGGCTGCAGAGCTTCACCAGCGTCAACCCGCTGTCCAACCTGGCCGACGCGGCCCGCGGCCTGATCAACGGGACCCCGCTCGGCAACTCCGTGTGGATCACCCTGGCCTGGTCGATCGGCATCACCGTGGTGACGATGCCGCTCGCCGTCCGCAAGTTCCGCCAGAAGACCTGATCCGGGTCGACGAACGGTCCGTTCGGATCGCGTCCCGGACGGACCCTCGACCGGGGGTACCGGGTCAGACCAGGGCGGTGGCCTCCTCCAGGGAGAGGCCGCCGCCTTCGGCGTACGCCGCCTCGTAGGCGGCATCGCCCAGCGTCGCCCTCGTCGGTTCCTCGACGAGGGCGACGTCCTCGCGTTCGGCGCCGAGCGGGAAGTGCCCGGCCGGCAGGTGGGCGGCGTAGGCGCCGATCAGGCGGGCCGCGTCGCGGACCCGCTCCGGGTCGCCGGACGAGGCCAGGGAGACGGCCGCCGTCAGCAGGTTCACGGCCGCCAGCTGCGGGGCGACCATCAGCGCGAGCGGGTCCCACGTGTGGGCCATGGCCCGCCGGATGGCCAGCAGGGCGTCGTCGTGCCTGCCCTCCTGGTTGTCCAGGCGTGCCTCCGAGGCCAGCAGGAACACGTCGAAGAGCGCGTGCCCGCCCATGGCGAACTCCTCGCGCAACGCATGGAGCTGGGCGCGGGCCTCGGCGTACCGGCCGGTGCGGCCGAGAATCGCCGCGAGGAATATCCGGGCCGCGGGCAGGGCCTCGTTGCCGTACCGCCGCACGACGGCGAGCACGGCGGTCAGAATCTCCTCCGCCTCCTCGGCCTGCCCGTCCTCCATGAGCGCCCCGGCCATCCGCACCCGCAGCACCGCGACCTGGGCCAGGGCGCCGAGGCGTTCGGCGTGCCCGATGGCCTCGCGGTAGTCCTGGGCGGCGAGGTCGGGGCGGCCCCGCTTCTCGCGGGACTCGGCGCGGGCGGACAGGGCTTCGGCGCAGCCCCAGTCGTCGCCGAGCGCGCGGAAGAGGGCGAGGCTCTCGTCGGCGTCGCGGGAGGCCTCGTCCGCCCGGTCGGCGCGGTTGGCGAGGATGTTGGCCCGCAGTTGGAGCGCGGAGGCCAGCTCCCAGCCGTACCCCAGGTCCCGGGAGACCCGGACCGCGTCGTCGATGACGGCCGTGAGCAGGCCCGCCTCGCCGGCGATCATCACGGCGTAGACCCAGAGGGCGGCCGGCGGGCGGCAGGTCTGCGGGAGGCCGGGCCGGTAGGCGGCGAGCATCCCCTCGACCTGGGCGCGGACCTCGGGGGTGTCCCAGGACTCGCCGTTCTGGTCGCGGGAGGCCAGGCGCGTCAGCTGGAGGCCTCGCCAGCCCTCGGTCTCCAGCTCCCCGCTGTACGGGGGCGGCGTGTCGACGATCCGCTCGTGGACCGGCTCGGCGCGGGCTACGGGGGCGGCGAAGGGGTCGGGGCCGAGCGCGGCGGCGGCCTCGGACCAGTGCCGGGACTCGGCGCGCAGGTCGTGCATGTGCCAGTACCAGACGAGGGAGTGGACGAGGCACATGACCTCGTGCGCCTCGCCGGCGGCGACGGCCCGGCGCAGGGCCGTACGGAGGTTCTCGTACTCGGTGGCGAGGCGTTCGGCGAACGCCCGCTGGCCGTGGGAGCGCAGCAGGGGCTCGCCGGTGCGGGCGAGTTCGCGGTAGTGGACGAGGTGGCGGCGCTCGGTGGCGGCGCGTTCGTCGGCGCCGATCTCGGCGAGCCGCTCGGCCGCGTACTCGACGACGGTCTCCAGGAGGCGGTAGCGCATGCCGTCGGGTGCGGGTTCGGCCTGGACGAGGGACTTGTCGACGAGGGAGCCGAGGATGTCGGCGACGTCGTAGGAGGGGTCGGCGCAGACGTCCTCGGCGGCGGCGAGGTCGCAGCCGCCGGCGAAGACGGAGAGCCGGGCCAGCACGGTGCGTTCGGCGGTGTCCAGGAGGTCCCAGGACCAGTCGACGACGGCCCGCAGGGTCTGCTGGCGCGGCAGGACCGTACGGGCACCGCCGGTCAGCAACCGGAAGCGGTCGTCGAGCCGCTCGGCGATCTGCCGCGGGGTCAGCAACCGCAGCCGTGCGGCGGCCAGTTCGATGGCCAACGGCAGCCCGTCCAGCCGGCGGCAGATCTCGACCGCCGCCTCCGGGTCGTCGGCGAGGTCGAATCCGGGCCGGACGGCGGCGCCCCGCTCGCCGAGCAGGCGCAGCGCTACGGGGTCCGGGAGGGGTTCGACGGGGCGCAACGATTCGCCGGGGACGCCGAGGGGTTCGCGGCTGGTGGCGAGGATCCGGACGCCGGGGCAGTGGGTGAGGAGGCGTTCGGCGAGTTCGGCGGCGGCGCCGATGACGTGCTCGCAGTTGTCGAGGATCAGCAGGATCCGGCGGCGTGCGCAGTGTTCGGTGAGGCGGGCGAGGGAGTCGTCCCCGGACCGGTCGGACAGGGCGCGCATCTCCTCGGCGCCGGCTCCGCGCAGTTTGGTCTCGCGGGCTCCGAGGGCGGCGAGGGCGGCTTCGGCGACGTCCTCCGGGTCGTCCACGGGGGCCAGTTCCACGAGCCAGGCCCCGTCGGGCCAGCGGCTCGCGGGGTGGGCCTCGGCGGCCTCCTGGGAGAGGCGGGTCTTGCCTGCGCCGCCGGGGCCGAGCAGGGTGACGAGGCGGGCCCGGGCGAGGTCGTCGCCGATGACGCGGATGTCTTCCTCGCGGCCGATGAAGGTGGTGAGCCGGGCCCGGAGGTTGCCGGGCGCGGGCTCGGCGGGGGCGGGCTCGGCGGGGGCGGGCTCGGCGGGAGCGGCCTCGGCGGGAGCGGCCTCGGCCGGGGCGGTTTCGCGGTGGGGGCGCGAGGCGGTTCCGGGGTGCGGGGCGGTCGCGGGATGCGGGGCGGTTGTGGGGCGCGGGGCGGTCGCGGGGTGGGCGGCGTCGGCCGGTGGGGCGAGGAGTTCCGCGTGCAGGGCGCGCAGGGCGGGGCCGGGGTCGGCGCCCAGGCGGTCGGCGAGTTCCCGGCGCACGTCCTCGTAGGCGGCCAGCGCCTCGGCCGGGCGGCCCACCGCGCGCAGGGCCTTGATCCGCAGCACCTGGGAGGGCTCGTCCAGGGGGTGGCGGGCGCACAGTTCGGTCAGCTCCGGGAGGGCCGATTCCGCCCGGCCCAGGGCCAGGGCCGCGCCGAGGCCGCCCCGGCGGGCGTCCGTCCGTACGGCCTCCCAGCGCGCGGACTCGGCCGTCGGGTCGGGGAGGGAGGCCAGCGCCGGGCCCTGCCACAGGGCGAGGGCCTCCTCGTACAGGGCCGCGGCCCGGGCGGGATCGTCGGCGGCGTCGGCGGCGTCGCGCACGAGCCGCTCGAAGCGGTAGAGGTCGATGTCCTCCCGCCGCGCGTCGAGCAGGTAGCCGCCCTCGGCGGACCGCACGGCCTGGTGCCCGAGCGCCCGCCGCAGCCGCCCGACCAGAGCCTGGAGGGCGGGGACCGTGTCGGCGGGCGGGTCGGTGTCCCACACCTCGGCGACGAGCAGCCCCACCGGGACGGTCCGGCCGGGGCGCAGCGCGAGGGCGGTCAGCAGCGCCCGGAGGCGCGCTCCGCCGACGGCGACGGGGGTTCCGTCGTCGCGGACGGCCTGGGTGGTGCCGAGAATCACGTAACGCACCGGACCATTGTCGCCGGACCCGGCCCCCGGCCCGCCCGTCGCCCGGGATAGGTTTCGCGGCATGGGTCATCAGGGCAGCCGTGGCGATCGGCGCATCAGTTCCGTCTTCCTCGGCATCGTCGCGGTCATGGCGGTCACCGGCTGGGCGGTGTGGACGGGGTACGCCTCCAGCCCCGGGCTGGCCGTGTTCCTGTTCGTCACCTCCGCGTGGGTCGTCTCGCTGTGCCTGCACGAGTACGCGCACGCCCGGACCGCCCTGCACGGCGGTGACATCTCCGTCGGGGCCAAGGGCTACCTGACGCTGAATCCGCTGAAGTACACGCACGCGCTGATGAGCATCGTGTTGCCGGTGGTCTTCGTGATCCTGGGCGGGCTGGGTCTGCCGGGCGGGGCCGTGTACATCGAGCGGGACCGGATCCGGGGGCGTTGGAAGCACAGCCTGGTCTCGGCGGCGGGCCCGCTGACGAACGTGGCCTTCGCGGTCATCTGCACGGCGCCGTTCTGGCTGGACGCCCTGGAGGGGGTCCCGATCGCCTTCCGTTTCGCGCTCGCCTTCCTGGCCCTGCTCCAGGTGTCGGCGGCGATCCTGAACTTCCTGCCGGTGCCGGGCCTGGACGGCTACGGGGTGATCGAGCCCTGGCTGTCGCACGGCGTGCGCCGCGAGCTGGCGCCGCTGGCCCCGTTCGCGCTGATCGGGGTGTTCGCCCTGCTGTGGGTCCCGTCGGTCAACGCGTTCTTCTTCGGCGTGGTGGACGGGGTGCTCAGCGCGCTGGGCGTCTCGGACCTGGAGTCGTACTGCGGCCGCGCCCTGTACCGCTTCTGGCAGGACACGGACGGCTTCTGCGCGGTCCCCCGGGACTGACGGGTCGGCCCGGGGACTCCCCGTCGGCGGTTACGCGGTCTGCCGCGCCTTGTCGGCCTTGGCCTTGCGGACGTAGTACCAGGCCAGGTTGGAGGTAAGACCGGCCAGCAGGACCCAGACGATCCCGAGGAAGCTGCCCTCCACGAAGGCGACCACGGCGGCGACCACGGCAAGGGCGCAGACGACAACGGCGAACACGGCAAGGCGGGGCATCCGGAACAGCTCCTCGGCGACACGGGACGGGGTCGAGCCCTTCCAGTGTCCCCCATGGCCGGGGCGGTTGTTTTTCCCCTTCGCCTGATCTCACCCCCCTCGTCCGGTTACGGTTCGCCGGTGGCGCGCCGTGTCGATCGCGCGCCGGAACGAAGAGCCCGGCCACCCAGGTCCGTGAGGAGGGGTCCGGGCAGGTGGGGGGAACCACGTGCAGGAAATCGGAAAGGGCGCGAACGTCAGTCTGACCGCCCTCGGCGAGGACGCGGACGCCGTCGTCGTGAGTCTGGGTTGGACCAGCGCGTCGGGGGCCGGCGACGCCGACGTCTCGGTGCTGCTGCTCGACGAGAACGGCAAGATCCGCGACGAGAACGACTTCTACTTCTACAACCATCCCGCGGCGGCCGACGGCAGCGTGCAGCTCCTCGGCAAGACTCCGACCGACCGAGGTGACGAGGACCGCATCAGCCTCGACCTGACGGCGGTGCCGCCGGAGGTGGCCCGGATCGTGGTGGCGGCCAGCCGGTACGGCGGTGCCCGTTTCGGAGACCTCGACGACCTGCGGATGACGGTCGCGGACCGGACGGGCGAGCCGCTGGTCGGGTTCTCCATCGACGACGCGGGTGTGGAGACGGCGTTCATCTTCGGGGAGCTGTACCGGCGGGGCGAGGAGTGGAAGTTCCGCGCCGTGGGGCAGGGGTACGAAACCGGGCTGGCGGGGTTGGCCACGGACTTCGGGATCGTCGTCGCCGGCGACGCGGAGGGCGAGGGCGAGGCCGAGGCCGAGGGCGATCCGGACGCGGAGGGCGCCGAGGACGGCACGACCGTGGCCGAGGGAGCCGAGGGATCCGGGGACGAGGCCGTCGGCGTGCCGGAGTCCACCGCGACCGTTCCCGCCCCGACCCCCGCCCCGGAGGTCCCCGCGCCCGCGGCGTCCGCGGGCGCGGCCGACACCGCGGTTCCCGTGCCCGCGGTCCCGGCGCAGGCCCGCGGCAGGGCGCCGCGTACGACCCGCAAGAAGGTCACGCTGCCCAAGGTGGCCAAGAACCCGCTGGCCGAGAACGACGGCTGGCGTTCCGCGCGGCTCTTCCCCGTGCCCTCGCTCAAGAGCGACAGGGAGCGGGAGGTCCGGGCGACCTCCGTGCTGCTGTCGGTGATGGCGCAGGTGCCGGAGCTGGGTCGGCGGCTCACGGCCGGGTTCGGCGCGCCGGCCGGGCGGATGGAGACCTTCACCGAAGTGTCGCTGCCCCACGGCGACACGCCCCGCCGGCCCGATGGTGTGATCAGGGTCGAGCGGGCGGGAAAGCTGTGGACGGCGCTCGTCGAGACGAAGACCAACGGCAATCCGCTCAAGGCGGAGCAGGTCCAGGAGTACGTGGACATCGCGGCCCGCCGCGGGTACGAGGCGGTGATCACCCTGTCCAACGACGTGGCCCTCGAAGGTGCCCCGATCGTGCAGGTCAAGACCGACGGCCGCCGCAAGCACAAGGTGAGCCTGTGGCACCTGTCGTGGGCGGAGGTGGCCCACCAGGCGCAGATGCTGATCCGTCACGAGGGCGTGGGCAACGCGGCCCACGCCTGGCTGCTCCAGGAACTGCTGGAGTACCTCCAGCACGACAACTCCGGCTGTCACGGCTTCCAGAACATGGGCCCCGCCTGGGTGCCCGTGCGCAACGGCATCGAGGACGAGACCCTCGGCTCCGGCGATCCGCGCGCGGTCGAGGTGGTGGAGAGCTGGGAGCGCCTCATCCGCCAGGTGTGCCTGCGCCTCGGCGGCGAGCTGGGCCAGAAGGCGCTGCCGGTGCAGCGGGCTCGGCGGGACACCGATCCGGCCGAGCGCCGGAGCCGGGCCGCGGACGCGCTGTGCAAGGGCGGCCGGCTGGGCGCGGAACTGCGGATCGACGGAACGAACCGGGTGATCTCGGTGACCGCCGACCTGCGGACGGGCAAGGTCCGCACGTCCGTGGAGGTCCCGCCGCCGGCCGGTACGTATGCGCTGGTCACGGCGAAGCGGCTGCTGCGGCTGTTGGCCGACGCTCCGGCCGATCTGCACGTCGAGAGCCTCGTGGAGGGGGCGAACGGCCCTCGGGGGACGTTGGAACGGCTGCGGCCCGAACCGGCGGACCTGTTGCCCAAGGACGGGGCGCAGCTCACCGGGTTCCGGCTGACGCTGGTGAAGGGGATGGGGAACACGCGGGGGAACTCCGAGTCGGGGTTCATCCGGAGCGTCGACGAGGCCGTGGACCGCTTCTACCACGGGGTCGTGGCCCGAGTGGGCACTCTGGACGGCCGGGCCCCGAAGCGGGGCTGAGGCCGGTTCCGGCCGGGCCGTTGGTGGGAGGGCCCGGCCGGGGGGTGGTCAGACGTCCGTCAGGCGGACGCCCGCGTGGGCCTTGTAGCGGCGGTTGGTGGAGATGAGGTTGGCCACCATCGCCTCCACCTGGTGGGCGTTGCGCAGGCGGCCCGCGAAGACTCCGCGCATGCCGGGGATGCGGGCGGCGAGGGCCTGAACGAGGTCGGTGTCGGCGCGGGACTCGCCGAGGACCATGACGTCGGTGTCGATCTCCTCGACCGACTCGTCCTGGAGGAGGACCGCCGAGAGGTGGTGGAAGGCGGCCGTGACCCGGGAGTCGGGGAGCAGGGCGGCGGCCTGCTGGGCGGCGCTGCCCTCTTCGACCGGGAGGGCGTAGGCGCCCTGCTTGTCGAAGCCGAGCGGGTTGACGCAGTCCACGACGAGCTTGCCCACGAGGTCCTCGCGCAGGGCCTCCAGGGTCTTGGCGTGGCCCTCCCACGGCACCGCGATGATGACGACGTCGCTGCGCCGGGCGCATTCGGCGTTGTCCGCGCCCTCGACGCCGAGGCCCAGTTCCTCGGCGGCGGTGCGGGCGCGGTCGGCGGCGCGGGAGCCGATGATCACCTTCTGTCCGGCGCGGGCGAGCCGGTAGGCCAGGCCGCGGCCCTGGTCGCCGGTGCCGCCGAGGACGCCGACGACGAGGCCGGACACGTCCGGCAGGTCCCAGGGATCCTTGGCCGGGGGCTTCTGCGTGCTGTCTGAGGAAGTCATGGGGGCGAGGGTACTGCCGGGTAGGCCCAGGTCGAAGGGTCGTGGGCCACGGGTCCGGCGGCGTGGGCCCGGCGACGGCGGCGGGGCGAGGCCGGGGGCGGCGCCGGCGAGCCCGGGGGCGGTACGGGTGGGGAGTGGAGGGAAGTACTCCCTTCTGTCCGTTTCATACGGCAGGATGCCGCCATGGACGCCGTGAGAGTCGCCCTGCTGCGCGAGGTGCTCGCGGGTACGCAGTGGCCCGGAGAAGCCCGCCGCTTCGCCGGCGCGCTGCGCCGGGCCGTGGTTCCCGCCGGCGGGAACCTGCTGTTGGTGGGCACCGAGCAGTACGAGCCCTGGCACATGGCGGCCCACCTGGTGGACGAGGCCGCCTGGTCGGGCCTGCCCGAGCTGGCGCCGACCCTCGTACGCCACCGGGTGCGCCCGGGTGAGCCGCCGCACCTGTCGGTCGGGCTGGGGCGGCTGGAGACGGCCCGGCGCGGGCACACGGTGCTGGTGGTGGCTCCGGAGCGGCCCGGCGGGGGGCTGCTGGAGCGGGTGCACGACGCCCGGCGCGCGGGGGCGACCGTACTGTCCCTGGACGGCGGCGATCCGGACCTGGGAACGCTCGCGCACGAGGGGCTCTCGGTGCCGGACGATGCCGCCGGGCTGGACCTGGACACGGTGCAGCACCTGGTCAGCGCGGCGGCCGGGGAGAACACCCTGCCGGCGCGGCGGGGGCGGGGGCGGTTGCGCGACCGGCTGGCGCGGCTGGCCGATCAGCTGACCGCGCCGCCGCCCAGCCGCTGGTAGCCGAGGGGGCCCGGCCCTACGGCGTGGCGCCCCCGCCTTCCTCCGCCTCGCGCGTCTTGTCGTTCCACTTGGGGTCGTTCTGCCATTCGAGGTTGCGCTCCTGCGCCGTCTCCATGGCGTGGTTGGCCTCCTCGGGCGTCGCGTAGGGGCCGAAGCGGTCCTTGGCGGGGCACTCGGGGCCTTCCTCGACCTTCTGGTGGACCAGGCAGTAGTACCACTCGCCCGGTTTGCCCACCTGACGCTTCTTGAACAGGGCCATCGTCCTCGGGCTCCTCTCGTTGCCGCTGCAGACCGCTCCTTCCCGCCATGCTGCCCCATCACCCCTGGATACACTCGCTTGCATGTCTGGCCAGTCGCTGCTCGTTCCAGGCGAGCTCACTCCCGTCCGTTCCGTTCCCGGAAACATCCGCCGGCCCGAGTACGTGGGCAAGCCCATGCCCACGCCGTACACCGGACCGGAGGTGCAGTCGGCCGAGACCATCGAGGCGATGCGCATCGCCGGCCGGATCGCCGCCCAGGCGATGGAGGAGGCCGCCAAGCTCATCGCTCCGGGGGTGACCACCGACGAGCTGGACCGGGTCGCGCACGCGTACATGTGCGACCACGGCGCCTACCCCTCGACGCTGGGCTACCGGGGCTTCCCCAAGTCCCTGTGCTCCTCGGTCAACGAGGTCATCTGCCACGGGATCCCCGACTCGACCGTCCTGCGGGACGGCGACATCGTGAACCTCGACGTGACCGCGTACATCGGCGGGGTGCACGGCGACAACAACGCCACGTACCTGTGCGGGAACGTGGACGAGGAGTCGCGGCTGCTCGTGGAGCGCACCCGCGAGGCCCTGAACCGGGCCATCAAGGCGGTGAAGCCGGGCCGCCAGATCAACATCATCGGCCGGGTCATCGAGTCGTACGCGAAGCGCTTCGGCTATGGCGTGGTCAGGGACTTCACCGGGCACGGCATCAACTCGTCCTTCCACTCCGGGCTGATCATCCCGCACTACGACAGCCCGCACGCCACCACGGTCATCGAGCCCGGCATGACCTTCACCATCGAGCCGATGCTGACGCTGGGCACCCACGAGTACGACATGTGGGAGGACGGCTGGACGGTGGTCACCAAGGACCGCAAGCGGACCGCGCAGTTCGAGCACACCCTCGTCGTGACGGACACGGGGGCGGACATCCTGACCCTGCCGTAGCGAGGGACGGGGCCCGAGGGCCCCGAAATCTTTTACCGACAAGGCGTCGGGAACACATTGACTTAGGCATGCCTAAGTAGGAGGATCGGGTGTGGCGGCGGTGCTGCCACGCCCGGTTCCTCGTTCCCCTTCCTCTCGGAGGTCCGCCTTGGACGCCTTCTCCACGGTCATCCGTGTCGCCTCGCACGAGCAGCACACGGAGGCAGAGACCTCGACGTTCATGAGCGACCTGCTGGGCGGACGGCTCGGTGTCGACGCCTACACCCGCTACACGGAGCAGCTCTGGTTCGTCTACCGGGCTCTGGAGGACGCGGCCGAGGCGCTCAAGGACGACGCGGTGGCCGGGCCGTTCATTCAGCCCGAGCTGATGCGCGTGGGCGAGATCGAGCGCGATCTGGAGCACCTGATGGGCGCCGACTGGCGCGACAACGTCCGCGCGCTCCCCGCGACGGAGGCGTACGCGGCCCGCGTCGCCGAGTGCGCGGCCGGCTGGACGGGCGGATACGTGGCCCACCACTACACGCGCTACCTGGGCGACCTCTCCGGCGGCCAGATCATCCGCGACAAGGCCGAGCGGACCTGGGGCTTCGAGCGCAAGGGCGACGGCGTGCGGTTCTACGTCTTCGCGGAGATCTCCAACCCGGCCGCCTTCAAGCGGACCTACCGCGAACTGCTGGACGCCATCTCGGCGGACGACCTGGAGAAGCAGCGGATCGTCGACGAGTGCAAGCGCGCCTTCGACTTCAACGGCGCGGTCTTCCGCGAGCTGGGCGAGCAGTTCCGCCTCAGCGCGTAACCGTCCCCGCGTCGCGCCACGGCGCCACGGCGTGACGCGGGAAGGGCCGGCCCGGTGCGTGCGCACCGGGTCGGCCCTTTTCGGGTTCCCCGTCGGAGCGCCTACGAGGCGAAGCGGACGCGTCCGCCGATCTCCACCGTGCCGTCGGGGCCGGGAGCCGTGAGGATCTGGGAGCCCGCGCCCTGGGTGATGTTCAGGGCGCGGTTCAGTTGGGCCGTCAGCAGGAGGGCCGCCGAGCCGGTGGCCTCGTCCTCGGTGACGATCCCGTCGGGGCGGCGCGGGAATCCCCGGGCGCGGACGCGGCCCGCGGGCTCGTCCTCCCAGGCCCAGGCGTACAGCCAGCCCTCGCCCGGCGGCGGGGCGGGCAGGGCATCGACCTCGGCGGCACTGGCGTACTGCTCGGTGCGCTTCTCCGTGACCCACTCGGGGCGGGCGGTGATCCAGGTGAACTCCCCGTCGTCCCGCGCCCATACGGACCCCACGGGCGGTCGGAGCTCCTCGATGTCCAGCAGCCACGCGACTCCGAGCAGGTTGCCGTGCCGGCCGTCACCCGCGCAGAAGACCTTGATGACATCGAGATCGTTCACGCGGGCATTGAAGCACGGAGCGCGCACGGCGCCCGGCGTCGGCCCCCGCGGGCTCGACACCGGGCGCGGCGGGGTCAGTTCTGGACGGTCCGGCGACGGCGGGCGACGAACACCGCGCCCGCGCCGGCCGCCACGACGGCGGCGGAGGCGCCGAGCAGGGCGCCGGCCGGGATCTCGGATCCGGTGGAGGCGAGGTTGCCGCCGGTGGACCCGCCGACCGAGCCGCCGGCGACGGAGCCGCCCGTGGTGCCCGTACCGCCCGTGGTGCCGGAACCGCCGGTGGCGCCACCGGTGGTCGGGAGGGTGGCGTCCTTGTCCACGGAGACGGAGAAGGACAGCGGGTCGATGGCCTCGCCCGCCTTGTACTGACTGGCGGCGCCGTCCCTGGCGAAGGCGGCGGCGCCCTGTGCGGTGAAGGCCGCCGGGACCCCGTTGAGGGCCAGCACGCCGTTCTTGGTCTTGTAGTCCGTCTTCGAGAGGTCCAGCGTGGCGAAGGGGACGGCCGCCTTGTTGCCCGCGGCGTTCTTGACGTCGACGTAGAGGGTGCCGGTCTTGCCGGAGGCCTCGACGCGCGGGTTGCCGAAGGTCAGGTCGAGGCCGTGGTCCGTGTACAGGAAGCGCAGGTTGCCCTCGAAGGAGACGTTCAGCTTCTGCTTGGCGGCGTCCAGGTCACCCTTGGCCAGGGCGAAGTCGTAGAGGTCGCCGTTCTTGAGGGCGCCGCCGGCCGGGGTGATGGAACCCGCGCCCAGCACGTACGTGCGGAAGGTCTCCTTGACGCCCCAGGTCAGCTTGGCTGTGAGGACCTTCTGCGGGCCGGTCGGGGTCGCGCTCGGGGAGCCGGTGCCCGTGGAAGGGGTCGCGGAGGCGGAGGCCGAGGAGGACGCCGACTGCGTCGGGGACGCCGAGGTGGAGGGGGAGGCCGACTGCGTCGGGGAGGCCGAGGCCGAGGCGGAGACGGACGGGGACGGGGAGGACGGGGGCTTCGGGAACTCCAGGGTGGCGGTGAGCTTGTCGGCCTCCCTGCCCGTGTACTGCGGCGCCCCCATCAGGTCCGCGGCCTCCTTGGTGAGCTTGGTGCCCAGGCCGGTCAGCTTCATCCCGTCGAAGGCCACGTCCGCGAAGGCGACGTTCGGGGTGAGCTTGCCGTCCCTGGTGACGTCGACGATCAGCTTCTTCGTCCCGGAATCGATGCGCAGGTTCTCCAGCTTGACGGTGAAGCCGTGCAGGGGGGCGTCGAAGGTGACGCTGCCCTTGAAGGCGGCGGTCACGATGTGCTTGCCGTCGGCCGGGTCGTACTGGCCGGTGGCCGCGCCGAAGCGGAAGGTGCCGTCCTGGTTCAGCGTGGCGCCGTCCGCCGTGGTGATGACGCCCTTGGCTATGTGGGAGACGTAGTTGCGGTAAACGTCCAACACGCCCCAGTCGAGGGTCCCGTTCAGGACCGGAACGGTCGCGGCGGCCGGGGCTCCGGCAGCGGCCGGGGCGCCGCTCACGGCCGTCGCCGGCAGGACGAAGGCGGTGGTGCCGAGGGCGGCGGCGGTGAGGATGGCGGCCGCGACGGCGATCGGGCGACGGTGGGACGACATGGGTGGGTGCTCCTGAAGGACCTGAAAGGGAAAAGGAAGGTGGGGGTGGAACGGCGCTACGACGCGTCGGGGGACGCGGGTGGCGCGGTGGCCGCGGGAGCCGCGGCGGCGGATGCGGTCGCCTTGGCGCGGCGGGCGCGCACCACCAGGAAGGCCGCACCGCCGGCCAGGACCAGAACGGCCGCGGCGAGGGCGACGTACAGCCCGGTGTTCGAGGAGTCCCGTGCCTCGGCGGCGGGAACGGGCGGGGCGGCGGGCGAGGCCGACTGCGGCGCGGGGGCCGGCGAGGCCGTGGAGCCGAGGTCGGGCAGGGCCGGCAGCTGCGCGCTGCCGTCCAGGGCCACGGCGAGGGAGACGGGGTCCATCTCGGTGCCGGCCTTGTACATCGAGTTGAAGGCCTGGGCACCGCCCTCGGTGAGGGTGGCCGGAGCTTCGGTCAAGGTGGCGAGCTTCCCCTCGGTCTTGAGGCCCTTGGCGTCGAACTCGACGAGCGCGACGGCGCCCTTCGTCTCCGCGCCGGTGGTCACGTCGGCGGTCAGGACGCCCTTGCCGTTCTCCACCTTCACGCTCACCTTGCCGAGCGTGAGGTCGAGATGGGCACCCGTGAACCGGACCGTACCGGCGAACGCGGCGTCGAGCATCCCCTTTTGGCCGTCGAACGATCCCTTCCCCTGCGCGAAGCGGAACAGCGCGCCGCCGTCCTGGGCGCCCTCGGCGAGGGTCCACTTGCCCTGGCCGATGGAACCGGTGACGTACTCGCGGAAGGTGCGGCGGACACCCCAGTCGACGGCGGCGTCGGTGAACGCGCCCTGCGTCTGCGGGGTCTCGGCGGACGCGGACGGGCTCGGCGACCCCGAGGGCTGCGCGCCCCCGCCGGCCGCCGGGGCCGACACGTCGGCGGACAGTGAGACCGGGTCGAGCGCGGCGCCGGCCGCGTAGTAGCCGGCGAAGGACTTGGCGCCCTGCGCGGTGAGCGTGGCCGGGATGTTGGTGAGGGCGATCGGGCTGCCGCCGCCCTTCATGTCCACCCCGCCGAGGCCGAGGGTGGCGAAGGGGACCTGCGATTCGGTGGTGACCGCGCCGGTGTCCTTGGCCTTGCCGGACACGTCCACGTAGAGGGTGCCTCGGCCGCCGGAGATCCGGACGGTGGGACGGCTGACGGTCATGTCCAGCTCGTACGCGCCGTCGGGCTTCTGGTGGCCCTGGAAGGTGACGCCGCCGGAGAAGGAGGCGTTGAACTCCCCGGAATCGGGGTCGTAGGAACCGTTCGCGGAGTGGAAGCGGAACAGGCTGCCGCCCACTGTGGCGGCGCCGCTCTTCAGCTTGAAACCGCCTTTCGCGATCGGTCCGGTGACATAACTCTGGAACGAGGATTTGATTCCCCAGTCGAGCCGACCCCCCTGCACGGTACGGCCCGCCGCCTCGGCGGTGGTGGCCGGGAGCAGCGCCCCGAGCAGCACCGCCAGTACGGCGACGGCGAAGGCGCGGGCGGGTCTTGCGGACATGAATGTCCCCTCCAGGGGCTGGCTAGTGAAGTTAGGCTAACCTAAGCTATCCCGGTCGAGCGGGGAACCCCCGGTGCCGACGGACAGCCAGGACTCAACCTCCAGTCGGACGATCAGGACGGTGCCTTCGTGCCTACGCCCGCCGCGTCAAGCCGCGTTCCCCGCGTTTCCCGTCTCGCCCTCGCCGTGGCAGCACTGGCAGTGGCCGTGACGGGTTGCGGAGGTACGGCCGCTCCCGCCGGCTCCTCCCCCGCCCACAGCGCCTCCGCGCTCCCGGACCGGGTGGAACCCCTCGCGGCCGTTCCACGGCCGGCGCTCCCGGTGACCGTGCCCTCCGCCGACGGGACCCGGGTCACCGTCGCCTCCGCCGAGCGGATCATCCCGCTGAGCGGCAGCCTCAACGAGATCGTGCAGACCCTCGGCCTCGGCGAGCGGGTCGTCGCCCGTGACATCACCGCCACCTTCGAACAGGCCGCGTCCCTGCCGGTGGTGACACGTGGACACGACGTCTCCGCCGAGAGCGTGCTCTCGCTGCGCCCGACACTGGTGCTGGCCGAGACGACCACCGGTCCCGGAGAAGCGGTTCAGCAGATCCGCGACGCGGGCATCCCCGTGCTCTTCGTCACCCCGGCCAAGTCCCTCGACGACGTGCCGAAGCGGATCGACGCCGTCGCCTCCGCGCTGGGCGTCACGGACGCCGGCGCGCAGCTGAGGCAGCGCACCGCCGAGCGGATCGCGGCCGTGCGCGAGGACGTTCCGGCCGCTTCCGGTAAGAAGCCCCGCGTGGCGTTCCTCTACCTGCGCGGCACCGCCTCCGTCTACCTGCTGGGCGGCTCGGACTCCGGGGCGGCCTCCCTGCTGGAGGCCGCCGGCGCCGTGGACACCGGCAAGGAGTCCGGGCTCGGCAAGGACTTCACCCCGATCACCAGCGAGGCACTGGCCGCCGCCGCGCCCGACGCGATCCTGGTCATGACCAAGGGCCTGGAGTCGGTCGGCGGGGTGGACGGCCTCGTCAAGATCCCGGGCGTGGCCCAGACCCCGGCCGGCATGGACCGCCGCGTGCTCACCGTGGACGACGGGGTCCTGCTCAACTACGGCCCCCGCACCGACCAGGTGCTCTCCTCCCTGGTCGCGCAGCTCTACGGCAAGGGCAAGGGTGCCTGACGATGACCCTCTCCTTCGAAGCCCCGTGCGGCGACCTCGGCGCCCGACCCTCCGACGCGGCCGGCGCACCCGGCGCAGCCGAAACGGCCGACGGGGCCGACGCGGCCCGCGCACCCGAAACGGCCCACCCGTCCGAGGGGTCCGACGGGGCCCCGGCCCCCGCCCCGCGCCGGGCCCGACCCGGCAAGGCCCTGGTGCTGACCGTCGCCCTGACGCTGGCGCTGCTCACCCTCTCCGTGCTCTCCGCCGGGGTCGGCGCCTTCCGCATCCCGACCGGGGACGTCCTCGCCTCCGTCCAGCACCACCTGGGCCTCGGCGGCGCCCCCCTCGACCGGGTCGGGGAGAGCGTGCTGTGGAACGTACGCCTGCCCCGCGTGGTCCTCGCCCTGCTGGTCGGCGCGAGCCTCGGCTGCGCGGGCGCGCTGATGCAGGGGGTCTTCGGCAACCCGCTCGCCGAGCCCGGCGTGATCGGCATCTCGGCGGGCGCCGCCGTCGGCGCCGTCGCCGCCATCGGGCTGGGCCTGACCTTCCTCGGGAACTGGACCATCACCGCCTGCGCCTTCGTCGCGGGCCTGATCACGGTCGGCTCCGTCTACCTGCTCTCCCGCAACGGCGGCCGGAGCGAGGTGGTCACCCTCATCCTCACCGGCATCGCCGTCAACGCCTTCGCGGGCGCCCTGATCGGCCTGTTCGTCTTCTTCGCGGACAGCGGCCAGGTCAACCAGATCACCTTCTGGCAGCTCGGCTCCCTCGCCCAGGCCACCTGGCCCAAGGTGCTCGCCGTCCTGCCCTGCGCCCTGCTCGGCCTGCTCGTCGCCCCCCCTCTACTCCGCCAGGCTCGACCTGCTCGCACTCGGCGAGCGCCCGGCCCGCCACCTCGGCGTGGACGTGGAGCGGCTGCGCCTCGCGCTGATCCTGATCGTCGCGCTGCTGACGGCGTCCGCCGTGGCCGTGGCCGGGATCATCTCCTTCGTCGGCCTGCTCGTCCCGCACCTGCTGCGCATGGCGAACGGTCCGGGCCACCGCTTCCTGGTGCCCGGCAGCGCCCTGGCCGGCGCCGTGGTCCTGGTCGGCGGCGACCTGGCCGCCCGGACCGTGGCCGCGCCCGCCGAGCTGCCCCTCGGCGTGCTGACCGCCCTGATCGGCAGCCCGTTCTTCTTCTGGCTGCTGCGCCGCACCCGCCGCAAGCAAGGAGGCTGGGCGTGACCAGCGCACCGACCAACAGACTGACCGGCGGACTGACCGGCCTCTTCGGCCGCGCCGGGCGGGCCGTCCCGGCCCGTCCCGCCATCGGCTCCGCCTACGCGGAGGTCGTGGACCTCCACCTGCGCCTCGGGGAGCGCGAGGTGCTCGCCGGGATCGGCCTGGAGGCCCGTACGGGCGAGGTGTTGGCCCTCGTCGGCCCGAACGGCGCCGGCAAGTCCACCCTGCTCGCCGCCCTGTCCGCCGACCTGCCCGCCACCTCGGGGGCCGTACGGATCGACGGGCGCCCGGTGCGCGACTGGTCCGCCCCCGAGCTGGCCCTGCGCCGCGCCGTGCTCCCCCAGGCGGCCGAGCTGTCCTTCCCCTTCCCCGTCGCCGACGTGGTCCGGATGGGCCGCGCCCCCTGGGCCGGCACCCCGCTCGCCGACGCGGACGAGGAGGCGGTGGCCGCCGCGATGGCCGCCACCGAGGTCACCCGGTTCGCGGACCGGCCCTTCTCGGCGCTCTCCGGCGGCGAACGCGCCCGGGTCGCGCTGGCCCGCGTACTGGCCCAACGCGCCCCGCTCCTGCTGCTGGACGAGCCCACGGCCGCCCTGGACCTGCGCCACCAGGAGCTGGTGCTGCGGATCTGCCGGGAGCGGGCCGCGGCCGGCGACGCGGTGGTGGTGGTCCTGCACGACCTGGGGCTGGCGGCGGCCTACGCCGACCGCGCGGCCGTCCTGCACGACGGTCGCGTCGCGGCGGCCGGACCCCCGTCCGAGGTGTTCGAGGACGCGCTCCTCAGCCGGGTCTACCGGCAGCCCGTCGAGGTGCTCGCGCACCCGAGGACCGGGGCCGCGCTGGTGGTCCCCGTACGGGACGGGGACGCGGCCGGGGCCAAGGGGGAACCCGCCGGGGAGCCTTGCGACGTACGGGACGCGAGGGTGGATTTGACTCCTGCTTGACCTCGGCTTGAGGTCGCCTTGAAGGGGCCGTGACGGCCTCGTGTCCGGAGTCGGGACGTGAGAGCTGTATCACTGGACGAGTGGGTGTCGCTGAGGTAAGCCTCGGTTAAGTTAGGTCCGCCTCACTCGGCCTTCCCAAGCCGCCATCCTCGTCCAGGAGACCCCATGCGTCCCGCTCGCCTCACCGTCCTGACCGCGGCAGCCGTCGTCGCCGCCCTCACCGTCGTCACCGGTTGCGCGGAGAAGAGCGACAAGGGCGGGGAGGGCGCGATCCACGTGAACGCGACGGACACGGCCTGCGAGCTGTCCACGACGGAGTTCCCGGCGGGCAAGGTCTCCATCGAGGTGGAGAACAAGGGTTCCAAGGTCACCGAGCTGTACGTGCTCTTCCCGGACGACCGCATCGTCGCCGAGCGCGAGAACATCGGCCCCGGCACGAAGGCCACCATCACCGCCGAGATCAAGGCGGGCGACTACGAGTTCGCCTGCAAGCCCGGCATGAAGGGCGACGGCATCCGCACCAAGGTCAAGGCAACCGGCAAGGGCGGCACCGAGAAGCGCAGCCCGGAGCTGGACGCGGCCGTGGCCGGCTACCGCAGCTACGTCCTGGCGCAGGCCGAGGAGACCCTCCCCAAGGCGCAGGCCTTCGCGGACGCGGTCAAGGCCGGCGACCTGGAGGCCGCGAAGAAGGCGTACGCGCCCTCGCGCCTGGGCTGGGAGCGCACCGAGCCGGTCGCCGAGTCCTTCGGTGACATCGACCCGAAGGTCGACGTCCGCGAGGACGGCCTGGAGGCGGGCCAGGACCCGGCCAAGGACTGGACCGGCTGGCACCGCCTGGAGAAGTC
Organism: Streptomyces sp. NPDC088097; assembly: GCF_044741845.1. NCBI lineage: Bacteria > Bacillati > Actinomycetota > Actinomycetes > Kitasatosporales > Streptomycetaceae > Streptomyces > Streptomyces sp. NPDC088097. Next base: position 243,484 of record NZ_JBIUTJ010000006.1, read on the forward strand.
CCTGTTCGCCGACAACAAGATCGACGACGGTGACAAGAAGCTCGCCGACCAGCTGATGACCGACCTCACGGACTGGCACAAGCGGGTCGGCCAGGCGGAGATCACCCCGACCTCGATGGCCAACGGCGCCAAGGAGCTCCTCGACGAGGTCGCCACCGGCAAGGTGACGGGCGAGGAAGACCGCTACGCGCACACCGACCTGGTGGACTTCAAGGGCAACGTCGAGGGCGCGCAGAAGGCCTTCGAGCTGCTCAAGCCGGTCGCCGCGAAGAACGACCCGGCGCTCGCCAAGCAGTTGGAGACGCAGTTCGCCGCGCTGAACACGCTGCTGGACAAGTACCGCGCCGACAAGAACGGCTACGAGTTCACCTCCTACGACAAGGTCGGTGACGCGGAGCGCAAGGAGCTGTCGGACGGCGTCAACGCGCTGGCCGAGCCGCTCTCCAAGCTCGCCGCCGCGGTCGCCAAGTAACACCGGTCAGGAAGAGGCGGGAGCCACGATGAACGCTCAGCCCGAACAGCCGGCGCAGGCCGAACAGCCGGAGCAGTCCGAGCGGTCCGCGTCGGTCGCGCGCGACGGCGAAGTGACGGCCGGCCCGGTCGCGCCCTCGCGTCGTGCCGTCCTGGGCTGGGGCGGGGCCGGGCTCGCGCTCGGAGCCGCCGCGGCCGGCGGCGCCGCGGTGGCCTTCGACCGCGGTTCGGACATGGCCCCGACCTCTTCGACCGGTGCGGCCGTGGCCTTCCACGGCGAGCACCAGGCCGGCATCGCCAGCGCCGTCCAGGACCGCCTGCACTTCGCGGCCTTCGACGTGAAGACGAAGGACCGCGCCGAGCTGGTCGCCCTGTTGAAGGACTGGACCGAGGCGGCCCGCCGGATGACGGCCGGCCAACCGGTCGGCGAGGGCGGCTTCGGCGGCCTTCCCGAAGCCCCGCCGGACGACACCGGCGAGGCCCTCGGTCTGAAGGCCTCCCGCCTCACCCTCACCATCGGCTTCGGCCCCGGGCTCTTCGACAAGGGCCGCTTCGGCCTGGAGGGCAAGCGCCCCGAGGCCCTGATCGAGCTGGAACAGTTCCCCGGCGACAACCTGGACCCGGCCCGCTCCGGCGGCGACCTGTGCGTCCAGGCCTGCGCCGACGACCCCCAGGTCGCCGTCCACGCCATCCGCCAGCTCGCCCGCATCGGCTTCGGCAAGGTCGCCGTGCGCTGGTCCCAACTGGGCTTCGGCAAGACCTCCTCCACCACCCCCGACGCCCAGACCCCGCGCAACATGATGGGCTTCAAGGACGGCACCCGGAACGTCTCGGGCACCGACGCCGCCGGCCTGGACAAGCACGTGTGGGTCGGCGCGGGTGACGGCAGCGCCTGGCTCACCGGGGGCTCCTACCTCGTCGCCCGCCGCATCCGGATGCACATCGAGACCTGGGACCGCACCTCGCTCCAAGAGCAGGAGGACGTCTTCGGCCGCGACAAGGGCGAGGGCGCACCCGTCGGCAAGTCCAAGGAGCGCGACGAGCCGTTCCTGAAGGCGATGAAGCCCGACGCGCACGTCCGCCTCGCGCACCCCGACACCAACGACGGCGCGACGATCCTGCGCCGCGGCTACTCCTTCACGGACGGCACCGACGGCCTCGGCCGCCTCGACGCGGGCCTGTTCTTCCTGGCCTACCAGCGCGACGTCCGCAAGGGCTTCGTCCCCATCCAGCGCGGTCTGTCGAAGTCCGACGCGCTCAACGAATACATCCAACACGTGGGTTCGGCCGTCTTCGCCGTCCCGCCGGGCGTCCTCGACAAGGACGACTGGTGGGGCCGGACACTGTTCGTCTAGGAAGTGTCCGGTGGATCAGGGTCGGATGGGTCGCGGGGTCCTGCACAGCGCCTCGCCGCGTTGCCTAAACGCCCCGATGGCTCCGCTGTCGAGACGCTCCGGCGCCTTGCGTCGCACCGCACCAGCCCCCGCGACCCATCCGACCCTGATCCACCAGACACCCCCTAGTCCCGCCGGAAAGGAACCCCCGTGTTCGGCAACTATCTGATCGGCCTGCGCGAGGGCCTCGAAGCCAGCCTCGTCGTCTGCATCCTCATCGCCTACCTGGTGAAGACGGACAACCGGGCCGCACTGCGTCCGGTGTGGATCGGCATCGGCATCGCCTGCACCATCTCGCTGGCCTTCGGCGCCCTGCTCACCTTCGGGACGCAGGAGCTGACCTTCGAGGCGCAGGAGCTGCTCGGAGGCAGCCTGTCGATCATCTCGGTCGGCCTGGTGACGTGGATGGTCTTCTGGATGAAGCGCACCGCCCGACACCTGAAGGGCGAGCTGGAGGGCAAGCTCGACGCGGCCCTCGCCATGGGCACCGGCGCGCTGGTCGCGACCGCCTTCCTGGCCGTGGGCCGCGAGGGCCTGGAGACCGCGCTGTTCGTGTGGGCCTCGGTCCGGGCGAGCGGGGAGGGCTCCTCGGCGCCGCTGATCGGGGTGCTGCTCGGCATCGCGACGGCGATCGTGCTGGGGTGGCTCTTCTACCGGGGCGCGCTCAGGATCAACCTGGCGAAGTTCTTCCGTTGGACCGGCGGCATGCTGGTGATCGTGGCCGCGGGCGTGCTCGCGTACGGGGTCCACGACCTCCAGGAGGCGGGCTTCCTCGGCGGCCTGACCGACAAGGCCTTCGACATCACCGCGGCGATCCCGCCGGACAGCTGGTACGGGGTGCTGCTCAAGGGCGTCTTCAACTTCCAGCCCGATCCGACGGTCATGCAGCTGATCGTGTGGCTGCTGTACCTGGCCGTCGTCCTGACGCTGTTCCTGCTGCCGGCCGGCTTCGGCCGCTCCTCGGGGGCCCCGTCCGCCCCGGCCACGACCCCGGCTCCGGCGACGCGCGACTGACGGGGCCCGGGGGCGCGCCGCCGGGCCTTGCCGGGGCCGCCACCCGGCCACCACAGGGGCCCGCCGCTTCACCAGAGGCGGTCGACGCTCCCCGGGTACAGCGGGATCCGGATCCCGGTCAGGGCCGTACGGTCCGACTCCGGGTCCGGGGTGAAGAACGCCGCCACCACCTCCTTGGCGAAGCCCGGCGCGTCGGTGGCCAGCGGTTCGGCCGGGGTACCGCCCACCAGGACGGTGCCGGGCAGCCGGGCGAACCCGGCCGCCTCGTAGAACGGGACCAGCGGCCGGTCGCAGCTGAACAGCGCCGCGTCCACCGCCGGGTCGGCGGCCAGGGCCTCGCGGGCCCCGGTCACCAGACGGCCGCCGAGCCCCTGCCCGCGCAGCCGCCGGTCGGTCACCACCGCGCTGAGCCCGGCGGCCCGCAGGCTCCGCCCCGCGCACCGGACCTCCTTGTAGAGCAGCGCCGCCGAGGCGCCCACCCGCCCGGCCCCGTCGACGAGCAGCAGCACGCGCGGGGCGAGCGCGGGGTCGTGCCCGAAGGTCGAGCCGGGCCAGGCCGATTCCTCCAGGGCGGCGACCTGGACGGCGAGTTCCTCCGGCAGCTCGGCCTGCGGGTACGACCGCGGCCGCATCAGGCGATCCGGACCGCCGTGCCGCCGACCCGGACCCGGGGGTCTCCGGCGCGCAGCTCGACGGTGAGGACACCAGGGCGGCCCATGTCGTCGCCCTGGTGGAGGGTGAGCACGGCGTCCTCGGGCACCAGGCCGCGCTCGCGGGCGTACGCCCCGAAGGCCGCCGCCGCGGCGCCGGTGGCGGGGTCCTCGACGACCCCGCCGACGGGGAAGGGGTCGCGCGCGTGGAACAGGGTCGGGCCCTCCCGCCACACCAACTGGACGGTGGTCAGGTCCAGGCGGCGCATCAGCGCCTCCAGGCGGGCGAAGTCGTAGTCGAGGTCGGCGAGCCGGGCCCGGGTGGCGGCGCCGAGCACGAGGTGGCGGGCTCCGGCGTAGGCGACGGCCGGGGCGATGGCCGGGTCCAGGTCCGCGGCGGGCCAGCCGAGGGCGGCCAGCGCCTCCGCGAGGTCGGCGTCGGCGATGTCCTCTACGTGCGGCTCCACGCTGGTCAGGACGGCCCGCAGACCGCGGCCCGGCCCGCCGTCGGCCCCGCCGTCCGTCCCGTCCTCGGTCACGGAGACCGGTACGGGGCCGGCCGGGGTGAAGAGGAGCAGCTCGCCCTGCCCGATCCGCTCGCCCAGGGCCACGGCGGTGGCGATGGTGGCGTGCCCGCAGAAGGGCACCTCCGCCTTGGGGCTGAAGTAGCGCGCGGTGAAGGAGCGGCCTTCCGGCCCGCCCGCGCCCTCGGGCGGGGCGGTGAGGAACGCCGTCTCGCTGTAGCCGAGTTCTGCGGCGATCGCCAGCATCCGGGCGTCGTCGAGCCCGCTCGCGTCGAGCACGACGCCGGCCGGGTTGCCGCCTTCCGGGTCGTGGGAGAAGGCGGTGTAGCGGAGCACCTCGTTAGTCATGATCGCCTCAACTGGGCCGGCGCCTCCCGCATTCCCGCCGCCGCCGCGGGGATGCCGGGCGGGCCCCGCTCCGGGGCTCAGCCCCGCCCGATGTACGGCATCGCGGTCGCCATCACCGTCGCGAACTGCACGTTCGCCTCCAGCGGCAGCTCCGCCATGTGCAGCACCGTGCGGGCCACGTCGGCGGCGTCCATGACGGGCTCCACGGCCGACTGCCCGTTCGCCTGGAGGATGCCGGTCTGCATGCGCTCGGTCATCTCGGTTGCGGCGTTGCCGATGTCGATCTGGCCGCAGGCGATCCGGTACGGACGGCCGTCCAGGGACAGGGACTTGGTCAGCCCGGTCATGGCGTGCTTGGTCGCGGTGTAGGCGACGGAGTTCGGGCGCGGGACGTGGGCCGAGATGGAGCCGTTGTTGATGATCCGGCCACCCTGCGGGTCCTGTTCCTTCATGGCCCGGAAGGCGGCCTGGGCACAGAGGAAGGATCCCGTGAGGTTGACGTCGACGACCTGGCGCCAGGCCTCGTAGGAGATGTCCTCCAGGGCGACCCCGGCCGGGCCGAAGGTGCCGGCGTTGTTGAAGAGCAGGTCGAGCCGCCCGTACCGCTCGCGGACGGCCGCGAAGAGCGCGGTCACGTCGTCCGGATCGCTCACGTCGGCCCGTACGGGGAACACGTCCGCGCCCGCCCCGGCCGCGGCGGCCGTCTCCTCCAGGGGCTCGGCGCGGCGGCCGGCCACGGCCACCGACCAGCCCGCCCCGGCGAGGGTGAGGGCCACCGAGCGGCCGATCCCGGAGCCGGCCCCGGTCACGACGGCGATCTTGTTCAGGCGTGCGTTCATGGGGCCGCAGGCTACGTCACGCTCCGCGTCGTTCCACGGACGTTCCAAGTGCTGAGAGCATGGGTCGGTCAGGGGTGCGTAAAGCAGATGAAAAGACTGGAGTTCCGCATGTCGGAGAGAGGCCCTTCGACGGCCCCCACGGACGAACCGTCCCCCGGCCGACCCGCCGCCCCCATCCCCCTGAAGGGCCCCGGGTCCGGCGCCGCCCCCCTGGCGGCGGCGCGCCGCACCGGCCTGCTCGTCACCTTCGCGCTCGGCGGCCTCACGGCCCTTCCCCCGCTGTCCATGGACATGTACCTGCCGGCCCTGCCGCAGGTCACCGACGCCCTGCACAGCCCGGCCGCCACCGTCCAGCTCACCTTGACCGCCTGCCTGGCCGGCATGGCACTGGGGCAGCTGGTGATCGGTCCGATGAGCGACAAGTGGGGACGCCGCCGACCCCTCCTCGGCGGCATGGTCGTCTACGTCCTCGCCACCGTCCTGTGCGCCTTCGCCCCGAACGCCGAGCTGCTGATCGGCTTCCGGCTGCTCCAGGGCCTGGCCGGCTCGGCCGCGATCGTCATCGCGCGGGCCGTCGTCCGCGACCTGTACGACGGCGTCGAGATGGCCCGCTTCTTCTCCACCCTGATGCTCATATCGGGGGCCGCCCCGATCATCGCCCCGCTCATCGGCGGCCAAGTGCTGCGCTTCACCGACTGGCGCGGGGTCTTCGTCGTCCTGACCGTCGTCGGGGCCGCGCTCACCGTGCTGGTCTGGCGTTCGCTCGCCGAGACCCTGCCCCCCGAGCGCCGGCAGACCGGCGGGATGGGCGCCGCCCTGCGGACCATGCGCGGGCTGCTCGGGGACCGGGTCTTCGCCGGCTACACCCTGGCGGGCGGCTTCGCCTTCGCGGTCCTCTTCTCCTACGTCTCCGCCTCGCCCTTCGTGATCCAGGAGATCTACGGGGCCTCCCCGCAGCAGTTCAGCCTGCTCTTCGGGCTCAACTCGATCGGCCTGATCATCGTCGGCCAGGTCAACGGGAAGCTGCTGGTCGGCCGGGTCAGCCTGGACAAGGCCCTCGCCGTGGGGCTCGCCGTCATCACCACGGCCTCCGCGGCCCTGCTGCTGATGTCCACCGGGGTGTTCGGGGAGGTCGGGTTGGTGCCCGTCGCCGCCGGCCTGTTCGTCCTGATGTCGGCGATGGGCCTGGTCATGCCGAACACCAACGCGCAGGCCCTGATGCGCACCCCGCACGCCGCCGGTTCCGCTTCCGCCCTGCTCGGCACCTCCTCCTTCCTGATCGGGGCGATCGCCTCGCCGCTGGTCGGGATCGCCGGCGAGGACACGGCGGTGCCGATGGCGGTGGTCCAGCTGACCTGCTCCCTGCTGGCCGTGGGCGTCTTCCTCGGCCTGTGCCGCCCCTGGCGGCCCCGTACACCGCTGGCGGCCCCGAGCCTCTGAGGCCGCCCCCGGGCGCCGCTTCCCCCCTGAGGGGAAAGCGGCGCCCTCCGAGCGCCCTAAACTTCGCTGGTGAACGCCTTCGTCCCCGCCTCCGCCCCGACCACCGCCGAAAGCCTCCGCTCCGCGCTGGGCGGGCTGCTCGACGGGCTGCCGCAGAAGCAGGTCACCGCCGCCGTCGAGCGGCTCATCGCCAACTACCGCGGCACCACCCCCACCGACTCCCCCGTACTGCGCGACCGCTCCGACGTGGCCGCGTACGCCGCCTACCGGATGCCGGCCACCTTCGAGGCCGTGCGCTCCGCGCTGGCCGGGCTGGTCGTGGCCGCGCCCGCGTGGGCGCCCGCCTCCCACGTGGACGTGGGCGGTGGCACGGGCGCCGCTGCCTGGGCGGTGGACGCCACCTGGGACGGCCCGCGCGAGAGCGTCGTGCTCGACTGGGCGGACCCCGCGCTGACCCTCGGCCGGGAACTCGCGGAGCGGTCCTCCTCGCCGGCGCTGCGCGCGGCCGAGTGGCGCCGGGCGGTCATCGGCACCGGGATCGCCCTGCCCGAAGCCGACCTGGTGACGGTCTCCTACGTACTCGGCGAACTGACGCCCCAGGCCCGCCAGGCCGTCGTCGCCGAGTCCGCCCGCGCCGGGCAGGCCGTGGTGCTGATCGAGCCGGGCACGCCCGAGGGGTACCTGCGCGTCCGCGAGGCCCGCGAGCAGCTGATCGCCGCCGGGATGCGGATCGCCGCGCCCTGCCCGCACGACGGGACCTGCCCGATCGAGGTCGGCCAGGACTGGTGCCACTTCTCGGCCCGGGTCAGCCGCTCCTCCCTGCACCGGCAGGTCAAGGGCGGCTCCCTCGCCTACGAGGACGAGAAGTTCGCCTACGTGGCCGCGACCCGCTTCCCGGTCACGCCGGTCCCCTCCCGGATCACGCGGAGGCCGCAGATCCGAAAGGGGCTCGTCCTGCTGGACCTGTGCGGTCCCGAGGAGGGTGACACGCCGGGGCTGTCCCGGGCCACCGTGACCAAGCGCCACGGCGACCTGTACAAGGCGGCCCGGGACGTCGACTGGGGGCAGCAGTGGCCCCCGGCCGACGAGGACCGGGGCTAGAAGGAACGCGCGACGACAGGGCCTAGGCCTAGGGCCGCAGCTCCTGGGTGCAGCACTTCACGCTGCCGCCGCCCTTGAGCAGCTCCCCCAGGTCCATCGGGACCGGCTCGAACCCCCGCTCGCGCAGGGGGTCGATCAGGCCGGCCGCGGCCTGGGGGATGAGGACGTGGCGACCGTCCGAGACGGAGTTGAGCCCGAAGGCCGCCGCGTCCCGGGCGCCCACGACCAGGGCGTCCGGGAACAGTCGGCGCAGGACGGCCCGGCTGCCCGGGGAGAAGGCCTCCGGGTGGTACATGATCTCGTCGCCGTCGAGCACGCTGAGCGCGGTGTCCAGGTGGTAGTAGCGCGGGTCCACCAGGTCGAGGCCGATGACGGGGCGGCCGAAGAACTCCTGGGTTTCGGCGTGCGAGAGCGGGCTGGAGCGGAAGCCCCGGCCGGCCAGGATGTAGGTGGCGGTGACGGCGAAGTCGCCCTCGCCCTCGTTGACGTGCGAGGGCTCCCGGACGTCGGTGAAGCCGTTCTGCCGGAACCAGTCGAGGTGGATCTGCGCCTCGGCCGTGCGTTCCGGGTGGGCGAACCGGGCGCCGAGCACCCGGCCGTCGACGACGAGGGCGCCGTTGGCGGCGTAGACCATGTCGGGCAGGTCGGGGTGCGGGACGAGGGTCTCGACGGTGTGGCCGAGGGAGACGTAGCGGTCCCTCAGGTCCTCCCACTGGGCTTGTGCGAGGGGCAGGTCCACCGGTTTCGTGGGATCCATCCACGGGTTGATGGAGTACGTGACCTTGAAGTGCGCGGGTGGGCACATCAGGTAGCGCCGGGGTGTGGCGTCTCTGCGCAAAGAAGGCTCCTCACGACTACGGACGCACGGCGGGGTGTGCGTGCGTCGAGAGAATCGTCTCTCCTCAAGGGGGACCGCGCAGTGAACTGATCGGGTGGTTTATACGATGGCCGAAAGACGGACCGTCTCGCGTTGGTACCGTGGCCCGATGACCAAGGCCCCCGACGCCGCCCGCCGCAGTGACCGCTCGCGGCGCGCGATCCTCGACTCCGCCCTCGCGCTGGTCGGCGAGGTGGGCTACAACAAGCTGACCGTCGAGGCCATCGCGGCCCGCGCGGGGGTCGGCAAGCAGACGATCTACCGCTGGTGGCCCTCCAAGGCCGCCGTCCTCCTCGACGCCTCGCTCGCGCTGGCCGGGGAGGTGGAGGACGGCGCCGCCCCGGCGGGCTTCCCGGACACCGGCGACCTCGCGGCCGACCTGAAGTCCGTCCTGCGGGCGACGGTGGACGAGTTCGCCGACGAGCGGTACGCGGCCCCCGTGCGCGCCCTCACCGCGGCCGGGGCCACCGACCCCGAGCTGGGGGCGCGCTTCCACGAACGGCTCCTCGAACCTCAGCTCGCCCTGTACGAGGCCCGGTTGCGCACGGCGCGGGACGCCGGGCAGCTGCCGGCGGAGATCGATCTGCGCCTGACGGTGGAGATGTTGGTCGGCCCTTTGACGTACCGCTGGTTGCTGCGGACGGCCCCGCTGACGCACTCGTTCGCGGATGCCCTGGTGGACGGGGTGCTGGGCGGAGTGGGATACGTCACCGTCCGATAGGCGGACACCGCCCACGCCTCGGACGGCCGAGAACATACGGCCGAATTCTGTGGTTATGTGAGCACCCCGATCGAGGGGTGCGGTCACCCGGTGCCACGGATGGTGGGACGATGTCTTGGTCTGGGCCGGTCTGCCGTAGCAACGGTGAGGTGAGGGGATAGATGGGGTCTGAATCCGGCCGCGTCAAACGCGGCGAGCAGAGCAGGATTTCCCAGTGGCTGCGCCGCCGCGCGAAACCCGCCCCCGAAGACCCCGCCGAGAAGCGCGAAGCGCAGCTCCTGTCGGTCGCCGCGGCCGGCCTCCCGATCTCCCCCGCCGCCCATCCCGCCGGGTACCGGTGTTCGTGCGACCGCATCGGCTGTCCGACGCCGGCGCGCCACCCCGTCTCCTTCGCCTGGCAGACCCAGTCGACCACCGACCGCGCACAGGTCGAGCGCTGGGCCCGCAACCAGCCCCAGGCCAACTTCATCACCGCCACCGGCATGGTCCACGACGTCCTGGACGTCCCCCTCGAAGCCGGCCGCGGAGCACTGGAACGCCTCCTGGCCGCCGACATCGAGGTCGGCCCGGTCGCCGAGTCCGGCGGCACCGGCGACCAGGCCCGGATGCTCTTCTTCACGGCCACCCGCGGGACGCCGGAGGACGAGGACGAGTGGTGGCCCTGTGAGCTGGACTGCCACCCCGAGACCATGGACGAACACCCGGGCCTGCGCTGGCACTGCCGCGGCAGCTACGTGCTGATCCCCCCGGCGATGCTGCCGGGCGAGTTCGAGGTCTCCTGGCTGCGCGACATGAGCCATCCCCTGCCGGACCCGCTGACCCTCCTGGAGACCCTCACGGACGCCTGCGCCCAGTACGCGGGCTCGACGGACCAGACCCCGTCGGCGGTGGCCTGGCCCCTCGGGCGCTAGGCACGCGGCCCAGACCTCGGCCAGGCCTTCACGGGCGGCACCGGGTGCCGGCCCGGGCCGGGTGTTCGGGGCCGGCACGCGGTGCCGCCGGAGGGTGAGCGGCAGCCCCGGCCCCCGTCGGCCACCGCCACGGCGTGCGCGCCGCCCCCGGGGCCCCGCCGTCGCGAGCTGCGCGGGGGTGGGCCGGTTCAACGGGAAACCCACGGGCGGCCAGGCCGGCGTACGAAGCCCCCGCCTCCGCAGTGATCGCGAGTCCTCTGGCACCCGGGCCTCCCGCCGACGCTTCCACCGTGGTGTTTCCGGTGGCGGCCGGCCACCGCCGTACCCATCGAGCACACCCGACCACCCGCCGGCCAAGGGGGCCGTGCCGGATACGACTTCGCACATCTGCGACAGCAGCTTCGGGGAGGGCCACCCCGCGAATTGGCCCCACCAACACGGCTATCGGGGGGCTGTACGGGGGAAAAGGCGGGCTCTCCAGCGTGCCTGATGATCGTTCAACCCCTGCCTTCGCCATCCTGTCGACTGAGTCTCGGGATCCGGACTTCAGGGACGATGAAAGGTTGGCCAAATGAAGCTCACCAAGCAGTTTACCGCGATCAGCGTCGCCGCGACTGCGGCAGTTCTCTTCAGTGCGGGAGCAGCCCAGGCTCAAGGCGACGGGGAGTTCCTTTCATTTCTCGGCAACACTCCGCTGCAGCGGATCTCGTACACGCTGCAGCTCGGAGACGGCAACAGCTACACAGGCACGCAAAACACCAACACGAACAACAACAGCGGAAAGGGGACAGCCAATAACAACAACAATAACAACAACGGCTCCTCGACGTTGGGGGGCTCGGCACTCCAGGAGATCTCGTACCCGGTGCAGGTCGGAAGCGGCAACACCTACATCGGAACGCAGAACGTCAACACCAACAACAACACCGGATCCGGCACATACAACAACAATAACAACAACAACAACGGCTCCGGTACATTCAACAACAACAATAACAACAACAATGGGGGCGTGAACAACAACAACAATAACGGGGGCGGCGGGACCAATAACAACAATAACAACAACAATGGAAGCGGCGCCCATTCTCACCCCACGCGCACCCTGATGAGCGGAAAGCTCGCCCCATTGGTGAATGAAGCGACGGCCGCCACCAACCGCCAGGCCTGCTTGTCCTCCGCGGGTCATGTCGGGCAGGACAGCGCCGTCATCTCGGGCGCGTTGAAAATCCACTGCGCCCAGCGCTAGAACTTCGATTGGGCGTAGTCGGCCTGTGCTCCGACAGCCGCCGCTTCCGTCGGTACCACCATCGCCGCGGGAGACAGAGCGCCGAGCTTGCAGCAGCCGACCTCCGGGCATCACCGGGCGCTCGCACAACAGCCCGGCGGCCCGGTGAATTCGCAGCACCGGCCGCCGGACTGTGAAGTTCAGTTGTTGTTGTTATTGTTGTTGTTCGCCGCGCCTCCACCGTTGTTGTTGTTATTGTTGTTGTTCGCCGCGCCTCCACCGTTGTTGTTGTTATTGTTG
>NZ_JBIUTJ010000006.1:255397-370501 GCF_044741845.1 Streptomyces sp. NPDC088097
TGTTGTTGTTCGCCGCGCCTCCACCGTTGTTGTTGTTATTGTTGTTGTTCGCCGCGCCTCCACCGTTGTTGTTGTTATTGTTGTTGTTCGCCGCGCCTCCACCGTTGTTGTTGTTATTGTTGTTGTTCGCCGCGCCTCCACCGTTGTTGTTGTTATTGTTGTTGTTCGCCGTGCCACCTCCGTTGTTGTTGTTATTGTTGTTGTTCGCCGTGCCCTTGCGGCATTCCGCGTTGTTCGCGCCGTTGCGGCACTTGTTGTTGTTGTTGTTATTGTTGTTGTTGTTGTGGTGTGTTCCGCCTCCACCTCCGTTGTTATTGTTGTTGTTGTTGTTTCCGCCGCCTCCGTTGTTGTTGTTATTGTTGTTGTTGTTTCCACCGCCTCCGTTGTTGTTGTTGTTATTGTTGTTGTTCCCGCCGTTGTCGCTCGGCACCACATGAGTCACCGTGGGCGTCGAAGCGGCAAATGCGACGGAAGGCACCACGGCGCCTCCGACGGCCAGAGCAGCCGATGCGGTCAGCATCGCCGCACGCTTTGCCACGTTGCTGTGCATGACACTTCCTTTCCATCTGAACCCTGCTGATTCGCAACCCGGTTCGGCTCGTCCGCTACTCGCCGCGGACCCGGTACGCAGATGCGCCTCGCGCGCGCTCACCGGCTTCGTTGCCGAGTTTCAGCGGCGCGGGATGGACGGCACGCTGCGCGCGGGGGCCCGGGTAAACGCGGGCCGGGGAGAGCCCCGGGTTCTGGACTCTGCCGCCAGGATGCGCCGCGGTACCCGGGGGTACATCGGGCGCGCACCCCAAGTTCCACGCCGGCCCGCCCCACGTTCGCCCTCAGGCCCGCCCCATCGCGCGCGACAGCGCCTGCGCCACCAGGCGGGGCCGGCCGGCCCCCGGCGCCCGGACCTTTTGCACGGCCCCGGGCACGGGGAGAAAATGGCAGGTGATGGACCTGCTAGAGCGAGAGTTCGTGCTCCAGGCCCTCGTCGGCCACCTACAAGCGGCCGTGAGCGGCCCGGGACGGCTGGTCCTTTTGCGCGGAGAGGCCGGTATCGGCAGAACCGCCGTCGTCCGCCGGCTGGAACAGCTGGCCGATCCGCGCATTCGGGTCCTCGTCGGCGCCTGTGACCCCCTGACCACGCCCCGCCCCCTCGGTCCCCTGATGGACCTGGCCCCGTCCCTGGGCCGACCGGTGCGCGCCGCCCTGGCCGGGGTGCCCGCGGCCTCGTGCCGCGCCGACGAGGTGTTCGACCACCTGCTCGCGGACCTCAGCACCTCCCCGTCCCCCAGCCTGCTGGTCGTGGAGGACGTCCACTGGGCCGACGACGCCACGCTCGACCTGCTCCGCTACCTCGTCCGGCGGCTGCCGAAAGTGCAGGCGCTCGTGGTGGTCACGTACCGCGATGACGAGATCGGCCGCACCCACCGCCTGAACGCGCTCCTCGGCACCCTCGCCGTCTACCCGTGGGTCTACCGGCAGGATCTGGCCCCCTTGAGCCGCCCGGCCGTGGCCCGGCTCGCGACCGGGCGCGCCGTCGACCCCGAGCAGCTCCACCGCCTCTCCGCCGGGAACCCGTTCCTGGTGACCGAGGTCCTGGCCGCACCCGCCGAGCCCATACCGGCCACGGTGCGCGAGGCCGTCGCCGGCCGGCTGGCCGGGCTGTCGGCCGCCGCGCGTGCGGTCGTCGACGTGCTGGCCGTCTTGGGGCGCCGGGCCCCGCTGCCGTTGCTGGTCGGCCTCCTGCCGGACCCGGAGGAGCCCTTGGCCGAGGCCGTGGCCTGCGGGATCGTGCGCACCGACGGGCAGGGCGCCGAGTTCCGGCACGAGCTGACCCGACTGGCGGTGCTGGACGCCGTCCCCGTCGCCTTCCGGCTGCGGGTGCACCGGCACGTGCTGGCGGTACTGGGGGCCGGTCCGGTCGCCGCAGAGGATCTGGCGCTGCTGGCCGATCACTCCGTCGGCGCCGGGGAGCCGAGTTCCGTGCTGAAGTACGCGCCGGCGGCGGCCGCCCACGCCGCCTCGTCGGGCGCGTACCGGGAAGCGGCCACCCAGTACGCCCGTGCCCTGCTGTACGCCGACCGCCTGCCACCCGATCGGCTGGCCCCGCTGCTGGAGGGCCATTCCGAGGCCTGTCTCCTGTCCAGCCGTCTGGATGACGGGATCGCCGCCCGTCGCACCGCGGTACGGGTACGCCGCGCACTCGGTGACCCGCTGCGCGAGGGGGACGATCTGCGCTGGCTGTCCGGCTGGCTGTGGCCGGCCGGGAGGGCCGCCGAAGCCCGACGGACCGGCCTGGACGCCGTACGGGTACTCGAAGGAGTGGGCCCGAGCCGGGAACTGGCGCGGGCGTACCTGAACCTCTGCCGACTGGCCTGCTACGCCCACGACGGGGTGGGGGCGACCGCCGCCCACGCCGAGAAGGCGGCCGCACTCGGCGAGCGCTTCGGCGACGCGGGGGTACCGGTACAGGCACGCTTCCATGCCGCTGCCGCCCGCGTGCTCTGCGAGGAGAGCGGCTGGGAGGGCTGCGAACACGCCTTGGCCGGCGCGATGGCCCAGGATCTGCCGGTGGACGCGGGCCTGTTGGCGCTCGTGACGTGCTGGTTGGCCACGCTGCGACGCGATGTCGACCGGACCGGCGCGGCCGTGAGCCGGGCGGAGTCGTACTGCCTCGATCACGACCTCCCGTCCTACCTGCTGTGCGCGACGGCCTGGGGAAGCGCGGGCCTGCTGAACGGCGGCTCGTGGATCCCGGCCGCCGATGCCGCACGGGCGGTCCTGTTCCATCCCCATGCCCCGCCGCTCGCCCGGTCCACTGCCCTGACCGTCCTGGGGCTGGTGCGGGCCCGTCAGGGCGAGACCGGGGTGTGGCCGCTCCTGGAGCAGGCGGCGGATCTGGTCGACCCCGACTGCCTGCTGGACACGGGCTTGGGCCGGGAGGCCCCTGTGGAGGCGGCCTGGCTGGCCGGTGACCACGAGCTGGTGCGGGCGGAGGCCGGGCGCGCGCTGGCCGCGCTGAACGGTCGCACCCACCCCTGGCTGTCGGGCCCCCTGGCCTGCTGGATCGCGCGCACCGGGGGTACGCCGCCGCAGGTTCCGGCGGCCGGACCCCACAGGCTGGAGCTGGCCCACGACTGGGCCGGCGCCGCGGCTCGGTGGGAGGCGCTCGGCTGCCCGTACGACGCCGCGCTCGCGCGCCTGGCCGGCGATACGCCCGCCCTGCACCAGGCCCTGACCACCTTCGAGGCCCTCGGCGCCCAGCCGGCGGCGGTACACACCCGCGCCGTCATGCGCGCCCGCGGTGTCCGCCCCGGCCGGCGCGGCCCGCGGTCGGCGACCCGGGCCAATCCGTACGGGCTGACCAACCGGGAGCTGGACGTCATAAAGCTGCTGGACGAGGGCCTGACGGATGCCGAGATCGCCGCCCGTCTCTACATCACGCCCAAGACAGCCGGGCATCACGTGGGCGCCGTGCTGGCCAAACTCGGCGTCCACACCCGCCACGAAGCCGCCCGCAAGCTGCACCACCACGAACCCTGACCCGGGTGAAGAGGATGAGGATGAGGATGAGGAAAGCAGCGATTCGACCTACCGTCCTCGCAGCCACAGCCACGGCCGCGGCCTCCTGCTGCATCACCCTCGGCTCCTGGGGCGCGTCGGCAAGTGCGGCAGCCGTCCCGCCACCGAAGTCGCCGATCTCGACCGCGTCCGGCGCGACCACGTCCGCCGCGTCGGCGCCCCGGTGCTACGCGGCACGGGGCGACCCGAGCCGGGTCGTCTGCTACCGGACGTCGTGGAAGGCGGAGTACCGGGGCGGCGACATCGTCTACGTCCCCCGACTCATCCAGGTGCCCACGCCGTCGCCCCCGCCGTCCGCCGTCATCGTGGACAGCCTGAACGACATCCGTCCCGAGGCCGGGCAGGGCAGCGGCTCGTGACTCCGCCCCGTCGGCGAAGCCCTTGTCGACGACCGCGGCGAGGTTCGGCTCGATCCGGGAGGTCAGTGGATCTGGGTGACCACCACGTCCAGGGCCCAAGACCTGCCCGCCTTCGCGGGGGCCTCGGCCTCCACCGTGAGGCCCAGGTCCCGCAGGGCCGTCACCAGCTCCGCCGGGTCCGCCGGGTCCGCACCGGCCAGCAGCAGGTCCCGGACCATCCGGCCCTTGGTGGCCTTGTTGAAGTGGCTCACCACCGACCGCTTCTCCACCCCGTCCACCGTCTGCGAGTGCAGTACCCGCACGGTGGCCGTGCGTCCGGCGAGTTCGCCCTTCGGTTTCCAGGCGGACGCGTACGCCGAGGAGCGCAGGTCGAGCACGAGCCCCTCCCCCGCAGCCTCCGGCATCACCGAGGCCATCGGGGTGCGCCAGTACGCGCCCAGCGCGCCCAGCGCCGGCAACTTGACCCCCATCGAGCAGCGGTACGAGGGGATCCGGTCGCCCACCCGGACCGCGCCCCACAGGCCGGAGAACACCAGCAGCGAGCGCTCGGCCAGGGCCGCCGCCCCGGCGGGCAGGTCGGCCAGGCCGAGGGCGTCGTAGAGGACCCCGGTGTAGATCTCCCCCGCCGGGCGGGCCGGCGCCGAGCGCAGGGCGGTGTTCTTCGCGACCTCGCCCCGCAGCCCCTCGCTCAGCCCGAGGACCTCGCGCGCCTTGAGCTCGTCACCCGCGCACAGCTCGACCAGCTCCTCCAGCACGGCCGCCCGCGCCTCGGCCAGCCCCGGCAGCGACAACGTGCCGGGCTCCAGCGGTGCGCCGGAGCCGCCGGCGGCCTTTCCCTCGGAGGGCGGCAGCAGCACGAGCACGGTGGTTCTCCTTCAGTACGACACGGCGCAGGGGGTGCGGCCCCCAGGTCAGGGTAGACCCGCTCACCGCGCCGCCCGGACCCGCCGGTTCTCAGGGCTGTCCCGCGCTCCCCGGCGGGCGCGCGGCGGCAGCCACGGCACCTCGCCGCGTTGTCGGAACGCCCCGATACGACCGGTATGAGGACGCTCCTCCGCCTTGCGATGCACCGCATCTGCCGCCGCGCGCTGATCCACCAGGGATCACGGGACAGCCCTTAGGCTCGACCCATGCCACGCCGTCACATGCACATGACCGGCGCCGACGGCGCCGCCCTACGGACCGCGCTGCGCGAGCTGCGGACGCGACTGGACGTGCCCGGGGACTTCCCCGCGGCGGTGCTCGCCGAGGCCGAGCGGGCCGCCTCCGCTCCCCGGCTCCCGGACCTGGACGCCACCGACATCCCCCTCTTCACCATCGACCCGCCGACCTCCCTGGACCTCGACCAGGCCATGCACCTGGCGAAACGGCCCTCCGGCGGCTACCGCGTCCACTACGCCATCGCCGACGTCGCCGCCTTCGTCACCCCCGGCGGCCCCCTCGACGCCGAGGCCCACCGCCGGGTCACCACCCTCTACTTCCCCGACGGCAACGTTCCGCTGCACCCGACCGCGCTCTCGCAGGACGCGGCCAGCCTGCTGCCCGACCGGACCCGGCCCGCCCTGCTGTGGCGGCTCGACCTGGACTCCGACGGCCGCGTGGAGAACACCGACGTCCGCCGGGCCCTGGTCCGCAGCCGGGCCAAACTCGACTACGACGGCGTCCAGAAGGCCATCGACAACGGCACCGCCGAGGAGCCCCTCGCCCTCCTCAAGGACATCGGCTCCCTGCGCGAGGCCCTGGAGGTCGAGCGCGGCGGCATCTCCCTCGACGTCCCCGAACAGGAGGTCGTGGCGCGGGACGGCGGCTACACCCTCGTCTACCGGGCCCCGCTGCCCGCCGACGGCTGGAACGCCCAGATCTCCCTGATGACCGGCATGGCCGCCGCCGATCTGATGCTCGCCTCCGGGACCGGCGTCCTGCGCACCCTGCCCGCCGCCCCGGACGGCGCGGTCGGGCGCCTGCGCCGGGCGGCGCAGGCCCTGCGGATCGACTGGCCGCACCACGTCCCGTACGCCCGACTGGTCCGCTCCCTCGACCCGCACCGGCCCGCGCACGCCGCCTTCCTCCAGGAGTGCACCACCCTCCTGCGCGGTGCCGGCTACACGGTCTTCACCGACGGCCGGACCCCCGACCCCGCCGTCCACGCGGCGGTCGCCGCGCCGTACACGCACTGCACGGCCCCGCTGCGCCGGCTCGTCGACCGGTACGCGGGCGAGCTGTGCGTGGCCGCCGTGGCCGGAGTCCCGGCCCCCGACTGGGCGCTCCGGGCCCTGGACGCGCTGCCCCGGGAGATGGCGGAGGGTACCCAGGCGGCCAACACGGTGGAGCGGGAGTGCGTGTCCCTCATCGAGGCGGCCCTGCTCAAGGACCGCGTCGGGGAGACCTTCGAGGCAACGGTGATCGAGGTCAAGGAGCGCGAGCCGCTGGTGGGCACCGTCCACCTGGAGGACCCCGCGGTGGTCGGTCGCGTCGAGTCCGCCTCGGCCCCGCTGCCGCTCGGCGACCGCATCCGGGTCCGCCTCACGCAGGCCGACCCGGGCACCTCGAAGATCCTCTTCGCGCCCGTCTGACCGCCCCCGTCGAGCGCCCACCCTGGTCCCGCACCCACGCGCCTGTCATCATCGGTGCATCAACCGCCCGGGGAGGGACCGGAGATGGGTTCGGTCGACCTGCCGACGAGGCCCACGGCGCGAGGGCCCGCACCACCATCCGCACTCCCGCCCGCACCACCCCCGGGCGGACCCCGACACGGGCAGCCGCCGCCCGGGGGCCCCTCCGGAGCACGGCGGCGGCCCGCCCCCGTGCTGCGCCCGCACATCGTCAACTACACGGGGTTCCAGACCCGCTTCACCGCGCCCCGCCACCGGCTGGAACTCCCCACCGGCTTCGTCACCCTCGTGTTCACCTTCAGCGAGGGCCTGTGGGTGACCCGCACCGGCCAGCTGTCCGGCGCCCGGCTGCGCCCCGCCGCCGTCTCCCGGGCCCTGATCAGCGGCCCCCGTACGATCCCGGCCCTCGGGGTCCACTCGGGCGCGGTGCACGGGCTGGAGGTGAACATGAGCCCGTTGGGCGCCTACCGGCTCTTCGGGGTGCCGATGGCGCAGTTCGACGAGAGCCTGGTCGATCTGTCCGAGGTGCTCGGCCCCGAAGGGCGCCGGCTCGCCGAACGCCTCCAGTCCCTCGCCGGCTGGGCCGAGCGCTTCGACCTCCTCGACTCCGTCTTCGCCGCCCGCCTGGAACGGGGCCCCGTCACCACCCCCGAGGTGCGCGGGGCGCTGGCCGGGCTGTGGGCCGACAGTGGGCCGGGGGCGCTGGCGCGGGCCAGCGCCGAGACCGGCTGGAGCGGGCGCCACCTGCGCTCCCGTTTCCGCGAGCAGGTCGGTCTGGCGCCCAAGGGGGTCGCGCGGGTGTTCCGGCTCCAGCACGCGCTGCGCCGGCTCACGGCCGGGGAGGCCCCGGCCCAGGTCGCGGCCGCCTGCGGCTACCACGACCAGGCGCACTTCAGCCGGGACGTGAAGGCCATGACGGGCCTGGCGCCGAGCCGGTTCGTCCAGCTGCGCGGGGGCCTGCCGCCCGGCTCCGTCCTGGACCGGCTGCCGGGCCGGATCACCAGCGTGCTGCTGCCGCCCGACCTCGGGCAACTGCCGCCCGACCTCGGCTGACTGCCGCCGACAGCCGTTTTCTGCAAGACAGGCGCGTTCCCTCCTTGCCACGCTCGACGGACGACTCCTCCTCCCCCCGGAGAGTCCCCACGCAGTGCGGCAGCCCGTCACGGGGGTGCGGGTTGCCGCACCGCGCCGACCAGCGCGCCCGGGTCGTCCGCGTGGAAGCGGATCGTACGGGCCGACGCGCGGGCCCCGAGCGGCCGGCGGAACTCCAGCGGCCGCTTCAGCTCCACCGTCACCGTCGTCTGGCTGCCCACGATCAGGTCCAGCACCCCGTCCTCGGACAGCGTCACGAGCCGGCCCTCGGGATAGCGCCGGTCCACCCGGACCGAGGCCACCGCCTCCGGCGGGACGGTCAGGTCGAACAGGGCCCCGTAGCGGATCCGCAGGGTCCCGTCGGGGCGCACCACGTGCGGCCGGGTGACGCAGGCGGCGTGCAGGGCGAGCACCAGCAGCACCCCGTACACGTCGAGGACCAGGACCACCCGGTGCACGGCCGGCCAGGGGATCAGCAGGGCCAGCGCGACGGTCTCGATCACCGACACGAAGAGCAGCCCGTACATCATGGCCGTCTGGGGGCCGGTGTAGGCGCCGGCCAGGTCTCCCGGGCGCACCCCGTGCCGACGCCGCAGCACCCAGCGGCCGAGGGAGCCGGCGGCCCGGACCTCGTGGAGCAGGAGGCTGCGCACGGACTCGGGCACGGTGGCCCGCACCGCCTGCCGCCGGGCCGCGCGCGGGTCGGCGCCCCGGGCGCGGGCGGCGGCGTACAGCGATCGCAGCACCCAGGCCTCCAGGGCGAGCACCGCCAGGACGAGCGCCTCGGCGCCGACGAGCAGCCACCCGGGCGGGCGCGGTCCGGCCACGACGCAGAGGACGAGGAGCAGTTCACCCGGGACCACGGCGGCGGCCGCCAGTCGGGCGGCCCGTACCGGCGCGCTCACGGCCGGCCCCCGACCCGGCCCGCGAAGGCCTTCATGACCCGTCGGACCACTTCGGCCTGGGCGGGCGGGAAGTCGGCGAGCAGCGCGTCGGCGAACCCGGGGACCGTCGTCCCGCCGGTCGGGAACGCCGCGAACACCTCGGCGGGAACGGCGGCGACCAGCGCGTCGGCGAGGGGGCCGACGCGGGGGTCGTCGGCGGGGGCGTCCGCCAGCTCGTCGAGGCGCTCGTAGAGGGCGAGGACGGCCGGGTCGGCGGCGACGGGGGCGAGCGCGGCGTAGACCTCCTGGCCGGCGGCTCCGGTGGCGTCGAGCAGGAGGAGGTGCTCGCGGTCCTTGGCGGCCGAGGGCGACGCGGTGGCCGGGGCCCGGGCCAGAAGCGCGGCGAGCGCCGGCGAGACGGGCTCGCCGTACGTGCCGTCGCCGGCCCCGGGGGCGTCGGCGAGGAGCAGGGCGAGCCGGCGGCGGCGTTCGGCCAGGTCGGCCTCCTGGCGGGCGAGGTCGTCGTCCAGTTCCCGGAGCACCTCGGCCAACTCGCGCCCCGCGTCGTCCGCGAGCACGTCGCGCACTTCGTCGAGGCCGAGCCCGAGTTCGGTGAGCCGGCGCACGCGGGCCGTCAGCACCGCGTCGCGCACGGTGTAGGCCCGGTAGCCGTTGGGGCGCCGCTCCGGCTCCGGGAGCAGCCCGACATGGTGGTAGTGCCGGATCGCCCGGGTCGTGACCCCGACAAGCGCGGCGATCTCTCCGATCCGCATGGGGACCAGTAGAAACCCTGCCGCTGCGTCAAGGTCAAGCCGCCGTGACCCAGCCGGTAACATGGTCGCCACGACAGACGAGTCGGCCGGGCGGCCGCGTCGGGGTCTCCGGATCCCGCCGAGGAACGTCCGGGCTCCACAGGGCAGGGTGGTGGCTAACGGCCACCCGGGGTGACCCGCGGGACAGTGCCACAGAAAACAGACCGCCGGGGGCTTCGGCCTCCGGTAAGGGTGAAACGGTGGTGTAAGAGACCACCAGCGCCTGAGGTGACTCAGGCGGCTAGGTAAACCCCACCCGGAGCAAGGTCAAGAGGGGTCCTCCTCGGAGGGCCCTGCGCGGACGATCGAGGGCTGCCCGCCCGATGTTCGCGGGTAGACCGCACGAGACCGGTGGCAACGCCGGTCCTAGATGGATGGCCGTCTCCCCGGCGACCGCGAGGTCTCCGGGCGACAGAACCCGGCGTACAGGCCGGCTCGTCTGCCGACCCGCCCGGTTCGGGGTTCTCCTCGGACCGGGCGGGTTTTCGCATGTCCGGGCCCGGCCCGCGCCTGGGATGATGCCCGGGAGGCGCCGTACGGGCGCGGGAGACGGGGGTGCACGCGGATGACGACGCTGATCCTGATCGGGGTCCTGGTGCTGGCCGTGGGCGGCTGCGCCTGCGTGGTGTGGGCGGAGCGGGGCGGGCCCCGTTGGGTGCGCGCGGTGGCGGCCCTGACCCTGGGCGCGGGCACGATGGTGCGCCGAGCCGAGAAGAAGCGCCGCCGCCGGGGCCTGACGGGCGGCAACAACGGCGGGGGCGACGGGGACTAGGCCGTCTCTTTCGGCTTGGCGGGCCTGGCCCGGCAAGATCCGAGAGAGACGGCCCAGGTGCTGCGTCGGCGCTCCCTGGCGTCGAGAATGTGGCTGCGGCTCCGTCCCGGGGGTACCAGGGGCCGGAACGGTCCGCGCGACGGAGAAGGAGCACCCATGACGCTTCAGCGGATGGACAACGTAGGCATCGTCGTCGACGACCTGAAGGCCGCCGTCGCCTTCTTCACCGAGTTGGGCATGGAGCTGGAGGGCGAAGCGGAGCTGGAGGGGGTCTGCCCGGACCGGATGCTCGGCCTCGACGGGGTCCGCAGCGCCATCGCGATGATGCGCACCCCGGACGGCCACGGCAAGGTGGAACTGACCAAGTTCCACGCCCCCGCGGCGGTCACCGCGGAACCGCTCGACCCGCCGCCCCACACTCTGGGCCTGCACCGTGTCATGTTCGCCGTCGACGACATCGACGACACGGTCACCCGCCTGCGCCGCCATGGCGCCGAACTCCTCGGCGAGGTGGCGCAGTACGAGAACGTCTACCGCCTCTGCAACCTCCGCGGCCCCTCGGGAATCATCGTCGCGCTGGCCGAACGGATCGGCTAAGGGCTGTCCCGTAATCCGTGGCGCCCACCAGGGATGACGGGACAGCCCTCGGAGCGTCTCCTTCGGATCTCGGTGGGCTCGCCGAGATCCGAAAGAGACGGGCCAGACGCCCCCTAGCGCAGGTGCGAGGTGTCGTTCAGGAGGCGGACCGAGGCGTTGCCGTCGGCGTAGTAGGCCACCGCCGAGAGGGAGGCGGCCGACAGTTCCATCTTGAACAGGGACTCCGGCGGTGCGCCGAGCGCGAGCCGGACCAGCGTCTTGACCGGGGTCACGTGCGTGACCAGCAGCACGGTGCGGCCCGCGTACGCGGACAGCAGCCGGTCACGGGCGGCCGAGACGCGGCGGGTGACGGCGGTGAAGCTCTCGCCGCCGCCGGTCGGGGCCGCCTTCGAGGAGTCCAGCCAGGCCTGGAGGTCGGCCGGGAACCGCTCGCGCACCTCGGCGAAGGTCAGGCCCTCCCAGGCCCCGAAGTCCGTTTCGCGCAGGCCCTCTTCGACGACGACGGGCAGCCCGAGGCGGTCGGCGACGGCCTGGGCGGTCTCCCGGCAGCGCAGCAGCGGGGAGCTGACCACGGCCTGTACGGTGCCCCGCGCGGCCAGCGCCTCGGCCACCGCGGCGGCCTGCCGGCGGCCCGCCGGGGACAGCTCCGGGTCGGTGCCACCGCTGCCGGAGAAGCGCTTCTGCGGGGTCAGCGCGGTCTCGCCGTGACGCAGCAGCACGAAGGTGGCGGGGGTGCCGAGGTCCGGGCCCCACCCGGTGGTGGTGGCACCCGCCCGGCCGTCCCGCGCCGGGGGCGAACCGACCTGGCCGGAGCCGGCGACCACGAGGCGCTCCGCCTCGACCGTCGCCGGGGCGGACCCGAACGCTTCCGGGTCGCCGAACAGGGTGTCGCCGCCGGTCGCGCCCGTCGTCCCGGCGGTGACCGTCGCGCCGGCCACGCCCCGGGCGGCCCGGGTGTCCGAGGCGGCGGCCCCGGCCGATCCCGTACCGCCGCCGGAGGCCAGCGCCGCGCGGACGGCCGCCGCGCCCGCCGCCGCGTCGCCGGGGGGTCCTTCCGGGACGGGGGTGGAGCGGAGCGAGGCGGTGGAGGCCGAGGGCTCCCACTGCCGGCCGTGCTTGGCCGCGTCCATCGCCTCGTTGGCGAGCCGGTCGGCGTGCTTGTTCCGCTCGCGCGGGATCCACTCGTAGGTGACCTGCGCGCGCGGCAGGATCTTCGCGGCCTCGGCGGCGAGCGGCTTCATGTCGGGGTGCTTGATCTTCCAGCGCCCCGACATCTGCTCCACGACGAGCTTGGAGTCCATGCGGACCCGCACCTCCGCGTCCGGCGCCAGCTCGCGCGCCGCCTTGAGGCCCGCGATCAGGCCCTTGTACTCGGCGACGTTGTTCGTCGCCACGCCGATGGACTCGGCGCGTTCGGCGAGGGTCTCACCCGTGGCGGGGTCGAGGACGACCGCGCCGTAGCCGGCGGGCCCCGGGTTGCCCCGGGAGCCGCCGTCCGCCTCGACGACGAAACGCGGCATCAGATCCCCGAGTCCGCCGCACGGACCAGGATGCGGCCGCAGTTCTCGTGGCGGACGACCTGGTCGCGGGCCGCGGACTTGATCTCGTTGATCTCGGCCATGTCCAGCTCCAGCCGGCAGCCCTCGCAGCGGCGCTGGTAGAGGCGCGCGGCGCCGACCCCGCCCTGCTTGGTACGGATCTTCTCGTACAGCGCGATCAGGGGGGCCGGCATGGAGCCGACGATGATCTCGCGGTCCTTGCCGATCTTCGCGACCTCGGTGTCGATCTCGCCGGTGGCGGCGTCGCGGCGCGCGGTGGCGTCGACGAGCTTGGCCTCCAGGGCGGCGACGCGGTCGGTCAGCTCGGTGACGCGCTCCTGCGCGGCCTCCAGGCGCTCCATGACCTCCAGGACCACGTCCTCCAGATCGCCCTGGCGCTTGGCGAGGGAGACGACCTCGCTCTGGAGGTTCGCCAGGTCCCGGGCGGAGATGCCCACGCCGGTGTCCAGGCGCTGCTGGTCACGGGCCGCGCGCTGGCGCACCAGGTCGACGTCCTGCTCGGCCTTGGTCTGCTCGCGGGCGGCGTCGGCGGCCTGGGTCTGGGCGGCGACGAGCAGGTCGCGCTGCCGGCTGAGGTCCTTGGTCAGGGAGTCGACCTCGACGTGCTCGGGCAGCGACTTGCGCTTGTGGGCGAGCTGGGACAGCCGGACGTCCAGGGCCTGGACGTCGAGGAGTCGGATCTGGTCGGCGGGCTCGGCGTTCAGTTGGGGGCTCCAGTGTGGGAAGGGGGTGTGACGGACGGGGCGTGCGCCGTCCAGGGGTCGGTGACCGTGCGCGAGACGTGGGTCCGCAGACCCCATCCGTGGCGCTCGGAGATCGCGTCGAGCTGGGCCGCGGCCTGCTCGCACCAGGGCCACTCGGTGGCCCAGTGGGCGGCGTCGACGAGGGCCATCGGGCTCTCGCCGCGGGCCTCGGAGACCGGGTGGTGGCGCAGGTCGGCGGTGAGGAAGGCGTCCACTCCGGCGGCGCGGGCCTGCGCGAAGAGGCTGTCGCCGGAGCCGCCGCTGACGGCGACGGTGCGCACGAGGGCGTCGGGGTCGCCGGCGGCGCGGACGCCCTGCGCGGTGGCGGGCAGCCAGGCGGCGGCGCGGGCGGTGAACTCGCGCAGGGTCTCGGGGCGGTCCAGCTCGCAGATCCGGCCCAGACCCCGGCGGCCCGCCGGGTCGGTGGGGTCGGGCACGAGGGGGCCGGTGACGCGCAGGTCGAGGGCGCCCGCGAGGGCGTCGGAGACCCCGGGGTCGGCCGTGTCGGCGTTGGTGTGGGCGACGTGCAGCGCGATGTCGTTCTTGATCAGCGTGTGCACGACGCGGCCCTTGAAGGAGCCGGCCTCGACGGTGGTGGTCCCGCGCAGGTAGAGGGGGTGGTGGGTGACGACGAGGTCCGCGCCCAGGGTGAGGGCTTCGTCGACGATCTCCTGTACGGGGTCCACGGCGAACAGCACGCGGGAGACCTCGGCGTCGGGGTCGCCGCACACGGTGCCGACGGCGTCCCACTGCTCGGCCCGGGAGGGGGGCCAGAGAGCGTCCAGCGCGGCGATGACTTCGGAGAGACGGGGCACGGGCCAAGGCTACCGTCCGCGCGCCGCCCTCCCTCCGGAGCCCGGGCGCCACCGGGTGCCGCTCGACGGGGAGGCCGCGGAGGTCGTCGGGGACCGGGTCGGCCGCCCCCGTGCCCGGGGGTGGGAGGCGCCTCACCACCCTCTGACCCCAAACGCCCCGGTATGCCACAGCACAGTCGCGCCTCCTGTCACAGGGGAACGGGCGAGTGGCCACCCGTACGTGTGAAGCCTGCTGAGACGTGTTGTCCGGCGGGAAGCCGGAAAACTAGCTTCCTCGGCGGAGGTGACGGCGCCGATGACTGTCTGTGCCACCGAGATCGAGATGACGACCACCGCCCCGTTCACGATCGCCGCCGACGGCTCCTACGCCGCGCGGCTGGCCGGGGAGGGCGATGCGCGGTACCCGGAGCGCTGGACGCTCGGCGGACCGGAGCCCTACGCGGTGCCGTTGCCGCTGGCCCAGCCCGAGGATGCCGACAGCGAGCTGCTGCCGCTGACCGACGGGCGGGTGCTGATCCACCGCCGGGTGGCCGACCGGCACGCGTTCGCCCTGCTGTACCCCTCGGGCGGCCCCTCGACCGGGCCGCGCACCGGGGAGCTGCAACTGGGCTCCGTGCCGGCGCGGGAGGGCGTACGGGTCCGCATGCTGGCGGCCTCCCCGGACGGACACGCCGCCTTCGCCCTGGCGGTGGGGCCCGAGGAGTCCACCGTGTGGCAGGTCGCCGGGATCCCCGGCGGGCCGCGGCGGGCCGCCGTGCTCCCGGGCCGCTGCTCGGGCGGGGTCTGGCTGGACCGGACGGGCCGACTGCTGGCCCTGGACCACGAACTCGGGGGCCGCACCAAGGCCGTCGCCGTGGACCTGGCCCGGGGCGGCGAGGTCAGCCCGCTGCTCCAGATCGCCGAGGACAGCGACGACCGGCTCCTGCTGGCCGCCCCCGACAGCGGGTTGCTGCTGATCCGTTCCGACGCCCCCGGCGAGGACCGGCTCGGCTGGGGGGTGCTGGGCAGCGCCCGCCCGGTGCGGTTCCCGGAGTGCCTGCGGCTGGAGGACGCGCACCCCTTCGCCGTCCAGCCGGGGCAGGTCCTGATGCCGGAGACCTGCGGGGTCGCGCTGCGCGTCGGGGAGTCGGGCATCGCCCTGTGGCGCCCGGCCGACCGGCACGTCTTCCGGCTCGGCGCCCCGGTGGGCTGGCTCGGCGGGACCGGCCTGTGGAGCGCGGAGGGCCGGCTGTGCCTCCCGTACGCCACCCCGGACGCCCCCTGTGGCCTGATGGGGATCGGTCGGCCGGTCGCCCCACCCCCGCCCGTCCGCCTGGAAGCCCCGACTCCGGCCCCGGCGGACGCGCCCGCGCCCCTGCGTCCGGTCCCGCTCCAGCAGGCACCGCTGGGCTGAGCTACGGCCCCGGCCGGGGGCGTGATAGGCAGGGCGGGTGACGATCTCCCCCGCCCCCGGCGCGCCCCGGCCCTTCGACGCGGTCCTCTGCGACGTGGACAACGTCATCCGCTTCTACGACTCCAGCCCGCTCGGCGCCCTCGAACGCGCCGCCGGGCTCCCCGAGGGGACCACCGCCGGGGTGGCCTTCTCCCCCGCGATGGACGGCCCCCTGCTGTTGGGCCGGATCACGATGGAGCAGTGGGCGGACTCGGTCGCCGGGGAACTGGCCGCGACGGCCCCGGTGTCCGGGGAACGGGCCCGGGAACTGGCGGGGGCCCTCGCGGGATCCCCCTTCGCTGCCGACCCGGAGGTGGTCTCCGTCCTGCGGGCGGCCCGCGCGGCCGGGCTGACCCTGGTCCTGGTGACCAACGCCACCCTGGACCTGGAGCGGGACCTGGAGTCGATGGGCCTGACGGACCTCGCGCACCACGTCGTCAGCAGCGCCCGGGTGGGCGTGGTCAAGCCCGACCGGGAGATCTACGAGATCGCCCTCGGCCGGGCCGAGGCCGCGCCGCACCGGTGCCTGTTCGTGGACGACCTGCGGGAGAACGTCGAGGCCGCCGAGGCCCTCGGCATGAAGGGCGTGCACTACGGCGGCCCCGCGGACCTGCGCACGGCGCTCGGCCTGCCGCTCTGAGCGGCCGGAGCTACGTCCGCAGGGTGGCGCGGACCGCGGCGATCCGGGCGTGGTACTCGGCCGCCTCCCGCATCACGGTGTGGGTCACCCATTCCTGCGGGAAGTTCCGGTTCAGTCGAGCCTCGACGGTGTCGAAGACGGTCTGCGGATCGGCCACCGACCAGGTGCGCACCACCCACGCCGGCGGGTCGTTCATCGGCGGCAGTTCGGCCGACGGGAGGAACGGCAGCTGTCGCCAGGCGGTGGTGCTGCCGACCGTGCTCAGCCGGGGCTCGGCGAGGAAGGCCCCGAGCCGGGTGCCGAGCGTGGCGAGGTCGATGGTGCGCCCGCCGCCCCAGAAGGTGCGCATCGCCTCCAGGGTCTCCTGGTCGTCGGGCTTGCGCAGGGTCATGCCCTCGGTGGTGAGTCCGGCCCACCAGGGCGCCGTGTAGGCGCCGATGTAGCCCTGGTGGAGGACCGCCCCCTGGTCGGAGGGGCGCTTCTCGACGACGAAGTGGTGCAGCATCGGGTTGAAGACCTCGTAGACGGTCCGCACCGCGACGGGGGTGAGCAGGAGCTGTCGCAGGGCGGCCCCCTGCCCGTGTCCGAAGGTCGTCTCCGCCTCGCGCTGGATGTCGCCGCCGAGGTCGAGCAGCCGCCCCGTCATGTGTTCGCCGGTCATCCCGCAGGTGCCCCAGGCGTACGAGTAGCGGCGCTCGTGGTCGACGATGTCCTGCGCGCCCGTCACCACGCTCGACGGGTCATAGCGCACGAGCGCCGTCTGTGGCCGCACCGGGATCCTCCCCGCCAGCGCCGCGGGCGGTACGGCGCCCAGCCCGTTCCAGGCGCCGAGGGCGGTGGCCGCGGCCGCCCACGTCGGGAAGGCGTAGCCGTTGAGCGGATCGCTCGCCAGGGCCAGGAGACCCGGGTGGCGGACGGTCGCGGCGAGGGCCACCAGGCCCGTGACGGGCGGGGCCAGGGCGAGGGCCGCCGCGCTCGCGTACGAAACTCCGAGCAGGGTGACGGTTCCGCCGGGCAGGGTGAGGCTTGCCGGACGGCGGGCCACGGTCAGCATGTTGGGCAGGGTCTGCGGGGTGCGCTGCTCGGGCGGCGCGGCCTCGAAGATGTTGAGCGCCCGGTAGAAGGCGTTCTCGTTCGGGAAGGTCCAGGCGCTGCCCGGGACCCCGAACAGGAAGGTCAGCGAGGGGGCGTGGCCGCCCGCGCCGAGCCCGTTGCCGAGCTGGTCGAGCGCCTTGCGCCGGATGGCGATGTCGGCCGGCGGGTACTTGGTCGTGCCGATCTGTACGTACACGGATGCCTCCCCCTCGGGCGTCCGGGCGGCGGACGCCCCCCGGCACCTGCTGCTCCGCGACGCACCGTACTCGCGCGGTGACGCGGCGGCAATGGCCCGGCGGGGCGGGCGGGGACGGCCGTGTGCCCCGGCGGGGAGACCGGGGCACACGGTGGTCGCGAGGGACTCGGGCGGGTCAGCTCACCTGGAGGGTGGCGTCGTCCACCACGAAGGAGGTCTGGAGGGACTGGTCCTCGACCCCCTGGAACTGGAGGGTGACGCTCTGGCCGGCGAAGCGGGAGACGTCGTAGGTCTTCAGGACGTAGCCGGAGCCGGCGTCCACGTTGGACAGGGTCTCCAGCGTCTGGCCGCCGATCGAGACCTTGAGGGTGTCGTAGACGACGCTCTCCGTCTCGTCGGTGTCGATGTGCAGGTAGAAGGCCAGTTGGTAGGTGGAGCAACCCGACGGGACGGTCAGCGACTGGGAGGCGCCGTCCGTGTGCTGGCTGCCCCAGCCGTTGAGCCAGGCCATGTACGAGCCGGCGTGCGGGGCCTGCCCGGCCTGGTTGGTGATGACGCCCGAGGTGGCGCTCCAGGGGCTCGCGCCGTTCTCGAAGCCGCCGTTGGCGACGACCTGGCGCGGGGTGCAGGTGCCGCCGCCGCCCCCGACGGTCAGGGTGTAGGTGGTGCTGTGGGCGACGGTGCCGTTGCCGGTCACGGTCAGGGTGTAGGTGCCCTGCGCGGTGCCCGCGCCGACCTGCACGGAGAGCGTCGAGGACTGCCCGGACTGGACGGACGTCGGGCTCAGCGAGGCGGTCACGCCGGAGGGCGCGCCGGAGACGGACAGGGCGACGGTCTGGGCGGCGCCGCTGATGGTGGTGGTGTTCACGGTGGAGGTGGCGCTGCCGCCGGGGTTGGCGGAACCCGCCGCGGGCGAGGTGGCGAGGGAGAAGTCCTGCGCGGGGCTCTCGCCGCCGACGGCCTGCTTCCAGACGGCGTAGGCGACACCGTCGGCGCTGCGGTCCAGGACCGTGGCGCTGATGTTGTTCGTGGTGTCACAGGCGCTGTGGTAGCAGGAGTCGTAGGCCGCGTTGGCGGTGCCGCCCCACTTCGTGGCCTGGGCCGAGGTCTTGCGGGCGCTGGCGCCGGCCGCGTAGCCGGAGGTGGGGATGCCGGCCTGCTGGAAGGAGTAGTCGTCGCTGCGGCCCTGGCCTTCCACGTTCTCCTCGGGGGCGAGGTTCAGGGAGGTCCAGTAGGCCTTGAGGGGGGCGGAGGTCGTCGAGTTGACGTTGTTGATGAAGTAGCCGCCGTTGGTGGAGCCCACCATGTCGAAGTTGTAGTAGCCCTTGATGGCGGAGCGCTGGGTGGTGCTGAGCTGGTTGACGTAGAACTTGGAGCCGTTGAGGCCCTGCTCCTCGTCGGTCCACCAGGCGAAGCGGACGTGCTTGGTCATGGTGGGGTTCTTCTGGGCCAGGACCAGCGCGTTCTCCAGCAGGGTCGCGGAGCCGGAGCCGTTGTCGTTGATGCCGGGTCCGGCGGAGACGCTGTCGAGGTGGGCGCCGAACATGACGGTCTGGTCGGCGGGGCCGCCGGGCCAGTCGGCGATCAGGTTGTTCGACGGGTAGGTGCAGGAGGTGCAGTTCTGCTCGGTGACGGTGTAGCCGGCCGCCTGGAGCTTGCCCTTCACGTAGGCGAGGGACTGGGTGTATCCGGCGCTGCCGGCGCGGCGGTTGCCGCCGTTCTGCGAGGCGATGGTGTTGAGCTGGGTCAGGTGCGCCTGGACGTTGGCGACGTTGATGTTCGGCGGGTCGTTGCCCGGCTGGGTGCCGCCGACGTTGAGCGCGTAGTCGACGGTGTGCGCGATGCTCGGGCCCTGGGCCTTGACGACGATCGTGGAGGCCCCGGGGGCCGCGCTGGAGTTCGCGGACAGGGTCAGCGTCGAGGACTGGCCGGACTGCACGGTGGCCGGGTTGAAGGCGGCGGTGACGCCGGCGGGCAGGCCGGTGGCGCTGAGGGTCAGCTGCTGGGCCTGGCCGGTGGTGGTGCTGGTGGCGACCGAGGTGGTGACGGATCCGCCCTGCTGGACGGTGCCCGAGGCGGGGTTCAGGGCGAGCGAGAAGTCGTCGTTCTGCCCGCTCGGGGTGCAGGTCGGGTCGGCGCTCTGGGCGGGCACGCTGATGGCGTCCCAGGCGGCCTTCGTCTTGTTGAAGAGGTTGCAGGTGGTCGGGTCGAGCGACTTGGCGGAGCCGAGGGTCGCCGTGCGGTACTTCTTGTAGGACATGCTGCTGGTCTTGAGCAGCATGCCGCCGTAGAAGATCTTGCCCGCGTTCTGGACGCCGACGCCGGTCAGGGTGGTGGAGTTGCAGGTGCTGCTGTTGGGCTTGCCGCCGCCGGGGCTGGTGCCCTCGGCGAGCAGGTAGAACCAGTGGTTCAGCGGGCCCGCCGCCGCGTGCACCTCGGTGCCGGGTATCGCGGAGCTGTAGCAGGCCGGGTCGTTGTTGACGGCCGGCGGGTTGTACATGTTCCGGATCGGGCCCCGACCCTGGAGGTTGATCATCTCGCCGACGGTGTAGTCCGGGGTGTCGTACGGGGACGGCTCGTTGACGTACGCCTCGGTGAGCGCGCCGAAGATGTCTCCGGTGCCCTCGCCCAGACCGGCCTCCTGGCCGCTGGTGCCGCCGGGGGTGTTGGTGTCGATGGCGTGCCCGTACTCGTGGGCGACGACGTCCACGCCGGCGATCCACTCGTTGGCGCTGTTGTGACCGATGGTGACGGAGCTGCCGTCCCAGTAGGCGTTGAGGTCGCTCAGGCCGACCTTGCCGGGGAAGCTGCGGCCGTTGCCGCTGACGCCGTTGCGGCCGAGCCACTGGCCCAGCATGTCCCACTGCTTCTGGGCGGCGAACATCAGGTCCGTACAGCCGGTCTCCTTGGAGGTGGGGTTGCCCGTGCCCCAGGAGTCGGAGGCCTTCGAGAAGACGCTGCCGGAGCTGTAGTCGGCGCAGCTCAGGCCGGTCCGGTTCGGGTCGCGCAGGGAGTAGGTGCCGCCCGAGGCGGTGGTGTCGATCGTGAGCGGGTTCGGCCCGTTCCACTTGCTGGTGCCGCTGCCCGCGACGACCTCGTCGTGCCGGTCGACGACCTTGCCGGTACGGGCGTCCACGAACACGTGCAGTTTGCTGGGCGCGGTCTTGGTGCGGCCGGAAAGGACGGTCTCCCAGGCCAGGACCGGCTTGTCGGCCTTGAGGCGGACGACGAGGCGGCTGTCGAGGACCGTGTCGACCCGCTCCAGCTCGGCGCGGGAGGTCGCCTCGGCCGCCTTGGCGCCGACGGACGGGGTGGTGGCCACGTCGATCACGGTGGCGGAGGCCGACTGCACGGCGCGCACCTTGCCCTCGCCGTCGGCCAGGACGACCGCGTCGCCGCCGACGACCGGCAGCCCGCGGTAGCTGCGCTCGTAGGCGACCGAGTACAGGTCCTGCACCCAGGGGGTGACCAGGCGGCGTTCGTACTGCTGCTGGGGGGAGTTGACGAGGGTGTCGAGGCCGCTGCGAACCGCCGCGTCGGCGGCGGCGACCGCCCGGTCGGCCGACTTGGGGGGGTCGGCCTGGGTCCGGGTCTGGGGCGTGGCCGCCGCGGTGCCGGCCAGCGCGCCGGCGAGGCCCGCGGTCAGCGCCATGGCGGCCACGGAAGCCATCCATCTGGTGGGCTGCAAGAGTCCACTCCGATCGTGTGGGGGGGGTCCGGCCAGCCGTTCGCTCGCCGTTCGCCGCCGAGTATGGGCGTGGACATGGCGAGAACGGGACATCTCTGCGGGCATAAGGTCCGCGTTATGGTGCGCCCGGGTCACCCTGCGTAAGCTGCCCGGATGCAGCTGGAGTTGAGGCATCTGCAGGCCATCTGCGAGATAGCGGAGGTCGGCAGCCTGGGGGGCGCGGCGCGGCGGCTGGGGATCTCGCAGCCGGCGCTCTCGGCCCAGTTGCGCCGGATCGAGCGGGTCGCCGGGGGCGAGCTGTTCGTCCGGGGGCGGCACGGCGTGGAGCCCACGTCGCTGGGCGAGTTCGTACTGGCCAAGGCGCGGCGCGTGCTCAAGGAGATGGACGCCCTCGGCGCCGACGCCCGCGCCATGTCCACCGACGAGCCGCTGCGGCTCGGCTGCATCATGCTGGTGCTCCTGGACGCCCTGCTGGCCCGGACCGATCTGGCCCTGTCGGGCCGCGAGATCACCGTGGACCTGGAGGATTCGGTGACGGCGCTGGTGCGGATGCTCGGCGCGGGCCGCTACGACCTCATCGTGTACGGGGAGGTCAACGACCACGTGGTGCCGCTGCCGGCCGGCGTCCGGGCCCGGACCCTGGTGCCGATGGAGCCGTTCTGCATCCGGATGGCCGCCGGTCACCCGCTCGCGGCGCGCGAGGGCCTGGAGCTGGCCGACCTGGCGGACGAGCAGTGGATGACGCTCGTCGAGGACGACGACGGGGGCCCGGAGGCGCTGGTCGAGGCCTGTGCGAAGGCCGGGTTCGTTCCGTCGGTGCGCTACCGGATCATCGACCGCAAGATGCGGCACGACCTGATCGCGGCGGGCCGCGCGATCGCGCTGAGCCAGCCCACCGCCCCGGTCGCGGAGGGCACGGTGATGCGGCCGCTGATCGGCTCGCCGATCAACGGCCGCATCCGCCTCGCCTGGAACCGCTCGTCGGTCTCGGCGCTCCAGGCCGACATCCTCTACCGGGCGGCGGCCGGCGCGTACCTGGCCAACGTGGACAACCACCCCTTCCACCGGGCCTGGTGGGACGCGCACCCGGAGGCCCACCCGGTCCTGGACTGACCGTCCGAGAGCGCCGCGGTGCCAGCGGTGCTAGTCGTGCTTGAGGCCGAGGACCTCCGTCGCGGCGAAGGTCTCGTTCGCCGGGCGGGAGTCGTAGTGCGGGGTGAGGACCTCGACCAGCTCCTCGAAGGAGAAGGCCTCCTTGGTGGTGTCGAACTTGGCCGCCACCTTGGGCCGTTCCATCACGACGACGATGCCGCCGTGCACCACGAACAGCTGCCCGTTGGCCTTCGCCGAGGCAGGCGAGGCGAGGTAGCCGACCAGCGGGGCCACGTGCTCGGGGGCGAGGGCGTCGAGCCTGCCCTCCTCCGGGACCTGGAAGCCCGCGAAGACGTCCTCGGTCATCCGGGTCCGGGCGCGCGGGCAGATCGCGTTGGCCGTGACCCCGTACTTGGCGAGGGCCAGCGCCGTCGAGGTGGTCAGGCCGACGATGCCGCCCTTGGCCGCCGCGTAGTTCGGCTGCCCCGCCGAGCCGCCGAGGAAGGCCTCGGAGGAGGTGTTGACGATGCGGCCGTAGACCGGGCCGCCCGCCGCCTTGGACCGCTCCCGCCAGTGCACCGAGGCGAAGTGCGTGGTGTTGAAGTGGCCCTTGAGGTGGACCCGGATCACCGAGTCCCACTCCTCCTCCGACATGGAGAAGACCATCCGGTCCCGCAGGATCCCCGCGTTGTTGACGAGGACGTCGAGCTTGCCGAAGGTGGCGACGGCCAGGCCCACGAGGTCCCGGGCCTGCTCGAAGTCGGCCACGTCGCCCAGGTGCGCCACCGCCCGCCCGCCGGCCGCCCGGATCTCCTCGGCGACCTCCTCCGCCGGGGCGGCCGAGGCCTCCCCCGAGCCGTCCCGACCGCTCTGCCCGAAGTCGTTGACGACCACGCTCGCGCCGAGCCGGGCGAGTTCGATCGCCTCGGCCCGGCCGAGCCCGCGGCCGGCGCCCGTGACGATGGCGGAGAGTCCCTCAAGTGGCAGTGACATCCGTACGGTTCCTCTCGAAACGGGTCAGAGTTCGATGCAGGTGCGCAGGGCCACGCCCGTACGCATCTGGTCGAGGGCGTCGTTGATCTCGGCGAGCTTCACCCGGTGGGTGATCAGGCCCGCCAGGTCCACCCGGCCGGCCCGCCACAGGGCGATGGTCCGGTCGTAGGAGCGCAGGACGTCCCCGCCGCCGTACATCGACGGGAGGATCTTCTTCTCGTCGAAGAACAGCGAGAACATGTCGATCTGGTAGGTGTCGTCGAGGGCGCCCGCGCCGACGATGATCACGCTGCCGCCGCGCCGGGTCATCTTGTAGGCGGTGTGGGCGGTGGCGGACTTGCCGACGACCTCGAAGACGTAGTCGAAGCCCTCGCCGGCCGTGATCCGGTTCTTCGCGTCGTCGAAGGCGTCGGGGGCGATGGCCTCCGTGGCTCCGAAGCGCAGGGCGGCCTCGCGCCGGGACTCCACCGGGTCGACGGCGATGATCTGGGCCGCGCCCTGGAGCTTGGCGCCCTGGATGACGGAAATGCCGACGCCGCCGCAGCCGATGACGGCGACGGAGGAACCGGCCTCCACCTTGGCGGTGTTGACGGCCGCGCCGAGTCCGGTGGTGACGCCGCAGCCGATGAGGGCGGCGATGTCGAAGGGCACGTCGTCGGGGATCGGGACGGCGCACTTGGCGTCGACCACGAGTTCCTCGGCGAAGGTTCCGGTGGCGGCGAAGCCGAAGATGTCCCCGCCCGCGCGGCGGAAGTTGGGGGTGCCCGCGTTGACCAGGCTCTCCAGGCACAGGTGGCCCTGGCCCCGCTTGCAGGACGGACAGTGCCCGCAGGGCGGCAGCCAGCAGACCAGGACCCGGTCGCCCTGCTTGAGGTGGGTGACCCCGTCACCGACGTCGGCGATGACCCCGGAGCCCTCGTGGCCGGGGACGAAGGGCGCGGGCTGCGGCAGGACGCCGCTCATCGCGGAGAGGTCGGAGTGGCACAGGCCGGTGGCCTTGATGCGGATCTTCACCTTGCCGGGACCGAGGCCCACGGCCTCCATGTCCTCGACGACCTCCAGCTTGTCCTGGCCTATCTCGCTCTGCAGTGCTGCGCGCACGGTGCGGCTCCTTCGGTCCGTGAGGTGCTGGTTCCACGCGTACGGGACTACGCGTGTTCGACGACGGTGTCGGCGAGGACCGGGGCGTCCGCCCGGTCGGCGGCCGTCACCGAGACCAGGACGCGGCCGGGCTCCTGCCACATCCGGATGCGCAGCGTCTCGCCCGGGAAGACGATCCCGGCGAAGCGCGTGCGGTAGGCGCGGACCCGCGAGACGTCCCCGTCGAGGGCCGTGTCGACGACGGCCTTGAGGGTCATCCCGTACGAGCACAGCCCGTGCAGGATCGGCTTGTCGAAGCCGGCCAGCTTGGCGAACTCGGGGTCGGCGTGGAGCGGGTTCCAGTCTCCGGAGAGCCGGTAGAGCAGCGCCTGGTCCTCGCGGATGGTCCGCTCCTCGACGCGGTCGGGGGCGCGCTCGGGCAGGTCCTCGCGGACGGAGGGCCCGCGTTCGCCGCCGAATCCGCCCTCGCCGCGCACGAAGATCTGGGCGTCGCTGGTCCACAGCGGCCCGTCGGCGTCGGCGACCTCCGAGCGCAGCACGATCACGGCCGCCTTGCCCTTGTCGTAGACGGCGGCGACCTTGGCGCGGGTGGTGGCCTGCCCTTGGACCGGGATCGGCCGGTGCAGCTCGATGGACTGGCCGCCGTGCAGGACGGCGGCGAGGTTCACGTCGATGCCGGGGGCTGCCAGGCCGCCCATCATGGCCATGCCCGAGCCCGCGACGGTGGCGAAGCTGGGCAGGACGTGGAGCTTGGACTCCAGCGTGTAGCGGAGCTCGTCGGGGTCGTTCGCCGGGAGCCCGGCGCCGAGGCCGAGGTGGTAGAGCTGGACGTCCTTGTGGCCCCAGCCGATCTCCCCTTGGCGGGGTTCTGCGGCGAGGGCCTTGGCTGCATCGATCGGCATGGGGACGCGGCTCCCTGTCGTTGGAGTACCGAGGCGTGGAAAGACCTCGGTGCGGCCGTCCGCACCGTCGGCCGCACCGAGGTCGCATGCGGGCCGGTTCTAGAACGCGTTCTAGCGCCGGTGAAGGAATGTATAACGCACGCCCCAGCACATGGGAAGACTCCTGACTTCACGTCAGATGATCTGAGCCGGAAGCGTGTTGCCCGGCGGCCGACCGACGGCCGGTTACGCTGCGGCCGTGGACGAAATGCCCCTGACGTACCGCCGCGCCCGTTCCCTGCGGGTCCTTTTGGACCCGCCCGACCCGGCCCTGGCGATCCTCTTGGGCATGGAACCGGACATCGAGGTGGTGGCCTCCACGACGGCCCGACCGGTGGTGGCGCTGGTGGACGACGTGGCGCGGGTCGCGCCCCTCCTGGCCGAGGACCCCGAGTGCCCCGTGCTGGTGAGCGCCGGCTCGGCGCACCCGGGCCTGCGCGAGGCCGTCCTCGCGGCGGGCGCGTCGGGCCTGGTCCTGCGGGACGGCCCGGTCGGGGATCTGGCGCAGGCCCTGCGCCGGGCGGCGACCGGCGAGACGGTCGTGGATCCGGCGCTCGGGGGCCCGTAGGCACACGGCGGTGCGCGAAGACGGAAACGACCCGGCCCCCCACCGCTCGACGGCGGGGGGTCGGGTCCTGTCACGGGAGCGGCGTGCCGTCAGGCCGCCGGCTCCGGGGCGGTCCAGTCGTCGACCGTCCGCGAGGGGTCCAGGGCCACCGGGAGCTTCTCCAGCCCGCGGAAGGCAGGGAACGGCCCCTTGAGCCAGTCCCCGTCGTGCGCGTCGGGCAGCGCCAGGACCATGTCGGGGAAGCGGTCGAGCAGGGCCGTCAGGCAGATCTCCAGCTCCAGCCGGGCCAGCGGGGCGCCCAGGCAGTAGTGCGCCCCGTAGCCGAAGCCGAGGTGGGTGCTCTGGAGGTGGTCGCGGGTGATGTCGAGGGTGTCGGGCGCGGGGAACTTGTCCGGGTCCCGGTTCGCGGAGGAGAGCGCGATCTGCACGATGGCGCCCTTCGGGATGGTGGTGCCGCCGATCTCCACGTCCTCCAGCGCGTAGCGGAACGTCGAGGTCTCCACGGAGCCCTCGTAGCGCTGGAGTTCCTCGATGGCCTGCGGCAGCAGCTCCCGGTTCTCCTGGAGGAGCTTCAGCTGCTCCGGGTGCGTCAGGAGGTTGTAGACGCAGTTGCCGATCTGGAGGGTGGTCGTCTTGTGTCCGGCGAAGAGCAGCACCCAGATCATGGAGACGAGTTCGTCGTCCTCCAGCGGACCGTCCTCGTGGTCCGTCTCCACGAGCAGGCTCAGGAAGTCGTCCGTGGGGTTCTCGCGGGTGCGGTGCACGAGGCCGTGGAAGTAGTCCCACAGCCAGTGCTCGGCCTCGGCCAGCTGGTCCTTCATGTCCCGGCTGAAGCGGGAGCGGGTCACCTGCCCGAACCACCGCAGGACCTCGACGCGCTCCTCCCCGACGATGCCGAGCAGCTCGCAGATGACCATGACGGGCAGCGGCAGCGCGAACGCGGTCATCAGGTCGACGGGCTCGTCCGTCGGGCAGCGGTCGAGCAGGTCGTCGGCCAGCTCCTGGATGTGCGGGCGCAGCACCTTGACGTGGCGGGGGGTGAAGGCGGCCTTGGCGATCTGCCGCAGCCGGGTGTGCCGGGGCGGGTCGGCGAAGAGCAGGTTGTCGTCGAGGCCCTCGCAGGCGTCGCCGAAGAGCGCGTGGTAGAGGTCGATGGCCTCGTGCATGTCCTTGCCGATGCGCGGGTCGGCGAGGGCCGCGTGGGCCTCCTCGTACCGGGTGATCAGGTACGTGGGCATGCCGTGCGCCGGGTCCAGCCGGGCGACGGGGGCCTGCTCGCGCAGCGACCGGTAGTAGGGGTAGGGGCAGGACCGGTACTCGGGGGCCCCCTTGGTCACCGCCGCCACCGCGACGTCCAGGGGGACGCCGTCGCTCACCGCCACTGTCGGTTCACTCGTCACGTGCCCAGACCTCTCCGCCGCCGTACCGGAATTCGACCGTCCGCTCCTTTCCCCGGGCGGGGAGACGGCAAAACGGCATTGGCCCGTTCGGAGGCGAAACCGCCTCCTCCGGCCCCCCGGTGGAATGTCCGCCCGGAAACGGAACCCGGCCGCTCCTAGGGTGAGTGACCGGCAGCCGCACCGGCATCGGACCGGCGGCCGCACGGGGATCGGGCCAGACGAGAGGGACGCGCGAATGCCGGAATACGGTGCGGGCGGAATCACCGCCGGCGGAACGGTACGGCCGCCGGCCACGGCGGGCGGGGCGGACGCGACGGGCG
The DNA here is from genome assembly GCF_044741845.1 of Streptomyces sp. NPDC088097. NCBI lineage: Bacteria > Bacillati > Actinomycetota > Actinomycetes > Kitasatosporales > Streptomycetaceae > Streptomyces > Streptomyces sp. NPDC088097. Next base: position 282,688 of record NZ_JBIUTJ010000006.1, read on the forward strand.
GGACCGACGTGGCGAGCGGGACCGACGCTGCGGGCGACGACGGCAGCCGCGAGGTCATCGACGTCCACCACCACTTCTGCGCCCCGGCCTGGCGCGACTGGGCCGAGGCCCAGGGCCTGGTGAACCCGAAGGCGCTGCCGCCGTGGGCGCGCTGGGACGCGCGGAGCGCGCTCGACCTCATGGACCGCACCGGGATCGCCACGGCCGTGCTCAAGCCGATGCTGCCGGCCCGCTACACGAGCTCCACGCAGTTGCGGGAGGCGATCGCCGTCACCCTGGAGGCCGCGGTGGAGGCCGTCGAGGCCCATCCGGGGCGGTTCTTCTTCCACGCCCCGCTGTTCCTGGACGACCTCGACGCCTCCTCCTGGGCGCTGCGCCGGGGTCTGGACGAGCTGGGCGCGGTCGGCGTGAACGTCACCGCCAACTACGGCGGCGTCTACCTCGGCGACCCGGTCTACGACGGGATCTTCGCCGAGCTGGACGAGCGCTCGGCGGTCGTGGACACCCACCCGCACAACCTCCCCGGCGGCGCGCCGGGCGCGGCCACCGTGCCGGGGCTGCCGAACTTCCTGTGCGACTTCCTCCTCGACACCACCCGGGCCGCGGCGAACATGATCCGCACCCGGACCCTGGACCGCTTCCCGAACCTGTCGGTGATCCTCCCGCACGGCGGCGGCTTCCTCCCGCACATCGCCACCCGGCTGGAGGCCTTCGCGCACGCCTTCGACCCGCCGGTGGAGCCCGCGGCCGTACGGGACCACCTGCACCGCTTCTTCTACGACACGGCCGGACCGATGTCCCCCGCCGGGACCCTCCTCGCCACCGTGTCCCCGGACCGGATCCTCTTCGGCAGCGACTGGCCCGCCTGCCCCTCCGCCATGGTCGCCGACATCGCCGTGCCCGCCCTGGCCGCCGATCCGGCGCTCGGCGTCGCCCAGCGCCGGGGCATCAACCGGGAGAACGCGCTGCGCCTGATGCCGCGCCTCGCGCGCGTGTGAGCGGCGGGGCCCGCCCCGCCCGGGGCGGGCCCCGCCGTCGTACGTCGCCGCTCGCTCCCGTACGCCGCCGCTCGCGCCCCGTACGGGGCTACTTGCGCAGCAGGGTCACCACCGCCGCGCCGCCCAGCCCGATGTTGTGGGCCAGGCCCACCCGGGCGCCGGCGACCTGTCGGGGTCCGGCCTCTCCGCGCAGTTGCCAGACCAGCTCGGCGGCCTGCGCCAGGCCGGTGGCGCCCAGCGGGTGGCCCTTGGAGATGAGCCCGCCCGAGGGGTTGACCACCCACCGGCCGCCGTAGGTGGTGGCCCCGCTCTCGACGAGCGCGCCGGAGGCCCCGTCGGCGCACAGGCCCAGGGCCTCGTAGGTGAGCAGTTCGTTGACGGAGAAGCAGTCGTGCAGCTCGATGACGTCCACGTCCTCGATGCCGAGCCCGGAGGCCTCGTAGACCTGTCGGCCGGCGGCGGCCGTCATGGGCTTGCCGACCACGTCGATGCAGGAGCCGCCGAAGCTGTCCCCGGTGTCGGTGGTCATCGACTGGGCGACGATCTCCACGGCCTTGTCGTGCAGCCCGTGCGCGACGACGAACCGCTCGGAGACGACGAGGGCCGCCGCGGCCCCGTCCGAGGTGGGCGAGCACTGGAGCTTGGTCAGTGGGTCGTGGATGGGCTTGGCGGCGAGGATCTCCTCGACCGTGTAGACGTCCTGGAACTGGGCGTTGGGGTTGTTCGCGGAGTGCCGGTGGTTCTTGGCGCCGACGGCCGCGAGCTGCGCGGCCGTGGTCCCGTAGCGCTCCATGTGCTCGCGCGCCGCGTTGCCGAAGATCTGCGCGGTGGGCGGGGACATCTCGAAGCCGTGCGCGGCGGCCATGATCCCGTAGTGGCGGGCGACGGGGGAGGTCTTGAAGTCCCCGCCGTCGGCGCCGCCGCCGAGCGCGCCCCGCTTCATCTTCTCGAAGCCGAGGGCCAGGACGCAGTCGTTGATGCCGCCCTCGACGAACTGCCGGGCCATCATCAGCGCGGTGGAGCCGGTGGCGCAGTTGTTGTTGACGTTGTAGACCGGGACCCCGGTGAGGCCCAGTTCGTACGCGGCGCGCTGGCCGGCGGTGGAGGCCTGGAAGCAGTAGCCCACCGGGACCTGCTCGACGAGGCCGTAGTCCACTCCCGCGTCGGCGAGGGCGGCCGTGCCGGCCTCCTTGACCATGTCCCAGTACTGCCAGTCCCGCGACTCCGGCTTCTCGAACTTCGTCATGCCGACGCCCACGATGTACGACTTCATGTCCCTGCTGTCCCTTCAGTCCCTGGGGAGGCCGAGGATCCGCTCGGCGACGACGTTGAGCTGGACCTGGGTGGTGCCCCCGGCGATGGTCAGGCAGCGGGACATGAGCATCCCGTGCACCGCCCGCTCCCCCGCCCCCTCCCGCACCGCGCCCGCCGGACCCAGCAGTTCGAGCGTGAGCTCGGCGGTCCGCTGCTGGTGGGGGGTCTGCACGAGCTTGCGTACGGACGCTCCCGCGCCCGGTTCCAGTCCCGACACCTGCTGGAGGGTGGTGCGCAGCCCGATGCAGGCCAGGGCGTGCGCCTCGGCGGCCAGGGCCCCGATCCGGGCCCGGTAGGAGCCGTCGAGATCGGCGGAGCGGGCCAGGAGGGCTTCCAGGCCGGTGTCGAAGGTCATCTGGTCGGCCATGTGGACGCGTTCGTTGCCGAGGGTGTTGCGGGCGACCTTCCAGCCGCCGTCGGCGGCGCCGACCAGGGCGTCCGCCGGGAGGAGCACGTCGTCGAAGAAGACCTCGTTGAAGAGGGCCTCGCCGGTGATCTCCTTGAGGGGGCGGACGTCGATGCCCGGGGTGTTCTTCATGTCGACGACGAAGTAGCCGAGGCCCTTGTGCTTGGGGGCGTCCGGGTCGGTGCGGGCGAGGAGGATCCCGAAGTCGGCGGTGTGCGCGGAACTCGTCCACACCTTCTGGCCGTTGATCCTCCAGCCGCCGTCCCCGGTCCGCTCGGCCCTCGTCCGCAGTGAGGCGAGGTCGGAGCCGGCCTCCGGCTCGGAGAAGAGCTGGCACCAGGTGGTGTCCCCGCGCAGGGTGGGGCGTACGTACGCCTCGCGCTGGACGTCGGTGCCGTAGGCCAGCAGCGAGGGCAGCACCCAGGTCGCGATGCCGAGGTCGGCGACCCGCACCCCGGCGCGCTTCAGCTCCTGCTGTACGACGAGCTGTTGGGCGGGCCCGGCGCCCAGCCCGTACGGCGGCGGGAGGTAGGGGGCGGCGTATCCGGTGGGGGCGAGGACCCGGCGGGCGGCGGCCGGGTCGAGGCCGCGGGCGTCCTCGATGGCGGCGCGGGCATCGGCCCGGTACTCCTCCGCCCGCGCGGGCAGCTCCAGGCGCAGTTCGCGGCGGGCCCCGCCGGAGGCGAGGCGGACGGCCCGGATGCGGTGCCCGTCGCCGGGGCCGAGGAGCTGGCGGGCGACGAGCGCGCGGCGCAGGTGGATGTGGGCGTCGTGCTCCCAGGTGAAGCCGATGCCGCCGAGGATCTGCACGCAGTCCTTGGCGCAGGAGTAGGAGGCGTCCAGGGCGGCGCCGGCCGCGAGGGCGGCGACGAGGGAGCGCACCTCGGCGGGCTCCCCGGCGCTGTTGGCCGCGTCCCAGGCCAGGGCGCGTGCCTGTTCCAGGCGGACCAGCATGTCGGCGCACAGGTGCTTGACCCCCTGGAACTGTCCGATGGGCCGGCCGAACTGCTCGCGGGTCTTGGCGTGGGCGGCGGCCGTCTCCACCGCCCAGGCGGCGGTGCCGCAGGCGTCGGCGGCGAAGAGCACGCAGGCCAGGTCCCGCACCAGGGCGGCGTCCAGCTCCAGCAGTCGGCCGGGCGGGACGGTGACCCCACGCGCCCGGACCTCGGCGGTGGGGCGGGTCGGGTCGGCGCCCTCGTGGGTGCGGACGTCCAGGGTGGCGGCGTCCACGGCGAACCACCGGGTGCCGTGTGCGGCCTCGGCGGCGAGGAGCACGAGGTCGGCCTCGCCGGCGCCGAGCACGGGGGGCGCCAGGCCGTCCAGGAGGTGCCCGCCGCCTTCGACGGCGACGGCGGTGAGGCTGCCGGGCCCCAGGGCCACCGCCCCGACCCTGCCGTCCAGCGGCTCGGCCCCGGCCCGCTCCAGGAGTACGGAGGCCAGCGCGCTCGGCAGGTACGGTCCGGGCAGCGCCCCCCGGGCGGCCTCCTCCACCACCACGGCCAGGTCCAGCAGGGAGCCCCCGTCCAGGTGGGGCGCGAGCAGTCCGGACGCCGCGAAGGCGTCCCAGTAGTCGGGCCGCGTCCCGCTCCGGGGCGGCGAGTCGAGCAGCTTGCGCACCTCCTCGGGCGGCACGACCCGCGCCACCCACCCGCGCACCGCCTCGGCCAACTCCCGCTGCTCTTGCGTGATTCCGATGCCCATGCGCGGCAGACTAGAACACGTTCCAATCTGACGGAAGGTCAGGTCCACGTGTTCTTCGGTACGGGTGCCGGGGCGGTCGCGCGGAGGGCGGCGGGGGTCAGTGGGGGACGGCGGTCAGGGCGGCGCGGGCGATGTCCGTGGCGGACGCCTCGCAGAAGACGGCCGGGAACTCCCCGCTGCCGAGGTCCACGCGGACGATCAGATTGCCGTCGCGCACGGAGAGGGAGCAGACCGTCGTGGTGTCCGCCGCGCCCCGGAAGGCCTCGTCGCCGAAGCCGAGCCGGCTCGCCCGCACGCCGTCCGCCGCCTGCGCGCGGAAGGACTCCCGCTGGACGGTGGTGGCGTTGCGGGATCCGGAGTAGTCGAGGAGGTCCCAGCGGACCCGGGCACTGCGCGCCCCGCCGTCGGCGGCGCCGAGCCAGGTGCAGGCGGTCCGCGCCTCGCCGGCCGCCACCGAGTGGCTGTCGCCGCCCTTGTCCCGGGGCTGGAGCGGCAGTTGCACCGCGAGGTCGTCACACGTGGGCAGCCTCAGGTACCTGTCCGATGGGCTGTCCTGTCCCCCGGTCGCGGAGGAGCCCCCGCCGGTGGTCCCGGCGGGCGAGAGGCCGTACGCCGTCCCGCCGAGCGCCGCCGCCGCCAGGACACAGGCGACCACGGCCCCCTTCCGACGCGGAATCCGGCGCGGCGGCGCGGGCTCCACCCGCGTGCGGGGCCCTTCGGCAGGGCCGGGCTCGTCCTCGGCGGCTTCGGCATCCTCGGCGTCCTCGGCGTCCTTGACGTCCGGGGGCGTGGGGGCGGCCTCCCCGGCCTTGTCCTCGGGGCCGTCGAGCAGCCGGTCGATGTCTGCCCGCTGCGCGGCGATCATCCGGTGGACCGCCGGCGGCCACTGCCGCCCCGTCGGCGCGACCGGCCCCAACAGCTCCAGCAGCTCCGCCGGGGAGGGTCGGGCGGCCGGGTCCTTGGCCAGGCACCGTTCCACGATCCCGCGCAGCCCCGCCGGGACACCGCTCAGGTCCGGCTCCGCGTGGACCACGTCGTACAGCGTCCGCAGGGTCGACGATCCGACGAACGGGCTCCGGCCCGTGGCCGCCAGGACCAGCACGGAGCCGAGCGAGAACACGTCCCCGGCCGCCGTGAGCCGCTCGCCCTCGGCCTGCTCCGGCGACATGAACGCGGGCGAGCCGATCACCAGGCCGGTCCGCGTCAGTCCCGGCTCGCCCTCGTCCTCCGCGCCCGTCCACGCCGCCCGCGCGATGCCGAAGTCGATGACCCGGACGCCGTCCTCGGCGAGGAGGACGTTGTCGGGCTTGAGGTCGCGGTGGACCAGCCCCACCCGATGGATCTCCGCCAGCGCCGACGCCAGCCCCGCCGCGAGCCGGCGCAGGAGCGGCTCGGGCAGCGGCCCGACGGCCGCCACCGCGGCGCCCAGGGAGGGCCCGGCCACGAACACCGAGGCCAGCCACGGGGTCGGCGCGTCCGCGTCGGAGTCCATCACGGCCGCCGTGTACGCCCCCGACACCTTCCGCGAGGCGGCCACCTCACGCCGGAAGCGGGCACGGAACCCCTCGTCGACGGCCAGGGCGGCGTGCACGTGCTTCACCGCGACGAGGCGCCCGTCCGGCGCGGCCCCCAGCAGCACCCGCCCCATGCCGCCGCTGCCCAGCTCGGCGAGCAGACGGTACGGGCCCGACGCGGCCGGATCAGAGGCCTTCATCGGTCTCATCTCGCGGCCACCAGGGGCAGGGCCGTACGGGCGGCGGCCTTGGCGACGCTCTCGCACTGCCCGGCGGGATAGCGCCCGCTCTCGACGGAGACCGACAGCGTCAGGTTCACGTCCCGCGCGTACAACAGACAGCCCTGCTGTGAGCGGCCGGGCCCCCGCCACATTCCCTCTTCCGCGAAGCCGAGCTTCGTGGCGCGCTTGGTGGTGCCCCGCACGTAGAACTCCTCGTAGTACCGCTTGGCCTGCTCGGCTCCCGACACACCGCCGGGCCGCGTGCCGAAGAGGTCCCAGTAGACCTGGATCCGGTCGCCGTCCGCACCGTTCCAGAAGCAGAAGATCTGCGGGTGCACGGTCCCGTCCGCCGCCGTCTTCTCGTAGCGACCGCTCTTGCCGAACAGCTCGTAGCCGGCCGGCACCGCGACCTTCCCGGCAAAGTCCGCGCAGAGGGCCGGCAGGGGCCCCGCGTACGCGTCGCCCACCAGGGACAAGGGCGTCTTCCCGGGCGTGGGGACGGTGTCGGGCACGACCGCGGTGTACGCCGACCAGACGAGGTGGCGCCCGGCGGCCGTCAGCCCGGTGGTGGCGACGAGCACGGCCGCGACGACCGCCGCGACCAGCAGCGTCCTGCGTCCGCGGGGCGGCGCGGGAGGGGCGGTGGGGACGGGAGGGACGGGCACCACGGAAGCCGCCGCCCCGGCCAGGAGGGCGAGCAGGTCCCGCGGGGTCGGCCGGTCGGCCGGCTCCTTGGCCAGGCAGGAGGCGATCGGCCCGCGCAGCCCGGACGGTACGCCGTCCAGGTCGGGTTCCTCGTAGACCACGTCGTGGAGCACCTTGGGGACGGAGTCGCCGCCGAACGGCGGCTTCCCCGTGGCGGCGGTGACGAGGGTGGCGCCGAGGGAGAACACGTCGCTCGCCGGGGTGAGTTCGCGGCCCAGGATCTGCTCCGGGGACATGTAGGCGGGCGATCCGACGAGCACGCCGGTGTGGGTGATCCGGGTCTGGTCCCCGACGGCCCGCACGATGCCGAAGTCGATGACCCGGACCCCGTCCTCGGCCAGCAGCACGTTGGACGGCTTCAGGTCCCGGTGGATCAGCCCGGCGCCGTGGATCTCGGCGAGGGCGTGGGCCAGCCCGACCGCGAGCCGCCGTACGGCCTCCTCGTCCATCGGCCCGGCGGCGGACAGGGCCTCACCGAGCGCGGGCCCCGGCACGTACTCCGAGGCCAGCCAGGGCGTCGCGGCCTCCGGGTCGGCGTCGACCACGGCGGCCGTGTGCGCTCCGGACACCTTCCGGGAGGCCTCCACCTCACGCCGGAACCGCGCCCGGAACCCCTCGTCGGCGGCCAGGGCGGCGTGCACCTGCTTGACGGCGACCAGTCGCCCGTCCGGCGCCTCGGCCAGGACCACCCGGCCCATCCCGCCCTGCCCGAGCACCCGCAGGACGCGGAACGGCCCGATGTCCTCCACGGCCTTCTCCGACCGGTCTCAGAGCCCGCGCACGAACTCCGCGAAGGCAAGGGGGCCGACGGTGAAGGCGGGCCCCTGGGGGTCCTTGGAGTCCCGGACGGCGACGAGATGGGGCCGGGCGGCGACCTCCACGCAGTCGCCGCCGGTGTCGCCGCTGTAGGAGGACTTACGCCAGGCGGCCCCGCCGAGCGGAGCGCACTCGACGCACTGACCGCCGGTGTCGCTGCTGTACGAGGACTTACGCCACGGCGCGCCCGTCAGGTCCTGGTTGGTGTCCATAGCGTTCCTCCATTACACGGGCGATCCGCGCCGCCGACTCCTCCACCGAGAGGGCGGCGGCCTGCAAATGATCGTATCGGAGCGAACCTTCCCTGAGGGCCTGCGGATTGGCCGTCATGTGTCCCTGGACGAAGTCCTCGGTGTAGACGAGATCCGGGTCGTCGTCGAACCGCAGAAGATTGAACGAGCCGGGCAGCCCCGCATGGGCACCGGCCTCGAAGGGCAGGATCTGCACCTTCGCCCACTCGCGTCTGCGCAGGTCCAACAGGTGGGCGAGTTGCTCGCGCATGACCTCCCCGCCGCCGATCTCCTGGTGCAGGACGGCCTCGCTCATCACCACCCATGTCAGCGGCGGGTGCTCCCGGTCCAGGATCCGCTGTCGCTCGATGCGGGCGGCCACCTTGCCGTCGAGGCCCTCGTCACCCCGCACCCCGAGCACGGCCCGCGCGTAGGCCGGCGTCTGCAACAGCCCATCCACCAGTTGCGCCTGGAACGAGGAGATGTACGCCGCCTTGGCCTCCATCTCCGCGTACGGCTGGAACCACGTCGGCAGTTGACTTCGCAGGACCAGCCCCACCAGCCGGGTGAACACCCCGCCGGTGCCGAGGGCCGCGTCGATGCGTTCGGAGAAGTCCCTGGTCGGGACCTTCCTGGCCGTCTCTATCTGGCCGATCAGGGACCCCGTGCAGAAGACGATGCTCCCGAGCTGTCCCTGTTTCAGCCCCGCCGCCTCCCGCAGGCGGCGCAGTTCGGAGCCGTAGTAGTCCAGCGGAGAGGCGCTGGGATCGAGATCGCGGATGTTGACCACGAGGCGGTCACCCCCAAGTTCACGCCGATGGGCGTTCGTTTCGGTCTGTAGCCGAGCGTAACCACGCGACTCCACGCTGGTGACATGAATCACGCAACTGACCTCTCCGGGGCGGAGAACGTCACCAGCTACCGCATGGGCTTCACCGTCGGCGAGCACTCGGCCCGGCACATGCGGCGGATCCTGGGGATGTTCCTGGACCGCTGGGGCCTCTCCGCGTCGGCCGGGGACGCCGGGCTGGCGTTGACCGAGCTGGTCGCCAACGTGGTCCGGCACGTCCCGGGGCGGCGCTGCGCGGTGCTGATCCTGCGGCGTCCGGGCGGGCTGCGGGTGGAGGTCGCCGACGGCTGCCCCGCGCTCCCCGGGATCCCGGCTGCGGACGGGGATCCGTACGCCGAGGGCGGTCGCGGGCTGCTGCTGGTGGAGGCGGTCACGGACCGTTGGGGCGCCGACCCGGGCCCCGAGGGCAAGACGGTGTGGTTCGAGTGCGACGCCTAGGCCGTCTCTTCCCGCTCGGAGATAATGCCGGTGCGGGTGGGCGATCAAGGGGCGACGGGGGCCGAGGGGCGTGCGGGAACAGATCGAAGGCCGTTACGAGCTGGACGAGTTGCTCGGCCGGGGCGGGTTCGGCGAGGTCTGGCGGGCCAAGGACCCCCGGGTGGGCCGCTGGGTCGCGGTGAAGATCGGCTATCCGCGTACGCCGGAGGACACCCGCCGCTTCGAGCGGGAGGCCGGCCTCGCCGGGAACCTCTCGCATCCGAGCATCGCCACCGTCCACGACTTCGGCCGCACCGAACACGCCGGGCGCGACGCGGTCTTCCTCGTGATGGAGCTGCTCCAGGGCCGGACCCTCGCCGAGGTGGTGGAGGCCGGCGTGCCGCCGCTGGCCGACGCGCTGGAATGGACGGCGCGCGTCGCGGACGCGCTCGGCGCCGCCCACGACGCCGGGATCGTGCACCGGGACGTCAAACCCGCCAACGTGATGGTCACCGACAGCGGGCTGGTCAAGGTCCTGGACTTCGGGATCGCCAAGTCCCGCGACTCGCCCGGTACCGACCTGACGAGCACCGGCATGATCGTCGGCTCCTTCCCCTACATGGCACCGGAGCGCTGGACCGGCGGCGCGAACGGGGCCCCCGTCGACGGGCGGGCCGATCTGTACGCCCTCGGCTGCGTGCTGATGGAACTGCTCACCGGCCGGGTCCCCTTCACCGCGCACGAGATGCACGAGCTGCTGGCCCAGCACCTGACGGTCACGCCCCCGGCGCCCGGTTCGCTGCGCGGGGGGCTGCCGGACGCGCTCGACGCCCTGGTGCTCGACCTACTGGCGAAGGACCCCCGCGCGCGCCCCGCGAGCGCGCGGGAGGTCGTCCGAAGGTTGTCGGAGATCGCCGGCGGCCCGTTCGGCGCACCCGCGCCCGCACCCGTCCCCCTTCCCGTCCCCCCTCCCTCACCGGCTCCGGCTTCGGCTCCGGCTCCCGGCGCTTGGCCACCCCCTCCCGACTTCGCCCCGATCGTGCACACGACGGTCGGGGACCCGGTCCGGACGATGTTGGAACGGCGGCTGAACCAACTGTCGGCGCAGGCCCCGGCCGACCGCGTCGGACAACTGGACGCACTGGTCGCGGACCTGACGGAAAGGCTCGGCGCCGAGGACGCGCTGACGGTGCGGGCCTCGTACCACCGGGCGATGGCCGTACGCGGACACACCCCCACCGACCTGGAGCGCGTCCTGCCCCGGATGATGCGGGTGCTCGGGTCGGAGCACCCCGACACGATCACCGCCAGGGCCGTGCACTTGGGCGAGGCGGCGGCGCGCGGGCCCGGTGACGGCCACGCCCAGGTGGTCGAGCTGCGCGAGGTGGTGGTGCAGGCGGCCCGGGTCTTCGGCGTCCTCGACCCGATCCCCCTGACCGCCAGGTACCACCTGGCCACGGCCATGCACCGCGGCTCCGCCGACCTCGACGGCCCGTGGGACCCCCGGACTCCCGCCCGCGCGCGCAGCGAACGCGCCTGGCTCGGGCCCCTGCTGCCCGACCTGGAGCAGGTCCTGCCCGCCGACGACCCGTTGTTGCTGGACGTACGCCGTCGACTCGCCCACGACGCCTGGCTGCTCGGCGACTTCCCCGTCGCCGCGTTCCTGTACGGGCGCCTGTTCCCCGACCTGGCCGAGCTCGCGGAGTACGGGGACCCCGAGGTGGCCTACCGGGTGCTGCGCAGCATCGGGGAGGCCGGGGACCCCGAGAGCGCGCTCGCGCACATGGACGAGCTGCTGCATCGGCTCCCTCTCCTCTTCGGCAGCACCCACTGGCTGGCGCCGGCGGTCTCGGAGTCCCGGGCGGACTTCCGGCGGGCACTGCGGGAGCAGCGTCGGTCGAGCGGCGGCGCGGGCCTGTCGTGGTTGTTGTTCCGGCGCTGACGGCACCCGGCCGTAGCGTCCTACCGGCGGGTAGGGCAGCATGGGCCGCCACTCACCCGCATCACCCGCACTTCAGCAGGAGGAACGACATGGCCAGCCCCAAGCCGGAGACCCTCGCCGCCTTCGAGGCCGCCAAGGGGTTCATGCCCGTCGGCGAGGGCCTCGCCCTGTACACGGCCGCCGTCGAGGCCGCCGCCCTCGGGCTGCCGCTGCTGGAGGTCGGCACGTACTGCGGGCGCTCCACGATCCTGCTGGCCGACGCGGCCCGCGAGGCCGGCGTGCCCGCGCTCACCGTCGACCACCACCGGGGCAGCGAGGAGCAGCAGCCGGGCTGGGAGTACCACGACCCGACGGTCGTGGACCCGCAGGTCGGGCTGATGGACACCCTCCCCACCTTCCGCCGGACCCTGCACGCGGCCGGTCTGGAGGAGCACGTCATCGCGCTGGTCGGGCGTTCGCCGCAGGTGGCGGCGGCCTGGGGCGGCCCGCTGGGCCTGGTGTTCATCGACGGCGGCCACACCGACGAGCACGCCGCCGGCGACTACGAGGGGTGGGCCCCGCACCTGGCGGTGGGCGGGACTCTGGTGATCCACGACGTCTTCCCGGACCCGGCCGACGGCGGCCAGGCCCCGTACCGGATCTACCTGCGCGCCCTGGCGTCGGGCGCTTTCGAGGAGACCTCCGTCACGGACTCCCTCCGCGTCCTGCGCCGTACGGCCGAGGGCGTCTGAGCGACGAACGGCCTGGTGGGCGCACCGGACGCGGCCGGGCGGGGGCCGGTCACGGTCCCGACGAGCGACGGACCGTGTCCGGACATATAAGCGCACCGCGCCCTCATTCGGCCCAGGGTCCCTCGGGCCGTCGGAGGGCCGGTCTAGCATCGCGGCGTGCGCTACGACGACAGCTCCCCGCTCCCCGAGTCCCGTGAGGCGATCAGCCCGGACCGGCCCTGGTACGCCCGTCGCTCCACCCTCGCGGTGACGGCCGCGGTGCTCGCCCCGACCCTGATCGCCGGCTGGGTCCTGACCCAGGCCCTGACCGGGCCGGACGGCGACGGGCACCGGCCCTCGACAGCCCCGGCGGGGGACGCGAAGCCCGTCGCGTCGGCCTCCCCGTCGAACTCCGCCTCCCCCTCGGCCTCCGCGTCCGCCTCCCCGGCGGCTCCGGCGGTTCCCGCCAAGGGCCCCCTGGCCGGGCGGACGGTGGTGATCGACCCGGGGCACAACACCGGGAACTTCGGGCACACCGCCGAGATCGACAAGCAGGTGGACATCGGCACCACCCGCAAGGAGTGCGACACCACCGGCACCGCCACCAACGCCGGCTACCGGGAGGCGGACTTCACCCTCGACGTCTCGCGCCGCGTCCGGGCCCTGCTGGAGGCCAAGGGCACGACCGTCCGCCTCACCCACCAGGCCGACCGCCCCTTCGGCCCCTGCATCGACGAGCGGGCCCGCATCGGCAACGAGGCCAAGGCCGACGCGGTGGTCTCCGTACACGCCGACGGCGTCTCCTCCGGCAGCCGGGGCTTCCACGTGATCCTCCCGGCCAAGGTCAAGGGCGGCGCGGCGGACACCTCGAAGATCGTCGGCCCCTCGCGGGACCTGGGCGAACGCATCGTGGGGAACTTCGCCCGCGCCACCGGCTCGTCCCCGGCCAACTACCTCGGTTCCGGTACCGGATTGGTGGTCCGCGACGATCTGGGCGGACTGAACCTGTCAACCCGGCCCAAGGTGTTCATCGAATGCGGCAACATGCGTGATGCCAAGGACGCGGCGCAGCTGACGAGTCCGGAGTGGCGGCAGAAGGCGGCCCAGGGCATCGCGGACGGCATCGTCGGGTTCCTGGGCGGGTAGTCCTTCCGGGGCGCTCCGCCCCGACCCCCTCGGTCACGGCAAACCTCCGTACCATGGTGCCGCCCGCCCCGCTCCCGTCACGGTCCGCGACCGCGAACGCGACCTCCGTGCCAGGAGCCGACCGAGACCGAGAAGGACACCCCGAGACGTGAACATCCGCTCCCTCACACGAAGCGACGGCGTGGTGATCGGAGCAGCGGCCCTGCTGTTCATCGCTTCGTTCCTCGACTTCTACACCCAGTCCCGCTACACCACCGCCAGCGCGTGGGACACGGACTTCTACGGGCTGGCCCTGCCGACGATCTTCCTGACCGGGTTCATCGCGGCGGGCCTCCTGATCGCCGCCCGCTTCCAGCCCGAGGGCCGCAAGGTCGTCGGGCTGCCGCTGACCGCCTGGGGCACGGTGCTCGCCGTCGCCGCCGCCTGGGCCTCGCTGTGGTCGCTGATCACCTGCCCGACCCGGTACAGCCTCGGGGCGGGCAGCATCCTCGCCCTCCTCGCCACGCTGGCGCTGGCCGGCGTGGCCGTCGCGGGCTCGAAGATCCCCGCGCTCGCCGGTCCGCTCCTGCCGGAGCCCACCCCGGTCGCCCCGGCCCCCTACGGCCAGCAGCAGGTCCAGCCGGGTGCCGGGTACGGCTACCCGGGCGGCCAGCAGCAGAGCCCGTACGGCGCCACCCCGCAGCCGGTCCCGCCCTACGGCGGCGCCCACGCCCCGCAGGACTCCACCCCCGCGCCCGCTCCGACGCCGACGCCCGCTCCGGCGGACTTCACGCCGTTCTGGTTCGCGGTGCCGGTGGCCCGTCCCCTCTTCGGTGAGGACGGCTCGCCGAACCCGATCGCGGAGCTGGCTCCGGGCACCTGGTACCTGGCCGTCGACCAGCGGGGCCCGGCCTCGCTGATCGCCCAGACCCAGGACGGCCGCCGCGGCGTCCTGAACGACACCTCGGGCATCCAGCGCGGCTAGGGCGCCCCTCGTCGCCCCCCCCTCGCCATCACGGCCCCCTGTCCTCACGGGCAGGGGGCCGTGGCACTTCCGGGCGGGGTCCGCGTGGCCTACAGTCACCTGACGCAGCGTCAGATGAGTGGCTCGACGGGCACGCCCTCGGGCTCGACTCCGGACACCACCTCGCGAAGGGGACCCCCATGCGCCTCGGACTCGCACTCGGCTACTGGGGACGCGGCCCCACCCCGGCCCACCTCGAACTCGCCACCGAGGCCGAGCGCCTCGGCTACGACTCCGTGTGGACCGCCGAGGCCTGGGGCTCCGACGCCTTCACCCCGCTCACCTGGATCGCGGCGCACACCTCACGCATCCGCCTCGGCACCGCCATCGCCCAGATGGCCGCCCGCACCCCCACCGCCACCGCCATGCACGCCCTCACCCTGGACCACCTGTCCGGCGGCCGGATGATGCTGGGCCTGGGCCTGTCGGGCCCCCAGGTGGTCGAGGGCTGGTACGGGCGCCCCTTCCCCGCGAGCCCACTCACCGCGACGCGGGAGTACGTGGACCTCATCCGCCAGGTGCTGCGCCGCGAGGGCCCCGTCGCACTCGACGGCCGCTTCCACAGCCACCCGTACCGGGGCGCGGACGGCACCGGCATCGGCAAGCCCCTCAAGCCCATCACCCACCCGCTGCGCGCGGACCTGCCGATCCTGCTGGGCGCCGAGGGGCCGAAGAACATCGCCCAGACCACCCGGATCGCCGACGGCTGGCTCCCGCTGTACTGGTCGCCGAGCCGCACCGACGTCTACCAGGCCTCGCTGACCGACCTCCCCGAGGGGTTCATGATCGCCCCGATGGCCCGCGCCGCCGTCTGCGACGACGTCACCGAGGGGCTGCTCCCCGTCAAGGCGATGCTCGGCTTCTACATCGGCGGCATGGGCCACGCCGCCCGCAACTTCCACGCCGACCTCATGGGGCGGATGGGGTACGAGGAGGAGGCCCACCGCATCCAGGAACTGTTCCTGGCCGGGCGCAAGGAGGAGGCGGTGCTGGCCGTCCCGGACGCGTTCGCCGACGAGATCTCCCTGATCGGGCCGCGCGAGCGGATCGCGGAGCGCCTGGAGCTGTGGCGCAAGGGCCCGGTCACCGACCTCCTCCTCACCGCCCCCGACCCGCACACCCTGCGGGTCCTGGCGGAACTGAACGCGTAGGGCGAAGGCACCCGGATCCCGGGTCACCGCACACGGGCGAACTTCTCGACGGCGGCCGGGGTGACCGGGGTGAAGAAGTTGACGAGGTTGCCGTCGGGGTCGCGCAGGAGCAGCGACCGGTTGCCCCAGGGCAGGGTCGTGGGCCCGCTCACGAACGCATCGACGAAGCCGGTCAGGTCCTCGTGCACGCGGTCCACGTCGTCGACGAGGAATTCGATGATCACGCTGTGGTTGTCCGCCGGGCGGGCCGACCCCGGAGCGAACAGCGGGACGGTGCGGGTGCTCGCGACGGCGAGGGTGGCGCCCGGGGTACGGAGTTCGGCGAAGTCCTCCGTGGCCCAGATCGCCGGCGCCCCCGTGGCCCTCTCGTAGAACGCGACGAGGCGCGCGACGTCGCCGGTGACGACGCGGATCGAAACGAAGTCCATGGTGTTCTCCCGGGGTGGCGGGGCCGCCGCTCGTCGCGGTGGCCGTACTCCGCAGGCTAGGAGCAATACCGGACAGATCCCGCCCGGTATGCACGTTAGGCTCCCACTCATGTCCCGACCCACCGTGCGCGTGCTGGCCCTCCTGGCGCTGTTGCAGTCCGGCGGCATCCGGACGGTGGCCGAACTCGCCGACCGGCTCGGCGTCGACGGGCGGACCGTGCGGCGGTACGTGGACCACCTGATCGACCTCGACGTGCCGGTGGAAGCGGTCCGGGGCCGCTACGGCGGGTACCGGCTCGCCGCCGGATACCGCCTGCCCCCGCTCATGCTCAGCGACGACGAGGCGCTCGCCGCCCTGCTCGGCCTGCTCGTCGGCCTCCGGACGGGCCTGACGACGGCGGACACCGCGAGCGGGACGGCGGCGGCCAAGATCCGCCGGGTGCTGCCCGAGCGCCTGGCCCGCAGGCTCGACGCGGTCCTGGAATCCCTCGCCTTCACGGCTCCGCCCGGCGGGTTCGCGCATCCGGACGCCGAGGTCCTGCTCACCGTCGCCGACGCGGTGCGTCACCGACGACCGCTCTCGATCAGGTACACCGACCGCAACGGGCGACGCGGCGAACGCCTGCTGCACGCGTACGGGATCGTCGCCCACTCGGGCCGGTGGTACGTCACGGGCGCGGACCCCGCGATCGGCGAGGACCGGACCTTCCGGCTGGACCGCGTCGCGGGCGCGAGGGTCCTGCCCGGCTCGTTCGAGACGCCCGACGGACTCGATCCGGCCCGGCGCGTGCTGTCCGGGTTCGCCACGGCGGAGTACCGGTACGAGGTGACCTTGCGGATCCGGGGGACGGTGGAGCACGTCCGCGCCCGCCTTCCGGCCGCCGTGGCGGTCCTGGAAGAGCCCGCCCGGGCGGCGGGCGCGGATCCGGAGGCCGAGCCCTGGCTGCGCGTCGAACTCCGGGTGGAGGCGCTCGACTGGTTGCCGCCCGTACTCGCCTCGCTCGACCGGCCGTTCGTCATCGAGCGCCCCGACGAACTGCGCGACCTCGTCATCGCGTTCGCCGACCGCCTCCTGTCCCGCGCCCGCCAGGCCTGACGGCCGACGCCAGGGCGTTCCGCCCTAGGGCGTCTGCGCCTGGGGCACGGCCTCCAGGAGTTCGCGCACGTCCAGCGGCATCACGGCGATCTCGACGCTCCCGCCGTCGGGGAGGGCGCAGGTCACGATCCGCGAGCCGGGGTTGATGGCGATGCCCTCGCGCACGGAGGGCACCCGCAGGTCGGTGGCGCGCGCCCCGGCCAGGGCCACGACCGGGCCGCGCTGCGGCTCCCAGCGGGGACCGGTGTCCGGGGCGACGTGCACCCGACCCGCCCGCCAGCGGCCCGTGCCCGCCGGGTGGCGGGCCATGCCGGGGATCCCGGCGGGGCTCCCGGCGGCCTGCCGCTTCAGGTGCTTGCGGCGGAACAGCCAACCGGCGCCGCCGGCCAGGAGGGCGAACATTACGAACTCGATCACGTGGACCATTGAATCAGGGCGGTCCCGCACGGGCCCGCCGAGCGGCCCGAGCCGCCCGGCGGACGCCGAAGCCGCCGCACCGGGTCTCGGTACGGCGGCTTCGCACGCGTCGTCCGGGGCGCCACGGGGGCGCCCGAAGGGCTATCCGCCCAGCTGGGACGCGCTCGGGACCTTGTCGACCACCGGGGCGCCCGCGCTCTTGCCCGCTTCCTTGACTCCGTTGATCACGTCCTGGAAGGAGCTGATGTCGGCGTCACCCGCCTGCCCCTTGCGGAGCTTGGTGCCGAGCCCCTTGAGGGACTCGATGCCCGCCGTCAGCGGGGCCACGGCCTTCGACAGCAGCGGGTCGCCCTTGGCGTTGCCCACGGCGGCCTTGAGCCGGTTGTAGGCGAAGGCACCCGCCAGACCGGCCTTGATCAGCGCGAACGTACGGCCCTTCGCGCCCTTCTTGAACTTGCCCGCCTGGTACGGCTTGACGATCCACTGGTACGTCGCGCCGGCCGCGAGCCCGGCGTTGGCGACGAAGCGCGTCTTGGCGAACTTCTCCTTCTCGGCGGAGGTGCTCGGCGAGGGTGTCGCCGCCGCCAACTCGTCCTCCTGGGCGGCAGCCGGTTCGGCGGCGGCCAAGGCCGCCAGGTCGGCGGCCGAGGAGACCGAGACCTCCTCGCTCTGGGCCTTGGCGCTCCCGCCGTTGCCGCAGGCGGTGGCTCCGGCGACCAGCGCCGTGGACAGGATCAGGGCCGTCAGGGCCCGACGCAGTCGGGAAGTTCTGGAAGTGGACACGATTTCCTCCGGGGACGGGGGTGTCCCCCGCAGCCTCGCCCGGCCGGTCCGCGTCCGCCACTCGGGAGGCCCCGTACGGGTTTACGGCGCGCCGACGCGGCAACACGCTTGACATGTCCCCCTACACCCGAGCACGTACCCGCGCACATTCCCGTGGAGGCAATCCGGTGGCCAGGGTCATCGCCTTGGTGGCGGACGTGGCCGCCTTCCTGATCGTCCTGTGGATCCTGCTGTGGCTGCTGGACGCCAACCAGGGCAACTCCCTGGTCGCCTTCGTGCACGACTGCGCCGATTGGCTCGCCGGCTGGTCGTACGACCTCTTCACCTTCGACCGGGACTGGGTCCAGGTCGTGATCGGCTACGGTCTGGCCGCCGCCCTCTACCTGTTCATCGGCCACGCCGTCGCGGGCCGCCTGGCCCGCAGCTGAGCCCCGGCGCGTACGGTTCCTCCCTCCCCGGGGTCCGTACGCGCCGTCGTCACGCGGCCGATCCCGGCGCGGCCGATCCCGGCGCGCCCGGCCTGACGCGCCCGGCCCCGCGGTCAGACCTGGCAGCAGTCCGGCTCCAGGCCGACCGGCAGGGCCAGGCCGCCGAACACGTCACAGGTCGCCTCGTCCCCGCCCATCGCCGCCACCGCGAGCAGCAGGGACCCCGCCGTCCAGGTGGTCTGCTCGACCGGCCAGAACGCGTCGTCCTCGAACACGTAGCCCGTCCAGTACATGCCGTTGTCGGCACGCAGGTGGCCGATCGAGCG
The DNA here is from genome assembly GCF_044741845.1 of Streptomyces sp. NPDC088097. NCBI lineage: Bacteria > Bacillati > Actinomycetota > Actinomycetes > Kitasatosporales > Streptomycetaceae > Streptomyces > Streptomyces sp. NPDC088097. The sequence goes on from NZ_JBIUTJ010000006.1 coordinate 301,290, forward strand.
GAGCACCTCCAGGGCGCGGTCCGACTCCCCCGTCACCCACAGGGCCAGCGCCAGTTCGCAGGACTCCCCGCCCGTCACCCACGGGTTCGGCAGCACGCACCGCACCCCGAGGTCCGGGACGACGAACTCCTCCCAGCGCCCCTCGATGCGGGCCTTGGCCTGCGGTCCGGTCACCGCCCCGCCGAGGACCGGGTAGTACCAGTCCATCGAGTAGTGGGACTTGTCGAGGAACCGCTCCGGGTGGTGGCGCACGGCGTGCGCGAGCGCGCCCGTGGCCAACTCCCAGTCGGGCTGCGGCTCTCCGCGGTGGTCGGCGATGGCCAGGGCGCAGCGCAGGGCCTGGTGGATGGAGGAGGAGCCCGTCAGGAGGGCGTCGGTGACGGCCGAGCCGTCGGCCTCCCGCTTCCAGCCGATCTCGCCGCCCGGCTGCTGGAGGGCGAGGACGAACTCCACCGCCGCGAACACCGCCGGCCACATGCGGTCCAGGAAGGAGTCGTCCCCGGTGGCCAGGTAGTGGTGCCAGACGCCGACGGCGATGTACGCGGTGAAGTTGGACTCGCGGCTCGCGTCCTGCGGCCGCTCGGTGTCGACCCCGTCCGGCCGGTCCGCGTAGGCGGCGTACCAGGAGCCGTCCTTGTTCTGGTGGCGCGCGAGCCAGTCGTAGGCCCGCTCGGCGGACTCGTGCGCGCCCGCCGTGTCCAGGGCCATGGCCGCCTCCGTGTGGTCCCACGGGTCGAGGTGGTGACCGCGGAACCACGGTATGGCCCCGTCGGCGCGCTGCCCGTCGAGGATCCCGGCCACCGTCAGCGCGGCCTGCTCGGCGGTCAGGACCCCGTCCAGGACCAGGTGTTCGGGCACCTCGGGCGGGGTCCGGCCGGCGCTCCCGGGAGAGCTCACTGGGCGGCGCCGACGGGGAGGTGGGGCTTGGTCGCGTACGCCACGAAGCTCTTGCCGATGACCGGGTTCAGGGCCTGCTCGGCGAGGCGGGTGGCCAGGGGCTTCTTCATGATGTCCCAGACCAGGAGCTTGTGGTACGCCTTCACCGGGAGCGCCTTGTCGTTGTCCACGCCGAAGGCGCACTTGAGCCACCAGTACGGCGAGTGCAGGCCGTGCGCGTGGTGGGTGCCGTACGGCTTGAGGCCGGCGGCCTCCATCTTGCCGAGCAGCTCGTCCGCCTTGTAGATGCGGATGTGGCCGCCCTCGACCTCGTGGTAGGCGTCCGAGAGCGTCCAGCAAATCTTCTCGGGACCGTAGCGCGGAACGGTGATCGCTATGCGGCCGCCCGGCTTCAGGACGCGGACCATCTCCGCGAGCACGCCCTTGTCGTCGGGGATGTGCTCCATCACCTCGGAGATGATGACGACGTCGAAGGACTCGTCGGGGAAGGGCAGCGCGAGGGCGTCGCCCTCCATGGCGGTGGCCGTGGCGCCCGCGGGGGCCTCTCCGGCCTCCTTCATCGCGGCGAACCACTTGGCGACCTCGCGGATCTCCTCGCCGTTGCGGTCCACGGCGACCACTTGGGCGCCGCGCCGGTAGCACTCGAAGGCGTGCCGGCCTGCGCCGCAGCCCAGGTCGAGTACGCGGTCGCCTGCGGCGAGCGGGAACCGGGAGAAATCGACGGTCAGCACGGGGTCCTGCCTTCGCGGTCGCGGGGGTGAGGAGTGGGACGGGGGTGTGGTCGGTGGCGCACGGGTCGAGGGGTCACCGGGTGGTGCCGCTGCCGCCTCTGCCGGCGGTACGGCGGGCCTCGGCCCGCTCGATCGCGGCCCGGTAGTACCGGACGGTTCCCTCGGCGGCCTTGGCCCAGGTGAAGCGGGCCAGGACCCGCTCGCGGCCCGCGGCCCCGAGCCGGGCGCGCAGGTCAGCGTCGCCGAGCAGCCGGCCCAACGCGGCGGCCAGCGCCCCCGCGTCACCGGGCGGCACGGCCAGGCAGGTCTGACCGTCGGGCCCGGTCACCTCGGGGATGGCCCCGCCGGTGGTGGCCACCAGGGGCGTGCCGGTGGCCATGGCCTCGGCCGCCGGGAGCGAGAAGCCCTCGTAGAGCGACGGCACGCAGGCGACCTGCGCGCCGCGCACGAGGTCGACGAGCTCGGCGTCGGTGATGCCCTTGACGAAGCGCACCGCGTCCTGGAGGTCGTACTTCTCGATCGCGCGGGCGACCGGCCCGCTCTCGGCGCGCTTGCCGACGACGACGAGGTGCGCCTCGGGCCGCTCGGTACGGAGCTTCGCGAGCGCCTCGACGAGGTGCACCAGGCCCTTGAGGGGGACGTCCGCGCTGGAGGTCGTCACGATCCGCCCGGGCACCTCGGCCACGGAGGCGTCGGGCGACCACAGGTCGGTGTCGGCGCCGATGTGGACGACGTGGATGCGCTCGTCGCGCACGCCCAGGTGCTCGGCGATCTCCGCCTGCGAGGAGCCGGAGACGGTGAGCACGGAGGACAGCCGGCGGGCGACGCGGCCCTGCATGCGCGTGAAGCCGTACCAACGGCGCACCGAGAGCCGCTTCTTGCGGTCCTTGGCGGCGGCGAGGTCGAGCTTGCGGTCGACGGTGATGGGGTGGTGGATCGTCGTCACCAGGGGTGCGCCGAGAGAGCCCAGCAGTCCGTAGCCGAGGGTCTGGTTGTCGTGGATGACGTCGAACTCACCGGCTCGGGAGCGCAGATGGCGCCGCGCCCGCAGGGAGAACGTCAGGGGCTCGGGAAAGCCGCCGGTCCACATGGTCGCGACTTCCAGGGCGTCGATCCAGTCCCGGTACTCGTCGCGCTTGGGGGTGCGGAAGGGGTCGGGGCTGCGGTAGAGGTCCAGGCTCGCCAGTTCGGTGAGCGTGGCGCCCGTGTCGAGCACGGGATAGGGCTGCGCCCCGATGACCTCGACGCTGTGCCCGAGCTTCACGAGCTCCCGCGAGAGGTGCCGGACGTAGACGCCCTGGCCGCCGCAGAACGGGTTCCCCTTATAAGTGAGGAGTGCGATGCGCAACGGGCGGTCGCCGTCGGCGGCGGAACCCGCGAAAGGGCTCGTCACCATGGCCTCAGCGGTCACTCTCGGCCCCCTTCTCCCTGCACTTTCGCCGGAGCGTAACCGCTCGGATAATGTAGAACAAGTTTCACACTTGATCCGTTGAAGACCATTGAATCTACCGGCCGGAAACCACACCGTAAGAGGCCAAGCAGGTGATTCGCGCCACGGCTCGGGCGCCTGCCATGCTGACCTCCGGAGCATCCCGGAAACAGCCACCGCACCGACACGGAACGCCAGGAACGGGACACATGACAGCGGAAGCGAAGGCCGTCACGACATCGGCGAGCACACCGGCGTCCCCTCCCCTGACGGAACGACAGGAGGCCCGCCGCCGGCGGATCCTGCACGCGAGCGCCCAGCTGGCGAGCCGGGGCGGCTTCGACGCGGTCCAGATGCGGGAGGTCGCGGAGTCCTCCAGCGTGGCCCTCGGCACCCTGTACCGATACTTCCCCTCCAAGGTGCACCTGCTGGTGGCGACCATGCAGGACCAGCTCCAGCACATGCACACCACCCTCCGCAAACGCCCGCCGGCCTCCGAGGACCCGGCCGAGCGGGTCGCGGAAACCCTGATGCGGGCGTTCCGGGCGCTCCAGCGCGAACCGCACCTGGCGGACGCCATGGTCAGGGCCCTGACCTTCGCGGACCGCAGCGTCAGCCCCGAGGTGGACACGGTCTCCCGCCTGACGACGGCCATCATCCTGGACGCGATGGGCCTGGACGCCCCGCCGACGGCGGAACAGCTCTCGGCGGTCCGCGTCATCGAGCACACCTGGCACTCGGCCCTGATCACCTGGCTCTCGGGCCGCGCCTCGATCGCCCAGGTCAAGATCGACATCGAAACGGTCTGCCGCCTCATCGACCTGACGTCCCCGGAAAAGTCCTGATCCCATCGGGGGGGCGGGGTCGAGGTCGGGGTCGGGGTCGGGGTCGGGGTCGGGGGGGAACCTCGGCGGGGTGCGTGTCGGGCGGGCTCTCGGAACGTTTGGGGGTTTCCCGCCAGTCCACTGTCCTTCCGTGCCGGTCCGGTCCCTCAAGGGCGCTCCTTCGTCGCGTCGCTACGCGATTTCGCTGCGCTCCACCCTTGACCGACCGGCCCGTCACGGAATGCCAAAGACTGTCGGGAAGCCCCCAAAAGAACGGGCTGGTCTGAAGTGACGAGGAGCGGGTCCGTCAGGGGCGATGGGGCGGGCGCTTCGGCCGGCAGGCCGGGCATTCGGGTCCCTCGCAGAACCTTTCAGGACTCGGCTCGGACTTCTCCACACCGGCGGTTGATCAGGACAGTGGAAGGGGACCGGGGGCGCATCGGATCGCTACGCACTGCCACTCGGCTTGGCGACTGCGACCCGGCTGGGGCTGGACATAGACCGCATGAGGCATCGCGCATCCCGGTCGGCTTGGCGACTGCGGGCCGTCAGGGTTGAGGGGGGACTGTGGTCCTGGGCTGGGACGGAAGGGGGACCTGGGTCCTCGTGCCGGCGGGCGATGTGGGGAGGTGGGTCCGATTCCTAGCCTCGGGACATGCGATCAGACGAGGTAACGAACGAGCGGCGTGGGCGAGTTGTGGCACGAAGGGGGCTGGCGGTCCTGGTGGCCGTCTTGGCCGTGGGGGGTGCGGTACCCGCGTCAGCGGTGGCGCGGGGTTCGGGTGACGTCGTACGCCAAGACGTGGAACGACTGGTCCGGGAGGACCGCTATCCGGCGGCCATGGCCGCGACGACGGACCGGGACGGGCGCGTCCGCAACTACACCGCGGGGGTCGCCGATCTGAAGACCAAGGCGAAGGTGCCGGTCGACGGGCAGGTGCGGGTCGGCAGCAACACGAAGACCTTCACCGCCACCGTCGTCCTCCAACTCGTCGGCGAGGGAAAGATCTCCCTGGACGCGCCCATCGAGCAGTACCTGCCCGACCTCGTCCGGGGCGAAGGCATCGACGGCCGGAACATCACGGTGCGCCAACTGCTCCAGCACACCAGCGGGTTGCCCAACTACACACGGTTCATGCTGGACGCCATCATGGGTGAGGGCCGTCACACCTACTACCAGCCCCGCGCCCTCCTCGACGTGGCACTGGCCCACGAGGCCGAGTTCGCACCCGGGACCAGCGTCTCGTACAGCAACACCAACTACATACTGGCCGGCCTGCTCATCGAGAAGGTCACCGGGCGACCGGTGGCCGAGCAGATCACCCAGCGCGTGATCAAGCGCATCGGCCTGCGTCACACGTACTTCCCCGACGTGGGCGAGGAAGGCATCCGCGAGGCCCACCCCAGGGGCTACCACGCTGCCGAATTCGGCAGCCCGCTGGAAGACATCACCGAGCTGGACCCCTCCTGGGGCTGGTCGGCGGGGCAGCTGATCTCCACCCCCTCCGACCTCAACCGCTTCTTCGGCGCGCTCGTCGGCGGCAAGCTCCTGAAGCCCGCCCAACTCGCCGAGATGCGCACCACGATCAAGGCCCCCGAAGGAGCCGGTTACGAGCCCGGCATGCGCTTCGGACTGGGCCTGTTCAGCATCCCCCTGAGCTGCGGCGGTCTCCAGTGGGGCCACGGCGGTGACACCCCCGGCTACGGCACCAAGACGGGCGCCACCGACGACGGCCGGGCGGCGGCGGTCGCCGTCACCGCCAACATGCCCCCCACCCCCGACGCCTCCACACACGCCCAAGCCCTCGTCGACACGGCCCTCTGCCGCAAGTGACGACGAGCCGCCACCCGCTGAACCGAGCGAGACAGGAGAGGCCTCATGCGGCCTATGCCCAGCCCCAGCCGGGTCGCAGCCGCCAAGCCGAGTGGGAGTACGTAGCGATCTGATGCGCCCCAGGTCCCGTTCGGGTGTCCTGATCAACCGCAGGTGTGGAGTAGTCCGAGCCGAGTCCTGAAAGGTTCTGCGAGGGACCCGAATGCCCGGCCTGCCGGCCGAAGCGCCCGCCCCATCGCCCCTGACGGACCCGCTCCTCGTCACTTCAGACCAGCCCGTTCTTTTGGGGGCTTCCCGACAGTCTTTGGCATTCCGTGACGGGCCGGTCGGTCAAGGGTGGAGCGCAGCTCCATCGCGTAGCGACGCGACGAAGGAGCGCCCTTGAGGGACCGGACCGGCACGGAAGGACAGTGGACTGGCGGGAAACCCCCAAACCTTCCGAGAGCCCGCCCCGCACACACCCCGCCGAGGTTCCCCCGCAGCCCCCGCCCCACCCAGCCCCGACCCCGACCCCGCCCCTAATCCTCCGGCGGGAAGACGGGCTCCCCCGTGGCGGCCAGGGTGATCAGGATGGCCTCCACCGGGCAGCCTTCGGCCGCCGTCAGGACCGGCTCGCTCGCGTCCGCCTCCGACGCCCGCGGGTGGGACTGGCGGGCGGAATCGAGGGCGAAGCCGTCCGGGGCGTGGTTCACGCACATGCCCGAGCCGATGCAGACCTTCCGGTCCACCTCGATCTGCCAGCGGTCCCCCATCAGGCACCGGCCGGAAGGTGGATCATCTTGTGCTCCAGGTACTCGCTCAGCCCCTCCGGCCCGAACTCCCTCCCGAGGCCGCTGTTCTTGTAGCCGCCGAACGGGCCGAGCATGTCGAGGCTGAAGGTGTTCACGTTGAACGTGCCGGTGCGCACGCCGCGCGCGAAGTCGATGCCGTGCTCGACGTCGGCGGTCCACACGCTGCCGCTCAGCCCGAACTCGGATTCGTTGGCCACCCGGAGCGCCTCCGCCTCGTCCCCGTAGGGGATCAGGCAGACGACCGGGCCGAAGATCTCCTCGCGGGCGATCCGCATCGAGTTGTCGACGTCGCCGAAGAGGGTGGGCTCGACGTACCAGCCGCGCTCCAGGCCGGCCGGGCGTCCGCCACCGGTGAGGACCTTGGCGCCCTCCTCCTGGCCGATGCGGATGTAGTCCAGCGAGCGTTGCTGCTGGCGCTGCGCGACGAGCGGGCCGAGCTGTGTGGCCGGGTCCAGCGGGTCGCCCACCACCAGCGCTCCGGCGGCGGCGGCGAGGGCCTCGGCGACCTCCCCGTAGCGGCTGCGCGGGGCGAGGATGCGGGTCTGGGCCACGCAGGCCTGACCGTTGTTCATCCAGGCGGCCGGGACGATCCCGGCGACGGCGGACTCCAGGTCGGCGTCGGGCAGGATCACGGCGGCGGACTTGCCGCCGAGTTCGAGGGTGACCCGGGTCAGATTGCGGGCGGCGACCTCCATGACCCGTCGGCCGGCGGCGACGGACCCGGTGAAGGACACCTTGTCGATGCCGGGGTGGCCGACGAGGTATTCGCTGACCTCCCGGTCGGCGGGCAGGATCGACAGCACACCCTCGGGCAGTCCGGCCTCGCGTGCGATGTCGGCCAGGATGTAGGAGTCGAGCGGGGCTTCCGGCGAGGGCTTGAGGATCACCGTGCAGCCGCTGAGCAGCGCCGGTGCCAGTTTCGCCGCGGCGACGAACTGCGGGACGTTCCAGGGGATGACGGCGGCGACCACTCCCACCGGCTCGCGGCGCACGAGGATCGGCCCGAGCGCGCCCTGACGGCGTTCCTCGTAGGGGAACGCGGTGGCGACCTTGATGGCGGAGTCGTAGACCATCATCGCGCCGAGGGCCTGCGCGAGGATGCTCCAGGAGTACGGGGAGCCGTTCTGGGAGCTGATGGAGCGGGCTATCTCCTCGTGGCGGACGGCGATGGCGTCCTTGATCCGGGTGACGACGGCGATCCGCTCCTCCAGGGAGGTGCGGGGCCAGGGGCCCTCGTCGAAGGCCTTGCGGGCAACGGCGACGGCGCGGTCCACGTCGGCGCGGGAGGCGTGCGGGACGCTGCCGATGACCTGCTCGGTGTGGGGCGAGACGATCCGGATGGTGTCGGTGCCCAGCGGATCCGTCCATTCCCCGCCGATGAACAGTTGTCCGTGGTCCACGAGCTCGGTCATCGCTGATGCCTCCTGGGGCTTGGCGTTTCAGAACTGATACCAGTTCTAGTTAGAGGAGTCCACGGCCGTGACGTGATGAGCGGGACGATCCCAGAAGAACCGAGAGGAACCGAGAGCAACGGAGAAGATCCGGCTGCCGGTTGCGACTAGTCAGGAGAACGCGGAGATGGTCGACTTGGGCGACTAGTGGAACAGGTTCTCGTTGTTGCTCAGAGGGGCCAGGGATCTCATGCGGCAGGACAACACCCAAGACAGCGCACCCCACAACACCTCACAGGCCACCGACGCCCAGGTCACCGACCACGGCGGAGGCGTCTGGAGCATCAAGGTCCCGATCCCCGACAACCCCCTCGGCCACACCCTGGTCCACGTCCTCGACACCGACCGCGGGCCCGTCCTCATCGACACCGGCTGGGACGACCCCACCTCCTGGGACGCCCTCGCCGCCGGCCTCGACGCCCTCGGCATCGCGGTCACCGACGTGCACGGGGTCCTCATCACCCACCACCACCCCGACCACCACGGTCTGTCCGGACAGGTCCGGGAGGCCTCGGGGGCCTGGATCGCGATGCACGCCGCCGACACCGAGGTCGTCGTACGGACCCGGTCCGCCGAGCCGGGCGTCTGGTACGACTACATGAGCGAGAAGCTGGCCCTCGCCGGCGCCCCCGAGGAACACCTCGCCCCGCTGCGCGCCGCCCGCGCGGCCGGCCGGCTGCGGACCCTGCCCGGCCTGCGGGCGGCCGTCCCCGACCGGGAGATCGTCCCCGGCGAGCTGCTGCCCCTCGCCGGGCGCCGGCTGCGCGCGATCTGGACCCCCGGGCACACCCCCGGCCACGTCTGCCTGCACCTGGAGGAGGAGCACCCGGCGCACCTCCCCGGGAACGGCCGCCTCTTCTCCGGGGACCACCTCCTCCCCGGGATCTCCCCCCACATCGGCCTCTACGAGGACCCCTCCGACGAGCAGGTCACCGACCCCCTCGGCGACTACCTCGACTCCCTCGAACGCGTCGGCCGCCTCGGCCCCGCCGAGGTGCTCCCGGCCCACCAGTACGCCTTCACCGACGCTCCCGCCCGCGTGCGGGAGCTGCTCGACCACCACGAGGAGCGCCTCGTCGGCTTGCGGTCGCTGCTGGCCGCCGAGCCCCTGACGCCCTGGCAGCTCGCGGAGCGGATGGAGTGGAACCGCCCCTGGGAGCAGATCCCGTACGGCTCCCGGAACATCGCCGTCTCCGAAGCGGAGGCACACCTGCGCCGGCTGGTGAAGCAGGGCCGCGCGGAGGCGGTGCCGGGCACCGACCCGGTGGAGTACCGGCCGCTGTAGGCCGTGCCGTCGGGGCGGAGCACTCGGGCGCGGGGCGTGCCGGGTAAGGGGCACCCCCCGCCGGCGCCCCGGCTCCGGTGGGCTACGGGCCGGTAGAGTGGGCCCGTCGTCCACACTTCCGGGCGGGGGGAAGCCGGTGCGATTCCGGCGCTGACCCGCAACCGTGACCCGATCCCGCCCCGGCGGGCCGGGGAGCCGGAATGCCCCGTACCGGAGTGCGCGGCTCGTGCCGCCGGGGCCTCCGGCGGCCGGCACCGTCGAGGTATACGGAGCCGGAGCCCGGTGCCTGCGCGTGCCTGCCTCCCGCTCCCCAGCACGAGAGGCACCCGCCCCCCATGAACGTCCGCCGCAGCGCCGCCGCGCTCGCCGCCTCCGCCGTGCTCTGCGTGGGTGCCGCCCCCGCAGCCCTCGCCGACACCGCGCCGCCCTCCCCGTCCGCGCCCCCGGTGGTCCCCTCGGGCCTGTTCGGCAAGGCCGATCCGACGTACGACGGCGTGTGGCGCCAGTCGCTCGCGCTGCTCGCCCAGCAGACCGTCGGCGCGAAGCCCGCGCCGAGCGCCGTCCAGTGGCTCGTCGGCCAGCAGTGCGAGAACGGCGGCTTCGCCTCCTTCCGCGCGGACGCGGCGAAGGCCTGCGACGCGACGACGATGCTCGACACCAACGCCACCGCCGTGGCCGTGCAGTCCCTCAAGGCCGTCGGCGGCCAGGACGCCACGGTCAAGAAGGCCGTGGACTGGCTGAAGTCCGTCCAGAACGAGGACGGCGGCTGGTCCTACGTCCCGGGCTCCCCCAGCGAGGGCAGTTCCACCTCGATCGTGATCAGCGCCCTCGCCGTGGCGGGCGAGAAGCCCGCCGAGGTGAAGTCGAAGGCCGGCAAGTCGGCCTACGACGGCCTCCTCTCCTTCCAGCTGGGCTGCGCCACCGAGCCGGCCGCCGACCGGGGCGCCTTCGGGTACCAGCCGGCCGACGGCAAGCTCCCCGCCAACGCCGACGCCACGGCCGCCGCCGCGCTGGCCGGCCTCGGCAAGGGCATCCTCGTGGAGCCCGCCGGCACCGACACCCCCGCCGCCGCGCTGCCCTGCCCGGCCGGCGCCGGCGACCCGGCCGCCGCGGCCCAGGGCGCGGCCGGCCACCTGGCCGAGGCCCTGAAGAAGGACGGCCACCTGACGGCGCTCACCCCGGGCGCCGACCAGCCCACCGCCGACACCGGCAACACCGCCGACGCCGTGATCGCCCTGGCCGCGGCCGGGCACCGCCAGTCCGCGACGGCCGCCCTGGAGTGGCTGGAGAAGAACTCCGCGCAGTGGTCCCAGGGCAACCCGGCCGCGCTGGCCACCCTGGTCCTCGTCGCGCACGCCACCGGCACCGACCCGAAGGCCTTCGGCGGCGCCGACCTCGTCTCCGCGCTGAACGCGACCGGCCCCGCCCCGCAGGCGGCGGACTCCGAGCCGCAGGCGGTGGAGAGCGAGAAGGGCGAGGGCTCCGGCAACCAGAACATCTGGTGGATCGTCGGCGCGGGCGCCGCGGCCGGCATGGGCATCGGCATCCTCCTGAGCGGTCGCCGCAAGAAGAACCAGCTGTGAGCCGCCGCCGTCCGCGCACCCCGGCGGCCGTGGTCCTGGGCCTGGTGGGCGTACTGCTGACCCTGCTCGCCGCCTCCCCGGCCCTGGCGGCGAGCTACCGCTACTGGTCGTTCTGGGACGGCGCCGGCGGCCAGTGGGCGTACGCCACCCAGGGCCCGTCCACGGCCCGCCCCGCGGACGGCAAGACCGTCGGCTTCCGCTTCTCCGTCAGCAAGGACGCGGCGGCGGAGGCGGCCCGGCCGCGCGCCGCCGCCGACTTCGACGCCGTCTGCTCGGGCACCGCCCCCGCGGCCGGCAGGAAGCGGGTCGCGCTGGTCGTCGACTTCGGGCTCCCCGAGGAGGCCCCCGGCGGTGAGAGCCCGCCGCAGGAGGGCCCGCGCACCGCCTGTGCCCAGGTGGCCCCCGACGCCACCGCCGCCGAGGCCCTCGCCTCGGTGGCGAAGCCGCTGCGCTACAACAGCGCCGCGCTGCTGTGCGGGGTGTCCGGCTATCCGAAGTCGGGCTGCGGCGAACCCCTCGCCGACTCCGACCCCGCCTCCGGTTCCGGTTCCGGTTCCGGGACGAAGCCGTCGCCGGCGGCATCGGCACCGGCCGGCCCCGACTCGGCCACGGCCGACTCGTCCTCCGGTCCGTCCTCCGGTCCGTCCGCCGGGCTGCTCGCGGGCGTCGCGGCGGTGGCGGCCCTCGGCGCGGCCGGCGTCTGGCAGTCCCGCCGCCGCAGGCGATGACGGCTCGCGCGGACACCCCCCGGCCCGGCCCGCCCGGGGCGGGTCCCGCCGGTCGGGGCGTGCCGCCCGCGCGACGGGCCCCGGCCCGGACCGGGGCCGGTGGGGCCGGTGGGCGCCCGCACGGGCCGACGTACGAGAAGAAGGACAGGTCCTGGCACGCTCCCGAAGCGAGCCGGGGCAACGCCCTGCACGCCGGGGCCTGGTGGCTGTGGGCCCTCGGGCTGGCCACCGCCGCCTCGCGGACCACCAATCCGCTGCTGCTCGGGCTCATCGTCGGCGTCGCCGGTTACGTGGTCGCCGCCCGCCGCACGGACGCGCCCTGGTCGCGTTCCTACGGGGCCTTCCTCAAGCTCGGGCTCTTCGTGATCGGGCTGCGCCTCGTCTTCTCCATGCTGCTCGGCTCCCCCATCCCGGGCGCGCACCTCCTCTTCACCCTGCCCGAGCTTCCCCTGCCGGCCTGGGCGCAGGGCATCCGCTTCGGCGGTCGGGTCACCGCCGAGCAGCTGGTCTTCGCCTTCTACGACGGGGCGAAGCTCGCCACGCTGCTGGTGTGCGTCGGCGCCGCCAACGCCCTGGCCAATCCGGCGCGACTGCTGAAGTCGCTGCCCGCCGCCCTGTACGAGGCGGGCGTGGCGGTGGTCGTGGCCATGACCTTCGCGCCGAACATGGTCGCCGACGTGGCCCGCCTGCGCACCGCCCGACGGCTGCGCGGGCGCCCGACGGGCGGGGTGCGGGCCGTCCTCCAGATCGGCCTGCCCGTGTTGGAGGGGGCCCTGGAGCGTTCCGTGGCCGTGGCCGCCTCGATGGACGCGCGCGGCTACGGTCGGACCGCGCACGTCCCGCCCGCCGTCCGGCACACCACCAACGCCCTCACCCTCGGCGGCCTGCTCGGCATGTGCGCGGGCACGTACGGGCTGCTCGCGGCGGAGGGCGCCGCGTTCGGGCTGCCCGTCCTCGGCATCGGCCTGGTGCTGGCCCTCGCGGGGCTGCGGCTGGGGGGCCGGCGCAGCCTCCGGACCCGTTACCGGCCGGACCGGTGGGGGGTGCGGGCGTGGCTGGTCGCCGGTTCGGGGGCGGTGGTCGCGGCCCTGTTGATCCACGCCGGGTCGGTGGACCCGGAGGGGTTGCGGCCGGGTGTGGTGCCGCTGGTCGCGCCCTCACTGCCGCTGTGGCCCGCGGCGGCGATCCTGATCGGCCTGCTGCCGGCGTTCGTGGCCCCCGTACCCCCCAAGGAGTCTGCACAGTGATCCGCTTCGAGCAGGTGTCGGTGACGTACGACGGCGCCGACCGTCCCTCCCTCCGCGATGCGGACTTCACCCTTCCGGAAGGGGAGCTGACCCTCCTCGTCGGCCCGTCGGGGGTCGGCAAGTCCACTCTGCTCGGCGCCGTCTGCGGGCTGGTCCCGCACTTCACGGGGGGCACCCTGCGCGGGCGGGTGACGGTCGCGGGCCGCGACACCCGGACCCACCTGCCGAGGGAGCTGGCGGACGTGGTGGGCACGGTCGGGCAGGACCCGCCGGCGCACTTCGTGACGGACGTGGTGGAGGACGAGCTGGCGTACGGCATGGAGTCCCTGGGCCTGGCCCCTTCCGTCATGCGCCGCCGGGTGGAGGAGACCCTCGACCTGCTGGGCCTCAACGAACTGCGCGACCGTCCGATCGCCACCCTGTCGGGGGGCCAGCAGCAGCGGGTCGCGATCGGCTCGGTCCTGACCCCGCACCCCCGGGTCCTGGTGCTGGACGAGCCGACGTCCGCGTTGGACCCGGCGGCCGCGGAGGAGGTCCTGGCGGTGCTCCAGCGGCTGGTGCACGACCTCGGGACGACCGTGCTGATGGCGGAACACCGCCTGGAGCGGGTGGTCCAGTACGCGGACCGGGTCCTGCTCCTCCCCTCCCCGGGCGCGGCCCCCGTCCTCGGCACCCCGGCGGAGATCATGGCCCTCTCCCCCGTCCACCCCCCGGTGGTGGCCCTGGGCCGGCTGGCGGGCTGGTCCCCCCTCCCCCTCTCCATCCGCGACGCCCGCCGCCTCTCCACCCCCCTCCACACCCACCTCTCCCCCCTCGCCGCCGCCCACCCCACCCCGCCACCCGGCACCGCCGCCCTTCCAGCCCCGCCGGCGTTTGAGGCGCGGGTCCGGGCAGAGCCCGGTTTCGGGAAGGGGCGGGGCGGGGAGAAAGCCGCGCGCAGCGCCCCCGCACCCGCACCCGCACCCGCACCCGGCAGCGCCCCTACCCCCGGCCCGGGCCAAGGCCCCGCCCCGAGCCCCACGCCCACCCCCACGCCCACCCCCACCCCCACGCCCGACCAGGGCAAGCCGCCCACGCCCGACCAGGGCAAGCCCGGCCTGCTCTCCCGTCTGCTCCGCCGCACGGCGCCGCCCGCGCCGCCCACCCACCCCACCCCCCGCGCAGCAGACGCCGCCCGGGCCACCGCCCTCGGCATCCGCCGCGCCCGCACCGAGGTGCTCCGCGACATCACCCTCACCGTCGCCCCCGGCGAAACCGTCGCCCTCATGGGCCGCAACGGCGCCGGCAAGTCCACGCTGCTCGCCGCGCTCGTCGGCACGCTCCCGCCCACCACCGGCGAGGTGACCGTCGGCGGCGTCGCCCCGCACCGCACCCCGCCCGGGGAGATGGTCCGCCGGGTCGGCCTGGTCCCCCAGGAACCCCGCGACCTCCTCTACGCCGACACCGTCGCCGCCGAATGCGCCGCCGCCGACTCCGACGCCGGCGCCGCCCCCGGCACCTGCCGCGATCTGGTCAGCGCCCTGCTCCCCGGCGTACCGGACGACACCCACCCCCGGGACCTGTCCGAGGGACAGCGCCTGACCCTGGCCCTCGCACTGGTGCTGACCGGCCGGCCCGCCCTGCTGCTCCTCGACGAGCCCACCCGCGGCCTGGACTACTCCGCCAAGGCCCGCCTGGTCGAGCTGCTGCGCGCGCTCGCCGCCGACGGGCACGCCATCGTGCTGGCCACGCACGACGTGGAGCTGGCCGCCGAGCTGGCGCACCGGGTGGTGATCCTGGCCGGCGGCGAGATCGTCGCGGACGGTCCGACGGCCGAGGTGGTCGTCTCCTCCCCCGCCTTCGCCCCGCAGGTGGCCAAGATCCTCGCCCCGGGCCACTGGCTCACGGTGTCCCAGGTGGCCGCCGCCCTCGCGGGCTCCCCCCTACCAGCAGGGGAGCCCGGATGACCCACCCCGCCACCCCCAACACCACCCGCCCCCTCCGCATCGGCCCCCGCGCCGCCGCGGCCCTGATCCTCGTCACCCTCATCGGCGTCGCCGCCTTCGGCTGGCCCCTGCTCGCCGACCGGCAGTCCGGCCTGGCGCACTCCCAGGACGCCCCCTGGCTCTTCGCCGCGCTGCTCCCGCTCCTCGTCGCGGTCGTCGTCGCGACCATCGCCGACCAGGGCATGGACGCCAAGGCCGTCGCGATGCTCGGCGTGCTCGCGGCCGTCGGGGCGGCCCTCAGACCGTTGGGCGCCGGCACCGCCGGGCTGGAGCCCATGTTCTTCCTGATGGTGCTCAGCGGTCGCGTCCTCGGCCCCGGCTTCGGCTTCGTCCTGGGCTCCGTCACGATGTTCGCGTCCGCCCTGCTCACGGGCGGGGTCGGGCCGTGGATGCCGTTCCAGATGCTGGCCCTGGGCTGGTTCTCGCTGGGCGCCGGGCTGCTGCCCGGGCCCGCGCGGATCCGCGGTCGGGCCGAGCCGGCGATGCTCGCGGCGTACGGGTTCGTCGGCTCCTTCGCGTACGGCGCGATCATGAACCTCCAGGGCTGGGTCATCCTCCAGGGCATGGGCCAGGGCATCTCCTTCCACCCGGGCGACCCGGTGGCGGAGAACCTGGCGCGCTTCGTCGCGTACTGCGCGGCGACCTCGCTGGGCTGGGACCTGGGGCGGGCCGCCCTCACCGTCGTCCTGACCCTGACCGTCGGGGCCACCCTGCTCAAGGCGCTGCGCCGAGCCACGCGAAAGGCCGCGTTCGACGCGCCCGTCTCCTTCGATTCCGGGGCGGAAGCAGGCGGCAACCACCCCCTCGAAAGGGATACGGTCCGCCACGCAGGGTGAGATCCGGGGCCCTCACCGGTGACCCGCCCCACAGGACCCACGTCACATACGAACCGGGATCGTAGTCCCAGAAGGTCCTTTACGCGGCCTTGAGAACGGGCCCCCACCTGCGCGAACACCCACCCGCCGGGTGGGGGGCCGTTCCGCCCCGACTGCGAGGGCCACTAGTAAGAGGGCTCGTTGCCAGGCCGTCGGGGCGTCTGTAGAACTGGATGAGTCGCAAGGCGGCAGGAACGGATCAGCTCCTCCGGAACGGATCCGACTCCCCGCCGACGAACCCCTCTCCTTCGCGTGAGTGGCTCACGCATGTCCTCGGCATGCCGCGACGCCCCTTGTCCCCTGTGAAAGGTTCATCCGTGTCGCACACCGTCATCCGCCGCATCGCCGCTTCCAAGAAGGCCCTCGCCGGCACCGTCCTCGCGCTCGGTGTCGCCGGTTCCATGCTGGCCACCGCCCCCGCCCAGGCCGCCCCGACGAGCGCCAAGGCGATCGCCCAGCAGATGATCAAGGACCCGGCGCAGTTCGCGGCCTTCAACAAGATCGTGACCCGCGAGTCCGGCTGGAACCACACCGCCACGAACTCCGCCTCCGGCGCCTACGGCCTGGTCCAGGCCCTCCCCGCCTCCAAGATGTCCTCGGCGGGCTCGGACTGGAAGACCAACCCGGCCACCCAGATCAAGTGGGGCCTGGACTACATGAACTCCCGCTACGGCAGCCCCGTCGGCGCCTGGAACTTCTGGCAGTCCCACCACTGGTACTAAGCCGACCCACGGCACCCACGACCAGTGGCAGTGAGCACCACCCGAAGCACGACCGGCGCCGCCGGCAACACCGGCGCCACCCGCACCACCCCGGGCGCCGGCTGACCACGCGCCGCGCCCGTCACACCCGCAGCACCCGCAGCACCCCGGCAGCACAGGCACCACCCGCAGCAGCCGAACACACGCATACGCACAGACATGCGAAGGCCCCGACGGCCGACCTCCCCAGGTCCGGCCCCCGGGGCCTTCGGCTTCCCATCCCACTGGGTCCGTTGCGCGGCGACCGTAACCGGCCGCCACGAGGCGACGGGGCCTAGAGGCGCTGGATGATCGTGCCCGTCGCCAGCGCGCCGCCGGCGCACATGGTGATCAGCGCGAACTCCTTGTCGCGCCGTTCCAGCTCGTGCAGCGCGGTGGTGATCAGCCGGGCGCCGGTGGCGCCGACGGGGTGGCCGAGCGCGATGCCGCCACCGTTGACGTTGACCTTCTCCAGGTCCTGGTCGAAGACCTGGGCCCAGCTGAGGACGACGGAGGCGAAGGCCTCGTTGATCTCGACCAGGTCGATGTCCCTCAGGGACATGCCCGCCTTGCCCAGCACGGCCCGGGTGGCGTCGATCGGCCCGTCCAGGTGGAAGTGCGGGTCGGAGCCGACCAGCGCCTGGGCGACGATGCGGGCGCGCGGGCGCAGCTTGAGGGCGCGCGCCATCTTCCGCGAGGCCCACATCACCGCGGCGGCCCCGTCGGATATCTGCGAGGAGTTCCCGGCGGTGTGCACGGCCGTCGGCATGACCGGCTTGAGCCGGGCCAGGCCCTCCATGTTGGTGTCCCGCAGGCCCTCGTCCCGGTCGACCAGTCGCCACATACCCTGCCCGGCGGCCTGCTCGGCCTCGGTGGTCGGCACCTGCACGGCGAAGGTCTCGCGCTTGAAGCGTTCCTCGGCCCAGGCGGCCGCGGCCCGCTCCTGGGAGAGCACGCCCAGCGTGTCGACGTCCTGGCGGGTGAGGCCCCGGTGACGGGCGATGCGCTCGGCGGCCTCGAACTGGTTCGGGAGGTCCACGTTCCACTCGTCCGGGAAGGGCTTGCCCGGGCCGTGCTTGGACCCCGAGCCCAGCGGGACGCGACTCATCGCCTCGACCCCGCAGGCGATGCCGATGTCGATGACCCCGCCCGAGATCATGTTGGCGACCATGTGGTTGGCCTGCTGAGAGCTGCCGCACTGACAGTCCACGGTGGTCGCGGCGGTCTCGTAGGGCAGTCCCATGGCGAGCCAGGCGGTGCGCGCCGGGTTCATCGACTGTTCGCCGGCGTGGGTGACGGTGCCGCCGACGACCTGCTCGACGCAGTCGGGCTGGATGCCGGTGCGGGCGAGGAGTTCGCGGTAGGTCTCGCCGAGCAGGTAGGCGGGATGGAGGTTCGCCAGGGCTCCCCCGCGTTTCCCGATGGGGGTGCGTACGGCTTCGACGATGACGGGTTCCGCGGCCATGAGCTCGTCCTCTCCTGCACAGCTGTGTCCGTACTGCTGCACGGCACAGCACGCCTGCGCGGCGGGCCCGTCCCGGCGGCCCCGCCCCAACCAGCCCTAACTAGTACGCGTTCTAGTTCTCTCCCGCAGTCTTATGACCTGAGGCCCCGGCACGCAAGGGTCTTGCACGCGGCTCCACGGATTCCACACGCAACAGGTGGCGCGCGGACCCTTGTCACTTGTAGAACTCGTTATTACCTTCGAGCCAACATCTGATGGGCCGTCAGACTCTGGAGTCGCCCGATGCCCTGCCCCGTGCTGCCCGAAGGCTTCGACGCCACCGACCCCGACCTGCTCCAAGACCGGGTCCCCTTCCCGGAGTTCGCGCAGCTTCGGCAGACCGCCCCCGTGTGGTGGTGCCCGCAGCGACGCGGCATCACCGGCTTCGACGACGAGGGCTACTGGGCCGTCACCCGGCACGCGGACGTCAAGTACGTGTCCACCCACCCGGAACTGTTCTCCTCCACCACCAACACGGCGATCATCCGGTTCAACGAGCACATCCCGCGCGATGCGATAGATGCCCAGCGCCTGATCATGCTGAACATGGACCCGCCCGAACACACCCGGGTACGCCAGATCGTGCAGCGGGGCTTCACCCCCCGCGCCATCCGCGGCCTGGAGCAGGCCCTGCGCGACCGGGCCCGGCGGATCGTCGAGGAGGCCTCGGCCGCCTGCGCCGACGGCTCCTTCGACTTCGTCACGCAGGTCGCCTGCGAACTCCCCCTCCAGGCCATCGCCGAGCTGATCGGCGTACCGCAGGAGGACCGTTCCCGGATCTTCGACTGGTCGAACAAGATGATCGCCTACGACGACCCGGAGTACGCGATCACCGAAGAGGTCGGCGCCAACGCGGCGGTGGAACTCATCGGGTACGCGATGAACCTGGCGGCCGCGCGCAAGGAGTGCCCCGCCAAGGACATCGTCACGCAGCTGGTGGCGGCGGAGGGTCAGGGCAACCTGGGCTCCGACGAGTTCGGCTTCTTCGTGCTGCTGCTGGCGGTCGCGGGCAACGAGACCACGCGCAACGCCATCAGCCACGGCATGCACGCCTTCCTCACCCACCCCGAGCAGTGGGAGCTGTACAAGGCGACCCGGCCCTCGACGACCGCGGAGGAGATCGTCCGCTGGGCCACCCCGGTGGTGTCCTTCCAGCGGACCGCCACCCAGGACACCGAACTGGGCGGGCAGAAGATCTCGGCCGGCGACCGGGTCGGGATGTTCTACTCCTCGGCCAACCACGACCCGGAGGTCTTCGAGAACCCGGAGTCCTTCGACATCACCCGCGACCCGAACCCCCACCTCGGCTTCGGCGGCGGCGGACCGCACTTCTGCCTCGGCAAGTCCCTGGCCGTCATGGAGATCGATCTGATCTTCAACGCCCTCGCCGACACCCTGCCCGACCTGCGGCTCGTCGGCCCGGGCCCGCGCCGACTGCGCGCGGCCTGGCTGAACGGCATCAAGGAACTCCGGGTCGGCAACGGCTGACCCGCCGCCGGGACGACGACCTGCGCGACCCCCGCCGCTCAGCCCGCGCGCAGGATCGCGCAGGTCGTCGTCCCGTGGGCGTACAGCTTGCCGTCGTGGGTGCCCACCACGCGGGCCTCGGCGGTGGCCGTGGTGCGGCCCACGTGCAGGGCGGTGCCCTCGCACCGCAGGGTCGGGGTGTCCGCGAGGACCGGGCGGATCATGTGCACGCCGAGCTGGACGGTGGTGTACGCGGTCCCGGCCGGCAGCCGCGTCATCACGGCCGAGCCCAGCGCCGAGTCCAGCAGGGTGGCGAGGAATCCGCCGTGGACCGTACCCATGGGGTTGAGCAGGTGATCGCCCGGGTCCCCCTCGAAGACGGTGAAGCCCTCCCCCACCTCGGTGAGCCGAAACCCGAGGGTGCTCATGACGGAGGCGGCCGGCAAGGTCCCCTTGAGGGCCGCCTCCAGGATCTCCCGTCCGCTCATGGCCATGATTTCGGGGGTGACTTCGGGGCGCGGTCGCCAGGTGTGCGTGCGGGTGCGCAGGGCCTCGGGGGCCTCGGTCTCGTACGGGTTCATGTCACCGACCCTAGGCAGCGGCGGGGGCGGCCGCGAGTGTCGGATCCGGCGGTTCGCGCATCGATTCCGACAGCGCGACAGCACGACGACACGCCCGACCGACCCGTTACCGTGGGCCCGTGAGAATCGCCGTCCTGGCCCTCGACGGGGTCTTCGACTCCGGGATCTCGGCCGTCCTCGACGTGCTGCACACCGCCAACGCCCTGCGCGGACAGCTCGCCGGGGCCGCGCCGCCCGCCTTCGACATCCGTACGGTCGGCGTCCGGCGGCGGATCCGCACCGGCCTGGGCCACCGGATCGACACCGAACCCCTCGCGGTGGCCGCCGACGCGGGGTTGCTGGTCGTACCGGCCCTGAGGGAACGGCGCCCCGGCGTCCTGCTGGAGACCGTGGCCTCGCCCGCGCACCGCGCCGCGCGCCGGCTGCTCGTCGAGGCGCGGGAGCGGCGCACCCCGCTGGCGACCTCCTGCACCGGCACGTTCCTCCTCGCCGAGTCCGGGGTCCTCGACGGGCTCCGGGCCACCACCAGTTGGTGGCTGGCTCCCGTGTTCCGCGAGCGCTACCGCGCGGTGACGGTGGAGGAGACCCGGATGGTGACGACCTGCGACGGTGTCACCACCGCCGGCGCGGCCTTCGGCCACCTCGACCTGGCACTGTCCCTCGTAGGCGGGCGCAGTCCGGCGCTGGCCGCCCTGGTGCGGCGCTACCTCGTGGTCGACGACCGGGCCTCGCAGGCCGCGTACATGATCCCGAGCGCCATGGCCCGCCACGATCCGCTGGTCGCCGCCTTCGAGGAGTGGGTACGGGCCCGCATGGCCGAGCCCCTCTCGATCGCCGACGCCGCCCACGACCTCGGCGTCAGCGAGCGCACCCTCCAGCGCACCATGGCGCGCTCCCTGGGCGTCTCCCCGCTCCGCCTGGTGCAGGACCTGCGCGTCGAGCAGGCGGAACACCTGCTGGCCACCGGGCTCCCGCTGACGGCGGTGGCCCGACGGGTGGGGTACGAGAGCCCGGGCCCGTTGCGCGCCCTCCTGCGCCGCCGCTCCGCGCCGCGGGCGTAGGACGCCCGACTCACGCCGGGGGCGCGCTCCTCACGCCGGGGTTAGTGCGCTCCTCAGGCGGAATGCGCACCTCAGGCGGGGGTGCGCACCGGTTCCGCCCGTGCGGGGGCCTCCGCGCGCTGGGCCGGCAGGTCGACCCGGACCCGGCGCGGGCCCGAGAGGACGTGGACCAGACCGAATCCGGCGACGACGACGGCCGCCCCGCCCACGGCGTCCAGCACCCAGTGGTTGGCGGTCGCGACGATCGCGCACACCGTGATCAGCGGGTGCAGGGCGCCGAGCAGCTTCTGCCAGCCCTTCGGCGCGAGGACGACGATCACGATCCCGCACCACAGCGACCAGCCGAAGTGCAGGGAGGGCATCGCCGCGTACTGGTTGGAGATCGCGGTCATCGCCCCGTACGAGGGGTTCGCGAGGTCCTGCACCCCGTGCACGGTGTCGATGAAGCCCAGGTCCGGCATCAGGCGCGGCGGGGCCAGCGGGTAGAGCCAGAAGCCGAGGAGGGCGATGACGGTGGCCAGGCCGAGGGAGGCGCGGGCCCAGCGGTAGTCGGCCGGACGGCGCCAGTAGAGGACCGCGAGGATCGTGAGGGGGACCACGAAGTGGAAGGAGGTGTAGTAGAAGTTGAAGAACGCCTCCAGCCAGGGCGTCCTGACGACGGCGTGGTTCACGGCGTACTCGATGTCGATGCCGAGCGCCCGCTCGATGGCGTGGATCCGACTGCCGTTGCCCTCGGCGAGGGAGCGGCTGGTGGGGGCGGCGGCGCGGATGTGCGAGTAGAGCGAGTAGCCGACCCGTATCAGCAGCAGTTCCAGCAGCAGGTTCGGGCGGGACAGCACGCGCCGCCAGAACGGCAGCAGCGGCACCTTGGCCCAGCGGGAGGCGGCGGGACGCCCGTAGCGGGTGGGCACGGGCTCGCGCCAGTACGGGGACGAGCGCGGCAGGAACGGCACGGCGCAGGCCGCCGCGAGGGCGGCGAGGAGCAGCACGTTGTCGTGCACGGGGGCCAGCGGGGCCAGGTTCGGCAGCAGGACGGCGCTGGGCAGGGTCATGGCGAGGACCACGGCCACCGGCCACACGGGCCGGTCGGCGGCGCGCCTGCCCACCTTGCCGGCCATCGCGAGCAGCACCCACAGCAGTTGGTGGCGCCAGCCGGTGGGGGCCACGACGACGGCCAGGCAGCCGGTGACGGCGACGGCGAGCAGCAGTTGCCCGTCGCGGGCGTAGCGGGCCGCGCGGCGCAGGCCGATCCAGGCGAGGCCGGCGGCGAGGGCGACGTAGAGCAGGATCTCGGCGGGCCCGCTGAGGCCGAGCCGGAGCAGGGCGCCGTGCAGGGACTGGTTGGCGAGGCTGTCGGGGGCGCCGCCGAGGCCGGTGCCGGCGAGGTGCTCGACCCAGTACGTCCACGAGTCGCGCGGCAGCGAGGCCCAGGACAGCGCGGTGGCCACGGCGAAGGTCACGGCGGCGGTCTTGGCGGTCGGGCGTCTCCCGGCCAGCCACAGCAACGGGGCGAAGAGCAGCAGTCCGGGCTGGAGCGCTGCGGCGAGACCGATCAGGAGACCGGCGGGGCGCTCGCCCGGCACCCGGAACACCGCCAGCAGGACCAGCAGCACCGGCAGGACGGCGGTCTGTCCGGGGGAGGCGGCCTCACGGACGGGCAGCGAGACCATCATCAGCGCGACCAGCGCGGGCGCGGCGAGCAGCGCGGTGCGCCGGGGCACGGGATCGGGCAGTCCGCGCGCGGCGACCAACCCGATCGCGGCGACGAACAACAGGGTCACGCAGGTCCACGCCACTTCCAGGGAGGGCGCGGCAAAGCCGGTCAGCGGCTTGAGGACCAGCCCCGCGAAGGGGGTGCCGGTGAACTGGCCCGCGTCGTAGAGCGAGCCGGGCACGGTGCCGGGTCCGCCCGGGAGGTGGAAGCCGCTGAGCCACTCGCCCGGTGGCACGCGCAGCACGATGGCGGCCTGCCTCAGGGCGAGGACGGCCGCCAGCGCCCACAGCACGAGGCGCGCCGCCCCGAGCCTGCCGCCGGTACCGCCTATGACTCCGGCATGTCCGTTCGCACCGCCGTGCTCCGCCGCGTCAGCCACGCCTCGCCGTCCTCCCGCCCTGTAGACCGCAACCGTGACTTCGCTTGGCTGCCGCTCTCCGTGCCCCGGTTCATGCCCCGGTTCTTTACCTGGGAGGACGATATCCCGCACGGCGTGCCCGGGACCCTCACACGGTCTTCATGGTCAGGTGTAGGAGACTGCACCTCGGATCGGCTTTCCTTCTGAGAGGTGTCCTGTGCCCAGCGTCGTAAAGATCAACGTACTGACCGTGCCCACCGAGCAGCGCGAGGTGCTGGAGCAGCGTTTCGCCTCGCGGGCGGGCACCGTGGAGGGCTCCGACGGCTTCGAGTGGTTCGAGCTGCTGCGCCCCGTCGAGGGCACCGACCAGTACCTCGTCTACACCCGCTGGCGTTCGGAGGCGGACTTCCAGGCCTGGATGGAGGGCCCGATGAAGGCCGCCCACCAGGGCGGGGGCGGTGCGGGTGCCGGTGCGGGTGCTGGTGGCGCTGCGGGGTCGGGCTCGGGTGAGCGGCCGAAGCCGGCCGCGTCCGCCTCGCAGGTGTGGTCGTTCGAGGTCGTGCAGCAGGCGGCGCCGAAGCAGGCCTGAGGCCGCGCCGGGTCACGTCGTACGGAGGGGCCCGGGGGTGTGAGGACCACCCCCGGGCCCCTCCGCGTTCGCGGGCCCTCGTCCGCAGGTCAGCGGCGGTCAGCCGTCGGCCGTCACGAACGCCACAGCCGCCACAGCCGCCACAGCCGCCACAGCCAGTCAGCCCCAGAAGGCGTCGTTCTCGTCGATGTCCTCGACGCACGCGTCGATGTCGCTGATCTTGCCGCCCACGATGGTGAAGAAGAGTCCCTCGTGGATCTCGATGCCCCGGTCACCCCGGTCGCCCTGGGCGAGGTGGAGCGAGATTACGTGGCCCCGGCCGTCCGGCAGGATCTGGTCCACGCGGACGCGGAAGGTGCCCTTCGTCTCCTCGCCGAGCCTGCGGTAGAGGTCGAGGACGGCCTCGCGCCCCTTGTGGTGCCCCGACATCGGGTTGTTGCCGGGAACGTGGTGGATGACGTCGGCCGTCATCAGCGTGCCCATGGTCTCCATGTCGCCCTTGCCGAAGGCCTCGTAGGCCCGGCGGATCAGGGCACGGTCCGGATGCTCCGACATGACGGTCCACCCTCCGGTCGTGTGTTTTACACCTCGTCCCATCATCTGCCCGTGCCTGTGGATATTCCACAGCGGAGATCGCGCACCGGGTCCCACAATGGCGCCATGAACAGCGAATCCACCCCCACCGACACCACGGAGGGACCCGTCACCGGCGGCTGGCAGGTCGCGGCGGAACCCTTCACCGACCCGGACGCCACCGCCCTGCGCCGGGCGTACTACGCGGAGGTCGCCGGCCGGTACTGGAAACGGTCCGTCACCGAGGCGGAGATCGACCAGGGCATGCTCGACTTCCCCTCCGAGGACCTGGCCGCACCGACGGGAGCGTTCCTGGTCGGCCGGCTCGACGGCCGGCCACTGGCCTGCGGCGGCATACGGCTCCTCGACCCGGAGACCGCCGAACTGACCCGGATCTACGTGGACCGTGCCGCCCGCGGCACCGGCGGCGGGGCGGCGCTGCTCGCGGGGCTGGAGGAGGCGGGCCGCTCGCTCGGCGCCCGGCGGGTGCGACTGGACACCCGGTCCGACCTCGTGGAGGCGCGCGCCCTGTACGCGCGTCACGGGTACCGGGAGATACCGGCGTACAGCTCCGGGCCCTACGCGCAGCACTGGTTCGAGAAGCTCCTGCCGTGACCGGCGGCGGTTCGCGAGCCGCGGGCCGTTCGGGCTGCGGCCGGGTCAGGGGGCCGCGTGGTCCCGGCGGGACAGGGTGTCGTAGGGCTCCTCGGAGTCGGACCCGCACAGCTCCCGGTTGATCTCGGTGACCAGTTTGACCAGGTCGGTGGGTCGCTCGGGGCCCCACCAGTCGCCCAGCAGCTCGGCGAGGGACTCCTCGCGGGCGGCGAACAGCCGCGCGGCGGCTTGTCGGCCCCGGTCGGTCAGGACCAGGGAGAGTCCGTCGCGGACCGCGAGTCCACGTTCCTCGACCTCTCGGGCGGCGTCCGTGATGGTCTTGATCGGCACCGCCGTGCGTTCCGCCAGCATCGAGGGCTCCGTCGAGCCGTACTTCTTGATCCGCAGCAGGATCCAACTGGAGGCGGGGAACAGGTCGTAGCCCGCCCTCTCGGTGATCTTCTCGTAGACGTGCCGGCGTCCTTCACGGGTCCCCAGCACGGACAGCGCGCGGGCCACCTCGTCGTGCGATGAGCGCTGCACCGGGTTGGAGGCGAGGGTCTCCGTCACATCGGGCGCGGTGACGGAGGCGCGGAGCTTGTCCTCCTTGAGGAACCAGGCGAACACGAAGGCGACGAGCACCACGGGGACGGCGTAGAGGAACACGTCGGTGATGGCGCTGGAGTAGGCGTCCAGCAGCTTGGGCTGGAGCTCGGCCGGGAGGGTCGCGATGGCCCGCGGGTCGGCCTCCAGCCGCTCGGGGGTCACCCCGGCGGGCAGCGGGACGCCGGCGAGGGCATCGGTGAGTTTGGCACCGAGCCGGTTGGTGAAGATCGTGCCGAAGATGGCGACGCCGAAGGAGGCGCCGATGGAGCGGAAGAAGGTGGCACCGGAGGTGGCGACGCCCAGGTCGGAGTAGCTGACGGAATTCTGCACGACCAGCACCAGGACCTGCATGACCAAACCCAGGCCGACGCCGAAGACGAAGAAGTAGGCGCTCATCTCCCAGTCGGAACTGGTGCGCTCCAGTTGGTGCAGGAGCAGCAGTCCGACGGCGGTGACGGCCGTGCCGACGATGGGGAAGACCTTCCAGCGGCCGGTGCGGCTCACGATCTGCCCGGAGGCGGTGGAGGCGATCAGCAGGCCGAGGACCATCGGCAGCATGTGGACGCCGGACATGGTCGGTGAGACGCCCCGTACGACCTGGAGGAAGGTCGGCAGGTAGACCATCGCGCCGAACATCGCGAAGCCGACGACGAAGCTGATCACCGAGCAGAGGGTGAAGGTGCGGATGCGGAACAGCCCGAGGGGCAGGACGGGTTCGGCGGCCCGTCGCTCGACGGCCACGAAGGCGACGAGCAGGACCACGCCGAGGACGGCCAGTCCGATGATCTGCGCCGATCCCCAGCCCCAGGTCGTGCCGCCGAGGGAGGCGACGAGGACGAGGCAGGTGGCGACGGAGGCGATGAGGAAGGTGCCGAGGTAGTCGATCGTGTGCCGGTCGGAGCGGCTCGGGATGTGCAGGGCGGCCGCGATGACGACGAGCGCGACGAGTCCGATGGGGAGGTTGATGTAGAAGACCCAGCGCCAGGAGAGGTGGTCCACGAACAGCCCGCCGAGCAGGGGCCCGAGCACACTGGTCG
Organism: Streptomyces sp. NPDC088097; assembly: GCF_044741845.1. Classification (NCBI taxonomy): domain Bacteria; kingdom Bacillati; phylum Actinomycetota; class Actinomycetes; order Kitasatosporales; family Streptomycetaceae; genus Streptomyces; species Streptomyces sp. NPDC088097. The sequence continues at coordinate 327,774 of NZ_JBIUTJ010000006.1, forward strand.
CACCGAAGACGGCACCGAACAGGCCCTGGTACTTGCCTCGTTCGCGGGGCGGCACGATGTCGCCGACGATCGCCATCGACAGCACCATCAGTCCACCGCCGCCCAGGCCCTGAAGGGCACGGAAGCCGATCAGCTGCGGCATGTTCTGGGCGAGGCCGCACAGGGCCGAGCCTATGAGGAACAGGACGATGGCGTACTGGAAGAGCTTCTTGCGCCCGTACTGGTCGCCGAGCTTGCCCCACAGGGGCGTGGCGGCGGTCGAGGCCAGCATGTAGGCGGTGACCACCCACGACAGGTGATCCATGCCCCCGAGGTCGCTGACGATGGTCGGGAGCGCCGTCGAGACGATGGTCTGGTCGAGGGAGGAGATCAGCAGGCCCAACAACAGGGCGCCGATCGAGACGAGTACTTCACGGGAGGCGTGCTCGGCGCCGGGACCGGGGTCCACGGCCGACGCGGTCACTTCCTGGGCCATCGGCTCCTCCTCGGGCGAGATCAGCCCTTCCATCCTGAGCGGTGTGTCCCGTTATGGCCTGTCGGGGGGGTTGGGCAACGGCTTGGGCGGGGCCTGAGGGGTCTGCATAATCGCAGGCAGTTGCCCAGGGAGGGGTTCCAGTGAGCGCTGAGCGCTGTCCAGATTGCCGCGCCGTGGCCGCGGGCTGCGAGTGCGGACCGAGGGACGAGTTCGAGCCGCTGCGCGTCCGCCCGTACATCGGCCTGCCCGAGCCCGACCAGCAGAGCCCGAACCAGACGCCCCCACAGCCGGTCCTGGGCGCGATAGCCCACCCCGGCGGGACGGGCATGACCCGGCCCGGCGGGGAGAACATGGCCCGGCCCGGCGGGGAGGACATGGCTCAGCCCGGTCAGGAAGGCATGGCCGGCCCCGGAGGGGAAGGCATGGCCCGGCCTGGTGGGGCGGGCGCGGCCCGGCCCGGTCAGGAAGGCAATGCCGCGCCCGGCGAGGAAGGCATAGCCCGGCCCGGTGGGGCGGCTGTGACCCCGCCCGGCGGCGAGGGCTTGGCCCGACCCGGTGGGGCGGGCATGGCCGGACCCGGCGGTGCGGGCTCGGCCCGACCCGGCGGGCAGGCGGTGGCCCAGCCCGGCGGTGAAGGCATGGCCTGGCCCCGCGGGGCGGGCACACACGCCGCGATGGGCGGAGCCGGTGTGTCGGGTGGGGCCGGTGTGTCGGGTGGCGGGGGCGGGGGCGGGGGGAACGAGGAGCGGCACGACGAGGCTCCGACCGCCCTCCTCCCACCGGTTCCCCCGGCCCCGGCCGGCCGGCCGTCCGCACCGCCGGTTCCGCACGCCGTTCCGGCGGTGCCGGGCGGGGCGGTGGAGTCGGACACCCCCGCGTACGGGATGGAAGTACCGCCCGCGCCGGAGCAGACCGTGCAGCTGCGGGCCGTTCCGCCGCAGGGTCCCGGCGCGGGCACGACCGCGGGCCCGGGCCCGGCCGGGTACGCCGATCACCCCGGCGAGTCCGGGTACGGCGGTCAGCCCGGCCCGTCCGGGCACGCCGAGCCCGCCGGTTACCCCGGGCCCCACGGATACGCCGATCCCGCCGGGCCCGCCGGCCACTCCGGCTACCCCGGCCACCCCGACCACTCGGGCCACCCCGGACCCGCCGGGTACCCCGGACCGGCCGACCACGCCGGTTCGCCGGGGCCGCACGCTCCCGCGCGGCGCTCGTCCCGGCGGCTGGTGCCGCTGCTGGTCGGCGTCGGTGCAGTGGTGGCCGCCGCAGTGGTGGCGCTGGCCCTCGGCCTGTTCTCGGGCTCCGGGGAGAGCGGCTCCCCCCAGGCCGACGCGAAGCCCTCGGGCCCGTCGGCCGCCCCCGTGGCCCCGGTCGACCCCAGTGCCTCGGGGGCTTCCACCGGGCCGACGCCGAGCGCCTCCACGTCCGCGTCCCCGTCGGCGAGCCCCTCGCGCTCCGCGTCGCCGTCCGCCTCGCCGAGCGCGTCCCGGACCTCGGCCGCCCCGTCGCCGTCCGCGAGCCGTACCGCCAAGCCGACCCCGTCGCCGCCGAAGCCGCCCGTCCAGGCGCCGACCCTGCGGTACGGGGACTCCGGCCCCGAGGTGCTGAAGCTCCAGCAGGCCCTGGCCGGCCAAGGCCTCTACCGGGGTCGCCTGGACAGCCGGTTCGGTCGCTCCGTGGAGAACGCGGTGCAGAGCTTCCAGTTCGAGAACGGCATCTACGAGGACGGCTTGGGCGTCTACGGGGCCGCGACCCGCCGCGCCCTGGAGGGATGAGGCGCGGCTCGGAGGGACGGGCTCCTGAGGGAGGGGCTTCCAAGGAACGGGCCGGGGAGCGATAGGGGATACGTCACTCGCCGCCGGGTGGCGCGAACCCTCCCCGGTTTTGTATCGTGTAGAAACAAAGTGGTTCCGTCCGCACTCCCTGACCGGTGGACGGAACCACTTGTTCTCTTTCCCGCCCCGTCTGGAGCCCCGCCGATGTCGGCCAGCACCACCACCGCCCCCACCGTCCTCACCGCCAAGGCGTTGCTGCTGGACATGGACGGCACGATCGTCAACTCCGACGCGGTGGTCGAGCGCTGCTGGCGCGACTGGGCGGTCTCCCACGGGCTGGACCCGGAGGAAGCCCTCAAGGTGGTCCACGGCCGGCAGGGCTACGCCACCATGGCGATCCTGCTGCCCGAGCGTCCGATGGAGCTGAACCACGCCGACAACAAGGTGATGCTCGCCCGCGAGACCGCCGACACCGACGGGGTGGTCCCGGTCGGTGGCGCTCCGGAGTTCATGGCCGCCCTCGCGGAGCTGCCGCACGCGCTGGTCACCTCCGCCGACGCCGCTCTGGCCGAGGCCCGGATGACGGCGGCCGCGCTCCCGATGCCACGGATCCGCGTCACCGCCGAGTCGGTCGGCGCCAGCAAGCCCGACCCCGAGGGCTTCCTCAAGGGCGCCGCCGAGCTGGGCGTGGACCCCGCCGACTGCGTGGTCTTCGAGGACTCCGCCGCAGGCATCGCCGCCGGTCTCGCGGCCGGCATGCGCGTGATCGGCATCGGCCCCCGCGCCGCCGCCCACGCCCCGACGGCCCACGTCCCGGACCTCACCTCGGTCGACGTCTCCGCCTCCCCCGAGGGCCTGATCACCCTCACCCTCACCCTCACCCCGCGCGCGTAGGCAGCACACCGCCCACCCCGATCCGAAGGCCGGCCAACGCACCCACCCCCGTACCGGGTCGAGGCGCCCCGGCGGCCGGGTGACGGCGGCCCCCGACGCGGGTCGGCCACCGACCCGCCCACCGCCCCCGCGGGCCGGGGCCTACTGGCCCACGCGCCCGTCGATCCGCTCCCGCAGGAAATCGGCGTGCCCGTTGTGCCGGGCGTACTCCTCGATCATGTGCACCAGCACCTCCCGCAGCTCCATCGGCTCACCGCCGCAGTCGCCCGTGACCCCCAGGTCCGGAGCCCCCTCGACGAGCCGTTCCGCGAAGGCGACCTCGGCCTTCCAGGTCACCCACGCCTCCGCGACGACCTCGGGGTCGGGCACGGCGCCGGTGAACTCCCCCTCGGGCTCCTCCGGCGACCGGTAGAGCCGCTCCGTCCGCTCCCCCGCCATGACCTGGCGGAACCACTTCCGCTCCACTCCCGCGAGGTGGCGCACCAGGCCCAGCAGGGACAGGGTCGAGGGTTCGACGGCCCGGCGGGCCATCGCGTCGGCGTCGAGCCCGGCGCACTTCAGTTCCAACGTCAGCCGCTGGTCCCGCAAGTACCCGGCCAGGATGGCCCGTTCACCCCGGAAGCCGCCGTCGGAACGGGCGTCCTCGTCGGGGTGGACGAACATGTTGGACCACGCGAAACCCCCGGACCCCGAAGCGGGTTCGACGGCCGGTGCGAGCTCGGGTGCGGGTACGGATACGGGCTCGGGTGCGGGTACGGGTACGGGTGCGGGCTCGGGTACGGGTACGGGTACGGGCTCGAATACGGAATCAGGTGCGCTCACGCCGACGAGCGTCGCCGCGGGCCCGGAGCCCCGCAAGGGGTTTTCCGGGCCCGCGACCAGCCCACCGCGCTACGCGCGCCACCGCGAAGCCGCACCGCCGATCAGCCCGCGATCGCCTCGTACAGCGAGAACACCGCCAGGGCCGCCATGACGGCTGCGGCGATCTTGGTGATAAGCCGCAGCGGCACGTACTTCATGAGCGTGCGCCCACCCAGGATGCCGATGCCCGCGACGGCCCACAGGGCCAGGACGGCGCCGAGGCCCACGGAGACCGGATTGTCGTAGCGCGCCGCGAGGTTGGCGGTCATTATCTGGGTCAGGTCGCCGAACTCGGCGACCAGGATCAGCATGAAGCCGGCCCCCGAGACCTTCCAGAAGGACTGGTCGGCGGGCGGCTTGACCTCCTCGTCCTCGTCGTTTTTCTTCAGGAGCAGCACGGCCGCGCCCGCGAGGAAGAGGACACCGACAACGGCTTGGACCAGCCGGTGCGGGAGCAGGGTGAGCACGCTGCCGGCCGCGATGGCGAGGGCCACGTGCACGGCGAAGGCGGCGGCGACGCCGACGAAGACGTAGGAGGCGCGGTAGCGGGTACCGAGCATCAGTCCGGCGAGGGCCGTCTTGTCCGGGAGTTCGGCGAGGAAGACGACTCCGAAGGCGATCGCCATGACGGTGAAACTGAACACGGGGTGAAACCTCGATCGGTCGGGCAGACGCCATCGAACCGAGAGGACCTGGGGTGTTTCAGGGGTCGCTTCGGCACGGCGGCGCCCTGAGGGTGTGAACACACGACGCGTTTACGTGCGTCACGCGGACAGGACACTGCGGCCGAAGGTCTCGCTGGCCGACCGCTGACGCTGCCTGCCTCCGGGCGCCGGCTGGAGTGACCCAGCAGTATGTCGACGGTCCGGCGAAGAGCTACTCCCCTTCTGCGCCTCCAGGGTACGTGATCGAGCCCGCCGCCCACAGCCCGCCCGCTATGTGAGCTTGGCCCCACTTCGCCGCGACCGCTGCGGCGCGATCCCTTCACCCGAACCCGCCCACGCGCCCCACGTGCCCCGCACGCCCCGCACGCCCCGCACGCCCCGCCGCAGCCTTCCACCACCTCCGCCGCACTTCCATCACCCTTTCGCCGCCCTGCCGTCGCCCTTCCGCGACTCTTCACACGGGCGCGCACCTACGGAATCCCAACTTCCCTTTCGCTCCTGCGGATTGCACACCTTGATGTGACGTGCACATGTCGGCAATCTGTCACCTGGTGCCCGTCCCCGCGACATCCGGCGCCGCCAGCATGGCCGCGCCCCGCCGGGGTCGTACGGCCACCACTCCCCCGCACGCAGGAGTCCCCGATGTCCTTCACCACCCCCCGCACGTCCTCCGTCTACGCGCGTGGAGCCGGGCGCCTCGGGCGTTTCGGTCGCCTCGGAGTCCTCGCCTCCACCGTCGCCCTCGCCTCCCTCACCTCGCTCGTGAACGCCCCCGCGGCGCTGGCTTCCCCTCCCACCCCCATCAGCGCGGCGGCGGCCCGCTCCTACCTGGCCACGGTGAGCCCCGCGGCCGAGGGGTCCCTCAGCGGCTACAGCCGCACCCTGTTCCCGCACTGGAGCACGGTCTCCGGCACCTGTAACACCCGCGAGACGGTCCTCAAGCGGGACGGGGTCAACGTCTCCGTCGACTCGGCCTGCGCCGCCGTGAGCGGAAGCTGGTACTCCGAGTACGACGGCGCCACTTGGACCGCCGCGTCCGACATCGACATCGACCACATGGTCCCCCTCGCCGAGGCCTGGCGTTCGGGCGCCAGTTCCTGGACCACGGCGCAGCGCCAGCAGTTCGCGAACGACCTCACCCGCCCCCAGCTCATAGCGGTCACCGACAACGTCAACCAGGCCAAGGGCGACCTCGACCCGGGCAAGTGGCTGCCGTCGCGCACCGCCTACCGCTGCACGTACGCCCGGATGTGGGTCCAGGTGAAGCAGTACTGGAACCTGGCCATGGACTCCGGCGAGAAGACGGCCCTGGTCAACATCCTCAACGGCTGCTGACCTGCTGATCCGGGCCATCGCGGCCGGCCTCCCGGGCCGGCTCCCACGACATTAACCCCTCCTCTCCCCCGCCAGGGGGAGGCCAGGCCGCCCCTGCGCCCCGTACCGTGATCGAAAGGGCTGTTGAGGAGGGGGAGTTGCATGGCCGCACTGCGTCTTGGGCCTCTGCTGCGCTATGTCGACTGGGACACGGGTGGATCCGCCACGATATGGATCGAGGCGGATCGCCCGTGCACGGCGCGGGTACGGTGCGCCGACGGCTCCGGGGGGACTTCCCGCACCTTCCAGATAGCGGGCCACCACTACGCGCTCGTACCGGTCACCGGTCTGAGCCCGGGCTCCACCACGGCCTACGAGGTGTCGCTCGACGGGATCCTCGTCTGGCCGGACCCCGGAAGCGCCTTCCCCCCGAGCACGATCAGCACCCCGGCCGTCGGACCCACGCCCGCGCCCGCCTCCGCACCCATACGCACGCCCACATCCACGGCCACATCTGCATCCGCATCCACGTCCGCGCCGGTTCTCCGGGTCACCTTCGGCTCCTGCCGGCAGGCCGCCCCGCCGGCCGACCGGCGCGGACCGCACGGCGCGGACGCCCTCGACACCCTGGCCGCACGCCTCGCGGCGGAACCGGACGCGCTCCGGCCGGACGTCCTGCTCCTGCTCGGCGACCAGGTCTACGCCGACCAACTGTCCCGGGCGACCAGACGCTGGCTCGCCGGCCGCCGGGACCTGCGGGAGGCGCCGGGCGCGCAGGTCGCGGACTACGAGGAGTACACCCGGCTCTACTACGAGTCCTGGCTCGACCCCGAGATCCGCTGGCTGCTCTCCACCGTGCCGAGCCTGCACATGTTCGACGACCACGACGTCATCGACGACTGGAACACCAGCGCGGCCTGGTTGGCGGAGATGCGGGCCACTCCGTGGTGGTCGGAGCGGGTGCTCAGCGGGCTGATGTCGTACTGGGTGTACCAGCACCTCGGCAACCTCTCCCCCGCCGAACTCGACGCCGACGCGCTGTACGCGGCGATACGCGCGTCCCCCGACGGCACCGAGGCCCTGCGTGCCTTCGCGGCCGCGGCGGACGCCGACCCCGCCTCGACCCGCTGGAGTTACCGCCGCGACTTCGGCCGGTCACGGCTGTTGATGGTCGACACCCGCGCGGCGCGGGTGCTGGCCGAGGACGGGCGGGCGATGCTCGACCCGGCCGAGTTCGCCTGGCTCCGGGAGAACGCCCTGGCCGGGCAGGGCCGTTACGACCACCTGCTGATCGGCTCCTCCCTGCCGTGGTTGATGCCGCCGCTCATCCACGACGCGGAAGTGTGGAACGCCGCGCTGTGCCGGGGCGAGCGCGGTGACCGGTGGGCGCGCGTCGGTGAGGACCTGCGTCGGCGCAGCGATCTGGAGCACTGGGCCGCCTTCCCGTCCTCCTTCGCGATGTTGAGCGATCTGATCGAGGAGGTGGGGACGGGGCCGAGGGCTCCCGCGACGGTCTGCGTCCTTTCCGGAGACGTGCACCACGCGTACGTGGCCGAGCCCCTCATACCGAGCACGGCCCGGGTGTTCCAGCTGACCTGCTCGCCGGTGCACAACTCGATCCACACGGCGGTGAAGTGGGGATTCCGGCTGGGCTGGTCACGACTGGGCCGGTGGCTGGGACGGGGCTTCTCACGGCACGGGCGCACGGGCCGCCCGCCCGTGAGTTGGCGGCGTACGGGTGGCCCCTGGTTCGGCAACCAGCTGATGACCCTGGCCCTGTCGGGTCGCAGTGCGCGGCTGCGGCTGGACCAGGCCCGCAAAGGACGGTCTGGGGCCCGGCTGGTGACGGTGCTGGACCGGGAGCTGACGTCGGCGGAGTAGGGGGCAGGGCGTATTCTGTATGGCTGTCAAGCCGCCCCTGCCGCTCCCCGCGACGACGCGGCGCTTCGGACTGGGGAGTTCCGCTGTGCTTGAGACGCTGGGGTCGCTGACCGCGAGCCCCTGGATCTACGTCGTGGTGGCGGTGTCCGTCGTCCTCGACGTGTTCCTGCCGGTCCTGCCGAGCGGCGTACTGGTGATCACCGCCGCTGCCGCCGCGGCGGCAGCCGGCACCGCCGCGGGTACTCCGGCGCGGGTGCCGGACATCATGGCGCTGCTGGTCATCGCCACGACCGCCTCGGTGCTGGGCGACATGGCGGCGTACCGGCTGGCCCGGCGCGGCGGAGCCCGACTGGACCGCGCCATCGCCCGGTCCCGCCGCCTGACCCGGGCCCACGAACGCCTGGGCACGGCCCTGGCGCGCGGCGGCGGCGCCTTGGTGGTGATCGCCCGCTTCGCCCCGGCGGGCCGCTCGGTGGTGTCCCTGGGTGCGGGCAAGACCCAGCGCGAGGTGAAGGAGTTCCTGCCCTGGTCGGTCCTGGCCGGGATGACCTGGGCGGGCTACAGCGTGGCGCTGGGCTACTTCGGCACCCAGTGGCTGGGCACGACCTGGCTCGGCACCGCGGTCTCCCTGTTCGCCCTCTTCGCGGCGGGCTCCTTGGCCGCCTTCCTCATCCGCCGCCCACCCCCGGCCCCGACCCCCGCCACCTGAGGATCCGAAAGCGACGGCCCAGGGCCCTGCACCCGCGTTCGGGCCCCCGTACCCCCGTCCGGCCTAGGCCGGACGGGGCAGCCGTTCACCCGTTCACCCGACACCGATCGCCGCCTCCCTGCCGGGCTTCTAGCGTCCAGAGCACGACGCACCACCGAGTGCGCGTCACATCCGTGCCCTGGCCGCGCCATTTCGAGGAGCCCGAGGAGTCCATTCCATGTCCCCGTCCCGCCCGCGCACCCGCACCCGCACCCTCCACAGCCACCGTCAACGCCTGACGGGACTCGCGGCCACGGCCCTCATCGTCGCCGCCGTCACCCCCGTCGCGCTCGTCGTCACCGTGACCACCGCTTCGGCCGCCCCCACCGCCACCGTCTCGCCCGGCACCGTCGCCCCCGGTGGTCGGGTCAGCCTCAACGTGGAGGGCTGCGGCACCAAGACCGGCAAGGCCACTTCCCGCGCCTTCGGCGACGTCACGCTGACGCCGGGCAACCTGGAGGCGACCAACCTCTTCGGCGCGGCCACGGTCTACCGCGACGCCCCCACCGGCTCCCACCCGGTCACCTTCGAGTGCGCAAACACGGGCCGGCGCGTCACCGTCAGCCTCCAGGTCACTCCCGGAGCCGCCCGCGGCGGCCTCGGCGGCAGCGTCGACCCGATGAGCCCGGGCCAGATGGCACTGGGCGGCACCTTCGCGGCCACCGCGCTCGGCGCCGGTGTGTGGGTGCTGCGCCGCCGCTCGGCAACGGCCCACTGACGGGGCCCCGCCCGCACCCCCCGCGCGCGGCAGCCGCACCCCGCACGGCACGGGGGTGGCCGATGGTCCCGCCGACTCGGGACCTTCCCCACTCCCTCCCCGCGTCCGGCGCCACGAGGCTGGGTCCACGGACCCACCTCGAAGGAGCCAGCCATGCACCGGACGCCCGAGCACCCCGTGATCGCCGCCGTGGACGGTTCCGAGAGCGGCAACCGGGCGCTGGAGTGGGCCGTCTCCCAGGCCCTGTTGGTCGGCGCCCCGCTCCGGATCGTGCACGCCCGGCTCTACATGAACACCATCGGCGCGATCATGTCGGCGGGCTTCCAGGAGTCCGGCGCGGACGACGACCCCGTGCTCGTCCGGGTCGGGGCGGCTCTGGCAGGACGCACCGGGCTCCCCCCGATCGAGTACGCCTCCCACCCCGGCACCCCGGACGAGGTGCTGCCGAACCTCGGTGAGGGCGCCCAGCTGATGGTCCTCGGCTCGCGCGGGCGCGGCGGCTTCGCGAGCCTGCTGCTCGGGTCGAACGGCCTGGCCTGCGCCGCCCGCGCCGCCTGCCCGGTCGTGGTGGTCCCCCGCGCCCCGGCGGCGCTCCGCGACCCGTACGGGCAGCTCGTGCTCGGCGTGAACGCGGCGGCCCCGGACGACAGCACCACCCACTTCGCCTTCCGCGAGGCGTCCCGGCGCGGGGCTCGGCTGCGGGTGGTCGTGGCGCACCCGTGGGCCGGTCCCGTGTTCACTCCGGCCGGCCCGCTCGCCGCCGCCGCACACCCCGACGGCCCCGCCCAGGATCGCGCCCGGCACCAGGTGGCCGCCCTGGTCGCGGCGCACCTGCGCCCGCACACGGAGCGTTTCCCCGAGGTGGAGGTCGAGGTGGTCGTGGCCCCGGGAGACGCCGCCGGGCACCTGGTCGCCGCGTCCATGGCCGCTGATCTCGTCGTCATCGGCCGCCACCGCAGGCGTCCGCTCTCCCCGCGCCTGGGCTCCGTCACCAACGCGGTCCTGCTGCACACGGGCTGCCCCGTCGCGGTGGTCCCCCTGGAGGAATGCGCGGTCCCGGCGACGGCCTCGTAGGCGGATCTAGGCCGTCGCCGACGCCGCCGTCGCCGCCTGTCCGCGGACGTGGACCCCGTCGAGGAGGTCACGGGTGGCCTCGGCGACGGCATCGACGGCGGCCTCGAACACCTCCCGGTTGTGCGCGGCGGGGGCCCGGAAGCCGGACACCTTCCTCACGTACTGGAGCGCGGCCGCGCGGATCTCCTCCTCGGTGGCCTTCTCGGGGATGGCGGGCGGGCGCAGGGTCTTAATGGAACGGCACATACCTCCACTATCGCGCGCCCCGCGCTACGCCGGAGGGAGTTCGGCTCCGGACAGTTTCATGACCAGCCCGGCCTGGAGGCGCCCTCTCATCACCGGGTCGGCGACCTCGTCCAGCAGCCCGATCGCCTGCTGGATGCTCTCGGCCGCCCGCCGGTCCTCCCGGAGGGCCGCGGTCTGGGCGGCCATGTGTCGCAGCGCGATGTCGGCCCGCCGGTGGAAGAGCTGCCCGACCAGGGTGACGACCAGCCCGACGGAGCTGGTCACGACCCCGAGGTACGCGTCCCCCGCGCTCTGCGCCTTCCAGACCGCGAGCCCCACCCCGAAGAGCAGGATCGCCGCGCCGATCGCGGCGAACCCCTGACTGGTCGCGAAGCTGCTGCGCGCCTGCGTCAGTCCGTAGGCGTAGTACTCCACGAGGATCGGGGTGAAGTCGTCGTGCCGGTCTCCGAGTTCGGCGGGGCCCACCCCCCTCGCCCCGGCGTCGACGAGCCGGTGGTCCGCCGGCTCCCCCTCCGCGACGGGAATCCCCGTCGCGGCGAGCAGCCGCCTGCGCTCCTCGTCCCGCCGCCGGTCGAACCGTCGCGACCCGAACCTCTCGACGACCACCGCGCCACCACCGAGCAACCCAATGGCCCCCGCCCCCCACAGCCACTCCGCCACACCTGCCATCACCACCACCCCCGCGGGTAGATCCCCCTCAGCCCCGCCCGGAAACATGCGGGCCCGCGACCGGGAACCTAGACTGGCGAAGCCCGAAATATCCGGGAAAGGGAGACGCACCATGGCCAAGCGAGGAAACAAGCGCCGCGCCCGCAAGAAGAAGAACGCCAACCACGGCAAGCGCCCCAACGCCTGACCCTCAACGCCACCCGGCGAAACAGCCGTTGCCCACGGCCGTCGCCGCGTCGGCCGTATGACGCGAAAGGCCCCCGACCGTGTTCGGTCGGGGGCCTTCGTGCTGGTGGGCGCGGACGGTTTCGAACCGCCGACATCTGCTTTGTAAGAGCAGCGCTCTACCCCTGAGCTACGCACCCGTGGATGAGTGGACAGCCTACATGGGCGGCGCACCCCCCACGCAAACCCGTTCCCGTGGGGGAGAATGGAGCGGGGCATGGCGGACGCGGTACGGGAGAGGGATTGTGACGACGGCATCCCGACGGTGGTTCGGCGGGCGGGACGAGGGTCGGCGGGCGGACGCGCAGGCGGCGAAGGATGCCGCCGCGGCGGCGTTCTACGAGCTGGACACGGCGCAGCGCGACCTGCGGATCTCGATGGAGACCATCGCCGCGGCGGACGGCTCGCCCGAGGCGCGGCACGCCGCCGAGGGTTTCGTGGCGCTCGGGCAGCGCATCGACGAGGCGAGCCGGGTGTACATCGAGGCGGTGGACGCGCACGACCTGGACCGGGTCGATCTGGAGGGGTCCGCCGCCGCGCAGGCACGGGAGCAGCTGACCCGGGCGCGCGAGGAACTGGTCCGGGTCCAGGGGGAGCTGGAGCGGTTCGAGCAGGGGCTGCGGCCGCTGTTGGACCGGGCGGAGACGCAGTTGGCCCGGGTCGCGCCTGCCCGGGAGCGGGCGAAGGCGGCGCTGCTGGCGGCGAGTGACGCGCTGGACGGCGCGCGGGCCAAGGGGATGCGGGCCGACGACCTGGCGGCCCGGCTGGCCGCGCTGGGGCCGGAGCTGACCAAGCTGAACCAGGGCGCGGCCGTGCACGGGGTCCAGGAGACCGTGCGGCGCTCGGACAGGATCCTGCGGGACGCGGAGGCGATACGGGCCGAGGCGGCGCGGCTTCCGGAGCGGGCGGCGGAGATCGATCGGCGGTTGGTGAGCCTGCGGACCCGGGCCCAGGCGTTGCGCAACCGGGCGGACCGGGTGGATCCGGTGCTCAGCGAGCTGAGGCGCCGCTTCAGCGCGGCCTGCTGGCAGGACCTCCAGCAGGTCCCCGACCAGGCGGTACGGGACGTCGCGCGGGCGGAGGACCGTCTCGGGGAGGCCGGTCGGGCGCGGGAGGAACAGCGCTGGGCCGACGTCGGCACGCTCCTGGAGGAGATCCGGGATTCGCTGGAGGCGACCGACGAGGCGGTGTCGGCGGCGCAGGACCGGCTCACACGGCTGGAGGCGGTGGCGCGGGATCCGCAGGCGGAGGTGCAGCGGACCCGGTTCGCGATCCGGGACGCGCAGCGGCTGGCGATGGCCGGGCGGAGCGTGCCCGATCCGCGGCACGCGGGACCGTTGGACGCGGCGGTGGCCCGGGTCGAACGGGCGCTGGCCGCGCTGGAGGGACGGCATCCGGACTACTGGGCGTTCCTGCTGGAGATGGAGGACGTACGGGGCTCCGTGCACCGCGTGGTCGACGGGATCCGCACGCAGCGCGGCCAGGGCTGAGGTCGGCCGGGCCCCGGGAGCGGCCGGGGCTGTGGCAAGGCCGAGGCCTGAGGTCGGCCGGGCCCCGGGAGCGGCCGGGGCTGTGGCAAGGCCGAGGCCTGAGGCCGGCCGGGCCCCGGGAGCGGCCGGGGGCTGTGGCAAGGCCGGGGGCTGTGGCCGGGCGGGGCCGGGTGGGCCGCCGGCCCCGCGCGGGGTCGAGTTGTCGCGGGGCTTGGGGCGGCGGATGCTGGAGGGACCGCACGGCCCGAACAGAGGAGGCCGTCATGGCTTCGCACGCCGCGCCCCGCGTCCGCCGGCCCGTCACCACCCGGATCGACGAGCACCTGCCGGTCGACCACAAGCTCAGCAAGGTCTACCGGGTGGGCGCCGGTCTGACGGGTCTCGTGCTGCTGGTGTTCGGGATCCTCGGGCTCACGCACCGGATCGGCTTCTTCAGCGTGGGCGGGGACACCGTGATGTCCATGAACACGAACGGGGCGCTGAGCGTCCTGTCGATCCTGGTGGGACTGCTGCTCCTCTACGGGATGCTGGTCGGCGGGAACCTCGCCTCGACGATGAACATCGTGCTCGGTCTGCTGTTCATCGCGAGCGGGTTCGTGAACCTGGCCCTGCTGGACACCAGTCTGAACTTCCTCGCCTTCAGGATCCCGAACGTGCTGTTCAGCTTCGTGGTGGGCGTGATGCTGATGTGGTTCGGGATGTACGGGCGGGTGGGCAGCGCGCTGCCGCACGACAACCCGTACTGGCGCGCCAGGCACCCCGAGGAGGCGGCCCGGGAGCAGCGGGCGGGACGGCCGGAGCCGACGCGGCGACCCGACCAGGCGCCCCGCTGACGGCCCATGGTGCGGCGCCGCGCTCGGACAGAGCGCGGCCCCGGTCGGCGGTCGCGCCGGCCCCCGTCGCCGGGACGGTGGCCCGACCCGCGCCGTGCCGCTTCCCGGGGGGAGCCGCGCTGCGTAGCCTGTGTTCATGCCCCGCTACGAATACCGCTGCCGCACCTGCGACGACACCTTCGAGGTCAGTCGTCCGATGGTCGAGTCCTCCGCGCCCGCCGACTGCCCCGCCGGGCACGCCGACACCGTCAAGCTGCTCTCCGCCGTCGCCGTCGGCGGCTCCGGCAGTGCCCCCGCACCCGCCCGGGCCATGAGCGGCGGGGGCGGAGGCGGGGGCTGCTGCGGCGGCGGGGGCTGCGGCTGACGCCCCGGAGCGATCGCCGGGGGCGCGGGCCGACCGGCCCGGGCCCCCACGGCTCCCCGCCCGCCTGCGACCGGCGCGAGCGGGAACACGAGCGCCTAGCGCTTGCGCGAGAGCGTGAGCCCGTCCGAGATCCCCAGCAGCACCGACTCCATGCGCGTGTCGGCCGCCGCGTGCTCGTTGAAGGCGTGGACGCTCGCGCCCCGGCTGCCCGGGGAGGTGTCCAGCACCGACCCGTGGAAGAGGGTGTTGTCCGTGACGATCAGCCCGCCCGGACGCAGCCTCGGCACCAGTTCCTCCCAGTAGAGGATCTGGCTCTCCTTGTCCGCGTCCACGTACGCCATGTCGACGTGGGGCTCGGTCGGCATCGCGCGGAGCGTCTCCAGCGCCGGGGCGATCCGCAGGTCGATGCGGTCGGCGACGCCCGCCGCCTCCCAGGCCTCGCGGCCGTAGTCCGTCCACTCACGTGACACGTCGCAGGCGATCAGACGGCCGCCTTGCGGCAGCGCCTGGGCCATGGAGAGGGCCGAGAAACCCGTGAAGGTGCCCACCTCGACGATGTGCCGGGCACCCGTCAGTCGGACGAGGAAGGCCAGCAGCGGCCCCTGTTCCTCGGCCGACTGCATGCCCGCCGACTCCGGGAACTTCTCCCGGGTGGTCACCACCAGCCCCCGCTGGACCGCGTCCAACGGGGGGTTGTGGGCGAGGACGTACGCGTAGAGATCGTCAGTGATCTTGGTGCTGTTGCCCTTGGTCATGCGGTCAGTGTCGCAACCGCCGGCCCCTACGCGGTCAGTGTCGCGACGGCCCGTCCGAATTCGCGCAGGATCTCCTCGCCCGCGAGCACCCCGCCCACCGCGAGCGAGGTCACCGAGGGCGCCGTCCACCCCGCGTCGGCCAGTTCCCCGTGCCCCGGGCGCCAGCCCAGGTCCGCCGCCAACAGCAGGTCGGCGTCCAGCAGCGAGTCCCCCGCCGCCAGGGTGGTGCCGGCTCCGGTGCGCCGGGCCACCTCCCGCATGGCCGCGCTCTTGGTCAGCGGGACCGGTACGGCGTAGATCTTGCGGCCCTGGAGCGAGACGGTCCAGCCGCGCGCCCCCGCCCACTCCGTCAGCGCCTTGAGCCACTCGTCCGGGACCAGCGCCCGCTCCACGACCAGGTACGCGAACAGGTCCTCCGCCACCCGTGCCTTGCGCAGCCACGCCGGGTCCGAGGTCGCCAGCAGGTGCGCGTGCACCTCCTCCAGCGGGGCGCACTCCTGGGCCAGCCGCGCGGCCACCGCGCGCCGCCAGTCCCGGTCCGGCACCCCGTCCACCAGCAGTTGACCGCCGTTGGCGCAGATCGCGTACCGGGCCGGGCGTCCGGGGAAGCGGATGCGCTGGTACTGCTTGCGCGTGCGGGTCGTCGTCGGGACGAAGACCACCGACGGGTCCGCGGTCAGCTCCGCCAGCAGAGCGGCGGCCGTCTCCGTCATGTACGACAGCGGCTTGCTCTCGTGCACCTCGACGCACAGCAGCCGGGGGGCCACCGGGTCGGGCATGGTCAGGGCGAGGGCGGCCGACGAGTAGATGAGCGTACGGTCGAGGTCACTGGCTACGAGGACGGTCACTTGACGGTCACGGCCTTTCCGTCGGCGCCGGTGGCGCCGCGCGTGAAGCGGGGATGGATGAGTCCGACGCACGTGTAGGGCAGCCCGTCGACTTCCTCGACCGGCACCCCCCGCTGCTCCGCGAGCAGGCGAACGTGGTCCAGGTCTGCCCCGGCCCCGCGCTGGGCCAGGATCTTCCAGGGGACACGGCGCAGCAGCACCCGGGTGGTCTCGCCGACTCCGGGCTTGACCAGGTTCACGTCGTGGATGCCGTACTCCTCGCTGATCCGCTCGACGGCCGCCCAGCCCACCCAGGTGGGCGTGCGGTCGGCCGCGAGCAGCTCCTTGACCTCGGCCTCGACGGCTTCGGCCACCTCGTCGAAGTGGGCGGCGACGGAGTCGACGAAGCCGGTGGAGACGTCGGCGCCGGCGAGTTCGCGGTAGAACTTGGCGCCGTGGAAGTCCCCGGGCCCGACCAGGTCGGACCTCAGCACCGTACGCGAGACGAGTCCGGAAACGGTGGAGTTCAGGCAGGCGGAGGGGATCAGGAAGTCCTCGCGGGTGCCGTACGTCTCCACGCAGGAGCCGGGGTCGGCCAGGACGACGATGTCTGGGTTGAAGCCGGGGCCGCCCTCCTCGCGCTGGTGGGCCGCGAGGGCCTCGCGCAGCTCCCGGGTGATGGCGCCCTTGCCGGTCCAGCCGTCGACGAAGACCACGTCGGCGGGGTCGTGGTGGGCGGCGAGCCAGCGCAGGGCGTTGGGGTCGATGCCGCGGCCTCGCACGATGGAGACGGCGTAGTGCGGCAGGTCCAGGCCGTGGCGCAGTTGGGCCCAGCGGCGCATCAGCACGCCGACGGGGGTGCCGGCGCGGGCCAGGGAGACCAGGACGGGCCTGGGGGTGCGCTCGGCGAGCACGGTCTCGGTGACGGTCCCGACCGCCCGGGCTATGCGGGCGGCGGAGGCGGTCAGGGCGCTGAGGTACAGCTCCTGATAGGCCTCGGAGGGCTGGTACTCGACGGGCAGGGACTCGGCGTAGTGGGCGCCGCCGGCCTGGATGGCCTCCTCGCGCTCCTCGGTCGGGGCCTCCAGCTCGACCTCGGAGAGGTCCTGGAGCAGCCAGCCGACGTCCTCGGGGGCGTACGAGGAGAAGGCCGGGCCGCGCAGGGGTTCCGGCAGCCGGGGCTCGGTCATGATCGGCTCCTGCCGGTCGGTTTCGCGCGCCACGACGCGCGAAGGGGCGTGCGACGGGACGTGCGTGGGGGTGTGCGAGGGGGCGTACGGCCGGGCGTACGAGGGGGTGTACGACGGTATGACGGCCAGCAGGACCCGGCCGGTGTGCGGGGCGAGGGCCGCCAGCAGGCCGGTGTGCAGTTCGGGGGTGTCCCCGGCGGAGTCGACGACGGCGACGACGGTGTCGAAGCCGGTCCCGTCCGTGGCCCGGACGTTGTAGGCGTACCGCTCGCCGGGGCCGTCGGCGGGGGCGTCGTGGGCGGGGAAGACCAGGCGGGTGCGGATGGCGTAGCCGGGGTCGTCGACGGCCAGGACGGGCGAGCGGGTGGTGGTGGAGAACCGCACCTCGGCGGCGGCCCCGGACTCCTCCAGGGCGAGGGCGAGGCGCAGCGGCGCGTACATCAGCTCCTCGTTGCCGAGTACGAGGACCCGCCCGGGCGCCCTGTCCCGCCCGGCCCCCGCGTCCCGCCCGGGCGCCCCGTCCAGGGCGTCGGCGAGCTGTCGGGCCAGGCGCGGGAGCGCCGCCTCCAGGGTGGTGCGGTGGGCGGGGGTGAAGCCGTGTCGGCCGCCGTCGGGGAGCCCGGCGGGCCAGTCGAGCGCGACCCGTACGACGGGGGCGGGGGCCGGGGTCGGCGTTGCGGGGGCCGGCTCGACGGCGCGGCTCTCGTACGCCTCGACCAGGGCCTGGCCCTTGGCCAGCACGCCTTCGGGGAGGGTGACGGTGCCCGAGGCGAGGGCGATCAGGTCGACCCGGGCGCCCAGCTCGGCGGCGAAGGCGGTGAGGCGGTCGCGGTCGGCGGCGCCGCGCATGTCCACGAGGGCGACGACGACGTAGTGGTCGCGGGGGTGGCGGGCGTGCAGGTCGCGGATGGTGTTCAGGACGGTGTTGCCGGTGGAGAACTCGTCGTCGACGAGGACCAGCGGTCCTGCGCCGGCCAGCAGTTCCGGGTCCTCGGGCAGCAGGAGGTGCGAGGTGGCGTGCGAGTGGGCCTCCTCGAAGCCTCCCGCGGGCTCCACTCCGGGCACGGGCCGGCGGGTGGAGTGCAGGTAGGGGGCGGGGCCCAGGCCGTCGGCGACGCAGTGGCCGAGGCCGGTGGCGGTCTCGGCGTATCCCAGGACCACCGCCGTGGCGGCCGTCTCCTCGCCCAGGAGAGCCCGTACCCGCTCGCCGAGGCCGCGGCCCGCGGCGTGCACGACGGCCGGGGACTGCGGGACGTGCTTGCCGAGCACCTGTGAGACCAGCAGGTGGGCCCGCTTGGGGTTGCGCCGCAGGGCGAGCCCGAGCAGGTCGGCGAGCCGGGGCGCGGCGGGGTCGTCGCCGTCCCGCAGGCCGACGCCCAGGCGCTCGGCGACCCACGTTCCCGACCACACCGTGTCGGTCAGGTCGCTCGGGTCGGCGTGCTTGTTCTTCTCCACTGGTCCCTCTGTCCTCGGGGTCGGGCTCACACCTGGAGTCCGGCCGTGAGCAGGTCGACGAAGCCGACCTCCTCCTTCGCCACACCGAAGACCTCGGCGCGCAGCATGGTGCGCTCGGCCCAGGCCCGGTGGGGCTTCACTTCGTTCATTTTGTTCGTATAAGCCGACCTCATCACACCGCCGCCGTCCCGTTCGGGTCGCAGGATGTCCTGGGCGTCGCAGAACTCCTCGTGGGAGACCACCGACAGCGCGTGGACGGGGGTGACGTGGGCGGGGTGGATGCAGGTCTTTCCGAGCAGTCCGTTGGCCCGGTCGAGTTCGATCTCGCGCAGCAGTCCGTCGAGGTCGTGCTCGATCAGCGCGGTGCGCAGTTCCTCGACGCCCTCCTCCAGGAAGGGGCTGCGGCGCAGCTGCGGTTTGAAGAGGCGCTGCTGGCTGCGGAAGTACTCCCAGACGGGGCCGGTGACGGTGAAGCCGGTGCCGTCGGCGCGGCTGAGGACGTTGACCACGTCGGCGATGACCCCGGCGACGATCTGGACGTCGTAGGCGGTCATGTCGGGGGTGCGGCGCAGTCCGTACACGGAGCAGAAGTCGGTGACGCCGAGCCGGAGGGCCAGGACGCGCTCGCGGTAGCGGTTCACGGTGCGGGAGATGCCGGCGAGTGCCTGCGCCCGGGTTTCCAGGTGGAGGAGGTCGGGGGTCTCCAGGACGGGCATGGCGTACAGCCGGTTCAGTCCGGCGGCGCTCTCGGCGTCGGCGATGGCGTCGAGGAAGGCGGTTCCGCGGCTCTCCGTGAACTTGGGGAGTACGAATCCGGCCAGATGTCGTACCGAGGGGCCGAGGCGGCGGACGAGATCGGCGATCTGCTCGGGCTCGCGGACCCGGATGAACAGGAGGGGGATCTCGGGGGCCCCGTCACCCTCGGCGTCGAGGTCGGCGAACTGCCGGACGAGGTTCTCCTCGCCGCCGACGACATCGGCGTCGCTGATGGAATCCTCCAGGCAGAGGACCATGGAGACGACTCCGAGGCCCGCCTGTTTGCGAATGTCGGCGGCCAGGGCGGGCCGGGTGGCCGGGCTGTAGAGGGTGGCTCCCAGCGCTGCGGCGAGCGTGCGGGCCGGGGAGGCGAGGGTGAACTCGACCGGCTCCTGGTGGAAGAGGTCCTTGCGGACAGTGGGCGTGATGTGCCCGAAGTGACGCATGTGCTTCCCCCGTACTGCCTCGGCGGCCCAACTGGCGTGGCCGGTAATAGTACGTACGAACGTGAGTCAAGAGTTCCTCAAGCACATGAAGTTCAGGTAACCCTCTTGCACCATGCCCAGCTCGGCCCGTCGGTACAAGCCCCGGACCCGTTCACAGGCCCCGGACCCGTTCACAACGTCCGGGTCCCTTCGGGGGGCCGCATTGTCCCGGTCCCGTCCGGGAGGGCAGGATGACCGGCATGACGCACGCGATGCAGAAGGGCTCGAACATCCCGGTGGCCCCCGTGGCGGTCCGGGCGGTGCTCCGCTGGACCGACGGGCCCGAGGTTCCGGACGTGGACGCCTCCGCGCTGCTCGTGGGCGCGGACGGGCGTGTGCGCTCGGACGAGGACTTCGTGTTCTACAACCAGCCCCGGCACCCCTCGGGGGCGGTCTGGCGGCTGGGCAAGAAGCAGCTGGGCGACGGGGTCACCGACGCCGTCCAGGCGGACCTGAGGGCCGTCACCCCCGCGGTGGACCGGATCCTGGTGGTGGCCTCCGCCGAGGACGTGCCGTTCCAGCGGGTCCACGACCTGCGGATCCTCCTCTACGACGCCACCCCGGGCGGCGGCTCCGAGCCGCTGGCCTACTTCGACGTCCGGCCGGAGACCGGCGCCGAGACGGCCCTGATCTGCGGGGAGCTGTACCGCCGCGGGGACGGGTGGAAGTTCCGCGCGCTGGGCGAGGGCTACTCGGACGGCCTTGTGGGGCTGGCCACCGACCACGGGATCTCCGTAGACGAGAACGCCGCCGCGTCGGCGGCGTCCGCCCCGGCCGGCTCCGGGGCGGAGCGGGCGGGCACGGACGAGGCCACCGCCCTGATGCGCCCGCAACCCCCGGCGCCGCCCACGCAGGCCCCGCCGGCCGTCCAGCCCGCGTACGGGTACCCGCAGCCGGTGTCCCCGGCCCCGGTGCCCGCTCCGGTGCCGGCTCCGGGCGGCGGTGACCCCGGTTTCCGGCTCCCGGCGCAGGGGCCGCAGTTCATCCGGCGCTGACCGGCACGGGGCCCCACGGGCCGTCCCGTACGACGGGCGGCCCGGCCGGGACTCCGTTCAGGACTTGGCGCTCTTGTAGCCCCGTCCCCACTGGAGCCCCCAGCCGTACAGCCGGTCCAGCTCGGCCTGGAAGCCGTAGACGAACTTCACCTCGCGGCGCACGATCAGCTCGCCCTTGACGTTCTCGAACGAGACCACCGCGCAGGAACGCGCCTGCGGATGCCGTTCGTCCAGGGGGATCTCGATCCTGGGGCCGGCGGTCGGGTAGAGCGTGACCAGGGCGTGGGTGCGGTCGAAGGCCGGGGTCTGGTCGTAGATGTAGACGAAGACGAGCAGGCGCTTGATCTCGTCGGCGTGGTCGAGGTTGACGTAGAGGGTCTCCCCGGAGCCCGAGCCGAAGCGGTCGTCGCCGCTGAGCTTTATGTACGGCGGGTCGTTGAGGTCGCCGAGCAGGTTGCCGAGGGGCTGGACGGCGCCCCGGGTGCCGTCGGTCAGCTCGTAGAGGCAGCCCATGTCGAGGTCCACGTTGACCATGCCCTGGGTGTGGGCCTGCACCATGTCGGGCTTGAACAGCTTGAACGGGTGGCGCAGGAGCTGCCCGCTCTGGCCGGGGGAGCGGCCTCCGATGTCAGAGGTGCGCATCCGCCAGGAGAGGTTCACGCGCAGATTGCCGTGGACCGCCTGCTGTTTGGTCAGCGACACCGTCGGATGTCGCCGTGTGAGCTCGATGGCGTTCGACCCGGCCTGGCCGGAGTCGAAGCCCATGGCGCGCGCGCCCCTGATCCCGTCGAAGAACCCCATCGCCAACCCCCCAGGTCGGTCTGCACCGGATGTGCGTCGGGGCGGTCGCGCGGTTCCGTGGATCCGCGCGGCCGCCCCGTCGTCATGAAGCGTTCCGCATTCGGGGCCGGGTCACACCCGGTCCCGTGCTCGGGTGGGCTCAGCCCCCCGCGGCGACCTGCGCCGGCTCGACCTCGCCACCCGCCGACTCCAGACGCTTGTTGCGGCGTACGGAGGACCAGAAGGACCAGGCGATCAGGACGACGCCGACGAGACCGGTGATGATCTCGTTGATCTCGTACTGGATGGTGACGAGCAGGATCACGGCGAGCGCGCCGATGGCGTAGTGCGCGCCGTGCTCCAGGTAGACGTAGTCGTCGAGGGTGCCCTGGCGGACCAGGTAGACCGTCAGCGAACGGACGTACATGGCACCGATGCCGAGGCCGAGGGCCATCAGCACGATGTCGTTGGTGATGGCGAAGGCGCCGATGACCCCGTCGAAGGAGAAGGAGGCGTCGAGGACTTCGAGGTAGAGGAACATGAAGAAGGCGGCCTTGCCGGCCATGGCCACGGCCGAGACCGCGTTACCGGTCCGCTTGGCCTCTTCCTCCGCCTCGTGCTCGGCTTCCTCCTCTTCCTCCAGCTTGTTCTCGAAGTAGCCGGAGAGACCGCCGACGATCATGTAGGTGATCAGGCCGAGGACGCCGGAGACCAGAACGGTCTGCGCCTTGTCCACGTGGACGCCGCCGTGCTGGTGGGCGTTGGCGGCGAAGGTCATCGAGGTGACGACCAGGACGATCAGCGCGATGCACGCCGACAGCATGTCGATCTTGCCGAGCTTCGCGAGCGGGCGCTCCAGCCACGCGAGCCACTTGATGTCACGGTCCTCGAAAATGAAGTCGAGGAAGATCATCAGAAGGAACATGCCACCGAAGGCGGCGATGGACGGGTGGGCGTCCGTCACCAGCTGCTGGTAGCGGTCCTTGTCCGTCAGCGCGAGATTGACGGCGTCGATGGGACCGATCTTGGCGCTGATCGCGACGATCACGATGGGGAAGACCAGGCGCATGCCGAATACGGCGATGAGCACGCCGACCGTGAGGAAGATCTTTTGCCAGAAGGCATTCATCTTCTTCAGGATTCCGGCGTTGACCACCGCGTTGTCGAAGGACAGCGAGATCTCGAGGACAGTCAGGATCGCCACGATCCCGAGAGCGGTCCACCCCCCGTACAACACCGCTGCGACTAGGCCGAGCGCAGTGATTGCGAACGACCAGCCGAAGGTTTTGAGAACCACTGGCACCCCATCGTCTTGTAAGCCTTTACGAAACGTTGACCCCGAAGTCTAGAGCGATGCCGCGCAGCCCCGACGCGTACCCCTGCCCTACCGCACGGAACTTCCATTCACCGCCGTACCGGTAGACCTCGCCGAAGATCATCGCGGTCTCGCTGGAGGCGTCCTCCGTGAGGTCGTAGCGGGCCAGTTCCTGGTCGTCCGCCATGTTGACCACACGAATGAAGGCGTTGCTCACCTGGCCGAAGCTCTGCCGCCGGCTGTCCGCGTCGTGGATCGACACCGGAAAGACGATCTTGTCGACCTGGGCGGGCACCTTCGTCAGGTCGATGATGATCGACTCGTCGTCGCCTTCACCCTCGCCGGTGAGGTTGTCCCCGGTATGTTCGACGGAGCCCTCGGGGCTCTTGAGGTTGTTGTAGAACACGAAGTACTCGTCCCCGAGCACGCGGCCGCTGTTGCACAGCAGTGCGCTGGCGTCGAGGTCGAAGTCCGCTCCCGTGGTCGAGCGCGCGTCCCATCCGAGACCCACCAGAACCCGGGTCAGGTTCGGTGCGGCCTTGGACAGGGAAACGTTGCCCCCCTTGGCGAGTGTCACGCCCATTTGTGGTCCTCCCCGGACGACGTGGTGATGGTGGCCGAGCCATGGAGCCATGGCGCTCGTGGTGGCGAAGCCGGTCCGGCGCCGCACACACTCGGTGCACGGCGCCGGACGGGGACTGCTCTCGGGCTCAGACGTTGACGCCGAAGTCCTGCGCGATGCCCCGCAGGCCGGAGGCGTAGCCCTGGCCGATCGCGCGGAACTTCCACTCCGCGCCGTTGCGGTACAGCTCGCCGAAGACCATGGCGGTCTCGGTCGAGGCGTCCTCGGAGAGGTCGTAGCGGGCCAGCTCGGTGTTGTCGGCCTGGTTCACCACGCGGATGTACGCGTTGCGGACCTGGCCGAAGCTCTGCTGGCGGCTCTCGGCCTCGTAGATCGAGACGGGGAAGACGATCTTGGCGACATCGGCGGGCACGCCGGCGAGGTTGACCTTGATGGCCTCGTCGTCGCCCTCGCCCTCACCGGTGGTGTTGTCACCGGTGTGCTCGACCGAGCCGTCCGGGCTCTTCAGGTTGTTGAAGAACACGAAGTTCGAGTCGCTGGCGACCTTGCCCTGGTCGTTGGTCAGGATCGCGCTGGCGTCGAGGTCGAAGTCGACACCGGTGGTGGTGCGAGCGTCCCAGCCCAGACCGACGATGACCGCCGTCAGGTTAGGCGCGGCCTTGGTCAGCGAGACGTTGCCGCCCTTGCTGAGGCTGACTCCCACAGGTCCTCCATTGGTTATGTGTGTGGGGCGGAGCCCCGTCGTACAGGGCCCTCCCAGCGGTGACTGGGGGAGCTACCTGGATCAACGTTTCGATCCTAGTGACGGGTTCCCGCCCGTAGACGGGTTTTAACGCGACGGACCGGACGGAGGCCGACGAACCGGCCCCGAGGGCGGTCGCGGGCGGTCAGAGGCTGTCGAGGGCCTTGATGTACTCGTTCAGGTCACGCGCGTCGGGCAGACCGTTGACGACGGACCAGCGCACGACGCCGTCCCGGTCGATGACGAACGTGCCGCGGACCGCGCAGCCCTTCTCCTCGTCGAACACCCGGTAGGCGCGGGAGACCTCGCCGTGCGGCCAGAAGTCCGACAGCAGCGGGTACTCCAGACCCTCCTGCTCGGCGAAGACCCGCAGGGTGGGAACCGAGTCGTTGGAGACGGCGAGGAGCTGGACGTCGTCGTTCTGGAACCGGGGCAGCCGGTCGCGCAGCTCGCACAGCTCGCCGGTGCAGACACCGGTGAACGCGAACGGGTAGAAGAGCAGCACGACGGCCTTCTCGCCCCGGAAGTCGGAGAGCCGCACGGTGGCGCCGTGGTTGTCCTTGAGCTCGAAGTCCGGGGCCTTGTCGCCGACCTCGATCGCCATCTGTCGCATCCCTTCGTTCCTGCGTTCCCTCACGGGTCCGTTCGGGTGAGGCCCAGCCTATGGCGTCCCTCCCGGATCGCGCCCGATCCGCGCCGCCGGACGGGCTCCGGAACGCCCACACCCCGCCGACCGCGGGGTGAACCGGGTCGACGGGGTGTGCGTCCGCTTGGCTGCGGGGCGCGGTTCAGCGCTTCTTGGCGGCCGTCTTGGGCGTCACCAGCTTGGTGGAGGTCCACTCCTTGCCGACGGGCAGACCCTTGGCAAGGGACAGGCCCGCCGTTTCGGCGGCCTCGCTGATGTCGCTGGCCTCGACGTAGCCGTCACGGCCCGTCTTGGGGGTCAGCAGCAGGATCAGTGCGCCGTCCTCGACCAGCTCGGTCGCGTCGACCAGGGCGTCCGTCAGGTCTCCGTCCTCGTCACGGAACCACAACAGCACCGCGTCGGCGACGTCGTCGTAGTCCTCGTCTGCGAGTACATCGACGAGCTTGTCGACGGTGTCACGGAATTCCTGATCGACGTCCTCGTCGTAGCCGATCTCCTGGACCACCTGTTCGGACTGGAAACCCAGCCGGGCGGCCAGGCTCTCCGCGTGGTCCGCGGTCGCGCTCACGGGGTGCCTCCTGCTCATGTTCGGTGAATGTCTTTCGGCGGCGCGCGTACGCGCAGCATTGGGCGTAGTCCACACGGGCGCGGCGGATCGCGCAAGTACCCGACCGCCAAGACCGTCGAAACGGTGACGATTGCGGCCGTCTCGCCGCAACTTTCAAGCTTGCCCGACGGACCACTGGTGATTCATCCCACACCATTCCAGCTCATTCGGCATCGCAAGAGGACTTTCCTACCTGTTTGAGGGACGAACGACCTTACGAAACCACTGATCGTCTTGGGCGTAAGGTTGCCATTTGACCGACCCGCGAACCGGCCCCGCGGCCGCTCCCCCGACGCTCAAGGGGTTACCCAAGGGTAGAGGTGAAGATTTCGGCCGGGCGTAAGACCATGGGAGGCGGCGACCCCAAGGCACGACTCCCCCGACAGCGAAGGAACAGCGTGGCTTCCGCATCCGATCGCAATCCGATCATCATTGGCGGCCTGCCGAGCCAGGTCCCGGACTTCGATCCGGAGGAAACCCTGGAGTGGCTCGACTCCCTGGACGCCGCGGTCGACGAGCGGGGTCGCGAAAGGGCCCGCTACCTGATGCTGCGCCTGATCGAGCGGGCCCGCGAGAAGCGCGTGGCCGTGCCCGAGATGCGCAGCTCGGACTACGTCAACACGATCGCCACCAAGGACGAGCCGTTCTTCCCCGGCAACGAGGAGATCGAGCGCAAGGTCCTCAACGCCACCCGCTGGAACGCGGCCGTGATGGTCTCGCG
This sequence comes from Streptomyces sp. NPDC088097, assembly GCF_044741845.1. Taxonomy (NCBI): domain Bacteria; kingdom Bacillati; phylum Actinomycetota; class Actinomycetes; order Kitasatosporales; family Streptomycetaceae; genus Streptomyces; species Streptomyces sp. NPDC088097. Next base: position 353,863 of record NZ_JBIUTJ010000006.1, read on the forward strand.
CGCGCAGCGCCCCGGCATCGGCGTCGGCGGCCACATCGCGACGTTCGCCTCCTCCGCCTCGCTCTACGACGTCGGCTTCAACCACTTCTTCCGGGGCAAGGACGAGGGCGACGGCGGCGACCAGATCTTCTTCCAGGGCCACGCCTCCCCCGGCATCTACGCCCGCGCCTACCTCCTGGACCGGCTCTCCGAGCAGCAGCTCGACGCGTTCCGGCAGGAGAAGTCGAAGGCTCCGTACGGTCTCTCCAGCTATCCGCACCCGCGGCTGATGCCGGACTTCTGGGAGTTCCCGACCGTCTCGATGGGCCTCGGTCCGCTCGGCGCGATCTACCAGGCGCGGATGAACCGGTACATGCAGGCGCGCGGGATCGCGGACACCTCGAAGTCACACGTCTGGGCGTATCTCGGCGACGGCGAGATGGACGAGCCGGAGTCGCTCGGCCAGCTGTCCATCGCCGCCCGTGAGGGTCTGGACAACCTGACGTTCGTCGTCAACTGCAACCTCCAGCGCCTCGACGGCCCGGTGCGCGGCAACGGAAAGATCATCCAGGAGCTGGAGTCGATCTTCCGCGGCGCCGGCTGGAACGTGATCAAGCTGATCTGGGACCGTTCGTGGGACCCGCTGCTGGCCCAGGACCGCGACGGCATCCTGGTCAACAAGATGAACTCCACGCCCGACGGGCAGTTCCAGACGTACGCCACCGAGTCCGGCGGCTACATCAGGGAGCACTTCTTCGGCGGTGACCAGCGGCTGCGGGCGATGGTCGAGAACATGACCGACCAGCAGATCCAGCACCTGGGTCGCGGCGGCCACGACCACAAGAAGGTCTACGCGGCGTACGCGGCGGCCAAGGCCCACAAGGGCCAGCCGACGGTGATCCTGGCGCAGACCGTCAAGGGCTGGACGCTCGGCCCGAACTTCGAGGGTCGCAACGCCACCCACCAGATGAAGAAGCTGACGGTCGACGACCTCAAGCGCTTCCGCGACCGTCTGCACATCCCGATCACGGACGCGCAGCTGGAGAGCGGCGCCCCGCCGTACTACCACCCGGGCCGCAACTCGCCCGAGATCCAGTACATGCACGACCAGCGCAGCGCCCACGGCGGCTACGTGCCCACCCGTGTGGTGCGCGCCAAGCCGCTGCAGCTGCCGGACGACACGACGTACGCGGCCGCCAAGAAGGGCTCGGGGCAGCAGTCGATCGCCACCACGATGGCCTTCGTCCGCATCCTGAAGGACCTGATGCGGGACAAGGAGATCGGCAAGCGGTTCGTGCTGATCGCCCCCGACGAGTACCGCACCTTCGGCATGGACGCGTTCTTCCCGAGCGCCAAGATCTACAACCCGCTGGGCCAGCAGTACGAGGCGGTCGACCGCGACCTGCTGCTCGCGTACAAGGAGTCGCCGACCGGCCAGATGCTGCACGACGGCATCTCGGAGGCGGGCTGCACGGCCTCGCTGATCGCCGCCGGTTCGGCGTACGCGACGCACGGCGAGCCGCTGATCCCGGTCTACGTCTTCTATTCGATGTTCGGTTTCCAGCGCACCGGTGACCAGTTCTGGCAGATGGCCGACCAGTTGGCGCGCGGTTTCGTCCTGGGCGCCACCGCGGGCCGGACCACCCTGACCGGTGAGGGCCTCCAGCACGCCGACGGTCATTCCCAGCTGCTGGCGTCGACCAACCCGGGCTGCGTCGCGTACGACCCGGCGTACGGGTACGAGATCGCGCACATCGTCAAGGACGGCCTGCGCCGCATGTACGGCCCCGACGCCGAGGACGTCTTCTACTACCTGACGGTCTACAACGAGCCGATCCAGCACCCGGCCGAGCCCGCCGACGTGGACGTGGACGGCATCCTCAAGGGCATCCACCGGGTCTCGCGGGGCTCCGAGGGCGCCATCGGGGCGCAGATCATGGCCTCGGGCGTGTCCGTGCCGTGGGCGCTGGAGGCCCAGCGGATCCTGGCTGCCGACTGGAACGTCCGGGCGGACGTCTGGTCGGCGACCTCCTGGAACGAGCTGCGCCGCGAGGCCGTGGCGGTGGAGGAGTTCAACCTGCTCCACCCGGAGGAGGAGCAGCGCGTCCCGTACGTGACGCGGAAGCTCTCGGGCGCCGAGGGGCCGTTCGTGGCGGTCTCGGACTGGATGCGTTCGGTGCCGGACCAGATCTCGCGCTGGATTCCGGGGACGTACACCTCGCTCGGCGCCGACGGCTTCGGCTTCGCCGACACCCGGGGCGCGGCGCGGCGCTTCTTCCACATCGACGCCCAGTCGGTGGTGCTGGCGACCCTGACGGAGCTGGCCCGCGAGGGGAAGGTCGACCGCTCGGTGCTGAAGCAGGCCGTCGACCGTTACCAGCTGCTGAACGTGGCGGCGGCGGACCCGGGCGCGGCGGGCGGCGACGCGTAGCCGTCACCCTTCCGAGGGGGCGTCGGGACAGGTGTCCCGGCGCCCCTTACCCGTTCTTTACGATGCTCGGCATGAAGGAACCCTCCCGTCAGGCGCGCTGGGAGCGCCGTACGCAGCTCCCGCTGCTGGTGCTCGCCGTGACCTTCGCCGTCGCCTACGCCGTACCGATCGTCGTCCCCGACGCGGGTGCGGAGGTGCACCGGGCCTGTACGCACGCCGAGTGGGTGGTCTGGGCGGCCTTCGCCGTGGACTACCTGGTGCGCCTGGTCCTCGCCCGGGACCGCCGGCTGTTCGTGCGGACGCACTGGCTGGACCTGGCGGCTGTGGTGCTGCCGCTGGCGCAGCCGCTGCGGCTGCTTCGCCTGGTCGCGACCCTGATGCTGGTGGGCCGGCGGGCCCGGATGGCCCCGCAGGTGCGGCTGACCACGTACGTGGCCGGGGCCGTGGTGGGCCTGTTGATGTTCGGCTCCCTCGCCGTGCTGAGCGTGGAGCGCGACGCCCCGAGGGGCAACATCAAGAACCTGGGCGACGCGGTGTGGTGGTCCTTCACCACGATGACGACGGTCGGGTACGGGGACCACTCCCCCACCACGGGGCTCGGTCGGCTGGTCGCGGTCGGTCTGATGCTGTCGGGGATCGCCCTGCTCGGTGTGGTGACCGCCAACATCGCCGCCTGGTTCATCGCCCGCTTCGAGCGGGACGACCAGGTGGAGCGGCTCCAGTTGGCGGCGATCCACGAACTCCGGTCCGAGGTGCGGGCGCTGCGGGGCGAGGTCGCCCGGCTGGGGGTCGCCGGGCCGGGGCCGTTGCCCGCCCAGGCCGACCAGCCGGCCGGCGAAGACGAGCCGGCCGCCCGGGATCGGCCGGTCACCGGGGATCAGCCGGTCACCACCCCCGTCACCTCTCCCACACCTTGAACGCCCTGATCTGGTAGGGGGACTGGGGCAGCCAGACCCCGTCCCCCGGGTAGGTCTGGAACTCTCCCGTCTCCGCGCAGTCCGCCGACTGGTAGGTGGTCACGGGGCGCCCGATCCGGTTGGTGAGGGACTGGGCGCTCGCTCCGGCCGGCAGCGCGGTGCAGCTGTTGATGTCGAGGGTGCTCAGTTCGAAGACGTACCGGGTCCCCTTGAACTCGGGCTTCGCCCACAGGCACAACTGCCCGGTGGCGCAGGCTCCCAGGGTCGGCGGGCCGGCCGCGTGCGCGTCCGCGGCCGTGCCGGGGACGAGGGCGGTGGCGGCGAGCAGGGTGGCGGCGAGGGTGATGACGCGTGCGGTGCTCCACGTACGCATGACGGATCGTCTCCTGGTGGACGGGCGGGCTCCGGACCGTTTCCGAATGCTCCGCTGCACCCACGCTGACCTGCGATGACGTCTGGGCGAAAGGGGCTGCTGGGCAGTCCATCCGGATAGGCGACAGCCCCGCCGGAACCATCCGGCGGGGCTGTCTCGGGCGTCGGGTTGACCCGGCCGTAACGGTCGGGCGTACGGCTCAGATGTGGGCCGCTCCCGCTCCGGCGGCGGCGTTGTCCCCGCGCTTGGTGAAGCAGGCCACGATCGCGGCGAGGACCGCGACGACCCCGGCGACGGTGAAGGCGGTGCTCATGCCGGACACGAACGTGTCGTGCGCGACGGCGGTGATGGCCCGCGCGACCGGCTCGGGAGCGCCGGGCGGGACCGGCGCGATGCCGACCTGGACTCCCTTCTCGGCGAGGTCGAGCTGCTCGGGGGTGAGCGGAGGCAGCTGCGCCGCCCGCCAGTTGTCCCCGAAGGCGTCGCCGACCTTGGCGGCCATGACGGCGCCGAGGACGGCGGTGCCGAGGCTGCCGCCCACCTGCATGGCGGCCTGCTGGAGTCCGCCGGCCACGCCGGACAGTTCGAGCGGGGCGTTGCCGACGATGACCTCGGTGGCGCCGACCATGACGGGGGCGAGGCCGAGGCCGAGCAGGGCGAACCAGAGCGACATGGTCAGGGTGCCGCTGTCCGGGGTGAGCCGCGCCATCCCGAAGCAGGCGACGGCGGTGGCGACCATGCCCGCGACGAGCGGGGCGCGCGGGCCGACCTTGGTGATGGCCGCTCCCGCCAGGGGCGAGCCGACGATCATCATGCCGGTCAGCGGCAGCAGGTGCATGCCGCTGTCGACGGGGCTCATGCCGTGCACGTTCTGCAGGTAGAAGGTGACGAAGAAGAGGCCGCCCATGAAGGCGAAGGCCATCAGCACCATCAGCACGGTGCCGGCGGACAGGGGCAGCGAGCGGAACATGCCGAGCGGGATCAGCGGTTCGGAGATCTTCGATTCCCAGATGGCGAAGAGGACGAAGCAGAGCACGGAGCCGCCGAGGAAGGCCAGCGTCCTGGTGTCGCCCCAACCCCATTCCGAGGCCTTGATGAGGGACCAGATCAGGGAGAACATCGCGCCCGAGAGCAGCAGGATGCCGACGATGTCGAAGGAGCGCGGGGCGTTCTCGGCCCGGTGGTCGAGCAGGATGAACAGGCCGAAGAGCAGGGCGACGACCCCGACCGGCACGTTGATGAAGAAGACGGACTGCCAGCTGACGTGCTCGACGAGCAGTCCGCCGACGATGGGGCCGGCGGCGGTCGAGGCGCCGATCACCATGCCCCAGATGCCGATCGCCATGTTCAGCTTCTCGGCGGGGAAGGTGGCGCGCAGCAGCCCGAGGGCGGCGGGCATCAGCAGGGCGCCGAAGACGCCCTGGGCGACGCGGAAGCCGATGACGAGCCCGACCCCCGTGGAGAGGCCGATCGCGGCGGAGGACAGCGCGAATCCGGCGATGCCGATGAGGAAGGTCTGACGGTGCCCGAAGCGGTCGCCGAGCTTGCCCGCGGTGATCAGGGAGACCGCGAGGGCCAGCAGGTAGCCGTTGGTGATCCACTGCACTTGGGCGAGCGAGGCGCCGAGGTCCTTCTGGATCGCGGGGTTGGCGACGGCGACGATCGTGCCGTCGAGGGTGACCATCATGACGCCGATCGCCACGGCGAAGAGGGTCAGCCATGGGTGTCCGCGCAGTCCCGATCGGACCGGTGCGGGGCCTTCGCCCGAGCCCGGCCCCTTGGTCAGATCAAGCTTTGAGACGGTGGTCTGACTAGTCATGCGAACAGGCTAGTGACAGCGACTGACACTTCACAAACGGCTTGGTGGGACGGTCTCTGTCACGTCGGTCACAGGTACCCTGACCGCTCACTCAGCGTCAGAAAGGACCCTCCGGTGATGACCGATCTGCGGCCGGCGCCGACCGCCCCGGCGGCCGGACTGCGCGAACGCAAGAAGCGGCGCACCCGGGACGCCCTGCTGCGCGCCGCCCTCCTCCTCTTCGTCTCCCAGGGGTACGAACGGACCACGGTCGACGAGATCACCGACACCGTCGACGTATCCCAGCGCACCTTCTTCCGCTACTTCGCGAACAAGGAGGAGGTCGCCTTCGCGGTCCAGGACCTGGTCGAGTCGCACTTCATCGCCGCGCTGCGGGCCCGGCCCGCCGCCGAGGGGCCCCTGGAGGCCATGCGCAACGCGGTGCTCGCCGCCTGGGACACCGTCGACGAGGCCATCTCCGAGGTCGTACCCGTCGAGCTGTACATGCGCGGCTACCGACTGATCGAGTCCACCCCCGCCCTGCTCGCCGTCCACCTGCGGCGTTCCATCGAGTTGGAGGAGCAGATCGCCCGGCTGATCGCCGACCGCGAGGGGCTGGACCTCGACCTCGATCCGCGGCCGCGGGTCGCGGTCGCCGCGTTCTCCGGCGTGATGCGGGTCACCGAGCGGCTGTGGGGGCGGGGCGAGGACACGAGCGTCGCCGCGATCCGCCGGATGACCGAGGCGCACCTCGACCAGATCGGCCCGGCCCTGGCCGGGGACTGGCGCGGACCCCGGTCGGGCACCGGCGCATCTCACGACAACGGAAAGTGACGCTCTCGTAGGTCCGTCCCACGGTCGGCCGTGAGCCCGGTCACCCGGCGCGCCACAGCCTCCCACGGTCTCCTACGCTGACCGTAGTGAACCTGCCCGGGCACCTCGCCCTCCCCCACCCGGACGCCCCCTCGCGCCTCACCGCCCTGCGCACCCTGCTCGCGCTGGCGGTGGTCTTCGTCATGCTGGCGACGACGGGCTGGACCGCCGTCCACCGCCCCGAGGCCGCAGCTCCCCCGCGCGTCGCCGCCCTCGCGGCCTGGGCCGCGGCCCGGATCGACGGCCGCGCCGTACCGCTCGCCGACGCCCCCGCGCGCACGGTGGCCCGCTTCTTCTCCTCCCTCGACGGAGCGCAGCGGACCCGACTGGCCGAGGGGTACCCGCTCATCGTGGGCAACCTCGACGGCGTCCCCCCGGAGACCCGCTACCGGGCCAACCGTCAGTCCCTGACCCAGTTCGCCCGGCTGGAGGAGACCCGCGGTCGGGACGTGGGCCTGGCCCCGTCCGACCGCACCACCGCCGTCCGCCGCGCCCACCGCTTCGAGTCCCTCGCCGAGCCCGACCGGCAGATCCTCCTCTTCGACCCCACCGGCAGCGGCCGCGTCGCCGAGGTCTTCGGCGACCTCGACACGGCCCGCCGGGTCTCGGTGGTCGTCCCCGGCGTCGACACCGACGCCGTCACCTTCGAGCGCAGCCAGCGCCGACTGACCGCCCCCGTCGGCATGGCCGAGTCCCTGTACGAGGCCGAGCGCGCGGCGGCGCCCCGCGGCCGCACCGCCGTCATCGCCTGGGCCGGCTACACCGCGCCGACCGGGGTGGGCGTGGACGCCGCCACCGGCCGGCTCGCCGCGCTGGGCGCCGTACGACTGGAAGCGCTGGCGTCGACCCTGCCGGGGAACGCGACCATGGCCCTGTTCTGCCACAGCTACGGGTCGGTGGTGTGCGGGGTCGCCGCGCACCGGCTGCCCGGCAGGGTCACGGACCTGGTGGTGGCCGGCAGCCCCGGCATGCGCGCCGAGAACGCCGCCGAGCTGCACACCACGGCACGGGTCTGGGCGATGCGCGACGAGGGCGACTGGATCGCCGACGTGCCGCATCTGGAGGTCGGCGGCCTCGGCCACGGGGCCGACCCGGTGTCCCAGGAGTTCGGCGCCCGGCTGCTGTCCTCGGCCGGAGCACGCACCCACACGGGCTACTTCGAGCCGGGAACCGCCTCGTTGGACAACTTCGCGAAGATCGGAACCGGCGCCTTCGGTTCCGTCGCGTGCGCGAACGGCACCGACGACTGCCGCCGCGAGATCGCCACGACGGACGCCGGCTGAGCCTCCCCGCCCCGCCCGCCGGTCGTTTCGTCTTCTCGGGAAACCGTCCTGCGCGACGAGGGGGACGTACGGGGGCACATCCCCTTACGATGAGCCGCATGGGTGACGTACTGGCCGGAAATCACGCCGTCTGGGAGTTCGACTCGGACTCGGTGCTCATCCGCTTCGCACGGGGGATGCGCACTCCACGGCTCTGGCACGCCTTGGGCGAACGCCGGATGCCCTTCGAAGCGCTGTCCGAGGTGACCACCGCCGCCGTGAGCACCGGCCGGCGGGAATCGATCGTGCTGCGCGCCGTCCCTCGGGCGGGCGCCGACCCCCTCGCGGAGGCCGCCGCGGGCCAGCTCAGGGAGGTCCTCGACCCCTACCGCCTCGTACTGCCCGCCGACCGGGGGCCGGAGGCCGAGGCCTTCGCCGAAGCGATCCGCGAACGGCTCGGCCCCGACGCCGGCCGACCCGCCGACCGCTTCCTCGTGGGGGCCCCGCAGCCGCCCCTGCTGCTGAAGGCGTACGACGCCCGGGTCGCCTTCGACGGCGCCACCGTCACCTTCCACTGGTCCAGGACCGGCGCCACCGGCACGAAGTGGAAAGCGGGCGACCAGCGTTGCGCGCTCGCCGCCGTCACCGACGTGGAGTGGACCGCCCCCGGCCGCCCCGGCGGCGGCCACCTGCGGCTGCGCCTGCGCGACACCCCCGGTGACCCCCGCCCCGACCACGACCTGACCACCGCGGTCTTCGGCGTCGGCTCCGGCGCCGTGCACGACTCCCTGCCGTTCGCGGCGGCGCTGCTCGGGGCCCTCAAGAGGGCCCGCTCCACCTCCGAGGTGCTCGAAGCCTGACTGGAGCCCGACCCCGGCGCGCCGGGCGGAGGGGGACGGAGCGGGACGGGCCGCGCCGGCTACTCCTCCCGCGAGGCCGAGGTGGAGGACATGTCCGGGTAGCGGTCGCCGGAGACCCGGGCGGCGATCGGCTCCAGCAGGGCCAGCTCCGCGTCCGTCAGGGTGATCCGGGTCGCGGCGGCGTTCTCCGCCAGCCGGGACGGCTTGCGGGTGCCCGGGATCGGGACCACCGCCAGGCCGTGCACCGCCGACCGCCGCTGCACCCAGGCCAGCGCGATCTGCGCCGGGGTGGCCCCGTGCGCCGCGGCGATCTCCAGCACCGGGGCCAGCAGGGCCGCGTTGGCCCGTGCGTTGGCCCCGGTGAAGCGGGGCTGCGCGCGCCGGAAGTCGTTGGCCGGGAGGTCCGCCGAGGCGTCCTTGAAGGCGCCCGTCAGGAAGCCCCGGCCCAGCGGGGAGTACGGCACGAACGCCACGCCCAGCTCCGCCGCCGCGCCCACCGCGCTGCGCTCGACGTCCCGGCTGAACAGGGACCACTCCGACTGGAGCGCCGCGATCGGGTGCACCGCGTGCGCCTCGCGCAGCTCCGCGCCGGTGACCTCGCTCAGGCCCAGGTGGCGCACCTTGCCCTCCCGCACCAGCTCGGCCATGGCGCCCACCGACTCGGCCAGCGGCACGGCCGGGTCGCGCCGGTGCATGTAGTAGAGGTCGATCACGTCCACGCCGAGCCGGCGCAGGCTGCCCTCGACGGCCTGCCGTACGTACGCCGGATCGTTGCGGATCCCCCGGTACGCGGGGTCGTCGCTGCGCTCGATGGCGAACTTCGTGGCCAGGGTGATCTCGTCGCGGTGGGCGGCCACGAAGGGCGCGAGGAACTCCTCGTTCGCGCCCCGCCCGTAGACGTCCGCCGTGTCGATGAGGGTGACCCCGGCGGCCAGGGCCGCTTCCAGGGTCGCGCGGGCCGCGCCCTCGTCGGTGTCCCCGTAGAACTCGCTCATGCCCATGCAGCCGAGGCCCTGGACGCCGACGACCGGGCCGCCCTTGCCCAGTTCGGTCCGCTCGATGGTGGTGCCGTGCTCCGTCATGACTGTGCCTTCGCCTTCCCCGCGACCGTGTTCATCGCATACATGCCGATCTTGAAGTCCAATACGCCCAGCGCGTCGTTCAGCTCCGTGATCCGGGCCCGCACTTCCTCGCGGGTCCGTTCCAGCAGCTCCCTGCGCTGCTCGGTGGTGTGCTCCCCCTCGCGGACCAGTTCCGCGTACCTGACCATGTCCGCCACCGACATTCCGGTGGCGCGCAGCTTGCCGACGAAGGCGAGCCAGCCGAGGTCCTGGTCGGTGAACCGTCGCTGGCCCGAGTGCGAGCGGTCCACGTGCGGCATCAGGCCGATCCGCTCGTACCAGCGCAGGGTGTGCTGGGTCAGGCCGGTCCTGGCCTCGACCTCGCTGATCGTGTAGCGCGTCTGCGTCTGCATCTGCGTCAGGCTCATGGCTCCACGCTAAAACCCTGGAGTGCACTCCAAGCAAGTAGGCTCGGCGCATGGAGAGCCTGGAGATCATCGAGAGCTGGCCGGTGCCGACCGCGGCGGCGGCCGTCGTGCGCGCCGACGGGAGCCTGGCGGGTGCCCACGGCCCCGTCGACCACCGCTTCCCGCTGGCCTCGGTGACCAAGCCGCTCGCCGCGTACGCCGTCCTCGTCGCGTACGAGGAAGGGGCGCTGGAGCTGGACGAGCCGGCCGGGCCCGAGGGATCGACGGTCCGTCACCTCCTCGCGCACACCAGCGGCCTGGCCTTCGACGAGCACCGTGTGATGGGGCCGCCCGGGCAGCGCAGGCTCTACTCCAACGCCGGTTTCGAGGTGCTGGGCGACCACCTCGCCAAGGCCACCGGGATCCCCTTCGCCGAGTACCTGCACCAGGCCGTCTTCGAGCCGCTGGGCATGGCCTCCTCCGGCCTGCGGGGCTCGCCCGCCAAGGACGGCGTCTCCACCGTCTCCGACCTGGCGCGTTTCGTCGCCGAGCTACAGGCTCCCCGGCTGCTGGACGTCCGGACGGTCACGGAGGCCACCTCCGTGGTGCACGGCGGCCTCAAGGGCGTGCTGCCGGGCTACGGGCACCAGTCCCCCAACGACTGGGGCCTCGGCCTGGAGATCCGCGACGGAAAGTCCCCGCACTGGACGGGCCTGACCTCCTCGCCGCGCACCTTCGGCCACTTCGGCCAGTCCGGCACCTTCCTGTGGGTGGACCCGGACGCCCGCGCCGCGTGCGTGGCGCTGACCGACCGCGCCTTCGGCCCCTGGGCCGTGGAGGCCTGGACCCCCTTCACCGACGCGGTCCTCGCGGAACTCCGCACGGCGTAGGGCGGCGGGGCTTCAGGCCGGGAGTTCCCAGATCAGGAGTTCGCCCGGGGAGCCCGCCGTGATCACCAGATCCTTCTCGCCGGTGATCCGCGCCGCGTCCCCGGGTCCCAGCTCCTGCCCGTCCACCCGCAGGTCCCCGCGCACCACGTGCAGGTAGACCCGCTCGGCGCCCGGTACGGGGATCCGCTCGCCCGCCCCCGGCCGGCGTACGTGCAGCACCGCGCCGGCCGTCGGCACCTCGTACGGCGTCCCCTCCGCGAGGCCCCGTACGACCTCGTACGCCGGCTCCCCGCCGGCGGCGAGCGGGGCCAGCCAGGTCTGTACGAACCGCAGCGGGGTCGCGCCGTCGTTGCGCTCCACGTGCCGCGCGCCGTCCCCGGCGCCGAGCCGCTGCACGTCACCGGGGCGGACCAGTCCGGTGTCGCCGGTGCTGCCGTCCTGGTGGGTCAGTTCGCCCTCGACCACCCAGGTGACGATCTCGGTGTGGCTGTGGGGGTGCTCGTCGAAGCCGGATCCGGGGGCGAGGCTCTCCTCGTTGCAGGCCAGGACCGGACCGAAGCGGATGTTGTCCGGGTCGTAGAAGGAGCCGAAGGAGAAGGCGTGCCGGGTGGCGATCCCGGCGCCGGGGTCCCCTCCCTCGTACCGGTCGGCGGCGCGGCGTACGTCAATCATGGGGGCCACCGTAGCCCCAGGCCGGAGACCTGTCGTGGACCGGAGTCCGCGCCGGTGCGCTGATAAGGCAGTCTTGTCCCGTGCCCCAACCCGAACGTGAGCAGTCCCCCGAGAGCCGCCCCGCGCATCCGGCCCACCCGCATGCCGCGACGCTGCGGCGGCTGGAGAAGTCGTCCGGACGGCTCGCCGCCAACGCCATCGCGCGCATGGACGAGACCCTGCCGTGGTACCGGGCGATGCCACCGGAGAACCGTTCGTGGATCGGCCTGGTCGCACAGGCCGGCATCGCGGCGTTCACGGAGTGGTTCCGGCACCCGGAGACCCCGCAGGCCATCTCCACGGACGTCTTCGGGACGGCTCCGCGCGAGCTGACCCGGGCGATCACCCTGCGCCAGACCGTCGAGATGGTCCGTACGACGATCGAGGTCATGGAGACCGCGATCGACGAGGTGGCGGCCCCCGGCGACGAGTCGATCCTGCGCGAGGCGCTGCTGGTGTACGCCCGGGAGATCGCCTTCGCGACCGCCCAGGTCTACGCCCAGGCCGCCGAGGCGCGCGGGGCGTGGGACGCCCGCCTGGAGTCCCTGGTGGTCAACGCGGTGCTGTCGGGCGAAGCCGACGAGGGCGCGCTGTCGCGGGCGGCGGCGCTCGGCTGGAATTCGCCGGAGCACGTCTGCGTGATCCTGGGGACCGCCCCGGAGGGGGACAGCGAGCTGACGGTCGAGGCGATCCGCCGCGCGGCGCGCCACCACAAGTTGCAGGTGCTGACCGGAGTGCTCGGCGACCGCCTCGTGGTGATCACGGGCGGCAGCGACAATCCGATGCAGGTGGCCAAGTCCCTGATCGGGCCGTTCGCCGCCGGCGCGGTGGTGGCGGGGCCGGTGGTCCCCGACCTGCTGAACGCCACCAAGTCCGCCCAGGCGGCGGCGGCCGGGCTCAAGGCCTGCACGGCCTGGCAGGACGCGCCGAGGCCGGTGCTGGCGGACGATCTGCTGCCGGAGCGCGCCATTGCCTCGGATCCCTCCGCCAGGGAGCAGCTGGTGGAGGAGATCTACAGGCCGCTGGAGGAGGCGGGCTCGGCGCTGTTGGAGACGCTGAGCGTGTACCTGGAGCAGGCGAGCAGTCTGGAGGGGGCGGCGCGGATGTTGTTCGTCCACCCCAACACGGTGCGCTACCGGCTCCGACGTGTGACCGACGTCACCGGCTGGTCACCGTCCGACGTTCGTTCGGCGTTCACGCTGCGGATCGCCCTGATCCTGGGGCGCCTGGCCGACGGAGATCCTCAGTCCTAGACTTTTGTCGGACATCAACAATTAGCCCGACGGTTCTTCGTCCCTGTCCCCACGGGCGCCGGGGACCGTCCACAAGAGAGAGTGTGAGGGTGCTCGTACTCGTCGCTCCCGGCCAAGGCGCTCAGACGCCCGGCTTCCTGACTCCCTGGCTCGGTCTCCCCGGTGCCGCCGACCGCGTTGCCGCGTGGTCGGACGTCATCGACCTCGACCTGGCCCACTACGGCACGCACGCTGACGCCGACGAGATCCGCGACACGGCCGTGGCCCAGCCGCTGCTGGTCGCGGCGGGCCTGCTGGCCGCTTCCGCCCTGGACATCGGGGTCTTCGGCGCCGTCGCGGGCCACAGCGTCGGCGAGATCACCGCCGCCGCCATCGCCGGCGTGCTGTCCGAGACGGACGCGCTGCTGCTGGTCCGCAAGCGCGGGCTGGCCATGGCCGATGCCGCCGCCGTCACCGAGACCGGCATGGCCGCGGTCCTCGGCGGCGACCAGGACGTGGTCCTCGCGCACCTGGAGAAGCTGGGTCTGACCCCGGCGAACATCAACGGAGCCGGCCAGATCGTGGCCGCCGGAACCGCGGAGCAGATCGCCGCCCTGGTGGCCGAGAAGCCCGAGGGCTCCACGAAGGTCGTCGCCCTCAAGGTCGCGGGCGCTTTCCACACGCACCACATGGCCCCCGCGGTCACCACGCTGGAGAAGGCCGCGGCCGATCTCGCGCCGGCCGCCCCCGCGCTGAGGTACGTGTCGAACAAGGACGGCCGCATCGTCGAAACGGGCGCCGACGTCGTCGCCCGCCTCGTGGGCCAGGTCGCGAACCCGGTCCGCTGGGACCTGTGCATGGAGACGTTCGCCGAGCTGGGCGTCACCGGGATCGTCGAGCTCTCCCCCGGTGGCACCCTGACGGGTCTGGCCAAGCGGGCGCTGAAGGGCGTTCCGGGCGTGGCGCTGAAGACCCCGGACGATCTCGTCAAGGCCGCGGCGCTCGTCGCCGAGCAGACGGCCTGAGAGAAGGAGCCCATCAGCATGTCGAAGATCAAGCCTGCCAAGGGTTCCCCGTACGCCCGCATCCTCGGGGTCGGCGGCTACCGTCCGGTCCGTGTGGTGCCCAACGAGGTCATCCTGGAGACGATCGACTCGTCCGACGAGTGGATCCGTTCCCGGTCCGGCATCGCGACCCGACACTGGGCCTCGCCCGAGGAGACCGTCGCCGCGATGTCGGTGGAGGCCTCCGGCAAGGCGCTGGCCGCCGCCGGGATCGCCCCCGAGCGGATCGGCGCGGTGATCGTCTCGACGGTCTCGCACTTCAAGCAGACCCCGGCCATCGCGACCGAGATCGCCCATCGGATCGGCGCGGTCAAGCCCGCCGCGTTCGACATCTCCGCGGGCTGCGCCGGCTTCGGCTACGGCCTGACGCTGGCCAAGGGTCTGGTCGTCGACGGCACCGCCGAGTACGTCCTCGTCATCGGCGTGGAGCGGCTCTCGGACCTGACCGACCTGGCGGACCGCGCGACGGCCTTCCTGTTCGGCGACGGCGCGGGCGCCGTGGTCGTCGGCCCCTCGGACGTTCCGGCCATCGGCCCCACGGTGTGGGGTTCGGAGGGTGACAAGTCCGAGACCATCAAGCAGACCGTGCCGTGGGACGAGTACCTCGGCAAGGAGTCCGGGGAGAAGTTCCCGGCCATCACGCAGGAGGGTCAGGCGGTCTTCCGCTGGGCCGTCTTCGAGATGGCCAAGGTGGCCCAGCAGGCGCTCGACGCGGCCGGGATCACCACGGACGACCTGGACGTCTTCATCCCGCACCAGGCCAATATGCGCATCATCGACTCGATGGTGAAGACTCTCAAACTGCCGGAGCACGTCGCGGTCGCCCGTGACGTGGAAACCACCGGCAACACGTCGGCCGCCTCGATTCCGCTCGCCATGGAGCGGCTCTTGGAGACCGGAGCGGCGAAGAGCGGCGACACCGCGCTCGTCATCGGCTTCGGGGCGGGGCTCGTCTACGCCGCGACGGTCGTTACCCTCCCCTAGGGTCCGGGAGCCTTCCCGGTCCTGATCCACCCATCAGTTACAGAAGGAGCGCCACATGGCCGCCACCCAGGAAGAGATCGTCGCGGGCCTCGCGGAGATCGTCAACGAGATCGCCGGCATCCCCACCGAGGACGTCGCGATCGAGAAGTCCTTCACCGACGACCTGGACGTCGACTCCCTGTCCATGGTCGAGGTCGTCGTCGCCGCCGAAGAGCGCTTCGACGTCAAGATCCCGGACGAGGACGTCAAGAACCTCAAGACGGTCGGCGACGCCGCGGACTACATCCTGAAGAACCAGGCCTGAGCCTGACGAGCGTTTGTCGCCACCTGGCGGTGGCGCCGTGACAATTCAGCACCCCCTGAGACGTGGAGAAAGAATTCCTGTGAGCCCGACCAATCGCACCGTGGTCGTCACCGGTATCGGCGCAACCACTCCGCTGGGTGGCGACAGCGCTTCGACCTGGGAAGGTCTGCTCGCCGGCCGGTCCGGCGTCTCGCCCTTGGAGGGCGAGCGCTTCGCCGAACTGCCGGTTCGCATCGCCGCCCAGGCCGCCGTGGACCCGAGCGAGGTACTTCCCAAGCCCCTGGCCCGCAAGCTCGACCGCTCGGCGCAGTTCGCCATCATCGCGGCGCGAGAAGCCTGGGCCGACGCGGGCTACACCGGCCCGGCGGGCGAGGACGAGCAGATCGTCCCCGAACGTCTGGGCACCGTGATCGCCTCCGGCATCGGCGGCGTCACCACCCTGCTCGACCAGTACGACGTACTGAAGGAAAAGGGCGTGCGCCGGGTCTCCCCGCACACCGTCCCCATGCTCATGCCGAACGGCCCCTCGGCCAACGTCGGCCTTGAGGTCAACGCCCGCGCCGGTGTCCACACCCCGGTCAGCGCGTGCGCGTCGGGTGCCGAGGCCATCGGCTACGCGGTCGAGATGATCCGCACCGGCCGTGCCGACGTGGTCGTCGCCGGCGGCACCGAGGCGGCGATCCACCCGCTGCCGATCGCGGCCTTCGCCAACATGATGGCGATGTCCAAGAACAACGAGAACCCGACCGAGGCGTCCCGCCCGTACGACAAGGGGCGCGACGGCTTCGTCCTCGGCGAGGGCGCGGGCGTGATCGTGCTGGAGTCCGCCGAGCACGCCGCCGCGCGCGGCGCCCGGGTCTACTGCGAGGTGCTGGGCCAGGGCCTGTCCGCGGACAGCCACCACATCGCGCAGCCGGAGCCCACGGGTCGCGGTGTCGCGGCCGCTCTGCGCAACCTGCTGGACAACACCCGGCTCGACCCGTCGGAGCTGGTCCACATCAACGCGCACGCCACGTCCACCCCGCAGGGTGACACGGCCGAGCTGAAGGCCCTGCGCAAGGTGCTGGGCGACGAACTCGACCACATCGCGATCTCGGCGACGAAGTCGATGACGGGGCACCTGCTCGGCGGCGCGGGCGGCATCGAGACCGTCGCGACAGTGCTGGCGCTGTACCACCGGATCGCCCCGCCGACGATCAACGTCCACGAGCTGGACGACGACATCGACGCGGACATCGTGCGCGACGAGCCCCGCAAGCTCCCGGCCGACGGCCCGATCTCGGCGATCAACAACTCCTTCGGCTTCGGCGGCCACAACGTGAGCCTCGCCTTCCGGAGCGTCTGACCTCGGACACCACGAGAGGGGCCCCCCCCCCGCCCCCGCCCGGGGGGGGGCCCCCCCGGGGGGCCGGGGGGGGCCCCCCCCCCGGGGGGGCCCCCGGGCCGGGGCCCCCCCCCCCCCGGGGGGGGAGGGTTTACCGTGATGGTGCCCC
>NZ_JBIUTJ010000007.1:0-22807 GCF_044741845.1 Streptomyces sp. NPDC088097
ATCCACCGAAATGGACGGGGTATCAACTTTTGGCGTTGATTTTTGGCACGCTGTTGAGTTCTCAAGGAACGGACGCTTCCTTTGTACTCACCCTCAGTAACACTTACTGGGGCTTTCCTCCGGGCTTTTCCTTCTGTTCTTGCGTTTCCGACTCTATCAGACTCTTTCGGGCCCGATTTCCTCGGCGCTTTCCAGGTTCTTCGCTTTCGCGTTTTCCCTTTCCGGCGATTCCAACTCTACCAGATCGTTTCCGTGCCGTTTACCGGACTTGGAATTGAATTCGGTGACCGTTGGGGGTCTTTGGCCTTTCGGCGCTCCGCTACGTTAGCGCTTTCCCCTCTTGGCTCATAATCGAGCTGCGGCAGGGAATTCGGACATGCCGAATAAGCCCCCGCCAGGGGTAAGTCGTAGTAGTGGTTTGGTCGCTCTGGGGGTCTGCGGAAGGCAGTGCCCCGTTCAAGCGGCTCGGACTACGTTAGGCGTCCGGAAGGGTGGAGTCAAGTCGCGCGGCGGCGCGGTGCGTGGGCGCGGTAGGGGCTGACCGTCGGGTCGTTCTTGATCCAGTAGCGGTACGGGTGGACCGCGCCGGCGCCGCCCACTCCCGTGCGGGGGCCGTTGTCCACCAGGTCGGGTGAGGTGGGGGATCCCGCGAGGACGGACAGCGGGGAATCGGGGCCGGCGCAGAGGTCCGTGCCGTCGAGGGTGCGGTCCACGTCCAACGCTGTGGCGAGGCGGGCCGGACCCTGGGCCAGTTCGTGGGGTTTCTTTGCGGAAAGACGCCGTTTGGCCGCCAGGTCGGCGCCCAGCGTCACCTCGCCCGCCCGCAGCAGGACCCCGCTCGCGTGGTCCGGGGGGCCGCAGACCAGGTTGAGGCTGAACCACATGCCGTAGATGAAGTAGACGTACGCGTGTCCGGGCGGACCGAACATCGACGCGTTGCGTGCCGTGCGGCCGCGGTAGGCGTGGGAGCCCGGATCGACCTGGCCCTCGTACGCCTCCACCTCCGTGATGCGCAGTTCCAGGGGGCCCTCCGGGGTGCGGCGGACCAGGGTGCGGCCCAGGAGGTCCGGGGCCACCGTGAGGACCGGGCGGTCGAAGAAGGACCTGGGCAGGGGCGTACGGTCGGGGCGCGAGATCATCCGGTCGAGCGTAGTGGACCGCGCACGCCTGCAACCGGGGCCTAGGGTTCCGCGTTGGTAAGGGGTGGACGCCTACTTGGCGCCAGGTCCTTAGATCCGTATCAGGGGAGATTGAGCATGGGGTTCAGGAAGCTGTTGGCGAGCCTGGGTGCCGGTGGCGCGTCGGTGGACACGGTCATCACCGAGCAGAACGTGGTCCCGGGCGGGATCGTCCAGGGCGAGGTCCGCATTCAGGGCGGGGCCGTGGAGCAGCAGATCGAGGGGCTGTCCGTCGGACTGCAGGCCCGGGTGGAGGTGGAGGGCGGCGAGAACGAGTACAAGCAGGACGTCGTCTTCACCAAGCAGCGCCTCGGCGGGGCCTTCCAGGTACAGGCGGGCGTCCTACACGTGGTGCCGTTCGGGCTGGAGATCCCGGCGGAGACGCCGATCACCCACTTCGGTGGTCAGCACCTGCGCGGGATGAACATCGGGGTCAGCACCGAGCTGGAGATCGCGCGCGCGGTGGACGCGGGTGACCTGGACCCGATCAACGTGCACCCGGTGCCGGCGCAGCAGGCGATCCTCGATGCCTTCCAGCAGCTCGGCTTCTCCTTCCGCAGCGCGGACATGGAGAAGGGGCACATCCGGGGCACCCGGCAGACGCTGCCGTTCTACCAGGAGATCGAGTTCCTGCCGCCGGCGCAGTACCGGGGGCTGAACCAGGTCGAGCTGACCTTCGTCTCCGACGGGCGCGAGATGGACGTCGTCCTGGAGATGGACAAGAAGCCGGGGCTGTTCAGCGAGGGCAGCGACACCTACCGCTGCTTCCAGGTCGGTCTGCAGTCCTACCAGGGGACCGACTGGGCGGCGTACCTGAACCAGTGGATCGCGAGCGTCGGTTCGCAGCGCAACTGGTTCTAGGCTCGGGATCACGTCCGTACACACGCGTACGCGGATCCGCACACCCGGAGGTTCAGCAGTGTCAGACCAGAGCAGGGCTCCCCTTCCCCACGCCTTCCACCCGGAGGTCCACTCCTTCACGGTGACCAGCGAGGACGTCTCCGAGGGGGCCGATCTGCATGCGGCGCAGGTCCTGACGGGCAAGAACGTCTCGCCGCAGCTGCGGTGGGAGGGCTTCCCGGAGGGGACGAAGAGCTTCGCCGTGACCTGCTTCGACCCGGACGCGCCGACGGGCAGCGGGTTCTGGCACTGGGTGCTCTTCGACCTGCCGGTGTCGGTCACGGAGCTCCCGGCCGGGGCGGGCAGCGGGGACTTCGAGGGACTGCCGGAGGGGGCCGTGCACGTACGGAACGACTACGGCACGAAGGACTTCGGCGGAGCGGCTCCGCCGCGCGGCGAGCGGCACCGCTACGTGTTCACCGTGTACGCGGTGGATCGGGAGGAGCTCGGGCCGGACGAGGACTCCTCGCCGGCGGTCGTCGGGTTCCACCTCCGCTTCCACGCGCTCGGTCGGGCCCAGCTGATCGGTGAGTACGAGTCGCCCGCGGGCTGATCTTCTCGGAGCGTTTGCCCGGTCCTGGTCTAAAGACGGCCAGGACCGGGCATTTTTATTGCGTTGTCCCGCGTGGCGCGCGCGACCAGAGTGGTTGCGGGCCCTGCAGCCGGTGTGGTCGCGGGCCTGCACACGGGAGGTGGGCGAGATGCGGGACACGCTGGTGCTGAACGCGAGCTTCGAGCCGCTGTCGACGGTAACCCTGAACCGGGCCGTCGTCCTGGTTCTCCAGGACAAGGCCGTGGTCGAACAGTCGCACCCCGAACTGCGTGTCCGCGCGGCCACCATGGACCTTCCGATGCCGCGGGTGATCAGGCTCTGCCGGTACGTCCGGGTGCCCTTCCGAAGACATGCTCCCTGGTCACGGAGGGGGGTGTTGGTCCGGGACCAACACCGGTGCGCGTACTGCGGGAAGCGCGCGACGACCGTGGACCACGTGCTGCCGCGGGCCCAGGGTGGTGGGGACACCTGGTTGAACACGGTGGCCTCCTGCGCCGAGGACAACCACCGCAAGGCGGCGCGGACTCCGGAGGAGGCGGGGATGCCGCTCCTCCGGAAGCCGTTCGTACCGTCCCCGGCGGACGCGATGCTGTTCGCGCTCGGGGCGGGTGGGCGTGATGTGCTGCCCGAGTGGCTGGGGCGTTCTGCCTGAGGAGCCGGTCCGCTGGGTGACGTAGGGCTTCTACGTCGCTCAGCGGAGCAGTAGCTGGACGATCGCGAGGCATCCGACCGTCACGATGACGGCGCGCAGGACGGTGGGCGACAGCCTGCGGCCGACCTTCGCGCCGATCTGGCCGCCGATGGTCGAGCCGACGGCGATCAGGAGCACGGCCGTCCAGTCGAACTGGGCGACGAAGAGGAAGAAGACCGCGGCGATCCCGTTGACGAGGGCGGCGACGACGTTCTTGACGGCGTTGATGCGCTGCATGTCGTCGCGGAGCAGCAGGCCCATCAGTCCGAGGTAGAGCACGCCTTGGGCGGCTCCGAAGTAGCCCCCGTAGGCGCTGGAGAGCAGCATGCCGGTCAACAGGGCCGGGCCGCCGTCCTCGTGTCCGGTGGCGCCTCCGGCGGCTTCCTGGCGGCGGCGCAGGGCGGCGGCCAGGCGGGGCTGGAGGACGACGAGCACGAGGGCCAGGCCGATGAGGACGGGCACGATCGTGTCGAAGGAGTCCGACGGCAGGGTGACGAGCAGGATCGCGCCCGCGAGGCCACCGACGAGGGAGACGGCGCCGAGCCTCAGGACGCGGGAGCGCTGGCCCCTCAGCTCCTTTCGGTAGCCGATGGCCCCGCTGATCGAACCGGGCACCAGGCCGAGGGTGTTGGACACGTTGGCGGTGACCGGGGGCAGGCCGGTCGCCAGCAGCACCGGGAAGGTGATCAGGGTGCCGGAGCCGACGATGGTGTTGATGGTGCCGGCGCCGATGCCGGCCGCGAATACCGCGAGTGATTC
Source organism: Streptomyces sp. NPDC088097 (assembly GCF_044741845.1). Lineage (NCBI taxonomy): Bacteria > Bacillati > Actinomycetota > Actinomycetes > Kitasatosporales > Streptomycetaceae > Streptomyces > Streptomyces sp. NPDC088097. The sequence goes on from NZ_JBIUTJ010000007.1 coordinate 4,082, forward strand.
CCAGATGGTCAAGGCCATCCCCCTTGCAGGAGTGAGTCGCCTCCCCGCCATGAAGGTCGAGGGGTCTCACTGATCATGCACGAGGGAGGGCGGGCCTAGGCCGTCTCTTTCGGATCTTGGCGGGTGAGCCCGGGTCGTCCGGTGCCTGGGGTCTCCCCAGGCCCGCAGGGCCGAGGGGACAGCTCGCAAGGCGGAGGCCTCCCGCGTACTGGTTGTACGCGGGAGGCCCGACAACGCAGGGGGCACCTCCCAGCGGTAGCTGGGGGAGAGGTGCCGTGCCGGACGATCCGGGCCCGGCAAGATCCGAAAGAGACGGCCTAGTCGATGGGGGGCTGTTCGCGGCGGTCGGTGCGGGCCTTGTCGGCCGCGGCGTCGCCGTCCTTGCCCGCGTTGCCCGGGTTGAAGCCCGAAGCCGCTCCCATGGGGCCGAAGTTGCCCATGGCGCCCGAGAGGCCCTTGAGGGCGTCTCCGATCTCGCTCGGCACGATCCAGAGCTTGTTGGCGTCGCCCTCGGCGAGCTTCGGGAGCATCTGGAGGTACTGGTAGGCGAGGAGCTTCTGGTCGGCGTCGCCGGCGTGGATGGACTCGAAGACCGTACGGATGGCCTGGGCCTCGCCCTCGGCGCGCAGGGCGGCGGCCTTGGCGTCACCCTCGGCGCGCAGGATGGAGGACTGCTTCTCGCCCTCGGCGCGCAGGATCTCCGACTGGCGGACACCCTCGGCCTGGAGGATCGCGGCGCGCTTGTCGCGGTCGGCGCGCATCTGCTTCTCCATCGAGTCCTGGATGGAGGTCGGCGGCTCGATGGCCTTGAGCTCGACGCGGTTGACGCGGATGCCCCACTTGCCGGTGGCCTCGTCGAGGACTCCGCGCAGGGCCGCGTTGATCTCCTCGCGGGAGGTCAGGGTCCGCTCCAGGTCCATGCCGCCGATGATGTTGCGCAGGGTGGTGACGGTGAGCTGCTCGATGGCCTGGATGTAGCTGGCGACTTCGTACGTCGCGGCGCGGGCGTCGGTCACCTGGTAGTAGATGACGGTGTCGATGTTGACGACCAGGTTGTCCTGGGTGATGACCGGCTGCGGAGGGAAGGGGACGACCTGTTCGCGCAGGTCGATCCTGTTGCGGATCGAGTCGATGAACGGGACGACGATGTTGAGGCCCGCGTTCAGCGTGCGGGTGTAGCGGCCGAAACGCTCGACGATGGCTGCGCTGGCCTGCGGGATCACCTGGATCGTCTTGACCAGGGCGATGAAGACCAGAACCACCAGGATGATCAGGACGATGATGATCGGTTGCATGCGGTTCCCCGTGCCCTTCCAACTGTCTGTGCTGCCCCGTTGATCGGAGTCTCGCAGACCCCGGGGCCGCGGGTGGGCTGCTTGCTCACATGACGACCGCGGTCGCCCCGTCGATGTCCACGACGTCGACGGACTGGCCCGCTTCGAAACTGCTGTCCGCGTCGAGGGTGCGGGCGGACCACACCTCACCGGCGAGCTTGATCCGGCCGCCGCTGCCGTCGACGCGTTCGAGCACGACGGCGCTACGGCCCTTCAACGCGTCGATGCCACTGCGGTGTTGGGGTCGTTGGTGGCGGTTGGCGATCGGCCGGACCACGGCGATCAGCGCGACCGACACGATCACGAAGACGAGGACCTGCGCCACCACTCCCCCGCCGAGGGCCGCCGTGACGGCGGCGGCGACCGCGCCCACGGCGAACATGCCGAACTCCGGCATGGCGGTCAGGACCAGGGGGATGCCCAGTCCGACCGCGCCGATGAGCCACCACACCCACGCGTCGATGTCCACGTGGTCATGGTAGGTCGGGCGGGCGCGGTCGGGACAGGGTGCGATCGGTGCCGGCGCCGCTCGGCCGCGTGCGCGGGTCAGCGCAGGGGCAGGCCGTGGGCCGTCCAGCGGTCGTGCTCGTTGCGCTCGACGAGGAGGGGGAGACCGAAACAGAGGGAGAGGTTGCGCGAGGTCAGTTCCAATTCGACGGGACCGGCGGTGACGACCTTGCCCTGGCGGATCATCAGGACGTGCGTGAACCCGGGGGCGATCTCCTCGACGTGGTGCGTGACCATGATCATGGAGGGTGCGAGGGGGTCGCGCGCGAGGCGGCCGAGGCGACGTACGAGGTCCTCGCGACCGCCGAGGTCGAGTCCGGCGGCGGGCTCGTCGAGGAGCAGCAGCTCGGGGTCGGTCATCAGGGCGCGGGCGATCAGGGTGCGCTTGCGCTCGCCCTCGGAGAGCGTCCCGAACTTGCGGTCGAGGTAGTCGCTCATGCCGAGGCGGTCGAGGAACGCGCGGGCGCGCTGCTCGTCGATGTCCTCGTACTCCTCCTGCCAGGTCGCGGTCATGCCGTAGGCGGCGGTGAGCACGGTCTGCAGGACGGTCTGCCGCTTCGGGAGCTTGTCGGCCAAGGCGATTCCGGCGACGCCGATGCGCGGGCGCAGCTCGAAGACGTCGGTGCCGGGCCTGCCGAGGGTGCTGCCGAGGATGGTGGCGCTGCCCTTGGTGGGGAAGAGGTAGCTGGAGGCGAGGTTCAGCAGCGTGGTCTTGCCGGCGCCGTTGGGGCCGAGGATCACCCAGCGCTCCCCCTCCTTCACCGACCAGGAGACCTGGTCCACCAGAGCCCGGCCCTCGCGGACCACGGATACGTCCACCAGCTCCAGAACATCGCTCATGAGCGTGTTGTCACCCCTTGCAGTCACGGTTCTCTGTGCGCCGGCAGGCGCAGCCCCAGGGGAAAACCTACGCCACTCGGGGAGGGGTCCGGGGCCGGGGCCGGGTGCGGGGGCGGATCCGTAAAGTAGGGGGATGCTTTTCGAACCGCGTTCAGGGCGGCTGGCCGCCTGGGGGAACGCTCTGTTGGCCGGTCTCGTCTCGCCCGACGAGGCCGTTTTGTCGATCGTGGCCGAGGATTCCGTGCACCGGGTGGCGGGGCTGCCGGGCGAGGCGGGGCCGGTGGGCCTCACGCTGGCGCTCGGGCGGCTGCGGGCGCTGGGGGTGAGCGGGCTCCGGGTCGCGCTGCCGGCGCCGGGGCACCCGTTGGGGTTGAGCGGGCCGGCGGAGTTCAACGCGCGCGCCCTCGACGCCGAGGAGGCCGTGGTGTGCGCGGGCGCGGCGCTGGGTCTGGTGCCGGAGGTGACGGAGGCCGGCCCGGCGGGTGACGTCCACATCTCGGTGGTGTGGCACTGCCTGCCGGTACGGGAGGCCCCGCCGGCGGACGTGCCGTCGCTCGGCGAGGCGGAGCGGGAGCTGGCGGAGGCGCTGCGCGAGGCCGCGGTGGTGTTGACCCGGCTGGACGTGGCGGCGTCGGGGCCGGTGGCGGACGCGGCGCTGTCGGCGTACCGGGCGCGGGCGGAGGCGGGCCGTGACGTACTGGCGCCGGGGTATCCGGCGCGGGCGGTGCGGGTGCTGGCGCTGGCGCAGCGGGTGGACCTGATGGTGTCGCTGGCGTACCGCAACGGGCACGGGGCGGCGGTGGCGGCCTCCGAGATGGCGGCGCGGGCCGAGGCCTTGAGGCCGGTCGAGCGGGTGGCCCGGCGGGCGCTGGTCGCGGCGTACAACTCGGCGGTGGAGGAACGCGGGCGGGGCTAGGGCCCCGGGGGGCCGGTTCCGGGTCCCGAACCGGGGGCCGACGGGGTGCCGGGGCGGTTCCGTCCGGGCGGGGTGGGTGCCGGGGCCGGGGGCGGTGCCGTGGTCCCGGGTCCGGCCGGGGGCGGCGGGGCGGTGCCGCGGGGTGCCGCTGCGCGGGGGTGTCCCCTACCCGCCCTTCCTCCGTTCCCCGGGCTGCGCCCGGACCGCTGCGGGGGCGCCGCCCCCGTACCCCCGCGCCTCAAACGCCGGCGGGGCTGGAGGGGGGAGGCCGGCCCCGGTGGCGTCGGGCGGAGTGTGGGCCGCCAGGGTTGCGGCGCGCTAGGCGGGCGTCACGAGGGGGGCGTGCCGGAGCCCCGCTTCCCGGGGAGAGAGGGGGAAGCGGGGCTCGTGGGGCGACGGGTCAGTGGTTGACGCCGAAGTTGCCGAAGGCGGGGTTGAGCAGACCGATGACGTTCACGGTGTTGCCCACCACGTTGACGGGGACGTGGACGGGGACCTGGAGCAGGTTCCCGGAGGCCACGCCGGGCGAGTTCAGGGCCTCGCCCTCCGCCGACGCACCGCCGTGCGCCGAGGAGACACCCGCGCCGGCGACCATGAGGCCACCCGCGATCATGGTGACGGCTGCGGCCTTCTTGAAGTTCTTCACGTTCTCGTCCTCCAGTACGTCTGCGGCGACCAGCCGTCGCTGCATGTCATGGAGAACGGCTTCCCCGCCCTCGGGGATACGCCATGTGGGCGACATACACCCGACCGTATGAATCTCCGTTGATGGGATCGTCGGGCCGGTCAGTTCGTCATTCCGTGTCTGACCGCCCACAACGCGGCCTGCGTGCGGTCGGAGAGGTCCAGTTTCATCAGGATGTTCGACACGTGCGTCTTGACGGTCTTCTCGGACAGGACGAGGGCCCTGGCGATCTCCCGGTTCGAGCGGCCGTCCGCGATCAGGCCGAGGACCTCGCGTTCGCGGTCGGTGAGCGCGCCCGGCCGGGACGCCGACGCCGAGCGGTCGTCCTGGGCCGCGAGGAGGGCCTCGGCCACCTCCGGCTGGAGCAGGACGTGGCCGGCGTGGACGGAGCGGATGGCTCCGGCGAGGGCGTCGGGGGCGATGTCCTTGAAGACGTACCCGGCGGCGCCGGCCCGCAGGGCGGGGACGACGGTCCGCTGCTCGGTGAAGCTGGTGACGACGAGGACGCGGGCCGGGTTGGTCAGCTCCCGCAGTCGCCGCAGGGCCTCGATGCCGTCGGTGCCCGGCATCTTGACGTCCATGAGGATCACGTCGGGCCGCAGCTCCTCGGCGCGCGCGACCCCCTCGTCCCCGTCGGCGGCCTCGCCGACGACCTCGATGTCCTCCTGTACCTCCAGGAAGGTGCGCAGACCGCGCCGGACCACCTGGTGGTCGTCGACCAGCAGGACACGGATGCGCGGGGCGTCAGCCACCGGGGACCTCCATCTCGATCGTGGTGCCCGCACCGGGCTCCGAGTGGACCTCCAGGCGGCCCCCGGCGCCGCTCGCGCGGTCCCGCATGGACACCAGGCCGAGATGTCGGCCCGCCTCGCGGACCGTGGAGGGGGAGAAGCCGCTGCCCCAGTCCCGTACGCGCAGGACCGCGCCGCAGGCGGGCGTCCTGGACAGGGTGACCTCGACGCGGTCGGCCCCGGAGTGGCGCAGGGCGTTGTGGAGGGCCTCCTGAGCCACCCGCAGGACGGCTTCCTCCTGGGCCGCGGGCAGCGCCCGTACGCCCTCGCAGGCGAAGGTGACCCGGGCCGCGTGGGCGCGGTCCAGGACCCGGACGTGGTTGCGCAGGGTGTGGACGAGGCCGTCCTCGTCGAGGGCCGCGGGCCGCAGCTCCGTCACGGCGGCCCGCAGCTCGTCGGCGGCCTCGGCGGCGAGCACGGCGACCTGCTGGAGTTCCCCCTTGGCCCGGTCCGGGTCGCGGTCGACGAGGGCGGCCGCGGCCTGGGCGGTCAGGCGCAGGGAGAACAGCTTCTGGCTGACGGCGTCGTGCAGCTCGTGGGCGAGGCGGGAGCGCTCCTCGGCGATGGTCAGCTCGCGGCTGCGCTCGTAGAGGCGGGCGTTGGTGAGGGCTATGGCGGCGTGCTGGGCGAGGAGGGAGAGGAGTTCCTCGTCCTCGTCGGTGAAGCCGGTGCCCGGACCGGTGTCCGGGCCCCCGTCCGGACCGGTGTCCGAATCCGCCCCGGTGTCCGGTCCCTCGCCCTGCCCGCCGGGGCGGGTGCCGCGCTTGTTCGCGAGGAAGAGGGCGCCGAGGATCTCCTCGCCGTCGCGGATGGGCAGCCCGAGGAAGTCCCCCATGTCGGGGTGGGCGGCCGGCCAGCCGCCGAAGCGCGGGTCCCGGCGTACGTCGGAGAGCCGCTCGGGGGCGTCCTGGTGGAGCATCGCGGCGAGGATCCCGTGCTGGCGGGGCAGTGGGCCGATGGCGCGCCACTGCTCCTCGCTGATGCCGTCCACGACGAACTGGGCGAAGCCGCCGTGGTCGTCCGGGACGCCCAGGGCCGCGTACCGCGCGTCCAGCAGCTCGCGGGCCGAGGCCACGATCGTGCGGAGCACGTCGTGGACCTCCAGTCGGCGGCTCATGGCGAGCAGGGCACTGCTGACGGCCGCCAGTCCCGTACGGGGTCCGTTGTCCATGGCCTCACCGTACCGGCGGCCCTGACCTGCGGGATCGGGCCTCGGACGTAGGGCCTGCGGCCTCGGGCGTACGGCCGTGGGAGGGGGGCCGGGAGCGTCGGGTCCGCCTGGGGGATGAGGCCGGTGGGGGTCGTGTCCTCCTCAGCATGGAGATCCGTCACCGTTTGCGTTGCGGTCGCAACTCAGGGTGAGACCGTTACGAGGCCGATGTGAGCCCGGGCATAGGACGCACATCACTTACGAAGCTGCCTAGTGGACATGTAAAGACGCTGTCAGTGCGGGCGCACCTAGCGTCCGGGGTCCGCATCGGCGCTCCCCGGCAGGCCCTGATCCACTATGCGGCTTCGTACGTCACATCTTTGCCAGGGGTTTTTGCCAGCGCTAAGAATGTCGACGTCGCCCAGCGCCGCGGATCTCGGATCCAAGCGGCGCTGTCCCACGGCCACCGCCCCCAGATTCCCCATGGGGGTGCCCCTGTCGAAGAGGTTGCCCCCGCCATGTCTGCTTCCAGCACTCCCGGTCACAGTCGTCTGACGAAGGCACACAAGCTGTCCATCGGAGGTGTCGCCACGCTCGGCGCCGCCGCCCTCGCCTTCTCCCTCGTCCCGGCCGGCTCCCCCGCCGTCGAGACCGAGACGGTCGTGGCCGCCGCCCCCGTGGCCTGGACCCAGTCGGTCCAGCAGCACCTCACCGCCCAGACGGCCGTCGCCGACAAGCTGGCCAAGGACGCCGCGGCCACCAAGGCCGCCGCCGCCAAGGCGAAGGCCGCGGCCGACGCGAAGAAGGACCGCGACCAGAAGACGGCGGCGAGCCGTTCCGCGGCGCGCGCCCCGATCTTCGCGAACAACCTCGACGGTTGGATCAAGGAAGCCCTCTTCATCATGAAGAAGGAGGGCATCCCGGGCACGTACGCCGGCATCCACAAGAACGTGATGCGCGAGTCGAGCGGCAACCCCCGCGCGATCAACAACTGGGACATCAACGCCCAGAACGGCATCCCGTCGAAGGGCCTGCTCCAGGTCATTCCGCCGACCTTCGCCACGTACCACGTCAAGGGCACGAAGTTCGACCTGTACGACCCCGTCGCGAACATCGTCGCCGCGTGCAACTACGCCGCCGACCGCTACGGCTCGATGGACAACGTGAACAGCGCCTACTAGGCACCGCTCACCCCGCAGAACCCCCATGCGCCTCAGGGCGGCCCCCGGAGTACCGGGTGCCGCCCTGAGGCGTTGGTCGTGCGTCCACGGCCCCTACGGGGTCACTTGCGCATGACCTCGGGCTCGTGGCGACGCAGCAGGCGGGCCACGGCGACGCCGCAGAGGACGCCGATCAGCAGCAGGACCGAGACGTCCAGGAACCACTGGCCGACGGTGGGGTCCCACAGGGGGTCCGTGTTGGTCGGGTTCTCCTGGTCCCACGGCGCCATGAGCTTGCCGAGGTTCAGGGTGGTGCCGGCGGCCGCCACGGACCAGCGCGACGGCATCAGGTAGGCGAACTGCTCCAGGCCGATCTTGTCGTACAGCTGGAACAGGATGCCGGTGAAGACGACCTGGATGATCGCGAACATGACGAGCAGCGGCATGGTCTTCTCGGCGGTCTTCACCAACGAGGAGATCACGAGGCCGAACATCATCGCGGTGAAGCCGAGGGCGGTCACCGAGACGCAGAGCTCGACGGCCGGGTTCATGAACAGACCCTCGGCCGGCAGCTTGCGCGGGGTGAAGCCGATGGCGCAGATGATCACGCCCTGGATGGCGGTGATCACGCCGAGGACGATCACCTTCGACATGAGGTAGGCGGACCGGGACAGGCCGGTCGCGCGCTCACGTTCGTAGATGACGCGTTCCTTGATCAGCTCACGGACCGAGTTCGCCGCGCCGGAGAAGCACATGCCGACCGCGAGGATCAGCATGATGGTTCCCGCGTCGCCGTTGAAGCGGCTCGGCGGGGTCGGCGGAGCCAGGCCGAACTTCGCCGGGATGACCGTGGAGACGATGCCCAGGACGGCGGGCAGCAGCACCATCAGGGCGAGGAAGCCCTTGTCGGAGGCGATGACGGAGACGTAGCGGCGGATCAGCGTCCACAGCTGCGAGCCCCAGCCCTGCGGCTTCGGCGGGTTCATCTGCTGCGGCGACGGCATCGCGACCGGCTGCGGGGCGACCGCGTCGATGTCGGCCGCGTACAGCTGGTAGTGCTGCGAGCCCTTCCAGCGGCCCGCCCAGTCGTAGTCGCGGTAGTTCTCGAAGGCGGAGAACACGTCGGCCCACGTGGTGTAGCCGAAGAAGTTCAGCGCCTCGTCCGGCGGCCCGAAGTAGGCGACGGATCCGCCCGGGGCCATGACCAGCAGCTTGTCGCAGATGGCCAGCTCGGCGACGGAGTGGGTGACGACGAGGACGGTGCGGCCGTCGTCGGCGAGGCCGCGCAGCAGCTGCATGACGTCGCGGTCCATGCCCGGGTCGAGGCCGGAGGTGGGCTCGTCCAGGAAGATCAGCGAGGGCTTGGTGAGCAGCTCCAGCGCCACGGACACGCGCTTGCGCTGACCGCCCGAGAGCGCGGTGATCTTCTTGTCCTTGTGGATGTCGAGCTTGAGCTCGCGCAGCACCTCGTCGACGCGGGCGGCGCGCTCGGCCTCGGCGGTGTCGCCGGGGAAGCGGAGCTTGGCCGCGTACTTGAGGGCCGTGCGGACCCGCAGCTCCTTGTGCAGGATGTCGTCCTGCGGGACCAGGCCGATGCGCTGGCGGAGCTCCGCGAACTGCTTGTACAGGTTGCGGTTGTCGTAGAGCACGTCGCCCTGGTCGGCGGGCCGGTAGCCGGTGAGCGCCTTGAGGAGCGTGGACTTGCCGGAGCCGGAGGGGCCGATGACGCCGATGAGCGACTTCTCCGGGACGCCGAAGGTGACGTCCTTGAGGATCTGCTTGCCGCCTTCGACCGTGACCGTGAGGTGGCGGGCGGAGAAGGAGACGTCACCGGTGTCGACGAACTCTTCCAGGCGGTCGCCGACGATCCGGAAGGTGGAGTGGCCGACGCCGACGATGTCGTTCGGCCCGAGCAGCGCCGTGCCGGACTTGGCGACCGGCAGACCGTTGACGTAGGTGCCGTTGTGGCTGCCGAGGTCGTGGATCTCGAAGCGTCCGCCGGGCATCGAGCGGAACTCGGCGTGGTGGCGGGAGACCTGGAGGTCGGAGACCACCAGCTCGTTCTCCAGCGCGCGACCGATGCGCATGACGTGGCCCAGCGAGAGCTGGTGGAACGTCGTGGGGCTGCGGTCCCCGCCGTACTGGGGAGCGGGCTGCTGGGCCCCGCCGCCCTGCTGCTGCGGCGGCACGTACGGCTGCTGCTGCTGCTGGTGGAGCGGCTGCGCGTGCTGTTGCGGCTGTGCGTGCTGCTGAGGCTGTGCGTGCTGCTGAGGCTGCTGGGCCTGCTGCTCCCAGCCTTGGTGCTGTCCCTGCGCGGCCGGGGCCTGGTAGGCCGGCTGCTGCGCGGCGGGGGCGCTGAGGTCCATGCGCGGGCCGTCGGTGGCGTTGCCCAGGTGGACCGGCGTGCCGGGCACGAGCTCCGTCTGCTGGACCCGAGCGCCGCGCACATAGGTGCCGTTGGTGCTGCCGTGGTCCTCCAGGGTCCAACTCCGGCCGTTCCAACTGATCGTGGCGTGACGCCACGACACCCTGGCGTCGTCGATCACCATGTCTCCCTGGGGATCGCGCCCCAGCGAGTACGACCTGGACGATTCGAGCGTCCAGGTCCTTCCATTCAATTCCAGTACGAGTTCCGGCACTCCAGCCCCACTTAGGTCCCCCGAGAATCCCCCTGACGTCAGGGAGTCTAGGGATGGCGAACATCCGGGGGAACTATTTCAGGCCTGCGGCCACATGTGGAATCCGGGCCTGGCGGGGGCCTCCACGACGGTCCGCCGGTGGGGGCGAAAGCCCCCCGGAGAGTGCGATACGGGACTTCTCGACCGACCGTCCCGCCGATTACCGATCGGTAATCGGCGGGGTCCGGCCGGCGGGGCGCACGGAACGCGCGTTCAGGTATTGGGACAGGGGTCCGAGTCGGCGGGCGGGGAAGATACGGTGAGGGCACCATGAGCGCTTCGCAGACCTCCGACGTCCCCACCCTCCTCGTCAAGATCTTCGGCAAGGACCGTCCCGGGATCACCGCCGGGCTGTTCGACACCCTCGCCGCCTACTCCGTCGACGTCGTCGACATCGAGCAGGTCGTCACCCGGGGCCGCATCGTCCTGTGCGCCCTCGTCACCAAGCCCGCCGGCGGCGCCGAGGGCGAGCTGCGGGCCACCGTCCACAGCTGGGCCGAGTCGCTCAAGCTCCAGGCGGAGATCCTCTCCGGCACCGGTGACAACCGGCCGCGCGGCAGCGGTCGTTCCCACGTCACCGTGCTCGGGCACCCGCTCACCGCGGAGTCCACCGCCACCATCGCCGCCCGCATCACCGGGACCGGCGGCAACATCGACCGCATCTTCCGCCTCGCGAAGTACCCGGTGACGGCGGTCGAGTTCGCCGTCTCCGGCGCCGAGACCGAACCGCTGCGCACCGCTCTGGCCACCACGGCCGCCGAGATCGGCGTGGACGTGGCCGTGGTCTCGGCCGGTCTGCACCGGCGGGCACAGCGCCTCGTCGTGATGGACGTGGACTCGACCCTGATCCAGGACGAGGTCATCGAGCTGTTCGCCGCGCACGCCGGCTGCGAGGCCGAGGTCGCCGAGGTGACCGGGCGGGCCATGCGCGGGGAGCTGGACTTCGAGCAGTCCCTGCACGCGCGGGTCGCCCTGCTGGCGGGGCTGGACGCCTCGGTGGTGGACAAGGTGCGCTCCGAGGTGCGGCTGACCCCCGGTGCCCGGACCTTGATCCGGACCCTGAAGACGCTCGGCTACCAGGTGGGCGTGGTCTCGGGCGGGTTCACCCAGGTGACCGACGACCTGCGGGAGCGGCTGGGGCTGGACTTCGCCTCGGCCAACACCCTGGAGATCATCGACGGAAAGCTGACCGGCAAGGTCATCGGGGAGATCGTCGACCGGGCGGGCAAGGCCCGGCTGCTGCGCCGCTTCGCCGCCGAGGCGGGAGTGCCGCTGGCGCAGACGGTGGCGATCGGCGACGGGGCCAACGACCTGGACATGCTGAACGCGGCCGGTCTGGGCGTGGCCTTCAACGCCAAGCCGGTGGTGCGCGAGGCCGCGCACACGGCGCTGAACGTGCCCTTCCTGGACGCGGTGCTCTATCTGCTCGGCATCACGCGCGAGGAAGTCGAGGCGGCCGACCTGGCCTGACCCCTGCCCCACGAGCGAGTGCCCGGCCGGTCCTCCCGGCCGGGCCTTTCGCTGTCCGGGGGCGGTGGCTCAGTGTTCCTTCGGGGTCCAGAAGTCGAGGAGGGTGGCGACGCCGTGTTCGAGGGACTTCCACGAGCCGGTGAAGGAGACGACGGCCAGCGCGGCGGTGGGGAAGCCCGTACGGGTCATCCGCGCCTCGGTGTCGCCCTCGGATCGCCCGGCGAGGGCGTCGGCGAGGGAGTGCATGCCGGGGTTGTGGCCGATGACCAGGAGGTCGTCGACGTCCTCGGGGGTCTCGTTGAGCAGGGCGATGAGCTCGCCCAGCGAGGCGTCGTAGAGCCGCTCTTCGTAGTGGGTCCGCGGCCGGTGCGGCAGTTCCTGGACGGCGAGCTTCCACGTCTCCCGGGTGCGGGCGGCGGTGGAGCAGAGGGCCAGGTCGAAGGCGATGCCGGTTTCGGCCAGCTTCAGCCCGACGGCCGGTGCGTCCTTTCGGCCGCGTTCCGCCAGCGGGCGGTCGTGGTCGGACACCTGGGGCCAGTCGGCCTTGGCGTGCCGGAGGAGGGCGATCCTGCGGGGTGTGTCGGCGCTCATGATTCCCAGCTTCGCATGAAACGAGCCATGCGGCGCAGGGTGTTGAGGGGCCCCCACCCGTGGGTGGGGCGTGCTCCGGCGCGCGGGGGTCAGCCCACGGCGCGCAGCAGCTGCTGGGTGACGTGAACGAGGCCCGAGGACTGGCCGGAGGGCCGGTCGGCGGTGGCCGCGTCCGCCGTGCCGGAGCCGGCGAGGAGCAGCAGGAGCAGGCCGAAGGCGAGGGCGGGCAGCGCCAGGGTCCACCAGTGCAGGCGGGCGTTCGTACCGTCGGCGCCGGCGGTGCGGCGGCGGGATCCGTGCGCGGCGGCGGTGAAGCCGGCCGCGGTGGGGGCGGCGGTGCGGGACGGGGTGTGCGTGGTGGCCGACATGGCCGCCTCCGGGGGGTGTGCGGGTGGGACGTGCTCGCACGGACGAATCTATGGATCCGCGGCGCCGCTTCCCATCCGGGGCACACCCCAGGGGACCCTGAACCTGCCCCCCTAGGGGTTGGTGGGGTTAACCCCACCAACGGGCCCGGGGGCGGGGCTCAGGGGGAGGCGATCGTCGCGATGACGGCGATGATCACGGTGACGGCGAGCATCGCGCCGAGCACGAGGCCGAGCTTCCTGCGGCCGTTCTGCGGGTTGGGCTCAAGTACGGGCGACATGTCGGTCAGTCTCGCATGCCGCATTCGTCCTCGATCGTGCGGTCCCGGCCGGCGAGGACGCCGAGCAGGATCTGCGGGACCAGCAGTGCGGCCATCAGGGCGAGCGGGAGGTCCCAGCCGCCGCTGTGCTGGTACAGGGTGCCGATCAGCAGGGGGCCCGGGATGGAGATGAGGTAGCCGGTGCTCTGGGCGAAGGCGGAGAGCTTGACGACGCCGGCCGGGGACTTGGCGCGCAGCCCGATCATGGTGATGACCAGCGGGAAGGCGCAGTTGGAGACGCCGAGCAGGAGGGCCCAGGCCCAGGCTCCGGCGGAGGGGGCGAGGTAGAGCCCGAGGTAGCCGGCGAGGCCGAAGAGGCCGAGGGTGACGGCGATGGGGCCCTGGTGGCGCATCCGGCCGGCGAGGCGCGGGATCACGAAGGCCAGGGGGACGCCCATGACCATGGTGACGGCCAGCAGGAGGCCGGCGGTGGAGGCGGAGACCCCCGCGTCGCGGAAGATCTGCGGGAGCCAGCCCATGGTCACGTAGGCACCGGTGGCCTGGATGCCGAAGTAGCCGGCCAGGGCCCAGGCGGTGCGGCTGCGGATGACGGACGGGCCCGTGTCCTCGCGTACGGCGGCGGGTGCGGCGGCCTTCTCGCGTCGGGCGGCGAGGGCGATCGGCAGCCAGGGCAGGACGGCGGCCGCGGCCAGGACGGCCCAGATGAGCAGGCCGGTGCGCCAGCTCCCGCCGAGGGCGGAGGTCAGCGGGACGGTGGTGGCGGCCGCGAGGGAGGTGCCGGCGGCCAGGGCCATGGAGTAGAGGCCGGTCATGGTGCCGACGCGGTCCGGGAACCAGCGCTTGACGATGACCGGGAGCAGGACGTTGGTCAGGGCTATGCCGGCCAGGGAGAGGGCGCTGGCGGCGAGGAACCCGACGGCGCTGTCGGCGAAGGGCCGGATCAGCAGGCCCGCGGCGACGGCGACCATGCCGGCGCAGACGACGGCGGCCGGCCCGAAGCGGCGGGAGAGCCGGGGCGCGGTGACGCCGAAGACGGCGAAGCAGAGGGCGGGGACGGAGGTGATCAGTCCGGCGACGGTGCCGCTCATGTGGAGGCCGGTACGGGTCTCCTCGAAGAGGGCGCCCAGGCTGGTGATGGCGGGCCGCAGGTTGAGGGCGGCCAGCACGATTCCGACGATGAGGACCGGGCCGAGCCACTGGGGGGCGACGTGCGCGGGGGCGGGAAGGGGCTGGTCGGTGCCGGTGCGCACGGCCGCCGGGCGGTTCATGGTCTGGATTTCTTCGTCGGACATTCAACCATCATAGAATCATGGGATGATTGGTTGTCCAGTCGTCGTCCTCCTCCGCCGTTTCCCGTCGGAGTCCGAGTCCGAGTCCGAGAGGGTCCCGCCCCGATGCCGTTGACCTCGCCCCGCCGTTCCGCTCTCGTCGACCAGGTGATCGCCCAGCTGAGGAACCAGATCACCTCGGGCGAGTGGCCGGTGGGCGGTCGCATCCCCACCGAGCCCGAGCTGGTGGAGCTGCTCGGGGTCGCCCGCAACACCGTCCGCGAGGCGGTGCGCGCCCTGGCCCACAACGGGCTCCTGGACATCCGCCAGGGTTCGGGCACCTACGTGCTCGCCACCAGCGAGCTGGCCGGGGTGATGCACCGGCGCTTCTCCGGCGCCGACCCGCGGCACATCGCCGAGCTGCGATCGACGCTGGAGTCCTCGGCGGCCCGACTGGCGGCCGAGCGGCGCACCGAGCGGGACCTGGTGCAGTTGGACGCGTTGCTGACGCGGCGCGAGGAGGCCTGGGAGAGCGGGGACGCGGAGCTGTTCGTGGCGGCGGACGTCGGCCTGCACATGGCGGTGGTGACGGCCTCGCACAACGAGGTGCTGATCGAGCTGTACGCGGACCTCGGCGACCTGGTGGCGGACTGGCTGCGCATGGACGTGGGCACCGAGCTGCGCCCGGCGGACCACTTGGACCACACCCGGCTGATCGAGGCGATCCGGCGCGGGGACGGGGACGCGGCCGCCTCGGAGGCGGCCGGCTACCCCTTCGTCTGCCTGGCCAAGGGCGCGCACCGCTGACGGGGCGGGCGGGGGCCGCGCGAACGCGTGGGCGGGCTCAGGGCCGCTCGTGGCTCACCCAGGCCGTGCGGACCTCTTTCCAGCAGCGCCCGGTGAGTTCCGTACGCCCGGCCGGGCCCAGCGGCACCGCCGCGCCGTCGCCGTCCACGTCCCACCAGCGGTCGCACTCCACGTGGAGCCGGAGCATGTCGGTCTCGGGGTAGCCGTTGTGGCAGTACGCGAGCACCTGCGAGCCGCTGATCAGGGTCTCGCAGTCGGCGCCGTAGAGCTCCGCGGCGGCGGGCCGCGCGGGCTGTGCGGGGGGTTCCGCGGGGAGGTCGGCCGCGTTCACGGTCACCGGCCCCGTGTCGGCCGCCGCCTGGGAGCCCGAGGTCGACTCCTGACCGTGGGGCGGCGCGAGGACTCCCGGGATCAGGAACCCGGTCAAGACCATCGAGGTGACCAGCAGGGATACCGCTCGGCTCGGCCTCGCGCGCACGCCCGCACCTCCTCCGAACGAGCCGGGAAGATCCCGGCTCGGTCAGTTTGCAGGCATCTGTCCGGGTTTTCGACTTGGGAAGATCCGGTCAGCCGACGAACATCCGCTCGACCCGGGCGCCCGTACGCCGCCCCGGAAGCCGCAAACGGCGGTGGCCGCGCTCCCCCGAGGGGGGACGCGGCCACCGCCGTACGCGGGACGGTCCGGGGTCAGGCACCCATCGCGTGCAGGCCGCCGTCGACGTGGACGATCTCGCCCGTGGTCTTCGGGAACCAGTCCGACAGCAGGGCGACGACGCCCCGACCGGTGGGCTCCGGGTCCGTCATGTCCCAGTCCAGCATGGAGCGGGAGTTCCAGACGTCCGCCAGCTCCCCGAAGCCCGGGATGGACTTCGCGGCCATCGAGCCGAGAGGACCGGCCGAGACCAGGTTGCAGCGGATGTTCTCCTTGCCCAGGTCACGGGCGAGGTAGCGGCTGGTGGCCTCCAGCGCGGCCTTGGCCGGGCCCATCCAGTCGTACTGCGGCCAGGCGAACTGCGCGTCGAAGGTGAGGCCGACGATGGCCGCGCCCTCCGCCGGGAAGAGCGGCTTGCAGGCCATGGCGAGCGACTTCAGCGAGAACGCCGAGACGTGCATGGCGGTGGCGACCGACTCGAACGGCGTGTTCAGGAAGTTGCCGCCGAGGGCGTCCTGCGGGGCGAAGCCGATGGAGTGCACGGCTCCGTCGAGGCCGCCCAGCTCCTCGCGCACGAGGCCCTCCAGGCGGTCCAGGTGCTCCTGGTTGGTGACGTCGAGCTCGATCACCTTGACCGGCTTCGGCAGCTTCTTGGCGATGCGCTCGGTCAGCGTCGGGCGGGGCCACGCGGTCAGGATGACCTCGGCGCCCTGCTCCTGGGCCAGCTTGGCGGTGTGGAAGGCGATGGACGACTCCATCAGCACCCCGGTGATGAGGATGCGCTTGCCGTCGAGAATTCCGCTCATGTGATCAGTGACCCATGCCCAATCCGCCGTCAACGGGAATGACGGCTCCAGTGATGTACGCGGCGTCGTCGGACGCCAGGAAGCTCACGGCCGCCGCGATCTCCTCGGGCTGCGCGTAACGGGCCAGCGGCACCTGGGACACGATGGCCGCGCGCTGCTCGTCGGTGAGCACCTTCGTCATGTCGGTGTCCACGAAGCCGGGGGCGACCACGTTGAAGGTGATGTTGCGCGAGCCCAGTTCACGGGCCAGCGAGCGGGCGAAGCCCACCAACGCGGCCTTGGAGGCGGCGTAGTTGGCCTGTCCGGCCGATCCCAGCAGTCCGACGACCGAGGAGATCAGGACGACGCGGCCCTTCTTCGCGCGGAGCATGCCCCGGTTGGCGCGCTTGACCACGCGGAAGGTGCCGGTGAGGTTGGTGTCGACGACGGACGCGAAGTCCTCCTCGGACATGCGCATCAGCAGCGTGTCCTTGGTGATGCCGGCGTTGGCCACCAGCACCTCGACGTTGCCGTGCTTGTCCTCGATCTCCTTGTAGGCCTGCTCCACCTGCTCGGAGTCGGTGATGTCGCAGCGCACAGCCAGCACACCCAGCTCGGTGAGCGCCTCGGGCGGCTCTCCCGAACGGTAGGTGATCGCGACCTTGTCGCCCGCCTGCGCGAACGCGCGGGCGATGGCGAGGCCGATGCCCCGGTTACCTCCGGTGACGAGAACCGAGCGGCTCAACGGATCACCCTTTCGCTAGCTGTCTGGACAGCAAAAACCTATAGGCCGACATGGCGATACGGAGAATCGGCTCCGACAGGGCCTCGGGACGGGCTCTGTCGAGTCCCTACAGAAAGATGTAGGCACAAGAGCCCCGAGCGCGACATGATCGGGGCGACCGCCCCCGACTCCGGGAGGAATTCCGTGGCCCATTCCATCGACGCGGCCTTCACCGCGCTGCCCCTGCGGGCGCTCGCCGACGCGGCGCTCGCGCGGGCCCGCGCGCTGGGCGCCGACCATGCCGACTTCCGGCTGGAGCGGATCCGCAGCGCCTCGTGGCGCCTGCGGGACGCCAAGCCCTCCGGCGGCTCCGACACCACCGACCTCGGCTACGCGGTGCGCGTGGTGCACGGGGGCAGCTGGGGATTCGCCTCCGGTGTCGACCTGACCATGGACGCCGCCGCCCGGGTGGCCTCGCAGGCCGTCGCCATGGCGAAGCTGTCGGCCCGGGTGATCAAGGCCGCCGGCTCCGACGAGCGGGTCGAGCTGGCCCCGGAGCCGGTGCACGCCGACAAGACCTGGATCTCCGCCTACGACATCGACCCCTTCTCCGTGCCCGACACCGAGAAGGCGGCCCTGCTCGCGGACTGGAGCGCCCGGCTGCTGGCCGCCGAAGGGGTGGCGCACGTGGACGCCTCGCTGCTGGCCGTCCACGAGAACAAGTTCTACGCCGACACCTCGGGCACCTCCACCACCCAGCAGCGGGTGCGGATCCACCCGCAGCTCACCGCGGTCGCCGTGGACGCGACCACCGGCGAGTTCGACTCGATGCGCACCATCGCCCCGCCGGCCGGCCGCGGCTGGGAGTACCTCACGGGCACCGGCTGGGACTGGAGCGGCGAGCTGGAGCGGATCCCCGGCCTCCTCGCCGAGAAGATGCGGGCCCCGAGCGTGGAGGCCGGGCGCTACGACCTGGTGGTGGACCCGTCCAACCTGTGGCTCACCATCCACGAGTCCATCGGCCACGCCACCGAACTCGACCGGGCGCTGGGCTACGAGGCGGCGTACGCGGGGACCTCCTTCGCCACCTTCGATCTGCTCGGCAAGCTCACGTACGGGTCCTCGGTCATGAACGTGACCGGTGACCGCACCGCCGAGCACGGCCTGGCCACCATCGGCTACGACGACGAGGGCGTCGAGGCGCAGAGCTGGGACCTGGTCAAGGACGGCACCCTGGCCGGCTACCAGACGGACCGGCGGATCGCGAAGCTCACCGGTCTCGGCCGCTCCAACGGCTGCGCCTACGCCGACTCCCCCGGGCACGTGCCGGTGCAGCGGATGGCGAACGTCTCCCTGCGACCGGACCCGGGCGGGCTGTCCACCGAGGACCTGATCGGCGGGGTGGAGCGCGGGATCTACGTGGTCGGCGACCGCTCCTGGTCGATCGACATGCAGCGCTACAACTTCCAGTTCACCGGGCAGCGCTTCTTCCGCATCGAGAACGGCCGGCTGGCCGGGCAGCTGCGCGACGTGGCGTACCAGGCGACGACCACCGAGTTCTGGGGCTCGATGGAGAAGGTCGGCGGTCCGCAGACCTACGTGCTGGGCGGCGCCTTCAACTGCGGCAAGGCCCAGCCGGGGCAGGTCGCGGCGGTCTCGCACGGCTGCCCGTCCGCACTGTTCCGCGACGTGAACATCCTCAACACGACGCAGGAGGCCGGA
>NZ_JBIUTJ010000007.1:22905-315258 GCF_044741845.1 Streptomyces sp. NPDC088097
GACGATGACCGGACACGGTCGCCCCGCGATCCGCCGGGGGTCCGGGGGTCGCCCCCCGGGACGGCACAGTCTCAACACGACGCAGGAGGCCGGACGATGACCGGACACGGTCGCCCCGCGATCCGCCGGGGGTCCGGGGGTCGCCCCCCGGGACGGCACAGTCTCAACACGACGCAGGAGGCCGGACGCTGATGTCGACCCGAACCAAGCCGCACGAGATCGTCGAGCGGGCCCTGGAGCTGTCCACGGCGGACGGCTGCGTGGTCATCGCCGACGAGGAGTCCAGCGCCAACCTGCGGTGGGCGGGCAACGCGCTCACGACGAACGGCGTCACCCGGGGCCGGACCCTGACGGTCATCGCCACCGTCGACGGCAAGGAGGGCACGGCCTCGGGGGTCGTCTCGCGCTCCGCCGTGACCTCGGCCGACCTGGAACCCCTGGTCCGGGCCGCCGAGGCGGCCGCCCGGGGGGCCGGTCCCGCCGAGGACGCCCAGCCGCTGGTGACGGGGACCCCGGCCTCGCCCGACTTCACCGACGCTCCCGCCGAGACCTCCTCCGCCGTGTTCGACGCCTTCGCGCCGGCCCTCGGCGAGGCCTTCGCCCGGGCCCGGGCGGGGGGCCGCGAGCTGTACGGCTTCGCCAACCACGAGCTGGTCTCCACCTACGTCGGCACCTCCACCGGGCTGCGCCTGCGCCACGACCAGCCGAACGGCACCCTGGAGGTCAACGCCAAGTCCCCGGACCGGTCCCGCTCGGCCTGGGCCGGCCGCTCCACCCGGGACTTCAAGGACGTCGACCCGACCGTGCTGGACGCGGAGCTGGCCGTACGCCTGGGCTGGGCCGAGCGGAAGGTCGAGCTGCCCGCCGGGCGGTACGAGACCCTGTTGCCGCCGACGGCAGTGGCGGACCTGCTGATCTACCAGATGTGGTCGGCCGCGGCACGGGACGCGGTGGAGGGCCGGACGGTCTTCTCCAAGCCCGGTGGCGGCACCCGGGTCGGGGAGCGGCTCTCCGAGCTGCCCCTGACCCTGCGCAGCGACCCGAACGCGCCGGGCCTGGAGTCCGCGCCGTTCGTGATCGCGCACAGCTCCGGCGACGACGCCTCGGTGTTCGACAACGGCCTGCCGGTCGGACCGACCGACTGGATCAGCGGTGGCGAGCTGGCCCGGCTGACCACGACCCGGCACAGCGCGGCCCTGACCGGCCTGCCGCTCTCGCCGTCCTTCGGGAACCTGATCCTGGACGGGGGCGGGGAGAAGTCCCTGGAGGAGATGGTGGCCTCCACCGAGCGGGGTCTGCTGCTGACCTGCCTCTGGTACATCCGCGAGGTGGACCCGGCCACGCTGCTGCTGACCGGCCTGACCCGGGACGGGGTCTACCTCGTGGAGAACGGGCGGGTCACGGGCGAGGTCAACAACTTCCGCTTCAACGAGTCCCCGGTGGACCTGCTCTCGCGGGCCACCGAGGCCGGGCGCACGGAGAAGACACTCCCCCGCGAATGGGGCGACTGGTTCACCCGCGCCGCGATGCCCGCTCTGCGCATCCCGGATTTCAACATGAGTTCGGTCAGCAAGGGCGTCTGACCACCTAGAATGACCACGGAATTTCCGAAGATCCGAGGAGTCGAAAACCGTGACGGACATCGTCGACGAACTGAAGTGGCGCGGGCTGTTCGCCCTGTCCACCGATGAAGAATCGCTGCGCAAGGCGTTCGCGGACGGTCCCGTCACGTTCTATTGCGGTTTCGACCCCACCGCGGCCTCCCTGCACGTCGGGCACCTGGTCCAGGTGCTCACCGTGCGCCGGCTCCAGCAGGCCGGGCACCGGCCGCTGGCGCTGGTCGGCGGGGCCACGGGCCAGATCGGCGACCCGCGTCCGACCGCCGAGCGCACGCTGAACGATCCCGCCGTCATCTCGGAATGGGTGAACCGGCTGCGTTCGCAGATCGAGCCGTACCTGTCCTTCGAGGGCGAGAACGCGGCGCTGATGGTGAACAACCTGGACTGGACGGCGGGAATGTCCGCCATCGAGTTCCTGCGGGACATCGGCAAGCACTTCCGTGTCAACAAGATGCTGACGAAGGACTCGGTCGCCAAGCGGCTGGAGTCCGACCAGGGCATCAGTTACACCGAGTTCAGCTACCAGCTCCTCCAGGGAATGGACTTCCTGGAGCTGTACCGGCGCTACGGCTGCACCCTGCAGCAGGGCGGCTCCGACCAGTGGGGCAACCTGACGGCCGGTCTCGACCTGATCCACAAGGTGGAGCCGGGCGCGCACGTCCACGCGATGGCGACCCCGCTGATGGTCAAGGCCGACGGCACCAAGTTCGGCAAGTCCGAGAGCGGGGCCGTCTGGCTGGACCCGGAGATGACCACCCCGTACGCGTTCTACCAGTTCTGGCTGAACGTGGACGACCGGGACATCTCCACCTACATGCGGATCCTGTCCTTCCAGTCCCGTGAGGAACTGGAAGTGCTGGAGGCGCAGACCGCCGAGCGGCCGCAGGCGCGCGCCGCCCAGCGGGCGCTGGCCGAGGAGCTGACCACGCTGGTGCACGGCGCCGACCAGTGCGCGGCCGTGATCGCCGCCTCGAAGGCGCTGTTCGGTCAGGGCGACCTGGCCGGGCTCGACGAGGCCACGCTGGCCGCGGCCCTGTCGGAGCTGCCGCACGCGAAGGTCGCCGAGCTGGGTCAGGTCGTGGACCTGCTCGCGGAGACCGGGCTGGTCGCCAGCAAGTCGGCCGCGCGCCGGACCGTGAAGGAGGGCGGTGCCTACGTGAACAACGTGAAGGTCACCGCCGAGGACGCGGTGCCCGCCGCGGAGGACCTGCTGCACGGCCGTTGGCTCGTGCTGCGGCGCGGCAAGAAGAACCTGGCCGCCGTCGAGGTGACCGGCGCCTGACCGGCGCCCGCCTGATCGGGGCCTGATCGGGGCCTGATCGGGGCCGGCCGAACGGCCGAGGGGCCGGTGCGGACCCATGTCCGTACCGGCCCCTTCGTCATGAGCCCTAGGTGGTGCGGCTCTTGCCGCCCCGGACCGCCATGTAGGCCATGTCCCCGAGCCCGACGATCACAACGGCTCCGACGAGTTGGAGCAGGTGCCGGATCCAGTCGATGCCCTTGGTGTCCTCGACGCCGATCCACCGGGAGACGGCGTTGCCGATGAGGGCGCCGACGATGCCGAAGATGGTGGTAAGCCAGAGGGGTTGGTGCTGCTTGCCCGGCAGGATGGCGCGGGCGATGAGGCCCAGCACGAATCCGACGATGATCGCCCACAACCACTGCATGTCGAGCCTCCTCGTGATGCGTGACGCGTGATGCGCATGTGGGCCCAGTCTCAACCCGTCCGACGTACTTCGCATTTCGGACACCAGCATTCGGGGGACACCCCCTCTCCACGCCTACGCGACGGCGGCGTACCGTGGGTGCGTCCGGGCCCGGGTGTGTCCGGCGGGCGGATCGGGTGGTGGAGCATGCGACGGGCGAAGCGGAACGAGACCGAGGTATTCCGGATCACGGGTGCCCGGATGGGCCTGGAGGACGACGTACGGGGGCGCCAGCGTCGGTACGTGATCTCGATGGTCGTCAGGACCCTGTCGGTCATCGCCACGGTGGTCCTGTGGAACGTGGAGCGCCACGTGGCCATGGTGACGCTCGCCGCCGGCCTGCTGCTGCCGTACATCGCGGTGGTCATCGCGAACGCCGGCCGGGAGTCGACCCCCTCCCTTCCGTCGCACTTCGTACCGGCGCCTGTGCGCCCCGCACTGGACGCCGCGAACCTCAAGAAAAGCTCAGATCAATCATGAAGTTCCGGTGCACCGCACCGGGTCCTGCGTGACATACTGCCTACGCGCTCCGCATCCCCCGTCGGAGCGACGGACCGACGCCGGGCAGCTCCCCCCGTGGCTGCCCGGCGTCGCCCTTCCGTTTGTAGGGTTGAGGCTGTGAACTCCCCTGATGCGAACGCGAACACCCCCCGCGAGACCGACGGCGCCGGCACCCCCGCCGGCCCGGCCGTCCCCGCTCCCACCTGCTCCGCCAAGGGGTGCCGTGACGCGGCGGTGTGGGTGCTGGCGTGGAACAACCCGACGCTGCACACCCCGGAACGGCTGAAGACCTGGCTGGCCTGCGAGGAGCACCGCGAGCACCTGTCGCAGTTCCTGGGCGTACGGGGTTTCCTCAAGGACGTGGTGAAGATCGACGAGTGGGTCCAGCCGGAGGGCTCGGAACGCACCTGACGGCTCGGAACGCACCTGAGCCCCGGCCGGGGCCGGGGCTCGAAACGGTGGAGGGGGCCGGGCCCGGTGGGCTCAGCCTCCGATCGCCGACATGGGGCGGTCGGGCTGGAGGAAGGACGGGTCGTCCAGGCCGGAGCCGGCCTTCTTCCCCCACATCGCCACCTTCCACAGGCGGGCGATCTCCTCGTCCGCGGCGCCCGAGCGCAGCGCGGCCCGCAGGTCGGACTCCTCGGTGGCGAACAGGCAGGTGCGCACCTGGCCGTCGGCCGTGAGGCGGGTGCGGTCGCAGGCCCCGCAGAAGGGGCGGGTGACGGAGGCGATGACTCCGACGGTGGCCGGGCCGCCGTCGACCACCCAGCGTTCGGCCGGGGCGGAGCCGCGCTCGTCGGCGCCCTCCTCGGTGAGGGTGAAGCGGGTGCGCAGGGACTGGAGGATGTCCCCGGCGGTGATCATGCCGTCGCGCTTCCAGCCGTGCTGGGCGTCGAGCGGCATCTGCTCGATGAAGCGGAGCTCGTACTCGTTCTCCACGGCCCAGGCGAGCAGGTCGGGGGCCTCGTCGTCGTTCAGCCCCGGCATCAGGACGGCATTGACCTTGACGGGGGTCAGACCGGCCTCGCGGGCGGCCGCCATGCCGTCGATGACGTCCTTGTGGCGGTCGCGGCGGGTGAGGGTCTTGAACACCTCGGGGCGCAGCGTGTCGAGGGAGACGTTGACCCGGTCCAGGCCGGCGGTCTTGAGCGCCTGCGCGGTGCGCTTGAGGCCGATGCCGTTGGTGGTCAGGGACATCCGGGGGCGGGGCTCCAGGGCGGCGCACTGTTCGACGATCCCGACGATGCCGGGACGCAGGAGGGGCTCTCCGCCGGTGAAGCGGACCTCGGTGATGCCGAGGTGGGTGACGGCGATGCGAACCAGCCGGACGATCTCGTCGTCGCTGAGCAGGTCCGACTTGCCGAGCCACTGGAGACCCTCTTCGGGCATGCAGTAGGTACAGCGCAGATTGCACCGGTCGGTGAGCGAGACGCGCAGGTCAGTGGCCACGCGCCCGTACGTGTCGAGAAGCACTGTGGGCCCCCTCCCCTGTCCGGATGTATAGAGGTCGGCGCCGTCGCGGGTGGCGGAAGCGCTCCTTTCGAGCCTACGCGACGGTCTCGCCGTGTAGGGGTGCCCGAATGAACGAGACGCGGTGTGGCCGTGTCGTAGGGAAGTACGACACGGCCACGCTGCGTGTTCGGTGGATCTCAGTGCGCCCCTGTTCCGGTGAGGGAGCGGACCTCCAGCTCGGCGAACTTCTGCGGGTCGGCCTTCTCCTTGGACAGGACGGTTCCCAGCCATCCGAGGAGGAAGCCGAGCGGGATGGAGATGATCCCGGGGTTCTCCAGGGGGAACCAGTAGAAGTCGGCGTCCTTGAACATCGAGGTCGGCTTGCCGGAGACCACCGGGGAGAAGAGGACCAGGCCGACGGCCGAGATCAGACCTCCGTAGATGGACCACAGCGCGCCCCGGGTGGTGAAGCGCTTCCAGAAGAGGCTGTAGAGGATCGT
This sequence comes from Streptomyces sp. NPDC088097, assembly GCF_044741845.1. NCBI lineage: Bacteria > Bacillati > Actinomycetota > Actinomycetes > Kitasatosporales > Streptomycetaceae > Streptomyces > Streptomyces sp. NPDC088097. The sequence continues at coordinate 28,684 of NZ_JBIUTJ010000007.1, forward strand.
CGGGAGGTTGGCGGAGGCGGCGACCGCGAAGGCGAGGGCCACCAGTCCGGCCACGTTGAGGTCGCGGGCCAGGGCGCCGAGGCCGATGGCGACGGCTCCGATGACCACGGTGGACCAGCGGGCGGCGCGGACCTCCTCCTTCTCGGTGGCCTTGCCCTTGCGGATGACGTTCACGTAGATGTCGTGCGCGAAGGACGAGGAGGAGGCGAGGGTGAGGCCGGCGACCACGGCGAGGATGGTGGCGAAGGCGACGGCGGAGATCACCGCGAGCAGGACGGCGCCGCCGGTGGAGCCCGCGCCGCCGCCGACCTCTTGGGCCAGCAGTGGGGCGGCGGTGTTCCCGGCCTTGTTGGAGGCGAGGATGTCGGCCCGGTTGAGGAGGGCCGCGGCGCCGAAGCCGAGGGCGATGGTCATCAGGTAGAAGACGCCGATGATGCCGATGGCCCAGTTCACGGACTTGCGGGCGGCCTTGGCCGTGGGGACGGTGTAGAAGCGGATCAGGATGTGGGGCAGGCCCGCGGTGCCGAGGACCAGGGCGAGGCCGAGCGAGATGAAGTCGAGCTTGGTGATGCCGTCCTTGCCGTACTTCATGCCGGGTTCGAGGAACTTGGAGCCCTGGCCGCTGTTCTCGGCGGCCTGGCCGAGCAGCGCGGAGACGTTGAAGTCGAACTTCAGCAGCACCAGGAAGGTGATCAGCAGGGCGCCCGCGATGAGCAGCACCGCCTTGATCATCTGGACCCAGGTGGTGCCCTTCATGCCGCCGATGGTCACGTAGAGGATCATCAGTACGCCGACCAGGGCGACGACCGCCACCTTGCCGCCGTCGCTGGTGATGCCCAGGAGCAGGGAGACGAGTACGCCCGCGCCGGCCATCTGGGCGAGCAGGTAGAAGATCGACACCACGATGGTGGAGGTGCCCGCGGCAGTGCGGACGGGCCGCTGGCGCATCCGGTACGCGAGGACGTCGCCCATCGTGTAGCGGCCGGAGTTGCGCAGCGGCTCGGCGACGAGGAGCAGCGCCACCAGCCAGGCGACGAGGAAGCCGATGGAGTAGAGGAAGCCGTCGTAGCCGAAGAGGGCGATGGCTCCGGCGATGCCGAGGAAGGACGCGGCGGACATGTAGTCGCCGGAGATCGCGAGGCCGTTCTGGAAGCCGGTGAACTGACGGCCGCCGGCGTAGAAGTCGGCGGCGCCCTTGGTCTGGCGGCCGGCCCAGACGGTGATGACCAGGGTGGCGACGACGAAGAGGCCGAACAGGGTCATGATCAGGGGGCGGTGTTCGGTGGCCCCGGCGGCGACCGTCAGGGGCGCGCCCGCCAGTTGCGCGGTGGCGCTCACGCTCCGGCCTCCATCTGCTGCTTGATGGCCGCGGCCTTGGGGTCGAGCTTCGCGGCGGCGTGGCGGGAGTACAGCCAGGCGATCAGGAAGGTCGTCGCGAACTGACCGAGCCCGAGGACGAGGGCGACGTTGATGTTGCCGAAGAGTTTGGTCCCCATGAAGCCGCCCGCGTAGCTGGACAGCAGTACGTACAGCAGGTACCAGGCGATGAAGGCCGCGGTGAGCGGGAAGGCGAAGGACCGGAAGGAGCCGCGCAGTTCGGCGAACTCGGGGCTGCGCTGGACTCGATCGAACTCTTCGGCCGAGGGAAGGGTCCGGTCGGGGGCCGGTCCCGCGCCGCCCTTCGGCGGCGCTGCTTCGTCGGTGGTCACGGGGGGCTCTCCTTGTGACGCGGGTGCGGGGGGAACGACGGACAAAACAACCTCCGTGTGAGGGGCCGTAACGCTGATGGCTCCCTGACAACGGCACGGCCGGCGCGTCGGGACGGTTCAACGCCCGATGTTTCTCGGTGAATTGATTTCTCGAACTGATGGCGGAGGAGGGAACGGCGACGCTAGGTTCACGTGTCATGCACCCGTCCGACGCGATCGCGTCAGGACGGCTTTTTCACGGATGATGTGGAGAACCCATGGCGCATCTGGGACACGCCCGCCGCCGAGCCCTCGCCGTACCGGTCGGCCTGGCTCTCACCGCCTCGCTCGCCTTCCTGCCGGCGGTGGCGGCCTCGGCCGCACCGCTGGGCAACACGGCGGACACGGCGGCGGCCGCGCAGCCCACCGCCACCGGCCCGAAGCTCTCGTACGTGGCGAACCTGACCGCGTACGGAACGGCGAAGCAGGCCAAGAAGGCCGTCGAACGCGCGGGCGGAACGGTGGTGACGGCGTACGAGCAGATCGGCGTCGTCGTCGCCCACTCCCAGAACCCGGACTTCGCCCGGCAGTTGCGCGCGCAGCGCAGCCTCTTCGTGTCGGTGGGCGCCACCCGGACCGCTCCCCTCTCGGCGGTGCAGACCACCGAGGAGGGCTCGACGCAGCGGTTGAGCGCGGCGGACGCCGCCAAGGCGGCGGCGCGGGCCACGCCGGAGCAGGAGCCGCTGGAGCCCAACCAGTGGGACCTGAGGGCGATCAACGCCGACCAGGCCCACCAGATCAACGACGGCAGCCGGGACGTCACCGTGGGCGTCATCGACACGGGCGTGGACGACACCCACCCCGATCTGGCCGCCAACTTCTCCAAGGGCCAGTCCGCCAACTGCGTGGGCGGCGTGGCCGACACCACCGACGGCGCTTGGCGCCCGTACCCGGACGGCAGCGACCACGGCACGCACGTGGCGGGCACCATCGCCGCCGCGCGCAACGGGATCGGCGTCAGCGGAGTGGCACCCGGCGTGCAGGTCGCCGCGATCAAGGTGAGCGAGCCGGCGACCAGCCTCTTCTACACCGAGGCCGTCGTCTGCGGGTTCATGTTCGCCGCCGAGAAGGGGATCGAGGTGACCAACAGCAGCTACTACGTCGACCCTTGGAACTACACCTGCAAGAACGACGACGACCAGAAGGCGCTGGTGGAGGCCCTCGCCCGGGCGACGAAGTACGCCGAGCGCAAGGGCGTGCTCAGCGTGGCCTCCGCCGGCAACTCCGACCACGACCTGGCGGGCGACTCGATCGTCGACGCGACCAGCCCGAACGACTCCACCCCGGTGCCGCGCACCATCGACCCGAAGGTCTGCCTGGACCTGCCCACCCAACTGCCGGGCGTGGTCACCGTCTCCGCCACCGGCGACCAGGGGCTGCGCTCCTACTACTCCAGCTACGGCCTCGGAGTCGTGGACGTCGCCGCTCCCGGCGGCGACAAGTGGCAGGTCCCGGCCACCTCGGACGCCAACGGCCGGGTCCTGTCCACCCTCCCGGGCGGCGGTTACGGCTACAAGCAGGGCACCTCGATGGCCGCCCCGCACGTCGCCGGCGTCGCGGCGCTGCTCAAGAGCGCGCACCCGTGGGCCTCGCCCTCGCAGCTCCAGGCGATGCTGAAGCTCCAGGCGACGAAGAAGAGCTGCCCGGAGAAGATCTACGACGGCGCCGGCAACCTGATCGACGCCGCCACCTGCCAGGCCAAGTGGGGCCAGACGGGCTACTACGGCGCGGGCGTGGTCGACGCCCTGAAGGCCGTCAAGTAGCGGCCCGTCCCCCGCGACACCGACGGCACGCGCAGGGCGCGGCACGCTGAGGGAACGGCACGCGGAAGGGGCCGGGCGGGGATCACCCCGCCCGGCCCCTTCACGTACGCGACCCGGTCAGGGCTTGATCAGGACCTTGAGGGCGCTGCGGTCGTCCATCGCGCGGTAGCCGTCCGGGACCCCGTCCAGGGTGACGGCGCGGTCGAAGACGGGCGACGGGTCGATGGCCCCGCTGAGGACGTCCTCCAGCAGTTCCGGGATGTAGGCGCGGACCGGCGCGACTCCGCCGCGCAGGGTGATGTTGCGGTCGAACATCACCCCGAGGTCCAGGCCGGTGCCGCTGCCGTGCGGGACGCCGACGTAGCCGATGGCTCCGCCGTCACGGGTGATGTTCACGGCCGTGCGCATGGACTGCTCGGTGCCGACGGCCTCGATGACGCAGTGGGCGCCCTGGCCGCCGGTGAGTTCGCGGACGGCCGCCTCGGCGGCCTCGCCGCGCTCGGCGACCACGTCGGTGGCCCCGAAGAGCTTGGCGATGTCGGTGCGTGCGGTGTGCCGGCCGAGCGCGATGATCCGCTCGGCGCCCAGCCGCTTGGCGGCGAGCACCCCGCACAGGCCGACCGCGCCGTCGCCGACGACGGCGACGGTGGAGCCCGCGCGGACGCCGGCGCCCAGGGCGGCGTGGTGCCCGGTGCCCATGACGTCTGAGAGGGCGAGCAGCCCGGTCAGCAGGTGGTCGTCGGAGGCGGCTTCCGCGGGCAGCTTCACGAGGGTGCCGTCGGCGTGCGGGACGCGCACGGCCTCGCCCTGGCCGCCGTCGTGGCCGACCGAACCCCAGAACCCGCCGTGCACGCAGGAGGTGAAGAGCCCGTCGGCGCAGTAGTGGCAGGTGCCGTCGGACCACATGAAGGGGGCCACGACCAGGTCGCCGGCGCGCAGGCCGGAGACGGCGGAGCCGGTCTCCTCGACGATGCCGAGGAACTCGTGGCCGATCCGCTGTCCGGGCTGACGCGCGGCCTCGCCGCGGTAGGCCCACAGGTCGCTGCCGCAGATGCAGGAGCGCAGGACGCGGACGACGGCGTCCTCGGGGCGCTGGATCGCAGCGTCGGGCACCTCCTCCACGCGGATGTCGTGCGGGGCGTGGATGACGGTGGCGCGCATGGTGGTGCACTCTTCCGGCTCGGGGACGGTCACGTCTTGTGTGACCGCAACCACCGTACGCCCGTTCCGCCGGCGCGAGGCCCCAGGACCCCGGTGGCCAGCAGGTACTGGGCCGCGAGGTAGGTGGCCATGATCCAGAAGTCGGGGCGGGGCGGCTGCGGCCACGCGGCGACCCCGGTCGCGATGAGGGTGTCGGAGAGCAGGAACAGCGCCCCGCCGATCCCGGCGGTCCGGCCGAGCGCGCCGGAGCGGTAGGCCATCGCGGTCAGCAGCAGGCTGTACCCGGCGACGGGGATCCGCAGCTCCGCCGGGAGGTCGCCCCAGAGCAGCGCGACGGTCCCGACGAGCGCGAGGGCGTACGCGCCGCCGAGCGCGGGGCCGGTCCGGCCCCGGCCGAAGAGGACGAGGTAGCAGACGTGCCCGGCGGCGAAGGAGCCCATGCCGAGGAGGAAGGCGAGGTCGGCGTCGAAGAGCAGGGCGAGGTCCCCGCCCCAGCCGAACAGCAGGGCGGCGACGAGCGCGCGGGGCGCGCCGCGGGTGAGGACGTACCCCACCAGCAGCGGCATCAGGAGCGGCTTGGCGATCACGTGCCCGAGGTGCCATCCGGCGAGCAGCGCGCCGAGGTCCAGGGCGGCGGCCACGCCGAAGGCGGCGAGCAGCAGCCGCCCGGCGAGCCCGGCCGGGGCGCGGTCGGCCCCGGTGTCGGCGGCCCAGGAGGGCGTACGGGCTCCGGTGGCGCTCACGCGGCGCTCTCGCGCTCCGGCGCGGGGGCCGGGGCCGCGGCGGTGGCGGGGCTCGCCGCCGGGGCGGCGGCGGTCGGGGCGGGGGTCGTGGCCCGGGTGGGGCCCGGCTGCTCGCCGGGGCGGGGGGTCGGCTGCCAGCCGGGGCCGCCGAAGACCCGTCCGGCGCGCTCGCGCCAGCTGCCGGCGGCCCGTACGTCGCGGGCGATGGCGGCGTACTCGTGGGTGGCGACGCGCAGCGGGTTGTGGGTGGCGATGTTCTTGGTGAGCCCGTAGACGGGCCGTTCCGTCTCCCCCACCCAGGAGCCGAACATCCGGTCCCAGACGATCAGGATCCCGCCGAAGTTGCGGTCCAGGTAGCCGCCCTGGGAGGCGTGGTGGACGCGGTGGTGGGAGGGGGTGTTGAAGACGTACTCGTAGGGGCGGGGCATCTTCCCGATGCGCTCGGTGTGGACCCAGAACTGATAGAGCAGGTTGATCCCGTAGCAGAACGGAATGGCCGCCGGGTGGACGCCGAGGGCCACCATCGGCAGGTAGAACCACCAGGTGGTGGCGCTGGTCCAGGGCTGGCGCAGGGCGGTGGTGAGGTTGAACCGCCGGCTGCTGTGGTGGACCACGTGGCAGGCCCACAGGATGCGGATGACGTGGTGGAGGCGGTGCTGCCAGTAGTAGAGGAAGTCCTGGACGAGCAACATCAGCAGGGCGGTCCACCACAGGAACGGCACGCGCAGCGGGGTGAGTTCGTAGACCGCGGTGAACACCGCGACGACCGGGAGCTTCCACAGCAGGTCGAAGCCGATGCTGCCCAGGCCCATGGCGACGCTCGTGGCGGCGTCCCTGGTGTCGTACCCGGCGGCGTCCTCGTCGGGACGCAGCCGGTAGCTGACCACCTCGACGACGGTGAGCAGCACGAAGGCAGGTATGGACCACAGCACGACATCGGGCAGGTTCGGCATGTCCCGCACCATAGAGGCGGCCTCAGGGCCTGCGCTAGAGGTTGTTACCGATCGGTATCCGACGAAGTTACCGGCGGTACCCGAGGCGCGGTCCGCCAGGGCGGGGAGGTGGCGCGGCGGGGAGGCGGCCTGGCGGGGAGGCGGCGTGGCGGCGGCGCTCCTCCGCCTGACCCGACGGGGCGGCCCGGGTCCCCCACGGACCGGGGCCGCCCCGTCGGGAGTCGGGTCACCAGACGCGGACCGAGGCGCCCCGGGCGAAGGCCGGACTGGTGGCGCCCGCCGGGACCTCCGTCAGGGGCTCGGCGACCTCCGAGACCAGGGGGCCGTGCTTGGCCGCCAGGGCGTCCAGGAGCGAGAGGTCGAAGCCGTAGACGCGGGCGGCGTTGCCGCCGACCATCGCCGCGACCTCCTCGCGGGGCAGGCCCGCGTAGGCGATGCGCAGGCCCTCGCGGGAGAAGGGGGTGGTGCCCTCGTCGTGGGGGTAGTCGCTGCCCCACATGATCTTGTCGAGGCCGATCCGCCCCCGCAGCGGGACCTCGTGGGGGCGCATGAAGCTGGCTCCCACGAAGCAGTTGTCCCGCCAGACCTCGCTCGGGCCCTTGCCCATGGAGTCGGCCAGGCCCGCGCCGAACTTGGCCTCGGCGGTGGACGAGGCCGCGACCAGGCGGCCGTGGTAGTAGTCCAGCATGTCGAGCACGCCGGGGATCCAGCCGGACCCCTGCTCCGTGAGGACCAGCTTCAGGCCCGGGTGCCGACGGAAGGCGCCGCCGAAGACGAGGTGCCACAGGGCCCGGTGCGAGAACCAGGTGGTCTCCACCATGAAGACCGCCCGCGCCGCCGGTTCGTCCCCGAGCGGGGGCGAGGCCGAGCCGCCGTGGTGGTTGACCGGGACCTCCAGCTCGTCGCAGACGGCCCAGATCGGGTCGTACGCCGAGGAGTACAGCTCGGGGACCGGCGAGCCCGGCGGGACGCCCGGCAGGAGGATGCCGCCCGTCAGGCCCGCCTCCTTGGCGCGGCGGATCTCGGCGACCGCCGCGTCCACGTCGTTGAGGAGGATCTGCGCCACCCCGGCCCGACGCCCCGGGGCGTCGGCGCAGAAGTCGGCCAGCCAGCGGTTGTGCGCCTGGAGACCGGCCCAGCGCAGCTCGTACTCGGCGGCGGTGGGCGGCTGGGCCATCAGGGAGGCCTTGGGGAAGAACGGCGGGATGGTGTTGGGGAAGAGCACCTCCGCCACGATCCCGTCGGCCTCCAGCTCGGCCAGCCGCCGCTGGGAGTTCCAGTTGCGGTCGGCGGTGTCGGCGAGGAGGTCCTCGTACGGGTTCACGTAGCCGGCCGCCCAGGCGTCGAAGGCCTCGTGGTGGCGCGCGGCCAGGTACGGCCGGTAGTCCAGCAGGTCGGCGCCCGCGTGGCAGTCGGCCGAGATGACGGTGTACCGGTCTTCGGCGGCGCTCACCCGTCCACCCCCAGGACGGGGAAGTCCCCGCCGGTCAGCCAGTGCCGGCCCGTCTCTCGGGAGCGGGACCAGGAGGCCTCCACCGCCGCCTGGTCGGGGCTCTGGCCCAGCTCGGCCGGGGTGGGGCCGATGCGCGCGGCCAGCGGGGCGAGCCGGGCGGTGTCGAAGCCGAAGACCTCGGCGGCGGCGAGGCCCAGCATGCGGCGGGTCTCGGCGACGGGGATGTCGTGGAAGGTGTTCTTCAGCCAGGTCCGGGTGTTGGGCCAGGTGCCCTCGGGGTGCGGGAAGTCCGAGCCCCACAGGATGTTGTCCACGCCGATCTCGTAGCGCTGGGCCAGCTCCCGGCGCTTGGTGTTCGTGGCGCAGACGAACACCTGGCGGTCCAGGTACTCGCTGGGCGGGCGCTTCAGCTCGGCGAAAGGCGAGAGCTTCTTGCCTCCGTGCGCGCCGAGGTAGAGCCGGTCCATGAACCAGAGTTGGTTGGGCAGCCACCAGCAACCCGACTCGGCCACGCCGAACCTGAGGCCCGGGTGCCGCTCGAAGACCCCGGACCAGAGCAGGAACCACAGGGGGCGGGCCGGCCACCAGGTGACCTCGGAGACGTAGATGCCCAGGTGGTTGCCGTACTCGTGGCGGGGCGCGGCCCCCGAGTGGGTGACGATCGGCATCGAGGTCTCGGCCGCCGCCGCCCACACGGGGTCGTAGCGGCGGTCGTGGTAGGGGGCTTGATCCACCCACATGGAGGGGATCATCAGGGCGCCGAGCCCGGACTCCTTGGCGCGGTGGATCTCCGCGACCACCTTGGCGGGCTCGCCGGTGATGGGCAACAGCGCGACCCCGCAGTGCCGTTCGGGGTTCTGCGAGACGAACTCGGCGAGCCAGCGGTTGTGGGCCTGGGCGCCCGCCATGCCGAGGGCGGGGTCCTGGTCGCCGGAGAGGCCGAGGCCCACGCCGAAGGGGGCGGCGGTCTGGCTGTCCACGGCGTCGGCGTCGGGGAAGACCACCTCGGCGGCCACGCCGTCGCCGTCGAGTTCCTTGAGCCGTTGGCCCACGTCCCAGCCGCCCTTGAGGCCCTCCTCGTGGTCGTGGAACCACTTCTGGGCGAAGGCCTCGTTGCGCACCCCGAGCCGGGTGGCCTCCTCGCGGCGGGCGTCGCGCTGCCCGAGGAACTCGTCGAACCGGGGGTGGAAGGCGCTGTCGAGGTAGGGGCGGTACTGCTCGGTGGGCAGGCCCGCGTGACAGTCGGAGGAGATGATCAGGTACGGGTCTTCGTACGCGTTCACTGCGGGGCCCCTCAGTCGAGGATGAAGCTTTCCAGGTAGCCGGGGTTGGCGCGCTCCAGCATCGACCGCGACCGGGCGCGGATCTGCCGGTCGCTGTGTTCGCTGTCGGGGAGCATCCAGAAGCGGTCGGCGCGGATGCCGTCGAGCACGTGCTCGGCGACCTCCTCGACCGGGGTGAAGTCCACCTCGTGCCCGGCCCGCCGCATGGCGGCCTCGTACTGGTCGAGGCTGCGGTACGGGGTCTTGCGCGGGCGCTCCTTGGCGTAGCGGGCGGGCCGGTTGCGGTGCGACTCCCACAGGCCGGTGCGCAGCATGTGCGGGCCGGGGAAGAGCACGGAGGCGCCGACGGGCGCACCCTCCGCCTTGAGGTGGGCGTAGAGGGACTCGGTCATGGTGACCACGGCCGCCTTGGTGACGGCGTAGACGGAGGCGGTGGGCAGGGGGGCGATGCCGCCGTCGCCGGAGGAGGTGTTGACCACGTGGCCGGGGCCGCCGGCGGCGATCATGCGGGGGACGAAGGCCTGGATGCCGTGGAAGACGCCCCAGACGTTGACGGAGAAGGCCCACTTCCAGTCGTTGGGCTCGTGCTCCCACATCCGGCCCTCGGCTCCGGAGCCGACGCCCGCGTTGTTGCACAGGACGTGGACGGCGCCGAAGGTGTCGTAGGCGGCGTCGGCGAGCGAGAGGACGGAGTCGCGGTCGCTGACGTCGACGAGGCGGGCGAGGACCTCGGCCCCGTCGGCCGCGAGTTCGTCGGCGGCCTTGCGCAGGGCGCCCTCCTCCACGTCGGCGAGGACGACCTTGAGCCCCTCGGCGGCGAAGCGGCGGGCCATGGCGAGGCCGATGCCGCTCGCGGCTCCGGTGACGACGGCCACCTGGCCGGGTTCGACGCGCATCTCAGACGCTGCCTTCCGGGGGGCCGTCCAGGATCTGCAGCGGGTCGTCGTAGCGCTGGTGGATGAAGGGCAGCAGGGCCCCGGCGCTGACGCGCTCGACGACCCTGCCCTTCTGGTCGGTGGTCTTCTCCCCGATGGTGATCTCGACGAGGCGGCGTACGGGGAGGTCGGCGACCGGGTCGAACATCGACTCGCGCAGCACCACGTCCCCGGTGACGTGCTCCAGCTTGCGGACCTTCTCGTTGCGCGTGACGTGGACCAGCAGCGGCTCCACGTCGAAGCCGGAACCGTCCACGGCCGGGAGGAACTTGAAGTAGAAGTCCGTCTTGCGGGTGGGCTCGGGCAGCGGGAGCGCGCGGTCCACCGCCCCGCGCACCTCCACGAAGGCGATGCCGTGCCGGGCGAGGGAGGCCCGTACGACGAGGCCCTCGCGCTCGACGGTGACCTCGCCGAGCTTCTTCGGCTCGCCGAACACCTCGCGGCCGCCGGTGAGGGCCCGCTCGTGGGTCATCGGCATGACCAGGGGGTACCAGCCCTCGACCCCGCCGTGCCGGGCGGCGACGGCCACGGAGCCCGCGCCGAGCGGGTAGCCGGGCAGGTCCACCTTGCTGATGTTGGCCCGTACGAGGGGCCGCTCGGCGGGCTTGAGCGGGGGCGGCAGGACGGCCGCCACCACGTCCGGGTCGCTCTCCCAGATGGCCACCACTCCGGTGGACCAGATGTCGGGGAGTTTGGAACTCTTCTCCCGGGACGCCTCGATCTCGGCCTCGGTCCGCGCTCCGTACCGTACGCGTGCCATCAATCGCACCACCCTCGTCTAGGACGCAGTCGGTTCTGTAACACAGTTACACCGACACCGATGAAGGGTAAAGACCCCTGCACGTACGGGAACTGACGGAGCAACAGATGGGCGGCACGGTTCATGGCGAGGAGCTCGCTGACCCGCGAGGAGGTGCTGGAGGCCGCCTCGGACCTGGTCAGGCGGCACGGGCCGCGGGCCCTGACCATGCGGGGGCTCGCCGCCGAACTGGGCACGGCGGTGACCTCCATCTACTGGCACGTCGGCAACCGCGAGTCCCTCCTCGACGCCCTCGTGGAGCGGACCGTCCAGGAGATGGGCGCCGTCCGCCCGACCGGCCGCACGCCCGCCGACCGGATCGTGTCGGTGGCCCGGACCCTGCGCCGCGAGCTGCGCGGACGCCCGCACCTGATCGCGATGGTCCACGAACGAGGTCTCACCGAGCGGATGTTCCTGCCCGCCCAGCAGGCCCTGGTCCACGAGGTGCACGCCGCCGGGCTGCGCGGGGCGCGGGCCGCCGACGCGGTGCGCGCCGTGCAGTTCCAGATCGTCGGCTTCCTGCTCGTGGAGCGCAATCGTGAGCGCTCCCCCGCGCAGTCCCCGGCCGAGGGCGAACTCTGGGACCCCGCGACGGCCCCCGACGACCCGGCCCTCGCCCGCGCCCTGTCGCGTCCGGCCGACCCGGAACGGCTGTTCGTGCTGGCGGTGAGGGCGCTGACCGAAGCGCTGCTGGCGGGCCCCGGGTGAACCCGTACACGCCCTCCCGCGCCGGCCGTCGCCCCGCTCGCCGGGCCGGCCCGAGGGGCCATCGGGGCACGGCTGTCGGTCGGGGCCGATATCCTCTGTGACCATGCCCTACGACCTGACGACCACCGAGACGACGTGGCCGACCGCCTACCCCCAGGGGTACGCGGTCGTCGACGTGGAGACGACCGGGCTCGCTCGCGACGACCGGATAGTGTCCGCGGCCGTCTACCGGCTCGACGCGCAGGGCAACGTCGAGGACCACTGGTACTCCCTCGTCAACCCGCGCCGGGACCCCGGGCCGGTCTGGATCCACGGTCTGACGACGGAGATGCTCACCGACGCCCCGCTCTTCGAGGACATCGCCGAGGAGTTCGCCGGCCGCCTCGACGGTCGGGTCCTCGTCGCGCACAACGCCATCTTCGACTGGCAGATGATCGCCCGGGAGTACGCGCGGGCCTCCTCGGCCGCCCCGGTCCGTCAGCGCCTGTGCACCATCGCCCTGTCGAAGGAACTGAACCTGCCGCTGCCCAACCACAAGCTGGAGTCCCTCGCGGCGCACTTCGGCGTGGTCCAGCAGCGCGCCCACCATGCGCTCGACGACGCCCGGGTGCTGGCGGAGGCCTTCCGGCCCTCGCTGCACGCCGCCGCGCGGGACAACGTCCGGCTGCCGCTGCTGGAGTGCCGTCCGCTGACCGAGTGGTCGGACTCCCCCGCCGCCCCCCGGATCGGCCGGCAGGCCTCGTACGGGAGCGCGGGCAGTTGGCGGGCGTCGCGCAAGCGGCCCCCGTGCCCGCACCCGAACCCGGGGCGCTTCGAGGACGGCCGGCCGCTGCGCCAGGGCATGCGGATCGCCTTCTCCGGAGACACCTCGGTGGACCGGGAGCTGCTGGAGGACCGGGCCATCGAGGCCGGCCTGCACGTGGCGACGAGCGTGTCGCGGCTCACGAGCCTGCTCGTGACGAACGACCCGGACTCCTCGACCTCCAAGACGGTGAAGGCCAAGTCGTACGGCACCCCGGTGGTGGACGAGGCGGCCTTCACCCAGCTGCTGCGGGACGTGGCCGCGGCCGGCGAGTAGGCGCGCGCTCCGCCGAGCGGGCGGGCGCGCGTTGCGCCGGCCGGGTGCACGCGCGGCGACTCACCCCCGTGGATCTTGTTCCGTCCCTCCGCCCTGCGCAGCATGCGGCGCATGGCACGTTGTGAGGTCTGCGGAAACGATTACGGCATGTCCTTCGAGGTGCACGCGCAGGGCGCGGTGCACGTCTTCGACTGCTTCTCCTGCGCCATCCACCGCATGGCGCCCATCTGCGAGCACTGCCGGGTCCAGATCATCGGGCAGGGAGTCGAGGTCGAGGGGCAGTGGTTCTGTGGCGGGCACTGCGCCCGCGCCGAGGGGAAGGTGGGCATCACCGACCGCGTCTGACCCCCGTCCCCTCCTCCGCCCCCGTGATCACCCGACCCCGGAAGGCCACCCGGCCGCCGGGGTCCTCCTCGCTGGGGGTACCGTCGTGGGCGTGTACCGCTTCGTCCTGACCCGGCAGTGGGTGTGCCTCACCCTGATCGCCCTCGCCCTCATCCCCGCGATGATCAAGCTGGGCTTCTGGCAGTACCACCGCCACGAGCACCGGGTCGCGCAGAACGAGCTGATCGCGCGGAACCTGTACGGGAAGCCGGTCCCGGTCTCCGACCTGACCTCGCCCGGCCACACGGTCCCCCGCGACGACTACTGGCGCGCCGTCACCGCCACCGGCACCTACGACACCGCGCACGAGGTCGTCGTCCGCATGCGCACCTCCAACGACGACAAGGTCGGCTTCCAGGTGGTGACTCCGCTCGTCCTCGACGACGGCCGGGTGGCCCTGGTCAACCGGGGCTGGATCCCGGGCGGCGACGACCCGCGCGCCTTCCCTCCGGTGCCGGCCCCGCCCTCGGGCGAGGTCACGGTGACCGGACGCCTCAAGGCCGACGAGACCACCGGTGGCAGCGGGATCAAGGACAAGAAGGGCCTGCCCGACCGTCAGGTCATGCTGATCAACAGCGCACAGCAGGCCGCGAGCCTCGGCAGGTCCGTCCTCGGCGGCTACCTGGAGCTCACCGCGCCCGCGCCGACCGGCGACGGGCCCGAGTTGGTGGCCGAGCCGGACCACGACTCGATCGGCCCGCACATGGCGTACGCCGTGCAGTGGTGGCTGTTCACCGCGGCGGTCCCGGTGGGCTGGATGGTCCTGGTCCGCCGCGAGCGGCGCGACCGCGAGGAGGAGGCGGCGAAGGCCGCGCCACCGGTGCCCGCTTCGGCGTAGCGTGACCCGCATGGATCTTGGACTGAAAGACCGTGTCTACGTCGTCACCGGCGCCACCCGCGGCCTCGGCTTCGCCTCCGCGCGCGAGCTGACCGCCGACGGGGCGAAGGTCGTACTGACCGGCCGCGACGAGAAGCGGGCGCAGGAAGCGGCCGCCGCGCTCGGGCCGAACGCGGTGGGCGTCGCGGCCGACAACGCCGACCCGGCGGCCGCCGCCCGGCTGATCGTCACCGCGCGGGAGCGCTTCGGCCGCTTCGACGGCATCCTCGTCAGCGTCGGCGGACCGGCCCCCGGCAGCGCCGCCGACAACACCGACGAACAGTGGACCGCCGCCTTCGAGTCGGTGTTCCTGGGAGCCGTGCGCCTCGCCCGGGCGGCCGCCGCCGAGCTGGGTGAGGGCGGGGTCGTCGGCTTCGTGCTGTCGGGCTCCGTGCACGAGCCGATCCCCGGACTGACCATCTCCAACGGGCTGCGCCCGGGGCTGGCGGGCTTCGCCAAGTCCCTGTCGGTGGAGCTGGGCCCGCGCGGGATCCGCGTCGTCGGCCTGCTGCCGGCCCGCATCGACACCGACCGGGTGCGCGAGTTGGACGCGCTGTCCGGCGACGCGGACGCCGCCCGCGCGGGCAACGAGGCACGGATCCCGCTGCGCCGGTACGGGACCGCGGAGGAGTTCGGGCGTACGGCGGCGTTCCTGCTGTCCCCGGCCGCCTCGTACCTCACCGGGGTGATGGTCCCGGTGGACGGCGGCTCCCGCCACGGCTTCTGACCGCGGCCCGCGCCGGGCTCACGCCCTCTTCCGGGCCGACCCCAGGCCCGCTCCCACCAGCAGGGCGGCGGCCAGCACGATGGCCGCGTCGACGGCCAGCACCGTCCGCACCCCCGCGAACAGCGAGTCACCCGTGGTGGCGAGGACGCCGAGCAGCGGGATGCCGACGGTGAGGCCGACCTGCTGGGTGGTGGTGACCAGCCCGGTCGCCAGCCCCTGCTCCTCGTCGGGCACCCCGCTCGTCACGGTCACCCCGTACGAGATGATCGCGCCGAGGTGGAACGCGCTGGCCACGGAGACGGCGACGGTCGCGACCAGCGCCCCGGACTCCGCACCCACGGCGAGCAGCGCGGCGGTGAACAGGCCCTGGCCGACCAGCGAGGCGACCAGGGTGCGACGGGCGCCGAAGCGGCCGATGACCCTCGGGGCGTAGGTGCCGGCGAGGGCGGAGGCGACGCCTTGGACCCCGAAGACCAGGCCGGTGCGGAAGGGGGACAGTTCCAGGGTCTCCTGGAGGTAGAGGGTCAGCGCGAAGACGACCGTCGACATCATCGAGAAGGTCACGAGGCCGGCGATGTTGCCCCAGGCCACGGTGCGTCGGCGCAGCATCGGCAGGGACACGAGCGGGGCGTCGGACCTCAGCTCCACCGCGACGAACGCGGCGAGCAGCAAGAGTCCGGCGGCCAGGGTGGCCTGGACGTCGGCGCCGCCGAAGCCGTGCTGGGCGGCGGTGGACAGGGCGTAGATCAGGGCGAGGAGTCCCCCGGTGACGGTGACGGCGCCGGGGACGTCCAGGCGGGGTCGCTGCGGGGTGCGGGACTCGGGCAGCAGTCGGGGGGCGAGGGCCAGCACGGTGACGGCGGCGACCGCCAGCAGGCCCATGGTGGAGCGCCAGCCGAGGGTGTCGGTCATCACCCCGCCGAGCACCATGCCGACGGTGAAGCCGAGGGACAGCAGGGTCCCGGAGATGCCGAGCGCCTTGGCGCGCAGCGGGCCCTCCGGGAAGGTCGTGGTCAGCAGGGACATGCCGGTCGGCACGATCACCGCCGCGCCGAGGCCCTGGACGGCCCGTCCCACGAGGAAGGAGGCCGGGTCCCAGGCGAAGGTGGCCAGCAGGGAGGCCGCCCCGAAGACGGCGAGGCCGGTCAGGAAGAGCCGCTTGCGGCCGAAGAGGTCGGCGATCCGGCCGAAGAGGAGCAGGAAGCCGCCGGAGGGCAGGGCGAAGGCGGTGACCGCCCACTGGAGGGCGGAGGTGCCGAGGCCGAGGTCCTTGCCGAGGACCGGCAGGGCCACGTTCAGCACGGAGAAGTCGAGGGCCACCATGAACTGGGCGGCGCACAGGACCAGCAGGACCAGGCGCGTGCGGCCGGTGAGCCGGTCGGTCTGGGGAACGGCGCGCCGGGGGGCCGCCGTTGTCTGGGGAGGGGTGTCGATCGCCATGACCACACCCTCGCGGTCCGGGAATGCCGGTGGAGAGTGGGAACTTATCCTGTTGGTGGCAGCACCAGCCGTCCGACAGGGGGAGTCCGTGGCCGTTCCGATCGAGCAGCACCGTCGCAGCGAGTTGCGCGGTTTCCTGATGAACCGTCGGGCCCGGGTCTCGCCGACGGAGGCCGGCCTGCCGGACGGCGGGGCCCGCCGACGGACGCCGGGGCTGCGCCGGGAGGAGGTCGCGGTGCTGGCCGGGGTGGGGGCGTCCTGGTACCAGTGGCTGGAGCAGGGGCGGGACATCACGGTGTCCGCCCAGGTCCTGGACTCGGTGAGCCGGGTGCTCAAACTGTCCAGCGCCGAACGCAGACACCTGTACGTCCTGGCCGGGTTGAACCCGCCCGCGCTGGAAGTGGAGCCGGGCGCGCGGGACATGTGCCACGGGTTGAAGCGGCTGATCGACGCCTGGATGCCGTTCCCCGCGCACATCCTGGACCGGTACTGGAACACGGTGATGTACAACGATTCCGCCGCGCTGGTCTTCGCGATGCGCCCGGAGATCGTGCAGAACTGCCTGATCGCCTTCTTCACCGACCCGATCTACCGGTCGCGGGCCACGCAGTGGGAGACGATCGCCTGTGACGTGGTCGCCCAGTTCCGGGCGGCCTGTTCCGAGCATCCGCGGGACGAGGGCTTCCAAGCGGTGGTCGAGGAGGCCCGGTCGCTGAGCCCGGAGTTCGCCGAGCTGTGGAAGCGGCGGGACATCGCGCCCGGCGGGCAGATCCGCAAGCGGATCGAGCACCCCGTGGTCGGACCGCTGTTCGTGGAGTCGACGCAGTTGCGCGTGCCGGCCCGGCCGGACCTGTCGATCGTGCTGCACACCCCGCTGCCGGAGGCGGACACCGCCGAGAAGCTGGAGTGGCTGACCTCGCCGGAGGGCCGGCGCGGGCTGATGTACCCGGTGGCGGGGTGAGCCCGGCGGGCCGGGCCGGGACCGGCTTACGGTCCCGGCGGGCGGCGCGCGGGGCGGCAGGGTCGGGCGCCTCAGTCGGAGAGGCCCGCGAGGTCGCGCAGGCGGCGTGCCTGGGCGGCGCGCTCGGCGGCGCGCTGGTCGTCGTAGGGGCGGGAGCCGGCGGCTCGGAGCAGCGCCTTGGTCTCGATCACGGCGTCGCGCGGCGGCGCGACGAGCGCCGCGGCGAGGTCCTGGACGGCGGCGTCGAGTTCGTCGGCCGGGACCACGAGGTTCGCCAGGCCCATCCGCTCGGCCTCCTCGGCGTGGACGAAGCGGCCCGTCGCGCAGATTTCGAGCGCGCGGGCGTAGCCGACCAGGGCGGTCAGCGGCTGGGTGCCCGCCAGGTCGGGGACCAGCCCCAGGCTGGTCTCGCGCATGGCGAACTTCACGTCGTCCGCGACCACGCGCAGGTCGCACGCGAGCGCGAGCTGGAAGCCCGCCCCGATCGCGTGCCCCTGTACGGCGGCTACGGAGACGATGTCATTGCGGCGCCACCAGGTGAACGCCTCCTGGTATTCGGCGATGGTCGCGTCGAGCAGTTCGTCGGAACCACGTGCCAGGTCAAGGAAGGACGGCTCGCCCTCGAAGCCTTCGGGGGTGAAGGCCTGCCGGTCGAGCCCTGCGGAGAAGGACTGGCCCTCTCCGCGCAGCACGACGACCCGTACGGTCCCGGGCAACGACCGTCCGGCCTCCGCCAACGCCCGCCAGAGCGCGGGAGACTGAGCGTTTCGCTTGGCCGGATTGGTCAGTGTCACCGTGGCGACCGTGTCGTCGATGGTGAGCCGTACGCCATCCTTGTCGAGCAGGGCCATCTGGTGCCTCCGGTGTGCAGTCGTGGCCGCCTACTCGGCCTAAGTGACTGCACAGTAACCACCCGATCGACCGCGAGGCCGACCGGGGGTCACCGAAGAACCGGGTGGATGACTCCGCCGATCCATCAAGACGTCGATCATCGAACATGGAGATGTCGGGCATGGAGCTGTTGGAGCGTGGAGCTGTCGTCGGACGGCTTCGACGCCGGCCCCGGCCTCTCGGCCGGGGTCAGGCCGCAGTCGCCTTCTTTCCGCGTGTCGCGCCTCCGCGACCTCGCAGTGTGACTCCGGACTCGCTGAGCATCCGATGGACGAATCCGTAGGACCGGCCGGTCTCTTCGGCCAGTGCCCGGATGCTCGCCCCGGAGTCGTACTTCTTCTTCAGGTCTGCCGCGAGCTTGTCGCGCGCGGCGCCGGTTACCCGGCTGCCCTTCTTCAGAGTCTCGGCCACCCGTGCCTCCTCATGGGAAGTGCGCTCTGGACTTCTCATGATCACCCCTCCCCGGCTTCCTGGCCACCCATTCAGCAAGGTCCGTACGGCGCCGATGCCGGCGCGGTGGACACATCAGCAGAACGGAATCTTCTCTTCCGCTGCATGACTTCCGTCACACTTCTTCGCCTGCGGAGAGAATCGCCAGGTCAGGGGCCGGACGAGGGAAACGAAAAACCCCGGTCGCGCGTCCGTGGAGGACGCGGCCGGGGCCGTCGGAGAGCGCGCGACGGTACGAGACCGTCTCACTCAGATGATGGATCACGTCTGAGCCGAATGATCCATAAGGAACTGGAGCGGCCAAGGGACCACCATCGGGGACGGTCGATCCGGGGGTCGCGGCTCAGGCGAGGGAGACCAGGTCCCGGTAGTCCGGGCCCCACAGGTCCTCGACCCCGTCCGGGAGCAGGATGATCCGCTCCGGCTCCAGGGCCTCCACCGCGCCCTCGTCGTGGGTGACGAGGATGACCGCGCCCTTGTACGTGCGCAGCGCGCCGAGGATCTCCTCGCGGCTGGCCGGGTCGAGGTTGTTGGTGGGCTCGTCGAGCAGCAGCACGTTCGCCGAGGAGACGACCAGGGTGGCCAGGGCCAGACGGGTCTTCTCGCCGCCGGAGAGCACGCCCGCGGGCTTGTCCACGTCGTCGCCGGAGAAGAGGAACGAGCCGAGCGTCTTGCGGACGGAGACCAGGTCCAGGTCGGGGGCGGAGGAGCGCATGTTCTCCAGGACCGAGCGCTCCGGGTCCAGGGTCTCGTGCTCCTGGGCGTAGTAGCCGAGCTTGAGGCCGTGGCCGGGCACGACCGAGCCGGTGTCGGGCTTCTCGGTGCCCGAGAGCAGTCGCAGCAGGGTGGTCTTGCCGGCGCCGTTGAGGCCGAGGATGACCACGCGCGAGCCCTTGTCGATGGCCAGGTCGACGTCGGTGAAGATCTCCAGCGATCCGTACGACTTCGACAGGCCCTCGGCGGTCAGCGGGGTCTTGCCGCAGGGCGCCGGGTCCGGGAAGCGGAGCTTGGCGACCTTGTCGGAGACGCGGACCGCGTCCAGGCCCGCGAGCAGCCGGTCGGCGCGCTTGGCCATGTTCTGCGCGGCGACGGTCTTGGTGGCTTTGGCGCGCATCTTGTCGGCCTGCGAGTTCAGCGCGGCGGCCTTCTTCTCGGCGTTCTGGCGCTCGCGCTTGCGGCGCTTCTCGTCGGCCTCGCGCTGCTGCTGGTAGAGCCGCCAGCCCATGTTGTAGACGTCGATCTGCGCGCGGTTGGCGTCCAGGTAGAACACCTTGTTGACGACCGTCTCGACCAGGTCGACGTCGTGGGAGATCACGATGAAGCCGCCGCGGTAGTTCTTCAGGTAGTCGCGCAGCCAGACGATCGAGTCGGCGTCGAGGTGGTTGGTGGGCTCGTCGAGGAGCAGGGTGTCGGCGTCCGAGAAGAGGATCCGGGCCAGCTCCACGCGGCGGCGCTGACCACCGGAGAGGGTGTGCAGCGGCTGGCCGAGGACGCGGTCGGGCAGGCCGAGGGCGGCCGAGATGGTGGCCGCCTCCGCCTCGGCGGAGTACCCGCCCTTGGTCAGGAACTCGGTCTCCTGGCGTTCGTACTGCTTCATGGCCTTGTCGCGGGTGCCGCCGGAGCCGGTGGCGATGCGCTCCTCGTTCATGCGCATCTTCTTGATGAGCACGTCGAGGCCGCGGGCGGAGAGGATCCGGTCGCGGGCCAGCACGTCGAGGTCCCCGGTGCGGGGGTCCTGCGGGAGGTAGCCGACCTCACCGGATCGGGTGATGGAGCCGGCGGCGGGCAGACCTTCGCCGGCCAGGCACTTGGTGAGGGTGGTCTTGCCCGCTCCGTTGCGGCCGACGAGGCCGATGCGATCGCCCTTGGCGATGCGGAAGGAAGCGGACTCGATGAGGATGCGGGCGCCGGCGCGCAGCTCGATGCCGGTGGCGGTGATCACGGAAATGCTCCAGGACGGTGGACGGCGAGAGGGGGGCAGGACGCGCGTTCTTCGACGTCGCTAATCCGCGAGGAGATGTCCCATGGGAGCCATTCTACCGGGGGTGCGCAACCACTTTCCGAGGGCTCCCGTCGCCCGTTCGGCCCACGGGTGCGGCGGCCCGGTCGGGGCACGTAAGAGGATGAAGGGGTTGATACTCGCCGCAGGGGCGGACACGTGGATGCGAGGGCGGTGCGGTATGCAGTTCGACGACGATGCCAATCTGGACACTTCCGAGGTCAAGGACGTCCGCGGCAGTCGCATCCCCGGTGGCAGGGCCACGGTCGGTGGCGGCATCGTCGGCTTGCTCGCCCTGGTGTTGGGCCTGCTCTTCGGGGTGGGGCCGGATCAGCTGGGCCTGTCCGACGGAAGTCCGGAGCCGTCCGCGACCTCGTCCTCCATCGCCCAGGTGCAGCAGACCTGCAAGACCGGGGCGGACGCCAACGCGCGCGAGGACTGTCGACTGGTGGCCGTGGTGAACAGCACCCAGGACTTCTGGAAGCAGGAGTTCCAAAAGCGGGGCGGCCAGTACAGCCCGGCGTCCACGGTCTTCTTCACCGGCCGGGTGAACACCGCCTGCGGCGCGGCCACGGCGGCGGTGGGCCCCTTCTACTGTCCCGGCGACCGGCAGGTCTACCTCGACCTGGGGTTCTTCGACGAGCTGCGCACGAAGTTCGGCGCGAGCGGCGGCCCCTTCGCCCAGGCCTACGTGGTGGCCCACGAGTACGGGCACCACATCCAGAACCTGACCGGAACCCTCCAGCGGGCCCAGGACGGCCAACAGGGCGCGAACAGCAACGCGGTCAAGGTGGAGCTCCAGGCCGACTGCTACGCCGGGGTGTGGGCGCACAACGCGACGAGGACCCCGGACAAGACCACCGGCCGGCCGCTGATCACCAGCCTGACCGACCAGGACATCCGCGACGGCCTGGACGCGGCGGCAGCGGTGGGCGACGACCGGATCCAGGAGAAGTTCCAGGGCCGGGTCACCCCGGAGTCCTGGACCCACGGCTCGGCCCAGCAGCGCCAGCAGTGGTTCTACCAGGGCTACCGCACGGGCGACATGGCCCAGTGCAACACCTTCCGCTGACGGTCGGCGCTCCCTGCCATGCTGTGTCGTGAGTCACACGCTCATGCGCACGAGAGGGAGTGATCGTCATGGCAGGCGTTCCGACCGTCTTTCCGACCCTGCTCTACCGCGACGCGAAGGCGGCGGTCCGACAGCTGACCGAGGCGTTCGGCTTCACCCGGCTCGCCGTGTACGAGGGGGACGACGGAGTCGTGATGCACGCGGAACTGTCGTACGGCAACGGCGTGGTGATGCTCGGCAGCAAGGGCCGCGGCGGGCAGTTCGACACGGTCATGGAGAGCGCCGGACCGGCGGGGGTCTACGTCGTGGTCGACGACGTGGACGCCCACCACCGGCGGGCCGCGGAGCACGGGGTGGAGATCCTGATGGAGCCCACCGACCAGGACTACGGCTCGCGGGACTACATGGCCCGCGACACCGAGGGCAACGTCTGGAGCTTCGGGACGTACGCGCCGCAGCTGTGAGCCGGTGGCGCGCACGAGGTGCCGGGCGGCGGTCCGGCGCCCGGCACGGTCCGGAAGGGACGACCTGGGCCGTCTCTTCCGGATCTTGGTGGGCGACCTAGACGCCGCCGGTGTGGACCTGGAAGGCGGCCCGGCGGACGGCCTTGGCGAGGGCCGGGTCGGGGTGGGCGGCGGCCAGCGCGACCAGGACCTGGACGGTGCGCGGGTGGCCGACCGCGCGGACCTCGTCCAGCAGCCGGGGGACGGTGGTGCGGACCGCCGAGTCGAGGTGGCGGGCCAGCAGGTCCGCCTCCCCGTGGTCGGCGATGGCCGCGGCCGTGTCCACCCAGAGCCAGGTGGACTCCTCCGGGGTCAGTACGTGCTGGGCCTCGTCGGGGTCCACCCCGTCGTGCACGGCCAGCCAGAGCAGGGCGTAGGGCCGCAGCGCGGGATCCCGTACGGCCGCGCGCACCTCGGGCTCGGCGGGGGCGCCGACCACGCGCAGGGCCTCGAAGGCCAGTCCGCGCAGCAGCGCGTCCTCGCCCCGGGCCGCTTGCAGCAGCTCGCTCACGGCATGGCCGACGGGCCGGGCGGCGAGCCAGGCCTGGTACTCGGCGCGGGCCGGGCCCGGGGTGAGTCGGGCGCAGCCGCGCAGCATGGCCGCGGCGGACTGCTCGATGTTCCCGGCGGGGCTCTGGGCGGCGACGCAGATCTGTTCCAGTTTGACCCAGACGGCCCAACTGCCGAGGGGGGTCAGGGTGGCCCGCGCGGGGCCGAGGGTGACGGCGTCCACGGCGGCGAGTCCGCCGAGCGCCCAGCGCAGCAGGCGGGCCAGCGGCACCGGCCGGGTGTCGGCGGAGAGCGGGGCGGGTTCCGGGCCGTAGGGCACCTCGCAGCGCTCGTCGCGCAGTTCGGCGACCCGCTTGTCGAGGAGGTCCAGCAGGTCCGGGACGGTCACCGGACCGGCCGACAACTGGAGCAGCGAGAGGAGTTGGGGCATGGCCTCGACCACCTCGGCGACGGCCCAGGGGGCGATGTCGGCGGGGGCCGGGTGGACCAGCGACCAGGCGTCGAAGAGGGCGACCCAGCCGCGGAGCACGGCGGTGTCGTCCCGGTCCCAGGCCCGCAGGCGCCAGCCGGGGCGCGCGTGGCCGCCGTGGACCTCGACGAGGCCGGAGAGGCGGGCACGGTCCCAGCCCACGCGGATCTGGCCGTGTGTCAGGCCCAGGCCGGCGGAGGCCCGTTCGACGTCGGCGGTGGGCAGGGCCCCCGCCGGGGCGGGCCGCCCGCCGTCGCCCGCGCCGAGGTTCAGCTCGGCCCAGCGGGCCAGCCGTACCGCGTCGGCGAGGGAGGTTCGGGCCCTGTTCGCCAGGTCCGCCGTGGCGGGGGTGCCCGCCGGGGGCCGGGGAGTCGGCCGGGTTCGCCGGTCGGTCACCGCCTTGCGCGCCGTGGCGACGGAGCGCGGGGAGACGAGTCGGAGTCTGGAGTCGCGAGCCAACTGCTCATCAGGCTTTCGGGACGTCACGGAAGCAGTCTCGCCCGTCACTGGCCGAAAGCCCAAACGGAACGGGTCGTTTCCACAGGTCACGGGGTGAAGGAACCGGGACAAACCCCCCACCGGGCCCCCTCCGCCACAGGCCCTTCACATCAGAGGGGTCAGGAAACGGCGCAACGCTTCCTCGTACCCGGCCGGATCGGCGTTCCACATCGCCCCGTGGCCGGCGCCCTTGACCGGGTGCAGGGTGACGAGATCGGGGCGGGCGGCGGCCAGCCGGCGGGAGGGGCCCCAGGGGGCGAGGGTGTCGTCGGGACCGTGGATGAGGAGGACGGGGACCCGCAGCGCGCCGGGGTCCGCGCCCGGCGCCGGCCGTTCGGCGCGCAGCCCCGCGCGGCTCTCTGCGGCCCGGACGGCGAGCGGGATCAGCGGGGCGGGGGTGTGACGGGCGGCGAGCAGGGCGCGCAGGGTCGTGCGCCAGTCCAGGACGGGCGAGTCCAGCACGACCCCGGAGATCCGGTCGGCCAGGGCGGAGCGCTCGACGGCGCGCAGCGCCATGGCGGCTCCGGTGGACCAGCCGTGCAGGATCACGCGCCGGGCCCCGTAGCGCAGGGCGTAGCGGATGGCGGCGTCCAGGTCGCGCCACTCGGACTCGCCGAAGTGGCCGAGGCCGTCCGGGGAGGCGGGGGCGCCGAGGTCGCCCCGGTAGGCGAGGTCGAGCACGGGCAGGTGGTGGCGGTGCAGGAAGGGCATGACCACCATCGGGTGCTCCCGGCCGGCGCCGAGCCCGTGCACGGTGATGACCCAGGTGTCCCGGGATGCGGGCACGAACCAGGCGGGCAGCGGGCCCAGCTCGCCGGGGACGTCCACGTCGGCGTGGTCGAGGCCGAGGGCGGTGCGCGGGTTGCCCAGGTACACCTGGGGGGTGAGCGTGACCCGGGTGCCGGGGTGGAGGCTGCCGTGAGTGACGGCGAGGAGCCGGCGCACGACGGTGTCCGGGGAGTTCTCGGCGTCGGCGAGGACCGGGCCGACCACCGCGTGCATCCCCGGGCCGTCCAGTCCGTGGGTGCCCGGGCGCAGGGAGGCCAGGGAGCGGGTCAGGACCACCCGGCCGGGGTCCGCGGAGTGGACGACGAGGCGGTGTCCGCCGGGGAGCGGGCGCCCGGGCCGCGGTCGCAGGGCGGCGCCGGCGGCGTACCGGCCCGCCGCGACGGCCGCCGCTCCGGCGCCGATCAGGGTCGTGGTGACGGCCGCTGCCGTCGCTGTCGCGGTACGCACGGCTCCAGTCTCGGGGCGGGGCGGCGCGGGGGCCACCCGGAGGGGTCCACGGGGTGGGGACGACGGGGCGGTTGCGCCCTGAGGGCCCAGGGAGTGATCTGGGTCTCTTTCCGACCGCCCGGCGGGGGTGCCGCCCGGCCGAAGGGCCCGCGCGGAGGGGTTCGTTCACCCGGCTTTGACGTGCATTAATCGATATATCTACGACAGAATCGGGACGAAGGTCTCGATCAGGCCTCTGGCCGAGACACCACAAGACCCCGGGCAGTTCATCTTCCGTTCATCCAGGTTGCCTACGGTCGCCGAGCCACTGACGTCAAACAGAAGCCTGGGTAAATGGAGCACGTAACGCTTCTCCTCGGGATCGTGATCATCACCGCTCTCGTGTTCGACTTCACGAACGGTTTCCACGACACGGCCAACGCGATGGCCACCACCATCTCGACCGGCGCTCTCAAGCCCAAGACGGCGGTGGCCATGTCCGCCGTGCTCAACCTCGTCGGCGCGTTCATGTCCGTGGAGGTCGCCAAGACGATCTCCAAGGGGCTCGTCAACGAAGAGGGCATCCAACCGGAAGTGATCTTCGCCGCCCTGGTCGGCGCGATCCTCTGGAACCTCGTCACCTGGCTGGTCGGCCTGCCCTCCAGTTCCTCGCACGCCCTGATGGGCGGCCTGATCGGTGCGGCCGTCGCCTCCGCCGGCATGGGCGCCGTCAACGGTGACGTCGTCGTCACCAAGGTGCTGATCCCGGCCATCGCCGCGCCGATCGTCGCCGGCCTGGCCGCGATGCTCGCGACCAAGGTGACCTACAAGCTCAACGGCCAGGTCGGCAAGAAGACCTCGGCCAAGGGCTACCGCGCCGGTCAGATCGCCTCGGCCAGTCTGGTCTCCCTCGCACACGGCACCAACGACGCCCAGAAGACGATGGGCATCATCACTCTGGCACTCGTCGCCGGAGGCGCGCTCGCGCCCGGCTCGAACCCGCCGGTGTGGGTCATCGTCTCCGCCGGCATGGCCATCGCGATGGGCACCTACCTGGGCGGCTGGCGCATCATCCGCACCATGGGCAGCGGCCTCACCGACCTGCAGCCGCAGCAGGGCTTCGCCGCCCAGACCTCGGCCGCCAGCGTCATCCTGGCCTCCTCCAGCCTCGGCTTCTCCCTCTCCACCACCCACGCCTGCTCCGGCGCGGTGATGGGCGCGGGCCTCGGCCGCAAGGGCGGTGTGGTCCGCTGGTCCACCGCGAGCCGCATGTTCATCGCGTGGGGCCTGACCCTGCCGGCCGCCGCCCTGGTGGCCTCGCTGGCCGAACTGGTCATGCGGACCGGTGACGTGGGCGTCGCCGCGGTCGCGGTCTTCCTGGTCGCCTCCTGCCTCGCCATCTGGCTGATCTCCCGTCGCCAGGTCGTCGACCACACCAACGTCAACGAGGTCGACGGCGAGTCCGCCGCCTCCGGGGCCGCTCCCGCCGAGCAGCCCGGTGTCGTCACCACCGCCATCGCCGCCGTCGCCGTGCCGCCCACCGCGGGCACGAACACCGCGGGCACGAACGCCGCGGGCACGACCTCCGCGGTGACCGACGAAGCCCTGCGGGCCACCATCCCGGCCGCCACGGCGAATCCGGCCGCCCCCGCGGCGCCGGCCGCCGCGGTCTGACCCCGAGAACGACTGAGGTAACGGCAGCATGAACATCGACTGGGAAGCGCTCGGCTCCGTCTTCGGCGTCAGCCTCTCCGCCACCGTCGCGCTCGTGACCCTGTTCACCCTGGGTCTGGTGGGCCTCTCCAAGCACGAGGCCGCCACCGAGCAGGGCGGGGCCGCCACCGTGGCCCGCAGTGGCGCGTACGTCTGCTTCGCGCTGTGCGCGGGCGCCGTGGCGTACGCGATCTACCTGATCGTCAGCTGACACCGCACGACGAAGGCTCCCTCCGGTCCGCCGGAGGGAGCTTTCGCTTGCTCCCGGCCGTCCCACCCGCCGCACGTCCCCGTTCCGCGTCTCCCCCGCAGGTCAACAGCAAGTTGACGGGCGTTCGCGGGCCGTGGTGGACTGCCCGAGCCAATACGGCGGCATGAAGAGGAAGTCCGGTGCGAATCCGGCGCGGTCCCGCCACTGTCACCGGGGAGCGCACGCGGCGCGTGCGCGGGTCCCGGGAGCCAGGAACTCTCACCGCCGGACACGTCGAACCAGGGCGCGGACCCTGAGTGAGGACATACCTGCCACCATGCGTGCCGATCGCGTCTTCGCGTACGGCGCCACGGCGGGGCTGATCGGCGACCGGATCCTCGGGGATCCGCGCCGAGGGCACCCCGTGGCCGCCTTCGGACGAGCCGCCGCCGCCGTCGAACGCGCCCTGTGGCGCGACGACCGCGCCCGGGGCCTCCTGCACACCGCGGTGTGCGCCGGGGGCGCCGCCGCCGCGGGGCTGCTCGCCGCCCGAGCCGTGCGGTCCCGCCCCGCGGCGGCCCGCGTCGCCCTGACCGCCGCCGCCACCTGGGCCGTCGTCGGCGGCACCTCGCTGGGCCGGGAGGCCCGCGCCATCGGCGGCGCGCTGGCCGCCGGCGACGTCGAGGTGGCCCGTGAACGCCTCCCCCACCTGTGCGGGCGCGACCCGCACTCCCTGGACGGGCAGCAGATGGCCCGCGCCGTCGTGGAGTCCGTCGCGGAGAACACCTCCGACGCGGTGGTCGGCGCCCTGGTGTGGGGAGCCGTCGCCGGGGTGCCCGGACTGCTCGCCTTCCGCGCCGTGAACACCCTCGACGCGATGGTGGGCCACCGCTCGCCCCGCCACCTGCGCTACGGCTGGGCCTCCGCCCGACTCGACGACCTGGCCGGCTGGCCCGGGGCCCGGCTGACCGCCCTCGCGGCCGTCGCCGCCGGTCCCGACCGGCGGGGAGCCGTACGGGCCTGGCGCGCGGACGCCGCCGCCCACCCGAGCCCCAACGCGGGCCCGGTGGAGGCCTCCTTCGCCGGAGCGCTCGGCGTCCGCCTCGGCGGCACCCTGGCCTACGGCGGCCGGGTCGAGCACCGGGCCGTGCTGAACGGCGCGGCCGGGCGGCCCGTGGAGGTCGCAGACATCGAGCGGGCCGTACGGCTGTCCCGGCGGGTCACCTGGCTGTCGCTCGGGGTCTGCGTGGCGGCCCGGACGCTGATCGCGCGACGCGCCGGCGGGCCGCACCCCACCACGGGCACCACGAACATCCCCGGCACCACCGGCCGCATCGGGAAAGAGGGACGCGGATGAGCGGCGCACGGCGCGGCGGCGGGCTGCTGGTCGCCGGCACCACCTCCGACGCGGGCAAGAGCGTGGTCACGGCGGGCATCTGCCGCTGGCTGGCCCGCCAGGGCGTGAAGGTGGCCCCCTTCAAGGCGCAGAACATGTCGCTGAACTCCTTCGTGACCCGCGAGGGCGCGGAGATCGGCCGGGCCCAGGCCATGCAGGCGCAGGCCGCCCGGGTGGAGCCCACCGCCCTGATGAACCCGGTGCTGCTCAAGCCGGGCAGCGACAGCAGCAGCCAGGTGGTGCTGCTGGGCAAGCCGGTGGGCGAGATGAGCGCCCGCGGCTACCACGGGGGGCGCCAGGAGCAGTTGCTCGGCATCGTCACGGACTGCCTGGAGCAGCTTCGGGGCACGTATGACGCCGTGATCTGCGAGGGGGCGGGCAGTCCGGCCGAGATCAACCTGCGCCGGACCGACATCGTGAACATGGGCATCGCGCGGGCCGCGCGCTTCCCGGTGGTCGTCGTCGGAGACATCGACCGGGGCGGGGTCTTCGCCTCCTTCTTCGGTACGACCGCCCTGCTGTCGTCCGAGGACCAGTCGCTGATCGCCGGCTACATGGTCAACAAGTTCCGCGGGGACGTGTCCCTGCTGGAGCCGGGCATGGAGATGCTGCGCGGTCTGACCGGCCGCGCCACCTACGGGGTGCTGCCCTTCCGGCACGGTCTGGGCATCGACGAGGAGGACGGCCTGCGGGTCTCCCTGCGCGGCGCGGTGCGCGAGTCCGTGGTGGCGCCGCCGGTCGGCGAGGACGTGCTGCGGGTCGCGGTGTGCGCGGTGCCGCTGATGTCGAACTTCACGGACGTCGACGCGCTGGCCGCCGAGCCGGGCGTGGTCGTGCGGTTCGTGGACCGGGCCGAGGAGCTGGCCGACGCGGACCTGGTCGTCGTGCCGGGTACGCGCGGCACGGTGAAGGCCCTGGCCTGGCTGCGCGAGCGCGGACTCGCGGACGCCCTGGTGCGGCGGGCCGCCGAGGGGCGTCCGGTGCTGGGCGTCTGCGGCGGCTTCCAACTGCTGGGCGAGCACATCGAGGACGAGGTCGAGTCGAAGGCCGGCGCGGTGGCGGGCCTCGGCCTGCTGCCCGTACGCGTCCGCTTCGCCGTGGAGAAGACCCTGGCCCGGCCGACCGGAACGGCGCTCGGCGAGCCGGTGGAGGGGTACGAGATCCACCACGGCGTGGCCGAGGTGCTGGGCGGCGTCCCCTTCCTGGACGGCTGCCGGGTCGGCGCGGTGTGGGGTACGCACTGGCACGGCTCGCTGGAGTCGGACGGCTTCCGCAGGGCGTTCCTGCGGGAGGTCGCCGCGGCAGCCGGACGGCGGTTCGTCCCGGCCCCCGACACCTCGTTCGGCGCCCTGCGCGAGGAGCAGCTCGACCTGCTCGGCGACCTGATCGCGGAGCACGCGGACACCGACGCCCTGCTCCGGCTGATCGAGTCCGGCGCCCCCTCGGGCCTCCCCTTCCTTCCCCCGGGCGCTCCGTGAGCGCCCCGACGCGCCGTCGGCGCGATCCACACACCCGCCCAGCAGCAGAGGTGAGCAACCGATGAGCACGCCCTACCCGTTCACCGCAGTGGTCGGCCAGAGCGACCTGCGCCTGGCGCTCCTGCTGAACGCCGTGAGCCCGGCGGTCGGCGGCGTACTCGTGCGCGGCGAGAAGGGGACCGCGAAGTCCACCGCCGTGCGCGCGCTGTCCGCGCTGATCCCGCAGGTGGACGTGGTCCCCGGCTGCCGGTTCAGCTGCGCGCCCGCCGCTCCCGATCCGGCCTGCCCCGATGGCCCGCACGAGGCGGGGGCCTCGGCCTTCCGTCCGGCGCGGATGGTGGAGCTGCCCGTCGGCGCCTCCGAGGACCGCCTGGTCGGCGCCCTGGACATCGAACGGGCCCTCGCCGAGGGCGTGAAGGCCTTCGAGCCCGGCCTGCTGGCCGACGCCCACCGCGGGATCCTCTACGTCGACGAGGTCAACCTCCTCCACGACCACCTGGTGGACGTGCTGCTCGACGCGGCGGCGATGGGTGCCTCCTACGTGGAGCGCGAGGGGGTCTCGGTGCGCCACGCCGCCCGCTTCCTGCTGGTGGGCACCATGAACCCGGAGGAGGGCGAGCTGCGCCCGCAGCTCCTGGACCGCTTCGGGCTGACCGTCGAGGTGGCGGCCTCCCGCGAGCCCGCCCAGCGCGTCGAGGTGGTGCGCCGTCGGCTGTCCTACGAGGACGATCCCGCGGGCTTCGCCGGTCGCTGGGACGAGGAGGAGCACGCGGTACGCGCCCGGATCACGGCCGCGCGGGCGCTGCTCCCGCAGGTTTCCCTCGGGGACACGGCCCTGCTCCGGATCGCCGCGACCTGCGCCGGCTTCGAGGTCGACGGGATGCGCGCCGACATCGTGATGGCCCGTACCGCGACGGCCCTGGCCGCGTGGGCGGGGCGGAGCGAGGTCCTCAAGGAGGACGTCCGGCAGGCCGCCCTGCTGGCCCTCCCCCACCGGCGCCGGCGCAACCCCTTCGACGCCCCCGGTCTCGACGAGGACAAGCTGGACCGGATCCTGGACGAGTTCCCGGACGACGAGCCGGAGCCCGAGCCCGACCCGGAGCCGCAGGGGCCGGACGACCGAGGCGACGACGGCGACGGCAGCGACGGCGGCGGTCCGGACGGGGACGGCGGCGGGACGCCCCCGCAGGGCGACGGCTCCCCCGGCCCCGACCCCGCGCACGCGCCGGAGGGCCCCGAGGCTCCGGAGGCCGCCGACTCCCCCGAGGGCGCCGACGCGCCCCCGGCTCCGGAGGCTCCCGGGAACCCGGCTCCCGAACAGGCCGCCGTACGGGCCTCCGAGCCGTTCCGCACCAAGATGCTCAGCGTGCCCGGCCTCGGCGAGGGCGCGGCCGGGCGGCGTTCGCGCGCCCGGACGGCACACGGCCGGACCACCGGGGCCCAGCGGCCCCGGGGGCACCTGACGAAGCTGCACCTGGCGGCGACCGTGCACGCCGCGGCCCCGCACCAGAAGGCGCGCGGCCGCAGCGGGCGCGGGCTGGTGGTGCGCAAGGACGACCTGCGCCAGGCCACCCGGGAGGGCCGCGAGGGGAACCTGGTGCTCTTCCTCGTCGACGCCTCCGGCTCCATGGCGGCCCGGCAGCGCATGAGCGCCGTCAAGGGTGCCGTGCTGTCGCTGCTGCTGGACGCCTACCAGCGCCGGGACAAGGTCGGCCTGATCACCTTCCGCGGCGCGGGCGCCGAGCTGGCGCTGCCCCCGACCTCCTCCGTGGACACGGCGGCGACCCGGCTGGAGCAGCTGCCGACCGGCGGGCGCACCCCGTTGGCCGCCGGGCTGCTCAAGGCCCGCGAGGTGCTGCGGATCGAGCGGTTGCGGGATCCCTCGCGGCGTCCGCTGCTGGTGGTCGTCACCGACGGGCGGGCCACCTCGGCCGGGGCCCTGGGCGGCGACCCGCGCGAGCTGTCGGGGCGCAGTGCCCGGCTGTTGGCGGCCGAGGGGGTCACCTCGGTGGTCGTGGACTGCGAGTCGGGGCCGGTCCGGCTGGGGTTGGCCGGGGCGCTGGCCGTCGATCTGGGCGGGCCCGCCGTGACCCTGGACGGGCTGCGGGCCGACTCGCTGGCCGGGCTCGTGAAGAAC
Source organism: Streptomyces sp. NPDC088097 (assembly GCF_044741845.1). Lineage (NCBI taxonomy): Bacteria > Bacillati > Actinomycetota > Actinomycetes > Kitasatosporales > Streptomycetaceae > Streptomyces > Streptomyces sp. NPDC088097. The sequence continues at coordinate 60,218 of NZ_JBIUTJ010000007.1, forward strand.
GTACGTACCGCGGTGACGTCGACCGCATCCGCCAACAGCACCCCCAGGAGGGCCGCGTAATGCCGCAGGGACAGCCGTCCGTCGTTCCGGACGACGGACTCACGACACGTCAGCGCCGCAACCGTCCGCTCGTGTTCGTCCACACCGGCCCGGGCAAGGGGAAGTCGACGGCCGCCTTCGGGCTGGCGCTGCGCGCCTGGAACCAGGGCTGGCCGATCGGGGTGTTCCAGTTCGTCAAGTCGGCGAAGTGGAAGGTCGGCGAGGAGAACGCGCTGAAGGTGCTGGGCGCCTCCGGCGAGGGCGGTCCGGTCGTCTGGCACAAGATGGGCGAGGGCTGGTCCTGGGTCCAGCGCGACGCCCAGCTCGACAACGAGCAGGCGGCCAAGGAGGGCTGGGAGCAGGTCAAGCGGGACCTGGCCGCCGAGACGCACAAGCTGTACGTGCTCGACGAGTTCGCGTACCCCATGCACTGGGGCTGGATCGACGTGGACGAGGTCATCGAGGTGCTGCGCGGGCGCCCCGGGACCCAGCACGTGGTCATCACGGGCCGCAACGCGCCGGAGAAGCTGGTGGAGTACGCGGACCTGGTCACCGAGATGACCAAGATCAAGCACCCGATGGACGCCGGTCAGAAGGGCCAGAGGGGCATCGAGTGGTGACGTCCGTCGACGTGCCCCGGCTGGTCATCGCCGCGCCGTCCTCCGGCAGCGGCAAGACCACCGTGGCGACGGGCCTGATGGCGGCCTTCGCGGAGCGCGGCCTCGCCGTGTCCCCGCACAAGGCCGGCCCCGATTACATAGACCCGGGCTACCACGCGCTCGCCACCGGGCGGCCGGGGCGCAACCTGGACGCCTTCATGTGCGGCCCGGAGCTGGTGGCCCCGCTGTTCGCGCACGGCTCCGCCGGGTGCGACCTGGCCGTGGTCGAGGGCGTGATGGGCCTGTACGACGGGGCCGCGGGGCGGGGCGAGCTGGCGTCGACGGCGCAGGTGGCGAAGCTGCTGCGGGCGCCGGTGGTGCTGGTGGTGGACGCCTCCTCGCAGTCCCGTTCGGTGGCCGCGCTGGCACACGGCTTCGCGTCCTTCGACCCCCAGGTGCGCCTGGGCGGGGTGATCCTCAACAAGGTGGGCTCCGACCGGCACGAGGTCATGCTGCGCGAGGCGCTGGAGGAGGCCGGAATGCCGGTCCTCGGCGTGCTCCGGCGGGCCCCGCAGGTGGCGACCCCGTCCCGGCACCTGGGCCTGGTCCCGGTGGCGGAGCGCCGGGCGGACGCGCTGGCCTCGGTGGCGGCCCTCGCCGAACAGGTGCGCTCCGGCTGCGATCTGGAGGCGCTGCTGGCGCTGGCCCGTACGGCTCCGCCGCTGCACTGCGAGCCGTGGTCCCCGGAGCCGTGGCCGCAGCAGTCCCGACCGGCCCGGGAGCGGCGGCCCGTGGTGGCCGTCGCGGGCGGACCGGCCTTCACCTTCTCCTACGCCGAGCACGCGGAGTTGCTCACCGCAGCCGGGGCGGAGGTCGTCACCTTCGACCCGCTGCGGGACGAGGCCCTGCCCGAGGGCACGGGCGGCCTGGTGATCGGGGGCGGGTTCCCCGAGGTGTACGCGCCCGAGCTGTCGGCGAACGAGCCGCTGCGCAGGGCCGTGGCGGCGTTCGCGGGGGCGGGCGGCCCGGTCGCGGCGGAGTGCGCGGGGCTGCTGTACCTGGCGCGGAGCCTCGACGGGAAGCCGATGTGCGGGGTGCTCGACGCCGACGCCCGGATGACGGAGCGGCTGACCCTGGGCTACCGGGACGCGGTGGCCGTCTCGGACAGCGTCCTCGCCGCGAACGGCACCCGGCTGCGCGGGCACGAGTTCCACCGCACGGTGGTGGAGCCGGGCGCGGGAGCGGTCCCGGCCTGGGGGTTCACCCATCCGGAGCGGCGCGTGGAGGGGTTCGTGGCGGGCGGGGTGCACGCCAGCTACCTGCACACGCACTGGGCGGCGCAGCCGTCCGTGGCCGGGCGCTTCACGCAGGCGGCGGCAGATTGGGCGGCGGGGGCGGTCCGCGCGCTCGGAGCCTCGGCGACGGCCGCCGCGTCGGCCGGTCCGGTCGCCGGGACCGCCGCGCGGGCCGTCTCCCCGGCCGTCCAGGCGGCCGGTTCGGCCGGGGCCGCCGGGCGGTGAACTCAGTCCGCGAGGCCGACCACGAGCCAGATCCCGGCCACCCCGCCCACCGTGCACATCAGCGTGGACAGGGCGGGGTGCTTGTGGTGCGCCTCGGGCAGGATCTCGGCGGCGGCCAGGTAGAGCAGGACGCCGCCGAAGAATCCGAGGTACGCCCCGAGCGGTTCCTCCGGAAGGGTGAACAGCAGGGTGGACGCCGCGCCCACGACGGGGGCCAGCGCATCGGCGAACAGCATCGCGAGGGCCTTGCGGCGGGCGTTCCCGTAGAGCCGGGTGAGGGTGTAGGTGTTGAACCCGTCGGCGAAGTCGTGGGTGATGACGGCGAGCGCGACGGCCACGCCCATCCCCCCGCCGACCTGGAAGGCGGCGCCCAGCGCCACCCCGTCGGCGAAACTGTGCGCGACCATCGCGGCCGCCGCCGTGAGCCCGACCTGGGGGACGCGATCGCCCTCCTCGGCCCCGTGCGCGGCCTGGCGCACGGCCAGCAGCCGTTCGCCCACGTGGGCGACGAGGAACCCGCCGACGAAGAGCAGCAGGGCGAGCGGGACGCCGAAGACCTCGTCCCCGGCCGCGTGCAGGGCCTCGGGGAGCAGGTCGAGGCCGACCACGCCGAGCATCAGTCCCCCGGCCAGGCCCAGCACGAGGTGGCGGCGGTCGGTGACGTGCTGTGCCGTCCACCCGCCCGCCAGCGTCATCAGGAACGCGCCCAACGCAACGATCACCGCCATGTGCCCCTGAATACCGACTGGCGGCCGTCCGCGCACTTCCGCGCGCGGGTGGCGGGGGACACCGTGTTGACGACGAGAAACGGACGCAAGTGACTACGGAGGGAGGACCCCGGTGGGCGAGTACGTGACGCGGCTGGTGGTCGGGGTCGGCGGGCGGGCGGGGGTCTCCGTCGCGGAGGTCTGCGCGCTGGTGGAGGAGACGTTGCGGGGGGCCGGGTTGACCACCGGCGCCCTGTCGGCGCTGGCCACGGTGGAGTCGAAGACGTCCGAGGCGGGCATCGTCGGCGCGGCGGAACGTTTCGGCGTGCCGCTGGTCGGCTATTCCGCCCAGGAGCTGGCCCGGATACAGGTGCCGCACCCCTCGTCGGCCGTACGGGACGCCGCCGGGACGGCCTCGGTGGCGGAGGCGGCGGCGCTCGCGGGCGGCGGGGAACTCCTCGTGCCCAAGCGCCGGTCGGTGGCGGCGACCTGCGCCGTGGCCACCTTCCAGGAGCACGACCTGCGCCACCACGGGGACGCGGAGGTGGTGGACGCGGGCGGCTCCCTCGTGGACCTGGCGGTGAACGTACGGGCGGGCACCCCGCCGGAGTGGCTCAAGCGGCGGATCGCCGACAGCCTCGGCTCCCTGGCCGCCTACCCCGACGGCCGGGCCGCGCGGGCGGCGGTGGCGCAGCGGCACGGGCTGCCGCCCGAGCGGGTGCTGTTGACGGCGGGGGCGGCCGAGGCGTTCGTGCTGATCGCCCGCGCCCTGGGCGGCGTACGGCCCGTCGTGGTGCACCCGCAGTTCACCGAGCCGGAGGCGGCCCTGCGGGACGCCGGGCACCGGGTGGAGCGGGTGGTGTTGCGGGCGGCGGACGGTTTCCGGCTGGACCCGTCCGACGTGCCCGAGGACGCGGACCTGGTGGTCATCGGCAACCCGACCAACCCGACCTCCGTCCTGCACCCGGCCGACGTGCTGGCCTCGCTGGCCCGGCCCGGCCGGATCCTGGTGGTGGACGAGGCCTTCATGGACGCCGTCCCGGGCGAACGGGAGGCCCTGGCGGGGCGGCTGGACGTGCCCGGGCTGGTGGTGCTGCGCAGCCTGACGAAGACCTGGGGGCTGGCGGGACTGCGGATCGGCTACGTCCTGGCCGAACCCGAGGTGATCGCGAAGCTCGGCGCGGCGCAGCCGTTGTGGCCGGTGTCGAGCCCGGCCCTGGTGGCGGCGGAGGCCTGCCTGGCCCCGGACGCGTTGGCCGAGGCGGAGGCGGCGGCCCTGCGGACGGTGGTGGATCGCGAACACCTCCTCGCGGGGCTCGCGGAGTTCGAGGAGATCTCGGTGTCGGGGGTCGCCGAGGGGCCGTTCGTGCTGATCCGGGTGGAGGGAGCGGCGGAGGTACGGACCCGGCTGCGCGCCCTCGGCTTCGCGGTCCGGCGCGGGGACACCTTCCCGGGGCTGGACTCCTCCTGGCTGCGCCTGGCGGTCCGCGACCGGGCGACGACGGGCCGCCTCCTCCAGGCCCTCGACCACGCCCTGGCGCTGACCGCGCGCTGACCTCGCGGCGCCGCCCCGCCCCCGTCCGCCGTCCCCCGGCCGCCCCGTCGTGCCGGCCGGAGGGGCGGGGCCGCGGGGGCGGGCCTACCATGACGGCACTGTCGGCAGGGTGACCACGGGGGCGGCGTTGAAGGCTTGGGGACGGACGGGGGCGGCCGTGGCCGCGCTCGCGCTGCTCGGCGGCGGACTCTACGCCGGCTGGGAGCTGCTCGGCCCGGGCGGCGGCGGCCCGGCGGCCACCGGACAGCGGCTCGGTCCCGACCCCTCGCGGCCGGCAGGGAGCGCCCCGACGGCGAGACCGTTCACGCTGGTGGCGACGGGCGACATCATCCCGTACCCGTCCATAGTCCAGCGGTCCGCGGCCGACGCGGAGCAGGCCGGCACCTACGACTTCCGCAAGATACTCGCCGGGGTCAAGCCGATCGTCTCCGCCGCCGACCTGGCGGTGTGCCACCACGAGATACCGTACGGGGCGCCCGGCGGCCCCTACACCGGCTACCCCGCCTTCAAGGCGCCGCACCAGTTGGCCGACGCCCTCAAGGACGCCGGGTACGACAGCTGTTCCACCGCCTCGAACCACACCCTCGACGACGGCTGGGACGGCCTCGTACGCACCCTCGACCACCTCGACCGGGTCGGTGTCCGGCACGTCGGATCGGCCCGCAGCGAGCAGGAGTCCAAGGCTCCGGCGCTGCTCTCCGCCGGCGGGGCCGCGGTGGCCCAACTGTCGTACACGTACGGCACCAACGGGATCCCGCTCCCCGCGGACAAGCCCTGGTCGGTCAACCTCATCGACGGGGAGCGGATTATCGCCGACGCCCGCGCGGCCCGCGCCGCCGGTGCGAACGTGGTGGTGCTCAGCGTCCACTGGGGCACCGAGTGGCAGCCGGCCCCCGACCGGCAACAGCGGGAGCTGGCCGAGTCGTTGACGGCCTCGCGCGGGACCGACGGGCTCCCCGACATCGACCTGGTCATCGGCACGCACAACCACGTGCCGCAGGCGTACGAGAAGATCAACGGCACCTGGGTGGTCTTCGGGATGGGCGACCAGGTGGCCTCCTTCGTCCCGGTCGACAAACTGCGCGGCAACCAGTCCTCGATCCCCCGGTTCACCTTCTCCCCCTCCGACACCCATGTGGGGCGCTGGCTGGTGACGAAGGCCGAGTACCTCACGCAGTACTCGGACATGGGGCCGCCCTTCCGGGTGGTGTGCGCCTCCTGCGCCGCCGGGGACGCCGGCGGCGCCGATCTCTCCGCCGCCAAGCGGGCCGAGTACACCCGCATCGACCAGGAGGTCACCGCTGCCGTGACCGCGCGCGGAGCGGCCGACCAGGGGCTGGAGCACGCGACCCGCTGAACCCCGCCGGACGGCCTACGAGGCCCTGCCGCGCCGGGTCACGACCAGCGCGCCCCCGCCGACGGCGAGCAGGAGCAGCGCGCCGCCCGCCACGTAGGGGGTCACCGAACCGGCGCCGGTCTCGGCGAGGTTGGCCTGCGTGGTGATGGCGGTTCCGGTACCGGTGGCGGTCTGCGGCTTGGCGTCGGGCTTCGCCGGGGCGCTGGGCGAGGCGCCGCCGGTGGGCGCTTCGCAGTGCGCCTCGGCGAGCACGATCTCGCCCTCGACCTCGGCCACGTTCAGGTTGAGCGGATTGACCGACACCTTGAGGCGGAGCGCCGCGGCGGCGGCCGTGGTGGAGGTGGTCTGCGTACCGGACAGCTCCAGGCTGACCAGGCCGACGCCCGGGACCTCGACCTTGGTGGGGCCGCCGGCCGAGAGGGTGACCTTCTTGCCGAGCGCGGTGACCGGCCCGAGGACGTTCGAGGTGGCCACCGGCTTCTTGCCCGCCTCGCAGACCGCCTTGGAGGTGACCTCCTGCAGCTCGATGAGGGAGAGGAAGGGCAGGCCCGGCACGTGGACCTTGGCGTGGGCCAGGTTCGCCTCGGCTTCGGCCCGGTTCTTGTCCGCGGTGGCCTTGGTGGTGGCGACCTCGGCCTTCAACACGTCGACGGGCTTGCCCTGTTCGGCGCCCTCGACGGTCACGGCGAGGGCTGTCTTGCGGGCCGTCTCGGGCGCGCTGACCTCGTTGAGGGTGGCCTTCAATGGCACGTTCACGGCCTTGTTGAGCAGGCTCACGTCGAGTCCGGCCCGCAGGACGACCGCGCCCGAGCTGCCCTGGCGCCCGGCGCCGCCGCCCGTGGCGGAGGCGGGCGGCGCGGCGAGGAGCGCGACCGCTCCCGTGGCGAGGAGAACGGCTGCGGGCATGCGGAAGGTATTGCTGTTCAAGGTGGTGGAACCCCCAGGGAGATGGGCGCCGTCGCGCCGCCAATGGGGGACATTGCGCGCGCCGACGGCTTCGACCCTGGAAATCTTTACGCACTGTGAGTGAACGGGCGGCCACCTGAGGTGAGTTCACCCCAACGGGTGGTTTCCATGCAGATATTCGATTTATGACGCCTCAGGCGGCACGGGCGTTCTCCCCCGTCCCATCGAAGGACCGGTTTCCGGCCACCACGAGGCATCCCTAACGATCGTCGCCGCCCGGACGTCACGCCCGGTCAACCGGACACCCCGGTCGACGGCCCGCTCCGGTCAGGCCCGGACGGTGCCGTTGACGATGACCCGTTCCGGCTGCGCCAGCGCCCGTACGTCGGCCCGCGGGTCTGCGGCGTAGACCACGAGGTCGGCCGGCTCCCCCTCGGTCAGACCGGGGCGGCCCAGCCACTCGCGCGCCGCCCAGGTCGTCGCCGAGAGGGCGTCGAGCGGCGGGATCCCGGCCTTGACCAGTTCGGCCACCTCGGCGGCGACCAGGCCGTGCGGCAGCGACCCGCCCGCGTCGGTGCCCACGAAGACGGGAACGCCCGCGTCCCAGGCCGCCCGGACGGTGTCGTAGCGGCGCTCGTGCAGCCTGCGCATGTGGGCCGACCAGCGGGGGAACTTGGCCTCGCCGCCCTCGGCCATCCTCGGGAACGTGGCGATGTTGACCAGGGTCGGCACGATCGCCACCCCGCGCTCGGCGAACAGCGGGATCGTGTCCTCGGTGAGGCCGGTGGCGTGCTCGACGCAGTCGATGCCCGCCTCGACCAGGTCCCGCAGCGAATCCTCCGCGAAGCAGTGCGCGGTGACCCGGGCGCCGAGCCGGTGTGCCTCCGCGATGGCCGCCTCGACCTCGGCGCGCGGCCAGCAGGCGGTCAGGTCGCCGACCTCGCGGTCGATCCAGTCTCCGACCAACTTCACCCAGCCGTCGCCCCGCAGGGCCTCCCGGCCGACGTACTCGACCAGGTCCGCCGGCTCGATCTCGTGGGCGTAGTTGCGGATGTAGCGCCGGGTACGGGCGATGTGCCGGCCCGCCCGGATGATCTTCGGGAGGTCCTCGCGCTCGTCGATCCAGCGGGTGTCGGAGGGGGAACCGGCATCGCGGATCAGGAGGGTGCCGGCGTCCCGGTCGGCCAGGGCCTGCTGTTCGGCGGTCGCGGCGTCGACCGGGCCGTGGCCGTCGAGGCCGACGTGACAGTGGGCGTCGACGAGCCCGGGCAGGGCCCAGCCGGTGACCGTGGTGACCTCGCGGGCGGCGCGGGGCCGCTCGTAAGAGATCCGGCCGTCGACGATCCAGAGTTCGTCGCGCGCCTCGTGCGGCCCGACGAGCACGCGTCCCTTCACATGGAGCACACCGTTGTGATCACTCATGTCGGCACTGTACGTGCGCCCTGGGTACGCTCGACCGGAAACCCCGGACGAAGAGAGCACCGCCGTGACCCACCCCCTCCTGGACCTTCCGCCGCTCACCCCCGAGCGCTTCGCCTCGATCGAGCGGGGGGTCGCCGAACTCCTCGGTACCCGGCAGGACGTGGTGATCACCCAGGGCGAGGCACTGCTTCCGCTGGAGGGCTGCATCCGCTCGGGGGCGCGGCCCGGTTCGACGGCGCTGAACATCGTGACCGGGCCCTACGGAACCACCTTCGGCAACTGGCTGCGCGACGCCGGGGCCCGGGTCGTCGACCTGGCGGTGCCCTTCGACACGGCGGTGACGGGCGCGCGGGTGGCCGAGGCCCTGGCCGCGCACCCGGAGATCGACTTCGTCTCGCTGGTGCACGCCGAGGCCGCCACCGGCAACACGAACCCGGTGGCGGAGATCGGCGAGGCCGTACGGGCCCACGGGGGGCTGTTCATGCTGGACGCGGTGGCCTCGGTGGGCGCGGAGCCGCTGCTGCCGGACGAGTGGGGCGTGGACCTGTGCGTGATCGGCGCGCAGAAGGCGATGGGTGGCCCGGCGGGCGTCTCGGCGGTGTCGGTGTCGGACCGCGCCTGGGCCCGGTTCGCCGAGAATCCGGCGGCCCCGCGCCGCTCGTACCTCTCGCTGCTGGACTGGAAGGAACGCTGGATCGACGGCGGCCGCAAGGCGCTGCTGCACGCGCCCGCGCAGCTGGAGATGTTGGCGTTGGAGGCCTGCCTGGACCGGATCTCGGCCGAGGGCCTGGACGGGGTCCTGGCCCGCCACGGGTCCGCGGCGCGGGCCACCCGGGCGGGAGCCGCCGCCCTCGGCATCGCCCCGTGGGTCTCCGACGCGGCCGAGGCGGCTCCGGTGGCGACCACGCTGCGGGTGGCGGACGCCTCCGCGGTGGTCGGCAAGGCCTTGGCGGCGCGGCCGTCGGCCGTGCTCGCGGCGGGTGGCGGTGCACTGGCCGGGGAGATGGTCCGGGTCAACCACTACGGCCCGGCGGCCTCCCCCGAGGCGGTCGCCACCGCCCTCGAAGCCCTCGCGGCGGCGCTGGGCAGCGACCCGGAGCCGGCCCTGTCGGCGGCCGCGGCGGTCTGGGCGTAGGTCGGGGCCCGCCCCGCCCGCGGGGTCAGGTGCCGAGGGCGGCCGGCAGGCGGTCGACGTCGGCCCCGGTGTCGTAGAGGTGGAACGAGGCGCGCGGGGCCCCCGCCAGGGCGGCGGTGGCGCCGCCGGCCGCGAGGAGTGCGGGCCGGCGGTCCACGAGGCCCGGCGAGGTCGGCGACGCGTCCGTCCGTCCGTCCGTCCGGGGACGGTACGGCGCTCCGCGCGACCAGGGCCGTGGCGGGGCCGATGGATTCGGCGGGCCGCTCCAGCGGGGCGAAGCGGACGGCGAGGTCGCCGCGGACCACGAAGGGGTTCATCGCGGAGACGAAGTCACCCTCGGGGACGGGGACTTCGGCTCCGGCGGGGAGGCCGGCCGCGATCAGGCCGACGTGGGTGGCGACGGCCGAGCCGGTGGCCACCCGGCCGGGGGCGACGCCGATCGGCGGGCGAAGGCCTCGCATACCCGGTCGACCCGGTCGAAGTCGCCGAATCCGGCGGCCACTCCGGCGCCGGCCGCCTCGGCCAGGGCGCGGACCTGCGCGACGGCTGCGCGCGGGAGGACGCCGGGGGTGGCGGTGTCGAGGTAGGTGGTGGTGTGCGCGAACTCGGCTCTCCAGGGCGGAGAGCGGACGTTCCACGCGCTCTGCGCCGCGGCCGGCCCGAAATCCATCCTCGGGCAGCCGGTTCCCGGGCGCCCCTCGGTGGGGGCGTCCGGGGACCGCTCCGGGTCAGGCCTGGGGGACCGCGCAGGCTCCGTCGGGCTCGCAGGCGTCGGCGGTCTCGGCCGGGGCGGCCGGCTCGCGGCCCGCCCAGGCCTGTTCGAGGGCCTGGGTGAACACCTCGGCCGGCTGCCCGCCGGAGATGCCGTAGCGGCGGTCGAACACGAAGAACGGCACCGCGTTGGCGCCGAGTTCGGACGCCTCGCGCTCGTCGGCCCGCACCTCGTCCGCGTAGGCGGAGTCGTCGGCCAGGACGGCGGCGGCCTCGGCCCCGTCGAGGCCGGCCTCGACGGCGAGGGCGAGCAGCGCCTCCGGTTCGTAGACGGAGCGCTCCTCGGCGAAGTTGGCGCGGAAGGCGAGGTCCAGCAGCTCCTCCTGGCGGCCCCGGGCGGCGGCCAGGTGCAGCAGGCGGTGGACGTCGAAGGTGTTGCCGTGGAGGCGGCCCTCGGTCCGGTACTCCAGCCCTTCGGCGCGCGCGCTCGCCGCGACGTTCTCCTCCATGCCGCGCGCCTCGTCGAGGGTGCGTCCGTACTTGCGGGACAGCATCTCCAGGACGGGGGCGGTGACGCCCTTGGCGCCGTTCGGGTCGAGCTCGAAGGACCGGAAGACGACCTCCACCTCGTCGCGGTGCGCGAACTCGGCCAGGCCCTTGGTGAAGCGGGCCTTCCCGATGTAGCACCAGGGGCAGGCGATGTCGCTCCAGATCTCGACGCGCATGTTCCTTCTTCTCTCCGGGCTCGGGGGGGTAAATCGGTTCTCGGTTCAACCACTCTCGCCGGCGTCTCATTCCCCGGACACGGGGGGCACCTCCAGCCACAGCGTGCGGTGGGAGCCGGAGGGGGTGGCCTTCGGGTCGGGGCGCCAGCCGTGCGAGGCGTAGAAGGCCTGGGCGCGCCGGTTGTGCTCGTAGACCTCCAGGCGGACCCGCGCTATCCCGGCCCGCCGCCAGGCCGCGAGGCAGGCGGCGTGCAGGGCGGCGCCGGTTCCCCGGCGCCATTGGTCGGGGTCGACGTGCAGCTGGGTGAGGGTGGTCTGGCCGTCGGCGGTGTGGAAGGCGGCGACCCCGGTGACCGCGCCGTCGAGCTCGGCGCAGAACACCCGGCCCGAGGTCTCCGCCCGGGCGACGGCCCGGGCCCAGCCCTCGCGCGCACGGGCCGTCTCCGCCTCCCCCGCGTAGGCCTCCTCGGGAAGGCGGCCGCGGTAGTAGGTGGCACGGGCCCGGGCGTGCAGGGCGGTGATGGCGTCGAGGTCGGTGTCGAGCGCGGTCCGGATCATGAGATGGGGAACGCGCCGGGAACCCCGTTCGGTTCCCGGCGGGCGACGCCCACGTGCGCGCGTGGCTAGTTCTTCAGCCAGGCCGCCATCATCTTCTGGGCGATCGGCGCGGCCTGCCGGCTGCCGCCGATCTCGGAGCGGTCCGCGTCCGAGTTCTCGATCATCACCGCGACCGCGATCTGCTTGTCGCCCGCCTTGGCGTACGAGGTGAACCAGGCGAGCGGCGGGATGCTGTTGTTGACGCCCCGCTGGGCGGTGCCCGTCTTGCCGCCCACCTCGGCCCCCGCCACCTGCGCGGACTTGCCGCCGCCCTCGGTGGCGACCGTACGCATGGCGTCCCGGAGCATGGACGCCGTCTTCTCGCTCATGACCTCGTCGGACTTCGGGTCCTTGAAGCTCTCCAGCACGTTCCCGTTGGCGTCGGTCACCTCGGAGACCAGGTGCGGGGCGACGAGCTTGCCGCCGTTCTCGATCGCGGCGGTCACCATGGCCATCTGGAGCGGGGTGGCCTGCACGTCGAACTGGCCGATGCCCGTCTGCGCGACCTGGTCGATCGACATCTTCTGCGACGGGTACTTGCTCGGCGGGTTGATCCGGATCGGGGTGTCGATCTGGACGTTGAAGCCCAGCTTCTCCGCCATCGCCCGCATCTTGTCCTGGCCGAGCTTCGAGGCGAGGTCCGCGAAGACGTTGTTGCAGGACAGCTTCAGCGCGGTGCGCGGTGACACGTTGTTGCACGCCGCGTCACCCGCCTCGCTCGGCAGGGGCGTGCGAGTGCCGGGGATCGTGTACGGGGCGGCCACGCCCGTGGGCGTGTCGATGCCTGTGACCAGCCCGTTCTCGATGGCGGCGGCCAGGGTGACCAACTTGAAGGTGGAGCCGGGGGCCTGCGGCTTGCGCAGGGCCACGTTCTCCATGGCCTTGCCCTTGTCCGCCGACAGCTCCCCCCAGGCGTCCCCGTCGTTCGCTCCGGCGATGCGGCCCGGGTCGAAGGAGGGGTTGTTGACCACGCCGAGGATCGCGCCGGTCGCCGGGTCCATGGCCACGGCCGCTCCCGACTTGCCCTTGAAGGCTTCGTAGGTGGCCTTCTGGACGTCCTTGTCGATGGTGGTCAGCACGTTGCCCGGGGCGGCCCGCTTGTTGGTGAGCACGTCCATCATCGTCTTGAGTCGGCTGTCGTTGCCGTTCAGGACGTTCTTGTAGACGCCCTCCAGCATGCTCGTGCCGTAGGCCTGCGAGCTGTAGCCGGTGATCGGCGCGTACAGCGGTCCGTCGAGGTAGGTCCGCTTGTAGCCGAAGTCCTTGCCGCCGGTCTTGACCGAGCCCGTGATCGCCTCCCCGCCCACGATGATGTTCCCCAACGGGTTCTCGTACTGCCCGATGAGGTTGCGCCGGTTGTGCTTGTCTTCTGCGAGGGCCTGGCCTTGATATGCCTGCACCCAGGTGACCCGCACCAAAAGGGCAAGCACCAGAAGCAGACAGAAGACCGACGCACGCCTGATCGTCTTGTTCATCCCCCGGAAGGACGTATGAGCGGCCCCAGCCGTTCCGCTCTGCCCCGATTGTGGCCGGATTCTCAGCTTCCCTTCATGAGGAAACCTCCCTCGTACGCGGCGATGACCGCCTGGGTGCGGTCCCGGGAACGGGTCTTGGCCAGCACGGACGCCACATGTGACTTGACGGTCTGCGGGCCCACCCCGAGGCGTTCGCCGATCTCGGGGTTGGACAGTCCGCCGGCCATCAGGCGCAGTACATCGGCCTCGCGCCGGGTGAGACGGGCCGCCCAGGGCGGGGCGGCGGACGGACCGGACGGCGTGTAGGCGGCCGCCAGGGACCGGACGGCGGCCGGGAAGAGCAGCGAGTCCCCCCGGGCGACGAGGCGCACCGCGCCGATCAGCTCCTCGGGGTGGGCCCGCTTGAGGAGGAACCCGGCGGCTCCGGCGCGCAGCGCCTCGTAGACGTACGCGTCGTTCTCGAAGGTGGTGACGACCACGACCCGGGGCGGCTCCGCCATGGCGGCGAGGATCTGCTCGGTGGCCCGGATGCCGTCGATCTCCGGCATCCGTACGTCCATCAGCACCACGTCCGGGGCCAGCGAGCGGACCAGCGGGACGGCCTCGGCTCCGGTGGCCGCCTCGCCGACGACCTCCAGATCGGGCTCGGCGTCGAGGATGACCCGCAGGGCGGTACGGACCATCCGCTCGTCGTCGGCGATGACCACGCGCAGCGGGGGCCGGCTCACCGGAGGCCCCCGCCGGACGGACCGGGCGTGCCGACGGTGGGGCCGGGCGGGCCGGCGGCGGGGCCCAGTGGCAGGACCGCTCGGAGCCGCCACACTCCCGCGAGCGGCCCGGCCTCCACCCGGCCGCCGAGCAGGGTGGCCCGCTCGGTGGCGCCGCGCAGGCCGCGCCCCCCGGTGGTGCGCGGCTCCGCCCGCTCGTGGGCGGGCGGGTCCACGGCCGGGGGATTGGTCATGGTGATCTCCAGTTCTCGCTGTCCTGCGGGGCTGTGGACCCGGATCCGCAGGGCGACCGGGGGCGCTCCGTGGCGCAGGGCGTTGCCGAGGCCCTCCTGGACGATCCTGTACGCCTCCCGCGAGGCGATCCGCGGCAGCTGCGCCCAGTCCCCGACCGGGCCCGGGTCCAGATCGGCGGTGATCACGGTGCCCCCGACCCGGGTGCGGGCGAGCAGCCCGTCGAGGTCGGCGGCCAGGGTCGGGGCGGGTACGGCGTCGGCGCGGTCGGGGTCCCCGTCGCGCAGCAGGCCGAGGACCGCGTCCAGCTCGCCGACCGTCCGGCGGGTGGTGTCCTCGATCGCGGCGAGGGCCTCCCGGACGAACTCCGGGTCGCGGTCGAGCACCCGTCGGGCCGCGCCCGCCTGGAGGGTGACGGCGCTCAGCGCGTGTCCCACGGCGTCGTGCAGTTCCCGGGCGAGCCGGTTGCGCACGGCGAGGTCGGCGGCCCGTTCCTCGGCGGCGGCCAGCCGGTCCGCCGCGGTCGGGCCGAGCAGCACCGGGGCCATCCGGGCCAGCAGCTCCCCCGCCGCGGCCGCGCACAGCAGGATCGCCACCAGCAGGGCGGTACCGAGCGGAGGGCCCGCCCAGGTCGGCAGGCCGCCGATGGACCAGCCGTCCGTCTCCTCGCGCAGCGCGCGCAGGCTCGGCGAGAACGGCAGCCCGATCAGCACCACCGCCAGGGGCGGTATCGCGAGGCTGATCCCGCTGAGCACCGCTCCGACGCCCAGGTGCAGGGTCCACCAGGCGGAGGCCCGCCACCGGGCGCCCCAGGACCGGGCCGACCCCTCGGCGAGGCGCTCTCCCGGGACGGCGCACAGTGCGCGCACGGCTCCCGCCGACAGCGGCCGGACCAACCCGAACAACCCGGTGACCGCCGCGAGCGGCAGGGCGGCCCCGTAGGCGATCAGGGTGAGGGGCAGGGAGCCGACGGTGCTGCCCCTGCCCGCCGCCATCCCCACGCCGACCTCGGTGAGCAGGAAGTACGGCATCAGCAGGGCCCCGCCGAGGACCAGGTGCACCCACCGAAGCCCGACCCGGCCCCCCGGCAACCCGGCCCGCGCCCGCCTCGCCTTGGCCCGCCCGGCCTTCGCCCGCCCGACCTCGGGCCGCGCCGGCGCCGGTCCCGGCGCCGTCCCCGCCGGCGCCGTACCCCCCGGCCCGCTGTCGGCCCGTCTCCCCCTGCCGGAGCCGTACACGTCTCCCCCGCTCACGTCGCTCTCTTCCCCTCCCCGGCCGAACCGGGTCCCTCAGACCTCCCCTCGGGAGCGGAGGTACCGGATCAGGACGCCCGCCCCGAGCGCCCCGGTGACGATCTGACCGACGCAGGTCAGGAGTATCGCCGTGGTGATCGATTCCCCGAACTCGGAATCCGATCCCAACAGCGGGGTCAGCAACCACATCCCCCAACTGAGCGTCGCGGCCGAGCCGATCCAGGCCGCCGCCAGGGACCACCCCGCCCGGCGCGTCCCTCCCCGGGCCAGGAGCACCGCTCCGATCGCCGCGGTGAGCGCGCAGAGCGCGTGGGTCCCCGACACCACGCCCGTCTCGGCCGAGTATGCCGCCACCCGCTCGGCGGGCAACCCCGCGTCGCCTCCGAAGGCCCAGTACAGGTGCGCCGCCGCCACCGCCGCTCCGACCAGTGCCGCGGCTCCCGCCACCACCCCCGTGGGTGACGGGAGCCGCTGCCCCTGGGCGACCCGTCGGCGTCCGCCCCAACGCTCGTACGCGTAGGGGACGAACAGTCCCGCCAGAGCCACCGCCTGGATGATGAAGCCGGTGTAGACGAGGTCGGGCACCCAGGGGTCGAGGAAGGGTTCCCGGGCCGCCCGGGCCGCCTCGTCCGCCCCCAGGCCCACCGCCTTGACGAGGAGTTGGGCCGGGAACCCCAGGACGATCGGGGTGAGCAGCCCGGTGGCCACGTAGACGGGGACGGTCAGCAGCGGGCCCGGCACCCGCATGCCCCAGGGACGGGTGAGCACCATGACGAGCAGGATCACGGTGGCGTCCATCAGCAGCGTCAGCGCATTGCCCACGACGAGGAAGGGCCCGGGATCCAGCAGCACGCTGCCGTCGGGTATCCCGACGTGACTGCCGCCCAGCCAGGCCGCCTTGAGGGCCAGGTAGGGCAGGGTGGCGACCACGGCCGCCGCCCGCAAAACCCGCCGCGCGACTGCCCACCTCCCCGCCGGCGGGGGTGGCTCGCTCCTCATGGGCCCGGTGGACCCCGCGGAACCGGAGCCGGTGGACTCGGTGGACTCGGCGAACTCGGTGGACTCGTCGGAATCAGCGGAATTGGCGGATTTGGCGGACTGGTCGGAATCAACGGATCCGTCGGACCCGGTGGACCGGTGGGACCCGTCGCGGGCGGCTCGTGTGGTCATGTCCCCACGGTCCCGCGTCCGCGACCCCGCCACCTCCCCCATGAAGGTGAACCCCCTCCCCCACGTGGGGGAGGAAGCACCGCCTCCGTCGTCTCACATGCGCCGCGTCACGACCGACAGCCGGTCCCGCGCCTCGAACAGGGCCTCCTTGATGACCCGTTCGTGCCCCGGCGTCAGCCGCGCCACCGGGACCGAGCAGCTCACCGCGTCCCGCGCCGGAGTGCGGTACGGCACCGCCACCCCGAAGCACCGCAGTCCCAGGGTGTTCTCCTCGCGGTCCACCGCGTAGCCCTGCTCCCGCACCAGGGCGAGCTCCTCCACCAGCCGTTCCCGGTCCGTGATGGTGTGTTCGGTGACCGACTCCAGGCGTTTCGGGAGCAGCCTGCGCACCTCTTCGTCGGTGTGCGAGGCCAGCAGCGCCTTGCCGAGGGCGGTCGAGTGCACGGGCAGCCGCCGCCCGACCCGGGTGAAGGGGCGCAGGTAGTGCTGGGACTGCCGGGTCGCGAGGTAGACCACGCTGGTGCCGTCCATCCGGGCCAGGTGGATGGTCTCCGTGGTGTCGTCGGAGAGCCGGTCCAGGGTGGGCCGGGCCGCCGCCACCACCTCGTCGCCGTCGATGTAGGAGCTGCCGACCAGCAGGGCCCGTACGCCGATCCCGTACCGGGTGCCGGTCGCGTCCGTCTCCACCCACCCCAGGTTCACCAGGGTCCGCAGCAGCATGTAAAGGCTGGACTTGGGCAGGGAGAGGTCGCTTTGGATGTCGGCCAGGCTGTGCAGACCGGGCCGCGCCGCGAAGTGCTCCAGCAGCAGGACCGTGCGCACCGCCGACTTCACCGGCGCCGCCGGCGCGGGGCCCTCCGACTCGACTGTCGTCATACGACTGCTTCCCCTCTGGTCGGCTCGGATCGCCTCTTGTCACACGGTGGACGCGGAAATAGAGTCCGCAGCAGAAGTGATCATTCATCCACCGGAACGGCGTTCAGAATACTGAACGATCCAGGAGGCAGCCGGCCATGGCAGCGACACCAGTCTGGAGTGTGGACCCCCGCACCGGGAAGCAACGCGAAGAGGTTGCGGCGCAAGCCACACCCGAGGACGTCGACCGGGCCGTACGCGCCGCCCACGCCTCCCGCGCCGCCCTGGCCGACGCCGTCGCCCGCGTCACCTTCCTGCGGACCGCCGCCGACCTGCTCGACGGGGCCGCCGAGCGCGTGGTCGAGACCGCCGACGCGGAGACCGCGCTGGGCCCGGGCCGCCTGACCGGCGAACTCGCCCGCACCACCGGCCAGCTGCGGGCCTTCGCCGATTCCGTCGAGGAGGGCTCCTACCTCGACGTCCGGATCGACCGCGCCGACCCCTCGCTCAGCCCGCCGCGGCCCGAACTGCGCCGCTACAAGGTGCCGCTGGGCGTGGTCGTCGTCTACGCCGCCTCCAACTTCCCCCTCGCCTTCTCCGTCCCGGGCGGGGACACCGCCAGCGCCGTCGCCGCGGGCTGCCCGGTCGTCGTGAAGGCCCATCCGGACCACCCCGCCACCTCCGAGCTGTGCGCCTCGCTGCTGCGCCGGGCGGCCGTGGAGAGCGGACTGCCCGCCGACGTGGTCTCGTTGGTCCACGGGTTCGACGCCGGCCTGGAACTGGTCCGTCACCCGCTCGTCGCCGCCGCCGGTTTCACCGGCTCCGTCCGGGGCGGCAGGGCCCTGTTCGACGCGGCCGCCGCCCGGCCCGTGCCGATCCCCTTCCACGGGGAACTCGGCTCCCTCAACCCCGTCGTGGTCACCCCGGCGGCTGCCGCCGAGCGCGCCGAGGAGATCGGCGCCGGGCTCGCGGGCTCCGTCACCCTGGGCGTCGGGCAGTTCTGCGTCAAGCCCGGCCTGGTCTTGGTCCCGACCGGCCCGGACGGCGACCGGCTGACGGGGGCACTCGCCAAGTCCCTCGGGGAGAGCGACCCCGGGGTCCTCCTCGACCACCGGATGCGGGAGAACTTCCTGTCCGGGGTCCGCGAGCGGGCCGCGCTCCCCCAGGTCGACGCGCCGGTCCCGGCCGGCTCCGGCGGGGAGCACACCGTCACGGCCGGCTACCTGAGCGTCCCGGCCGTGAGCCTCCTCGAAGGCGGCCCCCACGCGCTGCTGCTGGAGGAGTGCTTCGGCCCGGTGACCGTCGTCGTCCGGTACGCGGACCAAGGCGAGGCGGCCGCGGTCCTGGACCTGCTGGACGGGAACCTGAGCGCGACCCTCCAGCTGTCGACCGCCGAGACCGGGGGCGCGCCGGGATCCGACGGGGCCCCGTCGGCCGCCGCGCTGATCGGGCGGGTCACGGAGCTGGCGGGCCGGATCGTGGTCAACGGCTGGCCGACCGGGGTCGCGGTGGCCCCGGCCCAGCACCACGGCGGCCCGTACCCGGCGGCCACCTCGCACTCCACCTCCGTCGGCGGGACCGCGATCGAGCGCTGGCTGCGTCCGGTGGCGTACCAGTCGGTCCCCGACGCGTTGCTCCCGCCGGAACTGCGCGAGGCCAACCCCCTGGGCCTGCCCCGCCGGGTCACGGGCGCCCGCTGAGCGGCACCACCACCGGCCGAGCCCCCCGGGCGGCGGCCTAATTCCGTTGCCCGCCCCGCGTCCGGCGGGGCAGGCTGCGGCCATGCCGAAGCCGCACGGGTTCACGTACGAGGTACGCAGCGAC
Organism: Streptomyces sp. NPDC088097; assembly: GCF_044741845.1. Classification (NCBI taxonomy): domain Bacteria; kingdom Bacillati; phylum Actinomycetota; class Actinomycetes; order Kitasatosporales; family Streptomycetaceae; genus Streptomyces; species Streptomyces sp. NPDC088097. The sequence goes on from NZ_JBIUTJ010000007.1 coordinate 79,027, forward strand.
CGCACCGTCGTCATCACGCACCGGGGCCGCGCCGCCGGCACCCTGCGCGGTGGCCGGGCCGACAAGTTCCTGATCGAGGTGGAGTCCGGGGACGCGCAGCTGGTGATGGCCCGCTGGACCGGCGCCTACAAGATCGGCAACGAGCGCACGGCCGGGAACCACCCCCGCAACCGGCACTGAAGACCGGTCGGGGGCCGGCCGGGAGCCGTCGGGGCCCGCGTACACCCACCCGATACCCCTCGGGAAATCTCCGGCGAGGGTAAGGGAACGGCAAAGCGGGTCCGGTCGTTCTCCCGGCATGACCGCTATGACCCCTGGTTCCAATCTGCCGCTCAACACCGTCCGCGTGACGGTGGACGTGGCCGCCCCGGTGCGGCTCGACGTGTCGGGTCTCCTGCTCACGGCGGACGGCAAGGTGCGCTCCGACGCCGACTTCATCTTCTACAACCAGCCGTCCGGGCCCGGTGTCGACTACCGCTCGGGCGGCGGTTCCGCGCCGGACTCGATCACGGTGGACACCTCCGCCCTGCCGCCCGGCATCGAGCGGATCGTGGTCACGGCCAGCCCCGACGCCGCCGGCCAGTCGTTCCAGGGCGTCGAGCCCACCGCCACCGTGCGGGACGCGGTCGGCGGTGCGGTGATCGCCACCTTCACCCCGCCCCGGCTGGGATCCGAGACCGCCCTCGTGGTGGTCGAGGTCTACCAGCGCGGCGGCGTGTGGAAGGTGCGCGCGGTGGGTCAGGGCTACGCCAACGGCCTCGCCGGCATCGCGACCGACTTCGGCGTCTCGGTGGAGGAGGAGCCGCCCCCGGTCGCCGCCGCCCCCGTCGCCGCCCCCCTCGCGCCCCCGGCCCCGCCCGCAGCCCCGCCGACCCCGGCATACCCGGCCTCCCCCTGGCTCGGCGGCCCCACCACCCCCGCCGCTCCCCCCGTTCCCCCGGCCCCGCCCGTCACGGCGCCGGCCGCCGCCGGCAGCGGGAAGATCAACCTCGACAAGGGGCGCGTCAACCTCCAGAAGAACCAGACCGTCTCCCTGGTCAAGGGCGGCCGCCCGCTGCTCTCCCAGGTGAAGATGGGCCTGGGCTGGGAGCCCGCCTTCCGAGGGGCCAACATCGACCTCGACGCGTCCGTCATCGCCTACGGCCCGCAGCGCAACCACATCGACAGCTGCTACTTCGGCAAGCTGTCCATCCTGGGCGGCGCCGTCAAGCACTCGGGCGACAACCTGACGGGCGAGGGCGCCGGGGACGACGAGGTCATCGTCGTGGACCTCGGCCGGCTGCCCGCCGAGGCCACCGGCCTGGTCTTCACGGTGAACTCCTTCTCCGGACAAAAGTTCAGCGAGGTCGCCAAGGCCTACTGCCGGCTCATCGACGCGGCCAGCGGCGAGGAGCTCGTGCGCTTCGACCTGACCGGCGCCGAACCGCAGACCGGCGTCATGATGGCCAAGCTCATCAAGCAGTTCTCCGGCGAGTGGGAGATGACGGCCATGGGGGACTTTGTGAAGTCCCGCACAGTGCGCGGCATGGTGAAGCCCGCCTCGCAGGCACTCTGAGCAGGTGGGCGGGCACATGGCTCGGTCGGCCGCCGCCGACCGCCAACGCGGGTGATGGATGCCACGCGTAATTCGGCGGTGGCTGTCAGTGCCCGCCCGTAGCCTGGAGCCATGCAGAACACACTCCGGCCCGCGGGTCCCGCTCGCCCGTCCGCCGCAGAGGCGAACGAGGCGATCCGGCGACTCGTGGAGTCCCGGGTGGACGGCGAGTGGCCCTCCGAGGCGTACGAGTTCCTGCTGGAGGAGTGGGCCGCGGCCTCCCAGGCGGAGACCGCGACCCAGTGACCCGTCGGCCCGGTAACCCGTCGGCCCACTGAGCCGGTCACCGTCGGCCCACCACGCCGACCCCCCGGCCCACCGGCCTCGAAGGTCAGCGGCCGCGCCGCCAAGGGCCGGTGACGGCCAGCATGATCCCCGGCTCCTGGATGTTCGCGTACAGGGTGCTCCCGTCCGGCGAGAAGCAGACCCCGGTGAACTCCGAGTACTCGGGGGCCTGCGGGGTCCCGATGTTCAGCTCGTTGCGCGCCAGCGGATAGATCCGGCCCGACTCGGTGGCGCCGAACAGGTGCTGGAGTCCGCTGCCGTCCTCGGCGATGACCAGGCCCCCGTACGGCGACACGGTGATGTTGTCGGGGCCGTCATAGCCGCCCTCGACCGACGGGTCGGCGTTCACCCCGATCAGGACGGTCAGCCGGATCGTGCGCCGCTTGGGGTCGTAGAACCACACCTGACCGTCGTGCGCGGCGCCCGGGCTCTCCTCGCGCGCGTAGGAGGACACGAAGTAGGCTCCGCCGTCCGCCCACCACATGCCTTCGAGCTTGCGGGCCCGCGTCACGGCGCCCTCCGCGAACTGCTTGCGCACGGAGGTCGTGCGCGCGTCCCGGTCGGTGACGGTCACCCAGTCGACCCCGTACACCGTGCCGGTCTTCGTCGCGCGCGAGAGGTCGTCGACGAAATGGCCCGAGCTGTCGAAGCACTTCGCCGCGGCGAGCACGCCCGCGTCGGGGGCGAGCGTACGGAGCTTGCCGCGCCCGTGCCGGAATCCCTGCGGCGGGGTCCAGCGGTAGAGCAGCCCGTTGGGGCCGGAGGCGTCCTCCGTCAGGTACGCGTGGCCCTGGCGCGGGTCGATGACCACGGCCTCGTGGGCGTACCGGCCGAAGGCCTTCACCGGGCGCGGGTCGCGGTTGGCCCGCCGGTCGTGCGGGTCGACCTCGAAGACGTAGCCGTGGTCCTTGGTCATCCCGTTCTTGCCGGCCAGGTCCTCGGTCTCCTCGCAGGTCAGCCAGGTGTCCCAGGGGGTGGCGCCGCCCGCGCAGTTGGTCGACGTACCGGCGACGGCGACCCATTCGGCGACCTCGCCGCCGCGCCGGACCTCGACGACCGTGCAGCCGCCGGCCGCCGCCGAGTCGTAGACGAGGTCCGCGGTGAGCGGGACGGGGTGCGCCCAGTTCGCGCGCGGGCCCTTCAGCTCGTGGTTGTTGACGAGGAGGGTGACCCCCCGGTGGCCCTCGAAGGCGGCCGTGCCGTCGTGGTTGGAGGGGGTGCTCTCGCCGGAGTCCAACCGCGTGACCCCGCTGTGCGTGATCACCCGGTACGTGAACCCGGCGGGCAGCGCGAGCAGTCCCGCCGGGTCGGGCAGCAGCGGGCCGTAGCCGGGGCCGTGGGGGCGGCCGTGCCCGTCGGCGCCCTCGGGGTTCGTGGCTCCGCCCGCGCGGAGGTCCTCGTCGGCGGCCAGCGCCCCGGGGGCGGTGGCCAGGGCCCCGACCGTCCCGGTGAGCGCGACTCCCGCGCCGGCGAGGGCGGTACGGGCGGTGAAGTCTCTGCGGCTGAGGGGCATCTGATCTCCAGGGGTGGGGAGGGGGTGCGCCTGACGTACGGTCGTACGGGTCGTCGGCGCACACGCTCCCGCCCGTACGTGAACGGCGGCTGAACTACCCGGGAAGACGACCGACCCCTTGCCGGTCGACCCCGATGGCCGACTCCCGCCGCACAAAGTCCGGTTGCGCACCCCGGCCGGACGACCTCGCGATCGCCGGCCGGGGCGCGCCTGCCCCTCTCCCCGCCGGCTCAGGAGGGGCGCGAACGGGCCTTGAAGGCGGCCTTCCGGGCCTCCTTGGAGGACTTCTTGTCGGGGTGCATCCGCCCCATCGCCTCCAGTACGTAGGCGGTGGCGGGGTGCTCCACCCGCCAGGCCTGCTCGAAGAAGCCGGTGTGGTGCTCCGTCAGGCTCAGCATCAGCAGCGGCAGCTCCTCGCTCTCCCCGTCGGCGGCGAGCTGCGCGGCGAGCGTGTCCACCGTCAGCCAGAACACCATCGCCCCGTCCGGCGCGGGCACGTCGCCCACCTTGTGCTCCGCCAGCCAGACCCGGGCCAGCCCGCCGAGCTGCGGGTCGTCCAGCACGGACCGGACGACGGGCTCCGCCTCCGGGCCGGCGGGCGCGAGCGCCTGCTGGCAGCGCAGTCGGCGCAGCGGGGCGCCCGCGTCGTCGCCGCGCGCCGCGGCCAGCAGCTCGGCGACGGCGACGGGCAGTTCGCGCTCCCCCAGCCACAGGTCCATCTCGGCCTGCGCCGCGCGCTCGGGGTAGGACGCCACGGTGTCGAGCAGCACTTCGGCGCCTTGAGCGGCCAGGTCGCCGATGGCGGGGGCCTCCACCCCGGCCTCCAGCATCCGCGCCCGGACGCCGTAGAGGCCGAGCGGGGTCAGCCGCACCATCCCGTAGCGGGAGACGTCCTCGTCGTCCTCGAACTCGCCCCCGGCCGCGCCGGAGCCCGCCCCCGCGAGCTCCTCGTCGTCGGCCTCGGCCATCAACTCCTCGTCCACGGGCCGGAACTCGACCAGTCCGATCGGCTCCAGCTGCCGGAACTGGTCGTCGAGGCGCATCATCGCGTCCGACACCTGTTCCAGTACGGCGTCGGTCGGGTCGCCCATGTCGTCGGGCACGATCATCGACGCGGCGAGCACCGGCAGGGGCACCGGGTCCTCGCCCGAGCCGCCCTCGGCGACGGTGAGCAGGTAGAGGTTGGCGAGGACCCCGTCGAGGAAGTCGGCCTCGCGCTGTGGATTCCAGTCGAGCCGGTCGAAGTCGATCTCGCCGCCCGTGTCCAACGCGTCGACGAGGTCGTCCAGATCGGGCACCGCCGCGTCCGCGAGGACGGTCTCCAGGGCGGCCAGCCACAGGTCGAGCACGTCGCCGGGGGCGCCGCCGACCAGGAGGGCGAGGTCCTCGCCGGGTGCCGCGGTGCCGTATTCGGGTTCGCCCGCGCCGTGGGCGCCGTCGGACGCGTCGGCCCCGTCGGACGCGTCGAGGGCCGCGACGCCGTCGACCCCGTCGTCTTCGGGCTCGGGTTCGGTCACGTCGACCAGCCCCGTGTCCACGGCCACCCGCCAGGCCTGGCTCGCGTGGACGGGGCCGTCCTCGTCGTCGGGGTCGAGGCCGAGGTGCGCCGCCGCCCCGGGCAGTTGGTCGGCGACGAGTTCCCCGCCGATGTCGACCCGGGTGTCGGGTCCGGCCCAGCGGGCGAGGCGTACGGCGCGGGCGAACAGCGGGGCGACGAGGGCGTCGCGGGCCAGCTCCGCATCGGAGTGCAGCCGTACCGGCGGCAGCGTGGGGTGCGGCTCTGCGGACATGGAGTGGTTCTCCTCGGAGGGTGCGCGGTGGGGCTGTGGAGGCTGGGGGCCGTGGAGGCCGTGGGGCGGCGGAACGGGCGCGGCGGCCCGCGGGGCGCCGGGCGCCGCCCCGTCCGTGGCGTCGCGATGGCGGACCCTCGGGCCTGCTGCGGCGACCCAGCGTAGACGCATTTCGGGCACGCCCGGCGGCCCATCTCCTTTGGTTCATCCCACAGTCAGCCGCCGTCTGCCCTGGAGGCCTTGACAACTTCGCTGCGCACCAAGGAAATTGACGCGCGTAGATATATCGGAGCCCCAGGGCAACCACCTGGCTCCCACCCTCCTCCACACACCGGAGTTCCCGCCCATGCGCTCCTCGCATCCCCGTTCCGCCGCCGTCGCCGCACTCGTCGCCACCGCGCTCGCCACCGGCCTGCTCGCGGGCTCCGCCGACGCTGCCGAAGGCGCCGTGTCCGCCGATCCGATACGCATCCACGACATCCAGGGCACCACCCGCGTCTCCCCCCTCAACGGCAAGCCGGTCGCCGACGTCGAGGGCATCGTCACGGGCGTGCGCACCTACGGTTCGCGCGGCTTCTGGATCCAGGACCCCGACGCGGACGACGACGACGCCACCAGCGAGGGCGTGTTCGTCTTCACCGGCTCCGTCCCGACCGTGGCCGTCGGCGACGCCGTCAAGGTCTCCGGCACCGTCGGCGAGTACGTCCCCGGCGGCGTCGCCTCCGGCAACCAGTCGGTCACCCAGATCGCCAAGCCGGTCGTGACCGTGGTCTCCTCCGGCAACGCCCTGCCGGCCGCCACGGCCCTCAACGAGTACAACGTCCCGGACCGTTACGCCCCGGCGGGCGACCCCGCCGCCGCCGGCAGCATCAACGGCCTGACCCTGAAGCCCGGACGCTACGCCCTGGACCTCTACGAGTCGCTTGAGGGCATGAACGTCAAGATCGGCTCCTCCCGCGTGGTCGGCGCCACCGACCCGTACGCGGAGCTGTGGGTCACGGTGAAGGGCTGGGAGAACACCGCCAAGCGCGGCGGCACCCTCTACGGTTCCTACGAGTCCCAGAACACCGGCCGCCTCCAGATCCAGCAGCTCGCGCCGCTCGCGCAGCAGCCCTTCCCGGTGGCCAACGTCGGCGACAAGCTGACCGGCACCACCGAGGGCCCGCTGGACTTCAACCAGTTCGGCGGCTACACCCTGGTGGCCCGCACCCTGGGCACGGTCAAGGCGGGCACCCTGGCCCCCGAGAAGACCAAGGCGCAGGCCGCGAACGAGCTCGCGGTGGCCACGTACAACGTCGAGAACCTCGACCCGTCCGACCCGCAGACCAAGTTCGACAACCTCGCCAAGGCGGTCGTCGAGAACCTGGCCTCCCCCGACGTCGTCGCCCTGGAGGAGATCCAGGACGACAACGGCGCCACCAACGACGGCACCGTCTCGGCCGAGCAGACGCTGACGAAGTTCACGGCCGCGATCGTGGCCGCGGGCGGCCCGGCGTACCAGTGGCGGACCGTCAACCCGGAGAACGGCAAGGACGGCGGCGAGCCCGGCGGCAACATCCGCCAGGTGTTCCTCTTCAACCCGGCGCGGGTCTCCTTCACCGAGCGCGCCCCGGGCGACGCGGTGACGGCGACCGGTGTGACGCAGGTGAACGGCAAGGCCGCCCTGACCCACTCCCCAGGCCGGATCGACCCGGCGAACCCGGCGTGGGCCGACAGCCGCAAGCCGCTGGCCGGCGAGTTCGTCTTCAAGGGCAAGACGGTCTTCGTGATCGCCAACCACTTCGGCTCCAAGGGCGGCGACGAGGGCCTGGCCTCGCACCACCAGCCGCCGGTTCGCTCCTCGGAGGCCAAGCGGCTGCTCCAGGCTCAGGCCGTGAACGGCTTCGTGAAGGACCTCCTGGCTGCGGACAAGAACGCGTCGGTCCTCGCGGTCGGTGACATCAACGACTTCGAGTTCTCGGCGACGACGCAGGCGCTGGAGGACGGCGGGGCGCTGTACTCGGCGATCAAGTCGCTGCCGAAGGCGGAACGTTACTCCTACGTCTACCAGGGCAACGCGCAGGTCCTGGACCAGATCCTGACCAGCCCGGCGATCAAGAACTTCACGTACGACAGCGTGCACGTCAACGCGGAGTTCTCGGCGCAGAACAGCGACCACGACCCGCAGGTGCTGCGCTTCCGTCCGTAGTCCCCGAGACCGCGAAGGGCCCGGCCGCCGTCCCGGCCGGGCCCTTCGCCATGCCCGGAGCCGGTGCGGGACCGGTGCGGGGCCGGTGCGGGACCTGGGGTGTCGGACCGGGTGTGCGGCGGTCCTGTGCCGGTCGACATCGGGACTTTCGGCCCTGGCGTGACGCTCGACACACCCCTACCGAAAGCGCCGCTTGTGGTGTTGAGTGACTGCACGTCCGATCTTGTCCGGCTTGTCCCGCCCGCACTCTTCTGGAGGACCGCGTGTTCCCCTCCATATCCCTCGCCCAGGAAATCGGCGTCGCCGTCCTGCTCGTGGCCGCGCTCGTCTGGCTCGTCGGCCTCGGCCACATGCTGTGGGACAGCCGCTTCCACCACCCGGAGCCCGGCGCCTTCGAGGGCCTGTCGGTGATCCCGGCGCAGCGGACCACGTCGGCGCACCCGATGGAGTCGGTGGAACTGACGGAGGCCGAGCAGCAGGCCTTCGCCGGCCTGATCCGCACGATCCCCCTGCACTGAGCGCAGCGGCACGCCGCGCGCACGCGAGCGCCCCCTCACCCCCGGTCGGGGGGTGAGGGGGCGCTCTTCGCGTGCGGGTACGTCAGTTGTGGCTGTGCAGGACCTCGTTCAGGCCGCCCCAGGTGGCCTTGTACGGGCGGGCCTCGACGGTGCCGGTGACCGAGTTGCGGCGGAAGAGGATGTTGTCGGCGCCGGAGAGCTCCAGGGCCTTGACGACCGCGCCGTCCGGCAGGGTGACGCGGGTGCCCGCGGTGACGTAGAGGCCGGCCTCGACGACGCACTCGTCGCCCAGGGCGATGCCCACGCCCGCCTCGGCGCCGATCAGGGTGCGCTCGCCGATCGAGATGATCTGCTTGCCGCCGCCCGAGAGGGTGCCCATCGTGGAGGCGCCGCCGCCGATGTCGGAGCCGTCGCCGACCACGACGCCCGCCGAGATGCGGCCCTCGACCATGGAGGTGCCCAGGGTGCCCGCGTTGAAGTTGACGAAGCCCTCGTGCATGACGGTCGTGCCCTCGGCGAGGTGCGCGCCGAGGCGGACGCGGTCGGCGTCGGCGATGCGCACGCCCTTGGGGGCGACGTAGTCGGTCATGCGGGGGAACTTGTCGATCGAGGTGACCTGGAGGTGCAGGCCCTCGGCGCGGGCGTTCAGGCGGACGGTCTCGACCTGGTCGACGGGAACCGGGCCGAGCGAGGTCCAGGCCACGTTGGCCAGCAGGCCGAAGACGCCGTCCAGGTTCTGGCCGTGCGGCTTGACCAGGCGGTGGCTCAGCAGGTGCAGGCGCAGGTACGCGTCGTGCGCGTCCAGCGGCTTGTCCTCCAGGGAGGCGATGGCGGTGCGGACGGCTACGACCTCGACCCCGCGGACCGCGTCCGAGCGGATGGCCTTGGCCGCGGCGGCGCCCAGCAGCTCCACGGCCCGCTCGGCGGTGAGGCGCTCGGTGCCGGCCGGGCCGGGCTCGGCGGTCAGGGCGGGGGCGGGGAACCAGGTGTCGAGGACGGTGCCGTCGGCGGCGATGGTGGCAAGTCCGGCGGCGACGGCGCCGGTGGTACGCGTAGCAGTCATGCCCGAAACCTAACCGGCGACGGCCCGCGCCCGCGAACCGGTCTCATGTGCCGGGCGCGCCCCGGGCCCGGCCGGGCCCGCCCCCCGCTCGCGTGCCGACAGGCGGATCAGGACCGCCCCGGCCCCGGCGGCCAGCCCGGCGCACAGCGGCCACAACAGCCCGGGGGCCGCCGCGTACAGGGCCCCTCCCAGGGGGGCGGCGAGGACGGTCCCACTGACCGACACCCCGGCGTACAGGCTCTGGAAGCGGCCGACCGCGTGCTCGGGGGCCCGGTCCGCCACGAAGGCGGTGGCGGTGGTCTTGTACAGGATCTCGCCCAGGCTCAGCAGCACCATCATGGTGACGGCGCTCGCGATCCCGGCCCCGGCCAGTAGGGCCGCGTAGCCGGCGCCGACCAGGACCAGGCCGCTGCCGATGACGGCGAGGGGCGGCCGGTCGCGCAGGGCGACGGCCGCGGGCAGCTCCAGGAGGAGGATGACCGCGCCGTTGAGGGCGATGACCAGCCCGAAGGTCCCTACGTCGAAACCGTAGTCGGCGAGGAAGACCGGGAAGACGTAGTACTGCTGCCGGTAGACCACGTCGGCGACCAGGACGGCGCCGAGCAGGACCGCCACGGTGGGCCGGGCACGCAGTTCGGCCAGGAGCCCGCCGCGACCGGAACCCCCGTCCCCTGCCGCGGCGGGCGCCCTGGCGGCGCCGCGCGCCGGAACGGCGCGGGCGGTCCAGAGGGCGAAGAAGAGGGTGCCGAGCCCGTCCGCGAGGAACAGCCAGTCGTACGAGGCGCCGGCCGCGATCAGGGCCCCCAGCGGCGGGCCGAGGGCGAAGCCCCCGTTGGACGCGCACCGCACGACGGCGAAGGCCTGCCGCCGGGCCCCCTCGGCCACGGTCACGGCGACGAGCGCGGAGTTCGCCGCCCGCACCACGCCCGAGGCGTACTGGGCCAGCGGCAGGGCCGCGTAGAGGAGGGAGGTCGACAGCAGCGGCACGCCCATCAGGGTCAGGCCGCCGACGGTCGAGGCGGCGAGCAGCACGCGGCGGTGGCCGAAGCGGTCGCCGTACCAGCCGCCCGTGAAGTTGCCGGCGACCAGGCCGACGCCGCCGATGCCGGTGACCACGCCCGCCTCGGCGGCGCCGAGGCCGCGCGGGCCGGTCAGGTAGAGGAAGACGAAGACGAAGGTGAAGCTGACGACGGCATTGACGAACACCCCCGCAGCCAGCAGCCACACGACCCTCGGTACGTCCTTGAACCCCTGCAGCACACCGTGTCCCCCCGCACTCCCGAGTCAGTTCCCTTTAGGAACTGACTATGTCAGCATGACAGCCTGGGGTCAACGGACAAAGGAGTGCCATGGCCCAGCGCACACACCTCGGCGACGCGGACTGCTCCATCGCCCAGGCGCTCGACGTGGTGGGCGACTGGTGGACGCTGCTGATCGTGCGTGACACCGCGCGGGGGCTGCACCGCTTCGACGAGCTCCAGCACGAGCTGGGCGTCTCCCGCAAGGTGCTCGCCGAGCGACTCAAACTGCTGGTCGAGGCCGGGGTGTTGACGCGCGAGCCGTACCAGGAGCGCCCGGTGCGGCACGAGTACCGGCTGACCCCGCGCGGACGGGGCCTGCTGCCCGTCCTGGTCGCCCTCCAGGACTGGGGTGACACCTGGGTGCTGGGAGAGGGAGAGATGACGGCGACGACCGAAGAATCCTCGAAGGAGGCCGTACGGGTCCACGCGCTGCGCGGCACCCGACTGCCGGAGCTGCTGCTGCCGGACCGGTTCGGCGAGTCCCGCGATCCGGTGGCGGACACGCCGTTCACCGTCCTGTACTGCTTCCCCGGGGCGTACGCCCGGGCCGACTCCTACCCGCCGGGCTGGGGCTCGATCCCCGGCGCGCCGGGCTGCACCCTGGAGTCGTGCACCTTCCGCGACATGCTCGCGGAGTTCACCGCGGCCGGCGCGACGGTCCACGGGGTCTCGACCCAGCGCCCCGACGAGCAGCGGGAGTTCGCCGAGAAGGAGGGGCTGCGCTTCCCGCTGCTCTCGGACGCGGGGTTGGACCTGGTGACGGCCCTGCGGCTGCCGACCTTCCGCGCGGCGGGGGTGAGCCGGATCAAGCGGCTGACCCTGGTCGTGGACCGGGAGCGGACCGTGCGCGAGGTGTTCTACCCGGTCCGGGACATCGAGGCGAGCGTGGCGGCGGCCCTGGCCGCGGTCCGCGCGAGCTGACCGGGGCGGCCCTCCGGTAGCCCCCGGTAGCCGTCCAACCCATCGGCCCCTCCGACCCCGTCGGGCCCTCCAACCCCCTTCGGACCCCTCGACCCCTTCAGCCCCTCCAACCCCCTTCGGACCCCTCGGCCCCTTCAGCCCCGGTGGCCCAGAACCCGGGTCAGGACCTCGTGGGCGTACGCCTCCTCGTACGGGGCGTCGGTGAGCAGGACCTGGAGGGTGATGCCGTCCATCACCGCCACCAGCGCGCGGGCCGTCACCGGGTCGACGCGCCCGGCCAGGGCGTGCGCCACCGCCTCTCCCCACTCGGCCGCGACCAGGCGCAGCGCGGGGCGGCGCAGGGCCTCCAGGTACAGCTCGTACTCCAGCGCGGCGCGCCCCCGGTCGGCCGTCAGGGCCTCGCCGAGCAGGCGGGCCAGCGCACCGGCCAGGTCCTCGCCGTCCCGGACGGTCAGCGCGGGGGCGTAGCCCTCGTTGGCCTGGCGCAGGGCCGCGACGAGGAGGTCGTCCAGGGTCGCGAAGTGGTAGGTGGTCGAGCCGAGCGGGACGTCCGCCTCCGCCGCCACGCTGCGGTGGGTGAGCCCGGCGATCCCCTTGGCGGCCATCACCCTGATCGCGGCGTCGATGATGCGACGGCGGCGGCGCGGGTCGTGGCGGCGCGTTGTCGGGGCCATCAGTGGCTCGCCCCGCCCAGGTTGAGGAGGACCACCCCACCGATGATCAGCGCGATTCCGCCGAGCTTGGCCGCGGTGGCCGCCTCGCCCATGAAGAGGATGCCGATCGCGGCGATGGCGGCGGTGCCGACGCCGGCCCAGATCGCGTACGCGGTGCCGACGGACATGGACTTCAGGGTCTGCGCGAGCAGGGTGAAGGCGATGAGGTAGCCGAGCACCGTGCCCAGCGAGGGCCACAGCCGGGTGAAGCCCTCGCTGTACTTCATGGCGGTGGTCCCGGCGACCTCGGCGGCGATGGCCGCGGCGAGCAGTACGTAAGGCATGTGTACGACGGTACACACGAACGAATCCCGATGCGTACAGGTGTACACAGGCAGACCCCGGGACACCTCGTCGATCCGGGACTACGGTGTCCCCCACTCAGGGGACAGGGGGCCCGCGCATGGCGCAGCAATGGACCCACCGGGGCGGCGGTTGGCTACCCCCTCGGCAACCCCGGCCGGGCGTGGTGCCCCTGCGCCCGCTGGCGCCCTCCGAGATCGCGGGCGGCGTCTTCACCCTCCTGGGCCGCTACGGCGGTCGGTTGTACGGCGCCCTGCTGCTCGGGCAGCTCGGGGCGGCCCTGCTGGTCGCGGCGGCGGCCGGGGCCGCCCTCGCGGGCTCGCTGAGCCGGCGGGCCGACAGCCGGGTCTTCGTGTGGACCCTGCTCCCCGCCACGGCCCTGTTCCTGCTGTTCACCTGCGCCCTGGCCACGGCCCTGACGGCCGTCCTGCTGCGACCGGCGGTGCTCGGCCGCTCCGTCACCGCCTCCGGGCTGCTGCGGGCCGCGCTCCCGGCGGTGCCCCGGGTGCTCGGCGCCCAGCTCGTGGCCCTGCTCGCCTCGGCGGGACCGGTGGCGGCGGTGGTCCTCGCGGGGCTCCCGTCGGCGGTGCTGTTGCCCCTGGCCCCGGTCGCCGTGTGGGTCGGGGTGCTGTTCGTCCTGGCGCCCCTCGCGGCCGGGTTCGAGGGGCTGGGCCCACTGGCCGGGCTGCGGCGCTCGGCCGCGCTGGTGCGGGGCTCCTGGTGGCGGACCCTGTGGGTGGTCGCCCCGTCCGCGGCCCTGACGGCGGCCGCCGCCGTCGCCCTCCCGCTGCGGCTGGGGGTGGCGGGGGCGCTGGTGGCGCTGTTCCTGCTCCCGGTCTTCCCCCAGCTGCCCGCCGGGCTGCTCTACGTGGACCGCCGGATCCGCCGCGAGCCCCTGACGGAGGCCCTCGCGGCGGATCCGGAACCGGTCATCCCAGCCTGAACCAGGCCGCCCGGGACTTCTTCCACTCCGGGTGGGCGAGGTCCTTGGCCTCGGTGCCGTCGCCGTAGAGGTCGGCGGCGCCGTTGTCGGTGAGGAGCTGGACGCGGGCGCCGGGCGCCCTCAGGTCGGGCACGGACACGACGGCTTCCCAGGCGCCCGCGTCGGCGGTCGGCAGGTCCACGCGCTTGCGCGGGGCGTGGCCGGGGACGCCGTCCCACTGGTAGAGGGCGTACGGGTCGGTGTTGTCGTCGGCGGCGAAGGAGCCGGCCAGGATCAGGTACTGGTCGGCGGCGTTCTTGCGGACGTCACGGACGGCGAGGCCGCCGAGGTCCCACTCGATCGGCTCGCCGAAGACGGGCTTCTCCCCCGCCGCGACGACCCGGTCGAAGTTGACGACGGGCACGACCAGCGCCTTGCCACCGGGGACGGCCGGGGCCAGCGGGGCGCGAAAGCCCAGGTAGGCGGTGGTCGTGGAGCCGGGGGCGAACTCCAGACCCTCCACGTTGAAGCCGTCGATCCGCTTGGGCACCCGGCCGGCGGCGGTGCCGGCCGCGAAGCCGTAGCGGTCGCCGTGGGCGGCGTCCCAGGCGACGAGGTCCTCGCGCAGGCCCTTGTAGGCGGCGGTGAAGGTGATCTCGGTGGCGGCGCCGGAGCCGGTGATCTTCGTGGTGAAGACCGTGTTGCGCTCCGCCTTGTACTTGCCGTCCTTGTTGTTGCCGAGCGAGCCGGTCCAGTAGACGGTGTTCCCGACGCGGGTGGCGGCCTCGATGTCGGCCTCCTTCTTCACCCCGAGCGCGGGACCGAGGTCCCAGGTCTTCACCGGGGCGCCGGAGCGGGAACGGTCGTACAGGCGCAGCACGTTCGACTCGTCGTCCGCGACCAGCGCGTAGCCGCCGCCGACGTCCACGGCCGCCGAGGCGTCGGAGGAGCCGGTCAGGTAACGCGTGGAGAGCGCGCCGGCCGCGGGGGCCGAGGCCGCGTAGGAGAGCACGGCGGTGGCGGTCTTCCCGCCGCGCCCGGTCACCCGGAGGGTCAGGTCGGTGTATCCCCGGCCGTGCGCCCGGACCGTCAGCTTCCGGTCACCGCGCGGGGTGCGCTCCTGGCGTACGTCCCCCACCGCGGCCACGGCCGGATTGCTGGACCCGATCACCTGGAGGCGCAGGAACCCGTCCGGGACCCCGGCCTGGCCGAGGTCCACGGTGACCGACGGTTCCCCGAGGGCTCCCACCGCGCCGGACAGGTACGGGGTGGACAGGGAGATCGTCGGCGTGGCGGGGTCGGCGGCCTCGGCGTGCGCGGGCGCGGTCGGCCCGGCCAGCAGCAGGGCCGCGGCTCCGGCCGCGCCGAGGGCTCCGTACCGGCGTGCGACGGAAGAGCGTGCGGTCACGGATGGTCCTCTCGTGTGCGCCGTCACCACGTGACGGCCGTCGAGAAGATTCGGCCACCGTGGCCAACTCTCCGTGCACTTCATCTGTCCTCCCGGCGAACAGCGGGCCGGAAAACAGGGAGGACCCCCGGCACGACCGTGCCGGGGGTCCTCCTCGTACGTCGCTCAGACGTTGAAACCGAGCGCGCGCAGCTGCTCACGGCCATCGTCCGTGATCTTGTCCGGGCCCCACGGGGGCATCCAGACCCAGTTGATGCGAAGTTCGTTGACGATGCCGTCCGTCGCCGACTTCGCCTGGTCCTCGATGACGTCCGTCAGCGGGCAGGCCGCCGAGGTCAGGGTCATGTCGAGGGTGGCGATGTTCGCGTCGTCGACGTGGATGCCGTAGATCAGGCCCAGGTTGACGACGTCGATGCCCAGCTCGGGGTCGACCACGTCGTAGAGGGCCTCGCGGACCTCTTCCTCGGTGGCCGGCTTGATCGACGCCGCTTCGGGCGTCGCGTTCTCGGTCATGCCGTCTTCCTCTCCGCGTCGCCCAGAGCCTGGGCGGTCGCGTCCTTCCAGGCCATCCAGCTCAGCAGAGCACATTTCACACGGGCCGGATACTTGGAGACGCCGGCGAACGCCACGGCGTCCTCCAGCACCTCCTCCATGGCCTCGTCGGGCTCGATCTTGCCCTTGGACTGCATCAGCTCCAGGAACGCGGCCTGGATCTTCTGCGCGTCCGCCAGCTCCTTGCCGACGAGCAGCTCGTTCAGCACGGACGCGCTGGCCTGGCTGATGGAGCAGCCCTGGCCCTCGTAGGAGACGTCGGTGAGCGTCTCCCCGTCGTACTTCACGCGCAGCGTGATCTCGTCGCCGCACGTCGGGTTGACGTGGTGCACCTCGGCGTCACCGTCGCGCAGGCCACGGCCGTGCGGGTGCTTGTAGTGGTCCAGGATCAGTTCCTGGTACATCGAATCCAGCTTCACAACGTCCTCGTCGCCTCGTCAGCCGAAGAAGTTCCGTACGTGCTCCAGCCCGTCGATCAGTGCGTCGACCTCGGCCGGAGAGGAGTACAGGTAGAAAGACGCTCGCGTCGTCGCAGGAATTCCGTAGCGCAGGCAGACCGGGCGCGCGCAGTGGTGTCCCACGCGGACCGCGATGCCCTGCTCGTCCAGAACCTGGCCGACGTCGTGCGGGTGGATGTCACCCAGCGTGAACGAGATCGCCGCGCCGCGGTCCTCGGCCGTGGTGGGGCCGATGATCCGCAGGTCGGGCACCTCCAGGAGGCGCCTGACCGCGTACTCGGTGATCGCGTGCTCGTGGGCGGCGATCTTGTCCATGCCGATCGCGCTCAGGTAGTCCACGGCCGCGCCGAGGCCTACGGCCTGGGCGATCGGGGGCGTACCGGCCTCGAACTTGTGCGGCGCGGGAGCGTACGTCGACGAGTGCATCGACACGGTCTCGATCATCTCGCCGCCGCCGAGGAACGGCGGAAGGTCCTCCAGCAGCTCCTGGCGGCCCCACAGGACGCCGATGCCGGTCGGGCCGCACATCTTGTGACCGGTGAAGGCCACGAAGTCGGCGCCGAGGGCCTGGACGTCCAGGGGCATGTGGGGAGCGGCCTGCGAGGCGTCGATCAGCACCAGCGCGCCGACCTCCTGCGCGCGCCGGACGATCGCGTCGACCGGGTTGACCGTGCCCATGATGTTGGAGACCAGCGTGAAGGAGACGATCTTCGTCTTCTCCGTGATGACCTCTTCGATGTTGGACAGGTCGAGCCGGCCGTCGTCGGTGAGGCCGAACCACTTCAGCTTCGCGCCGGTGCGCTGCGAGAGCAGCTGCCACGGGACGATGTTGGAGTGGTGCTCCATCTCCGTGATGGCGATCTCGGTCTCGCGGTCGACCCGGTAGGGCTCGTCCGCCCAACCGAGCATGTTCGCGACCAGGTTGAGCGACTCCGAGGCGTTCTTGGTGAAGATCACCTCGTTGCGGCTCGGCGCGTTGATGAAGGCGGCGACCTTGTCGCGGGCGCCCTCGTACAGTGCCGTGGCCTCCTCGGCGAGCACGTGCACGCCGCGGTGGACGTTTGCGTTGTGCTGCTCGTAGTACTCGTTCAGCGCGTCGAGCACCTGGCGCGGCTTCTGGGAGGTCGCCGCGTTGTCCAGGTAAACGATCTTCTTCCCATCGTGGACCACACGATCCAGCAGGGGGAAGTCCTTGCGGATCGCCTCGGTGTCGAGGAGGCCAGGCAGCTGTGTCACGCGGTCGCGCCACCCTTCACGTACTTGTCGTAGCCCTCGGCCTCCAGCTGGTCGGCCAGCTCGGCGCCGCCGGAGTCGGCGATGCGACCGTTGGCGAACACGTGCACGAAGTCGGGCTTGATGTAGCGCAGGATGCGCGTGTAGTGAGTGATCAGCAGGGTGCCGACCTCACCCGTCTCGCGGACGCGGTTGACGCCCTCCGAGACGACGCGCAGCGCGTCGACGTCCAGGCCGGAGTCGGTCTCGTCGAGGATCGCGATCTTCGGCTTGAGGAGCTCCAGCTGGAGGATCTCGTGGCGCTTCTTCTCGCCGCCGGAGAAGCCCTCGTTGACGTTGCGCTCGGCGAAGGCCGTGTCCATCTGGAGCTGCTCCATGGCGGACTTGACCTCCTTCACCCAGGTGCGCAGCTTGGGGGCCTCGCCGCGGATGGCCGTGGCCGAGGTCCGCAGGAAGTTGGAGACCGAGACGCCGGGGACCTCGACCGGGTACTGCATGGCGAGGAACAGGCCGGCGCGGGCGCGCTCGTCGACGGACATCTCCAGGACGTCTTCGCCGTCGAGGGTCACGGTGCCACCGGTGATGGTGTACTTCGGGTGCCCGGCCAGCGAGTACGCCAGCGTGGACTTGCCGGAGCCGTTCGGACCCATGATGGCGTGCGTCTCACCCTGCTTGACGGTGAGGTCGACGCCCTTGAGGATCTCGCGGGCGCCGTTTTCGGCCTCGACGGAGACGTGCAGGTCGTGGATTTCAAGCGTTGCCATGGATACCTCAGGACTCCTGGGTGAGGGAGACGAGCACGTCGTCCCCTTCGATCTTTACGGGGTAAACGGGTACGGGGCGCGTCGCGGGAAGACCGGAGGGCTTGCCGGTGCGCAGGTCGAAGGCCGACCCGTGCAGCCAGCACTCGATCATGCAGTCCTCGACCTCGCCCTCCGAGAGGGAGACGTTCGCGTGCGAGCAGATGTCGTTGATCGCGAACACCTCCCCGTCGGTGGAGATGATGGAAACCGGCGTGCCGTCGAGTTCCACCCGCTTGGGGGTGTTCTCCTCCAGCTCGCTCAGCCCACAGGCCTTGACGTAGGACATCAGACGGAACCCTGGAGCTCGGTCTCGATCTTGGTGAGCAGGCGCTCCTCGATGTCGTCGACACCGATCTGCTGGACGAGCTCGGCGAAGAAGCCGCGCACGACCAGACGACGGGCCTCGCCGGCCGGGATGCCGCGCGACTGGAGGTAGAAGAGCTGCTCGTCGTCGAAGCGGCCGGTCGCGGAGGCGTGGCCGGCGCCGACGATCTCGCCGGTCTCGATCTCCAGGTTCGGCACCGAGTCGACCCGCGCGCCGTCCGTGAGGACGAGGTTGCGGTTCATCTCGTAGGTGTCGGTGCCCTCCGCGGTCTTCTCGATGAGCACGTCACCGATCCAGACGGCGTGGGCGTCCTGGCCCTGGAGCGCGCCCTTGTAGACCACGTGCGACTTGCAGTGCGGGGCGCTGTGGTCGACCAGGAGGCGGTGCTCCTGGTGCTGGCCGGCGTCCGTGAAGTACAGGCCGAACAGCTCGGCCTCGCCGCCGGGGCCGGCGTAGTTCACGCGCGGGTGGAGGCGCACGAGGTCGCCGCCGAAGGTGACCACGATCGACTTGAAGGTCGCGTCGCGGCCGACCAGCGCGTTGTGCTGGGAGACGTGGACGGCGGTGTCGTCCCAGTCCTGCACCGAGACCACGGTGAGCTTGGCGCCGTCGCCGACGAGGAAGTCGACGTTGGCGGCGCGCACGCCGTCACCGGTGTGGTCGATGACGACGACGGCCTCGGCGAAGGCCTTGATGTCGAAGACCGTGTGGCCGAAGGTCGTGCCGCCCTCGCCGTGCAGCGAGACGCGCACGGGCTCGGTCAGGACGGCCTCCTTGGGCACGGTGACGACCGTGGCCTTGGTGAAGGAGGAGAACGCCTGGGCGGCGACCCGGTCGACCGGGGCGCCTCCCTTGCCGACGCGGACGTCGTCGCGGTCGACGGACTCGATCGTGACGACGTCGGGCGCGTCGATCTGCGCCTTCATCGTGCCGTTGGCGACCGCGGTGCCGTCGTGCAGACCCTTGAGGCGGGCGAGCGGGGTGAACCGCCACTCCTCCTCGCGTCCGTTCGGAACCGGGAAGTCGGCCACGTCGAAGGACGGGGGCGCGCTCATCCGGGTGGCGACGGTGGACTCGGCGGCCACCGCGATCGCGCCGGCGGTGGTGGATCCCGCCGCGGGGGTACCTCCCTGAACCGAGGGGTTCTTGGGGGCGTTCTGAGCCTCAGCCATGGCTGTCGTGTTGCTCGCTCTCTGAAAAGCAGTGCCTGCGTCGAAGAATGTGCTGCGGTAGTCGGGCGGTCGGAACTATCCGACCGAGCCCTCCATCTGCAGCTCGATCAGCCGGTTGAGTTCCAGCGCGTACTCCATCGGGAGTTCCTTCGCGATGGGCTCGACGAAACCGCGCACGATCATGGCCATGGCCTCGAACTCGGTCAGACCGCGGCTCATCAGGTAGAAGAGCTGGTCGTCGGAGACCTTGGAGACGGTGGCCTCGTGGCCCATGGACACGTCGTCCTCGCGGACGTCCACGTAGGGGTACGTGTCGGAGCGGGAGATCGTGTCGACGAGCAGCGCGTCGCACAGCACGTTGGACTTGGAGCCGTGGGCGCCCTCGCCGATCTCGACGAGACCGCGGTAGGAGGTGCGGCCGCCGCCTCGCGCCACCGACTTGGAGACGATGTTCGAGGAGGTGTTCGGCGCCATGTGGACCATCTTGGAGCCGGCGTCCTGGTGCTGGCCCTCGCCCGCGAAGGCGATGGAGAGGGTCTCGCCCTTGGCGTGCTCGCCCATCAGGTAGACGGCCGGGTACTTCATGGTGACCTTGGAACCGATGTTGCCGTCGATCCACTCCATGGTCGCGCCCTCGTACGCCACGGCGCGCTTGGTGACCAGGTTGTAGACGTTGTTCGACCAGTTCTGGATGGTCGTGTAGCGGCAGCGGCCGCCCTTCTTCACGATGATCTCCACCACGGCGCTGTGCAGCGAGTCCGAGGAGTAGACCGGGGCGGTGCAGCCCTCGACGTAGTGGACGTAGGCGTCCTCGTCGACGATGATCAGCGTCCGCTCGAACTGGCCCATGTTCTCCGTGTTGATGCGGAAGTAGGCCTGGAGCGGGATGTCGACCTTCACGCCCTTGGGGACGTAGATGAAGGAGCCGCCCGACCACACGGCGGTGTTCAGGGAGGCGAACTTGTTGTCGCCGACCGGGATGACCGTGCCGAAGTACTCCTGGAAGAGCTCCGGGTACTCCTTGAGCGCGGTGTCCGTGTCGAGGAAGATGACGCCCTGCTCCTCCAGGTCCTCGCGGATCTGGTGGTAGACGACCTCGGACTCGTACTGGGCCGCGACACCGGCGACGAGGCGCTGCTTCTCCGCCTCGGGGATGCCGAGCCTGTCGTACGTGTTCTTGATGTCCTCGGGCAGGTCCTCCCAGGAGGTCGCCTGCTTCTCGGTCGAACGCACGAAGTACTTGATGTTGTCGAAGTCGATGCCCGAGAGGTCGGAACCCCAGTTGGGCATGGGCTTCTTGCCGAACAGCTTGAGGCCCTTGAGGCGGAGGTTCAGCATCCACTCCGGCTCGGACTTCTTCGCCGAGATGTCGCGGACGACCTCTTCGGACAGACCCCGCTTGGCCGTGGCTCCGGCCGTGTCGGAGTCGGCCCAGCCGTATTCGTAGGTGCCCAGGCCATCGAGCTCAGGGTGAGCAGTCTCCGTGGTCATGCGGGGTTCCTCCCGGCCGTACTTGCTGCTGCTGATGTGTCGGTCTGTGTGGCGCTTCGCGGAATGAACGTGGTGCACACCCCGTCGCCGTGGGCGATCGTGGCGAGGCGCTGCACATGCGTCCCGAGCAAACGGGAGAAGACCTCGGTCTCCGCCTCGCAGAGCTGCGGGAACTGCTCGGCCACGTGCGCGACCGGGCAGTGGTGCTGACAGAGCTGTTCGCCGCTGTGCGGACCGGGAGCGCTCTTCGCCGTAGCAGCGTACCCGTCCGTGGTCAACGCCTTGGCAAGGGCCTCCGCGCGGCCCCCCGGGGCAGCCGCCTCGACGGCTTCCCGGTAGGGCTCCGCCTGGGTCTCCATGCGGGCTCGGGCGAAGGCGGCGACGGCCGCCTCTCCCTGTTCCCCGCCCCCGACGGCCTGCGCGATCCAGCGCAGGGCGTCCGCGGCGAGGGTGTCGTAGGACTGGTCGAAGGCATCGCGCCCGCAGTCGGTGAGTGCGAAGACCTTGGCGGGCCGACCTCGGGTGCGTGCGCCGTACACGCGCTGCTCACGGGCTTCGACGACGTCGTCGGTGACGAGCGTGTCGAGGTGGCGGCGGACGGCGGCCTGGGTGAGGCCGAGGCGCTGCGCGAGGTCGGCGACGGTGGAGGGGCCGTGGTCCAGGATGGAGCGCGCCACCCGGTTGCGGGTTGACCGCTCCCCGGTAGCGAGTTCCCCCTGGGGGGCCTCGATCATCCGTTCGCCGTATTTCACAACGCCATTGTTGCGTAATTAGTCCAGCTCCGACAAGCCGTGATGGAAGCCACTCGTGGTGGCCTCCATCACTAAGGGTTACCTAATTTATCTACGGAGAGTTAATCGGAGCCCATCGCTCCGGACTCTCGGTGGGCACCGCCGGTGAACCAGTACACGGCTCCCACCAGCAATCCTCCGCCCACGATGTTCCCGGGGACCGTGAACATCAGATTACGGAAAAGATCACCGAAAGACGCTGAGCCATCCAGGATCGCCAGGCTGAAAAGAGCCATGTTCGCGACACAGTGTTCGAATCCGACGGCCACGAAAACGGCCACGGGCAGCCACAGGACGAAGATTTTGGCCGCGTCGCCCCGGGCCCGGGTGAACATCCAGATCGCCAGGCAGACGAGCATGTTGCAGAGCACCGCGCGCCAGAAGAGCTGGCCACCGCCGAGCGCGATCTTCCCGTGCACCATCTCGGTGAGCATGGCCCGCGCCGAGGGGGAGGAGGTCACCCCGGAGGCGTGCACCATCGCCCCGAAGGCGAAGGCCCCGACCAGGTTGCCCGCGAGCGAGAGGCCCCAGGAGGCCAGCAGGTCGCGCGGTCCGGTCCGCCCCGACAGGGCGCCGACCAGCATCACCATCACGTTGCTGGTGAACAGCTGGGCCCCGGCGAACATCACGATGGTCAGGGCGATCGGGAAGACCGCGCCCTCCAGCAGCTTCACCGCCGCCGAGCCCTTGGCCACGAACGGCGAGATCGCCACCAGCAGCAGCACCTCGCCGACGCCGATGTACGCCCCCGCGAGCATCGCCGAGACGAAGTAGCGCGGCGGGTGCCCGAGGTCGTGGGCCTTGTGCTCGGCCTGCCCCGAGGTGGCTTCGACGTTCTGAGCGATGCTGTTCACCATTCAACGCTAGGCCCGCGCACGGTCCCGACACCGCGTGAAAAGGTCACCAACCGACGGGTCCCTGACCCCGCCACCCCCAGGACCAAGGACCCCCTCCCGGGCTCCGTAGACTCACCCACCATGAGCAACGACCCCGCCGTGGAGATCCGCGGACTGGTGAAGCGCTACGGCACCAAGACCGCGGTGGACGGCCTGGACCTCACCGTCCCCGCCGCCGCCGTCACCGCGGTCCTCGGCCCCAACGGCGCGGGCAAGACCACCACCGTGGAGACCTGCGAGGGCTACCGCCGCCCCGACGCGGGCACCGTCCGCGTCCTCGGCCTCGACCCGGTCGCCCGGGCCGAGGCGCTGCGCCCCCGGATCGGCGTGATGCTCCAGTCCGGCGGGGTCTACTCCGGCGCCCGCGCCGTGGAGATGCTGCGCCACATGGCGAAGCTCCACGCGAACCCCCTGGACGTCGACCCCCTCGTGGAACGCCTCGGCCTCGGCGGCTGCGGCCGGACCCCCTACCGCCGCCTCTCCGGCGGCCAGCAGCAGCGGCTCGCCCTGGCCATGGCCGTCGTCGGCCGCCCGGAGCTGGTCTTCCTGGACGAGCCGACCGCCGGCCTCGACCCCCAGGCCCGCCGCGCGACCTGGGACCTCGTACGGGAACTGCGCGCCGACGGGGTCTGCGTCATCCTCACCACCCACCACATGGACGAGGCCGAACAGCTCGCCGACGAGGTCGCCATCCTGGACGCCGGGCGGGTCATCGCCCACGGCAGCCCCGAGCAGCTGTGCCGCGGCGGCGCCGAGAACACCCTGCGCTTCACCGGCCGCCCCTCGCTCGACCTCGCCTCCCTGCTCAAGGCCCTCCCCGACGGCACCGAGGCCGCCGAGCTCCTCCCGGGCTCCTACCGGGTCACCGGCGCCGTGGACCCCCAGCTGCTGGCCACCGTCGCCTCCTGGTGCGCCCAACACGGCGTGATGCCCAGCAGCCTCTCCGTGGAGCGGCACACCCTCGAAGACGTCTTTCTGGAGCTCACGGGCAAGGAGCTGCGCGCATGAGCGCCGGTACGTTCACCCCCCGACCCGGGGCCGCCCCCGTGTCCCGCATGATCGCCGCGCAGACCGCGCTGGAGACGCGGATGCTGCTGCGCAACGGCGAGCAGCTGCTGCTGACCGTGATCATCCCGGCCCTGCTGCTGGCCCTCTTCTCCTCCGTCGACATCGTGGACACGGGCGCGCGGAAGTCCGTGGACTTCCTCGCCCCCGGCGTCCTCGCCCTCGCCGTGATGTCGACCGCCTTCACCGGTCAGGCCATCGCCACCGGCTTCGACCGCCGCTACGGGGTCCTCAAGCGGCTCGGGGCCTCACCGCTGCCGCGCTGGGCCCTGATGGCCGCCAAGACCCTGTCGGTGCTGGTCACCGAGGTGCTCCAGATCGCCCTGCTGACGGCCATCGCGTTCGCGCTGGGCTGGTCCCCGCACGGCAACCCCCTCGCGGTCGCCGCGCTGCTCCTGCTCGGCACCGTCGCCTTCTCCGGGCTCGGCCTGCTGATGGCGGGCACCCTCAAGGCCGAGGCCACCCTGGCCGCGGCGAACCTGGTCTTCCTGTTGCTGCTGGTCGGCGGCGGGGTGATCGTGCCGCTCGACAAGTTCCCCGGAGCCGTCCGGTCGGCGCTGGAGCTGCTGCCCATCTCGGCCCTGTCCGACGGTCTGCGCGAGGTGCTGCAACACGGGGCCCCGCTGCCGTGGGCGGATGCCGGGATCCTGGCGGTCTGGGCGGTGCTGGGACTGGGCGCGGCGGCGAAACTCTTCCGCTGGGAGTGAATCCCTTCCGTCGGGCGTTGGCGAAGCAGGAGGATGACCGCCTCCGTACATCAGCGACGCACGACCGAGCCGGGGGGTGGGCATGGCGCAGCGGGAGGCCGTTCTGCGGCTGGACGGACAGTGGGCGCGCATCCGGTCGGGGGCCGCTCACGCGACGCCCGAGGAGAGCGAGCGGTTGCTCGGCGAGCTGATCGGCGCCCTGCGCGAGCCCGCCCGGACCGACGCCGAGTGCGCGGCCCGGCTGGGGCTGCGCCTGGGCGACCTGGCGGCGCGCCGGTTCGCGGCCGGGGACCGGGCCGGAGCCCTGGCCGCCCTTGAGGAGGGGCTCCACCACGGGCAGCAGGCCGCCGGGCACGCCCCGGAGTACGCCCGCTGGTACGCCCGGAGCCTGATCAATCAGGGGGTCTGGCTGGCCTGGCCGCTGAGCGACGGGGGCCGGCTGCCCCGGTACCCGCTCGGCGAGGCCGGCGAGAGCGGCCCGGCCCCGATGGAACGGGCGGCCGGCGAGCGGGCCCGTGACCTGACCCGGGCCGCCGTCGAGGTGTGGGCGGGGCTGGACCAGCACGATCCGGTCAACCGGCGGGGCCTCGCCCAGGCCAAGGTGTTCCTCGGGGACCGCCTCGCCGAGCTGGGGTTCGCGGCCGACGCCGTCGCCTGGGCGGTGGACGCCGAGGCCGGGTTCCGCCGGCTGCTGCTCGACGGTCCCGGTCCCGAAGAGGCCCAGGAGGCCGAGGAGGCCCTGGACCACATCGGCCGGCAGCTGGAACTGCGGCTGCGCTTCCTGGGCTTCGACTCCCTCGCCGGCCTGCGCGCGGACGGCCTGCTGCCCGAACGGCTGCTGCCCCAGGCCGTGGTCGCCGCCTTCGTCCAGGGCGTACCGGAGCCCGCGATCGCCACCCGGCTGGGCCTGGACCCCGATCAGGTGGCGACCATGCTGGAGGTCACCCCCTGGGTCGCGGTGTGGCGGATCGAGGTGCGCGGGGTCGACGGGCTGTGGACCGTACAGCCGCCGCCCTGGCAGGGCGGCACCGAGGTGAGGAACCGGACGGCGGCGGACGTGGGGGACGAGCTGGTCCGGGGGTTCACCGCTTCGACCGCGTACCCGGGCGAGGCCGGCCGCTGGCGCGTGCGGGTCTGGTGGCACGCCGAGGGCGACCCGGCCGGAGCCAGGTTCCGCCTGGTCATCGGACCGGACGCGGCGACCGGCACCCCCTCGTGAAAGTTTGCACAAGGCGACGTTTACGATAGGGGCCGTGTTGAACCCATTCGCATACATCGCCGCCCGCTGGACTCCGTCACCCCGGATCGTCCGACGGGCCGCGGCCGCGGCGCTCCTGATGAGCGTGGTCATCGTCGTCACCGGCGGCGCGGTGCGGCTGACCGGCTCCGGTCTCGGCTGCGACACCTGGCCCAAGTGCACCGACGACAGTCTGATCGTGACGCAGGCCCAGGGCTTCCACGGCGCCATCGAGTTCGGCAACCGCATGCTGACGTACGTGCTCTGCGCGGCCGTCGGCTGGGTCGTCCTCGCGGCCCGTTCGGCCAAGCCGTGGCGGCACTCGCTGACGAGGCTCGGGTGGCTCCAGTTCGCCCTCGTGATGGGCAACGCGGTCCTCGGCGGCATCACGGTCCTGACGGGGCTCAACCCGTACAGCGTGGCCGGGCACTTCCTGCTGGCCACCAGCCTGATCACCGTCACCACCGTCACCTGGCAGCGCACCCGCGAGGGCGACGGCGCCCCCCGACCGCGCGTGCCGGGTCCGGTGCGCAAGCTGTCGTGGGCGCTGGTCGCGGCCACGCTGCTGCTGATCGCGGCGGGCACCGTCGTCACCGGCTCGGGCCCGCACGCCGGCGACAGCAGCGAGATCCGGCGCATGCCCTTCGACTGGGCCGCCACCGCCCATGTGCACGCGATCGCCGCCTGGGTGGTGTGCGCGCTGGCCGTCGCCATCTGGCTGGTGCTGCGCGTGGTCGACGCCCCCGTCGACACCCGGGCCCGTGCCCGTGACCTGTTGGTCGTGCTGCTCGCCCAGGGCGCCATCGGCTACGTCCAGTTCTTCACCGATGTCCCCGAGGCCCTCGTCGCCGCGCACATGCTCGGCTCCTGCCTGGTCTGGATCTCCGTGGTGCGCGTGGTCCTGAGCCTGCGCGAGCGCCCCTCCGGGAGCGTCGGCGCGCCGGCCGAGGGCGAAGCGGAACTCGCGTCGGTCTGACGGCCCGAGGGCGACCCCGGCGGGCCGAGGGCCCCGGGCCGCCCGGTTCGCCGGCGCCGCCCCTCAGCCGCGCTCGTCCAGCCGGTAGACCCGCCGGGCGTTGCCGGCCGCGACCATCCACGCCACCCGGTCGGCGTCCCGCCGGCTCCAGGCCCCGTCGGCGACCCACCCCCCGAGCACCCGGCCCAGGGCCTCGCGGAACACCAGGGCCGCGACCGCGTGCAGTTCGGGCAGGTGCCGGCCCCCGCTGGAGAAGAGCAGCTTGCCGAAGGGGGCCAGCTCCAGCAGTTCGGCCAGTACGGCCGCGGCCCGGGCACCGGTCTGCGCCGAAGCGGCCCCGAGGTCGGCGTGGACGTGGGCGTACCCGGCCGCGAGCCGCGCCGCGCCCCGGTGGTACGGGTACCCGCCGAGCAGCACCAGCGCCGCGCCCAGGCCCCCGGTGGCCCGTACGAACCCGGTCAGCGCTTCCGGCTCCGCCTCCCCGACGTGCAGTTGCAGCGGGAGTCCGGCCGCGACGGCGCTCCACACCAGGTGCCGCAGCAGCACGGGGTCCCGTACGGCCCCGCCCCTGCCCCGCGCGGCCAACCACCGCCCCGCGGCCCCCCGCACCTCACCCGGCCCCGGCGGCTCGGGGTCGTCGGCCAGCGCGGCGGCGTACCCGGATCCCGGCCCGCAGCCGAAGGCGACGGCTCCGGCGGCGCCGTGGTGGACGGCCCCGGCGAGGTTGGCGAGGAAGGCGGCCACCGTCCCGGAGGTGTCGGCGGCCTGCTCGGCCAGCAACTCCAGCCGGACCACCTCGAAGGCCTCCGCTCCCCCGTCCAGGGCCAGCTCCTTGGGCCCGGTGAGGTCGGCGGGCTCCCCCGTGTCGACCAGGTAGGCCCCCACCCCGGACCCCCGCAGCAGCCTGCGCCCGGCCTCGGCGGCTCCCAGCTCGCGGCGCCGGGCCAGATAGCGGGCCGGCGGGCAGTGCGGCTCCAGCCCCAGCAGGGGCGGGCACCAGCGGCGCACGGCGAAGCCGGTCTGCGTGTCGAAGAAGGTCGTGCCCGCGGCGGGCGGGCCCTGCGAGGGGATCAGCAGGGCCTCGAAGGTGCCGAGTCCCAGCTCCGTGCGGAGCACTCCCTGGCAGTGCTGGTCCACCAGGGGCGGCGTTTCGATCATCCGGGCATCCCGTTGCGGACGTGGGGAAGGTGCTTCCACACGTCCTAACGGGTGAGCGGGTGCGAGGTGTCGCTCGCGGGGGCCACTCGCACAGGCGGGTGCGCGGCGGAGCGCCGCGCGGACCCGGCCCGCGGGGGCCCCGCCCGGACCCGTGAAGGGGCGACCGGACCGGAAGGGGCCTGGGCCGTGCGGATCCGAAAGACCCTTAGGCCGGGTTCGCGGGGCCGCCGATCTGGATGCCCGCCATGCGGGTCCACTCGTACGGACCCGTCTTGACCCGGGCGGCGAACTCCCCGTCGAACTCCTCGTGGAGGGTCAGGCCCGCCTTCTCGGCGGCCTGCTCGGCCACCGCGTAGGTCGGGGCCACGAGGTCGCCCCAGCCGCCGTCGGTGCCGACGAGGACGATGCGGGTGCCCGCCTGCCCGATGTGCGCGAGCTGTCCCTCGGCGCCGCCGTGCCGCTTGGCGAACGCGCCGATCTGCTTGGCCAGCCTCGCCGCCGTGCGGCTCTGCTTCTTGTCCGCGGTCTCCGCGGCCTGCGTGCTCTCCGGGGTCTCTGCCATGGAAGGCATGCTACCGGTGAGTAATCAGCGGAGGAAGGGATCCACGGCCACCGCCACGAAGAGCAGCGACACGTAGGTGATCGACCAGTGGAACAGTCGCATCTCCTTGAGCTTCGCGCCCGTCACGTCGGACTTCGCCCGGGCGTTCAGCGCGTGCGCCTCCCACAGCCACCAGCCGCCCGCCAGCAGCGCCACGGAGGTGTAGAACCAGCCCGTGTACCCCAGCGGGGTGAGCAGCAGCGAGACGGCGACCATCACCCAGCTGTAGATGACGATCTGACGGGCGACGACCTTGTTGCCCGCGACGACCGGCAGCATCGGCACGCCGACCCGCGCGTAGTCGTCCTTCACCTTCATGGACAGCGGCCAGTAGTGCGGGGGCGTCCAGAAGAAGATGACCAGGAAGAGGATGAGCGCGGCCCAGGAAAGCTCGTTCGTCACCGCCGACCAGCCGATGAGCACCGGCAGGCAACCCGCGATGCCGCCCCACACGATGTTCTGCGCGGTGCGCCGCTTCAGGATCATCGTGTAGACCACGACGTAGAAGAGGAGAGCGCCGAGCGAGAGCGCGGCGGAGAGCCAGTTGATCAGGAGCCCGAAGAAGAGGGTCGAGATCACACCGAGCGAGATGCCGAAAACCAGACATTCTCGCGGGCTCACCATCCCGGTCACCAGCGGCCGCTGGGCCGTACGGTCCATCAGCGCGTCGATGTCGCGGTCGATGTACATGTTCAGCGCGTTGGCGCCACCGGCGGAGAGGTAGCCGCCGAAGCAGGTGGCGAGCACCAGCCACAGCGACGGCACTCCCTGCTCGGCGAGGAACATCACCGGCACGGTGGTGATGAGCAGAAGCTCGATGATCCGCGGCTTGGTCAGCGCCACGAAAGCCATGACGCGGGCCCCGAACGGCCGGTGACCGGGGCTCGTCCCGAGTACCCCCGCTGGACGGGATTCGACGGCCGTCACGCACACCCCTGAGAGAGAATCCAGCAAGTCCGACCGGGGCGCCTCCAAGATGAAGGTCCGGTAAAGGCTTGCGCGTACCACGCCACTCTAGACGTTGCGCTTACCCCGCCCCGCGCGGGGGTCCCCTCGTGTTGGGCCGATCGGACCGGCCGGCCGGCCGGCGGATGAACGGCGGATGCCGACCCGGCGACGCACCACGAGCACTCGAATAGCCGCACGCCCTCACGGGGGTAGGCTCGGAATCGCGTCCGGTGCAACGTTCGTCACCGGAAAAACAAACATGTGGAGAGGAGCCCTGACCCACGGTGAGCACCAAGCCGACCACCACAGAGCTCGAGTGGACCGAACTGGACCAGCGGGCCGTCGACACCGCCCGCATCCTGGCCGCGGACGCGGTCCAGAAGGTCGGGAACGGCCACCCCGGTACGGCGATGAGCCTGGCCCCCGCCGCGTACACCCTGTTCCAGAAGGTCATGCGGCACGACCCGTCCGACCCGGACTGGGTCGGCCGTGACCGTTTCGTGCTCTCCGCAGGGCACTCGTCCCTGACCCTCTACACCCAGCTCTACCTGGCCGGATTCGGCCTGGAGCTGGAAGACCTGGAAGCCTTCCGCACCTGGGGCTCCAAGACCCCCGGTCACCCGGAGTACGGTCACACCACGGGCGTCGAGACCACCACCGGCCCGCTGGGCCAGGGCATCGCCAACGCGGTGGGCATGGCCATGGCATCCCGCTACGAGCGCGGTCTGTTCGACCCGGAGGCCGCCGCGGGCGCCTCCCCGTTCGATCACATGATCTACGCGATCGCGGGCGACGGCTGCCTCCAGGAGGGCATCTCCCACGAGGCGTCCGCCCTGGCCGGCCACCAGAAGCTCGGCAACCTCGTACTGCTGTGGGACGACAACCACATCTCCATCGAGGGCGACACCGAGACGGCCGTCTCCGAGGACACCCTCAAGCGCTACGAGGCCTACGGCTGGCACGTCCAGCGCGTCGCCCCGCAGGCCAACGGCGACCTCGACCCGAAGGCGCTGTACGAGGCCTTCGTCGCCGCCAAGGCCGAGACGGACCGCCCCTCCTTCATCGCGGCCCGCTCGATCATCGCCTGGCCCGCCCCGGACGCCCAGGGCACCGAGGCCGCGCACGGCTCGGCGCTCGGCAACGACGAGGTCGCCGCGACCAAGCGCGTGCTCGGCTTCGACCCGGAGAAGAGCTTCCAGGTCGCCGACGAGGTCATCGCCCACACCCGCAAGGCGCAGGACCGCGGCCGTGACGCCAAGGCCGCCTGGGAGAAGGACTTCTCCGCCTGGCGCACCGCCAACCCGGAGCGCGCCGCCTCGTTCGACCGCATCAACGCGAACGAGCTGCCCGCCGGCTGGGAAGACAAGATCCCCGCCTTCGAGACCGGCAAGGGCGTCGCCACCCGCGCGGCCTCGGGCAAGGTCCTGGAGGCGCTCGGCGCGATCATCCCGGAGCTGTGGGGCGGCTCGGCCGACCTCGCCGGCTCCAACAACACCACCATCGACAAGAACTCCTCGTTCCTGCCGGTGGGCAACCCGCTGCCGGAGGCCGACCCGTACGGCCGCACCATCCACTTCGGCATCCGCGAGCACGCCATGGCCGCGGCCATGAACGGCATCACGCTGCACGGCCACACCCGCGTCTACGGCGGCACCTTCCTGGTGTTCTCCGACTACATGCGCAACGCCGTCCGCCTGTCCGCGCTGATGCACCTGCCGGTGACGTACGTGTGGACGCACGACTCCATCGGCCTCGGCGAGGACGGTCCGACCCACCAGCCGGTCGAGCACGTCGCCGCCCTGCGCGCCATCCCGGGCCTGAACGTGGTCCGCCCTGCCGACGCCAACGAGACGGCCGTCGCCTGGCGCCAGATCCTGCGCCGCCACACCAAGGTGTTCGGCAAGGGCGCCCCGCACGGTCTGGCGCTCACCCGCCAGGGCGTGCCGACCTACGACCGCAACGAGGACGCCGCCAAGGGCGGGTACGTGCTCTTCGAGGCGGAGGGCGGTCCCGCCGAGGTCGTCCTGATCGGCACCGGCTCCGAGGTCCAGCTCGCCGTCGCCGCCCGCGAGGCGCTCCAGGCCGAGGGCGTTCCCGCCCGCGTGGTCTCGATGCCCTGCGTCGAGTGGTTCGAGGAGCAGACCCAGGAGTACAAGGACAGCGTCCTGCCGCCCTCCGTCAAGGCGCGCGTCGCGGTCGAGGCCGGCATCGGCCTGACCTGGCACCGCTACGTCGGTGACGCGGGCCGCATCGTCTCGCTGGAGCACTTCGGTGCCTCGGCCGACGGCGCCGTCCTGTTCCGCGAGTTCGGTCTGACCGCCGAAGCGGTGACCGAGGCCGCCAAGGCCTCCCTCGCCGCCGCCGCGCGCTGACACCGGTACCCGACCCAGTAGGAGATGCAATTCCCATGACAGACGCACTCAAGCGCCTCTCCGACGAGGGCGTGGCGATCTGGCTGGACGACCTGTCCCGCAAGCGCATCACGTCCGGCAACCTCGCCGAGCTGATCGACCAGAGCCACGTGGTCGGTGTCACCACCAACCCGTCGATCTTCCAGAAGGCGATCAGCAGCGGTGACGGCTACGAGCAGCAGCTCACCGACCTCGCCGCCCGCAAGGTCACCGTCGAAGAGGCGATCCGCATGATCACCACGGCGGACGTCCGCGACGCCGCCGACATCCTGCGCCCCGTCTACGACGCCACCCAGGGTCAGGACGGCCGGGTGTCGATCGAGGTCGACCCCCGTCTGGCGCACGAGACCACGGCGACGATCGCCGAGGCCAAGCAGCTCGCCTGGCTGGTGGACCGTCCGAACACCCTGATCAAGATCCCGGCGACGAAGGCCGGCCTGCCGGCGATCACCGAGGTCATCGGCAAGGGCATCAGCGTCAACGTCACGCTGATCTTCTCGCTGGAGCGCTACCGCGCGGTCATGGACGCCTACCTGGCGGGCCTGGAGAAGGCCAAGGCCGCCGGCCTGGACCTGTCCAAGATCCACTCGGTCGCGTCCTTCTTCGTGTCCCGCGTGGACAGCGAGATCGACAAGCGCCTCGACGGCGTCGGCAGCGACGAGGCGAAGGCCCTGAAGGGCAAGGCGGCCCTCGCCAACGCCCGTTTGGCCTACGAGGCCTTCGAGGAAGTCTTCTCGGGCGAGCGCTGGGCGGCCCTGGACAAGGCGCAGGCCAACAAGCAGCGTCCGCTGTGGGCCTCGACCGGCGTCAAGGACCCCGCGTACAAGGACACCCTGTACGTGGTGGACCTGGTCGCCCCGGGCACCGTGAACACGATGCCCGAGGCCACCCTGGAGGCCACCGCCGACCACGGCGTCGTCGCCGGTGACACCATCCGCGGCACTTACGAGCAGGCGCGCGCCGAACTCGACGCGATCGCGAAGCTGGGCATCTCGTACGACGATGTGGTGCAGGTGCTTGAGGACGAAGGCGTCGAGAAGTTCGAGGCGTCCTGGATTGACCTGCTGAAGTCGACCGAGGCGGAGCTCAAGCGCCTTGCCCCCACGGAGGCCTGAACACCTTGTCTGTAAACGGAGCGAACCCGCTTCGTGACGCACAGGACCGGCGGCTCCCGCGCATCGCGGGGCCGTCCGGCCTGGTCATTTTCGGCGTTACGGGTGACCTGTCGCGCAAGAAGCTCATGCCGGCGATCTACGACCTCGCGAACCGCGGCCTGCTGCCGCCGGGCTTCTCCCTGATCGGCTTCGCCCGCCGCGAGTGGCAGGACGAGGACTTCGCCCAGGAGGTGCACGACGCCGTCAAGGAGCACTCGCGCACCCCCTTCCGCGAGGAGGTCTGGCAGCAGCTGGTCCAGGGCTGCCGGTTCGTGCAGGGTGATTTCGACGACGACGCGGCCTTCGAGACCCTGAAGGCCACCATCGAGGAACTCGACAAGGCCCAGGGCACGGGCGGCAACTTCGCCTTCTACCTGTCGGTCCCGCCGAAGTTCTTCCCCAAGGTGGTCCAGCAGCTCAAGGACCACGGTCTGGCCCAGAAGGAGGGCTCCTGGCGGCGCGCCGTCATCGAGAAGCCCTTCGGCCACGACCTCAAGAGCGCGGAAGAGCTCAACAAGGTCGTCCACGAGGTCTTCCCTCGTGACGAGGTCTTCCGGATCGACCACTACCTCGGCAAGGAGACCGTCCAGAACATCCTGGCGCTCCGCTTCGCCAACACCATGTTCGAGCCGATCTGGAACCGGTCGTACGTCGACCACGTACAGATCACCATGGCGGAGGACATCGGCATCGGCGGCCGGGCCGGGTACTACGACGGCATCGGCGCCGCCCGCGACGTCATCCAGAACCACCTGCTCCAGCTGCTGGCGCTGACCGCGATGGAGGAGCCCGGCTCCTTCCACCCCAAGGCGCTGGTGGCCGAGAAGCTCAAGGTGCTGACCGCCGTGGAGCTGCCGGAGGACCTGGGCAAGCACACCGTGCGCGGCCAGTACTCGGCGGCCTGGCAGGGTGGCGAGAAGGTCGTCGGGTACCTCGAAGAAGACGGCATCGACCCCAAGTCGAAGACCGACACCTACGCGGCCATCCGCCTGGAGATCAACAACCGCCGCTGGGCGGGCGTTCCGTTCTACCTGCGCACGGGCAAGCGCCTGGGTCGTCGGGTGACCGAGATCGCGGTGGTCTTCAAGCGGGCGCCGTACCTGCCGTTCGAGTCGGGCGCGACCGAGGAGCTGGGGCAGAACGCCCTGGTCATCCGGGTCCAGCCGGACGAAGGCGTGACGGTCCGCTTCGGCTCCAAGGTGCCGGGCACCTCCATGGAGGTGCGGGACGTCACGATGGACTTCGCCTACGGCGAGTCCTTCACCGAGTCCAGCCCCGAGGCCTACGAGCGGCTGATCCTCGACGTCCTGCTGGGTGACGCGAACCTCTTCCCGCGCCACCAGGAGGTCGAGCTCTCCTGGAACATCCTCGACCCGATCGAGCAGTACTGGGACAAGCACGGGAAGCCCGCGCAGTACGCGTCGGGCACCTGGGGACCGGTCGAGGCGGACGAGATGCTCGCACGAGACGGACGGAGCTGGCGCCGGCCATGAAGATCGACCTCACGGAGACCAACTCCAGCAAGATCAACGCCGCTTTGGTGCAGGCACGCCGGGACATCGGCACGCCGGCCATCGGGATGGTCCTCACGCTGGTGATCGTGACCGACGAAGAGAACGCGTACGACGCGCTCAAGTCGGCGAACGACGCGTCACACGAACACCCCTCGCGGATCGTGGTCGTGGTCAAGCGGGCCAGTCGCTCGCCCCGCAGCCGCCGTGACGCCCGGCTCGACGCGGAGATCCGCGTCGGGGCGGACGCCGGCAGCGGGGAGACCGTGGTGCTCCGCCTGCACGGCGAGCTGGTCGACCATGCCCAGTCGGTCGTTCTGCCGCTCCTGCTGCCCGACGCCCCCGTGGTCGTCTGGTGGCCGGAGCGGGCTCCGGCGGACCTGGCGGGCGACCCGCTGGGCGCGCTGGGGCAGCGCCGGATCACGGACACCTACTCGTCCGAGACCCCGACCGCCGCGCTCGGCTCCCGAGCGCAGGCGTACGCCCCCGGTGACACCGACCTGGCCTGGACCCGGATCACCCCCTGGCGTTCCATGCTGGCGGCCGCACTGGACCAGCAGAGCTCGACGGTCTCCTCGGCGACCGTCGAGGGCGAGGGCGAGAACCCGAGCTGCGAGCTGCTGGCCATGTGGCTGGCGGACCGCCTCGGGGTCCCGGTCCACCGCACCGAGTCCGGCGGCCCGGGCCTGACGGCCGTACGCCTGGAGACCAAGGACGGCGTGATCGTCCTGGACCGGGCGGACGGCGCCCTGGCGACGCTGTGCATGCCGGGGCAGCCCGACCGCGCGGTGGCGCTCAAGCGCCGCGACACGGCCGAGCTGCTGGCGGAGGAGCTGCGCCGGCTGGACCCGGACAACACCTACGAGGCCTCGCTGAAGTTCGGCGTGTCCCGTATTCAGGAGTCCGGCGCCCCCAAGGGCAAGGCCGCCCCGGCCGCGCCCGCCACCGAGGCGGCTCCGGCCGACCCGGCCCCGGCCGCGAAGCCGGCCGCCAAGCAGGCGGCGAAGAAGGCCTCGGCCAAGTAGCACGGCCGCCCGGCCCCCCTCCCCCACGGGCAGGGGGGCCGGGCGCGTTCGCGTCCGGGCCCGGACGCCCGCGTGAACGCCCCACCCCACCCCCACCACACGAAGGCGGCAGCACATGGGTATGACGACTCCCCAGGTCGTCGTCCACCGGGACAAGGAGCTGATGGCCCAGGCCACCGCCGCCCGGCTGATCACGAAGGTCGTGGACGCCCAAGCGGCCCGCGGCACCGCGTCCGTGGTCCTGACCGGCGGCCGCAACGGCAACGGCCTCCTCGCGGCGCTCGCCGCGGCCCCGGCGCGGGACGCGATCGACTGGTCCCGCCTGGACCTCTGGTGGGGCGACGAGCGCTACGTCCCCGCCGACGACCCCGAACGCAACCACACCCAGGCCCGCGAGGCCCTCCTGGACTCCGTCCCGGTGGACCCGGCCCGCGTGCACGTGATGCCCGCCTCCGACGGCCCGTACGGCGAGGACGTGGACGCCGCCGCGGCGGCGTACGCCGAGGAACTGCGCGCGGCCTCCCGTCCCGAGGACCACGGCCCGGTCCCCACCTTCGACGTGCTCATGCTGGGCGTGGGCCCCGACACGCACGTGGCCTCCCTGTTCCCCGAGCACCCGGCCTCGCGCGAGACCGAGCGCACCGTGGTCGGCGTGCACGGCGCGCCCAAGCCGCCGCCCACCCGGGTCTCGCTGACCCTCCCGGCGATCCGCGTGGCGCGCGAGGTCTGGCTGCTGGCCGCCGGCGAGGACAAGGCCGCGGCCGTGGCCATCGCCCTCGGCGGCGCGGGCGAGGTCCAGGCACCGGCCGCGGCCGCCCACGGCCGCAGCCGCACCCTGTGGCTCCTGGACCGCGCGGCGGCGGCCCGCCTCCCGTCCGGTCTGTACCCGCCGGCCTAGGGCGGGTCCGAGCCGGCGCCGACCGACGCCGACGCGCGTGAGCGCCCCGCACCGTGGCGGTGCGGGGCGCTCACGCGCTCATGTCCGTCCGTCGCGGTCAGCGACCCCGCAGCTCGCGGTACCTGGCCACCAGCGCCCGCGTGGACGGGTCGAGGTTGTCCACGTCCGAGCCGTCCACCAGGGCCGGCTCCAGGCGCTTGGCCAGCACCTTGCCGAGTTCCACGCCCCACTGGTCGAAGGAGTCGATGTTCCACACCGCGCCCTGGACGAACACCTTGTGCTCGTAGAGGGCGATGAGCCGGCCCAGGACGCCCGGGGTCAGTTCGTCGACGAGGATGGTCGTCGTCGGGTGGTTGCCCTGGAAGGTCTTGTGCGGGACGAGCTCCTCGGGGACGCCCTCCGCGCGGACCTCGTCGGCCGTCTTGCCGAAGGCCAGCGCCTGCGTCTGCGCGAAGAAGTTCGCCATCAGCAGGTCGTGTTGGGCCTCCAGGGCCGGCTCCAGCTCGGCCACCGGCCGGGCGAAGCCGATGAAGTCCGCCGGGATCACCCGAGTGCCCTGGTGGAGCAGCTGGTAGTAGGCGTGCTGTCCGTTGGTGCCCGGGGTGCCCCAGACCACCGGGCCGGTCTGCCAGTCGACCGGCTTCCCGTCCCGGTCCACGGACTTGCCGTTGGACTCCATGTCCAGCTGCTGCAAGTACGCGGTGAAGCGCGAGAGGTAATGGCTGTAGGGGAGCACCGCGTGCGACTGCGCGTCGAAGAACCCGCCGTACCAAACGCCCAACAGGCCCATCAGGAAGGGCGCGTTCGCCTCCGGCGGCGCGGTGCGGAAGTGCTCGTCCATCGCGTGGAAGCCGGCCAGGAGTTCGTGGAAGGCGTCCGGGCCGATCGCGATCATCAGGGAGAGGCCGATGGCCGAGTCGAAGGAGTAGCGGCCTCCGACCCAGTCCCAGAACTCGAACATGTTGGCCGGATCGATGCCGAAGTCCGTGACCTTCTCGGAGTTGGTCGACAGCGCCACGAAGTGCCGTGCCACGGCGGCCTGGTCGCCGCCCAGCCCGTCGAGCAGCCAACCGCGCGCCGAGGTGGCGTTGGTGATGGTCTCGATGGTGGTGAAGGTCTTGGAGGCGATGATGAACAGCGTCTGCGCCGGGTCCAGGTCGCGCACCGCCTCGTGCAGGTCCGCGCCGTCCACGTTGGACACGAACCGCAGGGTCAACTCCCGGTCGGTGAAGGCCCGCAGGGCCTCGTACGCCATCGCCGGGCCCAGGTCGGAGCCACCGATGCCGATGTTGACCACGTTCTTGATGCGCCGGCCGGTGAAGCCGGTCCACTCCCCCGACCTGACCTGGCGGGAGAAGGCCGCCATCTTGTCGAGGACCGCGTGCACCTCCGGGACCACGTTCTCGCCGTCCACCTTGACGACGGCGCCCTTCGGCGCCCGCAGCGCCGTGTGGAGGACCGCGCGGTCCTCCGTCGTGTTGATCTTCTCGCCGCGGAACATCGCGTCCCGCAGCTCGGCCACGCCCGTCGCCGAGGCCAGTTCGCGCAGCAGCGCGAGCGTCTCGTCGGTGACGAGGTGCTTCGAGTAGTCGATGTGCAGGTCGCCCACCCGCAGGGTGTAGCCGGTGCCCCGGTCCGGGTCCTTCTCGAACAGCTCCCGCAGATGCGTCTTCCCCAGCTCGTCCCGGTGCTTGCCGAGGGCGATCCACTCGGGCGTCCGGTTGAGCCTCGTACGGGTGTCTGCGTTCATCTCGGACATCAACCCACTTCTTCCGTCCTGTCGTGCCCCGCCGCGTCCCAACCTAAGGGATCGGAAGGGGGACGAAGGACAGCAAAAGGCCCGGCCCGCAGGATTCGTTCTCCCACGGGCCGGGCCCTGACTCACTCTTGAGGGTGACACCGCCTCGGACGAGGCTCAGATCTCGCCGCGCAGCTTGGCGAGGGCCTCGGCGAGGATCGCCTCGCCGTCGGCGTCGGTGCGGCGCTCCCGGACGTAGGCGAGGTGGGTCTTGTACGGCTCGGTCCGCGGCGGCGCGGGCGGGTTGTCCCGGTCCTGACCGGCCGGGAACCCGCAGCGAGGGCAGTCCCAGGTGTCCGGCACCTGGGCGTCGCTGGCGAAGCTCGGCACCGTCTCGTGCCCGTTCGAGCACCAGAAGGAGATGCGCAGGCGGGGCGCGGATTCACCGCGCTCGGCCTCGCCCATCGGCCCGGCTCCGACCCGACTACCACGAATCGCGTTGCCACTTGCCACGGTCGTAACTCCCTGCGTGATGGTGCCGCGGAGCGTGAGGGGGTGTCCGCTGCGGGCGCCCCAGTCTACGGAAGGCCCAACGCGCGTCCAGCAACCGGAGTTACTCGCTCCAGCCGTGAACGCAGGACCTCATGATAGGCAGGAGGGAGCCGACCGGACCGCCGAAATGGCCGAAACCGTCAGGTCGCGGACTTCGAGAGCAGGCCGAGCACCACGATGCAGGCGAACCACAGGAGCCCGATCACGACGGTGATGCGGTCGAGGTTGCGCTCGGCCACGGAGGAACCGCCGACCGAGGACTGCATGCCGCCACCGAACATGTCGGAAAGGCCGCCGCCCTTGCCCTTGTGCATCAGCACGAGAAGCATCATCAGGGCGCTGAAGACGACCAGGGCGATCGAGAACCCCATAATCACGGCTGATTCCTACTTTCTGGGCCTTCTGGGCATTCAGGGCTTGCGGTGTTCCGCCGCCGCGCGGAAAGGGGCGCGGGGGCCGACGCTGCGCGTGCAGCCCCGGCCCCCGCAAGGGTACGACGGATCGGCCCTACCGCATACTCACTGGTCGCGGAAGCGGACGATCTTGACGAACTCGTCCACGTCCAGCGCCGCGCCGCCGACGAGGGCGCCGTCGACGTCGGGCTGGGCCATGATCGCGGCGATGTTGCCGGACTTCACGGAGCCGCCGTACTGGATGCGGACCTTGTCGGCCAGCTCCTGGGAGTACAGCTCGGCCAGCCGGCCGCGGATGGCCCCGCAGACCTCCTGGGCGTCGTCGGGGGTGGCGACCTCGCCGGTCCCGATGGCCCAGACGGGCTCGTAGGCGATCACGATGGTCTCGGCCTGCTCGGCCGTGATGTCCTTGAGACCGCCGTCGACCTGCGCCAGCGTGTGCGCGACCTGGTCGCCGGCCTTGCGGATCTCCAGGCCCTCGCCGACGCACAGGATCGGGGTGATCCCGTACTTGAAGGCGGCCTTGACCTTGGCGTTGCAGATCTCGTCGTTCTCGCCGTGGTACTGGCGGCGCTCGCTGTGGCCGACGGCGACGAAGGCGCAGCCGAGCTTGGCCAGCATCGGGCCGGAGATCTCGCCCGTGTAGGCACCGGAGTCGTGCGCCGAGATGTCCTGGGCGCCGTACTTGATCTTCAGCTTGTCGGCCTCGACGAGGGTCTGCACCGAGCGCAGGTCGACGAAGGGGACGAGCACCGCGACCTCGACGGCGTCGAAGTCCTTGTCGGCGAAGGAGAAGGCGAGCTTCTGGGTGTGGGCGATGGCCTCAAGGTGGTTGAGGTTCATCTTCCAGTTGCCCGCCATCAGCGGGGTGCGGCCGTTGACAGCAGCAGACATAGGGGTTCAGCCCTCCAGGGCGGCGAGGCCGGGGAGCGTCTTGCCTTCGAGGTATTCGAGGCTGGCGCCGCCACCGGTGGAAATGTGACCGAAGGCGTTCTCGTCGAAGCCCAGGATGCGGACGGAGGCGGCGCTGTCGCCGCCGCCGACGACGGTGAAGGCGTTGCTGTCCAGGAGCGCCTGCGCGATCGCCGAGGTGCCGCCCGCGTAGTCGGGGTGCTCGAAGACGCCCACGGGGCCGTTCCAGAAGACGGTCTCGGCGTCCGTGATCTTCGAGGCGTACAGCTCACGCGTCTTGGGGCCGATGTCCAGGCCCTCCTGGTCGGCGGGGATCTTGTCCGCGTCGACGGTCTCGAAGTCGGCCGGGGCCTTGGTCTTCAGGTCGGGGAAGTCCTTGGAGACCAGCACGTCGACCGGGAGGACCAGCTCGACGCCGGTCGCCTTGGCGCGCTCCATGTACTCGGTGACCTTCGGGATCTGGTCCTCCTGCAGGAGGGAGATGCCGACCTCGTGGCCCAGGGCCTTGAGGAAGGTGTAGGCCATGCCGCCGCCGATGAGGATGCGGTCGGCCTTGCCGAGCAGCTCGTCGATGACGGCGAGCTTGTCGGAGACCTTGGCGCCGCCGAGGACGACCACGTACGGGCGCTTGACGTCGGCGGTGAGCTTCTGCAGGACGCCGACCTCGGTGGCGATGAGGTAACCGGCCGCGTGCGGGAGGCGCGCGGGCAGGTCGAAGACCGAGGCGTGCTTGCGGTGGACAGCGCCGAAGCCGTCGCCGACGTAGACGTCGGCCAGCTCGGCGAGCTGGTCCGCGAAGGCGCCGCGCTCGGCGTCGTCCTTGGCGGTCTCACCGGCGTTGAAGCGCAGGTTCTCGATGACGGCGACCTGACCGTCGGCGAGTGCCTCGACGGTCGCCTTGGCGGAGGAGCCGACGGTGTCGGTGGCGAACGCCACGTCCGTGCCGAGCAGTTCACCGAGTCGCTTGGCCGCCGGGGCGAGCGAGAAGGCCGGGTCGGGCTCGCCCTTGGGGCGGCCGAGGTGCGAGGCCACGATCACGCGGGCGCCGGACTCGGCGAGCTTCGCGATGGTCGGCTGCACGGCGCGGATGCGCCCGTCGTCGGTGATCTTGCCGTTCGAGAGCGGCACGTTGAGGTCGGCGCGGACGAAGACCCGCTTGCCGGCCACGCCTTCGGCGAGAAGTTCGTCGATCGTCTTCATGTGTTCCCTACTCCTTGTCCCCGTGCGGGGGTCGGTTCCCAGCCGGGCGAGCGGCGGGAGGCAAGCCACAGGGCCCGTGCGGCGCATCGTCGCGCTGCCCGGACCCTGTGCTCACATCCTGCCTTGCCCTACGTGGTGCTTAGAGCTGCCCGCCGACGAAGACGGTCAGGTCGACGAGGCGGTTGGAGTAGCCCCACTCGTTGTCGTACCAGCCGATGACCTTGACGCTCTTGCCCTGGACCATGGTCAGGGAGGAGTCGAAGGTGCAGGAGGCCGGCCAGTTCACGATGTCGGAAGAGACGATCGCGTCCTCGGTGTAGTCGAGGATGCCCTTGAGCTGGCCCTCGGCGGCCTTCTGGAAGGCGGCGTTGACCTCGTCCTTGGTCACCTCGCGCTCCAGCTCGATGACCAGGTCGGTCACGGAACCGGTGGGGACCGGGACGCGCATCGCGATGCCGTCGAGCTTGCCCGCCAGCTCCGGGATCACCAGCGCGGTGGCCTTGGCGGCACCGGTGGTGGTCGGGATGATGTTCTCGGCGGCGGCGCGTGCGCGGCGCAGGTCCGAGTGCGGGAAGTCCAGGATGCGCTGGTCGTTCGTGTACGCGTGGACCGTGGTCATCATGCCCTTGACGATGCCGAAGTTCTCCAGGAGAACCTTGGCCATCGGCGCCACACAGTTGGTGGTGCAGGAGGCGTTGGAGATGACGTGGTGGTTGGCCGCGTCGTACTTGTCCTGGTTGACGCCCATCACGATCGTGATGTCCTCGTCCTTGGCCGGAGCCGAGATGAGGACCTTCTTCGCGCCCGCGGCGATGTGCTTCGCGGCGTCGGCCTTCTTGGTGAAGATGCCGGTCGACTCGATGACGATGTCGGCGCCCAGTTCGCCCCAGGGGAGCTTCGCGGGGTCGCGCTCGGCGAAGGTCTTGAAGGTGTTGCCGTCCACCGTGATGGTGTCGGCGGTGTGGGAGACCTCGGCCTTGAGGCGGCCCAGGATGGTGTCGTACTTGAGCAGATGCACCAGGGTCGCGTTGTCAGTCAGGTCGTTGACACCGACGATCTCGATGTCCGCTCCCTGCTCCAGGAGCGCCCGGAAGTAGTTACGGCCAATTCGGCCAAAACCATTGATGCCTACGCGGATCGTCACGAACCGATCTCCTCGTTGGTGCGCCGGCCTGTCCGCCGGCGAGCTGTATGGGATGTCCCCGACCGCTTACGACCCTACCTCTCCGTGAGCTTTTGAGTGACATCGACGGGGGCCTGACACGCCCCGAGGCCCGGTACCAGCCGCTGCGGTACGGGACCTCGGGGACTTTGTCCCCCGTCACCGAGGGTGACGGGGGACGGGGACGCAGGTCAGTGGTTCAGGGCCCGCAGCGCCTTACCGACCAGTACGGCTCGGTCGGCCGCCGCCGGCAGGTGTTCGAGTCCGAAGCCGAGGAGCACGGTGTCACGCGTAGTGACCGAGGCGAAGGACTTGAACAGTTCGCCCGACCGGGACCAATCTCCCGGAACATCGGGACTTCCGGCGGGTGCGCCCTGGGCCGCCCAGGCTCCGAGAGAGGTCTCGAAGCCCTCGACGGCCTGGTCCGCGCCGCCCACGCTCACGCGCGCCTCGTCCGCGAAGACTCCGCGACCGCCCGACCCGGGGTCGGTGATGTAGGAGAGCGACACCTCGACGGTCTTGCCGGCGTAGGCGCTCAGGTCGAAGGAGACCTGCTTCCAACCACCGGAGGAGCCCGTGAAGCTGTTCCACGTGCCGCTGGTGCCCTGCGGGGTGCAGCCGCCGCCGTCGAGGGTGAGGTAGTGACGCAGGAACGGGTGGTCGTTCACGAAGAACCCGGCCTCGCACTCGGCCGGGACGGTGGTGGAGCTCAGACCGCCCGCGTCCGCCAGCGTGGTCCAGTCGTCGCCGCCGGCCGTACGGGCCTCCAGGGCGACGTGGTCGTAGCCCTCCTCGGTGTTCCAGTTGAGGGCCGTCTTCAACTGCGGCTTGTCCGCGGCCGTGACCTGGGTGAGGTCGATGG
Source organism: Streptomyces sp. NPDC088097 (assembly GCF_044741845.1). Lineage (NCBI taxonomy): Bacteria > Bacillati > Actinomycetota > Actinomycetes > Kitasatosporales > Streptomycetaceae > Streptomyces > Streptomyces sp. NPDC088097. The sequence goes on from NZ_JBIUTJ010000007.1 coordinate 121,797, forward strand.
TGCGCGTGAGCCGCTTCCAGTCGTCGTCGTCGTGCAGGGCCGAGGCCATCGAGGTGCCCGCGTAGGGCGCGTACGGGTTCACGACGCCGGCGTACTGGCCCGCCTGCGCGCTCTTGAACTGCGGGAACTGCGCGGCGGGCAGGGTGTCGGAGGTGACCGTGTACGCGCCGGGGGCGTTGAGCGGGTTGCCCGCCGCGTCCCCGAGTGCGCCCTTGGCGCCGTTCAGGGTTCCCGCGCCGGTGAAGCCGCTGGGGCCGGAGACGCTCGCGCGGCCGTAGGCGCCCAGGAAGTACTGGCTGAAGTCGTCGGTCAGGGCCCGGCCCACCTGGGCGCGGCCACCGGCCAGCTCCCCGGCCTCGATCAGCTTGCCGCCCTCGTTGAGGAAGTCGCGCACGGCCAACTGGGTTTCGCCGCCCGGGGCCTTGGCCCCGGTGTAGTGCACGGCGGTGCGGAAGTGCGAGAGCACCCCGAGGTGGTGCGGGGCGCCCTGGACGGCGACGTCCCACACGGCCGCGGACTTGCCGTTGGCGCGCAGGGCGTCCACGTACGTCTGCGCCTGCTGGGCCTTGGCACCCTCCTCCGCGATCACCAGGACGTCCGCGCCGGGGCGCTCGGCCACGGTGTACGTGAAGTGCTCGCTGGAGACCTGCCGGTCGGAGCGGTCGCGGCCGCTGAACCAGACCTCGACCTTGTCGCCCGGCTTCGTGCCGTCCACCTTGGCCCGGTACTCGTCGAACCAGTTGTTGTCCTCGCCGCCGTAGACGTCACCGCCCTTCCAGGCCTTGAGCGCGTCGTCGTGCGTGCGGCCCCCGTTGACCTTGAAGTTGAGCCGCTTGTCCTTCAGCGCCTTGCGGGCGGTGACGGCGACCGTCTGGTCCTCGCCCCGCGCCACGTAGGAGGTGGTGAAGGGGTCCACGGTGAAGTCGGCGGCGCTCAGGCCGACGGAGGAGCTGGGCTTGTCCGGGTGCGCGGCGCTCTCGCCGACGGACAGCGCGAAGGGGACGTTCTTGGCGAACTCCTCCTGGACGAGCTTCTCGTCGTCCGGGAAGTTGAAGCCGGAGGCGCAGTCCTCCGGCTTCCACTGGTCGTTCGGGTCGCTCGCGGAGGCCGTCTGGCAGGTGGTCATCTCCGGGGTGAACATCATGACGCCGTTGGTGTTGGCCGCGTGCCCGTCGGCCTCGCCGTTGGTCGTGTACAGCTCCGAGGAGAGCTGCGGGTAGTAGCCGGGGACCGCCGGGTGCTCCGGGGTTCCGGCCAGGGCCTTGTAGGCCACGTCGTCGGGGGTCGGGGTGGCCACCTGCCAGCCGACCCCGTAGAGCAGCAGCTCGGAGGCGGAGTGGTAGTTGATGGCGTAGTCGAAGCCGATCCGCTTCTCGAACCGGTCCAGGGCCGTGGTCTCCGGCTCGGAGGCGGCCTTCGGGCCGCGGTAGGTCTCGCTCGCCTGGTTCGGGGAGGAACCCTCGTTGTCGTAGCCCCACTTGTAGGCGAAGTTGCGGTTCAGGTCGACCCCGTCGACGGCCGTGGTCTTGCCGTCGCCGTTGTTGTCGCGCATGTTCTTGCGCCACAGCCGCGCGCTGTCCGCGGTGAAGGTGTAGTCGTAGCCGTCGGGGTTGGCCGAGAGCAGGAACCACAGCTCCGTGGAGTCGACCAGCTTGGTGATCCGCTGGTCCTTGCCGTAGTTGTCCAGGGTGTGGTGCATCAGCCGCCGGGTCATCTCCGGGGTGATCCACTCGCGGGCGTGCTGGTTGGACATGTAGAGCACGGACGGCTTGTCGCCGTCCCGGGACTTCTTGGCGTCCTTGGTGACCTTGAGGGCGAGGATGTCCTTGCCCTGGACGGTCTTGCCGATGGAGACGACCTTGGTGAGCCCCGGGTTCTCCTGCGCGGTGCGCAGGATCTCCTCCTGGAGGCCGCCCTTGCCGCTGTACGGGCGGAAGACCCCGTCCCCGGCGGCCTTGGAGCGGGCCAGTCCCTGGGCGGCGACCTTGCGCTCGGCCAGCGCGACCCCTTGGGCGGCCAGCCCAGCGGCCTGGTCCCCCGTCAGGAAGAGCTCCACCTTCGCGGTGCCCGTCTCGGGAGCGCGTTCGGCGAGTTCGTGGGCGTCCTGGCCGGCGGCGAGGACGAGCGGGACCTGCTCCCGGGTGATGTCGGCGTCGTAGACCCGTACCTCGTCGGCCCCGGATGTGGGGCCGGGCGCGGGCCGGGCCTGGGCCGTCGCGGGTAGCGCGGCCAGTGTGGTTCCCAAGACGAGTGCGCTTGCGGCGAGGATCGATCTCGCGCGGTGCCTCATGTGCCCCCCTGGGCGTCGTCTGCCACGAAAGCGTGCGGACGCCAGGCTCACGACCGGTCCATGCTCATGTCAATGGGCCCGGCGGTGAAACAGGCCGAAAAGGGCCCGCACGAGTGATCGCGCGGGCCCTTTCGGTGGAGCGGTCGAACGTCAGCCCACCAAGTTGTCGACCAGATCCTCGCTGAGGTCCAGGTTGGACTCGGTCCCCGGGATCCCGAGATCCTGCGCCCGCTTGTCGGCCATCGCCAGCAGGCGCCGGATCCGGCCGGCGACCGCGTCCTTGGTCAGCGGCGGGTCGGCGAGGGCGCCCAGCTCCTCCAGGGAGGCCTGCTTGTGCTCCATGCGCAGCCGGCCGGCGGCGGCGAGGTGCTCGGGGACCTCCTCGGCGAGGATCTCCAGCGCCCGCTGCACCCGGGCTCCGGCCGCCACCGCGGCCCGCGCCGAGCGGCGCAGGTTGGCGTCGTCGAAGTTGGCGAGGCGGTTGGCGGTGGCGCGCACCTCGCGCCGCATCCGCCGCTCCTCCCAGTTCAGCACCGAGTCGTGGGCGCCGAGGCGGGTCAGCAGGGCGCCGATGGCGTCGCCGTCCCGTACGACGACCCGGTCCACCCCGCGCACCTCGCGCGCCTTCGCGGCGATGGAGAGCCTGCGGGCGGCGCCGACCAGGGCCAGGGCGGCCTCGGGGCCGGGGCAGGTGACCTCCAGGGAGGAGGACCGGCCCGGCTCGGTGAGGGAGCCGTGGGCCAGGAAGGCGCCGCGCCACGCCGCCTCGGCGTCACAGGTGGCCCCGGAGACCACCTGCGGGGGCAGGCCCCGGATCGGCCGTCCCCGGCCGTCCACGAGGCCCGTCTGGCGCGCGAGCTGGTCGCCGCCCGCGACGACGCGCACGACGAAGCGGCTGCCCCGGCGCAGGCCGCCCGGGGCCATCACGACCAGGTCGGAGGAGTGGCCGAAGATCTCCAGGATGTCCTTGCGCAAGCGTCGCGCCGAGACGCCGGTGTCCAGCTCCGCCTCGATGACGATGCGGCCGCTCACCAGGTGCAGCCCTCCGGCGAACCGGAGGATCGCGGAGACCTCCGCCTTTCGGCAGCAGGTCCGGGTGACGGGAAGGCGGGAAATCTCATCCTTCACCGCGGGCGTCATCGCCATGGGCCGATCCTTCCATGCATCCGAAAAATACGGTCGTACGCGGCGGCCAGCAGCTCCGGATCGTGCTTCGGAGAGCCGTCCTGCCTGGCCACGGGCGCCAGCTCGACCGCGGCACCGAACCGTTTCGCGGCATCGGAGAGTGACTCGCGGTCGGGCACGGCGGCCTCGTCGGCCAGCACCACGTCCAGGGCGAGTTTAGGGGCGTGTCGGGCCAAAACCTCCAAATGACGCTGCGGAGAGAAGCCCTCTGTTTCGCCGGGCTGCGGAGCGAGGTTCAGCGAGAGCACCCGCCGGGCCTTGGTCTCCATCAGCGCGTCGAGCAGTTCCGGCACCAGCAGGTGCGGGATGACGGACGAGAACCAGGACCCCGGACCGAGCACCACCCAGTCCGCGTCGAGCACGGCGGCGACGGCCTCCGGCACGGCGGGCGGGTCCCCGGGCACGACCTGGACGGAGAGCACCTCACCGGGCGTCAGGGCCACCGTGGCCTGCCCCCGTACGGTGTCCACGTCGTCCGGGCGCGCCGGATCGTGGCCCTTGACCAGGGCCTGGAGCTCCAGCGGGACCGCCGACATCGGCAGCACCCGGCCGTGCGCCCCCAGCAGTCTCCCGACCAGGTCGAGGGCCTGCACGGGGTCGCCGAGCTGCTCCCACAGGGCGACGATCAGCAGGTTGCCGACCGCGTGCTCGTGCAGGTCGCCGCGGGACTGGAAGCGGTGCTGGATGACGCGGGCCCAGGTCTGGCCCCATTCGTCGTCCCCGCAGAGCGCGGCCAGCGCCTTGCGCAGGTCGCCCGGGGGCAGGACGCCCAGCTCCTCGCGCAGGCGCCCGCTGGAGCCGCCGTCGTCGGCGACGGTGACCACCGCGGTCAGCTCGCCGGTGATGCGGCGCAGGGCGGTGAGGGAGGCCGACAGGCCCTGGCCGCCGCCGAGGGCGACCACCTTCGGCGCGGCGCCGCGCCGGCGGCCGGAGCGGCCCGCGCCGTCCTCGCCCCGACCCGGGGTGAGGCGGCGCAGGCGGCTCAGTCGCGGGGTCCGAGCGGTCACTCGCGCCCCATGTCCCTGTGGACGACGACGGTCTCGACTCCCTCGGAGGCGAGGCGGGCGGCGAGCTTCTCGGACATCGCCACGCTGCGGTGCTTGCCACCCGTACAGCCCACGGCGATCGTCACGTACCGCTTGCCCTCGCGGCGGTAGCCGGTGGCGATGAGCTGGAGCAGCTCGGTGTACCGGTCGAGGAACTCCTTGGCGCCGGGCTGGCTGAACACGTAGCCCGACACCTCCTCGTTGAGCCCGGTGAAGGGGCGCAGTTCGGGGACCCAGTGCGGGTTGGGGATGAAGCGGCAGTCGACGACGAGGTCGGCGTCCACGGGGAGGCCGTACTTGTAGCCGAAGGACATGACGGTGGCCCGCAGCTCGGGCTCCTCGTCGCCCGCGAACTGGGCGTCCATCTTGGCGCGCAGTTCGTGCACGTTCAGGCTGGAGGTGTCGATGACGAGGTCGGCGTCGCCGCGCAGCTCGCGCAGCAGGTCGCGCTCGGCGGCGATGCCGTCGGTGATGCGGCCGTCGCCCTGGAGGGGGTGCGGGCGGCGCACCGACTCGAAGCGGCGCACCAGCGCGTCGTCGGAGGACTCCAGGAAGACGATGCGGCGGGTGACGCTCTTGCTGTCGAGGTCGGAGAGGGATTCGCGCAGGGCGTCGAAGAACTGCCGGCCGCGGACGTCGACGACGACGGCGATGCGCGCCACGTTGCCCTGGGAGCGGGCGCCGAGCTCCACCATGGTGGGGATCAGCGCCGGTGGCAGGTTGTCGACGACGAACCAGCCGAGGTCCTCCAGGCACTTGGCCGCCGTGCTGCGGCCGGCGCCGGACATGCCGGAGATGATCACCAGCTCGGGGATGGCGGCCTCGGCGTTGTCGCCGGGCTCCACTGTCGTGCCCGTACTCACCTGTGCTCCGTCTCGGTCGTGCTCGGTCTTGCGATCGGACTCGTGCTCGGTCATTGCTCGGTCCCCCGTTCGGACGACGCTCCCGCGGGTGCGGGAGTCTCGTCCTCCATGATCTCTCCTGTGGCCGTGTTGACGGCAGGGCCGGCGGGGACCGCGCGGGCGAGGGCCGCGGCCACGGTCTCGGCCGTCTTGCGGCCTATGCCCGGGACCTCGCAGATCTGGTCGATTGTCGCCTGTCTCAGCTTCTTCACCGAACCGAAGTGCTTGACGAGGGCTAGCTTGCGGCTCTCGCCGAGGCCGGGCACCTCGTCCAAAGGCCCGGACCTCAGGCGCTTGGCGCGCTTGCCGCGCTGGTACTGGATGGCGAAGCGGTGGGCTTCGTCACGGACGCGCTGGAGCAGGTAGAGGCCCTCGCTGGTGCGGGGCAGCACGACCGGGTCGTCCTCGCCGGGCACCCAGACCTCCTCCAGCCGCTTGGCCAGGCCGCACACGGCCACGTCGTCGATACCCAGCTCTTCCAGGGCGCGCTTGGCGGCGGCCACCTGGGGTTGCCCGCCGTCGACGACGACGAGCTGAGGGGGGTACGCGAAACGCTTGGGCCGGCCATCGTCCCCGGGCGTGTCGTCGACCTCGAAGACGGGGCCGCTCGCGAGCGGCCCGGCGGCTGCCGGGGCTCCGGTCGCCGGGACCGCGGAGCCGTCCGCGACCTGGGAGCCGTCCGGGACCTCGGAGCCGTCCGGGACCTCCGGGGCCCACTCGCCGGTCTTGAGCTTCTCCTGGAGGTAGCGGCGGAAGCGCCGGGAGACCACCTCGTGCATGGAGCGGACGTCGTCCTGTCCCTCGAACGACTTGATCTGGAAGCGCCGGTACTCGCTCTTGCGGGCCAGACCGTCCTCGAAGACCACCATCGAGGCCACCACGTCGTCGCCCTGGAGGTGGGAGATGTCGAAGCACTCGATGCGCAGGGGCGCCCCGTCCAGTTCCAGGGCCTCGGCGATCTCCTCCAGCGCGCGGGAACGCGTGGTGAGGTCGCTGGCCCGCTTGGTCTTGTGCAGGGCCAGGGACTGCAGCGCGTTGCGGTGGACGGTCTCCATGAGGGCCTTCTTGTCCCCGCGCTGCGGGATGCGCAGGCTGACCTGGGAGCCGCGCCGCTCGGCCAGCCACTGGCCCAGGGCGGCCGTGTCCTCGGGCAGCGCCGGGACCAGCACCTCCTTGGGGACGGCCTCGCCCTTCTCCTCCCCGTAGAGCTGCTGGAGGGCGTGCTCCACGAGTCCGGCCGTGTCCACGGCCTCGACCTTGTCGGTGACCCAGCCGCGCTGGCCGCGCACGCGTCCCCCGCGGACGTGGAAGATCTGCACGGCGGCTTCGAGCTCGTCCTCGGCGACCGCGATCAGGTCGGCGTCGGTGGCGTCGGTGAGGACGACGGCGTTCTTCTCCATGGCCCGGCGCAGGGCCCCTATGTCGTCGCGCAGCCGGGCGGCCTTCTCGTACTCCATCTCCTCGGCGGCATCGTGCATCTGCCGTTCGAGGCGGGTGAGGTAGGTCCCGGTGCGGCCGGCCATGAAGTCGCAGAAGTCCTCGGCGAGTTCACGGTGCTCCTCGGGGGTGACCCGGCCGACGCAGGGCGCGGAGCACTTCCCGATGTAGCCCAGCAGGCAGGGGCGGCCGATCTGGGCGGAGCGCTTGAACACTCCGGCGGAGCAGGTGCGGACGGGGAAGACCCGCAGCATCAGGTCGACGGTCTCGCGGATGGCCCAGGCGTGCCCGTACGGTCCGAAGTAGCGCACGCCCTTCTTCTTGGGCCCGCGCATGACCTGGACCCGGGGGTACTCCTCGTTCAGGGTGACGGCGAGGGAGGGGTAGCTCTTGTCGTCCCGGTACTTGACGTTGAACCGGGGGTCGAACTCCTTGATCCACGTGTATTCGAGCTGGAGCGCCTCGACCTCGGTGGAGACCACCGTCCACTCGACGGAGGCGGCGGTGGTCACCATGGTCGCCGTGCGGGGGTGCAGGTTGGCGACGTCCTGGAAGTAGCTCCCCAGGCGTTGGCGCAGGTTCTTGGCCTTCCCGACGTAGATCACCCGGCGGTGCGCGTCGCGGAACTTGTAGACCCCCGGGGAGTCGGGGATCTGCCCGGGTTCTGGACGGTAGCTGGAAGGGTCGGCCATGGCGTCCACCCTACTGGCGCCGACCGACAAGCGGCCGTACCCCCAGGCCGTCGGGGGCCCGGCCCCTGGCGGTGGCCGGGCCCCCGACGGGGGTGGTGGGGCTACGCCGTCGTGCGGCGGCGGGAGCGCAGGAGTGCCACGGATCCGACGGCGCCGAGGGCGAGGGCCCCCGCCCCGGCGGCGACGAGGCCGACGGGCGCCCCGGAGTCCTCACCGGCGGGCTCCGCGAAGCCGCCCGCCGCGCCGTCCCGGGCGTAGGCGGAGCCGGGCAGCTTGTCCCCGTAGGCCCGGGTCACCCGGGTGCGGTAGGCGGCGAGGGTCGTGCCCCGGTCGCCCACGGCCCGTACGGCGTCCTCGTCCAGCGGGAGGACCCGGCCGCCGTCGGCCACGTACCAGGCGTCGATCTGGGGCTCGCGGAAGACGGTGCCCCCGGGCAGTTTGTCGGCGCCGAGTCGGGCGTAGCGGAACTCGTCGTCGCCGGTGGCTATGTTCACCACCTGCCAGCCCGCCTCGGTCTTCGCGGTCCACAGGGCGGCCTGTTGGCCGTCGGAGGAGACGGCCCGGCCCGCGAGGAACTCCAGGCGGGCCACCGGCGCCCCGGCCTTCCCGGCGACGAACTCCGGGGAGAGGTAGTGCACGGGTATCAGCTCGTCCTCGACCCGGGGCCGCGCGGCGGCGACGGACACCTTGCCCTCGCGGGCGAAGAACCGGGACAGGGTGGCCAGGGTGTCCGGGGCGGCGACGGCCCCGTGGGCGGCCGCCCTGGTCTCGGCGGTGACCGTCCGGGGCTGTGGCACCGGGTCGGCCGATGCCTGCCCGGCGAGGGCGAGGAGCGCGGCGCCCGCGGCGGCGAGGGCGGCGGCGGCCTTCAGGGAGGGGCGCTGGGGTACGGGGGTCATGGCGGTCACGCCCCGATCCGGTAGAGGGAGTGGGTCCAGGAGAAGGTGGAGTTGTTCACGTACCAGGCGTGGGAGGCCCAGTTGTAGCGGTCGCTGGAGGGCCACGGGTCGCCCCAGTAGACCCAGCTGTTGGCGGTGTCGTAGCCGTAGAGCACGTGCATGTGGCCCCCGCCGTTGGACCACTGGATGCGGGTCTCGACGGGACGGTCGGCGTTGATCTCGGTCTGCACGGTGGAGTACTGGAGCCAGCCGGTGACGTAGCTGCCGGAGTTGATGCCGGCCCAGCGCAGGGCGGTCTGGACGTTGCCCAGGTTGGCCTGGTTGTTGGGGCACTCGGTGTTCTGCTGACGGTTGAAGGCGGCGTTGCAGAACTGGTTCTGGCTGTAGGAGCGGCCGAACCAGGTGGCGATGGTGTTGCCGCCGGCGGCCCAGCACCAGTTGGTCTTCTGTTGCGCCTGCATCGTGAGGTTCAGGCGCTTCGAGGCCAGGGCGGACGCGGTCGGGTCGGCGGGGGCGGCGGGGGCGGACGCCGTGGTGACGGCCGCGGTGGAGCGGGCGCCGGCATCGGCGGCGGTGGCGGTGCCGATGCCCGGGGACAGGGCGAGGAGCAGGGCGGTGACGAAGGCGGCGAGGGGGAGCCGCCGGTTTCTTGGGCGCATCGCGTTCCTCCCGAGGCGTGGGGATCCCCCGGCGGGGCCGGGGGGTGTGGGGGGATGGAGGAGCGCGTCCGGACGCTGTGGAGGAGCATGGGGCGGTTGTCGCGATCAGGTCAACACGCTTCAATACGCGGTGACGTCGCGGTGTGAACGGTGGGGCCCGGGTGTGAACGGTTCCCGCCGTTCCGCCCGGTCCCCCGCGCGCGCCGTCCGGTCCCCACACCGGAGCGTGTGAACGTTCACAGAGGAGTCGCCATGCGGCCGACCGGCGACCCGGCGGGCCCGGCAGGGACGACGGAGCTGGGCCGGCTCCTGCGCGGCGGCCCCTTCCACCTCGCCCTGCGCGCCGCCCTCGCCGCCCGCGGACTCCCCCTGCACCGGGTCCAGCACCGGCTCGCCGCGCGCGGGATCAAGGTGGGGGTCACCAGCCTCAGTTACTGGCAACAGGGCGCCCGGCGCCCCCACCGGCCGGAGTCCCTGCGGGCCGTCTCCGCCCTGGAGCAGATCCTCGAACTCCCCGACGGGGCCCTCTTACGGCTGCTCACCGACCCCGAGCCCACCGGGGCGCCGGCCCGCCCCGCCGCCCGCCGCTACCGGGCGCTGGTGAGCGTCGGCGCGGCCGTGGAGGAACTGCTCGACGGGATGGACCTGCCGGCCGACGGCGGCCTCCACTCCGTCGGCCACCACGAGCGGGTGCGCATCGGCGGCGGCGGGGAGCTGCGCTCCCGGGAGTCCCAGCAGATCGTCCGGGCCCACCGCGACGGGGTCGACCGCTACCTCGCCGTCCACCACGGCGATCCGGGGTGCGACGCGGACCGGGTGGTGGTGACCGCGTACGAGAACTGCCGCACGGGCCGGGTCCGCAGGCACCCCGGGGCCGGGGTGGTGGTCGCGGAACTCCTCTTCGACGCACGGCTGCGGCGCGGGGACACGTACGTCTTCGGCTACGGGATCGAGGACGGCACGGGCCCGCGCAGCGCCGAGTACGTACGGGGCTTCGTGTACGCGGGCGGCCAGTACATGCTCCAGGTCCGCTTCGACGAGGCGGCCCTGCCGGTGCGCTGCCACCGCTTCGGCCGCACCGGCCCGAACGGCCCGCGCACGGACTTGACCGACCTCACCCCGAGCGGCCGGCACCGGGCGGTGCACCTGGTGGAGCGGGAGGTCCGGCGGGGCATCCTCGGCATCGGCTGGGACTGGGACTGACGCGCGGGACGCCCCCGGCCCGCGACGGGCCGCCGATCCAGCCGGGAGCAGCCGGCGGTCAACCCGCCGATCGACCCGCGATCAGCGCACGGTCGACCCGCCGGCCAACCCGCCGATCAGCCCGCGATCAGCCGGCCGTTCTCCGCCTTCACCGGGACGGCGGGCAGCGGGGCGGAGGCCGGGCCCCGCAGCACCTTGCCGGTGGCCACGTCGAAGCGGCTGCCGTGGCAGGGGCAGTTCCCCTCCCCCGCGTCGATCTTGTCCAGGATGCAGCCGGCATGCGTGCACTGGGCGCTGAACGCCTTGTACTCCCCCGCCGCCGGGCAGCTGACGACGAGCTTGCGCTCGCGGAACAGCTTCGCGCCGCCCACCGGGACCTCGCCGACCGCGCCCAGGTCCACCGGCTCCTTCGGAACGGCCGGGCCGCCTGCGCCGCTGTTGGTCTCGGTGGAACAGGCGGAGAGCCCCGCTCCGGCGCCCACGACCCCCGCGAGCGCGGCGGCGCCCTTGAGGACGGTACGGCGGGCGGCGGACTGCGACGCGGACATGCGGTTCTCCTGGCACGGGACGACGGGGGCTCGGCCCGGCCGACGATACCGGGGGCCCGGAAGGCCCCCTCGATGGGATACCTTCCCCGGCGTGATCGTCGTCGGCGGAGAAGCCCTGATCGACCTCGTGCCCCTGGAGCGGCCGGCGGGCGCGCTGCTGCCCCGGCCCGGCGGAGGCCCCTACAACACCGCCCTGGCGCTCGGCCGACTCGGGGCCGAGGTCGCCTTCTGCTCCCGGGTGTCCACGGACGGCTTCGGGGACGCGCTGCTGGCCGGGTTGAGGGCCGCCGGGGTGGACCTCTCGCTGGTGCGGCGCGGGCCGGAGCCGACCAGCCTGGCCGTGCCCTCGCTGGCCCCGGACGGCTCGGCCGCGTACGGGTTCTACGTCGAGGGCACCGCCGACCGGCTGTTCACCCTGCCGCCCGCCCTGCCGCCGGGGGCGCGGGCCCTCGCGCTCGGCACGTGCTCGCTGGTGTTGGAGCCGGGCGCGAGCGCGTACGAGGCCCTGCTGCGCCGGGAGTCGCGGCGCGGGTTGACGACGCTGGTGGACCCCAACGTCCGCCCGGCCCTGATCGCGGACCCGGCCGCCTACCGCAGGCGCTTCCTGGAGCGGCTGCCCTACGTGTCGGTGCTCAAGCTGTCGCAGGAGGACGCCGACTGGATCGGCGGCCGGGTCGACGACTGGCTCGCGGCGGGACCTTCGGCCGTGGTGCTCACCCGGGGTGCGGCGGGGCTGACGGTGTGGACCGCGAGCGGCGAGGAGCACACGCAGGCGGCCCGGCCCGTGACCGTCGCCGACACCATCGGCGCGGGGGACACCGTCAACGCGGCGCTGCTACAAGGGCTGGTCGCGGCCGGCCCGGACGCGGTGGACTGGCCGGCGACGCTGGCCTACGCGGCCCGCGCGGCCGCGCTGACCTGTTCGCGGCCGGGCGCGGAGCCCCCGTACGCGGCCGAGTTGGACCGCGGCCGGTAAAACGCAGCCGGGGCGGGCTCCGACCGTCTCCGGTCGGGGCCCGCCCCGGCTGCTCGTACGAGGTGGTCGGCCGGCCTACGCCTTGCGGGCGCGCGTGGCCTTCTTGGCCGGGGCCGCCTTCTCGGCCGCGGCGGCGGTCTTCTCCGCCGTGGCCGCCGCCTTCTTCGTCGCGGCGGTCTTCTTGGTCGCCGCGGCCTTCTTGGTCACCGTCGCCGTCGCCGTCTTCTTGGTCGCCGTCGCCGTGGCCGCCGTGGCCGACTTCTTGGCCGGCGCCGACTTCCTCGCCGTCCGCGGCGCGGGAACCGCCGCGTCCGAGACCCGGTCCGCGCCGAGGATGTCGCGGAGGAACTTGCCGGTGTGGCTGGTGGTCACCGCGGCGACCTCCTCCGGCGTGCCCTCGGCGACCACCAGGCCGCCTCCGTAGCCACCTTCGGGGCCCATGTCGACGACCCAGTCGGCGGTCTTGATGACATCGAGGTTGTGCTCGATGACGATCACCGAGTTCCCCTTGTCCACCAGCCCCGACAGCACCTTGATCAGCTTTGAGATGTCCTCGAAGTGCAGGCCGGTCGTGGGCTCGTCCAGGACGTAGACCGTTCGGCCCGTGGAGCGCTTCTGGAGCTCCGAGGCCAGCTTCACGCGCTGGGCCTCACCGCCCGAGAGGGTGGGGGCGGACTGGCCGAGGCGGACGTAACCGAGCCCGACCTCGTTGAGGGTGCGCAGGTGGCGGGCGATGGTCGGCACCGCCTCGAAGAAGCCCAGCGCCTCCTCGATCGGCATGTTCAGGACTTCCGCGATGGACTTGCCCTTGAAGTGGACCTCCAACGTCTCCCGGTTGTACCGGTCCCCGTGGCAGACCTCGCAGGGGACGTAGACGTCCGGCAGGAAGTTCATCTCGATCTTGATCGTGCCGTCGCCGGAGCAGTTCTCGCAGCGACCGCCCTTGACGTTGAAGGAGAAGCGGCCCGGCAGGTAGCCGCGCACCTTCGCCTCCATCGTCTCCGCGAACAGCCTGCGCACGTGGTCGAAGACGCCCGTGTAGGTGGCCGGGTTGGAGCGGGGGGTCCGGCCGATGGGCGACTGGTCCACATGCACGACCTTGTCGACCAGCTCGTCGCCCTCCACCCGCGTGTGCCGGCCCGGCACGGACCGGGCGCCGTTCAGCTCGCGCGCCAGGTGGGTGTACAGGATGTCGTTGACCAGCGTGGACTTGCCGGAGCCGGAGACTCCGGTGACCGCGGTGAGCACGCCCAGCGGGAAGGACACGTCGATGTCCCGCAGGTTGTTCTCCTTGGCTCCGTGGACGGTGAGCCGGCGGCTCGGGTCCACGGGGCGGCGCACGTCGGGGAGCGGGATGGACCGCTTGCCCGACAGGTACTGCCCGGTGAGCGACTCGGGGTTCTTCAACAGGTCCTTGAGTGAGCCGCTGTGCACCACCTTGCCGCCGTGCTCGCCCGCGCCGGGGCCGATGTCGACCACCCAGTCGGCCACCTTGATGGTGTCCTCGTCGTGCTCGACGACGATGAGGGTGTTGCCCATGTCGCGCAGGCGGACGAGGGTTTCGATCAGGCGGTGGTTGTCGCGCTGGTGCAGGCCGATGGACGGCTCGTCGAGCACGTACAGCACGCCCACCAGGCCGGAGCCGATCTGCGTGGCGAGGCGGATGCGCTGGGCCTCGCCGCCCGACAGGGTGCCCGCCGCCCGGTTGAGCGAGAGGTAGTCCAGGCCGACGTCGACGAGGAACCGCAGCCGCTCGTTGACCTCCTTGAGGACCCGCTCGGCGATCTTCTTGTCGCGCGCGTCGAGACGCATCCGTCCCAGGAAGTCCGCGCACTCGCTGATCGACATGGCGGCGACCTCGGCGATGGACTTGTCCATCACCGTGACGGCGAGCACGATCGGCTTGAGGCGGGTGCCCTCACAGGTCGGACAGGGCACTTCGCGCATGTAGCCCTCGAAGCGCTCGCGGCTGGCGTCGCTCTCGGACTCCGAGTGCCGGCGCTTGACGAAGGGGACGGCCCCCTCGAAGGCGGTGGTGTAGGCCCGTTCCCGCCCGTAACGGTTGCGGTAGCGGACCTCGATCTGCGTCTTGTGGCCGTACAGCAGGGCCTTCTTGGCCCGCAGCGGCAGCCCGGCCCAGGCGATGTCCGTACGGAAGCCCAGCTCGCCCGCGAGGGCGCCGATCAGCCGCTGAAAGTAGTCCTTGGTGTGGCCCAGCGACCACGGCGAGACGGCCCCCTCGTCCAGGGACTTGTCCTCGTCGGGGACGATCAGCTCCGGGTCCACCTCCATGCGCGTGCCGATGCCGGTGCACTCGGGGCAGGCGCCGAAGGGCGAGTTGAAGGAGAAAGAGCGCGGCTCCAGCTCCTCGAAGGAGAGGTCGTCGTACGGGCAGTAGAGGTGCTCGGAGAACATCCGCTCACGCTCGGGGTCGTCCTCGGCCAGGTCGACGAAGTCCAGGATGACCATGCCGCCGGAGAGGCCGAGGGCGGTCTCGACGGAGTCGGTGAGCCGGCGCTTGGCGCTGTCCTTGACGGTGAGGCGGTCGATGACCACCTCGATGGTGTGCTTCTCCTGCTTCTTGAGCGTGGGCGGCTCGGAGAGCTGGATGGTCTCCCCGTCGACCCGTGCCCGGCTGTAGCCCTTGGTCTGGAGGTCGGCGAAGAGGTCGACGAACTCGCCCTTGCGCTCACGGACCAGCGGGGACAGCACCTGGAAGCGGCTGCCCTCGGGGAGCGCCAGGACCTTGTCGACGATCGCCTGCGGGGACTGGCGCGAGATGGGTCGGCGGCACTCGGGGCAGTGCGGCTTGCCGATGCGCGCGAACAGCAGGCGGAGGTAGTCGTAGACCTCGGTGATGGTTCCGACGGTGGAGCGGGGGTTGCGCGAGGTCGACTTCTGGTCGATCGAGACGGCCGGGGAAAGGCCCTCGATGAAGTCCACGTCGGGCTTGTCCATCTGCCCCAGGAACTGGCGGGCGTAGGACGACAGCGACTCGACGTAGCGGCGCTGGCCCTCGGCGAAGATCGTGTCGAAAGCCAGGGAGGACTTGCCCGAGCCGGAGAGTCCGGTGAAGACGATGAGTGAATCGCGGGGCAGGTCGAGCGAGACGTTCTTCAGGTTGTGCTCGCGAGCGCCACGAACGATGAGACGGTCGGTCACGCCGGTCCGCACCTTTCTTGAGAGAGCGGGGGCACAGGCCCCAGTCCCAGGGTATGGGGGGCGCCTCTGCGATGGAGTGGGTCTGGACTTCCGAGCGTATAGCACGCACATTCGATTTAAGGCACTACGCGGACCGCTTCACCCGATCGTGTGGTGGGGACCCTGATCCCACTAGGCTCGTTTCCATGACTGATCATGTGCACGACCTGCGATCTGTACGTGAGGCCACGGAGCGACTGCTGAACGCGGTCGCGAAACTGGACAACGCCTCCCTGTCAGAGGAGTCACACCTTCCGGGTTGGAGCCGGGGCCACGTCCTGGCCCACCTCGCACGCAACGCGGACGCTCTCGTAAACGTCTTCGAGGGGCGACCGATGTACGAGAGCGCCACCGCGCGCGACGCGGACATCGAGCGCGACGCCGGCCGACCCCTGGAAGAACACCTCACGGACCTCCGTGATTCCTGGGACCGCTTCCTCGCCACCACCGAACGCGACCAGGACTGGTCCCGCACGGTCGAGCTGCGCAACGGGGTCACCGATCTGGCCGCCAACGTGCCGTTCCGGCGCTGGGTCGAGATCGAGCTGCACCACGTGGACCTGAACATCGGCCACGGCCTCTCCGACCTCCCCGACGACTTCGCCGAGCGCGAGATCGCCTTCCTCGCCGACCGCTGGTCGGGCCGCCCCGAGGTCCCGCCCGTGACCCTGTGGCTCGGGTACGACGGCACCGGACCCGCCTGGCACACCGGCTCCGCCGAGGGCTCCCCCCTCACGGTGGCCGGCACCCGCGCCGAACTCCTCGGCTGGCTCGCCGGACGCGGGGACCGGGGCGCGCACCTGACGCTGATCGAAGGCGGCCCCCTCCCCGAGCTGCCCCCGCTCTAGCGCCTCGTCCCCACCCCCGCCCCACCCCCCCCCGACACCCTTAGGATCGAAGACATGACGTACAGCGGAGCGGTCAAGGTCGGCGGTCCGGCCGACGTGCACGAACTCGCGGACCTGATGATTTCCAAGGTCGCGGTGGGCTCGATGAACAACAACGCCTACCTGCTGCGCTGCCGGGCCACCGGCGAGCAGCTGCTGATCGACGCGGCCGCCGAGGCGGACACGCTGCTCGGCCTGATCGGCGACGACGGCATCACGTCCGTGGTCACCACCCACCAGCACGGCGACCACTGGGGCGCGCTCGCGGCCGTGGTCGAGGCCACCGGGGCACGGACGTACGCGGGCGCCTTCGACGCCGAGGGCATTCCCGTCGACACCGACGTCCCCGTCCAGGACGGGGACGTGATCAAGGTCGGCCGGGTGGAGCTGACCGCGCGCCACCTCGTCGGCCACACCCCCGGCTCGATCGCGCTGGTCTACGACGACCCGCACGGCCACCCGCACGTGTTCACCGGCGACTGCCTCTTCCCCGGCGGCGTCGGCAACACCTGGGGCGACCCGAAGGCCTTCGCGAGCCTGGTCGACGACGTCGAGCACAAGCTCTTCGAGCGGCTGCCGGACGAGGCGTGGGTCTACCCGGGGCACGGGAACGACACCACCATCGGCGCGGAGCGCCCCCACCTCGCGGAATGGCGCGAGCGCGGCTGGTGACCCGGCCGGCGACCCCGCCGGACCCGCGTCAACGCCGCGAGGGGCCGTGCACTCCTTCTGGTAGAACCTGACCGAACGAATGTCCTGGGATTACGGGGCGGGGTAGTTGCTGCACCATGCACCAACACCCCTCCCCGGACTCCCCCTCGATGCTGCGCATCGCCACGGCCTCCCTCGCCGGCACCGCGATCGAGTTCTACGACTTCTTCGCCTACGGCACGGCCGCGGCCCTGGTCCTGGGCCCGCTGTTCTTCCCCTCGTTCTCCCCGCTCGCCGCGACCCTCGCCGCCTTCGGCACCTTCGGCGTCGGCTTCCTCGCCCGCCCGCTCGGCTCCGTCGTCTTCGGCCACATCGGCGACCGTTACGGCCGCCGCCCGGTGCTGCTCGGCTCGCTGCTGCTGACCGGCGTCGCCACCGTCGCCGTCGGCTGCGTGCCCTCGTACGCCTCCATCGGGATCGCCGCGCCCCTCCTGCTGCTCGCCCTGCGCTTCCTCCAGGGGCTCGGGCTCGGCGGGGAGTGGGGCGGGGCGGTGCTGCTGACCGCCGAGCACGCCCCCGAGCGGCGCCGCGGGCTCTGGTCGAGCTTCCCGCAGATGGGGCCCGCCGTCGGCTTCCTGATGGCCAACGGGCTGGTGCTGGTCCTGTCCGGCACCCTCAGCGACGCGCAGTTCACCTCCTGGGGCTGGCGGGTGCCCTTCTGGGGCGCGGGCCTGCTGGCGCTGGTCGGACTGTGGCTGCGCCGGGCCGTCGAGGAGACCCCGGAGTTCCGCGCGCTGACCGAGACCGACCGCCGGGCCGACGCGCCGCTCACCGAGGTGGTCCGCGACCACTGGCGACTGCTGCTGCTGACCGCCGGGGCGATGGCGGTCGGCTACGCCGTCTTCTACGCGGTCACCACCTGGTCCCTCGCCTACGCCACCGGGCGCCTGGGGGTGGACCGCACGGTGATGCTGACCTGCGTGATGGCGGCGATCCTCGTCAAGGGCCTGGCCACCCCGCTGGTCGCGGTGCTGGGCGACCGCTGGGGGCGCCGACCGTTGTGCCTGGCCGGGAGCGCGGCCTGCGCGCTGTGGATGTTCCCCTTCGTGGCCCTGCTGCGGACGGGCGAGCCCCTGCTGATCACGGTGGGCTGCGTCGGGGCGCTGCTGGGGATGGTCACGGTGTTCGCGGTGGTGGGCGCGTACCTGCCCGAGCTGTACGCCCCGCGGATCCGCTGCACGGGCGCGGCCGTCGGCTACAACCTCGGCGGGGTGCTGGGCGGCGCCCTGACCCCGCTCGTGGCGACCGCCCTGGCGGACGGGTCGGGGCCGCCGTGGGGCGTGGCCGTGTACCTGACGGTGATCGCGCTGGTCAGCCTGGGCTGCTTCGCGCTGCTCCCGGAGACCCATCCGGTCCTGGCCCGGGCCCGTGCGGACCGGGGCGCGGGCACGGGAACGGGGGCGACCGAAGCGGCCGCCCCCGCGTAGGACCCTGGGGCCCGAGGGAATCAGGCGTCGACGCTCTTGGTCTCCGGGCCGGCGGCGGCCGCTTCGGCCGCCGCCTGCTTCTTGGAGGCCATCAGGCTGGTGATGGTGGTGATGACCAGGACGCCGCAGATGACGCCCAGGGAGACCGGGATGGAGATCTGCGGGACGTGCACCCCGGACTCGTGCAGGGCGTGCAGGACCAGCTTGATGCCGATGAAGCCGAGGATCACGGACAGGCCGTAGCTGAGGTGGACCAGCTTCTTGAGCAGGCCGCCGATCAGGAAGTACAGCTGGCGCAGCCCCATCAGGGCGAAGGCGTTGGCCGTGAAGACGATGTACGGGTCCTGGGTGAGGCCGAAGATCGCGGGGATCGAGTCCAGCGCGAACAGCACGTCGGTGGTGCCGATCGCGAGCATGACGACCATCAGCGGGGTCAGGATGCGCTTTCCGTTGCTCCGGATGAAGAGCTTGGTGCCGTGGTAGCGGTCGGCGACGCCGAACTTCTTCTCGATGGACTTGAGGAGGCGGTTCTCCTCGAACTCCTCGTCCTCCTCGTCCTTGCGGGCTTCCTGGATCAGCTTCCACGCGGTGTAGATCAGGAAGGCGCCGAAGATGTAGAAGACCCACGAGAAGTTGGTGATGATCGCGGCGCCGGCGGCGATGAAGATCGCGCGCAGGACCAGGGCGATCAGCACGCCGATGAGCAGGACCCGCTGCTGGAGCTGGGAGGGCACCGCGAACTTCGCCATGATCAGGACGAAGACGAAGAGGTTGTCGACGCTCAGGGACTTCTCGGTGATGAACCCGGCGAAGAACTCCTGGGAGGCCTGGCCGTTCCCGAAGAACCACAGGCCGAGGCCGAAGATTCCGGCGAGGGCGATCCAGACGACCGTCCAGATGCCCGCCTCCTTCATGGAGACGTCGTGCGGTTTGCGGCCGATGAAGAAATCGGCGCCGATGAGAAGGGACAGACCGAGAATGGTCGCAGCCCATAGGGCCCAGGAAACTTCCATGGTGAACACGCCTCCGGCGGATGGCTCAGCACTTCGTCAGCGTCATCGCTGCCGGAGGTCTCTTCCACCCGGACGACCTGGAGGCCGTGGGCCGACGCCCCGGGACAGTGACTGTCCGTATTGACGGGTACGCCGTACAGGGGTGCAGGAATACTCCCCTCCGCACGCACCAGACTACCCGCCGCGGGCGGTAAAGGTAAAGGGAATCCCAAGAACGGGTCAGACGATGGTCATCGACCCCCGCGTCGGGACGCCGCGACCCGGGCCAGGGTCTGTTCCAGGACGGCGCTGCCCTGCGGCGGGAGGTCGGGGGTGAAGGTCCAGCAGTGGTGGACCCACGGATCGGCGAGATGGCTGTCCGGGACGGGCGAGAGCCGCAGCAGCGAGCGCCACAGCGGGTCCAGCAACGGGCCGTACGCGGAGGCCTCGTCACGGTCAGCGACCATCAGGAGATGCACCCCGACGGCGGGGCCCTCGTCGGCCAGGTAGCGGAGCTGGGTGACGGCCCGGTCGTCGAAGCCGTGCGGGAAGTCGTGCACGACGAGCAGTTGCTCGGCCCGGTCCACGTCCGGCGGCAGGTCCTCGGGCGCGCCGGCGCGCAGGGCCATCTGTACGAGGTCCACGCGCCGCGTCAGCTCCGCGAGGGTCCGGGTGACCCCGGCGGCGCCGGCGGCGGGCGGCGCGGCCAAGACCCCGGCCCGCACCAGCGGGGCCAGGGAGGCGGCGCCCGCCCCGGCCGCGTCGATGACGTGGACGGAGAGCTGCCCGGCGGGCTGGACCGCGAGGACCCGTACGACGTGCGCGACGGCCATGTCCATGGCGGCGCGGCGCAGCCGGTCGGTGTCCATCGTCATGGCGGCTTCGGAGCCGGTGCGGCCGTTGTCGATCCACAGGCCGCGTTCGAGCGGGAGCCGCATCAGCATGGGGATCCGCAGGTCGGGTCGCTCGGGCAGGCTCAGGTCGCCCAGGCGCAGGGCGAGCGGGCCTTCCTCGGGCGTACCGGTCGCCGGGCCGCCGTGCCAGACGGGGTTGTCCCAGCGGGCGTAGGCGCCGGGCAGGGCGGGCTCGACCACCTCGGACTCGGCGACCAGCTGGGCGAGGTCGCGGTCGAGGACGGCGCGGGCCTGCGCGACGAGGTCGTCGTGGCGGGCCCGGGCGACGTCACGGGCTCCGCCGTCGGCGCCGCCGAGGCGGTGGCGGGGGTCGGACAGGGCCGCGTCCAGCTCGCGGTCCAGGCGCTGGTCGGCGAACTCGACGGCGCTGCGGTAGGCGGCGACGGTCCGGGCCAGGTCCTCGAACATGCCCCAGACCTGGTTGTAGAGGCGCTCGTCCATGGACCAGCCGCTCGCGTCCCCGGCGACGGGGCGCGGGGGCTGTCCCGGTTCGGCGGCCGGCGCGGCCCGGGGTGCGGGCTCGGGGGCTTCGGTGCTGGTGCGGCGGCGGCGCGGGTGGGCGTAGTCGATGGTGGGCGGGCCCCCCACGACCGTGTCGGCGCCGTCCCCGGCGCCCGGAGCGGACCCGGCGGTACCGGAGTACGGGGCGCCGGCGACCGGGATCGGGTCCGGCGGCGGGGTGGGCTGCCGGGGCGTGGACTCGGGGTCCCGCGGGGCGCGCAGTCCGCGCGGGACCGTGGGCGCGGGCGCGGTGGGCAGGGCGGCGAGGGTGATGTCCCCGGACGGCACGAGGCCCAGCGCGGCGGAGGCCAGCCCGGAGGCCTGCGGCGCGGGCAGTCCCCCGTCGGTGAGCAGGGCCTCCAGCCCGGCGGCGTAGCCCTGGCCGACGGCCCGGACCTTCCAGGCACCCTGGCGCCGGTAGAGCTCCAGGGCCACCACGGCGGTCTCGGCGTCCAGCCCGGTCAGGGTGAAGCCGGCGATGTCGGGGCCGCCCGCCTCCTCGGCCACCGCGACGTGCGGGGCCGGGACGGAGCCGAAGCGGGGCGCTCCGCCGGGCGGGAGGACGAGGAGCACGCCGATCCGGTGGACCCGCGCCGGAACGGCGTCGAGGTCGAGGGCGAGGGTGTGCCGGTCGGCCACCGCCCCGGGCGCCCGTACTCCGGGTAGGTCCGGGGCGCCGGGGTGTGCCAGGACCCCGTCGCCGGCGAACCGGCCCTGTTCGTCGGCCAGCGAGGCCAGGGCGAGCAGCGGTGTGCCCGCCGAGACCCTGACCTCCACCCGACTCCGGGACACGGGGTGGTTCTGCCCCCGGACCAGTTCGGCCGTCATCGTGCAGCCCTCCCCCGTGCCTTCTTCTTCTCTTGTGCGGTGCCTACGGGACTTACAGGTGCGGCAGGATCGCCGGCATCAGGTCCTGGAAGGTCCGGCCGTTGGCCGGGTTGCCCAGGGCCGTCATCTTCCAACCGGCACCGTCCCGGGACACCTTCGCCATGATCTGCGCGGTGTACTGGCCGCCGCCGTCGAGGGTGTAGCGGGCCAGTTCCTGGCCGTTGGTCTCGTCGACGATGCGGCAGAAGGCGTTCTGCACCTCCTGGAAGGTCTGGCCGGTGAAGGAGTTCACCGTGAAGACGATCTGGTCGATGTGCACCGGTACGCGCTGGAGGTCCACGAGGATCGCCTCGTCGTCCCCGCCCTGACCGACGCCGCCGACGAGGTTGTCGCCCGTGTGCCGGACCGAGCCGTCGTCGCTCTGCAGGTGCCGGAAGAACACGACGTCCACGGGCTGCTTGTCGGCGAAGAGCACCGCCGAGGCGTCCAGGTCGATCTCCCGGGTCCGCGAGCCGAACAGGCCGCGGCGCTTGGCCGCCTGCCAGCCCAGACCCATGCGGACCGCGGTCAGCGTGCCGCCGTCCGCCTTCTGCAGACTGATGGCCTGACCCTTGGTCATGTTGACCGTCACGCGCTGTCCCCTCTCCATAGCCCGCCCCGATAACGGGTGCGCAGCGTGTACCTGCGGCTGTGCCCAACCCTACTGACAGCCTCCGGGTCAGGCGAGACCCGCTTCCCTCATCTGACGAAGCTCCTTCTTCAGCTCGCCCACTTCGTCGCGGATCCGGGCCGCGACCTCGAACTGGAGCTCCGCGGCCGCTCCTCGCATCCGCTCGGTCATCTGCTCGATGAGCGAGGCCAGTTCCGCGGCCGGCCGGTCGGTCGGCGTCTCGGCGGCCTTGGCCCCCTTCGCTCCCTTGGCGGCCTTCGCCGCCTTGCCGCCGAGGGCCGGGACGGGCGTCTTGGCGCCCTTGCCCTCCTGGCGGTAGCCGGAGCCGAGCAGCTGCTCGGTGTCCAGCTCCTCGCGGGCGATGGTGGCCACGATGTCGTTGATCTTCTTGCGCAGCGGCTGCGGGTCGATGCCGTGCGCCGTGTTGTAGGCGACCTGCTTCTCGCGGCGCCGGTTCGTCTCGTCGATGGCCTTCTCCATCGCCGGGGTGATCCGGTCCGCGTACATGTGGACCTGGCCGGACACGTTGCGCGCGGCGCGACCGATGGTCTGGATGAGGGAGGTCCCCGAGCGCAGGAACCCCTCCTTGTCGGCGTCGAGGATCGCCACGAGCGAGACCTCGGGCAGGTCGAGTCCCTCGCGCAGCAGGTTGATGCCGACGAGGACGTCGTACTCGCCGGCCCGCAGCTCGCGCAGCAGCTCGATGCGGCGCAGGGTGTCCACGTCGCTGTGCAGGTAGCGGACCTGGATGCCGAGCTCCAGGAAGTAGTCCGTGAGGTCCTCGGACATCTTCTTGGTGAGGGTGGTGACCAGGACCCGCTCGTCCTTCTCCACGCGCGCCCGGATCTCGTGCACCAGGTCGTCGATCTGGCCCTCGGTGGGCTTGACCACGACCTCGGGGTCGATCAGGCCGGTGGGACGGATGATCTGCTCGACGAAGCCGTCGCCGCGCGAGAGCTCGTACGCGCCGGGGGTCGCCGAGAGGTAGACCGTCTGGTCGATCCGCTTCTGGAACTCCTCCCACTTCAGCGGCCGGTTGTCCAGCGCGGACGGCAGCCGGAAGCCGTGGTCGACCAGGGTCCGCTTGCGGGAGGCGTCGCCCTCGTACATCGCGCCGATCTGCGGGACGGTGACGTGCGACTCGTCGATGACGAGGAGGAAGTCCTCGGGGAAGTAGTCGATGAGGGTGTGGGGCGCGGTGCCGCGCGCACGGTCGTCCATGTGCAGCGAGTAGTTCTCGATGCCGGAGCAGGACCCGATCTGGCGCATCATCTCCAGGTCGTAGGTGGTGCGCATGCGCAGGCGCTGGGCCTCCAGCATCTTGCCCTGCTTCTCCAGCTCCGCGAGGCGCTCGGCCAGCTCCGTCTCGATGCCGGCGATCGCCTTCTCCATGCGCTCGGGGCCGGCGATGTAGTGGCTGGCGGGGAAGACGTACAGCTCGCGGTCCTCGCTGATGACCTCGCCGGTCAGCGGGTGCAGGGTGGACAGCGCCTCGATCTCGTCGCCGAACATCTCGATGCGGACGGCCAGTTCCTCGTAGACCGGGAAGATCTCGATGGTGTCGCCGCGCACGCGGAAGGTGCCGCGCGTGAAGGCGACGTCGTTGCGGGTGTACTGGATCTCGACGAAGCGGCGCAGCAGCTGGTCCCGGTCCATCTCCTCGCCGACCCGGAGGGGGACCATCCGGTCGACGTACTCCTGCGGGGTGCCGAGGCCGTAGATGCAGGACACGGAGGCGACGACGATCACGTCGCGCCGGGTCAGCAGCGAGTTGGTGGCGGAGTGGCGCAGCCGCTCCACCTCCTCGTTGATCGAGGAGTCCTTCTCGATGTAGGTGTCCGACTGCGGTACGTAGGCCTCGGGCTGGTAGTAGTCGTAGTACGAGACGAAGTACTCGACGGCGTTGTTCGGCAGGAGCTCGCGGAACTCGTTCGCCAGCTGGGCGGCGAGGGTCTTGTTCGGCGCCATCACCAGCGTGGGGCGCTGGAGCTTCTCGATCATCCAGGCCGTCGTCGCCGACTTGCCCGTGCCGGTCGCGCCGAGCAGTACGACGTCCTTCTCACCTGCACGGACGCGCTTCTCCAGCTCGGCGATGGCCGTGGGCTGGTCACCGCTGGGCTGGTAGGAGCTGACGACCTCGAAGGGCCGCCCCGTGCGTTCGATCTTCGATACGGGCCGCATGGGTCAACCGTACGGCCCCCCACTGACAGCGGGTGCGGTCTGGTCCGTTTGTCGTAGTTCGGTGGCGCGGTGGTGATCTTCAACCCCATGATCGCCGTGGCGTGGCTCTCCGTCGGTACCCAGCGGGTGCGTCGCCGCAACGTCTGCCGCTCCGTACCCGTTTGAGGCAGGAGCAGGGCTCACGATCCGAGGAGAACGCACATGCACCTCGTCCGACCCGCCGCGGCGGCCGCCGCCGCCTTCCTGGGCTTCACCCTCACCGTGCTGGGCTCGGCGACCGCGGCGGCCGGCGGGGCGTCGCCGCCGGCCGCGCCGGCGGCCCCGCCCGGGCCCAGCGCCGGATCCGGGGCCGCCGGCGCGTCGGGACCCGTCGTGTACGCCCACCGGGGGGCTTCCGCGTACGCCCCGGAGAACACCCTGGAGGCGATCGACCTGGCGATGTGGCTGGGGATCGACTGGGTGGAGAACGACGTCCAGCGCACCAAGGACGGGGAGCTGGTGGTGGTCCACGACGACACCCTGGCCCGCACCACGGATGTCGAGCAGGTGTTCCCCGATCGCAAGCCCTGGCGGGTCAAGGACTTCACGGCGGCGGAGATCGCCCGACTGGACGCCGGGAGCTGGTACGCGCCGCGGTTCGCGGGCGCCCGGGTGCCGACCCTGCGGGAGTACATGGAACGGGTCCAGGACAACCGGCAGAGCCTGCTGCTGGAGATCAAGAAGCCGGAGCTCTACCCGGGGATCGAGGGGGAGACCCTCCGGCTCCTGGAGGACACCGGCTGGCTCGACGAGGAGCACGTCTCGCGCCGCCTGGTGGTGCAGAGCTTCAGCGCCGACTCCGTCAAGATCGTGCACGGCCTGCGGCCCGACCTGGTGACGGCCTTCCTGGGCACCCCGACCGTGGCGGAGCTGCCGCGCTACGCGGAGTTCACCGACCGGATCAACCCGTGGCACACCACCATCTCGGCCGACTGGGTCGCCGCCGTGCACGGCCTGCGGGGCGCCCACGGCAAGGCCATGGAGGTGGACACCTGGATCGTGGACGATGCGGCCACCGCCCGGAAGGTCCAGGGCATGGGCGTGGACGGGATCATCACCAACGCGCCCGACGTCGTACGGGAGGCCGTGCTCGGGTTCTGAGCCCGGCCGGCGGTGTCCGCCGGGGAGGGGAGCCGTCGGCGGCGCGCCGTACGGTGGGAGCGTGGACAGCACCGAGCGGCCCCGCGGGCCGCACCTCGAATGGACCGTTCTCCCGAGCGACATCGGCCCCCTGCTCCTGGCCGCGACCCCCGAGGGTCTGGTCCGGGTCGAATTCCACGCCGAGCCGGAGCGGGTCGACCGGATGATCGGCTCGCTGGTCTCCCGGCTCGGCGCCGACGCCCTGCGGCCGGAGCCGGGCCGGGAGGTGCTGCTCGCGGAGCCGGTGCGCCAGCTGCGGGCGTACTTCGCCGGTGCGTCGCGCCGCTTCGAGCTGCCGCTGGACTGGCGGCTCAGCTCCGGCTTCAACCGCCAGGTGCTCATGGAGCTGGACCGCTCGGTCCCCTACGGCTCGGTCGTCGGGTACGGGGAGCTGGCCGCCCGGGTCGGGCAGCCGGGGGCCGCCCAGGCCGTCGGCAACGCCATGGGGTCGAACCCGCTGCCGCTGGTCGTGGCCTGCCACCGGGTGGTGGAGAACAACGGCGGGATCGGGGGCTTCGGGGGCGGGGTGGAGACCAAGCGGATCCTGCTCGCCCTGGAGGGAGTGCTTCCGCCGCCCCTGTTCTGACCGGGGAGTCCGGGACCTGGGATGTGCCGTCTCCGACGGGGAGCCCGCCGTTCCCGACCCGACCGGGGATCAGCCGTCGCCGACGGGGGGGCCCCGCCGTTCCGGACCGGGGATCAGCCGTCGCCGACGGGGCCCGCCGTTCCCGACCGGGGAGCCCGCCGGCGCGACGGGCCGCGCCCCGCCCCGCGACCCGGGGATCGGGCCGTCCCCCGGCCTGTTCCCCCGTACGGCGCCGGGTGGGAAACTTCCGCGGTGACCACTCGCGCCGCAGCCGGCCCCACCGCGCACCCCCACGCCCCCGACGTGCGACCCGTCTCCCCGCGACGGGGGTGCCCGGCGTGACCTCCCAGCCCGAGGCCTCGCCCGGAACCCCGCCCGGAACCTCGGCCCGGGATCCGCTCGGTGCCTCCCCCGCACCCGCGGTCGGGCCCGTCGTCGGGCTCGCGGTCGACGCCGCGCAGCTGCCCCGGCTGCGGCGCCGCACCACCGGGGTGCTGATAGCCGGCCAGATACTGGGCGGGATAGGCGTCCCGATCAGCATCGCCCTGGCCCCGGTGCTGGCGACCGAGATCAGCGGCACCGAGGCCCTCTCCGGACTCGCCTCCACGGCCTCCGTGATCGGCACGGCCCTGGTCTCGCTGCCGCTGGCCGCGCTGATGACCGCGCGCGGTCGTCGCCCCGGGCTCGTCCTCGCGTACGTCATCGGCGCCCTCGGCGCCTGTCTGGTCGTCCTGGCCGCCTGGGTGAAGAGCTTCCCGCTGCTCATGGTCGGCATGGCCGCCTTCGGCGCCGCCTCGTCCGCCAACCTCCAGGCCCGCTTCGCCGCCGCCGACCTCGCGGCCCCGGACCGGCGGGCCCGGGCGATCTCGATGGTCGTCTGGGCGTCCACCATCGGGGCGGTGCTCGGCCCCAACCTCTCGGCCCCGGCCGCCGACAGCTTCGCCGGGACCCCCGTGCCCCAGACGGCGGGGCCCTTCGTCTGGGCCGCCGGTGTCTTCGTCCTCACGGCCACCCTGCTCGCCGTGTTCCTGCGGCCGGACCCGCTGCTGACGGCCCGCGCCCTGGCCGGGCCCGCGGAACAGACCCCGCAGAGCCGCTCCCTGCGCGCCGGGTTCGCCGCCGTGAAGGCCTCGCCCCGGGCCCGGCTCGCCCTGGTGGCCGTCGCCGTCTCGCACACCACCATGGTGTCGATCATGGTGATGACCCCGGTCGACCTCGGCCACCACGGCGCCGACCTCAGGCTGGTCGGTCTGGTCATCAGCGGGCACATCGCGGGGATGTTCGCCTTCTCCCCCGTCATGGGGTGGCTCGCCGACCGGCTCGGGCGACTGTCCGTGATCGGCATGGCGGCCGGCCTGCTCTGCGTCGCCGCGCTGCTCGCCGGAACGGCCGACGGCGACCACGCCCAGAGCGCGGCGGGCCTGTTCCTGCTGGGACTCGGCTGGTCGGCCGGCATGGTCTCCGGCTCCGCGCTGCTGACCGACTCGGTCCCGCAGCCCACCCGGGCCGCCGTCCAGGGCCTGAGCGACCTCACCATGAACACGGCCGCCGGCGTCGGCGGAGCGCTGTCCGGGCTGGTCATGGCCCACGCGGGCTACGGCCGGCTGAACGCCATCGGCGCCGCGCTGCTCCTGCCGATGGCGGCGCTCGCCCTCTTCACCGCCCGGCGACACCCGGCGCCCGCGAAGACGCCCGCGGGGCCGGCTCCGTCGGCGCAGGCCTGAGGGACTCGGCGGGAGGGCGCGAGCCGGGAGGCGGCGTCCATCAGGGCGCGACGACGGCCCACGGGGCCGTCAGCCGTTGATGTGGTAGGCCTTGCGGAGCGTCTCGTGGACCGTCCAGGTCGTCTTGTCGCCCTCCCGCAGCACGCAGGCGGAGCCGGGGCCCACCTCCAGGGTCGGACCGCCCTCGACCTCGATGGTCGCCCGGCCGGTCACCACCACGAACAGCTCGTCGGCCTCGGTGTCGGTGACCACCCCGGGGGTGATCTGCCAGATGCCCCGGATCTGGGACCCGTCCGCCGACTCCCACAGCACCTTGCCGGTCACCACCGGCGTACCGGACACGACCTGCGCGGGGTCGAGCTCCTCCACCTCCAGTTCGGCGTCCGGGACGTCGGCCACGGAGACGGCGAAGGAGGCGGGGGCGGTGTGATCACTGGTGCTCATGGCGCGCCAGCCTAGTGCGGTCCCACCGGGCTCCGGGGTGGCCAGATCGTCCAGCGCGGGCGCGTCGGACGCGTCATTGCGTCGAGCGGACCCGGGGCAGCGGGCGGCGGGCGCCGAGGACGGGCTGGTGGAAGCCACAGGCCTCGGCGGAGTGCCACACCGGTTCGCCGAAGCCGGCCCGGCGCACGTACCCGGCCGTCTCCTCCTCCGGAAGCGCCCAGTACGTCACCGTCGAGGTCCGGGTGGTCCAGGTCTCCCCGGACGGCAGCAGCCGGAACAGTTCGAGGTCGTAGCGCTCCCCGTCGGCGTGCCAGTGCCACAGCTGGAAGGTGATCGTCCGCCCGTCGGGGCCGGTCCGGACGCGCGGGGGCTCGCTCTGCGGCCGGGTCCGGAGCAGGGCTCCGTAGGGTCGGGTGGAGAGCAGGAGCAGGCCGCCCGGGCGCAGCACCCGCCGGGTTTCGGCCAGAGCCGCGTGGACGTCCTCGGCGGTCAGCAGGTGCGGGAGGGCGTTGTCGGCGCACACCACGGCGTCGAAGGAGGCCTCGGGGAAGGGCAGGGCCCGCATGTCGGCGACGGCGACCGGCAGGGTCAGTCCGCGGTCGGCGGCCTCCCGGGTCGCGCGGGCGACCGCGCGTGGGCTGAGGTCGGTTCCGGTGACCCGGTGGCCCAAGCCCGCCAAGCCCAGCGCCTGGGTGCCGATCCCGCAGGCGTTGTCGAGCACGCTGTGCGGTCCGGGGCCCAGCGCGGAGACGAGCAGGGAGTCCAGGGCCCGGCCCTGGCGGGCGACGCTCGCGTCCCAGTCCTCGTACATGAGGTCGTAGCGGGAGGCGAGTTCGTCGTAGAAGCCTCGCGTGTCCATGGGGGCACGCTACTCGGACACCTTTCGCCCGGGAGCGGACACGGCGCGTTTGGGGGCGCGAATCCCGTGCCATGGATGGGGACATGCCACAGCACAGAGCAGCAGAGGTACCGGTCCTGTCGGAGGAGGTGCGCGAGGCGCTCGCCGCGCGCAGGCCCGTCGTCGCGCTGGAGTCGACGATCATCGCGCACGGGCTGCCCCGCCCCCGCAATCTGGAGGTGGGCCTCGAACTGGAGGCCCTGGTCCGCTCGGAGGGCGCCGTCCCGGCGACGGTGGCGGTGATCGACGGAGTGGCGTACGCCGGGCTCGACAAGGCGCGCCTGGAGCGCGTCGCGACGGGCGACGACGTGCGCAAGTTCGGGCACCGGGACCTGGCGCCCGCCCTGGCCGCGGGGGCCACGGGCGCCACGACGGTCTCGGCGACGGCCTTCCTGGCCGCGCGGGCGGGGCTGCGGGTCTTCGCGACGGGCGGGCTCGGCGGGGTCCATCGGGAGTGGACCGCGTCCCAGGACGAGTCGGCCGACCTGGCGCTGTTGGCGCGGACCCGGATCACGGTGGTGTGCGCGGGGGTGAAGTCGATCCTGGACGTCCCGGCCACCCTCCAGCGGCTGGAGACCCTGGGCGTGGGGATCCTCGGCTACGGGACGCGACGCTTTCCCGGCTTCTACCTGGCCGACTCCGGCGAGGGCGTCGACTGGACGGTGGAGCGGCCCGAGGAGGTGGCGGCGGTGATGGCCGCCCAGGACGCCCTGGGCGGCGCGGAGTCGGCCCTGCTGGTCGCCAACCCGGTGGCCGTGAACGAGCAGTTGGACCCGGATCTGCACGACCGGGTGCTGGCCGAGGCCCTCGACGCCTGCCGGGAGCGGGGGATCGCGGGACAGGCGGTGACCCCGTTCCTGCTGGACTTCCTGGTACGGGCGACCGGAGGGGCCTCGCTGGAGGCGAACCTGGCCGCGGTACGGGGCAACGTGCGGCTCGGGGCCCGGATCGCGGCGGCCTGGGCGGCCCGGGCGTGACGGCGACCCCGGGGGCGCTGCTGGTGGTCGGCGACGTGGTGACCGACGTGGTGGCGGTGCACCCGCGGCCCCTGGCCCCGGCCACCGACACGGCGGCCAGGATCCGGACCCTGCCGGGTGGCGCCGGGGCCAACGCGGCCTGCTGGGCGGCCCGTTCCGGCGCGGCCGAGGTACGCCTCCTGGCGCGGGTGGGCGCCGAGTCGGCGCGGTGGCACGAACGGGCCCTGGTCGACGCGGGGGTGCGGCCCCGACTGGTCGTGGACCCGGCGGAGCCGACCGGGACGGTGGTGGCGCTGGTCGGCGGGGACGCGGAGCGGACCTTCCTGACCGACAGCGGGGCCTCGCTGCGGCTGTGCCCCGCCGACTGGGTGCCCGCCCTGCTGGACGGCGCCGCCCATCTGCACCTGTCGGGTTACCTGTTCTTCGCGGACAGCAGTCGGGCGCTGGCCCTGGTCGCGCTGCGGGCCGCCCGTACGCACGGGGTCCCGGTGAGCGTGGACCCGGCGTCGGCGGGGTTCCTCTCGGAGCTGGGGCCGGACCGCTTCCTGACCGCCGTGACGGGGGCCGGGGCGCTCCTGCCGAACGAGGACGAGGCCCTGCTGCTGGCGGGGCTGCCGGAGCGGGCCGGGGTCGCCCGGGCGGCGGTGGAGCTGAGCCTTCGCGTGCCCCTGGTGGTGGTGACCCGGGGCACGGGCGGGGCGCTCGTCGCGGAGGACGGCCGGATCACCGCCGAGGTGGAGGCGGAGCCGACCGTGGCGGTGGACTCCACGGGCGCCGGGGACGCCTTCACGGGCGGCTTCCTCGCGGCGCGCCTGGCCGGGGCGGGACCGGCCGAGGCGGCCCGGGCGGGCTGCCGTACCGCGGCCCGGGCGGTGGCCCACCTGGGCGGCCGACCCCCGATGGACCTGGCGCGGGGGTAGGCCGTCTCTTTCGGATCTTGCCGACCGGGCCCGTCAACCGCCCTCCCCGCCCGGGCGGATGTCCGACCAGGCGGGGTGGCGGGGGTCGTCGGCCCGGACCAGGACGTCCGCCGTCGAGGCGGGCTCGGTGTCCCGGGCGTAGCGGGCGAACGCCGGGAGGGTCCACTGCTCGGAGGGGTCCGTACGTCGGGCCAGCGCGGGTGCGGAGAGGCTGATGTGCGCGCTGAGGTCGAAAGGGAACCAGTGGCCCAGCAGCAGCGGGCCGTGGACGATCAGCACTCCGCCGGCCGGGAGCTCGACGTAGGGACTGCGGGTGGCGCGGTCGGTCGCCGGGTCCCAGAGGTCGGGCAGGACCCGGCCGGCGCCGCCCGGGTCGGTCGGGCCGAACACCTCGCGCCACAGCGCGCCGGTGTCGTACCAGCCGGCGAGGTACGCGTCCACGTCCTCGCGGCCGAACTCGAAGCGCAGCGAGGCCGGTCGCAGGAAGTCCCGGGCCGCGACCACCAGCACCGGACGACCGCGCGGGCGCAGGGCGTCGGCGAGGAGGCCGGCGAGCAGGCCCGTGTCGGCGGCCGGCGCACCGTCGATCCCCACCCGCTGCCAGGTCCGCGCGCCGGGGGCGGGCGCGTGGTCGTCGAGGTGGGCGGCGAGCCGGTCCGCCATGCGCTGCCAGGTGATCGCTTCGAGCTTCACCGACCCATTGTCAGTGGCGGCGCCTAGCTTTTTCCACGAGGGACCGCCGGCGAACAGGAGCCGGTCGGACCGGTTTTGGGGAGGGGTCTGTCATGGCTCGGGAGACGACGTACCTGGAGCTGTCGCAGGCGGACGGCGCGGCGCACAAGTTCTACGAGGTGATCGTGGACGGCGTCGCGGTCTCCGTGCGGTACGGGCGCATCGGCGCCGCCGGTCAGCTGCAGACTTCCGCCTTCCCCACGGCCGAGAAGGCCCGCGCCGCCGCGGCGAAGAAGATCGGCGAGAAGGTCCGCAAGGGGTACGCCCCGGCCGTGCCCGGAGGCCGCGCGGCACGCTCGGTGACCCGCCGCCAGGTGGCCTCGGCTCCGTCCACGGCGCGGGCGGTGGCCCCGGTGCTGTGGCGCTTCCGCACGGGGTCCTCGGCGTTCGGCATCCACGTGGACCAGGACCGCTGCTGGGTCGGCAACCAGGCCGGCGACGTCCACACCCTCAGCCACGGCGGCGAGGTCCTGGCCCGCTACTCGCTGCCGGACGGGGTGAAGTGCCTGGTGGCGGACGAGTTCTGGATCTACGCGGGCTGTGACGACGGCACGGTGTACGACCTGTCGTCGAAGGTTCCCTTCGCGGCCTACGGGATCGCGGCGGACGTGGACATCTACTGGCTCGACATCCACGAGGGCGTGCTGAACGTCTCGGACGCGAACGGCGGGCTGACCGTCATCGACCACGAGGACGAGCACCAGTGGTCGCGGAAGTCCTCCGGGGCCGGCGCCTGGATGGTCCGGGCGGACGAGCGGGCGGTCTACCACGGCCACGCCGACGGCGTGACGGCGTACGCGGCGGACGGCACCGGGCAGTTGTGGCACACCAAGACCCCCGGCGGGGTGCTGTTCGGCTGGCAGGAGGACCGGGCGGTCTACGCGGGAACGGTGCGCAACAGCGTGCAACGCCTCTCGAAGGAGACCGGCCGGATCGAGGCCGCCTACGCCTGCGACGCGGCGGTGTACTCGTGCGCGACCTCGCCCGACGGCCGGCACGTGTTCGCCGGGGACTCCTCGTCCTCGGTGTACTGCTTCGACGCCGACGGGCGGCGGCTGTGGAAGCTCGGCACGGGCAGCGGATCGGCCCTGTCCATGCAGTACCTGGACGAGCGCCTCTACCTGGTCACCACGGACGGCTCGCTGGTGTGCGTGGACGCGAGCGAGGCCGCGATCGCCGCCGCCCAGCGGGGTTCGGTCCCCGCACCGCTCGATGTGAAGTCGGCGGCGGCCCTGCCCGTCTTCACCCCGGCGGCCTCCGCCTCGGCGGTGCAGACGGTGTCGGTGGCCTCGCTCCCGGCCGGCGGTGTGGTCGTCGAGTGCGTCCAGCAGTCCGGGCGGGTGCGGGTGCAGGTGGTGTCGGACGGGTTCGACGGCTCCTGGAACGTCCAGTTCCCGCGCGGGATCCGGGAGCCCGGCGCGCGGTACGTCGTGGACGGGCTGCACGCGGCGTCCGGAGGCTTCTACCGGGTGCGCGGCGAGATCCGCCGCCTGGTCTGAGTCGTCCACCGGTCCGGGTCGTCGAAACGGAGTCGTCGACCGGTCCCGAACCACCGGCCGGGCGCGGGGCGCCCGCCGGTCCGTGTTCTCGCGGTGCCGTGGCGGACGGGGGTCACCACGGCACCGCGAGCCTCCTCACCCGGCGTGTTCGGGACAGCCGCACGGCGTGGCCCCGGGCGGGGCCGCGACGGCCACCGCGAACGCGTCGTCGGACGCGAGGGGGCAGGTGACGTGGAGGAGGATCGGTTCTTCACCCAGGTTGCGCCCCAGGTGGATGTGTCCGGTGCCCGCCGGTTCGACGAAGGTGTCCCCGGCGGTGTGCACCTCGCGGCTCTCGTCGGCCAGGATCCTCGTCAGCGTTCCGGACTTGACCACCGCCATCAGCGGGACCCGGTGGTAGTGCCAGCCCGTGCAGCCGCCGGCCGGTATCACCACCTCGCGGAGCATCAACTCCGAGGGCGCCGCCGTTCCCGACCGTCGCGCCATCACCTGTCGCCCACCCATGCGCCCTCCTCCATGGGCCCACCTCGGCCCATCCGACTCACGGTAGGAGGACATCATGACGTCGAAGAGGGTTTGATGAAAGTCCAACAACCCATTCGGACAAGGTGATATACGCATTGCGTAGCGGTATCACCACCCTATGAGTCTCGTCGTTTTCGAGTCACAGAAGCAGATTCACTGCGCGGAGTGCCGACGGGGTCCGCTACGGCACCTCGTGCGCGAGGCCGGCGTGCCCCGCTGCCTGGACTGCGCCGACCTGGGACACCTCGTGTACCTCCCGCGCGGGAACGCGGCCCTCACCCGGCGGGCACGGGAGGCCAGTTCGCTGCACGCCGTCGTGGTCCGCCGACACCGGGGCCGGCGCCGCTACGAACGCCAGGGCCTGCTGGTCGAGGACGGCGCGCTGGCCCGGGCCGAGCGGGCCTGCCTCGCGGACGCCGACGCCCGGGCCCGACGCCGCGAGCGCGACCGGCTGCGGCGCGCCGCCGAGGACGTCCGCTTCACGGCCGCCTTCGCCGCCGAGATCCTGCGGTTGTTCCCCGGCTGCCCGCCCGAGCGCGCGCACGCGATCGCCGCCCACGCCTCCGTGCGCGGCAGCGGCCGGGTGGGTCGCACCGCCGCCGGCCGGGCCCTGGACGAAGGGGCCGTGTCCATGGCGGTCCGGGCCGCCGTGCGCCACCTCGACACCGACTACGACGCCCTGTTGATGGCGGGGGTGCCCCGGTTCACGGCCCGCGCCCGACTGGCGTCCCGGATCGACGTGATCCTCGACGACTGGCGCACCGCGTCCGGCGGGGCCGCCCGTCGACACCGCCCACGGGTGAACGGGTCCGGTGGCGCGTGAGGGGCGCCGGCCGCCGGACCGGCGCCCCTCACGGGCGGTCTGCCGGATCAGGCCGTGGCGTGGGCCCAGCCGCCGCAGGTGTTCCACTGGACGGTGTTGTTGGTCCCCAGACACACGCGGAAGTCGAACTGGTAGCCCTCGGGCAGGTTGCCGTAGGAGCGGTCGGTGCAGCCGCCGGCGCCACCGGTGTGCCACTTGTACTGCCAGCTGCCGTTCACGTAGGCCTCGACCACGACGGACTTGCCGTCCGAGGCGTTGTCGCAGACGGTCATCTTGTCGCCGTTCGAGTACCAGGTGGCCGAGCCCGCTCCCCCGACACTGCCGGCCGCACCCGCCGAGGGGGCCATGAGCACCACCGCGGCGGCGGCCGCGCCCGCCAGTACGAGGGCCTTGCGGACGGTGCGGGACTTCTTGGGGGTGTCGCTGGAGGTACGGAACATGATGCTGCGTCTCCTCACGTGCCCGGCGCCGGATTGCGCCCTGCTGGGACGGGATCCTCGCGGAGTGCACGGGCCGCGGTCTTGGACGAATGCGCACTCGCCCCGCCCCGGGACCCGGCGGGGGCGCTCGTGACCTGCCCCGCCACCCGATCGGCGACGGGCGGTTCGGCCGGACCGCCGGGACCGGTGAGGCGGGCCGCGAAGAACGCGCGGGGGGTGGCCCCGGTCATGGCCTTGAAGTCGCGGTGCAGGTGCGACTGGTCGCTGAACCCGCAGGTGGTGGCGACGTCGGCCGGGGCGAGGGAGCCCGCCGCGAGCAGGCGCATCGCCCGGTTCAACCGCATGACGCGGGCCACGGCCTTGGGGGGCATCCCCGCCTGTTCGTTGAACCGGTTCTCCAACTGCCGCACGCTCCAGCCCGTCTCGGCCGCGAGCACGGACACCGGCAGCCGGCCCCCCGACGCGGCGAGCCGCCGCCAGGCCCACACCAGGCGCGCCGCGGGCTCCGGCCCGGCCTCCAGCCAGCGGGTCAACTCCCGGTCGAGCAGGGCGAACCGCGCCGACCAGCCGGGCAGTTCCGCGAGCGCGTCGCCGAGGCGGGAGGCCCGGGCCCCGGCCACATCGGCGAGGTCGAGGTGGCGGTTGGCCAGCGCGCCCATCTCGACGCCGAGCAGGCGGTGGGCGGTGTACGGGGTGAGGACCACCTCCAGGGCGGCGAGGTGGCCGCCGTGTTCCCCGATGGTGGGCCGGGTCTGGAGGCCCGACACCGAGGAGGCCAGGAGCAGGTCGATCGCCGGGACCCCCGGGGCCCGGGCCGGGCTGATGAGCCGCATCGGGGGGCCGAATCCGAGGACCAGCGTGACCCAGGGCCCGGGGATCTCCAGCCGGCGGCGGACCACCCCCGTCCCGAAGCGCACGCCCCGGTACAGGCGCACGCCGGGTAAGAGCGCGGGGCCGGGGCGGGCGAGGGCCACGTCCCAGGTGCCTTCGGGGCACACGGCGTGCCGGAGGAGTGCGGTCATGGTCGGTCGTCCCGTCCGTGGGCGGCGTTCCCGCAGGTGCGGCCCATGGTGGGGGCTCGGACGGATCCCGGCAGCGCGCAATCAGGTCAACCTCGGCACGGGTGGTCGGTACGGAGGTTCCGCGGTGGCTCGCGGCGCCGGACGCGGCCGGTGTCCACGAACACCCGCCGACACCAGCGCCTGCCGCGGGGCCGTCGTCATCCCTCCGTCAGCCGCTGGATGGCCTTCAGCGTCCGGCCCGCTCCGTCCTCGGTCGCCAGGTGCTGCGCCGCCCTTGCCGCGGCCCGGACGTACGTCTGGTCGTTCACGACTCGGTGGAGTGCGTCGGCCAACCGTTCGGCGGTGAGGAGGCGGAAGGGAATCGGGGCGCTGGAGGCGCCGACGGCGGCGAGCCGCCCCGCCCAGAACGGCTGGTCCGCGGTCACCGGCACCGTGACCGCCGGGGCTCCGGCCCGCAACGCCGCGGCCGAGGTACCGGCGCCCGCGTGGTGGACCACCGCGGCCACCCGGGGAAGGAGCAGGGCGTGCGGTACGTGCCCGATGGTGAGCACGTCGTCCCCGTCGGCGGCGAGTCCCGCGCTGCCGGCTTGGAGGATGCCGCGCAGTCCGGCGCGGCGCAGGGCCCGTACCGCGATCCCACTCAGCCGTTCCCCGTCGCCGGACGCCATGCTCCCGAAACCGATCAGGACGGGCCGGGGGCCGGCCGTCAGGAAGTCCTCCAGGTCGGCGGGCAGCTGCTCGTTCGCGGCGTGGTGGGGCCACCAGTTGCCCACCACTTCCAGGCCCGAGCGCCAGTCGGACGGGCGGGGCACCAGAGCCGTACTGAAGCCGTGCACGACGGGCCAGTGCGCCCGTTCCTGTCGCCGCCGCATGGCGGAAGGCGTGGCCGGGGGCAGCCGGAGACGGCGGCGGAGTCCGGTGACCGCGTCCGCGTAGACGCGGTCGGCCATCCCCAGAGCGAAGCGTCCGGTGGTCCGGTTGGCCGCGCGGCCCAGGGAGCGGGAGCCCGTGACGACGGGCGGGAAGTCGCCGGTCGGCGCGGTGGGCTGGAGATACACGCCGAGGCTCGGAGTGCCGGTGGCCTCGGTGAGGTGCCAGCCCAGCGGGGCTGTGGTGGTCGACAGGAGGAGCAGATCCGTGCCTTCGTCCCACGCATCGGCGAAACCCTGGCCCAGGTCGGCGGTGAAGGCGGCGGCAGTGCGCATCAGTTCACGTTTGCCGGTGACCCCGCCACGCGCCCGTGTGTCGGCGGGGAGACCGCGGAATTCCAGGCCCGCGTCGCGTACGAGGGGTGCGAAGGTCTCCGTGGTGGCGAGGGCGACCTCGTACCCGGCCCGGCGCAGTTCCACGCCCAGGCCCGTGTAGGGCGCGACGTCGCCGCGCGATCCGGCCGTGGCGATCAGGATTCTCATCGGGCCCCCTCGGGATCCGCGGGGCCGGCCCCGTGGCGGGCCGCGTTGGCGTGGACCGCCTCGCGGGTGTAGGCGGCCAGGCCCGGGCGCTGCTGCGACGGCGGTACGACCAGGGCGAAGGCACGCGGGTCGGCGACGAAGTCGTCCGCGATGCGCCGGTGCATGTCGGGCGGGCAGGAGGTGAACCAGCACGAGATGTGCAGGCGGTGCTCCTCGGCGAGGTCCATGGCCCGCTCGCCGTCGGTCGGCTCCCCCTCGTCGAAGGTCGCGAGCAGGTCCGCGCGCCAAGCGGTGGCCTCGCCCATGAGCCTGCGCCAGTCCTCCCTGGTGTGGGCGGTCGCGCGCGCCATGGCCTCGCGCTGTCCCTTCGAGCCGGCCCACTTCAGCTCGGCCTCGGTGGCGTAGCTCAGGTCGAAGGTGATCTCTCCGAAGACCTCGAAGCGTTCCTGTGGGGTGAGGGACACCCCGGTCTTCTGGACCTCGATCGCCCGTTCCGCCACCTCGGTCAGCCGCTGCAGCCTGGCGATCTCCTCGCTCAACTGCCGCTGCCGTTCCCGTAGGCGGTCCAGCGGGTTCGCCCGGGGATCCTTGAAGATCGCGGCGATCTCGTCGAGGGGGAAGCCGAGTTCACGGTAGAAGAGGATCTGCTGGAGACGGACCAGGTCCGCCTCGCCGTAGAGCCGGTAGCCGGCGTGGCTGCGGTCACCGGGCGAGAGCAACCCCGCCTTGTCGTAGTGGTGCAGTGTCCGCACCGTCACCCCGGCGAACGCCGAGACCTGTCCAACGGAGTAGCTCATCCACCCGCCCTTTCGTCGGCACCCAGCCTCAAGCCTGACGTAAGGGGAGGGTCAAACCGCGCTTCGGGGGTCGCGGACGGGGCCGAGGCGTCCACTACCGGGGCCTCCCAGGCCCGAGGGGACGGCTCGCCGGGCGGAGGGCCTCCCGCGCACCGGTCGTACGCGGGAGGCCCGACAACGCGGGGGCCTCCCCGGCGGTAGCCGAGGAGAGGTGCCGTGTCGGACGGCCCCGGCCCGGCAAGATCCGAACAAGATCCGTAAGAGACGGCCTAGTTGAGGCGGAAGCGCCGGTACAGCACGACCCCGCCGAGCATCAGCACCCCGCTGCCGGCCAGCACGTACCCGAGGCCGTCGGAGCCGGTGTGCGCGAGCGCCTCGGCGTGCCGGGGCGGGGTCACGGAGGTGACCGGGGCGACGGGCGGCGGGGTCACGGGCGGCCGGACGACGGGCGGCTGGGGCGGCTTGGCCCCGCTGGGGGTCTCCCCGTTGACGGAGGTGTTGCCGTGCGAGGTGTTGCCGACGCCGACCACGCTCACCGAGTTGCCGGTGATGTTCAGCGGCAGATCGACGGGGAGTTGGAGCCCGTTCCCCGAGAGGATTCCCGGAGAATCCTTTCCGCCGCCGGCGGCCACCGCTCCCCCGTGGGTCACCGATCCCGACCCTGATCCCGAGGACCCGGAGGAGTGCGAAGAGCCCGAGGAGCCCGGATGGGAAGACCTCCCTCCACCGGGGCTCGCGTTCGTACAGCTGTTGCCCGCGGCGGAGTTGAGGACGCCGACCACGCTGACCGTGTTCCCGCACGCGTTGACCGGGGTGTGCACGGGCAACTGCACCAGGTTCCCCGAGAGCAGACCCGGCGAACGCTCGGCCCGACCGGCCGCGTCCGCATCGGCATGGGCGAGACCGCCCACACCCGCGACCGCCAGTCCGCCGCCCGCGACGACGGCCGCGATCAAGCCACTTCGACGACTGTGACGCATCAGTGTTCCTGCCTTCCGGAGGGTTGCGGGGCATCTCGCCCTTACCGGAGACAACGCCCTCAAACCCGTTCGGGTTATAGAGCCGGTACGCATTTCACTCCATCGTGTACTGGGTAGTCCCTACTTCATGACTGGACGACCGCTGCTCCTGCTCGACGTCGACGGCCCCCTCAATCCCTTCCGGTCCCTCTCCGCCGGGCTGCGTGGCTACACGAGCCATCGCATGCGGCCCGACGTCTGGCTCGCCCACCGGGACCCCGCCGCCCGGCGCACCCGGCGCGGGGCGCGGGTCCGCCTCCACCCGGCCCACGGGGCGCGGTTGTTGGCCCTGCCCTTCGAGCTCACCTGGGCCACGGCCTGGACCCACCAGGCCAACACGCTGATCGCCCCGCACATCGGGCTGCCCGTCGACCTGCCCGTCGTCGACTGGCCGGAACTTTTCGCACGTGATCCCGACGGCCTGTCCTGGAAGACCCGCGCCCTCGTCGCCTGGGCCGCCGGCCGGCCCTTCGCCTGGGTCGACGACATGATCACCGCGCACGACCGGGATTGGGTCGACGCCCACCACCCGTCGCCGGCCCTCCTCCTGCGCATCCACCCCCGCCACGGCCTGCGCGAGCGCGACTTCACCACCCTGACCACCTGGGCGGCCGGCCTGGAGGCGCCCCCGCCGCGGTGAACGGCCCCCGGCCCGGCGGCCGTCGGGCCCCTCAGGACTCCGCGTGGCGCAGGAGCGCCGTGACCGCGTCCGGGGAGGGGGGCGTGGTGGGCCACCAGTCCTCCTCCTCCGGGCGCGATTCGTAGGCGTACCAGAGGCCCTCGCGGCTCAGACGGAGCTGACGGGTGCGGGACGTGAGGCGGTTGCGGTCCGGGCGGAACGTGCCCTGGCCCGCCGCGAGGAGGGCCGGACGGGCCCGGTCGAAGGGGCCCGCCGGGGGGTCCCACGGCTCCTCCAGCACGGTGAGGGCGGGCAGGCCGCCCTGCCGCCAGGCCGCCGCGGCGCGGGCCAGGGCGGTGGTGCTGCGGCCGGTGGCCCGGGACAGGTCCCGGTACAGGGTCCGGGCCGCGCCGGTGAGCCCCGCCGTCGGGTGTGCGGAGGCCAGCCGGACGGCGTCCTGCCACAGGGTGAGGTCCCCCGTCGGGTCGACGCCCGTGGCCAGCAGGCCCAGGGCGCGGGCGGCCGCGTCGGTGGCGAGCTGGTCCAGCGCGAGCGGGTCCGGCGCCGCCGGGTCCTCCGGGTACGCGGGCGGCAGGCCCACCACGTCCGGCACCGCGAGCGGGGCGGGCAGCGGGGGCAGCACCGTACGGGCCACCGCGGCGCGGGCCGGCACCCCGGGGAAGTCCGGTGCGGTGTCGGGCTGTTCGCGGGCGGCGTGGGCGGCGTTGCGGCGGGTCAGCTCGTCGAGCAGCTCCCGCTCGCCCCGGCCGCGCAGGAGCAACAGGACGAAGGGATCACTGTCGAGGAGCCTGGCCGCCCGGTAGCAGAGGGCCGCGGCGTGCTTGCAGGGCGGCCTGGCCGGGTCCGGGCAGGAGCAGCGGGCGGTCGGCTCTCCCGCACCGGGCAGGACGGTGTCCGCCAGGGACTGCGGGACCTCCCGCTCCAGCAGCGCCCCGAGGGCCGCCGGATCCGCCGCCACCGCCTCCAGCACCTCGTCCCACTCGGCGTCGGTGAAGGCGGCGAGGGACAGCTCGGTGCGGTAGGGGCGGGCCCGGCTGCCGCGGACGTACGCCACGATCCGCCCCGGGGTGACGGTGACCGCGTCGACGTGGCCCTCGGCGGCGTACGTCCGGCCGCGCGCGAGCCGGGCCGGATCGTGGGCGCGCCGCTCCAGCGCGGCCACCCAGGCCCGACCCCACCAGGTCACGGCCTCCACCCCGGCGGGCACGGTCTCGAAGGTGCGGCGGCGGTCCTCGCGCGCGGTGATCACGCGGGCCCCCGCAGGGAGACGAGGTCGGCCAGCTGGCGGTCGGTCAGCTCGGTCAGGGCGGCCTCGCCGGATCCCAGCACCGCGTCCGCCAAGGCCCGCTTGGCCTCCAGCAGTTCGGCGATGCGGTCTTCGACGGTGCCCTCGGCGACGATGCGGTGGACCTGGACGGGTTGGGTCTGGCCGATGCGGTAGGCGCGGTCGGTGGCCTGTTCCTCGACGGCGGGGTTCCACCAGCGGTCGTAGTGGACGACGTGGCCGGCGCGGGTGAGGTTGAGGCCGGTTCCGGCGGCTTTGAGGGAGAGCAGGAAGACGGGGACCTCGCCGGATTGGAAGCGGTCGACGAGTTCCTCGCGGCGCGGCACCGGCGTCCCGCCGTGCAGGAGTTGGTGGGAGATTCCCCGCTCGCGCAGGTGCCGTTCGATGATCCGGGCCATGGTCACGTACTGGGTGAAGATCAGGACGGAGCCGCCCTCCGCGAGGATCGTGTCGAGGAGCTCGTCGAGGAGGGCGAGCTTGCCCGAGCGGTGCGGGATCCGGGGCGGATCCTCCTTCAGGTACTGCGCCGGGTGGTTGCAGATCTGCTTGAGCGAGGCCAGCAATTTCATGATCATGCCGCGCCGTTCGATGCCCTCGCTCGCCTCGATGACGGCCATCGCCTCCTCCACCGCCGCCTGGTAGAGCGAGGCCTGCTCCCGGGTGAGGGACACCGGGTGGTCGGTCTCGGTCTTGGGCGGAAGTTCGGGGGCGATCCCGGGGTCGGACTTCTTGCGACGCAACAGGAACGGCCGTACGAGCGCGGCCAGACGGGCCACCGCGGCCTCGTTGCCCCCGTCCTCCTCCTGCTGGTGCTCCACCGGTCGGGCGTGGCGGGCCCGGAAGGTCGTCAGCGGGCCGAGGAGGCCGGGGGTGGTCCAGTCGAGGAGGGCCCAGAGTTCGGAGAGGTTGTTCTCGACGGGGGTGCCGGTGAGGGCGACGCGGGCGGGTGTGGGGATGGTGCGGAGGGCTTTGGCGGTGGAGGAGCGGGGGTTCTTGACGTGTTGGGCCTCGTCGGCGACGACCATGCCCCAGGCGTGGGTGGCGAGGTGGGGGGCGGTGGCGCGCATGGTGGCGTAGGTGGTGAGGACGAATCCGCCGGGCGGGAGGTCGTCGAGGGTGCGGCCGGCGCCGTGGAAACGGCGTACGGGGGTGGCGGGGGCGAATTTCTCGATTTCGCGTTGCCAGTTGCCCAGGAGGGAGGCGGGGCAGACGACGAGGGTGGGTTCGGGGCGGTCGCGGTGGAGGTGGAGGGCGATGAGGGTGACGGTCTTGCCCAAACCCATGTCGTCGGCGAGGCAGCCGCCGAGGCCCAGGGAGGTCATCAGGTCGAGCCAGGCCAGTCCCCGCAGTTGATAGTCCCGCAGGGTCGCCTTCAGCGCGGCGGGCGCCGCGATCGGCTCGGGATCCCCCGCCAACCGGTCCCGCAACCGCGCCAACGAACCCACCGGGACCGCGGGCACCGGCTCCCCGTCCACGTCGGCCGAACCGGTGAGCACGGCCGTCAGCGCGTCCACCGGGTCCAGCAGGCCCAGTTCCCGCTTGCGGGCCTTGCGCACGAGCGCCGGATCGACCCGGACCCACTGGTCGCGCAGCCGCACCACGGGCCGGTGCGCCTGGGCGAGGGAGTCCATCTCCCCCGGGGTGAGCCGGTCCCCGCCGAGGGCCAGCTCCCAGGAGAAGGCGAACAGGGAGGCCGCGTCGAAGAAGGCGGTGCCGTCGGTGGCGGAGCCGGGCGCGGTGGACCGTACGACGGCGGTCGCGGACAACGTACGGGCCAACTCGCGCGGCCAGTGGACCGGAACCCCGGCCGCGGCGAGGCGGGTGGCGGCGACGCCGAGGAGGTCCTCCAGCTCCGGGTCCGAGAGCGCCAGGGAGTCGGGCGCCGGCTGGTCCAGGAGCCGCAGCAGCGGCGGCCACACCCGGGCGGCCCGGCGCAGCGCGAGCACGGCGTCGATCCGGGCGCGGGGGCCGAAACCGGCGGCGGACGCCCCGGCCCACAGCGTCCCGGCATCGGTCACCAGGGTCGGGTCGGCGAGGCTGTGCACCTGCACGACGGCGGCTCCGGCGCGGCGGACGTCCTGCGGCTCCGGCTCGTCGAACAGGGCGAAGGAGGACAGGTCGAGCCGCAGCGAGATCCCCACCCCGGTGTCCGCGCCGGCCGCGACCTGGGCGGCCCACTCCTGTATCCCGGGCACCCGCTGCGGCTCCCGGGCGGCGAAGGGGGCGCCGGAGGCGAAGGGCGCGGCCGCGGTGCGCGGCAGGGTGTCGGCGACGGCGTCGAGAAAGGCCCGGACCAGGGCCTCCGGTTCGGGCAGCGTCAGCGGACGGCGCCCGGACAGGGGGACGGCGTACCCCTCGTACGGCAGGGCGGCGGCGACGGCGCGCAGGTGCCCCAGGTCCTCGGCGTCGAGCGGACCGGCCCGCCAGGCGTCGATCCCCTCGGGGGTGAGGCCCGGCAGCAGGCGGCCCCGGGCGGCGAGGGACAGCGCCTGGACGGCGGCGGTGCCCCAGGCTCGGGCGGCGGGGTGCGCGGCGGCGGCGCGGGCGGCCCGCACCAGCACGGGCAGGGCCTCGGCGACGCCCAGGGTCACGGCGGGAACGGTGCGCGTGCGGACGCCCTCGCCGTGGGGCCGGACCACGGAGAGGGTGTGCGGCGTCCCGGCTTCGGGCAGGGCCTCTCCCCCGGGCGCCCAGAACGCGATCCGGCCCTCTCGGGGCACGGCGGCGGGGAGGAACACGGCGGCGCGGCCGAGCAACGGCTCCGGCCCGGACGCGTACGCCGGTGGTCGCGTGGCCACGGTGTCCTCCCTCCCTCGTCGCGGCCCCGCCCGGTCATGGCACGGCCTGTGCGGCCGAGTCTAGAGGGGGCCACCGACAAGGGCGGCTGACCTGCACGTTCACCGCCGCGCGCGGTACGGCCGGGCGGGCGTGCGGGCCGCGCAGGCGTGCAGGCCGCGCAGGCGTGCAGGC
This sequence comes from Streptomyces sp. NPDC088097, assembly GCF_044741845.1. Lineage (NCBI taxonomy): Bacteria > Bacillati > Actinomycetota > Actinomycetes > Kitasatosporales > Streptomycetaceae > Streptomyces > Streptomyces sp. NPDC088097. Next base: position 165,838 of record NZ_JBIUTJ010000007.1, read on the forward strand.
CGTGCAGGCGTGCAGGCCGTGCAGGCGTGCAGGCGTGCAGGCGTGCGAGCCGTGCAGGCGTGCGAGCCGTGCAGGCGTGCGAGCCGTGCAGGCGTGCAGGCCGTGCAGGCGTGCGAGCCGTGCAGGCGTGCAGGCCGTGCAGGCGTGCGAGCCGTGCAGGCGTGCGGGCCGTACCGGCCGTGCAGGCGTGCGAGCCGTGCAGGCGTGCAGGCGTGCGAGCCGTGCAGGCGTGCGAGCCGTGCAGGCGTGCAGGCCGTGCAGGCGTGCGAGCCGTGCAGGCGTGCGAGCCGTGCAGGCGTGCGGGCCGTACCGGCCGTGCAGGCGTGCAGGCCGTACCGGCCGAGCAGGCCGTACCGGCCGAGCAGGCTGTGCAGGCCGGTGCAGGCTGTGCAGGCCGGTGCAGGCCGGTGCAGGCCGGTGCAGGCCGGTGCAGGCCGGTGCAGGCCGTGCGGGCCGCGCGGTCAGCGGGTCCAGCGGCCCAGCTCGGTCGCGAACCCGTACGCGGGCCGGCCCCCCGAGGCGCTGACCCGCCAGGGCCGGCCCCCGTCGTCGAGGCGCAGGGTGCCGGAGCCCCCGGGCCCGCTCCAGCGCAGGTCGAGGTACCAGTCGCAGTCGCAGCCCGTCGTCGCCGCCTCCACCCGGAGCACGACCGGCTCCGCCGCCGAGACCCGCATCGGGAACGTCGGAGCGGGCAGCGGCTCCCCGGCGTCATTGCCCGCCACTCCGCGGGCCAGCGGCCTCGGCGCGTCCAGGTTGACCGCGAAGGTGGCGGGGGTGAGGGCGCCGCCGCAGCCCTGGGACATCCGGTACACGTTCCAGGCCGGCGGGGTCCGTCGGGCGGCGACCCGTACCTCCAGCCCCTCCAGCACCACCGCCCCCTCCCCCTTGCCGTGCAGGGTGACCTCCACGATCTGGGTCCCGGCGTGCACCGCCCGCTGGGCCCGCGCCCAGCCGAGGGCGTCCGCCTGCACGGGCGGCGCGGGCACCGCCGCCGGGGCCCGGTCGGTGAGGTAGGCGTGGTCGCAGCCCGAGGCCCACACGTGCGACCGCACGGCCACGCCCAGGGGCGCGACCCCGGCGGGCGGCGCGGGGGAACCGCCCGAACCGGGAGCCGGACCGCTCGCCGCGCCGCTCGGGGCCCCGTCGGTGGCGGCGCCGGCGTCCGGCGCGGCGGACGGGGACGCCCCGGAGCCGCCCGTGGCCCCGGCCGAGGCGGTCCCGGGCGACTCGGTCCCGGCCCCCGAGGGGGCGGCTGACCCCGCCCGGGACGGGGACCCGGGCGCGCTGCCCGTGGGTCCCGCCGACGCCGCGACCGCGGGCGACCCGTCGCGCCCCCGCTCCGGGGCCGCGACGGCCAGCGCGGCCACCACCGCCCCGGCGACCACCCCGGACACCGCCAGGGCGAGCACCCGCCGCCGCAACCTCCCGTACCGCACCGCCGGCACCACCACCGGCGCCCGCTCGGACGACGGCTCCTCGGACGACGCGGACGCGGACGGCGCGGGCGGAGCGGGCGGCTCCACGGCTGCGGCCCCCACCCCCGTCGCCGTCCCCGCCCTGCGTCGCGCGTCCGCCAACAGCCAGGCCCGGTGCAGTTCCACCGCCTCCTCGCGCTCCGCCCCGCAGGCCCGCGCGAAGCGGTCCACCACCGCGAACTCCGCGGGCACCGCCTCCCCCTTGCAGTACCGGTGCAGCGTCGACGTGCTGGTGTGCAGCCGCCGCGCCAACGCCCCGTAGCTCAGCCCGGCACGTTCCTTCAGCTCCCGCATCAGCCGCGCGAACCGCTCCGCCTCGACCGACCGTTCCGTCCCCACCGACCGTTCCCCCTCGCCCACCTTGTCCCCCCGTCCCGTGACCGCGTTCCACCCCGGGGGTGTTCCCCCAGGTGACCGCGTGTACGGCCGTTCCAGTGTCCCGATTCCGCCACGCCCTGTCGTCCCACGGCCCCCTCCGGGTAAGGCTGTTCACACATCGCTCCACACCTCACGACGCACCACGCACCACGCACCACGCACAGCACCGCACCGCACCACGACCGCATCTCGTACGGGGAGAACACCGTGTTCCGAACCACCCGCACCTCGGCCCTCGCCACCGCCCTCCTGGCGGCGGCCGCCGCGCTCACCCTCACCACCTCGACCACCGCCTCGGCCGCCGTGACCGCACCCGGGTTCCTGAAGGGCACCGACCTGCCGCCGCACCCGTCCTCCGCCTGGTTCCAGGGCCCGGTCACCAAGGGCCTGCCCGAGACCACGCCGTTCTGCCTGGAGGGAGTGCTCCCGAAGACCGGGAGTTGGCACCGCACCTTCGGAACGGACCTCGACACCGGCGCGGTGCAGGTCTCCGTGCGGACCGCGTCGGACGCCGAGGCGGGCAGTCTCGCCTCCGCCCTGGAGCGAAAGGTCGCCGCCTGCGCCGCCGACTGGCTGCGCCGGACTCCGGGCGGCACCGCCTCCTGGCAGGACTACGGGAAGCTGAGCGTCGAGGAGGGCGCGCACGTCTACGGCGTGGACACCTCCGTCCCGGATTCCGAGCCGGGCGTGCACCTGTACGGGATCGGGCGGGACGGGGCCACCGTCACCGTCGTGAAGTGGGGGCAGATGGGTCACCTGACCGACGCCCCGGTGCCCGCCTTCAAGAAGACCACCGTCACGGCCGTGAACAAGCTCAACCCGTGACCCCATGACGCGGCGCGCCCCCCGGTGGGACCATGGGAGGGGGTCCCACCGGGGGGCGTAGTACGAGGCGGCGATGGCCATGCGTACCGGAAACGAGCCGGTGACCGCCCGCAGCCCGCTGCGGCTGCGGTTCTGGCTGAGTCTGTGGGGGTTGATCTGGGCCGCCGCCGGGGCGGTCGCCTTCTCCCTCGTCGGCCGGCCCGGATGGGCGGCGGCCTGCGCGGTGGTGGTCCTGCTGGCCGGTGCGGACCTGTTCGTCGTCGTCCGGCACATGCGGCAGGGCCCGCACTACCAGCCGGGCCGCGACGTGCCCCCGTACGAGCCTCCGCGCGCGTCCCGCTGAGGACGCGGCCGGCGCCCCGGTCCGGGCCGGCCCGCCCGGATCAGTCCTCGAAGCGCGCGGCCGCCAGGTAGTCGGGCCGGGGGTCCAGGGCGGCGGCCAGCCGGAAGTGGCGGCGGGCCTGCTCGCGCCGGCCGGAGCGTTCGTAGGTGCGGCCCAGCGCGAAGTGGGCGAAGGCGTTGTCCGGTTCCCGCTCCAGGACCAGCTCGAACTCCAGCTCCGCCGGCCGCAGCTGGGCCGCCGCGAAGAAGGCCCGGGCCCGCAGCAGCCGGGCGGAGGTGTTCTCGGGGTGGGCGGCTATGACGGAGTCGAGGAGCCTGACCGCCCCGCGCGGGTCCCGGGCCTCCAACAGTCGCTCGGCGGCCCGGTAGTCGATCACGTGGGTCTCCGGGCTCACCGACCGGCGCGACCCGGAGGACGCCCCGGAGGACGACGGGTCCCCGGAGGCGGAGGAGTCGGGCGGCGGCGGGGGCGTGGTGTCGGACACGGTGTGATTCCTTCCCTCTACGGGCGCGTTCAACGCGCGACCGCGCGCGCCCTATTCCGCCGGGGACGCTTCCGCGGAGCCCTTCGGGTCCCCCTCCGGGGACGCTTGGGCCGCGGCGCGGGCGACGAGTTCCTCCCAGACCTTGCGGACCTGCGGTTCCAGGGCCTCCAGCGGCCCGTCGTTGTCGATCACGATCGTGGCGACGGCCAGCCGCTGTTCCCGCTCGGCCTGCGCCGCCATCCGCGCCCGCGCCTCGTCCTCCGTCATCCCGCGCCGGCCGGTCAGTCGGGCCAGCTGGGTCTCGGGGGCGGCGTCCACCACGACGACGAGGTCGTAGAGGGCCGCGAGGCCGTTCTCCGCGAGGAGGGGCACGTCGTGCACCACGATCGCGTCGGGGCCCGCGGCGGCCTCCAGCTCGGCGGAGCGGGCACCGACCAGCGGGTGCACGATCGCGTTCAGGGTCCGCAGCTTCGCCGGGTCGGAGAAGACGAGCGCCCCCAGGCCCGGCCGGTCGAGCTGCCCGTCGGAGGTCAGTACGGAGCCGCCGAAGGCCTCCACCACGGCGGCGAGCCCGGGCGTACCGGGCTCCACGACCTCCCGCGCGATGCGGTCGGCGTCCACCACGACCGCCCCGTACCCCGCCAGCAACCGCGAGACCTCGCTCTTGCCGGCACCGATTCCGCCTGTCAGGCCCACTTTCAGCATGCTCGGCAGCCTAGACCCCGACCCCCGGGCCGCATCAGCCCCCCGGGGGCCCGGGACGGGATCAGCCCTCGCCCTCGCGCTCCGCGAGGAACCGCTCGAATTCGCGGCCGATCTCGTCGGCCGAGGGGATCTCGGCGGGTTCGGCGATCATGTTGCCCCGGGTCTCGGCCCCGGCGGCGGCGTCGTACTGGTGCTCCAGCCCCTGGACCAGGCTGACGAGTTCCTCGTCGCCCTCGCGGATCTGGCGGTCGATCTCCGTCTGGGTCCGGTGGGCCTCGGTCCGCAGGGCGTGCGCCACGGCCGGCAGGACCAGCCCGGTGGCCGCGGTGATCGCCTCCAGGGCGGTCAGGGCCGCGTCCGGGTACGGGGAGCGGGCGATGTAGTGCGGGACGTGCGCGGCGACGCCGAGGACGTCGTGCCCGGACTGGCCGAGGCGGAACTCGACCAGAGATTCGGCGCTGCCGGGGACCTGTGCCTCGTCGAAGGGGCTGCGGTGGCCGGGCATGAGGTCCGTCCGGTTGCCGTGCGGGGTGATGCCGACGGGTCGGGTGTGCGGGACGCCCATGGGGATGCCGTGGAAGTTGACGGACAGGCGGACGCCGAGCCGCTCGACGATCTGCCGGACGGCAACGGCGAAGCGCTCCCACTCCACGTCCGGCTCGGGGCCGGAGAGCAGCAGGAAGGGGGCGCCGGTGGCGTCCTGGACGAGCCGGACCTCCAGCAGGGGCTCCTCGAACTCGGTCCAGTGGTCGCGCTGGAAGGTCAGCAGCGGGCGCCGGGCCCGGTAGTCCACGAGGCGGTCCGCGTCGAAGCGGGCCACGACCTGGTGGGGCAGCGTGTCGAGGACGCGCTCGACGATCTGCTCGCCGGCCTCGCCCGCGTCGATGTACCCCTCGAAGTGGTAGAGCATGACCAACCCGGCCGAGTCCTGGGCGAGCGCCAGGTCGGCCACCGCCAGGCCCTTGGCATCCCATTCGTACAGACCCTGTGGATCAAGCAACGTCACCACTCCTCCCTCGCCGCGCGGTCCCTGCCAAGAACGTCCAAGGGGGCGACGTCATTCCCCAGTTGACGGCATTCACGGGAAATCGACCCCTGGGAGCCTCCGTCCGGTGGGCGAGCCGGCTCCCCGGGCACACGAAGAGGCCCGCCCCCCGAAGGGGACGGGCCTCGTCTAACGGCTCAGCTCACGCCGTGGCGTGGAGCGTCGTCGTGCTGCGATCAGCTCTGGCCGCCGGCCAGCTTCTCGCGGAGCGCGGCGAGGGCCTCGTCGGACGCCAGGGCGCCAGAGGTCTCGTCCGCACCCTCGGAGGAGTACGAACCTCCGGAGATGCTGCCGCCGCCCGCGCCGCCACCGGTGTTGCCACTGGCGACCGGGGCAGCAGCGCCCTCGGCGGCAGCGGCCTCGTCGGCCTCGCGGCTCTTGATGACCTGGGCCTGGTGCTGCTCGAAGCGGACCTGCGCCTCGGCGTACTGGCGCTCCCACGTCTCGCGCTGGGTGTCGAAGCCCTCGAGCCAGTCGTTGGTCTCGGGGTCGAAGCCCTCGGGGTAGATGTAGTTGCCCTGGTCGTCGTACGAGGCAGCCATGCCGTACAGCGTCGGGTCGAACTCGACCGAGGCCGGGTCGGCACCGAAGGACTCGTTGGCCTGCTTCAGGGACAGCGAGATCCGGCGACGCTCAAGGTCGATGTCGATGACCTTGACGAAGATCTCGTCGTTGACCTGGACGACCTGCTCCGGGATCTCCACGTGGCGCTCGGCCAGCTCGGAGATGTGGACCAGACCCTCGATGCCCTCGTCCACGCGGACGAACGCACCGAACGGAACCAGCTTGGTGACCTTACCCGGGACGACCTGGCCGATCTGGTGGGTCCGGGCGAACTGCTGCCACGGGTCTTCCTGCGTCGCCTTCAGCGACAGGGAGACACGCTCGCGGTCCATGTCGACGTCGAGAACCTCGACGGTGACTTCCTGACCGACCTCGACGACCTCGGACGGGTGGTCGATGTGCTTCCAGGACAGCTCGGAGACGTGCACGAGACCGTCGACGCCACCCAGGTCCACGAAGGCACCGAAGTTGACGATCGAGGAAACGACGCCGGAGCGGACCTGACCCTTCTGCAGGGTGGTGAGGAACGTCTGGCGAACCTCGGACTGGGTCTGCTCAAGCCAGGCGCGGCGGGACAGGACCACGTTGTTGCGGTTCTTGTCCAGCTCGATGATCTTCGCCTCGAGCTCCTTGCCCACGTAGGGCTGGAGGTCGCGGACGCGACGCATCTCGACGAGGGAGGCCGGCAGGAAGCCACGGAGGCCGATGTCGAGGATGAGACCACCCTTGACGACCTCGATGACGGTACCGGTGACGATGCCGTCTTCTTCCTTGATCTTCTCGATCGTGCCCCAGGCGCGCTCGTACTGTGCGCGCTTCTTGGACAGGATCAGGCGGCCTTCCTTGTCCTCCTTCTGGAGGACCAGGGCCTCGATCTCGTCGCCGACCTTGACGACCTCGTTCGGGTCGACGTCGTGCTTGATCGAGAGCTCGCGGCTCGGGATCACGCCCTCCGTCTTGTAACCGATGTCGAGGAGAACCTCGTCCCGGTCCACCTTGACGATGACGCCATCGACGATGTCGCCGTCGTTGAAGTACTTGATCGTCGCGTCGATGGCCGCGAGGAACGCGTCCGCGTCGCCGATGTCGTTGACCGCTACCTGCGGAGGGGTGGTGGCGGTGGTCTCGGTGCTGCTCGTCATGTGGGAAAGGGCTCCGGTTACGGACAGAAAGTCGTAGGTACTGCTACGCCGGGAGCCCTTATCGGCATCTGCCGAAGCCGGACAGCCAAGGAAGCCCGGATCCGCGAATGCGGCAGGGCCTCGAAAACCGAGGGGACATCGACAGAAGCAAGCGCAGCCTGCTAGGTCTGAGGAGCACAGGCTCGCAGCGCAACTTGTAGCATACGGGGGCAGCCGGACAGGGTCAATGCGCGAAGGTGCACACCACGGGCAGATCACCGCACAACCGGCACAATTCGCGGGCACAGACGCCCCGATGGCCCTTTCGGTCCACTTCACGACCGAGGCCGGCCGCGCACCGCGACGCACGGCCACACCCGTGGCCATACACCATGACCGGAACGCACCACGCCGCTCCAGCCATCCGCAGACTACGACGACGGGCCCCATGAACCAAGAGGACTACGCCCACGAAGACGCGTACGAGGCGCCGATTCCCGCCGGGAACGACGCCGACGACGCCGACGCCACCCGGCGTGACGCCGGGGAAGCGGAGAGCAGCCGGGCCAGCCGCGGCTGGTGGGACCGCAACGCCGACGACTACCAGAGCGAACACGGCGCCTTCCTCGGCGACGACCGCTTCGTGTGGGGCCCCGAGGGCCTCGACGAGGAGCAGGCCGGGCTGCTGGGCCCGGCGGACTCCCTCAAGGGCAAGGACGTCCTGGAGATCGGCGCCGGCGCCGCCCAGTGCTCGCGCTGGCTCGCCGCGCGCGGGGCCCGGCCGGTGGCCCTGGACCTCTCCCACCGCCAGCTCCAGCACGCCCTGCGCATCGGCGACGAGGTCCCGCTGGTGGAGGCCGACGCCGGACGCCTGCCCTTCCGCGACGCCTCCTTCGACCTGGCCTGTTCCGCCTACGGCGCCGTCCCCTTCGTCGCCGACCCGGTCAACGTGATGCGGGAGGTGCGCCGCGTACTGCGCCCCGGCGGGCGCTGGGTCTTCTCCGTCACCCACCCCATCCGTTGGGCCTTCCCCGACGAGGCGGGCCCCGAGGGGCTGTCCGTCGCCGCCTCCTACTTCGACCGGACCCCGTACGTGGAGCAGGACGAGGAGGGCAACGCCGTCTACGTGGAACACCACCGCACCCTGGGCGACCGGGTCCGGGACGTGGTCGCGGGCGGGTTCCGCCTGGTGGACCTCGTCGAGCCGGAGTGGCCCGCCTGGAACGACCAGGAGTGGGGCGGCTGGTCCCCGTTGCGCGGCAACCTGATCCCGGGCACCGCGATCTTCGTGTGCGAGAGGGACTGATCCCTTGATCCGCACCGCCGCCCTCGAAGCCCTGCCCGTCCGCGAAGCCGTGCCCGCGCTCGTCGCCGCCCTGGAGTCCCGGGGCGCGGCCGTGCTGTGCGCGCCGCCCGGGACCGGGAAGACCACGCTGGTGCCGTTGGTGCTGGCGGGGCTCGTGGGCTCCGGTGGGCGGCGCCGGGTGGTCGTCGCCGAACCCCGCCGGATCGCCGCCCGGGCCGCCGCCCGACGGATGGCGTGGCTGCTGGGCGAACGGGTCGGCGCCTCGGTGGGCTTCACGGTGCGCGGGGAGCGGGTGACGGGCCCCGACACCCTGGTGGAGGTGGTCACGACCGGGGTGCTACTCCAGCGCCTCCAGCGGGACCAGGAGCTGGCGGGCGTGGACGTGGTGGTGCTGGACGAGTGCCACGAGCGCCACCTCGACGCCGACACCGTCGCCGCCTTCCTGCTGGACGTGCGCGCGACCCTGCGCCCGGAGCTGCGCCTGGTGGCCGCCTCGGCGACGACGGACGCGGCCGGCTGGGCCCGGCTGCTGTCGGGGGGCGGCGAGGACGCCCCGGTGGTGGAGGCGGCCGGCGTCTCCTACCCGGTGGAGACCGTGTGGGCGCCGCCGGCCCGCCCCGTGCGCCCGCCGCACGGGATGCGGGTCGATCCGGCGCAGCTCGCGCACGTGGCCTCGGTGGTGCGCCGGGCCCTGACGGAACGCACGGGCGACGTGCTGTGCTTCCTGCCCGGCGTCGGGGAGATCTCCCGGGTCGCCGGTCGGCTCTCCGGGATCGACGCGGAGGTCCTCCAGGTCCACGGCCGGGCCCCGCAGGCCGTGCAGGACGCGGCGCTGACCGCCGCCGACCACCGCCGGGTGATCCTCTCCACGGCGGTCGCCGAGTCCAGCCTGACCGTGCCGGGCGTACGGATCGTCGTGGACTCCGGACTGGCCCGCGAACCCCGTGTGGACCACGCCCGCGGCCTGGGCGCGCTCGCGACCGTACGGGCCTCCCGCGCGGCCGGCCGGCAGCGGGCCGGCCGGGCCGGACGCGAGGCGCCCGGGACGGTGTACCGCTGCTGGGAGCAGGCCGAGGACGCCCGGCTCCCCTCCTACCCCTCCCCCGAGATCCGGCTCGCGGACCTGGCGCAGTTCGCCCTCCAGGCCGCCTGCTGGGGCGACCCCGACGCCACCGGCCTCGCCCTGCTGGACCCGCCGCCCGCCGGGGCCATGGCCGCGGCCCGGGAGGTCCTCACCGCCGTCGGCGCGGTGGACGCCGCCGGGCGGCCCACCCCGCGCGGGCTGCGCACGGCCCGCCTGGGGGTGCACCCCCGGCTGGCACGGGCGCTGCTGGACGGGGCGCGGACCCTGGGGGTGCGGCGGGCCGCCGAGGTGGTGGCGCTGCTGTCGGAGGAGCCTCCCCGGGAGTACGGCGACGACCTGGCCGCCGCCTGGCGGGCGGCCCGGGCCGGCCGGGACGCGTACGGGGCCCGCTGGCGGGCGGAGGTCCGCCGACTGGAGCGGGCCGCCGGCGACGGGGAGCCCGCACGGACCGGACCCCCGCCCTCCGACGACGCCGCGGCCGCGCTGGTGGCCGCCCTGGCCTTTCCCGAGCGGGTCGCCAGGGCCCGGGGCGCGGGGGCGTTCCTCATGGCCTCCGGGACGGGGGCCGAGGTCGGCGACGGGTCGGTGCTGCGCGCCGCGCCCTGGCTGGCCGTGGCCGTCGCCGACCGGGCGCCGCACTCCGCGTCGGCCCGGGTCCGCCTGGGCGCGGTGCTCGACGAGGACACCGCCCGGACGGCCGCCGCGCACCTGTTGACCTCCGGGGACGAGGTGCGCTGGGAAGACGGCGACCTGGTGGCCCGCTCCGCCGAGCGGCTGGGGGCGATCGAGCTGGTGGCCCGGCCGCTGCGCGACCCGGCCCCGGCGCTGGTGCGCGCCGCCCTGCTGGACGGGTTGCGTGCGCAGGGCACGGGCCTGCTGCGCTGGTCCCCCGACGCGGTGGCGCTGCGGGCCCGCCTGGGCTTCCTGCACCGCACGCTGGGCGGCGCCTGGCCCGACGTGGCGCGGGACTCCGTCCTGGTGGAGCGGGCCGACGAATGGCTGGAGCCCGAGCTGTCCAGGGCCCGGCGCCGCTCCGACCTGGCCCGGATCGACGCCGGTCAGGCCCTGAACCGGCTCCTGCCGTGGGCGGGCGGGGAGGCCGGCCGGCTCGACGCGCTGGCCCCCGAGCGGATCGAGGTGCCCAGCGGCTCCCGGATCCGCGTCGACTACTCCGGGGAGCAGCCGGTGTTGGCGGTGAAGCTCCAGGAGCTGTTCGGGCTGGCCGAGACCCCTCGGGTGGCGGGGGTCCCGGTCCTGGTGCACCTGCTGTCGCCGGCGGGGCGGCCCGCCGCGGTCACCGCCGACCTGGCCTCCTTCTGGCGGGAGGGCTACCGATCGGTCCGGGCGGAGCTGCGCGGCCGTTACCCGAAGCACCCGTGGCCCGAGGACCCGGCGACCGCCGAGCCCACCCGGCACACCAACGCCCGCCTCAGGCGCTGAGCCCGTCCGGCTCCCGGTCGGGGTCCGCCCCGTCCCGGTCCTCCCCGCGTCGGCCGCGGGCCTCCAGCCACAGGGCGAGGCCGAGGAGGGCGAGACCGCCCAGGGCCAGGCCCGCCGGGGCGTAGGTGTGCAGCGCGAGGACCTTCGTACGGTTCGCGGCGACGAGGTCGCGGGTGTACTTCGCGTAGTCCTCCCGCATGGTGACGTGTCCGGCGAAGGCGGTGAGCTTGCCGTCGGGGGCGCCGGCCGCGATGCCGCCGCGCATCTCCTGCCGGATGTCCTGTTCGGCGTTGACGGGCGCGCCGGTGACGGGGTCCACCCAGAAGCGGGCCGTCACGGTGTACCAGAGGGTGGTGCCGGTGGTCTGCTCGATGGTCGCCGGGTCGATGCCCTCGATCGGCATCTTCTTGGGCATGGAGACCTTGGTCCACGGCACGGTCTGCTCGAAGTAGTAGACGTCCATGCCCTTGAAGGTGCGCGGTCCGAGGTAGTGGATCGGCGAGGAGGTGCGGGTCTGGGCGTCGAAGTAGAGGTAGTCGCGCGGCTCGGTGAAGAACGGCCACTTGAACTCGATGCCCTCGCGGCGGACCGGGTCCCCGTCGACCATCTCGCCGGTGGCGTGCACCGGGTCCTGGGTGTGGGCGTCGAAGATGTAGCGCTCGGGGATCCGGGAGACCATCTTGCCGTCGGGGCCCATGATGTAGGACAGGGTGTCCCAGACGACGACGTCCTTGCCCGCGTCGGCCTCGATCTCCTTCGACGCCTCGACGTTGCCCTTGAGGGTCTGGACGATGGTGACCTTGTCGACCTTCTTGGGCTGCATGCCGCCGGTGTAGTCGAGGAGCGTGGCGTCCTTCGCCTCCAACACCATCTCCTGGTACTGGTTCGGCGGGATCTTGGCGAGCCGCGGGTACGCGTACCAGCGCAGCAGTGGTGCGAGGGCCGCGCAGAACACGGCGAGGGCCAGCAGGACGAGGCTCGCTCTGCGTCGCATGGCCGGGCCTCCTCTACTTTCCGGGCGCGGGGGGCGCGGTGGTGAGCAGCGGCTTGGGCGAGGTCTTGCCGTCCGGCACCCCGACCGCCGTGATGGCGAGGACGAGGGCCAGCGCGGCGGCCAGCCCGAGGGCGGCGGCGACGAGTGCGCGCATGCCGGGGCCTCCGGAATCTGATGGGGAGTCAGGGACGGAGGCGCACCGTAGCAACGCGGAGGTGAGATGAGAACCGTCCGGGCGGCGGGCGTACGGGGCCGGCGGGCGACGGGGGCGTGTGCGCGCGCGCGCGGGGGCGACCGGGGGGGGCGGGCGGCGCGGGCCGGGGGCGACGGGGCCGTGCGCGTGAGCGTGCTGACGCGGAGGCGGGGCGCCGAGGCCGGGGCCGTGCTCGCGCGGGGGCCGGGCGCGCGGGGCCGGCGGGGGCGTGCGGATGCGTGTGCGCGTACGCGCGCGGGGGCGCGGGCGGCGCGGGCCGGGGCAACGGGGCCGTGCTCGCGCGGGGGCCGGGGGCCGGCCGCGGGGGCCGGGGCCGGGGGTTCGGGGGCCGGGCGTGCGGGGGGTGCGGGGTGCCCCGGTCCCGCCGGGCCGCGCCTCAAGTCCTGCTGCGCGCGGTGCCGGCGGGGTGGGGCGTCATGCCGGGAGGGTGATCAGCCGGCCTTCGTCGTACTCGGGGCGGTGCTGGGGAGCGGGGACGGGGTCGCCTTCGGCGAGGGCGCCGCGCTGCCCGAAGCGCCGCCCGTCGGCGTCGGCTTGGGGGTGGCCGTCGGGGTCGGAGTCGGCGTGGGGGTCGGCTTGGGCTCCGGGGTCGGAGTGGGCGTCGGGGTCGGGGTGGGCGTCGGCTTGGGATCCGGGGTCGGCGTCGGGGTCGGCGTGGGAGTCGGGGTCGGCTCCGGCGTGGGCGTCGGCGTCGGCGTCGGCGTCGGCGTCGGCGTCGGCGTCGGCTTGGGATCCGGGGTCGGCTTCGGGGTCGGCCTGCCGCCCGCCGGCTGACCCCCGGGCAGGGGCGCCCCCGTACCCGTACCGCCCGTACCGCCCGCGTCCGGGATCTCCTGCGCGCCCTGGAGGTAGTACGCGTACCAGGTCCGCACCGTGCGGAGGTACTCCCCGGACTGGTTGTAGGAGAGCACCGCCCGGTCCAGGTCGGCGCCCGCCCGCAGGTCACGGCTGCCCGCGCACAGGTAGCGGCCGGCGGCCAGGGCCGCATCGTGGACGTTGTTCGGGTTGCGCCGGCCGTCGCCGTCCGCGTCCTGGCCCCAGGCCGCCCAGGTGGACGGGATGAACTGCATGGGTCCGACCGCGCGGTCGTAACGGGCGTCGCCGTCGTACGCCCCGCCGTCCGTGTCGGAGATGTTCGCGAAGCCGTTGCCGTCGAGCACCGGGCCCAGGATCGGCCGCAGGGTGTTCCCGGCGGCGTCGAGACGCCCACCGCCCGCCTGCCCGGACTCGACCTTGCCTATCGCGGCCAGGAGTTGCCAGCGCAGCCCGCACCCGGGGTCGCTGCGCCCGATCTTCTCCTCGGCCCCCCGGTAGGCGGCGAGGACGCTCGCGGGTATCCCCTTCGCGCCCGCCGCCAGGGGTGCGGGGGCGGGTGCCACCGCCGGCACCACGGCGGGCGTCGGCGCGGGCTGCTCCGGTACGACCGGCTCCCCCGGGACCGCCCCCTCCGGGAGCAGCACGGCGGGCGGCTCGGGGCTCACCAGCGGCGGGAGTTCGGTGTAGTAGGAGGAGTCGCTCCCCGTGGAGCCGTTGCCTCCCGCCGCCGCGGCCGCCGCGGTCCCACCGGGTCCGTCCCCGGCCGCGAGCAGCCGGTCGCGCCCGCCCCCCGGGCCCTGCGAGGCCGTCACGGCCGCCGCCACGAGCGCCGAGACCAGGGCCGCGGTGGCGATCCTGCGCAGATCGCGTCCGAATGTGCGTGCCGCCATGACGGAACCCCTCCCCTAGACGTTCGCGTGACCATACGTCAACTCCCCGTAGAGGTGAGGGGGTGAGCATCGGAATTCACCACATCACCACGTACCCCGCAGCTCACGCATACTGTCCGAACCGCCGAGCACCCTGGAGAGCGCAGTGCCGTTCACCCTCAGCCACGCGGCCGCGGTCCTTCCGGCCCTCCGCCGGACCGGACGGGCCCGCGGACCGCTGGTCGCCTGCGCACTGGTCCTCGGCTCGTTCGCGCCGGACACCTTCTACTTCGGCGACGCGATCGTCGAAGGGGTCATGGGCTACGGCGCCTTCACGCACTCCCCGCTCGGCGTCCTCACCGCCGACGCCGCCCTGACGGCCGTCCTCGCCGCGTGCTGGCTCCTGCTGCGCGAGCCGCTGGTCGCCCTCCTGCCGTACGCCCGGCAGGGCCGCGTCCACCGCTTCCTGCGCGGGGAGGACTGGCGCGGGCGGCGACGGACCGCGCTCGCCCTCCGGTTCTACCTGTCCGCCGTCATCGGCTCGCTGACGCACGTGGTCTGGGACAGCTTCACGCACCTGGACCGCTGGGGAACGACCGCCCTCCCCTGGCTGGGCGAACCCCTCGCCCTCGGGCTTCCGCTCTACTCCTGGCTCCAGTACGGCACTTCGGCGGCGGCCGGCTACGCGCTGCTCTGGTTCACGGTGACCGGCCTGCGCCGGCTCCCGGCCACGCCCGCCCCGCCCACCGTGCCCCACCTCGGCCGCGCCGAACTCCTGGGCTCCCTCGCCCTGCTCGGCGGTTGCGCGGCGGTCGGCATCACCTTGCGGGTGGTCCGCTTCTTCACCTTCTTCGACGAGATCCGCACCCCGTTGGACATCATCCCCACCGTCTGCTTCGGAGCGGGCGGCGGCCTCGCGGTCGGACTCCTGCTGTACGGGGCGCTCGTGCGGCTGCGCCACCGCCCCGACCGGCACCTCCCCGACCGGGACCGCCCCACGCGAACGCCCGCCCCCAGCCGATAGCGGGGACGGGCGTCGGGGCGTGCCGGCCGGGTCAGTGCGCGGCGGACTCCCAGTCGCCGCCCACGCCCACGGACACGTCCAGCGCGGCCAGCAGCTCGACGGCGGCGCCCATCTCGCGCCGCAGCAGCTCCTCGACCCGCTCCCGCTCGCCGGGGGCGATCTCCAGCACGATTTCGTCGTGGACCTGGAGCAACATCCGCGAGGTCAGCCCGGCCCCGGTGAGGGCCGCGTCCACCCGCAGCATCGCCACCTTCACGATGTCGGCGGCCGTGCCCTGGATCGGGGCGTTCAGCGCCATCCGCTCCGCGGCCTCGCGGCGCTGACGGTTGTCGCTGTTGAGGTCCGGCAGGTAACGGCGGCGCCCGAAGACCGTCGCCGTGTACCCGGTGGCACGGGCCTCGTCCACCACGCGCTGGAGGTACTCGCGAACCCCACCGAACCGCTCGAAGAAGGTGTCCATCAGCCCGCGCGCCTCGGCGGGCTCGATGTTCAGCTGCTGGGCGAGACCGAACGCGGACAGCCCGTACGCCAGACCGTAGGACATCGCCTTGATCTTGCGGCGCATCTCGGCGTCGACCTGGGACCGCTCCACCCCGAACACCTGGGAGGCGACCGTGGTGTGCAGGTCCTCACCGGTCGCGAAGGCCTCGATCAGGCCCTCGTCCTCGGACAGGTGCGCCATGACGCGCAGCTCGATCTGGCTGTAGTCGGCCGTCATCAGCGACTCGTAGCCCTCGCCGACGACGAACCCGCGCCGGATGGCCCGGCCCTCGTCGGTGCGCACCGGCACGTTCTGCAGGTTGGGGTCGGTGGAGGACAGCCGGCCCGTCGCGGCGACGGTCTGGCTGAAGCTCGTGTGGACCCGGCCGTCGGGCGCGATCGACTTGACCAGGCCCTCGACGGTGACGCGGAGCTTGGCCTGTTCCCGGTGCCGCAGCATGATGACCGGCAGTTCGTGGTCGGTCTGCTTGGCCAGCCAGGCCAGCGCGTCGGCGTCCGTGGTGTAGCCGGTCTTCGTCTTCTTCGTCTTCGGCAGGTCCAGCTCGCCGAAGAACACCTCCTGGAGCTGCTTGGGCGAGCCGAGGTTGAACTCGTGACCCACCGCCGCGTGCGCCTCCTTCACCGCCTGCTGCACGGCTCCGGCGAACTGCTGCTCCATGCCTTCGAGGTGGTCCCGGTCGGCGGCGATGCCCGCCCGCTCCAGGCGGGCCAGCAGCTCGGAGGTCGGCAGCTCCATGTCGTGGAGCAGCTCGGCGGCTCCGACCTCGGCGAGCTTCGCCGTGAAGGCGTCGCCGAGGTCCAGGACGGCGCGGGCCTGCGCCATCAGCGCGCCGGCCTCGGCGGTCTCGTCCGCGCCGAACGCCAACTGCCCATCGGCGGCGGCGGGCGCCAGCTCCCGGTGCAGGTACTCGTTGGACAGTACGTCCAGGGCGAAGGACCGCCGGCCCGGCTTGACCAGGTAGGCGGCCAGCGCGGTGTCCATGGTGACCCCGGCCAACGTCCAGCCGTGCTCGGGCAGGACCCGCCACAGGCCCTTCGCGTGGTGCACGACCTTGGGCCGGGCCTCGTCGGCGGCCCACGCCGCGAAGGCCTTCTCGTCGGCCTCGTCCAGCGCGGACGGCTCGAACCACGCGGCCGTCCCGTCCGCCGCGGCCAGCGCGATCTCCGCGACGTTGCCCTGGCCCAGGGCCCAGGTGTCCACCGTGGACACCCCCAGCGGCGCACCGGCGCGCGCCTCCAGCCACGGGGCCAGCTCGCCGGCGCCCAGCACGGAGCCGTCCAGCTCCACCCCGGCGGCCGGCGCGGGCGGCGCCTCCTCGGCCGCGCCCGGGTCCACCGCGAGGAGCCGCTCGCGCAGCGAGGCGTTGCGGATCTCCAACACGTCCAGCACGCCGATCATGGCGGTCCGGTCGTACGGGGCCCGCTCCAGCTCGGTGGGGGTCTTGGGCAGCTCCACGTCCTTGACCATCTCGGTCAGGACCCGGTTGAGCTTGACGGCCTCCAGGTGGTCCCGGAAGTTCTGCCCGGCCTTGCCCTTGACCTCCTCGGCGCGCTCCACCAGCTCCGCGAACGACCCGAACTGGGTGATCCACTTGGCGGCGGTCTTCTCGCCCACCCCCGGAATGCCGGGCAGGTTGTCCGACGGGTCCCCGCGCAGCGCCGCGAAGTCCGGGTACTGCTGCGGGGTGAGCCCGTACTTCTCCTCGACCTTCGCCGGGGTGAACCGGGTCAGCTCGGAGACGCCCTTGGTCGGGTACAGCACGGTGGTGTGCTCGGACACCAGCTGGAAGGAGTCCCGGTCACCGGTGACGATCAGGACGTCGAAACCGGCGGCCTCGGCCTGGGTGGCCAGCGTCGCGATCACGTCGTCGGCCTCGAAGCCGTCGACCGCGAACCGCGGCACCTTCATCGTGTCGAGCAGCTCGCCGATCAGCTCGACCTGCCCCTTGAACTCGTCGGGGGTCTTGGAGCGGTTCGCCTTGTACTCGGGGAACTCCACCGAACGCCACGTCTTGCGCGAGACGTCGAACGCCACCGCGAAGTGCGTGGGCGCCTCGTCGCGCAGCGTGTTCGCCAGCATCGACGCGAAGCCGTACACGGCGTTCGTCGGCTGGCCCGACGCGGTGGTGAAGTTCTCCGCGGGCAGCGCGAAGAACGCCCGGTACGCCAGGGAGTGCCCGTCCATGAGCATCAGGCGGGGGCGGTCCGCTGCGGTCGTCTGGTCGGTCTTCTTCGATGCGTTCTCTGCCACGCCCCCGATCCTAGGCCGCCCCGCCGACAATTCCGGCGACGGCGATGTCCGCAGGGCGTGACAGGATCGGACGTGTAGGCGAATACCGTGCGGTCCGGCCACGCGGCCCGACGCACTCAGGAAGCTCGAAGGGGAGCGACATGGCCACCAAGCCGCCCGCAGGTGATCCCGTACAGGACGCGCCGCAGGTCGCGCCCCCGCAGCACGCCGCCGCCGGACTGCCGGCCATCGGGCACACCCTGAGGATCGCCCAGCAGCAGATGGGACTGGCCCGCACCGCCCGCACCCTGCTCAAGGTCAACCAGAAGGACGGCTTCGACTGCCCCGGCTGCGCCTGGCCCGAAGAGGACAAGCGGCACACCGCCGAATTCTGCGAGAACGGCGCCAAGGCCGTCGCCGAGGAGGCCACCCTGCGCCGGGTCACCCCGGCGTTCTTCGCCGCGCACCCCCTCGCCGACCTCGCCGACCGCTCCGGCTACTGGCTCGGCCAGCAGGGCCGCATCACCGAGCCGATGCTCCTCGAAGCGGGCGCCGACCGGTACGAGCCCGTCACCTGGGAGCGGGCCTTCGCGGTGATCGCCGAGGAACTGCGAGCCCTCGCCTCCCCCGACGAGGCCCTCTTCTACACCTCCGGGCGCACCAGCAACGAGGCCGCGTTCCTCTTCCAGCTCTTCGCCCGCGAGTTCGGCACCAACAACCTGCCCGACTGCTCCAACATGTGCCACGAGTCCTCGGGCTCCGCGCTGAACGAGACCATCGGCATCGGCAAGGGCAGCGTCACCCTCGAAGACCTCCACCAGGCCGAACTGATCATCGTCGCCGGCCAGAACCCGGGCACCAACCACCCCCGCATGCTCTCCGCCCTGGAAAAGGCCAAGAACGCCGGCGCGAAGATCATCTCGGTGAACCCGCTGCCCGAAGCCGGCATGGAGCGCTTCAAGAACCCCCAGACCCCCCTCGGCATGGTCAAGGGCACCGCCCTGAACGACCTCTTCCTCCAGATCCGCATCGGCGGCGACCAGGCCCTCTTCCGGCTCCTCAACAAGCTCGTGATCGAGACCGAGGGCGCCGTCGACGAGGAGTTCGTCCGCGAGCACACCCACGGCTACGAGGACCTCGCCGCCGCCGCCGCGAAGACCGACTGGGACGAGACCCTCACCGCCACCGGCCTGACCCGCCCCGAGATCGAAGCCGCCCTGGCCATGATCCTCACCTCCCGGCGCACCATCGTCTGCTGGGCCATGGGCCTCACCCAGCACAAGCACTCCGTCGCCACCATCCGCGAGGTCGTCAACCTCCTCCTGCTCCGCGGCGACATCGGCCGCCCCGGCGCCGGCGTCTGCCCCGTACGCGGCCACTCCAACGTCCAGGGCGACCGCACCATGGGCATCTTCGAACGCCCCGCACCCGCCTTCCTCGACGCCCTCGACCGCGAATTCGGCATCACCTCACCGCGCCGGCACGGCTTCGACGTGGTCCGCTCCATCCAGGCCCTGCGCGACGGCCGGGCCAAGGTCCTCTTCGCCATGGGCGGCAACTTCGTCGGCGCCACCCCCGACACCGAAGTCACCGAGGCCGCGATCCGCCGCGCCTCCCTCACCGTCCACGTCTCCACCAAACTCAACCGCTCCCACACCGTCACCGGCCGGCGCGCCCTGATCCTGCCCACCCTCGGCCGCACCGACAAGGACGTCCAGGCCGGCGGCAGGCAGATCGTCACCGTCGAGGACTCGATGGGCATGGTCCACGCCTCCCGCGGCAACCTCGCCCCCGCCTCCCCCCACCTGCTCTCCGAGCCCGCGATCGTGGCCCGCACGGCCCGCGCCGTCCTCGGCGACGCCTCCGCCACCCCGTGGGAGGAGTTCGAGCGCGACTACGCCGCCATCCGCGACCGCATCGCCCGCGTCGTCCCCGGCTTCGAGGACTTCAACGCCCGCGTCGCCCACCCCGGCGGCTTCCGCCTCCCCCACGCCCCGCGCGACGAACGCCGCTTCCCCACCAAGACCGGCAAGGCCAACTTCACCGCCGCCCCCGTGGAGTACCCGAAGGTCCCCGCCGGCCGCCTCCTGCTCCAGACCCTGCGCAGCCACGACCAGTACAACACCACCATCTACGGCCTCGACGACCGCTACCGCGGCATCACCGGCGGCCGCCGCGTCGTCATGGTCAACCCCCAGGACGCGGCCGAGCTGGGCCTGGCCGACGGCTCCTACACCGACCTCGTCGGCGAGTGGAAGGACGGCGTCGAACGCCGCGCCCCCGGCTTCCGCGTCGTCCACTACCCCACCGCCCGCGGCTGCGCCGCCGCCTACTACCCCGAGACCAACGTGCTGGTCCCCCTCGACTCCACCGCCGACGTCAGCAACACCCCCGCGAGCAAGTCCGTCGTCGTGCGCTTCGAGCCGGCCTGATAGAACGGCTCCGACAGACCGGTTAACGAACGTTGACGAACGGAGCAGCCCCATGGGCGAGCAGCACGCCGTGAAGTTCCCGCAGGAAGTCCTCGACGAGTACACGGCCCTGGGCATAGACCTGCCCGCCCTGTTCTCCGCCGGCGCCCTCGGCGAACGCATGGAGATCCAGATCCTGGAGGCCTCCTCCGACCGGGTCGTGGGCACCATGCCCGTCAAGGGCAACACCCAGCCCTACGGACTCCTGCACGGCGGAGCCTCCGCCGTCCTCGCCGAGACCCTCGGCTCCGTCGGCGCCATGATGCACGGCGGCATCACGAAGGTCGCCGTCGGCGTCGACCTGAACTGCACCCACCACCGCGGCGCCCGCTCCGGCCTGGTCACCGGCGTGGCCACCCCCGTCCACCGGGGCCGCTCCACCACCACGTACGAGATCGTCATCACCGACGACCAGGACCGCCGCGTCTGCACGGCCCGCCTGACCTGCCTCCTGCGCGACACGGACTCTTAACAACAAGGCCGAGACGAGCAGTTGTGCGGCATCCGGCGCCGGTCTAGCGTTCCCGCATGGGATCCGGACCGGCGCCGCGCCATGTCGCGGCCGCACGCGCACAGCCGGCGCTCCCGGCAGCCCCGCCCCGCCCCCGGGCGCCCGCACCACGCACCCAGGACCGGGCCCACGGCCGCCCGACCGGCCACCGCCGCACCGAACGCCACCGCTCCGGGACCCCGACCGGCGGGTCCTGGTGAGCGGGTTCCCCGGCGGCGGCATCGGGCCCGTGGAGCCGGGCGAGGGCACCGAGGGCCACGAAGTCCCGCGCACGCAATCCCGTACGCCCGGGCCCGGCCCGCTCGCCCGAGCCGTCCACGGCCTGCGCACCCTGGGTGGCCGCCACCGCCGGCCCCTGATCGTCCTGGCCGCGGCCTGCGTCGTGGCGGCGGGCACCGTCCGCTTCTACGCCACCCGCCCGGAACATCCGGCTCCGCTCCCCCCGGCGGCGCCCTCGCAGACCCTCTCGCTGAGCTACGGGGAGCCACTGCCCCCGACGCCCGACCAGGCCGGTTTCACGTTCACTGTCCGTGTGCGGAACACGGGCGGGCCCCCCGTCACGGTGGAGCGGATCGGGCAACCGTCCCGAGCGCTCAGCGTGACGATCCAGCCACGCCTGCCGGTCACGGTCGGTCCGGGGGAAGCGGTCGAGGTGATCCTGACGATTCAGGCGAAAGACTGCGTGCATGTGGCACGGAATTCGAGCCTGCCATTCCTGGAAGTAACCCTCAGTAATGGATTTCAGAAAGAGGATCACAGTTACATCCCCGGTGACCGATATGCCAGGGATCTCTCCGTCGCCCTGACCAGGGCCTGTCCCGAAGATCGAGACGTCGACCCCTCCCCGCGGTCATGAGTCAACTAGCCCCAGACTCCTGGAATGACAGGACTCAAACCACCCGAGAGCACTGACGCATCTCACCATGCGGACAAGACGAACCGGCCTGAATTCCCCCGTTCCACCCCTAGAGATCCGCTATGTATTACGCCGTGGCATAACAAGAGAGTCACATCCTTGGCCTCAGCCCTCCATATCCCCCGATGACCCGCTTAGAGTCACGGCCAGTTACCGCGACCGCCGGATTCCATTCAGTTCGGTTCCCCGCGTTCGACTCGGCGCGTCCCACGGGGGACGCGGCGCCAGGAAAGGACTGAACGTGCGTCATCGTCAGCTCATCGCCGTGACGGCCGCCCTCGCCGCGGGTGCCCTCACTCTCACCGCCTGCGGCTCGCGCGACGACAAGGCCGGCGACAACACCGGCGGCGGCGACACCACCGTCACCATCGCCGTCGACGCCCCGCTCACCGGCGACCTCTCGGCCCTCGGCCTCGGCATCAAGAACTCCGCCGAACTGGCCGTCAAGCAGGCCAACGAGAAGAAGTACGTCAAGGGCGTCACCTTCAAGTTCACGGCGCTCGACGACCAGGCGCAGGCCTCCTCCGGCCAGCAGAACGCCACCAAGCTCACCGCGGACAAGAACGTCCTCGGTGTCGTGGGCCCCCTGAACTCCTCGGTCTCCGAGTCGATGCAGAAGGTCTTCGACGACGCCAAGCTCGTCCAGATCTCCCCGGCCAACACCAGCCCCTCCCTGACCCAGGGCCCCAAGTGGGCCGAAGGCCAGAAGGCCCGCACCTACAAGAGCTACTTCCGCACCGCCACCACGGACGCCATCCAGGGCCCGTACGCGGCGCAGTACCTCTTCAACAAGGCGGGCAAGAAGAAGGTCTTCATCATCGATGACAAGAAGACCTACGGCGCAGGCCTCGCCGGCACCTTCAAGGGCGAGTTCACCAAGCTCGGCGGCGCCGTCGCGGGCGAAGGCCACATCGACCCCGAGTCGAAGGACTTCTCGGCGATCGTGACCCAGGTCAAGAGCTCCGGCGCCGACGTCGTCTACTACGGCGGCGAGTACCCCGCGGCCGGCCCGCTCAGCAAGCAGATCAAGGCCTCCGGCGCCAACATCCCGCTCATCGGTGGCGACGGCATCAAGGACAAGAAGTTCGTCGAGCTCGCCGGCGCCACCGCCGCCGGAGACCTCTGCACCTCCGTCGGCGCCCCCGTCGAGTCCCTGCCGTCCGCCAAGGAGTTCATCGCGAACTACAAGAAGGCCGGCTACAAGGACGACTTCTCCGCCTACGGCGGCTACTCGTACGACTCCGCCTGGGCCATCATCGAGGGCGTCAAGAAGGTCGTCGAGGCCAACGACGGCAAGCTCCCCAGCGACGCCCGCGCCAAGGTCCTCGAAGCCGTCCAGAACGTCTCCTTCGACGGCGTGACCGGCAAGGTCGCCTTCGACGAGTTCGGTGACGCCACCAACAAGCAGCTCACCGTCTACAAGGTCGAGGGCGACGACTTCAAGGCCGTCGAGTCCGGCACCCTCGCCGGCTGACCCACAACCGCTAGCACCCGCTCGCTAGCCCTCACCCCTCACCTGCCGCGCGGGGCGCGCACCAAAGCGCCCCGCGCGGTGTCACATCCGTCGAAAGACTCGGAGGACCTGCGGTGCACGAACTGCCGCAACAGCTGGTCAACGGCCTGCTACTGGGATCCATGTACGGGCTCGTCGCCATCGGCTACACGATGGTCTATGGCATTGTCCAGCTCATCAACTTCGCCCACGGCGAGATCTTCATGACCGGTGGGTTCGGAGCCCTCACGGTCTGGCTGATGCTCCCCGGCGGCACCACCATGTGGGTCGCCCTGCCCCTCATGATCATCGGGGCGATCATCATCGCCACCCTCATAGCCGTCGGCGCCGAACGCTTCGCCTACCGCCCCCTGCGCAGCGCTCCCCGTCTCGCGCCGCTCATCACCGCCATCGGCCTCTCCATCGTCCTCCAGCAGGCGGTATGGGCCTGGTACCCCGACGCGAAGTCCTCCCGAGTCTTCCCGGAAATACCCGGCGGCCCCTTCCACCTCGGCAGCATCACCATCCAGACCGGTGACGTCTTCCTGATCATCGCCGCCCCCATCTCCATGGCCATCCTCGGCTTCTTCGTCAAGAAGACCCGCACCGGCCGCGGCATGCAGGCCACCGCCCAGGACCCCGACACCGCCAAGCTCATGGGCATCAACACCGACCGCATCATCACGATCGCGTTCGCCCTCGGCGCCGCCTTCGCCGCGATCGGAGCCGTCGCCTACGGCCTCAAGTACGGCGAAGTCAACTACCGCATGGGCTTCATCCTCGGACTCAAGGCCTTCACCGCCGCCGTCCTCGGCGGCATCGGAAACATCTACGGCGCCATGATCGGCGGCCTGGTCCTCGGTCTCGCCGAGACCCTGACCACCGCCTACATCGCCGACGTCCCCGGCATGAGCCAGCTCGGCGGCCAGTCCTGGGGCAACACCTGGGCGTTCGTACTCCTCATCCTCGTACTCCTCCTGCGACCTCAAGGTCTGCTGGGCGAGCGCGTGGCCGACAGGGCGTGAGAACCATGACGACGACCATCACCGACACCACGCCCGAGGCCACGGAAGGCCGAAGCGGAATCAGCATCCCCGAGAAGACGGCCCGCGCCCTCGCCACCGCCGGCGGCGCCCTCACCGTCGTCTCCTGCTTCCTCGCCTGGACCTGGACCTCCGCCTTCCCCGGCGACCTCACCGTCTACGGATACCCCGGCGGCCTCCAGTGGCTCGTCCTCGTCGGCGGAGCCCTCACCACCGTCTTCGGACTCTCGTCCTACGGCATCAAGGGCCTGCGCTGGATCACCCCCGCAGGAGCCGACGCGGCGATCAAACTCGCCGCCCGCGGCACCCTCCTCACGATGCTCTACACCGCCTGCGCGATCTCCAACACCCTCGGCGGCTTCGTCAACCTGGAGCCCGGCGCCTTCGTCGCCATCCTCACCGCGCTCCTCGCGTCCGTCGGCGCCCGCGCCCTCCCCTTCGAACCGGCCGTCCTCGAACCGGCCGACCCCGAAGACACCTGGTGGGAGCAGACCAAGCACAACGCCTCCAACAGGTGGGCCGCGACCAAGGCCGCCTACGCCAGCGGCACCCCCGCCCCGGCCCGCGCCCTCCCGGCCTACGCCGAGATCCTCATCATCACCGCCGTCCTGGCAGTCAGCCTCGCCGTCTTCACCTACGGCGTCACCACGCCCTACCAGGAACTCTTCGTCGGCTTCCTGTTCGCCGCAGGCTTCGGCTTCGCAGCCCTCCAGAAGTCCGGCCTGGTGGCCCGCTTCACCGCCCTCACCAACAAGCACCGCAACATCGCCCTCATCGGCGCCTTCGCCGCCGCAGCCGTCTTCCCCCTCACCCAGAGCGACGACCAGTACGCGACCCTCGGCGTCAACATCCTCATCTTCGCCACCGTCGCCCTCGGCCTGAACATCGTCGTCGGCCTCACCGGTCTCCTCGACCTGGGCTACGTCGCCTTCCTCGGCGTCGGCGCCTACACCGCGGCCCTGGTCTCCGGCTCCCCCAACTCCCCCTTCGGAGTGCACTTCCCCTTCTGGGCCGCCATCCTCATCGGCGCCGGCGCCTCCCTCGTCTTCGGCGTCCTCATCGGCGCCCCGACCCTGCGGCTGCGCGGCGACTACCTCGCCATCGTCACCCTGGGCTTCGGAGAGATCTTCCGCATCTCGATGAGCAACCTCGACGGCGTCTCCGGCCCGGACATCACCAACGGCCCCAACGGCATCGCCGGCGTCCCCAACGTCGACCTCTTCGGCTTCGACTTCGGCGCCACCCACACCCTCGCCGGAATCACCATCGGCCGCTTCGCCAACTACTTCTTCCTGATGCTCGTGATCACCCTCATCGTGGTCCTGGTCTTCCGCCGCAGCGCCGAATCCCGCATCGGCCGCGCCTGGGTCGCCATCCGCGAAGACGAGACCGCCGCCGAAGCCATGGGCATCAACGGCTTCCGCGTCAAGCTCATCGCCTTCGCCCTCGGCGCCACCCTCGCCGGCCTCGCCGGCGCCGTACAGGCCCACGTGAACTACACCGTCACCCCGGACCAGTACGTCTTCGCCAACGCCGTACCCCCGAACTCCGCGTTCCTCCTCGCCGCGGTCGTCCTCGGCGGCATGGGCACCATCTCCGGCCCCCTCGTCGGCGGCGCCCTCCTCTTCATGATCCCCAACAAGCTCCAGTTCCTGGGCGAGTACCAACTCCTCGTCTTCGGCCTCGCGCTCGTCATCCTGATGCGCCTGCGCCCCGAGGGCCTCATCCCCAACCGGCGCAACCAGCTCGAACTGCACAAGGACCTCGAAGCGCCCACAGTCCTCGGCAAGACAGGGGCCTGATCCATGACCACCACCACGACCGAGACGGTCACCGAGACGGTCCTCGACGCCCGTGGCGTCACGATGCGCTTCGGCGGCCTCACCGCAGTCAAGAACGTCGATCTGACCGTGCGGAGCGGCGAGATCGTCGGACTCATCGGCCCCAACGGCGCCGGCAAGACCACCTTCTTCAACTGCCTCACCGGCCTCTACATCCCCACCGAGGGCGAAGTCCGGTACAAGGGCACGGTCCTGCCCCCCAAGTCCTACAAGGTCACCGCGGCCGGCATCGCCCGCACCTTCCAGAACATCCGTCTCTTCAACAACATGACGGTCCTGGAAAACGTCCTCGTAGGCCGTCACACCCGCACCAAGGAAGGCCTCTGGTCCGCCCTCCTGCGCCTGCCCTCCTTCGGCCGCGCCGAAGAAGCCAGCCGCAAGCGCGCCATGGAACTCCTGGAGTTCATCGGCCTCGACCAGAAGGCCGAACACCTCGCCCGGAACCTCCCCTACGGCGAGCAGCGCAAGCTGGAGATCGCCCGCGCCCTCGCCAGCGACCCCGGCCTCATCCTCTTGGACGAGCCCACCGCCGGCATGAACCCGCAGGAGACCCGCGCCACCGAAGAGCTCATCTTCGCCATCCGGGACCAAGGCATCGCCGTCCTCGTCATCGAGCACGACATGCGCTTCATCTTCAACCTCTGCGACCGGGTCGCCTGCCTCGTCCAGGGCGAGAAGCTCATCGAAGGCACCGCCGCCGAGGTCCAGGGCGACGAGCGCGTCATCGCCGCCTACCTCGGCGAACCCTTCGAAGGCGCCCCCGGCGCCGAAGAGGTCGCGGAGGTCGAGGCCGCGGAAGCGCAGAGCACCACCAGCACGGACGGAGAAGCCAAGTGACCGCCCTCCTCGAGGTCGAGGACCTCCGCGTCGCCTACGGCAAGATCGAAGCCGTCAAGGGCATCTCCTTCAGCGTCGAAGCCGGCCAGATCGTCACCCTGATCGGCACCAACGGCGCCGGCAAGACGACCACCCTGCGCACCCTCTCCGGCCTGATCAAACCGCGCGGCGGCCAGATCAGGTTCGAGGGCAAGTCCCTCAAGAAGGTCCAGGCGCACGACATCGTCGCGCTCGGTCTCGCCCACTCCCCGGAGGGGCGGCACATCTTCCCGCGCATGACCATCGAGGACAACCTCCTCCTCGGCGCCTACCTGAAGAACGACAAGGTCGGCATCCAGAAGGACATCGACCGCGCCTACGACCTCTTCCCGATCCTGGGAGAGCGTCGCAAGCAGGCGGCCGGCACCCTCTCGGGCGGCGAGCAGCAGATGCTCGCCATGGGCCGCGCGCTCATGTGCCGCCCGAAGCTGCTCATGCTCGACGAGCCCTCGATGGGCCTCTCCCCGATCATGATGCAGAAGATCATGGCGACGATCGCCGAACTCAAGGCGGACGGCACCACGATCCTGCTGGTCGAGCAGAACGCCCAGGCCGCGCTGTCGCTGGCCGACCAAGGCCACGTCATGGAGATCGGCAAGATCGTCCTGTCGGGCCCGGGCCGCGAGCTCCTCGTCAACGAGGACGTCCGCAAGGCCTACCTCGGCGAGGACTGAGTCCACGCCGTAGTACGCCGTGAGGCCCGTCTCCCCTCGGGGGGAGACGGGCCTCACGCGTGCGTGCGGGGAGTGCGGGGCGGCGGGCGGGGCTACTCGCCCTTGGCGGCGTTCTTCTTCTCCTCGGCGTCCTCGATGACCGCCTCGGCGACCTGCTGCATGGACATGCGGCGGTCCATGGAGGTCTTCTGGATCCACCGGAAGGCGGCGGGCTCGGTCAGCCCGTACTGGGTCTGCAGGATGCTCTTGGCGCGGTCCACGAGCTTGCGGGTCTCCAGGCGGAGCGAGAGGTCGGCGACCTCCTTCTCCAGGGCCTTCAGCTCCGCGAAGCGGGACACCGCCATCTCGATGGCCGGCACCACGTCGCTCTTGCTGAACGGCTTCACCAGGTACGCCATGGCACCGGCGTCACGGGCCCGCTCGACGAGGTCGCGCTGCGAGAACGCGGTCAGCATGAGCACCGGGGCGATGGACTCCGCCGCGATCTGCTCGGCGGCGGAGATCCCGTCCAGGACGGGCATCTTCACGTCGAGGATCACCAGGTCGGGCCGGTGCTCCCGGGCCAGCTCCACGGCCCGCTGGCCGTCCCCGGCCTCGCCGACGACGGAGTACCCCTCCTCTTCGAGCATCTCCTTGAGGTCGAGACGGATGAGCGCCTCGTCCTCGGCGATGACGACGCGGGTCGTCAGCGGCGGAACGTGCGACTGGTCGGCGTCGGGCGTGGGCGTCGACTCGTGCTCGGCGGTCACGGGGGGCTCCTTGTTGCAAGGTGATTCAGCTCCCCCGAGCCTACCTAGCTCCTGTATGTTTGTGACACGGAGGGTCTTATGTATCCTTCGTTTCGAAGGGGCCCCGGTAGCCCAGCGGCAGAGGCGATGGATTCAAAACCCATTCAGCGTCGGTTCGAATCCGACTCGGGGCACTTCTCCTTCGATTCAAAGGACGCCAAGCGTTTTTTGCGATCTTCACTCGTCCCGGTGAACGAATCTTCGAATCACGATCAGCGGACGAACAGCAGTGAAGCTCCGAGCGTGGAGCACAATCCTGCCATTCGCGAAGAAGCAGTACTCCTACTGCGCCAAGGCGTGACCAACCGAGTCGTGGCCGAGTCCCTCGGAGTCCCACGCGGAACCGTCGGCTGGTGGCGGTACGAAGACCGAAGACACCGGGGCGACATATACGTCCCGCCGACCGACTGCCCCCTGTGCACTGGCCTGGAATTCGATCGGCCCGCGTACGCGTACCTGCTCGGCCTCTACCTCGGCGATGGCCACATCACGTCGAAGACGAAGCAGCACCATCTGTCCATCTCCTGTGATGCGGCATGGACCGGCCTGATCGACGCCGCCGAGGAAGCCATGCGGCGCGTCATGCAACTCCCGCGAGTCAGTCGGCGGCACAGAAGCGGGTGCGTGGAGGTCAAGTCCTACAGTCACCACTGGACCTGCCTGTTCCCGCAGCACGGGCCCGGGAAGAAGCATGAGCGGGCGATCGTGCTCGAAGGGTGGCAGCGGGGGATCGTCGAGGCGCATCCCTGGGAGTTCGTGCGGGGGCTGATCCATTCCGACGGGTGTCGGATCACCAACTGGACCGTGCGGAACGGGAAGCGGTACGAGTACCCCCGGTACTTCTTCACCAACAAGTCCGACGACATCCGTCGGCTGTGCACGGACACGCTCACCGCGCTCGGGATCCGGTGGACCGTGACGGCGCGGGGTGGGGACCCCTTCAACGTGTCCGTCGCCCGGCGGGACTCCGTCGCGCTCATGGACGCGCGGATCGGGGCCAAGTACCAGGTGGGTCGGCCCGCAGGCCGGCGGCGGTGCTTCAGGGGGCGACGGCCTGGGCAGCGACCGGCTCTTCGGGGTATGTCTTGGTCTTCATCCCGAACGTACGAGGTCAAGGAAAGAGGGGGACCGCTGTGAGCGAGAAGGCTCGGAAGTTGTTCGACGCGTTGGATCTGGACCACGACGGGGAGCTGACGCGCGAGGAGGTGATCTCGGCGTTGCGGAGCCAGGGGCCGACGTTGGCGGCGCGGGGTGATCTGCCGTTCTGGGGCCTGGGGGACGCGGACGCGTCGTCGGCGTTGTTCGACGCGGCGGACGCGAACGGGGACTCGGTGTTGAGCTTCGAGGAGTTCGCGGCGGTGGTGGACCGGCGGTTCGGGTGGTGACACCCCTGGGTGCGGCGGGGTGTCACCGGGGTGCTGCGGTCAGCGGACGGCGTCGCCGATGTGGTGGATGCGGACGAGGTTGGTCTTGCCGCTGACGCCGGGGGGCGAGCCGGCGGTGATGACGACGATGTCGCCGGGATAGCAGCGTCCGATCCGCAGGAGTTCTTCCTCGACCTGGGCGACCATCGCGTCGGTGGAGTCGACGTGGGGGCCGAGGAAGGTCTCGACGCCCCAGGTGAGGTTGAGCTGGGAGCGGGTGGCCTCGTCGGGGGTGAAGGCCAGGAGCGGGATGGGTGAGCGGTAGCGGGAGAGGCGGCGGACGGTGTCGCCGCTCTGGGTGAAGGCGACGAGGAACTTCGCTTCGAGGAAGTCGCCCATCTCGGCGGCGGCGCGGGCGACGGCTCCGCCCTGGGTGCGGGGCTTGTTGCGGTCGGTGAGGGGCGGGAGCCCCTTGGCGAGGATGTCCTCTTCGGCGGCTTCGATGATGCGGGACATGGTCTTGACGGTTTCGATGGGGTACTTGCCGACGCTGGTCTCGCCGGAGAGCATCACGGCGTCGGTGCCGTCGATGACGGCGTTGGCGACATCGGAGGCTTCGGCGCGGGTGGGTCGGGAGTTCTCGATCATCGAGTCGAGCATCTGGGTGGCGACGATGACGGGCTTGGCGTTGCGCTTGGCGAGTTTGACGGCGCGCTTCTGGACGATCGGGACCTGTTCCAGGGGCATTTCGACGCCGAGGTCGCCGCGGGCGACCATGATGCCGTCGAAGGCGGCGACGATGTCGTCGATGTTCTCGACGGCCTGGGGCTTTTCGATCTTCGCGATGACGGGGAGGCGGTGGCCTTCCTCGTCCATGATGCGGTGGACGTCTTCGATGTCGCGGCCGCTGCGCACGAAGGAGAGGGCGATGACGTCGGCGCCGGTGCGCAGGGCCCAGCGGAGGTCGTCGATGTCCTTGGTGGAGAGGGCGGGGACGGAGACGGCGACTCCGGGGAGGTTGAGTCCCTTGTGGTCGGAGACCATGCCGCCTTCGATGACGCGGGTGCGGACGCGGGGGCCGTCGATGTCGGTGACTTCGAGGGTGACGCGGCCGTCGTCGACGAGGATGCGTTCGCCGGTGGTGACGTCTGCGGCGAGTCCCTTGTAGGTGGTGCCGCAGGTGTGGCGGTCGCCTTCGTGGTCCTCGGTGGTGATGGTGAACTCGTCTCCGCGTTCAAGGAGTACGGGTCCTTCGCGGAAGCGGCCGAGGCGGATCTTCGGGCCTTGAAGGTCGGCGAGGATGCCGACGCTGCGGCCGGTCTCGTCGGAGGCCTTGCGTACGCGCTGGTAGCGCTCCTCGTGTTCGGCGTGGGTGCCGTGGCTGAGGTTGAGGCGGGCGATGTCCATTCCGGCTTCGACCAGGGCTTTGATCTGGTCGTATGAGTCGGTTGCGGGGCCCAGGGTACATACGATTTTCGCTCGGCGCATAAGGCGAGCGTATGCCCCTACCAGGCAGTAGGAAATTGGTTCTGGGTGTCCTATCAACAACCTTTGGGAAAAAGCTTGTTGACAAATGTTGAATGTGCACGGGGGTGCTCTGATGAGCACCCCCGGGGTGGCACTGCTTCGAGTTTTTGTACGGGCTTCAGAGCTGGGGCGGGGTCATCGTGAAGCGGGCGTTCACCTGGGCGTAGACGGTCTGTCGTTGGGGTTCGAGGTCGAGGGCCGGGGCGGCTTCCTCGGAGGCGAAGGCCATGGTGCGCATGCCGCCGCCGGGGGCTTGGGCGAAGGGGGCGGCGTTCTCGGCGCCGAGGTCGGCGAGTTCGACGAGGGCGGCGAGGTTGGCGCCGAGGGCCTGGGCGTATTCGCGTGCGCGTTGGACGGCTTCGAGGACGGCTTGGCGGCGGGCTTCGCCGTGGGCGGGCGAGGTGGGGCGCAGGTCCCACCAGGGGCCGTCGACCTGGGTGAGTTCGAGGTCGGCGAGGCGGGTGGTGAGTTCGCCGAGGGCGGTGAAGTCGTTGAGTTCGGCGGTGAGGTGGACGCGGCCGTGATAGGCGCGGACGCGTTCTCCCCGGCCGTGGCGGGTGAGTTCGGGGCTGATGGAGAAGGCGCCGGTTTCGAGTTTTTCGACGGGGTCGCCGTAGCTCTTGATGAGGTCGAGGACGGTGTTGTTGCGGCGGGTGAGGTCTTCGAGTGCGGTGCGACGGTCGGTGCCCCGGGCGCTGACGGTGATGCCGATGCGGGCGATCTCGGGGTCGACTTCGAGTCGGGCTTCGCCGCGTACCGCGACGCGGGGGACTTCGGGGGTTCCGTAGGGCTGGTGTGCGGAGTCCTGGGTCATGGATTCACTGTCGCACCGTGGTGGGGTGTGCGGCGGTGGGCCGGCGGAGTTTCGTGCGGGTGTCCGCCGGCCGGTCCGATGGCCTTGGGCCCGGAGGGCTCAGGTCTTGGGCCCGGAGGGCTCAGGGGGCTACGGGGCTTAGGGGGTGGTCCATTTCTGGTTGGGGGTGCCGGCGCAGGTGCGGATCTGGAGGGGGGTGGAGTTGGCGGGGTTGGCGCCCGTCACGTCGAGGCATTTGTCGGCCTGCGGGTTGACGATGTCGCGGGCTGCGGGGAGGGCCCATTGTTGGGCGGGGGTGCCGTTGCAGTCGTAGAGCTGGACGGGGGTGCCGTCGGCGGTGCCGCCGCTCTTGACGTCGAGGCATTTGCCGAGGGCGCGCAGGGTGCCGTCGGCGGCTGCGGTCCATTGTTGGGCGGGGGTGCCGTTGCAGTCGTAGAGCTGGACGGGGGTGCCGTTGGCGGGGTTGGCGGCGGCGACGTCGACGCACTTGCCGGCGAGGCCGGTGACCGGGCCGGTGCGGGTGGGGTCGGTGGTGGAGGTGGTGACGCGGACGTGGTCGACGACGAGTTGTTGGGGGAAGGTGGTGGCGCCGTCGGGGTCGCCGGGCCAGTAGCCGCCGACGGCGAGGTTGAGGATGAGGAAGAAGGGCTTGTCGAAGGCCCAGGCGCGGCCGCCGAGGTCGGCGGGGGTGCGGCGTTGGTAGACGGTGCCGTCGACGGACCAGGTGATCGAGCCGGGTGCCCAGTCGACGGCGAAGGTGTGGAAGGCGTCGGCGAAGACCTGACCGCCGGGGAGGGTGTAGGGGGCGCCGATGCCGCCGGCTCCGGAGTAGCCGGGGCCGTGGAGGGTGCCGTGGACGGTGGAGGGTTCGAAGCCGACGTTCTCCATGATGTCGATCTCGCCGGAGGCGGGCCAGCCGACCTGGCCGATGTCGTTGCCGAGCATCCAGAAGGCGGGCCACATGCCTTGGCCCCGGGGGATCTTGAGGCGGGCTTCGACGTGTCCGTAGGCCTGGGCGTAGCGGCCGGAGGTGTTGAGGCGGGCGGAGGTGTATTCGCAGCGTCCGTACCAGCAGGTGTAGTTGCCGGGGTTTTCGCGGCGGGCGGTGATCACGAGGTGGCCTTGGCCGTCGAGGGCGGCGTTCTGTGTGCCGGCCGTGTAGTACTGGCGTTCGTGGTTGTTGACGTTGTCGCCGGTTTCGGTTTGCCAGCGGGCGGGGTCGACGGCGGCTCCGGCGGGTCCGTCGAAGTTGTCGGTGAAGCCGGCGGCGGCCGAGGCGGCGGCCGGGTTGCCGGGGAGGGGTGCGGCGCCGGTGGGTGGGGCGGCGAGGGCGCTCCAGCACAGGAGGGCGAGGGCGCCGAGGGTGGCGCGGTGGCGCCAGGTGGGGTGGCGCCGGCCGGGGCGGTGTCGGCCTGTGTGGGAGTGGGCGGGGCGGGGGGTCATCACATCACATCGCTTCGCGTGGGGGCATGCGCATGACAATGACTGCGAACGAGACTTCTTCGCTCACGACTTGATTGAAGGCGCGACGCCTCGGCCGCGTCAAGACGCGCGTACCGCTCGCGCGACCCGGCGGTCACCGGATCGAAACCTGGTGGGGGTGTTGCGCCTTGTTACTCCTGGGTCAGAATCTACGCGCGTTGTTCACGCCTCATTACACGCCTCACAAGGGGAGATGACATGGCGGTTGACCGTAGGAAGTTCATGGGGGCCTCTGCGGCCACCGGTGCGGCCGTGGCGCTGGCGGGGGCCACGAGCTCCCCGGCGGTCGCGGCCGCGGCGGAGCCCGCGCCGGCGGCGAACGCGGCGGGCGCGCGCACGTACGCGTTCACCGTGATGGGGACGACCGACCTGCACGGGAACGTCTTCAACTGGGACTACTTCACCGACAAGGAGTTCGACGACAAGGCGCACAACGACGTCGGTCTGGCGAAGATCTCGACGTTGGTGAACCAGGTGCGGGAGCAGAAGGGTCGGCGCAACACGCTGCTGATCGACGCGGGCGACACGATCCAGGGGACGCAGCTCTCGTACTACTACGCGAAGGTGGACCCGATCACGGCGCGGCGTGGTCCGGTGCATCCGATGGCGCAGGCGATGAACGCCATCGGCTACGACGCGGCGGCGTTGGGGAACCACGAGTTCAACTACGGCATCCCGGTCCTGCGGAAGTTCGAGGAGCAGTGCGATTTCCCGCTGCTGGGGGCGAACGCGCTGGACGCGAAGACCCTGCGGCCGGCGTTCGCGCCGTACAGCATGCACCGGTTGCGGACGCCGTGCGGGCGGGACGTGAAGGTGGCGGTGCTGGGGTTGACGAACCCGGGGATCGCGATCTGGGACAAGGCGAACGTGCAGGGGAAGATGACCTTCCCGGGGCTGGAGGAGCAGGCGGCGAAGTACGTGCCGCGGCTGCGTTCGATGGGCGCGGACGTGGTGATCGTGTCGGCGCACTCCGGGTCGAGCGGTACGTCGTCCTACGGTGACCAGTTGCCGTACGTGGAGAACGCGGCCGGTCTGGTGGCGGAGCAGGTGGCGGGGATCGACGCGATCCTGGTCGGTCACGCGCACACGGAGATCCCGGAGTACCGGGTGCGGAACAAGGCGACCGGCAAGGACGTGGTGCTGTCGGAGCCGCTCAAGTGGGGTCAGCGCCTGACGCTGTTCGACTTCGACCTGACGTGGGAGCGGGGGCGCTGGTCGGTGGCGAAGGTCGCGGCGCGGGTGTTGAACTCGAACGCCGTGGTCGAGGACCCGAAGATCGTGCGGCTGCTGTCGGACGAGCACCGCAAGGTGGTGGCGTACGTCAACCAGGTGATCGGCACCTCGACGCAGGCGATGTCCTCGGCGGAGGGGCCGGTGAAGGACGTGGCGATCATCGATCTGATCAACCACGTGCAGGCGGAGACGGTGAAGGCGGCTCTGGCCGGTTCGGAGTGGGCGGCGCTGCCGGTGCTCTCGCAGGCGTCCTGCTTCTCGCGGACGGCGGCGATCCCGGCGGGGCAGATCACGATCAAGGACGCGGCGGGGCTGTACCCGTTCGAGAACACCCTTGAGGCGCGGCTGTTGACGGGTGCGCAGCTGAAGGACTACCTGGAGTATTCGGCGCGGTACTACGTGCGGACGGCGCCGGGTGACGTGGTGGATCCGGCGAAGCTGACGAACGCGGAGAGCATCCCGGACTACAACTACGACGCGGTGTACGGGTTGACGTATGACATAGACGTGGCGCAGCCGGTGGGGTCGCGGATCGTGGGGTTGTCCTTCCAGGGGAAGCCGGTGGATCCGGCGGGGCGGTTCGTGTTCGCGGTGAACAACTACCGGGCCTCGGGTGGCGGGAACTTCCCGCACGTGCCGCAGGCCAGGCAGTTGTGGGCGGACTCGGACGAGATCCGTAACACGATCATCCAGTGGGTGAAGGCGAAGGGGACGGTGGATCCGTCGGTGTTCGCTTCGGTGGACTGGCGGCTGACGCGGGCGGGTGTGCCGGTGTTCTAGCCGTCGGTCTCCTGGGGGGCCGGTGTGCGGGCCGGCCTCGTCAGGGGTGTTCGACGAGTGGGAGCAGCTCGCCCGCGGGGTGGGGGCGGGTGTGCTCCCGCTGTTCGAGGCCGAAGGTGGTGAAGGCGGTGCGGCGGGGCTGGGGGTAGGGGTCCTTGTCGGTGAGGGTGTTGAGGATGGAGGCGCTGCGCGAGGCGGCGAGGCCGAGGTCGGGGGCGCCGACGCCGTGGGTGTGGCGTTCGCCGTTCTGGACGAAGACGCTGCCGGTGACGGAGGGATCGAGCATCATGCGGTGGCGGTCGTCGATGCGGGGGCGGCCGGCGGAGTCCCTGCGCATGTAGGGGTCGAGGCCGGCGAAGAGGCTGGTGAGGGAACGTTCCTGGTAGCCGGTGGCGAGGACGACGGCGTCGGTGGTGAGGCGGGAGCGGGTGCCCTGCTGGGCGTGTTCGAGGTGGAGTTCGACCTTGGTGGTGGCGACGCGGCCCGCGGTGCGGACGTTGACGCCGGGGGTGAGGACGGCGTCGGGCCAGCCTCCGTGGAGGGTGCGGCGGTAGAGCTCTTCGTGGATGGCGGCGATGGTCGCGGAGTCGATGCCCTTGTGGAGTTGCCATTGGGCGGGGACGAGTCGGTCGCGTACGGGTTCGGGGAGGGCGTGGAAGTAGCGGGTGTAGTCGGGGGTGAAGTGTTCGAGGCCGAGTTTGGAGTACTCCATGGGGGCGAAGGACTCGGTGCGGGAGAGCCAGGTGAGGCGTTCGCGGCCGTGGGGGCGGGCGCGCAGGAGGTCGAGGAAGACTTCGGCGCCCGATTGGCCGGATCCGATGACGGTGACGTGTTCGGCGCCGAGGATGCGTTGGCGGTTGTCGAGGTAGTCGGCGGAGTGGATGACGGGGACGGTGGGGGCGTCGGCGAGGGGGCGCAGGGGTTCGGGGACGAAGGGGGCGGTGCCGATGCCGAGGGCGAGGTTGCGGGTGTGGGTGCGGCCGAGGGCTTGGGCTTCTCCGTCGGGGTCGAGTTGGGTGTAGTCGACTTCGAAGAGGTCGCGTTCGGGGTTCCAGCGGACGGCGTCGATCTGGTGGCCGAAGTGGAGTCCGGGGAGGCGTTCGGAGACCCAGCGGCAGTAGGCGTCGTATTCGGCGCGTTGGATGTGGAACTGCTCGGCGAAGTAGAAGGGGAAGAGTCGTTCCTTGTGGCGGAGGTAGTTGAGGAAGCTCCAGGGGCTGGCGGGGTCGGCGAGGGTGACGAGGTCGGCGAGGAAGGGGACTTGGAGGGTGGCTCCGTCGATGAGGAGTCCGGGGTGCCAGCGGAAGTCGCGCCGTTGGTCGTAGAAGGCGGTGGCGAGGGGGCCGACGCCTTGTTGGGGGAGGCCGTGGGCGAGGGCGGCGAGGGAGAGGTTGAAGGGGCCGATGCCGATTCCGACGAGGTCGTGGGGTGTGTCGAGGGGGGCGGCGGTCATCGCGGGGTTCTGCCTTCCAGGAGGGCGACGAGGGTGTGCAGGTCCGCCGTCGTGGTGTGGGGGTTGAGGAGGGTGGCCTTGAGCCAGAGGCGGCCGTCGGCGGTGGCGCGGCCGAGGACGGCGGTGCCGGTGTGGAGGAGGGTGCGGCGTAGTGCGGCGAGGCGGTCGTCGTCCGTGGGGGTGGGTCGGAAGAGGACCGTGGTGAGGGTGGGGTGTGCGTGGAGTTCGAAGCGGGGGTGTGCTTCGAGGAGTTCGGCGAGGTGGCGGGCCGCGGCGACGGTGCGGTCGAGGAGGTCGGCGAGGCCTTGACGGCCGAGTGAGCGCAAGGTGACGGCGATCTTGAAGGCGTCGGGGCGGCGGGTGGTGCGCAGGGAGCGGCCGAGGAGGTCGGGGAGGCCGGCTTCGGTGTCGTCGGTGGCGTTGAGGTAGTCGGCCTGGTGGGCGAGGGGGGCGAGCAGGGCGGCGTCGGGGACGACGAGGAGTCCTGCGGCGACGGGTTGCCAGCCGAGTTTGTGCAGGTCGAGGGTGATCGAGCGGGCGCGGTGGAGGCCGGCGAGGGTGTGGCGGTGGCGGGGGCTGAGGGCGAGGAGGCCGCCGTAGGCGGCGTCGATGTGGAGGTCGGCGCCGTGCCGCTCGCAGAGGTCGGCGAGGGCGGGGAGCGGGTCGATGAGCCCGGCGTCGGTGGTGCCGGCGGTGGCGGTGACGAGGACGGGGCCGGGGGTGGTGGCGAGGGCCTCGGCGAGGGTGCGGGGGTCGAGGGTGCCGGTGGGGGTGGGGAGGGCTCGGGCGGGGGGCAGTCCGAGGAGCCAGGCGGCGCGGGGGACGGAGTGGTGGGCGTTGGCTCCGTGCAGGACGGTCAGGCGGGGGCCGTGGCGTTCGCGGGCGAGGAGGACGGCGAGTTGGTTGGCTTCGGTGCCGCCGGTGGTGAGGAGGGCTTCGGGGTGGGGGGTGTCGTAGAACTCGGCGGCGAGGGTGCGGGTGAGTTCGGCTTCGAGGGCGGAGGCGGCGGGGGCCTGGTCCCAGGAGTCGAGGGAGGGGTTGAGGGCGCTCGCGGCGAGGTCGGCGGCGGCCGCGACGGCGAGCGGGGGGCAGTGCAGGTGGGCGGCGCACAGGGGGTGTGCGGGGTCGGCCGCGCCGGCGGCCAGGGTGTGGACGAGGGTGCGGAGGGCTTCGTGGTCGCCGGTGCCGTGGGTGGGCAGTACGTCGCCGAGTGCGGCGGCGACGCGGGCGGCGGTGGTGGCGGGGCCGCCGGCGGGGAGGGGGCCGCCGCGTTCCTCGGCGCCGGTGCGGAGGGCGTCGAGGACGGTGTCGAGGAGGGGCCGCAGGGCGTCGGGTCCGCGAGGTCCGCCGGCGAGCGGGGGCGCCATGGCCGGCGCCGGCTCTGGCACGGTCATGGTGGCCTCCGGTGGCTGGGCGGGGTGGGGCGTCGCCGCGACCGCCACCGCCGTACGTCGCGAAGGCCGGGCGGGACACCCTGCCGGTACAACGATCAGACCCGAATGGGGTAACCGCCGGGGTTTGTCCGGGGTCGATTTCCGGCCGGGCCCAGCCGGGGGTGGGGCGCGGGCGGGGGCCCTGCCGGGTGGGGGGTGGGCCTGCCGGGTGGGGGGTGGCTCTGGCCGGGTGGGGCGGGGCCTGCTGGGTGGGGGCGGACCCCCCGACGGGCGAGGGGGCCTGCCGGGCGGGGGGTGGCTCTGCCGGGCGGCGGGGGCCGCCTTGTGGTCGATCTCCGGAGCAGGGTCGTACGCGTGGCTCTGCGGCGGGGAGCGGTGCCACTCGCCGGACGGCACGGCCACAGCCTCCCGGACGGGCTGCCCGCACCAGTGGGGCCCGACTGCGGGTGCCGTCCTCGTGGGGCCGGCAGGGCGGGAGCGGCGCAGGGCCCCTGGGGGCCCGGCCGTGGCCGGAATCGCACCGCGGAGGCGGTCCACCGCGCGGGTCCCGGGGGCCGGCTGCGGACGCACCGCCGCGCCGAGCGCGGACCGGAAGGGGCACGGCCCCCGGGTGCCGGGCCCGGGGGACGTACTGGGCTCCCCGGCCGGGACCGGGCCGGAGGGCCGGGGCTCACTCCCCCGTAACGGGGCACGGCAACCTGCCTCGGGTGCCGGGCCAGGGGAACCACGCCGGGGGATGTACCGGGCCGGGCCGGGGGCGGGGCCCGCTCGGCGCGGGCCGGGGCACGGGCCCCAGCCCGGGTGCCGGGCCCGGGGAACCACGTCGGAGGACGGGGCAGGGGTCCCGGGGCGGGGCTCGCCCCCGCTCTTCGCCCCCGGGGCGGGGGCTTGGCCTGGTGGGGGGCGGGTCAGGGGTTGCGGATGTGGAGGGTGCGGGTGAGGTCGGCGAGGTGGTCCGCGAGTTTGCGGCGCAGGAGCGGGATGAGGTCGGGGTGTTCGAGGGCGGCCCGGCCGGCTTCGAGGTTGGTCTCGTCGGCGGCGTGGACGGGGAAGGCCCAGCGGCCGGCGGCTTCGCCGATGGCGGGGCCGCGGCGGGCTCCGAGGGCGATGGCGTCGGGGTAGTAGCGGGGGACGTAGTCCCGTACGAGGTCGGCCTGTTCGGGCTGCCAGAAGCCCTGGGCGGTGGCGCTGAAGAGGTAGTTGGACAGGGTGTCGTCGTGGAAGAGGCTCTGCCAGGCGGCGGCCTTGGCCTCGGGGGTGGGGAGGGAGGCGCGGCAGCGGGCGGCGCCTTCGCGGCCGGTGGCGCTGGGGTCGGCGGCGAGGGCCTCGTCGATGGCGGCCTCGTCGACGGCGCCGAGTACGGCGAGGCGGGCGAGGATGCGCCAGCGCAGGGCGGGGTCCAGCTCGGGGCCGCCGGGGACGGTGCCGTCGGCGAGCCAGGCGGCGATGGTGTCGGGCTGGGTGGCGCTGTCGACGAGGGTGCGTACGGCGGTGAGGCGCAGGCCCGGGTCGGTGGCGTCCTCGGTGCGGCGCAGGAGGTCGCGGGCGATACCGGTGAGGGTGGCGAGGGCGTCGCCGCGGTCGGCGGGGGCGGTGTAGTGGTCGGCGACGTGGGTGCGGGCGAAGGCGAGGACGCCCTGGACGATGGCGAGGTCGCTCTCGTCGGGGAGGTGTGCCTCGGCGGTGGCGAGGTAGGCGGCGGGGGCGAGTTCGCCGTCGCGGACCATGTCGCGCAGGGAGCCCCAGACGACGGCGCGGGTCAGCGGGTCGGGGATGCGGCGCATGCCGCGCAGGGCGGTCTCCAGGGAGGTCTCGTCGAGGCGGACCTTGGCGTAGGTGAGGTCGCCGTCGTTGAGGACGAGGAGGTCGGGGCGGGGGCCCGCGACGGAGAGGATCTCGTCGGTGGGGACGTCGAGGTCGATGAGTTCGCCGCGTTCGAGGATGCCGTCGGGGGCCAGTTCGTAGGTGCCGGCGGTGATGCGGTGGGGGCGGCTGCCGTGGCGGTCGACGGTGAGGGTCCAGCCTCCGCGGCTCTCCTGGATGCGGGGGGTGAGGGTGTCGGTGCCGGTGGTGCGCAGCCAGCTCTCGGCCCAGGTGTGGACGTCGCGGTCGGTGTGGGCGGCGAGGGAGTCCACGAAGTCGGCGAGGGAGGCGTTGGCGAACTTGTGGCGGGCGAAGTGGGTGTTGATGCCCGCGAGGAAGTCCTTCTCGCCGATCCAGGCGACGAGTTGGCGCAGGGCGGAGGCGCCCTTGGCGTAGGAGATGCCGTCGAAGTTGAGGAGGGCGGAGGCGGTGTCGGGGACGTCGGCGGGGTCCGGGGCGACGGGGTGGGTGGAGGGGCGTTGGTCGGCGTCGTAGCCCCAGGCCTTGCGGCTGACGGCGAAGTCGGTCCAGGTGCCGGTGAAGCGGGTGGCTTCGGTGAGGGCTTGGTAGCCCATGTACTCGGCGAAGGACTCGTTGAGCCAGATGTCGTCGAACCAGGCGAGGGTGACGAGGTCGCCGAACCACATGTGGGCCATCTCGTGGGCGATGGTGACGGCGCGGCGTTGGCGTTCGGTGTCGGTGACGGCGGAGCGGAAGACGTATTCGTCGCGGAAGGTGACGAGTCCGGGGTTCTCCATGGCGCCGGCGTTGAACTCGGGGACGAAGGCCTGGTCGTAGGAGTCGAACGGGTACGGCTCGGTGAAGGTGGCGTGGTAGTGGTCGAAGCAGGCGGTGGTGAGGGAGAGCAACTCGTCGGCGTCGGCGCCGAGGTGGGGGGCGAGGGAGCGGCGGCAGTGGATGCCGAAGGGGATGCCCGCGTGTTCGGTGGTGATGCTGTGCCAGGGGCCGGCGGCGACGGCGGCGAGGTAGGTGGAGATGACGGGGGTGGGGGCGGAGGTCCAGTGGCCGGCTCCGTCGGTTTCGCGGTCGCCGGTGCGGGTGGTGATGCCGTTGGCGAGGACGGTCCAGTGGGCGGGGGCGGTGACGGCGAATTCGAAGACGGCCTTCAGGTCGGGCTGGTCGAAGGCGGGGAAGACGCGCTGGACGTCGTCGAGGAACATCTGGGAGTAGACGTACGTCTCGTCGTCGGCGGGGTCGGTGAAGCGGTGCAGGCCCTCCCCGGTGCGGGAGTAGCGCATGCGGGCGTCGACGCGCAGCTCGTGGGGGCCTTCGGCGAGGCCGGTGAGCGGGAGGCGGTTGCCGTCGAGGGCGGCGGGGTCGAGGGGGTGTCCGTCGAGGGTGGCGGTGCGCAGCTCGTCCGGTTTCAGCTCCAGGAAGGTGTCTCCGGCGGTGCGGGCGGTGAACCGGATGACGGTGGTGGAGTCGAAGGTGTCGTCACCGGTGGTGAGGTCGAGGGTGACGGCGTAGTGGTGGACGTCGAGGATGCGGGCTCGGAGCTGCGCTTCGTTGCGCGTCAGTGCGGACATGGGGCCCATGCTGCCGGATGGGCGGGCCGTGTCGAAGGGGCCGTGGCGCGAGGGCGCCCCGGTGGCGGTCGGGACGGGGGCGGCGGGGCGGGTCCTGGGACCCCGGGGCTGCGGGCCCGGGTCGACCGGCGGGGGGCGAGGATCTCGCGGCGGCGGGCCGGGCGGGCCTGACGCGGACGGCGGACCGGACTCGGGCGGCCGGTCGGAGCGGGGGGCGGAGTGGGGCGGCGGGGCGGCGCCGCCCGCCGGTTACTGGTCCTCGCCCGCGGCGATGGTCTCGTGGTGCCGGATGACCTCGGCGATGATGAAGTTGAGGAGCTTCTCGGCGAAGGCCGGGTCCAGTTTGGCGTTCTCGGCGAGTTCGCGGAGCCGGGTGATCTGGCGTGCCTCGCGGCCCGGGTCGGCCGGGGGGAGCTGGTGCTTGGCCTTGAGGTGGCCGACCTGCTGGGTGCACTTGAAGCGCTCGGCGAGCATGTGGACCACGGCCGCGTCGATGTTGTCGATGCTGTCGCGCAGGCGGGCCAGCTCGGCGCTGACGCTCTCGTCGATGTCGCTGGTGTTCATGGTTCCCGAGAATACGGGGCGGACGCGCGTGTTTCCTCGGCCAATCGGTCCTTGAGACGGGTGCCCACTCCTTCTCGGCCATTGGCGCATTTTGAGTACTTGCCCATGTGGAAAGTAGCTCCCATATTGGCAAGTGGGCAGATCGCCCACGGACGGGATCGGGGAGAAGGGGGCAGGTCGTGAGCGACTACGCCGGCGCGAAGGAGGCTCTGGCCCGGTCGGCCGGGCTGGAGCACACGGCTCGGGCACGTTCGGGCTGGTACGCGCGCTACCTGTGGGTCTTCGCGGCGGGACAGTTGGTCCTCGTGCCACTGGCCCTGCTGTGG
Organism: Streptomyces sp. NPDC088097; assembly: GCF_044741845.1. NCBI lineage: Bacteria > Bacillati > Actinomycetota > Actinomycetes > Kitasatosporales > Streptomycetaceae > Streptomyces > Streptomyces sp. NPDC088097. The sequence goes on from NZ_JBIUTJ010000007.1 coordinate 208,215, forward strand.
CACGGTCCCGCGCAGGCGATCGCCTTCGCGGTGCTCAACGCGGCACTGGTGGGCGGGCTGAGCGTGTACGCGGCGCGGCAGCGCGTGGTGCGGCGGGGCTTCGGGCTCAAGCACGGACTGGTGATCGGGACCTGGGGGGCGTTGTTCGGCGTCGGGGTCGGGCTGGGCACCACGGTGTTCGCGGACCGGACGGGCTTCGCGGTGGCCGCCGCGGTGGCCTGCGCGCTGCCGCCCGCGATCGGCGCCCTGTCCGAGACGCGGAGGGCCTCGTGAGGGAAGAAGACCCGCGGACGGACACGGCGGGGGCGGCGGACGGGGCGAACGGCGCGGACGGCGCGGACGGGGCAGCCGAAGCACCGGAAGCGGCAGACGCGACGGGTGCGGACGGAGCGGCCCGGACGTGGGTTGGTGGGCATCCGCGGCACGACTTGGCACCGCTGCTCAACGCGCCCGTGCGGCTCTCGGTGGTGGCGGCGTTGGCTCCGCTCGACAAGGCGGAGTTCGGCTTCGTCCGGGACGTGGTGGAGGTCAGCGACTCGGTGTTGTCCAAGCAGGTCGCCGCGCTGGAGGGGGCGGGGCTGGTCGGCGTGCACAAGGGGCGGGTCGGGCGGCATCCGCGTACCTGGCTCTCCCTGACTCCCGAGGGGCGCGTCGTCTACCGGCGGCATCTGGACGCGCTGCGGGCCATCGCCCTGGGGTGACCGTGGGCCGGTGGGCCTTCACAGCGGCGGCGCGGAGGTCACTGCGGCAGCGTGGCGGTCACTGCGGTGGCGCGCAGGTCACAGCGGTGACATGGCGGTCACAGGGCGAGCGTGGCGGTGACGAGCCAGCCGCCTTCCGGGGGTGGGCCGGCGGTGAGGGAGCCGCCGAGGGCTTCGGCGCGCTCGGCCATGCCGACGAGGCCGTAGCCGCCGCCCCGGGCCTTCTCGGAGAGCCGGGCGGAGTGGCCGCCGTCGTCGGCGACGCGGACCTCCAGGCCGGCGGGGATGGTGCGCAGGCCGATGCGGACGGCGGTGGCGCCGGCGGCGTGCTTGCCGATGTTGGTGAGGGCTTCGAGGACGATGCGGTGGGCGGTGGCGGCGACGTCGCCGGGGAGGCGGTCCTCCAGGCCTTCTTCGACGTAGAGGGCGACGGGCGGGCCGGTGGCCGAGAAGCGGGTCGCGAGGACGCGGATGTCGGCGAGGCCGGCGACGGGGGCCCGGCCGGCGGCGGGGGGCCGGTCCGCGTCGGGGGCGCCGCCGGCGTCCTCGCGGAGGATCTTGACGAGGCGGCGCATGGAGCCGAGGGCCTCGTCCCCGGCGGTTTCGATGCGGCCGAAGATCTCGGCGGCGCGTTCGGCGGAAACCTTGGTGAAGTGGGCGGCGCGGGCCTCTACGACGATGCCGGTGACGTGGTGGGCGACGAGGTCGTGGAGTTCGCGGGCGAGTTCGAGGCGTTCGGCGGTGCGGACGGCGCGGAGTTCGCGGACGCGTTGCACGGACTGGAGGCGCAGGAGGAGGGAGTAGGCGCCGACGACCACGGCGAGGACGGAGAAGAGCAGGGTGAAGCGTCCGGGGTCGGCGTCGCGCACGGGTACGGCCATGCAGCCGAGCCCGAGGAGGGGGCCGAGGATCGCGGCGGTGCGGGCGGGGGCCCGCAGCAGGACCTGGGTGAGCAGGACGAGCAGGGCGATGGCCTCGCCGCCGCCCCAGACGACGAGGGGGTGGTGGCCGAACATCAGCAGGAAGGTGACGGTCCAGGTGGTGACGGCGGCGAACCAGGCGCGGGTGATCAGAGGGATCCCGGGCCAGGACACGGCGCTGAGGCAGACGAGGATGCCGGAGATCCAGACGGCGGCGTGGGGCAGGCTGGGTTGGCGGGCCAGGACGACGCCCTCGAAGGTGACGAGGGCGAAGAGGACCAGGGAGAGCAGGACGCGGGTCCAGCGGGCGGCGTAGGGGTGCCGGCGGGCCCAAGGTGCGAGGGGGCTCACCGCGGACCCCCGCCGGGGTCCTGGCGGGAAGCCCGGCGCAGGCCCCGGTGGGAGGCCGCGCGCGGGCCCCGGTGGGAGGCCGCGCGCAGGTCCCGGCCGAGGCCCGCGCGCGGGCCTCGGTGACAGGCGGGCCGGCCTCGGTGGCAGGCGGGCCGGGCACGGCGGCAGGCGGGCCGATGGCAGGCGGGCAGGGCGCGCTGGCACGTGGGCCGGGCGGCACAGCAGGCGGGCCGGGCGGCACAGCACGTGGGCCGGGCGGCAGCGCAGGTGGGGCGGGCGGCGCGACAGGCGGGCCGGGCGGCACGGCACGTGGGCCGGGCGGCACAGCAGGCGGGGCGGGCAGCACAGCACGTGGGCCGGGCGGCACAGCACGTGGGCCGGGCGGCAGCGCAGGTGGGCCGGGCGGCAGCGCAGGTGGGCCGGGCGGCACAGCACGTGGGCCGGGCGGCAGCGCAGGTGGGCCGGGCGGCGCGGCGGGAGGCCCGGCGCCGGTCGCCGCCGCCGGCTCGTGCGGGGGCGGCGGCGGTCACCGGGGGGCTGTGGCGAGGCCGCTTTCCCAGGCCCAGGCGGCGATCTCGACCCGGTTGCGGGCGTCGAGTTTGACCTGGACGTTCGCCAGGTGCGTCTTGACGGTGGACAGCGACACGTACAGCTCGCCGGCGATCTCCGCGTTGGTCATCCCGCGCGCGAGGCAGCGTACGACCTCCCGCTCGCGTTCGGTCAGGGGTTCGACGGGGCGGCGGGCCGCCTGGGCGGCCGGAATGCGCGGTGCCATCTCGCGCAGCAGCCGTACGGTGATGGCGGGTGAGACGAGGGAGTCGCCGACGGCGGCGGCCCGGACCGCTTCGACCAGCATGGCCGGGCTGGCGTCCTTGAGGAGGAAGCCGGAGGCTCCGCCGTGCAGGGCCGCGTGGACGTACTCGTCGAGGTCGAAGGTGGTGACGATGACGATGTGCGGCGTGTCCTGGCCGGCGAGGCGGCGGGTGACTTCGAGGCCGTCGAGCTTCGGCATGCGGATGTCGAGGAGGAGGACGTCGGGGCGGTGCTCGGCGACGGCGGCGAGGGCCGCTTCGCCGTCGACGACGTCGGCTACCACCTCGATGTCCGGTTGGCTTTCGAGGATCATCCGGAAGCCGGTCCTGACCATCTCCTGGTCGTCCGCGATGACCACTCTGATCGCCATGCGCTGCCTGCCCCACTGTCGCCCGCCGTCGCCTATGGATCGTTCCCATGGGACCTGTGCGCGCGTCGGCCCGCAACCGCACGGCGGGCCGTCGGGAGCCTGTCGCGGGGCGGGGACGGCGGTGGCGCGGCCCCGGGAAGGCTCAGCCGACCCTACGTGCGTACGGGGTACGTCGCCTCGTCCTTCCGGCCCGTTCGCGGGGGGACCGGAAGGACGAGGCGACGGGGGTGGGCCGTGCCGGCAGGACCTAGAGGCCGGCCGCCGCGGAGGCGATGGCGCCGGCGAAGGTGGAGACCTCCGAGTAGACGCCGGGGTATCCGGCGCGGGCGCAGCCCTCGCCCCAGCTGACGATGCCGACCTGGATCCAGGCGTTGGCGCTGTCGCGGCGGAACATGGGGCCGCCGGAGTCGCCCTGGCAGGTGTCGGTGCCGCCCTGGTTGTAGCCGGCGCAGATCTCGTCGGAGGGGACGAGATCGCTGCCGTAGGCGCTCTGGCAGGAGGCGTCGGAGACGAAGGGGACGGTGGCCTTCATGAGGTAGCGCTGTTGGGCGCCGCCCTCGCGGGTGGCTCCCCAGCCGGCGACGGTGAAGGTGCCGTTGTCGTAGGCCTTGGTGTCGGCGATCTTGAGGGTGGGGAGGTTGATGGGCTTGGCGAGCTTGATGAGGGCCCAGTCCTTGCCCTTGCCGTTGTAGCCGGGGGCCTGGAGGACCTTGGTGGACTTGACCTTGATCGCGCTGCCGCTGTTGAGGTCGACGACTCCGGCGGTGGCGGTGATGGAGGTGTTGTTGCCGGAGCCGTTCACGCAGTGGGCGGCGGTGAGGACGATCTGCTGGGTGTAGAGGGCGCCGCCGCAGCCCATGGAGAGGCGGACCATGAAGGGGAACTCGCCCTGCGCGGCGCGGGTTCCACCGACGACGGGGGCCTGGGAGGCGCCGGCGTTGGTGGGCTGGAGGCTGACGGCCGCGAGGGCGACGGCGCTGACGGCGAGGGTGCGCTTGAAGAACGTGCCGAGGGTGGTCACGGTCAACACACTGCCTTTCGTGGGGGGTTGGGCGAGCTGTGCCGTGCGTACTGCCATCGGGTCAATGACACGTCCATGACACATCTCTCGTGCCGCGGACAACAAGACGGTGTTTTCGGACAACTTCCGGCCCAGGGGGCGGCATGACGCAGAACGGTGGGCACCCGAGCCCGGTGGAGCACGGATTTCCACATCTGGACACGGTCCGCGCGGCGGTCACCGCCCTGTACCGCGCCCTCTCCCCCACCGGGATCGAGGCCTACGCCACCGCCGTCCCGGCCGCCGACGTCGCCTTCGGCGCCGGCGAGGACCTGCACCTGGGGGCCCACCGGGTGGCCTCCGCGATCGTCGGCGCGCTGCGGCTGCCCGACGCGCGGATCGTGGTCGCCTTCCGACCCATGCGGGACGCGGCCACGGTGGAACTGACCGCGGGCCCGGAGTACTTCGTCGAGGTGAGCGACCGCTTCCGGATCCACCGCCGGGACCTGGGCGCCGCCCTGGCCCACGAGGTCACCCACGTGCTGCTGCACCGCCTGGGCCTGCGCTTCCCCACCACCGCCGAGGACGAGATCCTGACCGACACGGCCGCCGCCTACCTCGGCGTGGGCTGGCTGCTCCTCGACGCCTACCGCGAGGACGCCCTCACCCGCCAACGGCTCGGCTACCTGACCCCGGAGGAGTTCGGCTACGTCCTGGCCCGGCGCGCCCGGGCCTTCGGGGAGGACCCCTCCCCCTGGTTCACCAGCCCCCAGGCGTACGAGGCGTACGCGCGCGGTCGCGCGGAGGCCGACCGGGAGCTGCGCCGGGCCCCCCTGGCCGCCGCCCGGGGTTCGGAGGCCCGCCGCTACGCCCGCCACCGCCGGGCCGGGGCGAGCGCCCCCGCGCCCGGGGCCGCGTACCGCTTCGACCGGCCCGAGGGCGGCCCGCTGCGCGTGGCGTTCCCCTGTCCGGTGTGCGGGCAGCTGCTGCGGGTGGCGGTGGGCGGCCCGCTGCGGGCGCGGTGCGGGCTGTGCCGCTCGGTGCTGGAGTGCGACACGTGAGGGGGCCGCGCGAGGGGGATTCATCGGGGGGCCACGAAAAATTTCCTACCGACCGGTAGACACAGGGGGCGCACTCCCCCAGCCTGGTCGCGTACATGCCAATGCGTGACCGAGGAGCGTCCCCCACATGCGCAGCACCCGCCGCACCAGGACCACCCGTACCGTCGCCGCGAGCGCCCTCGCGGCCGCCGCGCTGACCCTGCTGCCCGGCGGGACGGCCGAGGCGGCCCCTGCCGCCGCCGCCCGGACCGCCGCGCAGACAGTGACCGCGGGGACCGCCTCCACGACGGCCGCCGCCGTGACGGCCTCCGCGCCCGGCGGCAACGCGCTGCTCCTGGGCATCGACTACGGCGGCTGGCAGCGCGACGTGGCCGCCGTGGTCGACGCCGCCCGTCCGGGCATCGAGCGGCGGATCGCCGACTCCCCGGCGGGGGAGAAGCCGGCGATCGTCCTCGACATCGACAACACCTCGCTGGAGACGGACTTCCACTGGTTCTGGACCGTCCCGACCCCGGCGATCTCCAAGGTGCGCGAGCTGACCCGGTACGCGAACGACCGCGGGGTGGCGATCTTCTTCGTGACGGCCCGCCCGGGGATCGTGTACTCCCTCACCGAGCGCAACCTGACCTCCGTCGGCTACCCGGTGAGCGGCCTCTACGTCCGCGACCTGCCGGACCTCTTCGGCCCGGTCAGCGCGTACAAGACGGCCAAGCGCGCCGAGATCGAGGCCCGCGGCTACACGATCATCGCCAACATCGGGAACAACGACGGCGACCTGGTCGGCGGCCACGCCGAGCGGACGGTCAAGCTCCCCGACTACGGCGGCAAGCTCTCCTGACCCCGCGCGGCCGGTGCGGCGGCGCGCTCAGAGTCCGCCTCCGCACCCGCCGCAACCGCCGCCACAGCCACCCCCCCAAGCCGGCGCCCCCGTCGCCGCCGCTCCAGCTCCCGCCGCCCCCGCCCCCGCCCGTCCACTCACCGACGGTGAGCAGGCTCACGGCGGCGATCACCGCCGGTATGACGGCGAGTCCGATCATCCACCCGCCCAGGGCGTCCTGGGTGGGCTGGAGGCCCGGGTCCCACAGGACCCAGCCCAGCACACCCCACGTCCCCCCGCACAGCACTCCGTTGATCAGAGTCCACCAACCGAACCGACCCATGCCCCCACCGCCCCCCGGCGTCGTTTCGGGCGTTGTGCCCGGAACGCGGCGGCGGAACACCCTGCTCCGTCAGTGTATGTCCGCCTCTTGCTCCGGAGCTCCGAGGGAGGCCGCGATGGCGTTGGCGGCGGCCCAACCGAAGGCCATCGCGGGGCCGATCGTGGCGCCCGGCCCCGGATAGGTCTCCCCCATCACCGCGGCCGAGCAGTTGCCCGAGGCGTAGAGGCCCGGGATCGGGGTGGAGTCCTCGCGCAGGACCCGGCCGTCGCCGTCGGTGACCAGTCCGCCCTTGGTGCCGATGTCGCCCGGGTGCACGGGGACCGCGTAGAAGGGGCCCTTCTCGATGGGCGCGAGGTTCGGATGGGGCAGCGTCGGGTCTCCGTAGTAGCGGTCGTAGACGCTCTCGCCGCGCCCGAAGTCCTCGTCCACGCCCCGCTCGGCGAAGCCGTTGAAGCGGCGCACGGTGGCGGGCAGGCCGGGGGCCGAGATCCGTTCGGCCAGTTCCTCCAGGGTGGCGGCCTGCTTCAGGAAGCCGCTCTCGCGCCAGGACTTCGGGAAGGGCTGCCCGGGGAACAGGCCCGCGAAGAGGTAGCGGGCCTTGGAGCGGGCGTCGAGGATCAGCCAGGACGGCACGGTCGTCGCCTCGGGCCGGTCCGCGGCGTACATCTCGTCCACGAACGCGTGGTAGGGCAGGGCCTCGTTGGCGTAGCGCTCCCCCGCCTCGTTGACGATGACCATGCCGGGGATGCCCCGGTCGGCGACGAGGAAGAACGGTCGCTCCCCCGGCGGGCAGACCGAGGGCGCGCCCCACACCCGGTCCATCAGGTCGGTGGCGGCCCCCAACTCCTCGCCCAGGCGCAGCGCGTCGCCGTTCTGGCCCTCCGAGGCATGGGTCCAGGCGGTGGAGGTGGGCGCCGGCAGGTGCTTCTCGCGCAGCGCCTGGTCGTGCGAGAAGCCTCCGGAGGCCAGCACCACCCCGCCGCGCGCCAGGACGGTGACCTCGCGGCCGTCGCGGGTGACGCGTACGCCGCTCACCCGTCCGTCGGGGTCGGTGAGCAGCCCGGTCAGGGGGGCCGACAGCCACAGGTCGCCGTCGAGCCGGTCCAGGGAGAGCCGCATCCGGGCGATGAGGGCCTCGCCCAGGGAGAGCAGTCTGCGTCCGGTGGCGAGGGCCTTCACGGCGCGCAGCCCGACCTTGACGGAGGTGCGGCGGCCGGCCCAGGTGCGGGCGACCATGTTGAGGAAGCGGAAGTCGTACGAGGTCATCGTCAGCCCATAGGTGGGCAGGCCCGCCCGGCGCATCCCGCGGCCCAGCTCCCCGAGGCGTTTGAGGTCGACGATGCACGGCTCCACGGACCGGCCCTGGGCCATGCCGCCCTGGGCCTCGGGGAAGTAGTCCGAGTAGCCCGGGGTGTACATGAAGCGGACCTCGGTGCGGTCGTGGAACTCGCGGACCATGCGGGGGCCGTGGGTGAGGTAGGCCTCCTTGCGGGAGGCGGGGACGCGGTCGCCGACGGTGGCGTCGAGGTAGGCGCGGGCCTTGTCGTGGGTGTCGGCGATGCCGGCGCGGTCGAGGTGGAGGTTGCCGGGGACCCAGACGGCGCCGCCGGACAGGGCGGTGGAGCCGCCGTACTTGTCGGTCTTCTCCACCACGAGGGCGCTCAGGCCGCGCAGCCGGGCGGTGATCGCGGCGGCGAGGCCGGCGGCGCCGGAGCCGACGACGACGACGTCGTACTCGTGGGTGAGGGCGTCGGTCATCCGAAGGCTCCGGTGGCGTAGTCGCTGCGGAAGTACAGCAGGGGTGATCCGCCCTCGCGGGTGGTGAGTTCGAGGACCCGGGCGGTGACCAGCCAGTGGTCGCCGGCCTCGTGGACGGTTTCGAGGGCGCAGTCCGCGGTGGCGAGGGCTCCGGTGACGCGGACGGCGCCGTGGGCGGAGGTCTCCCACTCGACGCCGGTGAACTTGTCGCCGCCCCGGCGGCCGAGGGCCTCGCAGACGGCCCGTTGGTCCGCGCCGAGGATGCTGACGCCGAACCGGCCGGCGTCCCGTACGGCGGGCCAGCTGGAGGAGCCCTTGCCGACGCAGAGGAGCACCAGCGGCGGGTCCAGGGAGAGGGAGGCGAAGGACTGGCAGGCGAGGCCGACGGGGCTGCCGTCGGCGTCGGTGGCGGCGAGGACGGTGATGCCGGAGGCGAAGGCTCCGAGAACCTCGCGGAAGGCGGCGGGGTCGACGGGGGCCTCGGCGGGGGCCGGTGCCGGCGTCTCGGCGGGGCCCAGGGCGGCGGCCGGGGGCGTGGTCAGCCGTTCCACTGGTGGCCCCAGAAGCTGTCGGCGGTGATCTCCTTCGCGGTCCAGGTGGCGGGGTCGACGAGGAGGCCGTCCCAGCCGTACTCGACCTGGAAGCCGCCGGGGGCCTGGGCGTAGAAGGAGACCATGTGGTCGTTGGAGTGCCGGCCGAGGGTGGAGGCGATGGGGATGCCCGCCGCGTTCATCCGGTCGAGGCAGTAGCCGACGTCGTCGAGGCGCTCCAGTTCGACCATGAAGTGGACGATGCCGGGCGGGAGGGCGCCGGGGTAGAGGCCGAGGCTGTGGTGGCGGCGGTTGGGGCTGAGGAAGTGCATGAGGTGGAAGTCCTTGCCGGGGGCTCCGGTGGGGACGGCGACGGGGGGCAGCCTCATCGAGTCGCGCAGTTGGAAGCCGAGGAGGTTCTCGTAGAAGTCGAGGGTGGCCTCGGTGTCGGGGGCCGGCAGGACCACGTGGCCCAGGCCCAGGTCGCCCGCGCGTCCGCCGGTGACGAAGCGGTTGCCGTAGCGGGCGGGCAGCGGGCTGTGGTCCTGGGCCTGGCCCCAGTAGATCTCCAGGGGGTTGCCGCTGGGGTCCTCGCAGTGGATCAGGCCCTGGACGCGGCGGTCGGCGAGGGTGGCGCCGTCGGCCTGCTTGACGGCGAGGCCGGCGGCTTCCAGTTCGGCGGTCGCCTCCGCCAGGGCGCGGGCGTTCGCGACCTCGAAGCCGGCGGCGAGGAGGCGGTCGGTGGTCCCGGCGACGAACTGGAAGCGGTGGGCGCGGTCGTCGATGCGGACGTTGAGCTGGTCGTCGGTGCCGCCTTGGGCCTCGGCCATGCCGAGGACGTCGAGGGCGTAGGTGCGCCAGGCGGGGAGGTCGGCGGTCTCGATGCGGAGGTAGCCGAGTGCGCGGATGTCCATGGGGGCTCCTGGGGCGGTCAGTGGAGGAAGAAGTCGGTGGCGAGGCGGTTGAACTCGTCGGCGGCCTCGGTCTGGGCCCAGTGGCCGCAGTGCGGGAAGACGTGGAGGCGGGCGTCGGGGATGGTCTTCAGGGCGAGGAAGGCCCCGTCGATGGGGTTGACGCGGTCCTCGCGCCCCCAGGTCAGCAGCACCGGGCAGGTGATCCGGTGGGCCTCGCGCCAGAGCATGGCCTCCTCGGGCCACTTGGCGAACGAGGCCGCCATCCGGGCGTTGCCGAGCCGGGCCTCGGGGTCGGTGGCCTGCGCGAAGCGCTCCTCGACGAGGGCGTCGGTGACCAGGGCCGGGTCGTGGGCGAGGGTGGTGAGGAAGGTGCGCATCCGCTCGCGGGTGGGCTCGGGGTCGAGGCTGAACTCGAAGAGCCGCTTGATGCCCTCGGTGGGGTCGGCGGAGAACAGGTTCAGGGAGATCCCGCCGGGGCCCATCAGCAGCAGTTTGCCGACCCGGTCGGGGTGGTCGAGGGCGATCCGGGTGGCGGCGCCGCCGCCGAGGGAGTTGCCGATGAAGTGGGCCCGTTCGATGCCGAGTTCGTCCATGAGGGCGACGACGGCCGCGGCGCTGAAGCCGAAGTAGTCGCGGTCGGGCTCGGGCTTGTCGGAGCGGCCGTAGCAGGGCTGGTCGACGAGCAGGGTGCGGAACCGCTCGGCGAAGTGGGGCAGGTTGCCGCCGAAGTTGGACCAGCCGGAGGCGCCGGGGCCACCACCGTGCAGCATGATCACGACGGGTGCGTCGGGGTCCTCGGCGGGGCCTGCCTCGTGGAAGTGGAGGGTGAGTCCGGCGGCCTTGGCCGTACGGGAGGTGCTCGCGTGGGTGAGGGGGCGAGGGCTCACAGCATCGTGTCCTGGATGTCGAGGCCGAGGGCGCCCTGGCCGAAGAGGACCAGCGCCCGTTCGGGGTCGTTGGCGGCGTGGCCCCGCCCGGTGTGGGCGTCGCGCCAGGCCCGCTGGACGGGGTGGGGCCCGGTGCGCATGGCGCCGCCGCCCGCGTTCTCCATGAGGAGGTCGACGGCGCCGACGCAGCGTTCGGTGGCGAGGACCTGGTCGCGGCGGGTGCGGGTGCGCAGCTCGGTGGGGAGGGGCTCGCCGCGCTCGGCGAGGGCGTACAGCTCGTCGATGTTGCGGGCGAGCGCGAGCCAGGCGGCGTCGATGTCGGCGGCGGCGCGGGCGATGCGGACCTGTGCGAAGGGGTCCTCGGCGACCTGCTGGCCGTAGGAGACGCGGAACCGCTCGCGGGTGGCGGCCACGTACGCCTCGTAGGCGCCTTCGGCGATGCCGACGATCGGGGTGGAGATGGTGGTGGTGAAGACGGAGGCGTACGGGAGGCGGTAGAGCGGCTCGGGGTTGGTCTCGTGCCCGGGGACCTGGAGGGCGGTGACGGGGCCGAAGCTGAGGGCACGGTGTTCGGGCACGAAGACGGGCTCGACGACGATGTCGTTGGAGCCGGAGCCGCGCAGGCCGACGGTGTCCCAGACCTCGTCGATCCGGTACTGGGAGCGGGGCACGAGGAAGGTCCGCATGTCGACGGGCCGGCCTTCGGCGTCGGTGACGAGCCCGCCCAGGAGGGCCCATTCGGCGTGGTCGCAGCCGGAGGAGAAGTGCCAGCGCCCGCTGAGGGTGAAGCCTCCGTCGACGGGGGTGACCTTGCCGGTGGGGGCGTAGGAGGAGCAGATCCGGGCGTCGCGGTCCTCGCCCCAGACCTCTTCCTGGGCGCGGGGGTCGTAGAGGGCCACGTGCCAGGGGTGGACGCCGACGACGGAGGAGACCCAGCCGGTGGAGCCGCAGGCCTTGGCGATCTCCTTGACGGCGGCGTAGAAGATGCCGGGGTGGGCGGCGCGGCCCCCGTACGCCCGGGGCTGGAGGAGGCGGAAGAGGCCGGTGTCGGCCAGTTCCTTGATGCTCGCTTCGGGGACCTTGCGCTGGGCCTCCGCCTCGGCGGCGCGGGCGCGCAGGGCCGGGGCGAGGGCGCGGACTGCGTCGAGGACGTCTTCGTCGCTCATGGTGTCCCTTTCTCGGGGGCGGCGGCTTCGGGGTGCGGTGAACGTACGCCCGGGGGTCCGGGGCGTGGAACGCGGCGTTCCCGCTGAGTGGGAAGGCCGTCCGACGGGGGTTCCCGGGTCCCCGGAACACCCCGATCGGACGATCAGGAGTATTACTGATTGAAATACATGCTTCCGGGTGCTTCCCTGCGCCGGGGGGTGCGTGGCAGGGTCGGCCCAACGCCTCACGCAGGGGGTTTCTCGTGCTCGACCAGGTCATGGAGACCGAGTTCGCACCGCTGTCGCTGCTGGAGAAGGCCGAGCGGGTCCTGGGCGCCTTCGACGGCCCGGAGCCCCGGCTCTCCCTCACGGAAGTCGTGCGCCGCTCCGGGATCCCGCGCTCGTCCGCCCACCGCATCCTCGATCAACTGGTGCAGTTGCGCTGGCTGGACCGGGAGGGCCGGGACTACCGCATGGGCATGCGGATGCTGGAGCTGGGCGGCCTCGCCTCTCACCACAACCGGCTGCGCCGGGCGGCCCTGCCGCTGCTGCACGCCCTGCACGAGCAGACCGGTCGGCTGGTGCACCTGTCGGTGCTGGACGGGGCCGAGGTGGTCTGCCTGGAGCGGATCGGCGGCTCCGAGACCACGACCGTGCCCTCCCGGGTCGGCGGCCGGATGCCCGCGCACTGCACGGCCTCCGGCAAGGCGATCCTCGCCTTCAGCGACCCGGACACCGTGGAGCACGTCCTCGGTCAGGGGCTGCGCCCGCGCACCCCCCGGACCCTGGTCCGGCCGCTCGCGCTGCGGGCGGAGCTGGCGGCGACCCGGGACCGCGGGATCGCCTACGACCGCGAGGAGAACTTCCGCGGCATCACCTGCGTGGCCGCGCCGCTGCGCGGGGCCGGGCGGGCCGTCGCCGCCGTCTCGGTGTCCTCCTGCCACGGGGAGCGCGAGTCGGCCCGGCTCGCCCCCGCCGTACTGGCGTGCGCGCGGGCGGTGTGGCGGGAGCTGTACGGGCCCGGACGGGCCGGTCGTTCGGCGTCCGCGCCGCCTCGGGAGCAGCCGCCGGCGGTCTCCGCGCGGGCGATGGACAACATGATGGGCTGGCTGCGGTTCAGCGAGTGGATGTAGCGGGTAGTCATACTCCACAGCACGCGTGAGGCTCCGGCCCCGACCCCTCGCCAGGGGGCCGGAACCGGGGCCTCCCGTGTGTGTGCCCCACGGTTTTCCACGGCGGTCGACGCGCGGCCCGGGCGCGGGTTCGGGCGCGGGTTCGGGCTCAGGCGTAGGTGACGCGGACCCGGTCGCTCAGCGGGAGCGCCTGACAGGCCAGGACGTACCCCTCGGCCAGGTCCTCGGCGTCCAGGACCTCGTTGCGGGCCATCGTGACCTCGCCCTCCACCACCCGGCAGCAGCAGGCGCTGCACGCCCCTTCCCGGCAGGAGTACGGGGCCTCGACCCCGGCGGCGAGCAGCACGTCGAGCAGCGGCGCCCCGCGCGCCCAGGGCAGCCGGTGCTCGCGCCCGTCCAGTTCGACCTCGGCGAGGGCCCGACCGGCGGGGTCCGGGTCGCCGGGGTCCGGGTCGGTTGGATCCCCGGCTCCGGGCCGGGCCCCTTCGACCGGCGCCACGGGTGCGAAGACGTCGCCGTTCAGCGAGAAGTAGCGCTCGCGGTGGATCCGGCGGCCGGGCGCTCCGGCCGCGCGCAGGGCGGCCTCGGCGGCGTCCATCATCGGCGCGGGTCCGCACAGCCAGGCCTCGCGGCCGGCGTGCGGGGCCAGGAGCGGGCCGAGCCGGTCGGCGGTCGGCAGTCCCCGCAGGTCCTCCAGCCAGTGGACGACGGTGAGCCGGTCGGGATGTTCCCCGGCCAGGGCCGACAGCTCGGCGCGGAAGATGACGGAGGCGGCGTCGCGGTTGGCGTACACCAGCGCGACCCGCCCCCGCCCGGCCGCGAGGGCCGACTTGGCGAGGGAGAGCACGGGGGTGATCCCGCTGCCCCCCGCGACGAGCAGGAGGTCCCGGTCGAGGCCGCCGGGGCCGGGGGTGAAGGTCCCCGCCGGCGGGAGCACCTCCAGTTCGTCGCCCGGGGCCACCTGCTCGCAGATCCAGCCGGAGCCGAGCCCGCCGGGGACCCGCTTGACGGTGATCCGCATCGGCTCGCCGGTGTGCGGGGAGCCGGCCAGGGAGTAGCAGCGGGCGGCGCCCCCGGGGATCCGTACGGTCAGGAACTGGCCCGGAAGATAGGGCAGTTCGGGCTCCAGGACGAGGGAGACGGCCTCCGGGGTCTCCTGGATCCGCTCCCGGACCCGGACCCTCAGCGGGCCGCCGGCCCTCGGCGGAAGGGGGGCGTCAGACATCGGCGGGCACCTCCAGGCGGCCCTCGCGGACGGCCGCGTCGATGCTGTCGCGCAGGGCCGGGCACGAGCGGACCCGGGCGCTGGGCTGCCCGGCGGCGACCCGGTCGGCGATGCGGGGGCAGACGGCGGCGGCCTCCTCGGTCCACTGGACCTGGGTGTGGGCGGCGCTGAACTTCTCGCACAGCACCTGGTTGCCGCACTCCCCGCAGGCGACGGGCCGCATCACCGCTCCCCGGAGGCGCCGGGACCGGTGCCCCCGGCGGCGGCGCGGCGGGCGAGGTTCTCGGCGACCTCGGCCTTCCAGGCGGCGGTGGCGCGGGCGGTGTCGATCTCGAACTCGAAGCGGTGGACCATCTCGTCCTTGACGTCGGCGGTGTCCACGTAGAACTGCTCGTACCAGCGGCGCAGTTGGTAGACGGGGCCGTCCTCCTCGGTGAGGAGGGGGTTGTCGATCCGGGTCTTGTTCCGCCAGATCTCCACGTCCTGCTCGAAGCCGACGGCGAGGCCCTCGGCGGTGAGGCGGGCCGCGTCGGCGGCCTGTGCGTCGCTCATGCCGGGGAGCTTCTTGACGGTGGCCCCGTACATGAGCACGAAGCTGTTCTCGTCGATCGGGTAGTGGCAGTTGATGAGGACGGACTCCATCTCCAGGCCCCCGCCGACATCGCTCCAGAGCCGGTCGATCATGTAGGAGGGGCCGTGGTAGGAGGCGTCGGAGCGCAGTCCGCCGCCGGTGGAGAGGGTGCCGAGGTCCACGTCCCCGCGCGGGGTGGACTCCATGTACTGCGTGGCGACGTGACCGTCGAAGACGTTCTTGAAGTAGTGCGGGAAGGCGTAGTGCACGTAGTAGAAGTGCGCCATGTCCACGACGTTGTCGACGATCTCGCGGCAGTTGGCGTTCTCCACGCGCAGGGAGTTCCAGCTCCATTCGCTCCAGTCGGCGCTGCCGTGGCCCTCGATCTCGGGGATGGTGACCCCGGCGGGCGGCGGGTTGCCCTCGGGGTCGTGCCAGACGTAGAGCTGGCCGTTGCGCTCCAGGGTGGTCCAGGCGCGGGTCTTGGCGCGGGCCGGTACGCGGCGGGCGTAGGGGACGGCGGCGCAGCGGCCGTCGCCGGACCAGCGCCAGTCGTGGAACGGGCAGGCGACGGTGTCGCCCTTGACGGAGCCGTGCGCGAGGTTGCCGCCCATGTGCGGGCAGTAGGCGTTGAGGACGTGCAGGGCGCCGTCCGCCTCGCCCTGGAAGACGACGAGCTTGGTGGCGAAGGCCTCGACCTCGTGGGGCGCGCCGTCCTTGAAGGAGGCGGCGAGCCCGAGGCAGTGCCAGCCGCGGGCGAACCGGGTCGGCACGGCGGCCGCCTCGATGACGCGGGGGGATTCGTCGGTTGAGGTCACGGGGTGGCCCTCCACTTCGTTGTGGGTGCGGTACGGGGGGGGCGAGCGAGGTGGTGCGAGCCCCCGGGTGGGGGGCGTGGCGGGTGTGGCGGCGTACGGGGATGCGGCGGCGTACGGGGGCGCGGTCAGCGTTCGCCGGCGAGTTCCACGGCGATGTCGATGAGCTGGTCCTCCTGGCCGCCGACCAGGCGGCGTTCGCCCGCGCGGAGCAGGATCTGCGCGCCGGGGACGCCGTAGCGCTCGGCCTGGCGCCAGGCGTGCTTGAGGAAGCTGGAGTAGACGCCGGCGTGCCCCATGAGCAGGGACATCCGGTCGAGGCGGCACTCCTCGTCCATGACGGGCCGGACCACGTCCTCCGCCGCGTCGATGATCTTCAGGACGTCGATGCCGGTACGGATGCCCATCTTCTGGCAGACGGCGGCGAAGGCCTCGACGGGGGTGTTGCCGGCGCCCGCGCCGAGCCGGCGGGTGGAGCCGTCGATCTGGAGGGCGCCCGCGCGGACGGCGGCGACGGAATTGCCGACGCCGAGGCCGAGGTTCTCGTGGCCGTGGAAGCCGACCTGCGCGTCGTCGCCCAGCTCGGCGACCAGGGCGGTGACGCGGTCGGTGACCTCGTCCATGACCAGCGCGCCGGCGGAGTCGACGACGTACACGCACTGGCAGCCGGCGTCGGCCATGATCCGGGCCTGGCGGGCCAGGTTCTCGGGGGTGGTGGAGTGCGACATCATCAGGAACCCGACGGTCTCCAGGCCCATCTCCCGGGCGAGGCCGAAGTGTTGGACGGAGATGTCGGCCTCGGTGCAGTGGGTCGCGATCCGGCAGATCCGGCCGCCGTTGCCGTGGGCAGCGCGGATGTCGTCCATGACGCCCAGCCCCGGCAGCATCAGGAAGGCGATCTTCGCGTGCCGCGCCGTCTCGGCCGCGACCTTGATCAGCTCCTGCTCGGGCGTCGTGGAGAACCCGTAGTTGAAGGAGGAGCCGCCCAGTCCGTCGCCGTGGGTGACCTCGATGACGGGAACGCCCGCGCCGTCGAGGGCGGACACGATCGCCCGTACGTCCTCGGCGGTGAACCGGTGGCCCACGGCGTGCGAGCCGTCGCGCAGGGAGGAGTCGGTGATCCGGATGTCGAGGGTGTCGGAGTACGTGCGGGTGTTCGGGTACGTCTTCACGCGGTGAGCCCCTTCGCGAACTCCTCGCCGACCTTGGTGGCGGCGGCGGTCATGATGTCGAGGTTCCCGGCGTACGGCGGCAGGTAGTCGCCCGCGCCCTCCACCTCCAGGAAGATCGCGACGCGGGCCGTGCCGCCGCTCTGCGGGGAGGGGTCGTCGTACTGCGGCTCGGCGCGCAGCCGGTAGCCGGGGACGTAGGAGGCCACGTCCTCGACGACCTGTTTGACCGAGGCGGTGATCGCCTCGCGGTCGGCGTCCTCGGGGATCGCGCAGAAGACGGTGTCGCGCATGATCACGGGCGGGTCGGCGGGGTTGAGGATGATGATCGCCTTGCCGCGGGCGGCGCCGCCGATCTCCTCGATGCCCCGTGAGGTGGTGCGGGTGAACTCGTCGATGTTGGCGCGGGTACCGGGGCCGGCCGAGACGGAGGCCACCGAGGCGACGATCTCCGCGTAGGCCACGGGCACCACCCGGGAGACGGCGTACACCATGGGGATGGTGGCCTGACCGCCACAGGTGATCATGTTGACGTTGGCGGCGTCGAGGTGGGCCGTCAGGTTGGCCGGCGGGACCACGGCGGGGCCGACGGCGGCGGGGGTCAGGTCGACGGCCTTGATGCCCAGCTCGGCGTAGCGCGGGGCGTTGGCCCGGTGCACGTACGCGGAGGTGGCCTCGAAGACCAGGTCGGGCAGCTCGTCGCGGGCCAGCAGCCAGTCGACCCCCTCGTGGGAGGCGTCGAGTCCGAAGCGGCGGGCCCGGGCGAGGCCCTCGCTGTCCGGGTCGACGCCGATCATCCAGCGGGGCTCGATGTGCGGGGAGCGCAGGAGCTTGTGGAGCAGGTCGGTGCCGATGTTGCCGGAGCCGACGATGGCGGCGGTGGCTTTCTTCATGCGGTTACTCCCGTACGGGGATGTCAGACGAAGGACAGGGACACGGAGCCCAGACCGGCGAACCCGGCCGTGTAGGTCCGCCCGGCGCTCACGTCCACGGCGCGGGTGCAGGACCCCGGCAGGATCAGGTGCCCCTTGCGCAGCGGTACGCCGAACCGTGCGACGGTGCGGGCCAGCCAGGCGACGGCGGTGGTCGGGTCGCCGAGGACCGCGTCGGAGCGGCCGGTGGCGAGGGTGTCGGCGCCCGAGGTCAGTCGGGCCTCGATCGCCCTGAGGTCCAGCTCGCGCGGATCGCGGCCCTCACCGATGGCGTAGCCGGCGGAGGAGGCGTTGTCGGCGATGGTGTCGGCGATGGCGATCCGCCAGTCCGCGACGCGGCTGTCGATCAGCTCCAGGGCGGGGACGACCCGCTCGGTGGCGGCCAGGACGTCGGCCTCGGTACAGCCCTCGCCGGGCAGGTCGGCGCCGAGGACGAAGCCGACCTCGACCTCCACGCGGGGCGCGCAGTAGGCGGCGGCCCGCACGGGGGTGCCCGACCGCAGCTCCATGGAGTCGAGGAGGTGTCCGTAGTCGGGCTCGTCGACGCCCATCATGGCCTGCATGACCGGGGAAGAGAGCCCCACCTTGTGGCCGGTGACGCGGGCGCCGTCCTCCTCCACCCGGCGGCGGACGTTGTACAGCTGGATCTCGTACGCGTCCTGCGCGTCGATCCCCTCGAACAGCTCGGTCAGGGGCCGCACGGGCGCGCGCAGCGCCTCCGCCGCGCGCAGCAGCTCGGCGGCTTCGCGCCGGAGCCGGTCGTTGAGCATGGGGGCCTCCCGGCTGCGGTGGTGTGTGGTGCCGCAGACGGTAGGCGGGGGGCGGGTGCGGGCGGGAGGTCGCGTTCCCGCTCAGCGGGAAAGGGCGCGGCTACCGCCGGGAGGTGTCGCCGGCCTGGTCGGACCCCGGGCGTGGGTCGAGCGGGTCCTCGGGGAGGTGCACCGGGGCGGCCAGGGTCTGTTCGTAGGGCGCTCGCGCGAAGGTGTAGGGGCCGAGGGGAAGCTCGCCCCACTGGGGGCGGTGGATCTGGTGGAAGCCGGACCAGGTGACGGTCTGCGCCGTGGCCGTGACCGTGGCGAGCAGCGGCCAGCAGGCGTCTATGCCGCAGGAGCAGCTCAGCAGTACCAGGGCGCCGCTCTCGGCGTGGCGCAGCTCCGGCCGGGCGTCGCCCAGGAAGTGCGCCCGAGCGGCGGCGCCGTCGTCATCGTCGTTCAGGTGCAGTGGGGCGTGCTGGCGCAGGAGGAACGCGTCACGCTCTTGCGGCGTGTCGTCGTACTCGTCGGGCTCGCCGTCGTCGAGTTCGAGCGCCCAGAGCCCCCGCGTCGCTTCCGCGACGAGGACACGCAGGTCGGTGCCGTCGATCCGGATGCCCCACGCCGACAGGTGGGGGAAGTCGGCGTGGGGGTGGCGCAGGAACTCCACCCGGTGCGGGTCGGGACGGTCGGGGCGGCGGCCCGTCGGCGTGGTCATGTGCGCCATCCTGCGCGGGCAGCGGACCCCGGAGCCACCGGTTATCGGCGGGGACCGCGGAGCCGGCCTGGCCTCTGTCGTCGAAGTCCCTTCAGACCACGGCCACTTCGACGCCAGCCCGACCTAGAGCGCCCCGACGAAGGCGGCGAAGGCGTCCCGCCCGACGGTGAAGACGGGCCCCCCGGGAACCTTGGAGTCCCGCACGGCGACGACGCGGGGCTGCGCGGCGACCTCGACGCACTCGCCGCCGGTACCTCCGCTGTAGCTGGACTTGACCCAGGTGGCGGCGCCGAGGGGGGCACACTCGATGCAGTCACCGCCGCCGGATCCGCTGTACGACGCCTTACGCCACTGCGCACCCGTCAGGGCCAGGGTGATGTCCATAGCGCTCCTCCACTACGCGGGCAATCAGTGCCGCCGAGTCCTCCAGCGAGAGCGCGTCGGCCTGCAAGCGAGCGTAGCCGACCGAACGCTCCTTGATCACTTGTGGATTGGCGGTCATGTGACCGATGTCGTAACTCTCGGCGTAGAAGAGATCCGGATCGCCTTCGAAGCGCAGGAGGTTGAACGACCCTCGGGTGGCACTGTGTTCACCGGTCACGAAGGGGAGCACCTGGATCTGCACCCACGGCCGGTCTCGCAGGCTCAGGAGATACAAGAGCTGCTCCCGCATGACGTCCCGGCCGCCCACCTGCCGAAGCAACACGGCCTCGTCCAGAACCACCCAGAGAGCAGGAGGACAGCTCCGCATCAAAATGCGCTGCCTCTCCAGCCGAGCCACCACGAGTTCGTCGAGGTTGCTCGGGCGATCGGCTGCCAGCACGGCACGCGCGTACGCCTCGGTCTGCAGCAGGCCGTAAACCACCTGCGCCTGGTACGTGGAGAGGTACTCGGCCTTGGCCTCCATCTCCGCATACGGCTGGAACCAGTGCGGCAACTGGCTCCGCAGGACCAGTCCCACCAGCCGGCTGAACACTCCACCGGTCCCCAGCGCGGCATCGATCCGTTCCGAGAAGTCCCTGGTCGGGACCTTGCGCGCGGTTTCGATCTGGCCGATCAGGGAGCCCGTGCAGAAGACGATGTCCCCCAGCTGCCCCTGCTTCAGTCCGGCGGCCTCCCGTAGGCGACGCAGTTCGGAGCCGTAGTAGTCCAGCGCCGACGCGCTGGGATCGAGGTCGCGGATGTTGACCACGAGGCGGTCACCCCCAAGTACGCGCCGTACGACGTTCGTTCCGGTCGACTCCCGAGCGTAACCACTCGGATCCGCTCCGGCACGGGGAACGGTCGATCCGTCACCCCCACGGGAAAGGGGCGGGGCCCGTCGCACGTCGGTCCCGCCCCCCCCCCCCCGTAGGCACCCCACCTCAAGCGGCAGCGCCTACGTCGGGCAGACCGCCCACGCGAGGTGGTAGAGGGTGCTCACGCTCGCGTCGGTGGAGTCCATCGCCATGAAGCTGGTGGCGGTGGGGCCGGAGGTGCCGGCGTTCACCCGGAGTTCGGTGTTGATGTTGAAGTTCCGCTTCTCGCCGCACGGGGCCCAGACGAGGTCGGCGTACTCGGTCCTGTCGGTCGACTGCCAGTTGTCGTTGAAGGGGCCGTTGAACTGGTGGGTGCGCTGCGCCGTCTGTGACATCCCCTGGAAGTAGTAGTTGGCCCGCTCCTGGCCCCACGCGCCGGGCTGGAGCGAGGCGAAGCCGCGGTAGTCGGCCTGGACGATGGCGTACGTGAAGCCGTTCGGGACGTGGACGCGCAGGTTGAGCTGGCAGTTCTTGCGGAATCCGGTGGGCGGGGCGCCGGCGCCGACCTGGGCGAGGTACTCGCTGTAGGTGACGGTGAAGGCGGTGTTGTCCGGGGCGACGGCGACCTCGGCGGTGCCTTCGCGGCAGCCGGAGCCGTTGACGGTGGCGAGTTCGATGACGATCTTGTCCGGCGGGGCGGTGATCGGGCCGGGGGTGTGGCCCCCGGCCTGGGCCGGGGCGGCGGTGGCGACCAGGGCGACGGCCGCGCAGCCGATGAGCAGGGTGCGGGACAGGGAACGGGACATCGTTGTCACTCCTTCTGCGTGCGCACGCTCAGGCGGCCGGACACTGCTTCCATTCGAAGTGGTAGACCGTGCTGACGCTCCCGTCCGTCGAGTCCATGCTCATGAAGCTCAGGGTCTGGGGGCTCGACGAGCCCTGGTAGACGCGCAGTTCGGTGTTGACGTTGAGGTTGCGGGTCTCTCCGCAGGGGGCCCAGACCAGGTCCGTGTATCCGGTCTGGTCGCTCGCCTGCCAGTTGTCCGCGTACGGGCCGCCGAACTGGTGGGTGGTGCGGGCGGTCTGCGAGGCGCCCTGGAAGTAGTAGCCGGCGCGCTGTTGGCCGAAGGCCCCGCGCTGGAGGCTGGCGAAGCCGCGGTAGTCGGCGCGGGCGACGGCGTACGTGAAGCCCTGCGGCACGTGGACCTGGAGGGCGAGTTGGCAGTTCTTGCGGAACTCGGTGCCGCCCGAGCCGGCGCCCGTCTGGGCGAGGTAGTCGCTGTAGGTGACGGTGAAGGCGGTGTTGTCCGGGGCGGTGGCCACTTCGGTGGTCCCCTGGGGGCAGCCGGAGCCGTTCGCCCCGACCACCTCCACGGTGACCCGGCCGGGTGGCGCGGAGGGAGTGTCAGCCTGGGCGGGCGCGGGGGCGGCCACGGCCGCCAGGGTCAGGGCCGCGGCCCCGAAGGCCAGTCTGCGCGGGTACATGTTCGGGTGCTCCGTCCGTCGTAACGGTGCGGGACGCGTGCGGGACCGGTGCGGATCCCGTGCGATTGGGCATGCACATGCCACCACGGGGAACGGGGTCCGGTGGGGGCGCGTACCGGACAACGGCCCCGCCCCCGCTCCCGCCGCCCGCCCCCTGGCCGGAACCCGCGAGTCCGCACCCCCCGCCGACCATCGCCGACCACCGCCGACCAGTGGACCCGGCATCCGGACACCCCCGCCCGGACGCGGGGCGGCCCCCAGGATGTCCCGAAAGCCGCCGCCCGGGCCCCACCCCCTCCGGACCAACGCCGCCCCGACCGGCCGACCTACCGACCGGCCCTGCTACCGACCGCCCTACCGGGCCCCGTACACCGGCCACGGCGGCTCCGAGGCCGTGAGCAGCTTCGCCGCCGCCTCCCCCGCCTCCGCCGGGGTCCAGCGGGCTGCCCGGTCGACGGTGGGGCCCGGGCGCCAGCCCTCCATGACCGTGATGCGGCCCCCCTCCGTCTCGAAGACCCGGCCCGTCACCCCGGCCGAGGCGTCGGAGCCGAGCCAGACCACCAGCGGGGACACGTTCTCGGGGGCCATGGCGTCGAAGGCTCCGGGGACGGGGGCCGCCATGGTCGCGGCGAAGGTCTCCTCGGTCATCCGGGTCCGGGCCGCCGGGGCGATGGCGTTGACCTGGACCCCGTACCGGCCCATCTCGGCCGAGGCCACCAGGGTCAGGCCGAGGATCCCCGCCTTGGCGGCGCTGTAGTTGCCCTGGCCGACGGAGCCGAGCAGGCCGGCCCCCGAGGAGGTGTTGACCACCCGGGCGGCGACCTGCCGGCCCGCCTTCGCCTCGGCCCGCCACCAGGCGGCGGCGTGCTTCAGCGGCAGGAAGTGGCCCTTGAGGTGGACCCGCATGACCGCGTCCCAGTCGTCCTCGTCGAGGTTGACGAGCATCCGGTCCCGCAGGAAGCCGGCGTTGTTGACGAGGGTGTCCAGGCGGCCGAACTCCGAGACCGCGCACTCCACCAGGGAGACCGCCCCCTCGACGGTCGCGATGTCCCCGCCGTGCGCCACGGCCTCCCCGCCGGCCGCCCGGATCTCCTCGACCACCCGGGCCGCCGGACCGTCGGGCCCGGGCAGCCCGTCCAGGCCCACGCCCAGGTCGTTGACGACGATCCGCGCGCCCTGCTCCGCGAAGGCGAGCGCGTGGGCCCGGCCCAGTCCGCGCCCGGCGCCCGTCACGATGACCACACGACCCTCTGCGATACCCATCTCAGTCCTCCTTGTTGACAGTTGCCGCGTCCAGGAACGCCGGTCGCTCCCCGCCGCCGTGCACGAGCAGGCTCGCCCCGCTCACGTAGGCCGCCCGCTCGGAGGCCAGGAACACCGCCGCCGCCCCCACGTCCGACGGTTCGGCCAGCCGCCCCAGGGGCACGGTGGCGCCGACCGCCGCGATGCCGGCCTCGTCCCCGTAGTGCAGGTGCGACAGCTCGGTGCGCACCATGCCGAGGACGAGGGAGTTGACCCGTACCTCGGGCGCCCATTCCACGGCCATGGAGCGGGCCAGGTTCTCCAGGCCCGCCTTCGCCGCCCCGTAGGCGGCGGTGCCCGGCGAGGGCCGGGTGCCGCTCACGCTGCCGATCATCACCACCGAGCCGCGGGAGGCCCGCAGCCAGGGGTGGGCGGCGAGCGAGGCCGTCAGCGGCGCGATCAGGTTGAGCTCCAGCACCCGCGCGTGCCGCTGTGGATCACCCTCGTCCAGCAGTCGGTACGGGGTGCCGCCCGCGTTGTTGACCAGGCAGTCGAGCCGCCCGTACCGCTCGGCGACCCCGGCGAAGAAGCCGCCGACGGCGTCCGGATCGCGCAGGTCCAGGGCGGTGAAGTCGGCCTGCCGGCCGCCTTCGGCCACCGGTTCCTCCGGTGGCCGGCGGGCGCAGACGACCACCTCCGCCCCGGCCGCGAGGAACGAGCGCGCGATCCCGGCGCCCACGCCCCGGGTTCCGCCGGTGACGACGACAACCCTCCCATTGAGCTCCATCGGCTGCTACCTTCCTCACCTAACAAATGTTTGGTGGAAAGGTAGCTGATCCGCTCATGGGTGTCTCCACCTCCAGCCCGGACAAGGGCATCGCACTCGTCACAGTCGACTTCCCGCCCGTCAACGCCTTCCCGGTGCAGGGCTGGTACGACCTCGCCGACGCCCTGCGCGCCGCCGGCCGCGACCCCGAGGTCCGCTGCGTGGTGCTGGCCGCCGAGGGCCGCGGCTTCAACGCCGGCGTGGACATCAAGGAGATGCAGCGCGACACCGGCCACGCCTCCCTGATCGGCGCCAACCGCGGCTGCTACGAGGCCTTCGCCGCCGTCTACGAGTGCGAGGTCCCGGTGGTCGCCGCCGTGAACGGCTTCTGCCTCGGCGGCGGCATCGGCCTGGTCGGCAACGCGGACGCGATCGTCGCCTCCGACGACGCGACCTTCGGCCTGCCCGAGCTGGACCGGGGCGCCCTCGGCGCCGCCACCCACCTGGCCCGGCTCGTCCCGCAGCACCTGATGCGCACCCTCTACTACACCTCGCGCACGGCGACCGCCGCCGAACTGCACGCGCACGGCTCGGTCTGGAGGGTGGTCCCGCGCGCGGAACTGCGGGCCGCCGCCCTGGAACTGGCCGCCGAGATCGCGAAGAAGGACGGCTACCTGATCCGGCTGGCCAAGGCCGCCATCAACGGCATCGACCCCGTCGACGTCCGCCGCAGCTACCGCTTCGAGCAGGGCTTCACCTTCGAGGCCAACCTCAGCGGTGTCGCCGACCGGGTCCGCGACACCTTCGGGAAGGAAGAGACCCCGTGACCGACAAGACCATGACCCCCGACGAGGTGGTCGGGCGGCTGCACAGCGGCATGACCCTCGGGATCGGCGGCTGGGGCTCCCGGCGCAAGCCGATGGCCCTGGTCAGAGCGCTGCTCCGGTCCGAGATCACCGATCTGACCGTGATCTCCTACGGCGGCCCGGACGTGGGCCTCCTGGCTGCGGCGGGCCGGATCCGCCGGCTCGTCACCCCCTTCGTCACCCTCGACAGCATCCCGCTGGAGCCGCACTACCGGGCCGCCCGCGAGAGCGGCGCGCTCGCCCTCACCGAATACGACGAGGCCATGTTCATGTGGGGGCTGCACGCCGCCGCGAACCGGCTGCCCTTCCTGCCCGTCCGGGCCGGCCTCGGCTCCGACGTGATGCGGGTCAACCCGGAACTGCGCACCGTCACCTCCCCGTACGACGACGGCGAGGAGTTCGTCGCCGCCCCCGCCCTGCGCATGGACGCGGCCCTGGTCCACCTCAACCGCGCCGACCGCCTCGGCAACGGCCAGTACCTGGGCCCCGACCCCTACTTCGACGACCTCTTCTGCGAGGCCGCCGACACCGCGTACGTCTCCTGCGAGCAGCTCGTCGAGACCGCCGAGCTGTCCAAGGCCGGACCCCCGCAGTCCCTCCTGGTCAGCCGACACTCCGTCACCGGGGTCGTGGAGACCCCCAACGGCGCCCACTTCACCTCCTGCGCCCCCGACTACGACCGCGACGAGACCTTCCAGAAGCTCTACGCGACCACCCCCTGGCCCGAGTTCGCCGCCCGCTTCCTGTCCGGCGCGAGCGAGCACGACTACCAGTCCGCCGTCCGGACCTGGCACGAGGAGCAGCAGTGAGCGCCGCGACCGCCCCCACCACCCGCGCCGAATACTGCGTGATCGCCTGCGCCGAGGCCTGGCGCGACAACGGGGAGGTGCTGGCCAGCCCGATGGGCCTGGTGCCCTCCTTCGGGGCCCGTCTCGCCAAGCGCACCTTCTCCCCCGACCTGCTGCTCACCGACGGGGAGGCGATGCTGGTCGGCCTCGACGGGACGCCGGAGGGCTGGCTCCCGTACCGCAGGCACCTGGCGATGGTCACCGGTGGGCGGCGGCACGTGATGATGGGCGCCAGCCAGATCGACCGGTACGGCAATCAGAACATCTCCTGCATCGGCGACTGGGAGCGGCCCGCACGCCAACTGTTGGGCGTGCGCGGGGCTCCCGTGAACACCCTGAACAACCCGGTGAGCTACTGGGTGCCCAAGCACTCCACGCGGGTGTTCGTCGAGCGGGTCGACATGGTCAGCGGGGTCGGCTACGACCGCGCCGAGGCGGCCGGGGTGACCCGCTTCCACCGGCTGCCCCGGGTCGTCAGCGACCTCTGCGTCTTCGACTTCGCCGGCCCCGGGCACACGATGCGCCTGGCCTCCCTGCACCCGGGGGTGACCCTGGAGCGGGTCCGGGAGGCGACCGGCTTCGAGCCGGCGCTGCCCGAGGAGGTTCCGTTCACCCGCGAGCCGACCGCCGAGGAGCTGCGGCTGATCCGCGAGGTGATCGACCCCAAGGGTCTGCGCGACCGCGAAGTGCGGGTCTGACGTGGGCGGGCCGGGGATGGAGACGGAGTTCACCAGGCTGGTCGGGGTCCGCCACCCGATCGTGCAGACCGGCATGGGCTGGGTGGCGGGCCCGCGCCTGGTGTCGGCCGCGGCGAACGCGGGCGCGCTGGGCATCCTGGCGTCGGCCACGATGACCCTGGAGCAGCTGCGGGTGGCCGTCCACGAGGTCAAGTCCCGCACCGACGCGCCGTTCGGGGTCAACCTCCGCGCGGACGCCGGGGACGCGACCGAACGGGCGCGGTTGATCATCGACGAGGGCGTACGGGTGGCCTCCTTCGCCCTGGCCCCGTCGAAGGAGCTGATCTCCCGCCTCAAGGACGCCGGGGTGGTGGTGATCCCCTCGATCGGGGCGCGCCGGCACGCCGAGAAGGTGGCGGCCTGGGGCGCGGACGCGGTGATCGTCCAGGGCGGGGAGGGCGGCGGGCACACCGGGGACGTGGCCACGACCGTGCTGCTGCCCCAGGTGGTCGACGCGGTGGACATCCCGGTGATCGCGGCGGGCGGCTTCCACGACGGCCGCGGGCTGGTGGCGGCCCTGGCGTACGGGGCGGCGGGCATCGCCATGGGCACCCGTTTCCTGCTGACGTCCGACTCCACCGTCCCGGACGCGGTGAAGGCCGAGTACCTCAAGGCCGGCGTGAAGGACGTCACCGTGACCACCGCCGTCGACGGGCTTCCGCACCGGATGCTGCGCACCGAGCTGGTGGACGCGCTGGAGCGGTCCGGGCGGGCCCGGGCGTTGGCGCGGGCGGTGCGGCACGCGGCCGGGTTCAAGAAGATGTCGGGCCTGTCCTGGTCGCGGATGGTGCGCGACGGGCTGGCGATGAAGCACGGCAAGGACCTGTCCTGGAGCCAGGTCCTGCTCGCCGCGAACACCCCCATGCTCCTCAAGGCGTCCATGGTCGAGGGCCGTACGGACCTCGGCGTCATGGCATCGGGCCAGGTCGCGGGCGTGATCGAGGATCTTCCGTCGTGTGCGGAACTCGTCGAGCGCGTCATGGCCGAGGCCCGCGCAGTACTGCTCACGCTCAGCGCCCTGCCACCACCAGGGTGATCCCCCTTCTCCGTCACAGGAGTCGTCTCCATGAGCCGTGCACGAATCCGCCTGGCGACCGCCGCCTGCGCCGCGGCAGCGCTCGTCGCCGTGGCCGCCCTGCCCGCCGCCGCCCGTCAGGCGGCGCCGGTGCCCGACACCGCCTCCGGGTCCCGGCATTCCAGGGCTGAAACGATCCGCCAGATACCCCTCCAGGGCGCCGTCAACGTCCGGGACCTCGGCGGCTACCGCACGTACACCGGCGGACAGGTCCGCCAGGGGCTGGTCTACCGCTCCGACGCACTGGGCAAGCTGACCGCCGCGGACATCACCGCCGTCGCCGGTCTGGGCCTCACGAAGGCCGTGGACTTCCGCATCCCGATGGAGGTCCAGTACGACGGCGCCGACAAGCTGCCGCCGGGACTCACCGCCACCGCCCGCCCGGTCAGCGACCTGGGCCTGTACGCCACCCTGGTCGGCGCGATCGCCAGCGGCGACCCGGTCACGCAGGAGCAGATGCTCGGCGGCGGGAAGGCCGAGGCGTACATGCGGGACATCTACCGGACGTTCGTGACCAGCCCCGAGAACCGGGCGCAGTTCGCGAAGACGCTCCGGGAGATCGCCGACGGCAAGCAGGGCCCGCTGCTCTACCACTGCACGTCCGGGAAGGACCGTACGGGCTGGATGAGCTACGTGCTGCTGCGCGCGCTGGCGGTGCCGGAGGCGACGGCCGAGAGCGACTACCTGGCGTCGAACACCTTCCGGGGTGCCTACGACGCCCAGGTGCGCGCGGGCCTCAAGCAATCGGGCCGGATGCAGAACCCGGACCTGCTGATCCCGCTCCAGGAGGTCCGCCCCGACTACCTGGACTCGGCGACCGAGCGCATGGAGGCCGACTACGGCAGCTTCTACGGCTACCTGACCAAGGGCCTCGGCCTGGACCTCGGGACGCTCGCGAAGCTCCAGGCCAAGATGGTCCGGTAACCGGCGCGGAACGACACGAAGCCGGGCAGCGCGTGAGGCGCTGCCCGGCTTCGTCGTGCGTGCGTACGGATCAGACCGCGCGGCGGCGGCCCTGGCCGCCGGTGCCCACCCGGCTGCGCGCGGAGGCCGCGGCGGCGCCACCGGAGGCGCCGCCCCCGGTGCGACGGGCCTGGCCGGCGGAGCCGGAACCGGAGCCGCCGGCGCCACCCTGGCCGCCCTGGCCGCGGCGGGCCTGGCCCGACCCGGAGGCCGGGGCCTGGCCGGAGGCGCCGCCGCCGGAGCGGCGCGGGGCGCGACCGCCGGTGGCCGGGGCGCCGCCCGTGGCGGAGCCGGTGCGCGGACCGCCGGAGCGGCGGCGCGCGGACCCGTTGCCGCCGTTGCCGTTCCCGCTGCCGTTCCCGCTGCCGTTGCGCTGCTTCGGCGGGGTGGCCTGCGGGACCTCCATCACCACGGGGATGCCCGAGGGCTCCTTGGCGCCGGTGAGGCGGGACAGCTCGGCGTCGGAGGACTTGATCTGCGCGGTGCGCGGGTTGATCCCGGCGTCCGACATGAGGCGGGTCATGTCCCGCTTCTGGTCGGGCAGCACCAGGGTGACCACGCTGCCGGACTCGCCGGCGCGGGCGGTACGGCCGCCGCGGTGGAGGTAGTCCTTGTGGTCGGTCGGCGGGTCCACGTTGACGACCAGGTCGAGGTCGTCGATGTGGATGCCGCGCGCGGCCACGTTCGTGGCGACCAGCGCGGTGACCTCGCCTGTCTTGAACCAGTCCAGAGTGCGGTTGCGCTGCGGCTGCGAGCGCCCGCCGTGCAGGCCGGAGGCGCGCACGCCGTCCGCGAGGAGCTTCTTGACCATGCGGTCGACCCCGCGCTTGGTGTCGACGAACATGATCACCCGGCCGTCACGAGCGGCTATGCGCGTGGCCACGGCCTTCTTGTCGGTCTCGTCCATGACGTACAGGACGTGGTGCTCCATCGTGCTGACCGCACCGGCGGACGGGTCGACGGAGAAGGCGACCGGGTCGTGCAGGAACATCTTGACGAGCTTGTCGATGTTCTTGTCGAGGGTCGCCGAGAACAGCATGGTCTGGCCCTCGGGCTGGACCTGCTTGAGCAGGGCGGTGACCTGCGGCATGAAGCCCATGTCGGTCATCTGGTCGGCCTCGTCGAGGACCGTGATGGAGACCTGCGAGAGGTCGGCGTCACCGCGGTCGATGAGGTCCTTCAGACGGCCGGGGGTGGCGACGAGCACCTCGGCGCCGCGGCGCAGGGCGCCGGACTGCCGGTTGATCGACATGCCGCCGACGACGGTGGTGATCCGCAGGTTGACGGAGGTGGCGTACGGGGCCATCGCGTCGGTGACCTGCTGCGCGAGCTCGCGGGTCGGTACGAGGACCAGCGCGAGCGGCTGCTTCGGCTGTGCGCGGCGGCCGGCGGTGCGGGCCAGCAGGGCCAGGCCGAAGGCCAGCGTCTTGCCGGAGCCGGTACGGCCGCGGCCGAGCAGGTCACGGCCGACGAGGGAGTTCGGGATGGTCGCGGCCTGGATGGGGAACGGCTCGGTGACGCCCTGGGCGGCGAGGGTCTTCAGCAGCGCCTCGGGCATGTCCATGTCCGCGAAGGCGTCCACCGGCGGGAGGGCCGGGGTCAGCGGTTCGGGCATGGTGAATTCTTGGGGCCGGGCTACGGGGGCGGACTTCTGCCGTCCCGCGCCAGCCTTCGGACGTCCCTGGGCCGCACCTCGACCCCGGGTGGGGCGGCGACTGGGTCGTGCGGAGCTGGAGCTGGTCATGCGGAAAACGCCCTCCTGATACCGGCAGGTAAACACGTTCGTACGCGGTGAGGTAGGAACGCGGGTGAAACGGGTGGAACAGCAGACAAGCCGGGGCCCGCACCTCGCGGTGCGGACCCCGGCCGGCTGACGTACTTAGTTGGCGGGGAGGATGTTCTCCGCCTGGGGGCCCTTCTGGCCCTGGGTCACGTCGAAGGACACGCGCTGGCCCTCCTGGAGCTCACGGAAGCCCTGGGTGGCGATGTTCGAGTAGTGGGCGAAGACGTCCGGGCCGCCACCGTCCTGCTCGATGAAGCCGAAGCCCTTTTCCGAGTTGAACCACTTCACGGTGCCAAGTGCCATTTGAATCTCCTGAATAGGCGGCAAGGGCCCCATCCGGAGATCCCGGTAAAAACAATTAAAGCGCCTGTCGGAGAGTTCCCGTCAGGCGCACATAAAGTTCATGGGTACCACAACTGCAACGCGTCCAAAGCTAGCACACCTCCGTCGGAGGAACCTCCCCCCGCCCGGAAGGCCCCCTACGGGGGCGCCTCGGGTGGCGCCCCCGGTCACGGGCTCAGAGCCGCTCGATGATCGTCACGTTCGCCTGTCCGCCGCCCTCGCACATCGTCTGGAGGCCGTAGCGGCCGCCCGTGCGTTCCAGCTCGTGCAGGAGCGTCGTCATGAGCTTGACGCCCGTGGCGCCCAGCGGGTGACCCAGGGCGATGGCTCCGCCGTTCACGTTGACCCGCTCCGGGTCGGCGCCCGTCGCCTTCAGCCAGGCCAGGACCACGGGGGCGAAGGCCTCGTTGATCTCGACCAGGTCGATGTCGGCGAGGGACAGGCCGGTCTTCTTCAGGGCGTACGCGGTCGCCGGGATCGGCGCGGACAGCATCCGGATGGGGTCCTCGCCGCGCACCGAGAGGTGGTGGATGCGCGCCCTCGGCGTGAGGCCGTGTTCGGCGACCGCCCGCTCGGAGGCGATCAGCATCGCCGCCGCCCCGTCGGAGACCTGCGAGGAGACGGCCGCCGTGATGGTGCCGCCCTCGACGACCGGCTTGAGACCGGCCATCTTCTCCAGGGTGGTGTCCCGGCGCGGTCCCTCGTCCACGCGCACGTCCCCGTAGGCCACGATCTCGCGCTCGAAGCGGCCCTCGTCGATGGCCCGCAGCGCCCGCCGGTGGGAGCGCAGGGCGAACTCCTCCATGTCGCGCCGGCTGATCCCCCACTTCTCGGCGATGAGTTGGGCCCCGTGGAACTGGTTCACGGGGGCGTCCCCGTAGCGGGCGCGCCAGCCGGCCGAGCCCGCGTAGGGGCCCTCGCTGAAGCCGAGGGGTTCGGCGGCCTGCCGGGAGGCGAAGGCGATGGGGATCATGGACATGTTCTGGGTGCCGCCCGCGACCACGAGGTCCTGCGTGCCGGACAGGACGCCCTGCGCGGCGAAGTGCACGGCCTGCTGCGAGGAGCCGCACTGCCGGTCGACGGTGACGCCGGGGACCTCCTCCGGCAGGCCCGCCGCCAGCCAGGCCGTCCGCGCGATGTCGCCGGCCTGCGGCCCGACGGTGTCGAGGCAGCCGAAGACCACGTCCTCGACGGCGGCCGGGTCCACTCCGGTCCGCTCCACGAGGGCCTTGAGCACGTGGGCGCCGAGGTCGGCGGGGTGGACGGCCGCGAGGCCGCCCTTGCGCCGTCCCACGGGGGTGCGTACCGCATCGACTATGTAGGCCTCGGCCATGACGACTCCTTGACGGGTTGACGGATCAGGTCCGTACGGCGATCCCGTCCAGCACCATCGACAGGTACTGACGGGCGATCTCCTCGGGGCTGTGCTGTCCGCCGGGCCGGTACCAGGACGCCGCCACCCACACCGTGTCGCGCACGAAGCGGTAGGTGAGGCGGATGTCGAGGTCGGCCCGGAAGACCTGCGCGGCGACCCCCCGCTCCAGCGTCCCCAACCAGGCCTTCTCGAACTTCTGTTGGGAGTCCGAGAGGTAGTGGAAGCGGGGCTGCGCGGACAGGGTGCGCGCTTCCTTCTGGTAGATCGCGACGGCGGCGCGGTGCCGGTCGATCTCCCGGAAGGACTCCGTGACGAGGGCCTCGATGGTCTCCCTGGGGCCGAGGCCGGAGGCGAGGACGGTGTCGTAGCCCGCCCACAGCTCGGTCAGGAAGGCCGAGAGGATCTCGTCGAGCATCGATTCCTTGGAATCGAAGTGGTAGTAGAGGCTGCCGGCGAGCATCCCGGCGGCGTCGGCGATCTTCCGGACGGTGGTGGCGTTGTAGCCCTGGGCCGCGAACACCTCGGCTGCGGTGTCGAGCAGCTCGCGGCGCCGCTCTGGTGACGCCGTCACCTGCGTCTTCTTCTTGTTCGTTGGCACGCGCCCATTCTGGGCCCCGGGGGTGTCTGATCCACCAGACACCCCCTACGCGTGCTGGCTGCTGACGGAGACGGTCTCGCCCGTCATGTACGACGAGTAGCCGGAGGCCAGGAAGACGATGACGTTGGCGATCTCCCAGGGCTCGGCGTAGCGGCCGAAGGCCTCGCGGGCGGTGAGTTCGGTGAGCAGTTCCTCGCTGGTGACCTTCACCAGGTGCGGGTGCATGGCCAGGCTCGGGGCGACCGTGTTGATCCGTACGCCGAACTCGGCGGCCTCCAGGGCGGCGCAGCGGCTCAGGGCCATCACCCCGGCCTTGGCGGCGGCGTAGTGGGCCTGGCCGGTCTGGGCACGCCAGCCGATGACGGAGGCGTTGTTGACGATGACCCCGCCCCGGCCGGCGGCCCGGAAGGAGCGCAGGGCGGCGCGGGTGCAGCGGAAGGTGCCGTTGAGGGTGACGTCGAGGACGCGGGACCACTGGTCGTCGGTCATGTCGACGAGGGGTGCGGTGCCGCCGAGGCCGGCGTTGTTGACGACGACGTCGAGGCCGCCGTGGAGGTGTTCGGCGCGTGCGAAGAGGGCGCCGACCTGGTCCTCGTCGGTGACGTCGCAGGGCAGGGAGGCGACGCGGTCGGCGCCGAACTCGGCGGCGAGGGCCTCCTCGGTCTCCTTGAGGCGGCGGGCGTGGGCGTCGCCGAGGAGGACGCGGGCGCCCTCTTCCAGGAAGCGGCGGGCGGTGGCGCCGCCGATGCCCGCTCCGGCGGCGGCCGTGACGACGGCGGTGCGGCCGGTGAGGAGCCCGTGGGCGGGGACGTAGGCGGGCGCTTCGTTCATGCCCGGACCTCCTTGGGAAGGCCGAGGATCCGCTCGGCGACGATGTTGCGCTGGATCTCGTCGGAGCCCGCGTAGATGGTGTCGGCGCGGGAGAAGAGGTAGAGCCGCTGGTGGTCGTCGAGGTCGTACGGGTCCCCGTGCGCGCCGGTGGCGAGGAGGGAGGCGGCGCCGCGGACGTCCATGGCGAGTTCGCCGAGGTCGCGGTGCCAGCGGGCCCAGTACAACTTGGCGCTGGAGGGGGCGGCGTCGGGTCGCAGGGCGGTGGCGCGCATGGCCTCCAGGCCGATCCAGGCGCGGACGAGGCGGTCGCGGACCAGCGGGTCGTCGATCGCGCCGTTGCGGCGGGCGAGGTCGGCGATGCCTTCGAGTTCGCGGCGGAAGCCGACCTGTTGGCCGAGGGTGGAGACGCCGCGTTCGAAGCCGAGGGTGGCCATGGCGACGGCCCAGCCGTCGCCGGGGGCGCCGACGACGTGGGCGGCGTCGGTGCGGGCTCCGTCGAAGAAGACCTCGTTGAACTCGGAGGTGCCGGTGAGTTGGGTGATGGGGCGGACCTCGACGCCGGGTTGGTCCATGGGGACCAGGAGGTAGGACAGGCCGGCGTGGCGGCGCGAGCCCGGCTCGGTGCGGGCGAGGACGAAGCACCACTGGGCCTCGTGGGCCAGGGAGGTCCAGGTCTTCTGGCCGTCGATGCTCCACTGCCCGTCGAGCGGGGTGGCGCGGGTGCGGACGGCGGCCAGGTCGGAGCCGGCGTCGGGTTCGCTGTAGCCCTGGCACCACAGTTCCCGGACGGTCCTGATGGGTTCGAGGAAGCGGGCCTTCTGTTCCTCGGTGCCGTGGGCGATGAGGGTGGGGCCGAGGAGTTGTTCCCCGATGTGGCCCACGCGCGCGGGGGCGTCGGCGAGGGCGTACTCCTCGTGGAAGGCGATCTGCTCCTCGACGCTCGCGCCGCGCCCGCCGTGTTCGACGGGCCAGCCGACGCAGGTCCAGCCGTGGGCCGCCATGTGCCGTTCCCAGGCGAGGCGTTCGGCGAAGGCCTCGTGCTCGCGCCCGGGTCCGCCGCGGCCCTTGAGGGTCGCGAACCCGCCGGTGAGGTGGGCGCGGAGCCAACTGCGGACCTCGGTGCGGAACTCCTCGACGCTGCTCATGGGCGTACGTTAACCTACCAAACACTTGTTAGGGAAGGATCCGTGGATGCCTGCTGACCCCACCGCCGACGAGGCCCTCACCGAGGCTCCCGTGGTGCTCTACGAGCGCCGCGGCCCCGTCGCGTACGTGACCATGAACCGCCCCCGCTACCGCAACGCCCAGAACAGCGCCATGACCTACGCGCTGGACGACGCCTTCTACCGGGCCGCCGAGGACCCCGCCGTGAAGGTCGTGGTCCTGACCGGGGCCGGCGACCACTTCTCGGCGGGCCACGACATCGGCACCCCCGGCCGCGACGCCCACCTCCCCTTCACCCGCCGGGCCGGGCTCTGGTGGGACCACTCCGAGCGGTCGGGCGCCGAATCCCGCTTCGCCCGCGAGTCGGAGGTCTACCTGGGCATGTGCCGGCGCTGGCGGGAGCTGCCCAAGCCGGTGATCGCCTCGGTGCGGGGGGCGTGCGTGGCGGGCGGGCTGATGCTGGCCTGGGTGTGCGACCTGATCGTGGCGAGCGAGGACGCCTTCTTCGCCGACCCGGTGGTGCGGATGGGCATCCCCGGGGTGGAGTACTTCGCCCACCCGTGGGCGATGCCCCCGCGCGTCGCCAAGGAGTTCCTCTTCACCGGCGACCGGATGCCCGCCCGCCGGGCGTACGAGGTCGGCATGGTCAACCGGGTCGTGGAGCACTCCGAACTCGACGCCGCCACCGAGCTGTTGGCACTGCGGATCGCCGAGATGCCCGGCTTCGGGCTGGCCCTGACCAAGCGGGCCGTCAACCAGGCCGAGGACCTCCAGGGCCTGCACACCGGCATGGACTCCGTCTTCGGACTGCACCACCTCGCGCACGCCCACAACGCCGAGACGGCGGCGGACCCGCTCGGCGGCATGGACGTGGCCGCCATGAAGAGCGCCGCGACGAAGGAGGCGAACGGCTGATGGACCTCGACCACTCGGCGGGCGTGGCGGACTTCCGGGCCGAGGCCCGCGCCTGGCTCCGCGCCCACGTGCCCCCCGTGCCCCTGCCGTCCCTGGAGACCGAGGAGGGCTTCGCCGCCCACCGGGAGTGGGAGGCGCGCCTGCACGCGGACCGCTGGGCCGTGGTGTCCTGGCCCGAGGAGTACGGCGGCCGGGGCGCGGACATCGAGCGGTGGCTGGTCTTCGAGGAGGAGTACTGGGCGGCGGGCGCGCCCGGACGGGTCTCCCAGAACGGCATCAACCTGCTCGCCCCCACCCTGTTCGACCACGCGACGGACGAACAGCGGGCCCGCGTCCTGCCCTCCATGGCGAGCGGCGAGGTGATCTGGGCGCAGGCCTGGTCCGAGCCGGAGTCGGGCTCCGACCTGGCCTCCCTGAAGTCCCGGGCGGTGCGCACCGAGGGCGGCTGGCTGCTGTCGGGGCAGAAGACCTGGTCCTCGCGGGCCGCCTTCGCGGACCGGGCCTTCGGCATCTTCCGCACCGACCCGGACACCCCGAAGCCCCACCAGGGCCTCACGTACCTGATGTTCGACCTGCGGGCGCCGGGGGTGACGGTGCGGCCCATCGGCCGGCTCGACGGGAAGCCGGCCTTCGCCGAGCTGTTCCTCGACGAGGTCTTCGTCCCCGACGCCGACGTCATCGGCGAGCCGGGTCAGGGCTGGCGGATCGCGATGTCCACCACCGGCAACGAACGCGGGCTGACCCTGCGCTCCCCCGGCCGTTTCCTCGCCGCCGCCGACCGCCTCGTCTGCCTGTGGGAGGCGACCGGGGACCCCTCGGACACGGCGCTGCGCGACCGGGTCGCGGACGCGGTGGTCGGCGCCCGCGCCTACGAGCTGTTCACCTGGACCAACGCCTCCCGCTTCGCGGCGGGCGAGACCATCGGCGCGGAGTCCAGCCTGAACAAGGTGTTCTGGTCCCGGTACGACATCGCCCTGCACGAGACGGCCCTGGACCTCCTGGGGGCGGACGCGGAGCTGGCGGACGGCGAGTGGGCCGAGCCGTGGGTGTTCTCCCTGGCCGGACCGATCTACGCCGGGACCAACGAGATCCAGCGCGACATCATCGCCGAGCGGCTGCTCGGCCTCCCGAAGGGCCGCCGCTGATGCGCTTCCTGCCGACCGAGGAACAGTCCGACTTCGCCCGTACGCTGCGCTCCCTGCTGGGCGCCGCCGAGGTCCCGGCGACGGTACGGGCCTGGGCGGCCGGCGACCACGGCCCCGGGCTGGCCCTGTGGTCCCGGCTCGCGGGGACGGGCCTGTGGGCGCTGGCCGCGCCGGAGGAACCCGCGGAATTCGGCGGGGTCGGACTGCTGCCGGTGGAGCTGGCCCTCGGCTTCGTGGAACTCGGGCGGGCGGGGGTGGCGGGACCCGCGGTGGAGACCGCCGCGGTGTGCGTGCTGCTGGCCCGGCTCGGGGACGAGGGGTTGGCGAAACGGTTCCTCCCGGGGCTGGTCGCGGGCGACTCCCTGGCCACCCTGACCCTGCCCGGGGGCTCCCCGTACGCCCTGGACGCCGACGCCGCCGCGTACCGGTTCACGGTGTCGGCGCAAGGGGAGCTGCGGCTGGCTCCGGCGGGCGGCGCCCCGTTGACCTCCCTCGACCCGGCCCGGCGCCTGTCGGTGTCGCCGCCGGGCGGGGAACTCCTCGCGGCGGGGCCGGCCGTCGCGCGGGCGGCCGGCGAAGCGCTGGGCTGGGCCCGGCTGTTGACGGCGGCCCAGAGCCTGGGCGTGGGCGAGGCGCTCCTGGCCCGGACGGTGGAGTACGCCAAGCAGCGCACCCAGTTCGCCGCGCCCATCGGCTCCTTCCAGGCGGTCAAGCACCGCCTCGCCGACACCCTGATCGGCCTGGAGTTCGCGCGGCCGCTGCTGTGGGCGGCGGCGCTGTCCCTGGAGGCGGGCGAGATCGCGGCGGCGAAGCTGACCGCGGGCGAGGCGGCGTACGCGGCGGCGCTGACGGCGCTCCAACTCCACGGCGCGGTCGGCTACACGGAGGAGCTGGACCTCTCGCTGTGGCTGCGCAAGGCCCGGCCGCTGCGCGACGCGTGGGGAACGCCCGCGCAGTGTCGGGCGCTGGTGCTTCAGTCCCGGGAGGGGCGGGAGGCGCAACGGTGGGCGGCTGAACGGTAGGCCGTGACGAGGGCGGTGTTGACGAGCGCCACTCCGGCGAACCAGAGGGCCTCCGAGGGCTGCCCGAGCCCGGCGATGGCGAGGGCGGCGGCCCCGAAGACGAGGGCCTTCACGGCGAGCGCGACCGGTGTCGGGACCGGGTGGCGGGCGCGCGGCGCGGCGAAGGCCCCCCACAGGACGGCCGCCGCGCCCGCCACCACGGCGCCGAGCAGCACCCCGAGCACGAGCCCGCCGCCCTGCTCGTAGCCC
Source organism: Streptomyces sp. NPDC088097 (assembly GCF_044741845.1). Lineage (NCBI taxonomy): Bacteria > Bacillati > Actinomycetota > Actinomycetes > Kitasatosporales > Streptomycetaceae > Streptomyces > Streptomyces sp. NPDC088097. The sequence continues at coordinate 245,784 of NZ_JBIUTJ010000007.1, forward strand.
CAGACGGCGAGGGCGAGGAGGGCGACGACCTCCAGCAGGAACGCGAGGACGTCGTTGAGCAGGGCGAAGGCCCGGTGCGGGGCGGAGCGGGTCACCCGTCAGCCGATCCGGGCCACGTGCAGGCCGACGACGTACGGCTCCTCGACCACCCCGTCCGGGAAGAGCGGCGCCAACCGCGCGCGCTCGGCGTCCATGAAGGCGCGCGTGCCGTCCTCGCCGAGGAGCAGGAAGGCGGAGTGGCTGGAGAGGTTCGCCAGGTGCGCGGCCAGGGGGATCCGCCGCGACCAGGCCAGGGAGCGGCTGGTGAAACCGGTGTCGAGGCCCTGGGGAAGGGTGCGGAAGGGGGTGGCGCCGTCGGCCGCGAACAGCTCGCGGATCCGGGCTCCCTGGGCGGCGACCCACGGGACGGAATCGTCGATGTCGTTCCACCAGATCGCGAGCGCGCCGCCGGGGCGCAGCACGCGGCGGGCCTCGGGGACGGAGCGGGCGGGGTCGGTCCAGTGCCAGGCCTGGGCGTACGTGAGGAGGTCCACGGAGGCGTCGGCGAGCGGCAGCCGGTCCCCGTCGCCCCGGACCACGGGGATCCCCGGGTGGGCGCGCCGGAACTGCGCGGCCATGCCGTCTCCGGGCTCGACGGCGACCACGTCGGCCCCGCGCGCGTGCAGCGGTCCGGTCCCGATGCCCGTACCGGCGCCGACGTCGGCGACGCGGGCTCCGGCGAGCGGCCGGCCGGCGAGTTCCTCCAGCGCGTCGTACAACGCCTCGGGGTAGCCGGGCCGGTGCGCGGCGTAGAGGGCCGCGGCGGAGTCGAAGGAGCGGGCGCGTGTGGTCATGTCCCCATTGTTTTCGACCGCCCGGCCCGTGACCAGCCCGTTCGGCGGCCAGGTCCTGCCGCGCCGGTCGGCCGACCGGGCCTCACGCGCGGCGCAGGGAGAGGCGCATCAGGACGGCCGTCTGGAAGAGGAGGAGCACCACCGCGGCGGCCTGGGCGGCCCATTCGGCGGGGCCGGCGTCCGCTCGGCCGTACGCCTCCCAGGCCGCGGAGCCGGCCAGGGTGGCGCCGACCGCCAGGACGGCGACGAGGAAGCGGCCCCCGAACTCGGCCGGGGTGCCGTGCGGGACGGCCGAGCCGAGGACGAACACCCCCAGCAGGACGGGGATCCAGGGCGCGCCGACCTCGCTCAGCAGCACGTGGGCCGCGTACTGGCCCGCGAGGAGCAGGCAGGCGCGCAACAGGAATCCAGGCATGGACACATCATGCAGTCGAACGGGCGTGGCGCACCCGTCCGTCCGCCCCCCGAGACCCGGGACCCGAGACCCGAGGCCCTGGGCAACGGCCCCCGTCCCGGCCGGTCTACGGCGTCGCCGCGAGCCAGGCCGCCGCTCCCGCCACAGCCGCGCGGGCGGCCGGGAGCGGCAGGCCGAGGAAGCCGTGGAAGACGCCCGGGTGGATCCGGACCTCGCAGTCCACTCCCGCCTCGCCCAACCGGCGCCCGTACGCCACTCCCTCGTCCCGCAGCACGTCGCAGTCGGCGAGCACGATCAGGGTGCGCGGGAGCCCCGAGAGGTCCGGGGCGCGGAGCGGGGAGACGTGCGGGTGAGCCGGGTCGCCGCCGTACTGGTCCCAGTACCAGGCCATGTGCGCGGCGGTGTGGAAGTACCCGCGCCCGTACGCGGTCACGGACCCGGAGCCCATGGAGGCGTCCAGCGGCGGGTAGACGAGCAGTTGCCCCGCCGTCAGCCCGGGCGCCCGCAGCACGGTCACGGCGGCCAGGTTGCCGCCGCTGGAGTCCCCGGCGACCACCACCCGCCCGGGGTCGCAGCCGAGGGCGCCCGCCTCGGAGCGCGCCCACAGCAGCACGGTGAGCGCGTCGTCGGGCGCGGCGGGCCAGGGGTGTTCCGGGGCGAGGCGGTAGTCGACGGAGACGACCACCGCCCCGGAGGCGGCGGCCAGGTCACGGCAGAGGGCGTCGTGCGTGTCCAGCCCGCACATCACCCACCCGCCACCGTGGAAGTACACGACGAGGGGCCGGCCCACGGACCCGGGCGCGGGGTCGTAGACCCGTACCGGCACCCCTTGGGCGACCGTGTCGTGGACGGAGGCGAGGGCGCGGGCCGGCTTGTCCCGGGGCGCCGAGGCGGCCCGGAGCGCGGCCACGTCCCCGGGGCCGGGGAAGACGGCCGACAGGGCGTCGCACAGGGCCCGCGCGGCGGGGGACAGACCGTCGCCGAAGGGCGGGGCGCCGGAGGCCGGAACGGCGAGGGGCAGGTCGCGGTCGACGTCTCGGCCGAGGTCGGCGTCTCGGCCGAGGTCGGCGTCTCGGCCGAGGTCGGCGTCTCGGCCGAGGTCGGCGTCTCGGTCGGCGTTCATCCGGTCGGCGTTCATCCGGTCGTCGATCCGCCGTCGACCGCGAACTCGGTGCCCGTCACGTACGAGGAGGCGTCCGAGCACAGGAACAGCACCAGTTCCGCGACCTCCCCGGGCCGCCCCATGCGTCCCAGCGGCACGTGCGACCAGTCCCGGCCGGCGACCGCCTCGGCCACCATCGGGGTGTCGATGGCGCCGGGGTGCACCGAGTTGACCCGGATGCCGTCGCCGGCGAGGTCGAGGGCCGAGGACCGGGTCAGCCCGCGCAGGGCGAACTTGGTGGAGCCGTAGGCCGCGTGGCCCCGGATGCCGACCAGTCCGGCGGTGGAGGAGATGTTCACGACGGAGCCCCCGCCGGCCGCCCGCAGCACCGGGGCCACCGCCTGGATCCCGAGGAAGGGCCCGAGCAGGTTGACCCGCAACAGGGCCTCGAAGTCCTCGACGCTCTGCCGCTCCACGTGGGCGGTGCTCCACAGGGCGGCGTTGTTGACCAGCGCGGAGATGGTCCCGAAGGCATCGACCGTCTCCCGCACCACCCGCGCCCAGCCGTCGGCGTCGGTCACGTCGTGCGGTACGTACAGGCCCGCCGCGCCCAGGGCGGCGGCCACCTCCCGGCCCTCCTCCTCGCGGACGTCGGTGACGACGACCCGCGCACCGGCCTCCGCGCACAGCCGGGCCTCCTCGGCCCCCTGCCCGCGTCCGGCGCCGGTGATGACGACGACCTTCCCGTCGAGGGACATCACCGCCCGTCCCTCCCGTCGCCGCCGCGCTCCAGTGCCCGGAAGTGCGGGATGACCTTCTCGCCCCACTGCCGGATGGTCTCCATGCAGGCCTCTTGCGGGACGGTACCCATCTGGATCAGGCACATCACCTCGTCGACGCCGATCTCGCGCAGCTGTTCCACGTACGCGATGGCGGTCTCGGCGCTGCCGTACGCGTGCTCGGCGTTGTAGGTGCCGGTGTCGACGGGGCGGGCCGGGATGTTCGCCTCGTGGAGGCGGGCGACGAGTTCCTCGCGGCCGCGGTCGAGGGCTCCCACGTGGTCCTCGTCCTCGGCGTGGCCGGTGGGCTCGGGGCCGTTGCCGTACCAGTGCGCGATGGACTCGGCGAAGAAGCGCTGGCCGCGCGTGCCCAGGCGCAGGGCGCGTTCGGCGTCGTCCAGGACGATCGTCGGGCAGAGGGCGGAGAGGTGGTCGTTGACGGTGTCGGAGACCAGCCGGTCACCGCTGCGGGTGGCGATGGCCTCGTCGTAGACCTTGCGCATCGCGCGGACGTCGTCGGCACCGGCGAAGCCCATCACCAGGGCGCCGATGCCCAGTTCGGCGGCGAGCTTGAGGGTGTCGTGCTTGGAGCAGGCCATGAACAGCGGCGGGTGGGGGTCCTGCACCGGGCGGGGCAGGATCGCGCCGGGACCGATGTCGATGGAGCCGTGCCACTCGAAGACCGGCTCCTTCCAGGCCGAGGAGAAGATCCGCAGGGCCTCCTCCATCTGCGGGTAGGTGTCCTCGGGCCGCACCCCGTACATCGACATCTCCTGGCGGGTGGCCCCCCGCCCGGCGCCGATGTCCACGCGTCCGCCGGAGAGCACGTCGAGCATGGCGGCGCGTTCGGCGACGCGGACCGGGTGCTGGTAGCCGAAGGGCATGGTGACCACCCCGTGGCCGATGCGGATCTTCTGCGTCCGGGCCGCGACCCAGGTCAGGAAGATCTCCGAGGCGCTCATGTGGGCGTACTGGGTCAGGGAGTGGTGCTCCACGGCCCAGATCCGGTCGAAGCCCATCTCCTCGGCGAAGACGGCCTGTTCGACGCAGTCGTGGATGACCTGACGTTCGCGTTCGGGGGTCGGGTCGACGAGTTGCGCCTCGAAGATCATCGAGAACTTCACGGGGGATCCCTCCGTCCATGTATTTCTAATAGGAATACTTCTAGCAGGCATACCCCTCGGGGGGAAGGGTGCCTGCGGGACCGGTCGTAGACTGCGCTGCGTGGCGACAGAAGAGACGAACAAGCGCGGGCTCCCGGCGACCAGCTGGGCGGTGCTCGGCCTGCTCTCCTTCGGCGAGGAGCTCTCCGGCTACGACCTGAAGAAGTGGTCGGACTGGTCACTGCGGTTCTTCTACTGGAGCCCGTCGTTCAGCCAGATCTACAGCGAGTTGAAGCGGCTGGAGAAGGCCGGCTACGCCTCCTCGCGGATGGTCGCCCAGGACACCGGCACCCGCGACAAGCGGGTCTACCGGATCACCGACGAGGGCATGACGGCCGTACGGGAATGGGCGCGCGAGGCGCCCGTGGACCCGCCGGTGCTCAAGCACGGCCCGATGCTGCGGCTGTGGCTGGGGCACCTGTTGGAGCCGGAGCAGATGCGGGACGTCCTGGACCGGCACCGGGAGTACGCGGAGACGATGCGCCGCCGCGCGGAGGCCGATGTCGAGGGCGCCCGGGACGAGGAGGCGTGGGCGTACCCCACGCTCACCCTCAAGTGGGCGGAGCGGTACTACGCCTCCGAGCGCGACCTCGCGGCGGCGATGCTGTCCGACCTGGAGGAACTGGCGGCCCCGCCGACCGGCGGCTCCGCACCGCGAACCTCCGCACCACGGGCCTCCACGGCCGGGGCCGCGACATCCGACGCCGGACCCGCGGCGGAGTCGGGCAAGCGCCCGTAGCCGCGCCGGAAGTAGAGCAGCGGCGCACCGTCCCGGTGGGTCGTCAGGGTGGTGACCCGGCCGAGCACGATGGCGTGGTCACCGCCGTCCAACACGCCCTCCGGTACGCACTCGACGGTGGCCAGGACCCCGTCGAGCAGCGGCGCACCGCTCGCGCCCGGACGCCATGACACCCCGGCGAACTTGTCGCCGCCGGTGACGGCGAAGCCCCGGCACAGCTCCTCCTGGTCGGCGGCCAGGATGTTGACGGCGAAGGCGCCCGCGGCGTGGATCCTCGGCCAGGTCGTGGAGGTGCGGGCCGGGCAGAAGCAGACCAGGGGCGGGTCGAGGGAGACGGAAGAGAAGGACTGCACGGCCATCCCGACGGGACGGCCGTCGCTTCCGCACGCCGTGATGACGGCGATTCCGGTGCAGAAGCTGGAGAGGGCCGCCTTCATGTCCGCCGCCGTGGCGGACGCGACGGTGACGGCTGAGGCGACGGCGGCGGTGGCGGCTGACGCGGTGGCGGCAGTAGCGGCGTGGGCGGCAGGGGTGGCGAGGGTCGACACGGGGGACCTCCTGGGAAGGATATTCCTACTAGGTATATGCCTAACCGAAACACCTGTGATTGGATACCGCCCACGCTCGCTCGTCAAGTAGGGAGGGTTCGTGACCAGCCCCCGCCAGACCCCGCAAGTGCCGCCGCCGGCACCCCCGTCGGACCCGCCCCGCACCCTCGCCCGGCTCCCCGGGTACGCCGCCGACACGTACGGGCCGATGGAGGCGCTCGCCGACGGGGAGGTCCGTTGGACCTTCGCCCGACTGGCCGCCGAGATCGCCGCCGCCGGCCGCGCCGCCGTCGCGCACGGCATCCTCCCCGGCGACCGCGTCGCGGTGTGGGCCCCCAACAGCCGCCAGTGGATCACCGCCGCGCTGGGCGCGGTCGGCGTCGGCGCCGTGCTCGTCCCCGTCAACACCCGCTACAAGCCCGCCGAGGCCGCCGACGTCATCCGGCGCAGCGGCGCCCGCGTGCTCTTCACCGAACGCGGCTTCCTCGGCACCGACTACGCCCGCGACCTGCACGCCTCCGGGGAGGACCTGGGCTCCCTCGCCTCCACCGTGCTGCTGCGCGGCGGCAGCGGCCCCGAGTCCTACGAGGCCTACCTCGCCGCCGGGGACGCCGTCCCCGAGGCGGAACGCGCCGCCCGGGCCGCCCGGGTACGCCCCGAGGACCTCTGCGACATCCTCTACACCTCCGGCACCACCGGCCGCTCCAAGGGGGTGACGACCACCCACGGCCAGACCGTCCGCCTCTACGCCTCCTGGTCACGCCTGGTCACCCTGCGCCCCGGGGACCGATATCTGCTGGTCAACCCCTTCTTCCACACCTTCGGCTACAAGGCCGGGGTGCTGGCCTGCCTGCTGCGCGGGGTGACCATGCTCCCCGAGGCCCTCTACGACACCGACCGCATCCTGGCCCGCATGGCCGCCGAGCGCGTCACCTGCCTGATGGGCCCCCCGACCGTCTTCCACGGCCTGATCCGCCACCCCGAGCGGGCCACCCACGACCTGTCCGCGCTGCGCCTGGCCGGCACCGGGGCCGCCTCCGTGCCCACCTCCCTCGTCGAGGAGATCCGCGGCGAACTGGGCGCCCCCGACGTGTTCACCGCCTACGGCCTGACCGAGTCCGGCGGGGTCGTCTCCGTCTGCCCCACCGACGCGGACGCCTGGACCGTCGCCCACACCGTCGGCCGGCCGCTGCCCGACACCGAGGTACGGATCACCGACCCCCTCGGCAGGGTGCTGGCCGCCGGCGAGCCCGGCGAGGTGCAGGTGCGCGGCTACCACGTCACCCCCGGCTACCTGGACGACCCGGCCTCCACCGCCGACGCGGTCCTGCCCGACGGCTGGCTGCGCACCGGCGACGTCGGGGTGCTGGACGGGCGGGGCTACCTCTCCATCACCGACCGGCTCAAGGACATGTACGTGGTCGGCGGCTTCAACGCCTACCCGGCCGAGATCGAGAACGTGCTGCTGACCCACCCCGCGATCGTGGACGCCGCCGTCGTCGGCGCCCCCGACGAGCGGCTCGGCGAGGTCGGCGTGGCCTACCTGGTCACCACCGCCCCCGTCACCGCCACCGACCTGACCGCCTGGACCCGCGAGCGCTTGGCCAACTTCAAGGTGCCCCGCCGGTTCACCCTGCTGGAGGAGCTCCCCCGCAACGCGGGCGGCAAGCTGCTGAAGACCGAGCTGCGCCGCGCGGCGCGAGGGGAGTCGACGTGACGGACGCACCCGGTCGGGGTCTGGCGAACACCCCCGAACAGGACGAACTGCGTGACGCCGTGCGCGCGGTCCTCGCCCGCCACCCCGGCCACGAGGCCTGGGCCCCGCTGACCGCGCAGGTGGGGGCCGCCGCCCTCGCCGTGCCGGAGGAGTACGGCGGGCTGGGCTGCGGGGCCGCCGAGATCGGGGTGGTGATGGCGGAGCTGGGCCGCACGCTGAGCCCCCTGCCCTACCTCGGCTCGGCGGTGTTGACCGTACGGGCGCTGCTGGCCTCCGGGGACCGGCGGGCCTGCGCCGAGCACCTCCCGGCCCTGGCCGAGGGGTCGGTGGTGGGGGCGCTGGCCTGGGCGGAGGAACCCTCCCCGGGGCGCGGGAGCTGGGAGGCCGCGGACCTCGCCGCCCGCGCCGAGTCCGCCCCGGACGGCGCCGGACCGCTGCTCACGGGGGTCAAGCGGTACGTCCTGGCCGGCCCGGGCGAGCCCGGCCTGCTGCTCGCCTTCGCCCGGGCGGCGGACTCCGACCGGCTCGGCCTGTACGAACTCACCGCCCCGCCCGCGTCCTTCACCGTACGGTCCACCATGGATCCGAGCCGGCCCCTCGCGGAGCTGACCCTGGACCGCACCCCGGGCCGGCTCCTGTCCTCGGACGGGGACGCCGTCCTGGCCTCCGTACGGGACTGGGCCTGCACCGCCTTGGCCGCCGAACAGGCGGGAGCCGCCGCCCGGGCCCTGGAGGCGACGGTCCGCTACGCCCGGGAGCGCAGCCAGTTCGGGCGCCCCATCGGCTCCTTCCAGGCCGTCAAGCACCGCCTCGCGGACATGCACACGGCCGTCGAGTCGGCCCGGGGCCTGGCCCTCGCGGCAGCCGCGGCCGGCGCCCCGCCGGAGCTGTCGGCGGCGGCCCGGTCCGCGTGCTCGGAGGCGTACGCGTACGTGGCGGGCGAGACGATCCAGCTGCACGGCGGGATCGGCATCACCTGGGAGCACGAGGCGCACTCCTTCTTCAAGCGGGCGCACGGCGCCGCGCACCTGTTCGGGGCCCCCTCCGAGCACCGCGAACGGTTGGCCCGATACCTGGGCTACGTGCGGCCTGCCGACGTACGCTCGGGCCCATGACCGACAGCGCGATCAGCCTCCGCAAGGTCGAGGAAACGGCCCCGGGGCTCGTGAGCCTCTACAAGAGCGCCGGGATCTCGCTGCGCAAGCACGGGATGGAGGGCGTCCGGGCCGCCGTCTACCTGATCCTGGACTACTCGGGGTCGATGCGCCCCTACTACGCGGACGGCAGCGTCCAAGCCCTGGCCGACCGGGTGCTGAGTCTGTCCGCGCACCTGGACGACGACGGCCGGGTCCCGGTGGTGTTCTTCTCCACGGAGGTCGACGCCGTGGAGGAGATCAGCCTCGGCGGGCACGAGGGCCGGGTCACCGCCATCGCCGAGGGTCTCGGCCACATGGGACGGACGGCGTACGACGCCGCGATGGAAGCGGTCATCGACCACTACCTTGAATCGGGCGTGGCCGAACCGGCGTTGGTCGTCTTCCAGACGGACGGCGGCCCCGTCAGCAAGCCCGCGGCGGAACGGTACCTGTGCAAGGCGGCCCGACTGCCGCTGTTCTGGCAGTTCGTCGGCTTCGGCAACACGCGCAGCAGCCAGTTCGACTTCCTTCGACGCCTGGACGAACTGCCCGTGCCGACCGCGCGGGTGGTGGACAACGCGGGCTACTTCCACGCGGGCCTGGATCCGCGCGAGGTCCCGGACGACACCCTGTTCGACCGGCTCCTCGGGGAGTTCCCCAGCTGGCTCGCGGCGGCGCGCGCGGCGGGGATCGTGCGCGCCTGAAGGACCGGGGCCCGTCCCGCGCGGTTTGATGACGACATGACGACGAACAACTGGGCAGCCTTCGAGACGGCGGAGCCGCGGTTCGCGGAAGCCGTCCGGGCCCGCTTCGCGCAGTACCCGCACCACGTCCTCGGCACCCTCCGCAAGGACGGCTCCCCCCGGCTGGCCGGGCTCAACGTCGAGTTCCGCGGCGGGGAGCTGTGGCTCGGCATGATGGCGGGCTCGATGAAGGCGCTCGACCTCCAGCGCGATCCCCGGTTCGCCCTGCACACCAATCCGGGCGAGGGCGAGGACATGCCCGACGGGGACGTACGGATCTCCGGGCGGGCGGTGGAGATCGTCGACCCGCCGGAGCTGCACCGGTACGCGGAGGAGAAGGGGTCCCCGCACCCCTTCCACCTCTTCCACGCCGATCTGACCGAGGTGGTCCACATCGGCGTGGAGGGCGACGACCTGGTGGTGCGCACGTGGACGCCGGCGCACGGCCTGCGGACGGTCCGCCGGGGCAACGACGACGAACCGCCCCGCGAGGACGCCCCCGCTAGCTGAGCGGGAAGCGCACACCGCCGGCGGGGCTCGCGGCGGCGGCCGGGTTCACGTCCAGCCAACTGCGGTCGATGTTGAGGGTCACCCCGCCGTACGTGGCGTCGTGGTCGCCCTTGAACTGGTGGGCCCGGCGCGGCCCGGCCCACTGCGCGGTGCCGGCCGGGAGGCCCATGTCGGCGTCGGTGACGGTGGCCGAGCCGTTCCAGCGGGCCGTCCAGAGTACGTCCGGCATGGCCTCGGGGGCCTGGCGGTAGTGGGCGCTGAGGGCTTTGACCCCGGAGGCGGCGGCCACGTAGGCGGCGGACCGGTAGCCCAGTTCGTGCAACCGGACCGTCCAGGCGGTCAGGTAGGCGACGACGGGGGCGTCCCAGGTGGCCCGGTCGGTGTAGTTCTCCAGGTCGTTGTAGAGCACGGCGCCCTCGGTGAGGCCGAGGGATCCGGCCGCCTGCGCGGCGCCCTCGGCGGCTTCACGGCCCTGGTCGTTGGCGCGGGACGGGTCGGTGGACAGTCCGGTCGTGGAGCTGTTCCAGGGCTGCGGGCCGACCCAGAGCGGCATCAGGTGCCAGCCGGCCGCGGTCTGCTTGCGGACCCAGGCGGCCGTCAGTTGCGGCTGGGCGCAGGCCCGGGCCCGGCCGCCGATGTAGATGCCGACCGCTCCGAAGGGGGAGTTGACGCGCCAGGCGTCCATGGTGCGTTGGGTCGGGGCGGTGCAGGCGTCGAAGCCCTCGCCGGTGAAGGGCTCCTGGGCGGTACGGGGTGCGCGGGCCGGAGCGGTGGCGGGGATCACCGGCCCGGGCACGTCGGGGGCGTCGGGGGCGGTGCGGGCCGCCGCTTCGAGCAGGTCGCGCACGGTGTCGGGCGCGGCCCCGTACGAGAGTGTGGCCATCACCGCCGGCCCGCCGAGGGCGTAGCGCACCTCGGCGCTGTCCCCGACGTCGGGCGGCAGCCGGTCCCCGCCGGCCACGGCGAGGGTCGGGATGTCGGCGCGCGGCGGGGCGCCGTCGATCGGCTCCAGGTGCAGGGTGTCGGCCCGGCGGGTGGCGACGGCCCGGCCGGCGCACTCGCTCTGGCTGCCGGCGTGCCCGAGGTAGAGGGTGGGCCGGTCGAGGCGCAGACAGGCGGCGGGATTCCGATCGAGGTCGACGACCCGCCAGTCGGCGGGGAGCGCCAGGCGCAGGCCCCGGTAGTCGACGGCCCGGGCGGCGGTGGCCCGGGCAAGCACGGCGGGGGCGGGGGCGGGCGCCCGCACGTCGGCCGACGATGCGGTGGTGGCGGCGGCGGACAGGGGGGCTACGGGCAACAGCAGGGCGGTGCCGAGCAGGCACCGCAGCAGCGTTCGGGAGGCCATGGGGGTCACAGATACCAGACCCCGCGCCCCTCAACTGCGCCGATCCACGGCACAGATGGTCCGTCCGGCCTACCCCGAGGCCCGGGCGCGGTCCCACGTCCGCCCCGCGTCCGCCCCACGTCCGGGCCCCGGTCGGCCCGCGTCCCCACAGGCATCCCCCACGGCAGGCCCGCCCGCAGGCAAACAGGCCCGACCGGCAGGCGTCCCCCACGGCAGGTGACCCCGAAGACGGACGTCCCCGCCGTGGGGCGCCTCGGCGGTCGGACATCACGACAGGCAAGCGTGAACGGCTGGTGCCCGTCCCCGACCAGGAGCCGCCCCCACACGCAGGCACCTGACCAGCGCCCCGAAAGGCGAGCCTGCCCAGCGGCGGGCGTCGCCGAGCAGCATGAGCCCCCACAGGCATGCCCCCGACCTGCGGACACACCCGACCACAGCCGACCCGAAGGGCGAGCGCGAACAACGCGCAGGAGTCCCGACGAGGGGGTGCCGCAACGGGCAGACGTCCCCGACTCGGGGGTGCCCCAACGGGGGGACGTCCTCGCGGGCAGACGTCCCGACGGGCGGTGCGCTGAGCTTGCGCACCGCCCGCGGGGCGGGCGGGCCGCTCCCTCCCCGGAGCGGGCCCGCCCGGCTCTGCCGACCACCGAGCCGGAACCCCCGCCCCGACCCGGCGCCTTCCCCCTGGCCCGGGCCGCTCCCCCCGGCTCCCCAGGTCCGGACGGGGCCTCCCGCCGGCCGGGACGACTCCCGCCACCTCCCTCGGACCCCGCCCCGACCCGGCGCCTTCCCCCCAGCCCGACGCCTCCCCCCAGCCCGACACCTCCCCCCTGGCCCGGGCCGCTCCCCCCGGCTCCCCGGGTCCGGACGGGGCCCCTCCCGCCGGCCGGGAAGACTCCCGCCACCTCCCTCGGGCCCCGGCCCCAACCTGGCCGCATCCCCCTCCCTGACCCGGGGCCACTTCCCCCACTCCCCGGTCCCGCCCCCACTCCCCGGTCCCGCCCCCGGGCCCCTCCCGCCGGCCCGGGCGGTTCCCCCGTTGCCCCTGGGCCCGGCGCGGGCCGCCCCCTCCCCCAGGACCCGGCCCGGCCCACCCCGTCCCGCACGGGCAGGCGCACGGGCACGGGCTCCCGTCCGGCCGGACCCGGGCCCCTCCCCCGTGGGGGTCCGCGTCCGGTCGGGGCGGGCCGGTCAGGGATGGTCGTGGAAGGCCGGGAGGTCGAAGACGCGTTGTCGGGCCGCGTCGTCCATCAGCTCGACCAGCGGCAGCGCCCGCTCCCACAGGTCCCGCTCCGCCACCTCCCGTACGAGCGCGTCCAGTTCCGCGTCGGGCAGCGCGCCGGCCGCGTCCGCCACCACCTTGCGGGCCGCGTCGGGCAGCACGCCCACCAGCGGCAGGAACTCCGCCCACAGCCCGGTCGCGACCACCGCCCGCACCACCCCGTCCAGCACCCGCGGATCCCGCAGCGGCTCCAGCCGGGCCACGGCCTCGCGGTCCTCCTCCCCCAGCAGCGCGACGAGCGGCAGCAGCGTCCGCCACAGGCCCGTCTCGTGCGTCACCCGCACGAGTGAGGCGAGTTCGGCCCCGTCGAGCCGCGCGGTCAGCTCGGCGACGCGCCGGCGCTGGTCGACGTCCACCACCGCGGCGACCGCGAGGGCCTCCTCCCAGAGCCCGCCCGCCGCCGCGGCCCGTACGAGCGGGCCGAGCCGTTCGTCGCCCAGCAGCTCCAGGATCCTCGGGAGCCGCTCGGGCCGGTCCGCGTAGAACCCGGCGCGCAGCACGTCGCCGTCCCCGATGAGCGGCAGGATCCGGGCGAGCACCCCGTCGCCGAGGTGTCCGACGAACCGGCCCATGGTGAGGTGGTCGCCGCGCTCGGCGAGGGCCACCGCGATCCGTACGGTCAGCCCCTCGTCGAGCCCGTCCACGATCGCCCCGATCCGGCGGGGGTCAAGGTGCGCGCAGGACTCCGCGGTGAAGGGGACCGGCAGCTTCTCGATGATGTCGGCGGCCCGGCCCGCGTCGAGCCGGCCCGCCACGGCCGCGGCCAGGCGGGGCCCGAGGGCCTTCTGGCAGATCGCGGCGGCCACCGCGGCCGGCACCAGCCTCGTCGCGGCGGCGATCCGGTCCAGCATCTCCGGCGCCCCGTCGAACAGGGCGGCGCCCGCCCGTTCCCGGAAGGCCCGTACGTCCGCCGCCGGCAGCTCCCGCAGGAAGGCGAACGGCTCCGGGTCCGCGCCAAGCAGTCGGGCGACCTTCTCCACCTCGGCCCGGTTCGCCGGCTCGGCCCGGGCCACCACCTCGGCCCGGGTCACCGGAACAGCACCTTGCGCACCGCTCCCCGTACGAGGGCGGGGACCAGCCGCAGGGCCTCCTCGGCGGCCTCGTTCAGCCCGTCGGCCCGTCGCGCCCGCTCGGCGCGCAGCGCCTCGACCAGCCGGGTCACCTCCCCCGGGGCCGGCGCACCGAAGGACGCGGGCAGCGCTCCTCCCGTCAACTCCGTTTCGAGTACCGCACGTTCGCCCGAGTTCTCGGTATGCACAGCGTTCTCGGCATGCACAGCGCGCCTCCCATGACCTGGCGGACAAGGATCCGCCGAGAGCGTGGCGCCGAACTGACTTTAAGTCAATACTCATGGGTAGGATCCGGCTCCCCTCAGCCCTTGCAGGTGTCGGGCGCCGTCGGGGGCAGGAACTGCGCGTCGAGCACCAGGTCCCCGGCGACCTTCACCGAGGTCGCGCCGCCGTCGGCGGAGGTCGACCCGGAGTGCCTGAAGTCCAGCTGCTCGGGGAGGGCGCCCTTCTTGATCTCGTCCCCGAGGTGGAGGACCGAGAGGGTGCCCTCGCAGGCGGTCGGGGCGGGCGGCCGACTGTCCCCCACGAGCCCGTCCCCCGCGCCGACGGTGAACTTCCTTACGCCAAGGGCCTCGTAGGCGAAGGAGAGGTCGTAGGTCTGCCCGGTCTTCCGGTCCTTCTGCACCTCGGCCCTCGTCACGACCCGGAACCGGGTGACGGCCACCTCCTGCGGTTCGCACGGCCGCTGGAGCGTCCGGATGCCGAAGAACACCCCCTCGGGCTTGAGGTAGAGGGTGCGCTGGTTGCGCAGGACGTCGCCCGGCCCGTCGAGCAGGAACCGGTACCGCGTGCGCGTGTCCATGACCGCCGTGTTCTGGCAGGCGGGCTGGGGCACGGACGTGGACGACGGGGACGGCGACGACGACGGGGGCTCGGACGCGGTCGGCGTCGCGCTCGCGGAAGTACTCGGCGAAGCGCTCGCCGCGGATCCGGCCGAGGCGCCCGCCCGATGGTCGGAGCAGCCCGCCACGGCGGCGAGCACCAAGGTGGCCAGAACGGGCGCGGCGAGCCCTCGTGAGCGGCGCATGGCATCCCCCAGGACAGGTGAGGACGGGTCACTCCCGAGGGTGGCAGGTCGAGCAGCGCGCCCACATCCGTAGAACCGCCTACGTAGGCGGGCCCACCGCGCCTCGGTACGCTTCACCCCTCGTAGTCACTCGGGGGGCACATCGTGACCAGGACCGGACCGGGCCGGCCGGGAGGCGGAACTGCGGCGGCTGGACGCGGTGCTCGACGGGCGGGGCGACGCCGGCGGGCCCGCCGTGGTGGACCTGACCGGCGCGGCGGGGATCGGCAAGAGCCGACTGTTGACGGAACTCTGCTTACGGGCCCGGGCGCGCGGCATGGTCGTGCTGCGCGGCCGGGCCACCGAGTACGAACGCCACACCCCCTTCGGGCTGTTCACCGACGCCTTCGCCGACCTGGACCCCGACCTGCTGCGCCCCGAAGGCACCGGGGCAACCGCCGCGACCGCCGCCACGACCGCCGGCCCCTCGGCCGCCCTCGTCGAGGCCGCGGCGCCCGTGCTCCAGGGCACGCTCTCGACTCCGGGAGGCGCGGACACCGCCCGCCGGGAACGCGCGGCGGCCGTGCACGCCGACCGGTTCGCCGTGCACCGGGCGACCGCCCGCCTGCTGGCCGCCCTCAGCCGCACCGGAGCGGGCCTGCTCATCGCCCTCGACGACCTCCACTGGGCGGACCCGGCCTCCCTGGAACTCCTCGACCACCTCGTCCGCCACCCCCTGCGGGCCCCCGCGATCACCGCCGTCGCCCGGCGCGACCGCCAGACCTCGGCCTCCCTGGCCGCAGCCCTCACCCGGGGCATCGACACCGGCGCCGTGCTGCGCATCGAGCTGGGGCCGCTCCCCGAACGGGCCTGCGTCGAGGGGCTCGCCCCCGGGCTGCCGCCCGGCCGCGCGGCCCGGATCTACGCGGCCAGCGGGGGCAACCCGCTGTACTTCCTCGCCCTGCTCCAGAGCCACACCGCCGACCCGGA
The DNA here is from genome assembly GCF_044741845.1 of Streptomyces sp. NPDC088097. Taxonomy (NCBI): domain Bacteria; kingdom Bacillati; phylum Actinomycetota; class Actinomycetes; order Kitasatosporales; family Streptomycetaceae; genus Streptomyces; species Streptomyces sp. NPDC088097. The sequence continues at coordinate 261,162 of NZ_JBIUTJ010000007.1, forward strand.
CCCCGACGCCGGCTCCGTCCCCCGCCCCGGAGCCGGCCCCGTCGCCGACCCCGGCACTCGGGCCCCGCTCGGCGGGCTGGGGTCGCTGCTGCTGGACGAACTCACCCCGCTGACCGCGGCGCAGCGCCGTACCGTCGAGGCGGTGGCCGTGCTGGGCGACCACGCCGCCCCCGGGCCGCTGGCGGAACTCGTCGGTGGCACCGCCGCCGACCTCGACGCCGACCTGCGGGCGCTGGCCCTGCGCGACCTGGTCCGCCCCGGGCCGGCCGGGAGCTGGACGCTGCGCCACCCGGTGCTGCGCAGCGTCGTTCACGAGAACGCCGACCCCCAGCACCGCGTCCGGATGCACCGCGCCGCCGCCGGGGCGCTGGCCCGCGCCGGGGCCTCGGCCCCCGTCCGGGCGCACCACGTGGAGCAGGCCCTGACCGGCTGGGACCCGGCGGCGGCGGCCGTCCTGCTGGACGCGGCCCGGCTGACCGCCGACACGGCCCCGGCGAGTTCCGCGCACTGGCTGGCGGTGGTGCTGCGGGTGCTCCCGGACGGGCCCCGCCACGCCCGACGCCGGCTCGAACTGATGCTGGCCCGGGCCCGCGCCCTGGGCATCTGCGGTGAACTCCCGGCCGGCCGCGACCTGTTGCGGGCGCTGATCGATGCGGTCCCGCCGGACGAGGACACCGGTCTGCGGTTGGCCGCCGTCACCCTCTGCGCCTCGTTGGAACGCCACCTCGGACGGTACGCGCAGGCTGTCGCCCTGCTCCGCCGGGAGCTGTCGCGGCGCCCCGCCCCGCTGCCCTCCGACGCGTTGGCCCTCGGCCTCGAACTGGGCTCCTGCGCCCCGCACTCCACCCCGTACCCGGAAGTCCGCGCCGACCTCGGGCGCACCCGCGCGTTGGCCCGTCGTCTGGGCGACGGGGCGGCGGAGGCCGACGCGCTGGCCCTGTCGGCACTGGGCGAGGCGTACGAGGGGGACCTCGTGGAGGCCGGACGGTTCTCCGCCCGCGCCGACGCCCTGCTGGAAGCACTGGGCGAGCGGGAGTTGGCCCTGCTCGGGGAGTCCCGGGCACGGCTCAGCGCCACGGAGTTCTACCTGGAGCACTACGCGGAGGCGGAGCGGCACGCCGATCTCGGACTGGCCGTGGCCCGCCGGGGCGGCCCCCCGCACATCCTCGCCCACCTGTTGCAGTGCAAGGCCAACGTGCTCATGAGCACCGGCCGGCTGCCCCCGGCCCTGGAACTCGTCGAAGAGGCCGAGACCATCGCGCGCGGTGTCGGCAGCCCCGATCTGCTCGCCCTCGCGCTCACCAACAAGGCCCAGGTGCTGCTCGCCTCCCTGCCCCCGGGGAGTCCCGAGCCGCTGTCGGTCGCCGAGGAGGCCGCGCACGTCGCGGGTGCGCGCACCAGTTGGTGGGCCTCGTTGGCCTGGTGCGTGCTCGGGTACGCGGCCCTCTACGCCGGAGATCCGGAGCGGGCCCGCACCGCGGTCCTCCGCGCCGCCGGCCCCGACCTGGCGGGCCTCCAACCCTCGACGCGGCCCCTGTTCCTGGAGGCCCTGGCGACGGCCGCCGTAGCGAGCGGGGACCTCACCTCGGCGCGGTCGTGGGCCGCGCGGGCCTCGGTGGAGGCGGAGCACCTCGGCCTGCCCACCCAGCGGGCATCGGCCCTGCGGGGCTCGGCCCTGGTGCTGTCGGCGCAGGGCCGCTCCGCCGAGGCGGTCGACCTGTACGTACGGGCCGCGCGGGAGGCAGCCTCGACGGGGGCCACCCTGTGGGAGGCGCAGTCCCTGCTGCTCGGGGCGGCGGCGGCGCCCGCCGACGGTGCGGCCCCGGCGCTGTGGCACCGGGGCCGCGCCCTGGCGGAGGCGGGCGGGGCCCTGCTGCTGACGGGCCTGGCGGACCAACTCGGCCCGCCCGCCCCCACCGCACCGCAGACACCCGCGCCCCCGCACCCGCCGGCCGCGATCCCGGGACTGACCCCGCGCGAGCGGGAGATCGCCGCCCTGGTAGCGGAGGGCCTGACCACCCCGTCCATCGCGGCCCGCCTCTACGTCAGCCCCCGCACCGTGGACACCCACCTCGCCCACATCTACCGCAAGACGGGCATCACCACCCGAGCAGCCCTGGCCGCCCTCACCGCCCGCTCGACCCCCTCCCCTTGAGCGCAACGCACCCGGGCGTCGTCGGCGGGCACGGCCAGCGCGGCGGGGCCGAACATGCTTTCGACACATGAGGAAAACGCGAAGCACAACCGGCCGAGGTTCAGGGTCCGCGGCACCCTCGCGCTCACGGCCGGCGCGGCACCGGCGATGACGCTGGGCGGGGGCCAGGCGCTCGCACAGGACGAGCCCATCGGCTACCCGAGACCCGACGGAGTGGTCTGGATCCCGGAGCAGACTCGTCACCGTCCACCCGCTGGGGCGCCACGGTCGTCCAGCCCGAATAGCCCACCCCTGAACGCCACAGCGCCCGCCATCCCTGGTCGGGGACATGGCGGGCGCGGTGTCAGAATTCCGTACGCCGTTGTACGGACCGTATGAGGGGTCCCGCCCCGAAGGGCGGGGGTGGGCACCGACGGCCGGAGGCCGGCGCAGCCGGGTGAAGCCCGGGAGGCCGCCTGCGGCCGAGCGGTGCGAGCCCGGCATCCCAAGATGGTCATGGCGGGCGCGGTGTCAGAATTCCGTACGCCGTTGTACGGACCGTATGAGGGGTCCCGCCCCGAAGGGCGGGGGTGGGGCGGGTGGGTTACACCATCAGGCTGCGGTCCGACGGCTTGACCGGGTACGGGAGGGCGCTGCTGCCGGTCAGGAAGCGGTCCACGCCGCGGGCGGCCGAGCGGCCCTCCGCGATGGCCCAGACGATGAGCGACTGGCCGCGACCCGCGTCACCGGCGACGAAGACGCCGTCGACGTTGGTCAGGTACGAGGCGTCGCGCTCGATGTTGCCGCGCGCGTCCAGGGCAAGGCCGAACTGCTGGACCAGGCCGTTCTCCTGGTCGGTGCCGGTGAAGCCCATCGCCAGGGTGACCAGCTGCGCCGGGAGGACGCGCTCGGTGCCGGGCTTCGAGGTGAGCTTGCCGTCGACGAACTCCACCTCGGACAGGTGCAGCGACTGGACGTTGCCGTCCTCGTCGCCCTCGAAGTGGGTGGTGGAGACGGAGTAGATCCGCTCGCCGCCCTCCTCGTGGGCCGAGGTGACCTTGTACAGCATGGGGAAGGTCGGCCACGGCTGGGCGGTCGGCCGGTCCTCCGAGGGACGCGGCATGATCTCCAGCTGGGTGACCGAGGCCGCGCCCTGGCGGTGGGCGGTGCCCACGCAGTCCGCGCCGGTGTCGCCGCCGCCGATGACGACGACGTGCTTGCCCTCGGCGGTGATCGGCGGGGCCAGGAAGTCGCCCTCCTGGACCTTGTTCGCGAGGGGGAGGTACTCCATCGCGAAGTGGATGCCCTTGAGGTCGCGCCCCGCCACCGGCAGGTCGCGGGAGACCGTCGCGCCCGCGGCGATGACGACCGCGTCGAACCGCTTGCGCAGGTCGGTGGCGGTGATGTCGCGGCCGACCTCGATGCCGGTGCGGAACTTGGTGCCCTCCGCGCGCATCTGCTCGATGCGGCGGTTGATGTGCACCTTCTCCATCTTGAACTCGGGGATGCCGTAGCGCAGCAGCCCGCCGACGCGGTCGGCGCGCTCGTACACCACCACGGTGTGCCCGGCCCGGGTCAGCTGCTGGGCCGCGGCGAGACCCGCCGGACCGGAGCCGATGACGGCGGCCGTCTTGCCGGACAGGCGCTCGGGCGGCTGCGGGGTGACGTCGCCGTTGTCCCAGGCCTTGTCGATGATCGAGACTTCGACGTTCTTGATGGTGACGGCCGGCTGGTTGATGCCGAGCACGCACGCCGACTCGCACGGAGCGGGGCACAGGCGGCCCGTGAACTCCGGGAAGTTGTTCGTGGCGTGCAGCCGCTCGGAGGCCGCCGTCCAGTCCTCGCGGTACGCGAAGTCGTTCCACTCGGGGATCAGGTTCCCGAGCGGGCAGCCGTTGTGACAGAACGGGATGCCGCAGTCCATGCAGCGGCCGGCCTGCTTGCTGATGATCGGGAGCAGCGAGCCCGGAACGTAGACCTCGTTCCAGTCCTTGAGGCGATCGGCCACCGGACGGGAGCAGGCGGTCTCGCGGGGGGTGGTGAGGAAGCCCTTCGGGTCAGCCATGGGTCGCCGCCTCCATCATCTTCTCCGTGGTCTCGGACTCCGAGAGTCCGGCCAGCTCGGCGGCGTCCTTGGCGGCGAGCACTGCCTTGTACGTGGTCGGGATGATCTTGCTGAAGCGGGCCGCCGAGGCGTCCCAGTCAGCGAGGAGCTTCGCGGCGACGGTGGAGCCGGTCTCTTCCTCGTGGCGGCGCACCACATCGTGCAGCCACTGCTTGTCGGTGTCGGAGAGGTCGGTCTCGACCGCGCCCGTGTTGCCGACGTTGACGTTGTTCGGGTCGAGGTCGATGACGTACGCGGTACCGCCCGACATGCCGGCCGCGAAGTTGCGGCCCGTCTCGCCGAGGACGACGGCCTGGCCACCGGTCATGTACTCGCAGCCGTGGTCGCCCACGCCCTCCGAGACGACCAGGGCGCCGGAGTTGCGGACGCAGAAGCGTTCGCCGGTGCGGCCGCGCAGGAACATCTCGCCGCCGGTGGCTCCGTAACCGATGGTGTTGCCGGCGATGGTGGAGTACTCGGCCAGGTGGTCGGCGGCGCGGTCCGGGCGGACCACGATCCGGCCGCCGGAGAGGCCCTTGCCGACGTAGTCGTTGGCGTCGCCCTCCAGGCGCAGGGTGATGCCGCTGGGGAGGAAGGCGCCGAAGGACTGGCCGGCGGAGCCGGTGAAGGTCAGGTCGATGGTGTTGGCGGGCAGGCCCGCGCCACCGAACTTCTTCGTGACCTCGTGGCCGAGCATGGTGCCGACGGTCCGGTTGATGTTGCGGATCGCGACCTGGGCGCGGACCGGCTGGGCGGTCTCGGCCGAGTCGGCGTTCAGCGCGTCGGCCGCGAGCTTGATCAGCTCGTTGTCGAGGGCCTTCTCCAGACCGTGGTCCTGCTCGATCAGGGCGTGGCGGACCGCGCCCTCGGGCAGCTCCGGCACGTAGAAGAGCGGCTCCAGGTCGAGACCCTGCGCCTTCCAGTGCGTGACGGCGTTGCTGGTGTCGAGGAACTCGGCGTGGCCGACGGCCTCCTCGATGGTGCGGAAGCCCAGCTCGGCGAGGAGCTCGCGGACCTCCTGCGCGATGAACTCGAAGAAGTTCACGATGAACTCGGGCTTGCCGGAGAACCGGTCGCGCAGGACCGGGTTCTGGGTGGCGATGCCGACCGGGCAGGTGTCCAGGTGGCAGACGCGCATCATGACGCAGCCGGAGACGACGAGCGGCGCGGTCGCGAAACCGAACTCCTCGGCGCCGAGCAGCGCGGCGATGATCACGTCACGGCCGGTCTTGAGCTGGCCGTCCGTCTGGACCACGATGCGGTCGCGCAGCCCGTTGAGCAGCAGGGTCTGCTGGGTCTCGGCGAGGCCGAGCTCCCAGGGTCCGCCCGCGTGCTTGAGCGAGGTGAGCGGGGAGGCGCCCGTACCGCCGTCGTGGCCGGAGATGAGGACGACGTCCGCGTGGGCCTTGGAGACACCCGCCGCGACCGTGCCCACGCCGACCTCGGAGACCAGCTTCACGTGGATGCGGGCCGCCGGGTTGGCGTTCTTGAGGTCGTGGATCAGCTGAGCCAGGTCCTCGATGGAGTAGATGTCGTGGTGCGGCGGCGGGGAGATCAGGCCGACGCCCGGGGTGGAGTGCCGGGTCTTGGCGACCCACGGGTAGACCTTGTGGCCGGGCAGCTGGCCGCCCTCGCCGGGCTTGGCACCCTGCGCCATCTTGATCTGGATGTCGTCCGCGTTGACCAGGTACTCGGAGGTGACGCCGAAGCGGCCGGAGGCGACCTGCTTGATCGACGAGCGCCGCGCCGGGTCGTACAGGCGGTCCGGGTCCTCGCCGCCCTCACCGGTGTTGGACTTGCCGCCCAACTGGTTCATGGCGATGGCGAGGGTCTCGTGCGCCTCCTTGGAGATGGAGCCGTACGACATGGCGCCCGTGGAGAAACGCTTGACGATCTCGGAGATCGGCTCGACCTCGTCGATGGAGATCGACGGGCGGTCGCTCTTGAAGCCGAAGAGGCCGCGGAGCGTCATGAGGCGCTCGGACTGCTCGTTCACGCGGTCCGTGTACTGCCGGAAGATGTCGTACCGGCGGTTGCGGGTGGCGTGCTGGAGGCGGAAGACCGTCTCCGGGTCGAACAGGTGCGGCTCGCCCTCGCGGCGCCACTGGTACTCGCCGCCGATCTCCAGCGCGCGGTGCGTGGCCGCGATGCCGGAGACGGGGTACGCCTTGGCGTGGCGCGCGGCCACCTCCTTGGCGATGACGTCCAGGCCGGCGCCGCCGATCTTCGTGGCGGTGCCCGCGAAGTAGGTGCCGACGAACTCCTCGTTCAGGCCGACGGCCTCGAAGACCTGGGCGCCGCGGTAGGAGGCGACGGTGGAGATGCCCATCTTGGACATGACCTTCAGGACGCCCTTGCCGAGCGCGTAGATCAGGTTCTTGATGGCCTGCTCCGGCTCCAGGCCGGTCAGGAAGGTACCGGCGCGCAGGAGGTCCTCGACGGACTCCATGGCCAGGTACGGGTTGACAGCTGCGGCGCCGTAGCCGATCAGCAGCGCGACGTGGTGGACCTCGCGGACGTCACCGGCCTCGACCAGCAGACCCACCTGGGTGCGCTGCTTGGTGGCGATGAGGTGGTGGTGCACGGCGGCGGTGAGCAGCAGCGACGGGATCGGCGCGTGCTCGGCGTCCGAGTGGCGGTCCGACAGGACGATCAGGTGCGCGCCGTTCGCGATGGCCGCGTCGACCTCGCCCCGGATGTCCTCCAGGCGGGCGGCCAGGGACTCGCCGCCGCCCGAGACCCGGTACAGGCCCGAAAGGGTGGCGGCCTTCATGCCCGGCATGTCGCCGTCGGCGTTGACGTGTATGAGCTTGGCCAGCTCGTCGTTGTCGATCACCGGGAAGGGCAGGGTGACGCTGCGGCAGGACGCGGCCGTCGGGTCCAGCAGGTTGCCCTGCGGGCCCACCGAGGACAGCAGCGAGGTGACGAGCTCCTCGCGGATGGCGTCCAGCGGCGGGTTGGTGACCTGCGCGAAGAGCTGGGTGAAGTAGTCGAAGAGCAGCCGGGGGCGCTCGGACAGGGCCGCGATCGGAGAGTCCGTACCCATGGAGCCAAGGGGCTCGCCGGCGGTACGGGCCATCGGCGCGAGGATGACGCGCAGCTCTTCCTCGGTGTAGCCGAAGGTCTGCTGGCGACGGGTGACCGAGGCGTGGGTGTGGACGATGTGCTCGCGCTCGGGCAGGTCCGTCAGCTCGATCTCGCCGGTGTCCAGCCATTCGGCGTAGGGCGCGGCGGAGGCCAGCTCGTCCTTGATCTCGTCGTCCTCGATGATCCGCTTCTGGGCGGTGTCGACGAGGAACATCTTGCCGGGCTGCAGGCGGCCCTTGCGGACGACCTTGGCCGGGTCGATGTCGAGGACGCCGACCTCGGAGCCGAGGACGACGAGGCCGTCGTCGGTGACCCAGTAGCGACCGGGGCGCAGACCGTTGCGGTCGAGGACCGCGCCGACCTGGGTGCCGTCGGTGAAGGTGACGCAGGCCGGGCCGTCCCAGGGCTCCATCATCGTGGAGTGGTACTGGTAGAACGCGCGGCGGGCCGGGGCCATGGAGGCGTGGTTCTCCCAGGCCTCCGGGATCATCATCAGGACGCTGTGGGGCAGCGACCGGCCGCCGAGGTGGAGCAGCTCCAGGACCTCGTCGAAGGAGGCCGAGTCGGAGGCGTCCGGGGTGCAGATCGGGAAGATCCGGTCCAGGGCCCCGTCGCCGAAGACGCCGGAGGCCAGCTGGGACTCGCGGGCCTTCATCCAGTTCCGGTTGCCCTTGACCGTGTTGATCTCGCCGTTGTGCGCGACGAAGCGGTACGGGTGGGCGAGCGGCCAGGACGGGAAGGTGTTCGTCGAGAACCGGGAGTGGACCAGGGCAAGCGTCGAGGCGAAGCGACGGTCGGAGAGGTCGGGGAAGAAGGGCTCCAGCTGGCCGGTGGTCAGCATGCCCTTGTAGACGATGGTGCGGGCGGAGAGCGACGGGAAGTACACGCCGGCCTCGCGCTCGGCGCGCTTGCGCAGCACGAACGCCTTGCGGTCCAGCTCGATGCCCGTCGTCCCGTTGCTCACGAAGAGCTGCGAGAAGGCCGGCATGGTGGCGCGGGCGCCGTTGCCGAGCAGGTCCGGGGTGACCGGGACCTCGCGCCAGCCGAGGACCGTGAGGTTCTCCTGGGCGGCGATGGCCTCGATCTGCTCCACGGCGACGGCCTGTGCGGTGCCGTCGGCGGGGAGGAAGGCGATGCCGACGGCGTAGGCGCCGGCATCGGGAAGGTCGAAGGAGGTGACCTCGCGCAGGAACGCGTCCGGCACCTGGGAGAGGATTCCGGCGCCGTCGCCCGAGTCCGGCTCGGAGCCGGTCGCGCCACGGTGCTCAAGGTTCCGCAGTACGGTCAGCGCCTGCTCCACGAGCGTGTGGGTCGCCTCGCCGGTGAGGTTCGCCACGAAACCGACGCCACAGGCGTCCTTCTCGTTGCGGGGGTCGTACATGCCCTGCTGGGCGGGGCGACCGTCCATGGGCGACCAGGCGTTGGTGCTGAGGCCGGTCGCGGAGTGCGTGGATGCGGAACGCATCGGCTCTCCCGTCGTCGTCGTGGCATATGTGCATAGCCGAGGGACGACGTTGGCCCTCTGCGAAATTTCGTGCAGGTTACATGATGACGGCAATCCCGAGAAGCGGATATCGCGTTCCAACATGCGGACACTTGCCCGAAGCAGAAAAGAGGGACCTTCGCAGGGCCACAGAGGTGTTCAAGAGGACTTCTGCGGACACGACACAGGGCGAAGGTCCCGGCGCGGAGCGGGCATCATTGCCCGGCGCCCTGGTCTGATGCCCCGCGGTCACACGATCGAAACCGCCGGGTAACGGACTACTTATGTTGTGTACTGCATAGTGTCTCACCCTTGCCGTCGTTAGCCTACGGCGCCACCGATCCAGGTTCCCAGGATGTACGTCACACCGGCGGCGGCGCCACCCAGCAGGAGCTGGCGCAGGCCGCTGTAGAGCCAGGAGCGGGCCGTGATCCGCGCGACGACCGCACCGCAGGCGAAGAGCCCGACCAGGGCCACCAGCACGGCCGGCATCAGCGAGGTCGCCCCGAGCAGGTAGGGCAGCAGCGGGAGCAGGGCGCCCAGCGCGAAGGAGCCGAAGGACGAGACCGCGGCCACCAGCGGCGAGGGCAGGTCGTCGGGGTCTATGCCCAGCTCCTCGCGGGCGTGGATCTCCAGCGCCTGCTCGGGGTCGCGCGAGAGCTGCATGGCGACCTCGCGGGCCAGGGCGGGCTCGACCCCGCGCGAGACGTAGAGCTCGGCCAGCTCCTCCATCTCGTCGATCGGGTGCTTGCTCAGCTGCTGGCGCTCGACGTCCAGCTCGGCGAGGACCAGCTCGCGCTGCGAGGCGACGGAGGTGTACTCGCCGGCCGCCATCGAGAAGGCACCGGCCGCGAGACCGGCCAGGCCGGTGATCACGACGGTCTGGGGGGCGACGGCCCCGCCGGCCACGCCCGTCATCAGGGCGAGGTTGGAGACGAGCCCGTCCATCGCACCGAACACGGCCGGCCGCAGCCATCCCCCGTTGACGTCACGGTGGGTGTGGTTGTCGCGGTGGGCGGTGTGCAGTGGCGCTTCGGTCTGAATGATGGACATGCGGCGTATCTCCCCTTTTCATGCGAGTGGGTACGCGAAGGCAACGCGCGGAGTTCCACTCCCCCTGAACACCTCGAAACTACGCACGATTTTTGAGGTCCGCCAGCAAGGAAGGCCGTACTTACCTGGGGTTTCGTGGGTCGGCGACCGGGTGACGGCGAGGTTCGAGGGGTGTTTCGCGACGAGCGACAATCCACATGCCGTGGCACAAATCCCCCAAGGGCTCATCATGAGTCCCATCAAGTGGAGAGGCGCGCCATGGAGCTGATCGCATGCAATCCACAGGTCCTCCTCGAACGGGCCAGGGGCGCTCTTCTCGGCCTCGCGGTGGGTGACGCGCTCGGCGCCCCCGCGGAGAACATGAAGCCGTCGGAGATCCGTGCGAAGTGGGGCCGGATCGAAGGCTTCGTCTCGGACGATCCGGCCGGCACCGACGACACCGAGTACGCGATCTTCTCGGGCCTGCTCCTGGCCCGGCACGGGTCGGCCCTGACCGTCTCGCACGTCGAGCGGGCCTGGCACCACTGGATCGCCGATCTGGACGAGGGCCCCTTCCGCGGGGCCGGCTTCTCGGAGCGCGGCACCCTGGAGAACCTCCGGCGGGGCCTGGCCGCCCCGATCTCCGCCCAGCACCGCCACGCCTGGTCCGACGGGCTCGCCATGCGCGCGGCGCCCTTCGGGGTGTTCGCGGCGGGGCGCCCGGCCGAGGCGGCGCGGCTCGTCGCGATCGACGGCTCGGTCAGCCACGACGGGGAGGGCATCTACGGGGGCCAGGCGGTGGCCGCCGGGGTCGCCGCCGCGATGGCCGGAGGTTCCCCCGCCTCCGTGGTCTCGGCGGCCCTGTCGGTGATCCCCTCGGACTCCTGGACCGCCCGCTCCCTGCGGCGGGCGGTCACCGCCGCGCCCCGCGGGGAACGGGCCGTACGGTCGGCCGTGGTGATCGGCGGCTACCCGTGGACGGACCTGGCGCCGGAGGCGGTCGGCCTGGCCTTCGGGGCGTTCGCCGCCTGCGCGGGCGACTTCGCCTCCTCGGTCCTGACCGCCGTGAACATGGGCCGGGACGCCGACACCACCGCCGCCGTCGCGGGCGCGCTCGCCGGGGCCCTGTCGGGGGTGGCGGCCATCCCGCCCGACTGGGCCTCGGCGATCGGGCCGGTACGGGGCAGCTGCCTCCCCTCGATGCGGGGCCACCACGTCCTGGACATCGCGGACCTCCTCACCCCCGAATCCGAGCCCTCCCGGTGACCCCACCGACCACCCCACCGACCACGCCACTCCCCACCCACACCACCCCGGAGCCCCGGGCGCTGGCCACACCGGAGTCCCCGCCCCAGGCCCCATCGGAGGCCCCGGCGGGGGCCACACCGGAGTCCCCCGGCCGGTCGGCCCCGGAGGCCCCGGCACCCCACACCGCCCCGGAGGCCTCGACCCCCGCCATGCCGGAGGTCTCTGCCCGGCCCACCCCGGAGGCCCCGACCGAGGCCACCCCGGAAGCCCCGGCCCCGGCCGCCTCAGGGTTCTCGGCCCTGGCCACCCCCGAGGCCCCGACCGAGGCCACCCCGGAAGCCCCGGCCCCGGCCGCCTCAGGGTTCTCGGCCCTGGCCACCCCGGGAACCCCGGCCCCGGTGACGCCCGAAGCCCCGCCCCTGCGGGCGGCCCCCGGGGCCACCCCGGCCACACCCGAAGCCCGGCCCCGGGCGGCCGACCCGGGCGCACCGCCCCCCGCCGCCGATGCCCCGGGCGCCCCGGCGGTCCCGGGCCCCTCCGCCTCGGCGGACGCGTCCCCCGCCGGGCACGCGCCGGCGGTGCTGCCGGGGAATCCGGCGCAGCCGGCCTGGCGGGAGGTCCGCCGGTCGGCGGAGGCACCACCGGAGCACCCGCACGCGCACCCGGACGGGCAGGGGCCCGCGCAGCACGTCGCCGCCGGGATCCGGACCACCGAGCGCCCCGCCGCCCCGGGACGGACCGGCATCCCCCGCACGGAGCCCCGTACGACCACCACCGCACCGCCCGGCGCGGCGCCCCGCGCCCCCGTAGAACCCGCCGAGCCCGCCGAGCCCGCCGCAGGCGCCCGGCGGATCGAGGGGTTGCTCCTCGGGCTCGCCGCGGGCGACGCCGCCGGGTGGCCCGCGGCCCGCCACCGGGCCAGCCGGATGCCCGAGTGGACCCGCCGCCTGACCCGCGAGCTCGACACCTTCGCGGAGCAGAACGCCACCACCACCCTCCCCGTCCCCATCGCCCTCAACCAGCCCCCCGAACCCCTGCGCCTCGGCCCCTCCGACGACGCCGAATGGGCCGCCTTCGCCGCCGAGTCCGTCCTGACCGCCGCCGGCGCGCTGCTCAGCGACCTCTCCCGGTCCCGCCGCATGCGCGCCGCCATCGACCTGGCCTGGAACGCCCTGGCCAGCGAGGTCGCGGCCGCCGCCGAGCGGGCCCCGGAGGTCGAGTCCGCCGTCCTGCCCCTGCGCGCCCGGATCTCCGTCCGCGCCGGCCTCGGCAACCTCGCCGCCGGTCTGCGCCCGCCGGCCACCGGCCACGACAACCCGCACTACTTCGACGACGCCGCCTGCGTCCGCGCGTGCGTCCTCGCCGTCGTCCACCCCGGCGACCCCCGCGCGGCCGCCGACCTCGCCGAGTTCGACGCCCGCTACACCCAGGACGGCGACGGCGTCCACGGCGCCCGCGCCATGGCCGCCGCCATCGCCACCGCCCTGGCCGGCGGCGACACCGACGCCGCCGTCGAGGCCGCCCTCGCCCAACTCCCCGCCTCCACCGAGATCGGGCGCAACGCCCGGCACGCCCTCGACCTCGCCCGCGCCGACGACGGGGCCGGCGCCTTCGCCCTCGTACCGCTCCTGGAACACCAGATCGTCGACCACGTCTACAGCTACGGCATCGCCGCCGCCGAGACCGTGCCCGTCGCCCTGGCCCTGGCCACCGCCGCCCGCGGCCGGGTGGGCGAGGCCGTCCCGGCCGCCGCCTGCCTGTCCCGGGTCGCCGACTCCGCCCCCGCCCTCGCCGGGGCCCTGACCGGCGCGCTCGGCGGTGGCGACTGCCTGCCGCCGGCCTGGCGCGAGGCCTGCCGCATCCTGTCCGGCTGCGCCCTGCCCCGGCTCGCCGGAACCGACCTGGTGGAACTGGCCGCACTGCTCACCCGTACGGAACTCACCTCATTTCAAGGGATGACTCGGACATGACGCTCACACTGGAGGACCGGATCACCGGGGCCCTCGTCGGAGCCGCCGTCGGCGACGCGCTCGGGGGCCCGGTGGAGGGCTGGGAGCCCGACCGGATCGTCGAACGGCACGGCGGCCGCGTGCGCGGTGTCGTCGGCCCCTGGTACAAGGACTGGCGCACCGCGAGGCCCATCGCGCCGTACCACAAGGGCGACGGGCACGTCACCGACGACACCCTGATGACGCACGCGCTGATCCGCGTGTACGAGGTCGTACGGGACCACCTGGACGCCTACTCCGTCGCCGACCACCTCGTCCCGGACCTGATGACGGTCCCCCGCTGGATCCCGGAGCTGGAGGCCGAGGCCCTCCCCCTCCAGCGGGTGTTCCTGGCCGAGAAGTGGATCGTGACCCGGCTGCACTACGCGCACGCCGACCCCCGCGAGGCCGGCTCCGGGAACATCGTCAACTGCGGCGCCGCGATGTACATGGCGCCGGTCGGGTTGGTCAACGCGGGCAACCCCGAGGCCGCGTACGCGGAGGCCCTCGACATCGCCGGCGCGCACCAGTCCTCCTACGGGCGGGAGGCCGCCGGGGTCTTCGCCGCGGCCGTGGCGGCGGCCTGCGTGCCGGGCGCCGACGCCACATCCGTGGTGGCCACCGCCCTGGCCCTGGCCAAGGACGGCACCCGCGAGGCCATCGCCGCCGTCCGTGAAGTCGCCCTGGTCCACCGGGACTTCGAGTCCGCGCTGGCGCCGCTGCGGGAGGCGGTGGCCCCGTACGACTCGGTCGGCCCCGACTACCGCAACCCCTCGCTCGGCGCCCGGCGGCCCTCGCGGCTGCACTCCATCGAGGAACTCCCGGTCGCCCTCGGCATGCTGCTCGTCGCCGGCGGCGACTACGAGGCCTCCGTGCTCGGGGCGGTCAACTACGGCCGCGACTGCGACTCCATCGCCACGATGGCCGGGGCCGTCGCCGGAGCCCTCGGCGGCGAGGGCGTCGTCCCGGAGGCCTGGGCCAAGCAGGTCTCCGACGCCAGCCGGCTCGACCTGCGGGCCCCGGCCGCCGCCCTGACCACCGTCGCCCGGGAGGTCTTCACCCGGGACCGGGCCCGGCGGGCCGCCCACGAAGCCGCCTTCACCGCCCTCGCGGCGCCCCGGTGAAGGCTGCCCCCGACGCCCTCGTACGGCTCACCTGGGCGCAGCCCGAGGACCTGATCGGGCACGAGCTGCGCCAGGCCGCGGAGGACGGCCGCGACGCCGGGCCCGTCCTGCGCGCCTGGCTCGCGGCGGGCGGCCGGCCGGCCCCGGACCGGGCCGGGGCCTCCCCCACCCCGGCCGCACCGGAACTCCGCGCCCTGGCGCTGCGCCTGCTGGACGAACTCGCCGCCATCCCGGCCCCTTCGGCCCCCGAGGAACCGACCCCCTGGCCGGCGATCCGCGCCACCTGGTCCGCGCCACCCGCCCCGTCGGCGGACGGCCCGACGGCCGCCGCCCGGCCCGATCCGCGCCTGGGCCCCGGGTGGCCCCGGCCGGCCGGCCCGACCCCCGCCCGGGGCGCGCCCCCGCCCGCCCCGGACCGGACCACCGGGCCGGCCCCCGACCCGGCCGACGGGGTGGATCCCGTGCTGCGCCGCAGGCTGGAGGCCGCGTGGGTCGGGCGGGCCGTCGGGTGCGTGCTCGGCAAGCCCGTCGAGAAGCTCCCGCTGGAAGGCATCCGCGCCCTCGCCCGCGCCACCGGCAACTGGCCGCTGTCCGACTGGTTCACCGCGCGCGGGGTCCCGGCCGGGCTCCTCGCCGCGTACCCGTGGAACCGGCGCTCCGCCCCCACCTCCCTCGCCGAGAACATCGACGGCGCCCCCGAGGACGACGACCTCAACCACCCGCTGCTGGGCCTGCTCCTCCTGCGACGCCACGGCAAGGGCTTCACCACCGCCGACCTGGCCTCGCTCTGGCTCGACGAACTCCCCGCCGGCCGCACCTTCACCGCCGAGCGGATCGCGTACCGCAACCTCCTCCTCGGCCTGGAGCCCCCGCACACCGCCACCCACCACAACCCCTTCCGGGAGTGGATCGGCGCCCTCATCCGGGCCGACGTCCACGGCTGGACCAACCCCGGCGATCCGGTCGCCGCCGCCGAACAGGCCCACCGCGACGCCGTCCTCACCCATACCGCCAACGGGGTCTACGCCGCCCTGTTCACCGCCGCCGCCATCGCCGAGGCGGCCGGCGGCCGGGCCGACGCGCACGACGCGCTGCGGGCCGGGCTGGCCGTCGTACCACCCCACTCGCGGCTCGCCGACGCCGTGCGCTTCGGGATCCGTACCGCCCGCGAGGAGGCCGACTTCGACCGGGTCGTGGACCGCCTCCACGCCTGTTACGGCCACCACCACTGGGTACACGCCCTCCCGAACACCGCCCTGATCGCGGCGGCGCTCACCCACGCCGACGGGGACTTCACCCACTCCGTCTGCCGGGCGGTGTCGGGCGGTTGGGACACCGACTCCAACGGCGCCACCGCCGGATCGATCGCCGGGCTCCTGGCCGGATCCCCCGACCGGATCCCGGACCGGTGGACCGCGCCCCTCAAGAACCGGCTCGCGACGGGCGTCGCCGGTTTCGACGGCATCGGCTTCGACGCCCTCGCCCACCTCACCGCCCAGGAGGCAGCCCGCTCATGACGGCCATCGCCGTGCTCGGCAGTACGAACATGGACCTCGTCGCCTACGTGTCCAAGGCCCCCCGCCTCGGGGAGACCGTCACCGGGCGGGAGTTCCGCACGCTCCCCGGCGGCAAGGGCGCCAACCAGGCCGTGGCCGCCGCCCGGCTCGGCGGGGAGGTGGTGATGATCGGCGCGGTCGGGGCCGACGCGTTCGGCGTCCGGCTGCGCTCCGCCCTCGCCGCCGACGGGGTCGAGACGGCCGCCCTGCGCACCGTGGAGGGAGCCAGCGGCACCGCGCACATCACCGTCGACGACGAGGGCGCGAACAGCATCGTCGTCATCCCCGGCGCCAACGCCCGCGTCCTGGGCCTGGAGCCGGGCGACGACTCCCGCATCGGCGCCGCGGACAGCCTGTTGCTCCAGCTCGAACTCCCCCTGGAGGCCGTCCTCGCCGGGGCCCTCGCCGCCCGCGCCCACGGGGTCCGTACGGTCCTCACCCCGGCGCCCGCGCAACCGTTGCCCGACGAACTCCTGGCCGCGACCGACCTCCTCGTCCCGAACGAGCACGAGGCCGCCGCCCTCACCGGGCTCACCGATCCCCGCCGCGCCGCCGGGGCGCTGCTGGAGCTGGTCCCGGAGGTGGTGGTCACCCTGGGAGCGGCCGGGGTGCTGTACGCGGCGCGGGGGCGCGAGCCGCTGACCGTGCCGGCGCTCCCGGTGCGGGCCGTGGACACCACGGCCGCCGGGGACACCTTCGTCGGGGCCCTCGCGGTGGCCCTCGGGGAGGGGCTCGCGATGCCCGAGGCCCTCGGCTGGGCCTCGTGCGCCGCCGCCCTGTCCGTGCGGCGGTCCGGCGCCCAGGACTCGATGCCGACCCGCGCCGAGGTCACCGCGGCCCTCGCCCGGGCCGGGGCCCCGTCGTGAACCCCGCCCCGGGCCCGCTGGCCGGGCTGCGCGTCCTGGACCTCGCCACCCTCTTCGCGGGCCCCCTCGCCGCCACCCTGCTCGGGGACTTCGGCGCCGAGGTGGTCAAGGTGGAGCATCCGCGCCGCCCCGACCCCTCCCGGGGGCACGGGCCGGCCAAGGACGGGGTCGGGCTGTGGTGGAAGCTGCTCGGGCGCAACAAGCGGACGATGACCCTCGACCTGTCCGCGCCCGGCGGCCGGGACACCCTGCTGCGGCTGGCCGCCACCGCCGACGTGGTCATCGAGAACTTCCGCCCCGGCACCCTGGAGCGGTGGGGTCTGGGCTGGCCCGAGCTGTCGGCCGCCAACCCGCGCCTGGTGCTGGCCCGGGTCACGGCCTTCGGCCAGCAGGGTCCGTACGCCCGCCGGCCCGGCTTCGGGACCCTCGCCGAGGCGATGAGCGGGTTCGCCGCGATCACCGGGGAGCCGGACGGCCCGCCGACCCTGCCGCCCTTCGGGCTCGCGGACTCCATCGCCGCGCTCACGACCGCGTACGCGGTGATGGCGGCGCTGGCCGGCCGCGACCGCACCGGACACGGACAGGTCGTGGACCTGGCCATCATCGAGCCGATCCTGACCGTGCTGGGCCCGCACCCGCTCTGGTACGACCAGCTCGGCTACGTCCAGGAGCGCACCGGCAACCGCTCCACCAACAACGCGCCCCGCAACACCTACCGGAGCGCGGACGGCCGCTGGCTGGCGGTGTCCGCCTCCGCGCAATCCGTCGCCGAGCGGGTGATGTGCCTGGTCGGGAGGCCGGAGTTGATCGAGGAGCCCTGGTTCGCGGACGGTGCGGGGCGGGCCGCGCACGCGGAGGTCCTGGACGAGGCGGTGGGAGGCTGGATCGCCCGGCGCGGGGCGCAGGAGGTGGTCGCGGCCTTCGAGAAGGCCGAGGCCGCCGTCGCCCCCGTGTACGACGTGCGGGACGTGATGGACGACCCGCAGTTCGCGGCCCTGGACACGATCACCGAGGTCGACGATCCCGAACTCGGCCCGATCCGCATGCAGAACGTCCTCTTCCGGCTGTCCGACACACCGGGCGGGATCCGCTGGGCGGGCCGCCCGCACGGCGCGGACACCGAAGCCGTACTGACCGAACTCGGCCTGACCCCGGCCGAGATCACCGCTCTCCGAACGGAGGGGGCCCTGTGATCCTGACCTGGCTCTACGCACCCGGCGACCGCCCCGAGGTGGTGGCCAAGGCCCTGCGGTGCGGGGCCGACGCCGTCATCGTGGACCTGGAGGACTCGGTGTCGGTCTCCCGCAAGGAGTACGCCCGCGCCGCCACCGCCGAGTTGCTCTCCGACCGGCCGCCCGTCCCCGTCCACGTCCGGGTCAACGCCCTCGGCTCCCCCTGGGCGGGCGCCGACCTCACGGCCCTGTCCCGGCTGCACGGCCTCGCCGGATTGCGGCTGCCCAAGATCGACGCCCCCGAGCAGGTCACACGGGTCGCCGACCGGGCCGGTGGGGTGGCGCTGTACGCGCTGCTGGAGTCGGCCCTCGGGGTGGAGAGGGCGTACGAGATCGCCCGCGCCCATCCCTCCCTCCAGGGCCTGACCCTCGGGGAGGCGGACCTGCGCGCCGATCTCGGCGTCAGCGCGGAGGCCGGGCTGGACTGGCCGCGCTCCCGGGTGGTGGTCGCGGCGCGGGCGGCGGGACTGGTGCCGCCGGCCCAGTCGGTGTTCCCGGACATCCGCGACCTGGAGTCCCTGGCCGCCTCGTGCGCCCGGGGCCGCGCGCTCGGGTTCCTCGGCCGGGCGGCGATCCACCCGCGCCAGCTCCCGGTGATCGAGCGGGCCTACCTCCCCGGGCCGGACGAGGTGACCGCCGCCGAGGAGATCGTCACCGCGGCCCGGGCCACTCCGGGGGCGTTGGCCCTGCCCGACGGCCGCTTCGTGGACCCGGCGGTGGTGGCGGCGGCCCACCGCACCCTGGGCCTCTCCCGCCGCGTGTCCCCGCTCTGAGCGGGCGGGGCGTCCGGCCCCGGACGCACGGAAGGCGTGCCGCGTCGTCCGCGGCACGCCTCCTCGTGAACGGGAGCCTCAGCTCTTCTTGGCCTCCGGCTCGGCCTTGCTCAAATCGGCCTTCGCCAGATCGGCCTTGGCCACGTCCGGCTTGCTCAGGTCGGTCTTGACGGCGCCCGCCGGGGCGGCGTCCTCGGCCTTGGCCTCCGGGTCCGCGTCCTTCTTCGGCCCGGCCCCGGCGTCCGCCTTCGCGTCGGCGGGGGCGGCCCCTGCGGTCGTGGCCGGAGCGTCCTTGCCCGCGTCCGCGGCACCGGTGGAGCCGGAGGTCTCCGGCTCGACGACCTCCTCGCGGCCCGGCCGCAGCTTCGCCGAGAGCACGAAGTAGACCACCGCGAGGACGAAGACGAAGATCGCCGTCCAGACGTTCAGGCGCAGGCCCAGGATGTGGTGCGCCTCGTCGACCCGCATGTACTCGATCCAACCGCGGCCCAGGCAGTACGCGGCCACGTACAGGGCGAAGGCCCGGCCGTGTCCGAGCTTGAAGCGGCGGTCGGCCCAGATCACCAGCGCGGCGACGCCGAGGCACCACAGCGACTCGTAGAGGAAGGTCGGGTGGTAGGTCCCGGCGACCCGGTTGGGTCCCTCGCTGATCTCCAGCGCCCACGGCAGGTCGGTGGCGCGGCCGTACAGCTCCTGGTTGAACCAGTTGCCCCAGCGGCCGAAGGCCTGGGCGACGGCGATGCCGGGAGCCAGGGCGTCGGCCCAGGCGGGCAGCGGGATCCCGCGCAGTCGGCAGCCGATCCAGGCGCCGACCGCGCCGAGCGCGATCGCGCCCCAAATGCCGAGGCCGCCTTCCCAGATCTTGAAGGCGTCGACCCAGTTGCGGCCCTCGCCGAAGTACAGCTGGTAGTCGGTGATCACGTGGTAGAGGCGTCCGCCGACCAGGCCGAACGGCACGGCCCACACGGCGATGTCCGCGACGGTGCCCGGCTTTCCGCCGCGTGCGATCCACCGCTTGTTGCCGAGCCAGACGGCGACGAAGACGCCGATGATGATGCAGAACGCGTAGCCGCGGAGCGGGATCGGTCCGAGATGGATCACGCCGGTCGACGGACTGGGGATGTAAGCAAGGGTCATGGCAGACCTGACGCTACCCTGCCGGGCGGTACCGACCGCAACCCGCCCGGCAAGCTGAAATCAAAACCACACACGCCACGGCCGCTCGCTCAGTCCTCCCCCGCCCCCTGGGACACGGCCCTGGAGCCGGTGGACCCGGTGGAAGCACCGGTTCCGCTGGTGCCGGCCGTGCCGCTCGTGCCCGACAGGGTGCCCGAGGTGGAGCCCGAACCCGAGGTCGAGCCCGAACCGGAACCCTTCGCCTTCGCGGACGGCGAGGCGGAAGCCGAGGCCGAGGGCTTGCCGGAGGCCTTCGGGGCCCCCGAGGCGCCGACGGCCCCGCTCGCGGCCTCCACCTTCTGCTTGAGCTTCTGCGGGGTCAGCGGGTCGGCCTGGTCCCCGAAGATGTCCTTGCCGTCGAGCAGCACGGTGGGGGTGCCGCGGAACTTGCCGGCCTTGAAGGCGTCGTAGGACTTGCCGACCCAGCTGTTGTGGGTCCCGTCCTCCACGCAGGAACGGAAGGCCGGGGTGTCGAGCCCGTCGACCTTTCCGGCCAGTTCCAGCAGCTTGGCGTTCTTCCCGTAGGCGTCGACGGTCTCCTCGGGCTGGTTCTCGAAGAGGACGTCGTGGTACGCGGGGAACTTGCCGGCGTCCTGGGCGCAGGCCGCGGCGTTCGCGGACTTCAGCGAGCCCGTGCCGCTCATGTTCCCGTCGATCAGGGTGATGATGTGGTAGTCGACCTTGAGGAGACCCTTGGCCTCCAGTTCGTGGATGGTGTCGCGGTAGTTGGTCTCGAAGGCCTTGCAGGCGGGGCAGCGGAAGTCTTCCCAGACGGTCAGCTGGGACTTGGCCGCGTCCTTCCCGGTCCGGATGGCGAGGGCGTCCTTGCCCACGGCCCCCGACGGGGCGACCGCCGGACCCGCCTTCTCGGACTTGTCGCCGGACCCCGCGTTGGCGGCGATCAGGCCGACGACGGCCGCCAGGCCGAGCACACCGACCACGGCCGCCGACACGACGAGGGTCCTCCGGCGCTTGTCGCGCGTCTTCTGCCGGAGCCGCTCCTCCTGGAGTCGCTCGCGGGCCGATCGTTTCGTCGCATCGCGGTTCGCACCGTCGTTCTTCTCGCTCACGTTCGGCCAAACGAAACGGGGAGGCACTCGCGTGCCTCCCCGCTCCCACTTCCACCCGATCGGGCTACAGAACCCTCATCGGGACCCGTCCGGCGTCAGGATCTGCGTACGCCTTCCGCGAGCTCGCCCGCCAGGGAGCGCACGGCGGCCAGCCCGGCGGCCTCGTCGGGCGCGTCCAGCAGCAGCTTCACGAAGGCCGAGCCGACGATCACCCCGTCGGCGAAGGCGGCCACCTCCTTGGCCTGGGCGGCGTTGGAGACACCGAGGCCGACGCAGACGGGGAGCCCACGGCGGGCCCCCTCGGTCTCGCGGGTGCGGCGGACCAGTTCGGCGGCCTCTTGGCAGACGGACTGGCGGGTGCCGGTGACGCCCATGAGGGAGGCGGCGTAGACGAAGCCGGATCCGGCCTCGGTGATGGTCGCCAGTCGGGCGTCCTTGCTGCTGGGGGCCACGACGAAGACGGTCGCGAGACCGTGCCGGGTCGCGTGCTCACGCCACAGGGCGGACTCCTGGACCGGCAGGTCGGGCAGGATGCAGCCCGCGCCGCCCGCCGCGGCCAGCTCGGCGGTGAACCGCTCGACGCCGTAGCGGTCGATCGGGTTCCAGTAGGTCATGACGAGGATCGGGGCCCCGGTGGCCTCGTGCGCCTCGCGGACCGTGCGCATCACGTCGGCGATCTTCACGCCGCCGCGCAGGGCGATGTCGTCGGCGGTCTGGATGACCGGGCCGTCCAGGACCGGGTCGCTGTGCGGCAGGCCGATCTCCACGACGTCGGCTCCGCCCGCGACGACGGCCTTGACGGCCTCGATGGCCCCGTCCACGGTCGGGAACCCGGCCGGGAGGTAGGCGACGAGGGCGGCGCGGTCCTCGGACTTCGCCTTGGCGAGGGTCGCGCTCAGCAGCTCGATGTTGCCGGTGTGGCCGGTGTTGCCGGCTCCGTGCGTGGCGCTCACTTGTCGTCCCCCTCGGAGAACTCGTTCTCGGCGACTTCGCCGTCGGTCGCGTACAGCCCGAAGTAGCGGGCGGCGGTGTCCATGTCCTTGTCGCCGCGACCGGACAGGTTGACCACGATCAGGCCCTCCGGGCCCAGCTCCTTGCCGAGGTCGAGGGCGCCGGCGAGGGCGTGCGCCGACTCGATGGCCGGGATGATGCCCTCCGTACGGGAGAGCAGGCGCAGGGCCTGCATCGCCGCGTCGTCGGTGACCGCGCGGTACTCGCCGCGGCCGGAGTCCTTGAGGTAGGAGTGCTCGGGCCCGATGCCCGGGTAGTCCAGACCGGCGGAGATCGAGTAGGGCTCGGTGATCTGGCCCTCCTCGTCCTGGAGGACGTAGGAGCGGGAGCCGTGCAGGATGCCGGGCTCGCCCGCCGTGAGGGTGGCCGCGTGCTCGCCGGTCTCCACGCCGTGCCCGGCGGGCTCGAAGCCGACCAGGCGGACGTCGGCGTCCGGGATGAAGGCGTGGAAGAGGCCGATGGCGTTGGAGCCGCCGCCGACGCAGGCCGCGACGGCGTCCGGGAGGCGGCCGGCGCGCTCCAGGATCTGCCGGCGGGCCTCGACGCCGATGACGCGGTGGAAGTCGCGGACCATGGCCGGGAAGGGGTGCGGGCCGGCGACCGTGCCGAAGAGGTAGTGGGTGCGGTCGACGTTGGCGACCCAGTCGCGGAAGGCCTCGTTGATCGCGTCCTTGAGGGTCCGGGAGCCGGACTTCACGGCGATGACCTCGGCGCCGAGCATCCGCATGCGGGCCACGTTGAGCGCTTGGCGCTGCGTGTCGATCTCGCCCATGTAGATGGTGCATTCGAGGCCGAAGAGCGCGCAGGCGGTGGCGGTGGCCACGCCGTGCTGGCCGGCTCCGGTCTCGGCGATGACGCGGGTCTTGCCCATGCGCTTGGTGAGCAGCGCCTGGCCCAGCACGTTGTTGATCTTGTGCGAGCCGGTGTGGTTGAGGTCCTCGCGCTTGAGGAAGATCCGGGCGCCGCCCGCGTGCTCGGCGAAGCGAGGGACCTCGGTGAGGGCACTGGGGCGGCCGGTGTAGTTGACCATGAGCTCGTTGAGCTCCGCCGCGAAGGCCGGGTCCACCTTGGCCTTCTCGTACTCGACGGCGACCTCGTCCACGGCGGCGACGAGGGCCTCCGGGATGAACTTGCCGCCGAAGTCACCGAAGTACCCCTCGGCGTTGGGGACGTGACCCTCCGGGTCCGGGATGAAGAACGAGCTGGTGGACATGGCCACTACTCCTACGTGGTGCGGAATGCGAGGCGTTGCTCGGCGGGGAGGACGGAATGCACCGTATGGCGCCGTCGGCCCGCGGTCCGCGCACCCCGCTGGAGGGGGTGGGGACCTGCGGACGGAAACGGTCCGCGCCGGGACCCCGAGGGTCCGGGGCGCGGGTTCCGTACGCGACCGGCCGCCCGGTGCGCGGTGCGCACCGGGGCGGGAGGGTCGTCGTTACAGCGCGGCTCCGCCACGCCATCGCATGCCGTTGACCTGACCGGGCTCGGAGCCGATCACGTAGCGCACCCGCCGGCCGTGCACGCGCCGGGCCGGGGCGCGGCAGCCGCGGGGGCGGCAGCCGCGCGCCAAGGGCGCGTGAGCCGTCAGCGCACCGACCGGGGCGTGGCCCGGGTGGGTGCGGACGGCGGGGCGGCAGGGGGCCATGGGTGGGTCAGCTCCGGCCGTGGCGCAGGGCGGGGTGGGCGCCGGCGGCGACGAGGTCGGCGACGGCCGACTTCGGGTCGCGGCCGGTGACCAGGGATTCCCCGACGAGGACGGCGTCGGCGCCGTCGTTGGCGTAGGCGATCAGGTCGTGGGGTCCGCGGACACCGGACTCGGCGACCTTCACGATGTGGGCGGGGATCTCGCCGACGATCCGCTCGAAGGTGGAGCGGTCGACCTTGAGGTCCTTGAGGTTGCGCGCGTTGACGCCGATGATCTTGGCGCCCGCCTCGACGGCGCGCTCGATCTCCTCCTCGTCGTGGACCTCGACGAGCGGGGTGAGGCCGATGGACTCGGCCCGCTCGATGAGGGAGACGAGGGCCTCCTGCTCCAGGGCCGCGACGATCAGCAGCACGAGGTCGGCGCCGTAGGCGCGGGCCTCCCACAGCTGGTACGCGGTGACGATGAAGTCCTTGCGCAGGATCGGGATGTCCACGCGGGCGCGGACGGCCTCCAGGTCGGCCAGCGAACCGCCGAAGCGGCGCTCTTCGGTGAGGACGGAGATGACCGCCGCACCGCCGGCCTCGTAGTCGGCGGCGAGCCCGGCCGGATCCGCGATCGCGGCCAGCGCGCCCTTGGAGGGGCTGGAACGCTTGACCTCGCAGATCACCTTGACGCTGTCACCACGCAGGGCGGCGACACCGTCCTTGGCCCGGGGCGCCTTGGCGGCACGCTCCTTGAGCTCGTCGAGGCTCACGCGGGCCTGCCGTTCGGCAAGGTCTTCGCGGACCCCTTCGATGATCTCGTCGAGCACACTCACGCGAGCGGCCCCCTTCCGGGTTGATGACGGTCGGCCGCCTTGCGGACACGTACCCCGGCAAGGTCGACCCTCAAATGGTATCCGCAGGTCGCCGCGGCCTCCGCACGGACTTGAGCGTTTCCCAGCTGCTGGACACCCGGAAGGCGCTCTTCCTCCTAGGGGTGACCGGGCTGCGGCCCGACCTCAAGGAGCCAGGGCCGAACCGAACGGGAGGTTGCGGACCACGGCGAAGGCCAGCACCAGGCCCCCCAGCGCCCACCAGGCGACCGGCGGGAGGCCCGGGCGCGGTGTGGGTCCGCCACGGAAGGCCCTGACCAGCCAGAGGGCCGTGAACGCGGCGAAGACGAGGTAGCCGGCGACGGCCACCGCGTTGTCCCCCAGCGCCGTGACCAGATCGCCGCGGGCGAAGGCGTGCGCGCTGCGCAGCCCTCCGCAGCCCGGGCAGAGGATGCCGGTCAGTCGCAGCAGCGGGCAGACCGGGTAGTGCCCCGGTTCGTTGGGGTCCACGGCGCCCACGTACGCGAAGGCGGCCACGGCCCCGGTCAGGGTGAGCAACGGGGCGGCCAGCCGGCGGGCCCGCGAGGCTCGTACGGGTCCCTCGGGCGGGGCGTGGGCCGCGCCCGGCGTCGGGTGCGGGGCACCGGCCGGGGCGGGGGCGGAAGGGCTGTGAGTGGGTTCCACGCGCCGATTCTCTCCGGTCATGACAAAAGGCGCAGCCCGACGGGGCCGCGCCTTTCGAACACCGTCTCGCGGGCCGGGCTCAGACCTTGGCGGGAACCCGGTTGGCGGCGATGACGTCGGCGAGGTCGCGGTGGGCGACCTTCGGCGCGCCCATGCCCGCGGCCTTCATGCCGAGGCCCACGACTCCGCCGAGGGCGATGACCACGAGGCCCGCCCAGAAGCCCAGGGGGTTCGCCAGCACCATGAAGGCGCCGGAGACGCAGAAACCGATGAAGGCGATGATGACACCGGTCCAGGCGGCCGGGGTGTGTCCGTGGCTCGTGCCCGCCATGAGTTGCTCCTCGTTGCTCTGTCTCACGTGCTGTGTCGCACGCTCGCTGGTCATTGTCCCGCACGGCGCGGGAGGTTCCCGCACTGGGTGGGCTGTTGAGCGGGTGTTCAGCGGGTCGGGTCCTCGCCGCGGTCCAGAGCCTTCCACAGGTCCTCCGGCCGGTCGGGGTCCACCGCCGCGGGTGTCCTCGCACGGGGGCTGCCGTCACGCTCGTAGCGGCCCCCCATGGCGGGCCAGCTCCGGCCGAAGCGCAGGGCCAGCAGCCCGGCGAGCAGGATCAGGACGGCTCCGGCGGCGGCGACGTACGGCCACGCCGTATGGCTCAGGTCCACCACCCGTGCGGCCGTGTCGGCGGTCGCGGTGGCGGCCCGCTCGTCCAGCGCCCGGTGGTCGTCGGCGGCGGCCAGCGCGGACAGCGCCGCGCCGAGGCCGCTCAGGGCGAGCAGCGCGGAGACCAGCAGCCGGCTGCGGCCGCGGACGGCGAACACCGCCACCAGGGCGGCCAGGCCGACGATGGCCAGGGCGGCCGGGAGGCCGGTGACGGCCTGCCCGTCGGCGGTCAGCGGGAGCGAGGCTCCGGCCAGGAGGGCGTTGCCCTTGGCCCAGACACGGCCGGACGAGAGCAGGACGACGGTGGCGCCGAGCGCGCCGAGCAGCAGGGCGACGGCCACGCTGCGGCGGCCTCGGTTGCTCTCGGGCGCCTCGGCATCGGTTCGGGGCGGGGGAACGGCACTCACGTCCCCCACTATCCCCTACGCCCTCAGGCGCGGTGGAGGCGGTTCGCCGCTCCCACCGCGCGCAGCACGGCAGCGGCCTTGTTGCGGCACTCCGCGTCCTCCAGCTCGGGCACCGAATCCGCGACGACCCCGGCGCCGGCCTGCACGTACGCCGTCCCGTCGCGCAGCAGCGCGGTGCGGATGGCGATGGCCGTGTCGGAGTCCCCGGCGAAGTCGAGGTAGCCGACGCAGCCGCCGTAGAGGCCCCGGCGGGTGGGTTCCAGCTCCTCGATGATCTGCATGGCGCGCGGCTTGGGCGCGCCGGACAGGGTCCCGGCGGGGAAGCAGGCGGTGAGGACGTCGAAGGCGGTCTTGCCCTCGGCGACGCGGCCGGTGACGGTGGAGACGATGTGCATGACGTGCGAGTAGCGCTCGACGGACATGAAGTCGACGACCTCCACGGAGCCCGGCTCGCAGACGCGGCCCAGGTCGTTGCGGCCGAGGTCGACGAGCATCAGGTGCTCGGCGCGCTCCTTGGGGTCGGCCATCAGCTCCACGGCGAGGTCGTGGTCCTCCTGCGGGGTCGCGCCGCGGTGGCGGGTGCCCGCGATGGGGTGGACCATGGCCCGCCCGTCCTCGACCTTGACCAGCGCCTCGGGGCTGGAGCCGACGACGTCGAAGCCGTTCTCGAAGCGGAAGAGGTACATGTACGGGGACGGGTTGGTGGCCCGCAGCACCCGGTAGACGTCCAGCGCGGAGGCCGCGCAGGGGGTCTCGAACCGCTGGGAGGGCACGACCTGGAAGGCCTCGCCGGCGCGGATGCGTTCCTTGACGTCCTCGACGGCCGCCTGGTACTTCTCGCCGCCCCACAGCGCCGAGAACTCCGGCAGCTCGGAGGCGGGCAGCGGGGTCGGGGTGTAGGGGGCGGGCCGCGCGAGGTCGGCCTCCATGGCGTCGAGCCGGGCGACGGCGTCGGCGTGGGCCTCGTCGACGCCCGTGTCGAGGTCGTTGTGGTTGATCGCATTGGCGATGAGCTGGACGGTGCCGTCCCAGTGGTCCACGACCGCCAGGTCGGAGGTGAGCAGCATCGTCAGTTCGGGCAGCCGCAGGTCGTCGGTGGTCTGCTCGCCGATGCGCTCCAGGCGGCGCACGATGTCGTAGCCGAGGTAGCCGACCATGCCGCCGGTGAAGGGCGGCGCGCCGCCCGCGACGTCGCGGGGGGTGTGCAGGGCCTCGACGGTGGCGCGCAGGGCTTCGAGCGGGTCGCCGTCCGTGGGGACGCCGACCGGCGGGGTGCCGATCCAGTGTGCCTGTCCGTCCTTGACGGTCAGGGTGGAGTCGCTGCGCACGCCGATGAAGGAGTAGCGGGACCAGGAGCGGCCGTTCTCGGCGGACTCCAGCAGGAAGGTGCCGGGGCGCTCCCCCGCGAGCTTCCGGTAGAGCCCGACGGGGGTGTCTCCGTCGGCCAGCAGCTTGCGGCTCACCGGGATGACGCGGCGGTCCACCGCCAGCTTGCGGAACGTGTCGAGATCCATGGGGTGGGACCCTACCTATTCGGCCGTCGTGAGCAGGACATCGGCGTCGAAGCAGGTCCGGGCACCGGTGTGGCAGGCCGCGCCGACCTGGTCGACCCTGACGAGCACGGTGTCGGCGTCGCAGTCGAGCGCGACGGACTTCACGTGCTGGTAGTGGCCGGAGGTGTCCCCCTTGACCCAGTACTCCCGGCGGCTGCGGGACCAGTAGGTGCAGCGGCCGGTGGTCAGGGTGCGGTGGAGGGCTTCGTCGTCCATCCAACCGAGCATCAGCACCTCTCCGGTGTCGTACTGCTGGGCGATGGCCGGGATGAGGCCGTCCGGCGAGCGCTTGAGGCGGGCGGCGACGGCGGGGTCGAGGGGGGACGTACTCATGCGTGCCATTGTGCCGCGAGTTGCCCGCGGGCACGGATTCCTGTCCGCCTGATGAGCGGGCGGGGGACGGCGCCCGCCCGTAGGCTGGCCCGCATGTCTACCCATGCGAAGCGCGAACGCCTGCTGCTGGCGGACCTGTTGGAGGCGGCCGGACCGGAGGCGCCGACGTTGTGCGACGGCTGGACCTGCCGTGAGCTGGCGGCCCACGTCGTGGTGCGGGAGCGGCGGCCGGACGCGGCGGGCGGGATCCTGCTGAACGTGCTGAAGTCCCGCCTGGACAAGGCGATGGAGGAGTACGCGGCCAAGCCGTACGAGGAGCTGGTCCAGCTGATCCGCACGGGTCCGCCGAAGTTCTCCGTGTACGCGCTGAAGCAGGTGGACGAGGCGGCGAACGCGGTGGAGTTCTACGTCCACGCGGAGGACGTCCGGCGCGCCCAGCCGGACTGGTCCCCGCGCGAGCTGGATCCGGTGTTCTCGGACTCGCTGTGGTCCCGGCTGGAGAAGCTCGCCCGCCTCACGGGCCGCCGCTCCCCGGTGGGCCTGGTGCTGCGCCGTCCCGACGGGCGGACGGCGGTGGCCCACAAGGGGGTGCCGGTGGTGACGGTGACGGGCGAGCCGGGCGAGTTGACGCTGTTCTGCTTCGGCCGCCAGGCGTCGGCGGCGGTGCTGCTGGAGGGCGACAAGGAGGCGGTGTCCCGCCTGACGACGGCGCAGCTGGGGATCTGAGGCAGGCCCCCACCCCCGCCCTCAGGCCCGGCCGCCTCAGGCCCCCCGCCTCGGGCCCGGCCGCCCTCAGGCCCGGGCCGGCTCTGGGCGGGCCTGCTCTGGGCGGGCCTGCTCTGGAGCGGGCGCGGCGGCGGTCCGGCGGGCCGGGTCGCGGCCCGCCAGGCGGCAGCCGACGCAGCCCGGGTGGCCGGCGCGGGCCGTGCGGTCCCGTACGCCCATGGCCCACTGGGAGACCGGTCGGGGGCCGGAGGGCTTGCCCCAGCCGGCCAGGTGCAGGACCCAGGTGATCAGGAGCGCGGCCACCGTGACGGCCGTGCCGATCCAGATGCCCGGGGTCCAACCGCAGACGCCGACGCCCGCGATCGTGGTCCCGAGCAGTGCCACGGCGCAGCCGGTCCAGCCCGCGACCGTGTGACCCTCGTCGTAGTGGTGTGCGCTCATGCGCCGGCCTCCTCTCCGGGGCCGGGGCGGGCATGTCAGGGTGTGTCAGGACATGCCTCGGCGACGCCAGGGGCGCCCGGCCGAATTATCTTAGCTAGTAAGAGAAATTTATCTTAGTCAGTAAGGGATTTCAATGGAGGGCCACCCCCGCCCCGCCGCCACCCCCCTGGAGGCGATCCGCGCGATGGACGGCCTCATCGCGACGAGCATCACCGCGCAGTCCGAGTTCGCCAGGGTCCTGGGCATCGGCGTCACCGACCTGATCTGCTTCGCGTACGTCCTGGAGGCCGGGGACACCCCCGTCACCGCCGGGGACCTCGCGACGCGGGCCGAGGTCACCACGGGAGCCGTGACCGGCATCGTCAACCGGCTCGAACGCGGCGGATTCGTCACCCGGCAGCCGGACTCCGCGGACCGGCGCCGCGTGCGCGTGGTCGCCGTACCGGAAGCGGCCGAACGGGTGAGGGCCATCTACGAGCCCTACTACGCGCTCCTCGGCGGACTTTTCGCGCAGTACACGCCCGACGAGGTCGCGGTGCTCACGGACTGGTTCACCCGGGCCGGCTCCATGGCCCGCACCTACCTCGACGAAGCCCGCGTCTGACCCCTACACCGCCAGGGAGAGTTCCGCCCGGCGGACCGCGGGGGCACTGACGCCCACCACCGCGCCCGCCATGCTCACCGCCGCCCCCGCCAGGAACACCGGGGTGATCCCCCACAGGTCCGCCGCCAGCCCGAAGGCGGGATAGGCCAGCGGAGCCAGGCCCACGGCCGTGAAGGCCATCACGGAACTCACCCGGCCCAGGTAGGCGGGATCGGTGGCGGTCTGGATCAGGGCCACCGCCAGGCCCCCGCAGATCCCGCAGACCAGCCCGGTGACCAGGGCCAGCGCCACCGCCGAGGCGAGGCTCGGGACCAGCGCGACGGCGCCGATGCCGGCCGAGCCGACGATCAGGGTGACGTTCTGCCAGGCCCCCGCCCGGGGGAAGCGCGGCACCAGCGCCAGCACCAGCGCGCTCGACGCGGCCCCGACCCCGAACCCGCCGACGATCCAGCCGATCCCGCCCGGCCCCCAGCCCCGCTCCCCCGCCAGCAGGATCAGCCCGAGCGTCAGCGGCGCCGAGGTGCCGAGCTGGCTCAGGGCCCCGGAGACCACCAGGGGCCCGATCAGCCCGTGGCGCCGTATGTAGTCGAGGCCCGAGCGGAGCTGCCCCCAGGACGTCTCGGGCCGGACGGGAGGAGCGGGGTCGACCGGGGCGGAACCGGCGCCGGCGGCGACCGGGAGCGGGGCGATGCGCAGGGTGAGCAGCAGGGCCAACGAGAGCCCGAAGAGCGTGGCCGCCACCGCGAAGGCGGTGGCCGGCCCGCCCACCCCCATGGCCAGCCCGGCCACCGGCGGTCCGACGGTGTGGCCGACCCGCTCGGCGAGGCTGCGCATCCCCTGGACGCGCACCAGTTGCCCCGGGGCGGCGACCCTCGGCGGCAGGGCCCCCACGGCCGGCATGAACAGCGCGTCGACGGCCCCGAAGACCAGGGCGACCAGGACCAGCGCCCAGAGCCCGGGCGAGGTGAGGGCGAGGACGACGGCCAGTGCCAGGACCACCGCGCAGCGCACCGCGTCGGAGGAGATCACCACGAGGCGGGGGCCGAAGCGGTCCGCGACCACCCCGCCGCCCAGCATCAGCAGCGCGCGCGGCACCGCGCCGGCGGCCATGACCACGCCGACCTCGGCCGGGCCCGCGGTCTGGGCCGCGGCCCAGCCGAGGGCGAGGAAGTAGATCCCGTCGCCGACGAGCGAGGCGGCGTACGCCCCGAGCCAGCGCAGTACGTTCCCGTCACGCCACACGGCAGCCGCCACGCCCACCCCACCCCCCGGATCTGGTCCGGACCAGACTAGGCGGGGCGGGCGACGGCGTCACCGTGATTTCGCGGGCCGCAGGGGCCCCTTCGCCGGACCCGCAAGCGCCCGATCAGCGGACCGGGTGGCCCGCTTCCCGCAGGGCCGTCTTGACCTCGGAGATCCGCAGGTCACCGAAGTGGAACACCGAGGCGGCGAGGACCGCGTCGGCGCCGGCCTCGATGGCCGGCGGGAAGTGCTCCAGCCGACCGGCGCCACCGGAGGCGATCACCGGGATCGAGACGTGCGCCCGCACGGCCGCGATCATCTCGGTGTCGTAGCCGTCCTTGGTGCCGTCGGCGTCCATCGAGTTCAGCAGGATCTCCCCGGCGCCCAGTTCGGCCGCCCGGTGCGCCCACTCGACGGCGTCCATGCCGGTGCCCCGACGGCCGCCGTGGGTGGTGACCTCGAAGGAGCCCGAAGCGGTGCGGCGCGCGTCCACGGACAGCACGAGGACCTGCCGGCCGAAGCGCTCCGCGATCTCCCGGATGAGGTCCGGGCGCTCGATGGCCGCGGTGTTCACGCCCACCTTGTCGGCCCCGGCCCGCAGCAGCTTGTCCACGTCGTCGGCGGCGCGGACGCCGCCTCCCACGGTCAGCGGGATGAAGACCTGCTCGGCGGTGCGCCGCACCACGTCGTAGGTGGTCTCGCGGTTGCCGGAGGAGGCGGTGATGTCGAGGAAGGTCAGCTCGTCGGCGCCCTCGGCGTCGTACAGCTTGGCCATCTCCACCGGGTCGCCGGCGTCGCGCAGGTTCTGGAAGTTGACCCCCTTGACCACCCGGCCGTTGTCCACGTCCAGGCAGGGGATCACGCGTACGGCGAGGCTCATGCGGACGGCTCCCGGTACGCCTCGACCTCCACCTCGACGACCATCGACGGGTCGACGAAGCCGGAGACGATGATCATCGTGGCGGCGGGGCGGATCGCGTCGAACAGCGTCTTGTGCGCGCGGCCCGCCTCGTCCACGTCACGGGCGTGCGAGAGGTACAGGCGGGTGCGGACCACGTCCTCGGGGCCGAGACCGGCCTCCGCCAGGGCCTTGAAGGCCACCTCGAAGGCCTTGACCGTCTGGTCGTACGGACCGCCGGCGTCGCCCGCGGTGCAGCCGGAGACGAGCACGAGCCCGTTCGGCAGCTGCACGGCGCGCGAGTAGCCGATCACGTCCTCGTAGGGACCGCCGGAGGAGATGCGGCGCACCGCGGCCGGGGTCGGGGAGTCGGGGGACGTGCTCATGCGGAGACCACCTTCAGGGCTTCTTCCAGGGTGAAGGCCTTGGCGTACAGGGCCTTGCCGACGATCGCGCCCTCGACGCCCCGCGCCACCAGCTCGGAGAGCGCGCGCAGGTCGTCCAGGGAGGAGATGCCGCCGGAGGCCACGACGGGCCGGTCGGTGGCGGCGCAGACGTTCTTCAACAGCTCCAGGTTGGGGCCGGTCAGGGTGCCGTCCTTGCCGATGTCGGTGACGACGTAGCGGGCGCAGCCCTCGGAGTCCAGGCGGGCGAGGGTCTCGTAGAGGTCGCCGCCCTCGCTGGTCCAGCCGCGGCCCTTGAGGGTGGTGCCGCGCACGTCGAGGCCGATGGCGATCCGGTCGCCGTGCTCGGCGATGGCCTTGGCGGCCCACTCGGGGGTCTCCAGGGCGGCGGTGCCGAGGTTGACGCGGGTGCAGCCGGTGGCGAGGGCCGCGGCCAGCGAGGCGTCGTCGCGGATGCCGCCGGACAGCTCCACCTTGATGTCCATGGCGCGGGTGATCTCGGCGACCAGGGCGCGGTTGTCACCGGTGCCGAAGGCGGCGTCGAGGTCGACGAGGTGCAGCCATTCGGCGCCGGAGCGCTGCCAGGCGAGGGCCGCCTCCAGCGGGGAGCCGTAGGAGGTCTCGCTGCCGGAGACTCCGTGCACGAGGCGCACGGCCTGGCCGTCACGGACGTCGACCGCGGGGAGGAGTTCGAGCGTGGGTGCGGTCATCACAGGGTCTCGATCCAGTTGGTGAGGAGCTGGGCGCCGGTGTCGCCGGACTTCTCGGGATGGAACTGGGTGGCCCACAGGGCCCCGTTCTCCACCGCCGCGACGAAGGGCCGGCCGTGGGTGGCCCAGGTGACCTTGGGAGGGCGGATCAGCGGGTTGGTGACTTCCAGGCTCCACTCGTGCGCCGCGTAGGAGTGCACGAAGTAGAAGCGGGCGTCGGCGTCGAGACCGGCGAACGCCTGACTGTCGGCGGGGGCCTCGACGGTGTTCCAGCCCATGTGCGGGACGACGGGGGCCTTGAGCGGGCCGACCGTGCCGGGCCACTCGTCGAGGCCCTCGGTCTCCACCCCGTGCTCGATGCCGCGCTCGAAGAGGATCTGCATGCCGACGCAGATGCCCATGACGGGGCGACCGCCGGAGAGCCTGCGGCCGATGATCCAGTCACCGCGGGCGTCCTTGAGGCCCTGCATGCAAGCCGAGAAGGCGCCCACGCCGGGGACCAGGAGGCCGTCGGCGTCCATGGCCTTGTCGTAGTCGCGGGTGATCTCCACGTCGGCGCCGACGCGGGCGAGGGCGCGCTCGGCGGAGCGGACGTTGCCGAAGCCGTAGTCGAAGACGACGACCTTCTTGGTGCCGGCAGTGCTCATTCCCAGATTCCTTGGATCCGCAGGACTCCGGAGACGAGACACATCACGGAGCCGATGGCGAGCAGGACGATGACCGACACGGGCATCTTCTGCTTCTGGAAGGAGTAGACGCCTCCGGCCAGGAACAGGCCGACGACGATCAGGATGGTGTTGAGGCCGTTCACGACTAGAGGGCGCCCTTCGTGGAGGGCAGGATGCCGGCCGCGCGCGGGTCGAACTCGGCGGCGTAGCGCAGGGCCCGGGCGAGGGCCTTGAACTGGCACTCCACGATGTGGTGGGCGTTGCGCCCGTACGGGACGTGGATGTGCAGGGCGATCTGGGCCTGCGCGACGAAGGACTCGAAGATGTGCCGGGTCATCGTGGTGTCGTACTCGCCGATCATCGGCGCCATGTTCTCGGGCTCGGTGTGCACGAGGTAGGGGCGGCCCGACAGGTCGACGGTGACCTGGGCGAGGGACTCGTCCAGCGGCACGGTGCAGTTGCCGAAGCGGTAGATGCCGACCTTGTCGCCGAGGGCCTGCTTGAAGGCGGCACCGAGCGCCAGCGCGGTGTCCTCGATGGTGTGGTGGCTGTCGATGTGCAGGTCGCCGTCGGTCTTGACGGTGAGGTCGAAGAGACCGTGGCGGCCGAGCTGGTCGAGCATGTGGTCGTAGAAGCCCACGCCCGTCGCCACGTCGACCTTGCCGGTGCCGTCGAGGTTTATCTCGACGAGGACCGAGGTCTCCTTCGTGGTGCGTTCGACCCGTCCGATGCGGCTCATGCCTGCTGCTCCTTCTTCAGTGCGCGAACCGCTTCCAGGAACGCGTCGTTCTCTGCCGGGGTGCCGGCGGTGACGCGCAGCCACCCCGGTACTCCGTTGTCCCGGACCAGGACGCCCTGGTCGAGGATCTTCTGCCATGCCGCGTGCGAGTCCTCGAACTTCCCGAACTGGATGAAGTTCGCGTCGGACTCGGTGACCTCGTGGCCGATGCCCCGCAGCTCGGTGACGAGGCGGTCGCGTTCGGCCTTGAGCTGCTCGACGTAGCCGAGCAGGGTGTCGGTGTGTTCCAGGGCGGCCAGCGCGGTCGCCTGGGTGACGGCCGACAGGTGGTACGGCAGGCGCACCAGCTGGACGGCGTCGACCACGGCGGGGTGCGCGGCCAGGTAGCCCAGGCGCAGTCCGGCGGCGCCGAAGGCCTTGGACATGGTCCGGGAGACCACCAGGTGGGGGCGGCCCTCGATCAGCGGGAGGAGGGAGTCGCGGTGGCTGAACTCCACGTACGCCTCGTCCACGACGACCAGGGACGGCTTGGCGGCCTGCGCGGCCTCGTAGAGGGCGAGGACCGTCTCCGCCGCGACCGCGGTGCCGGTGGGGTTGTTGGGCGAGGTGATGAAGACGACGTCCGGCCGGTGCTCGGCGATGGCCCGCTCGGCCGCCTCCACGTCGATGGTGAAGTCCTCGCGGCGCGGGCCGGAGATCCAGCCCGTGCCGGTGCCCCGGGCGATCAGCGCGTGCATCGAGTACGAGGGCTCGAAGCCGATCGCGGTGCGTCCCGGTCCGCCGAAGGTCTGCAGCAGCTGCTGGAGGACCTCGTTGGAGCCGTTGGCTGCCCAGACGTTCTCCCGGGCCACCGGGTGCTTCCCGGTGCGGGTGAGGTAGGCGGCCAGCTCGGTGCGCAGCTCGACCGCGTCCCGGTCGGGGTAGCGGTTGAGGGTGCGGGCGGCGTCGGCGACGCGCTCGGCGATGCGCGCCACCAGCTCCTCGGGGAGCCCGTACGGGTTCTCGTTGGTGTTCAGCTGGACGGGCACGTCGAGCTGGGGCGCGCCGTACGGGGTCTGGCCGCGCAGCTCGTCCCGGATGGGGAGGTCGTCGATCCCGAGGTCTGCGGAGGTCACTGGGTCGGCACCTTCCATCCGAAGCGCGCCTTGAGGGCGGCGCCGTGCGCCGGCAGGTCCTCGGCCTCGGCCAGCGTCACCACGTGGTGGGTGACCTCGGCGAGGGCGTCGCGGGTGTAGTCGACGATGTGGATGCCGCGCAGGAAGGACTGTACGGACAGGCCGGAGGAGTGGCAGGCGCAGCCCCCGGTGGGCAGTACGTGGTTCGAGCCGGCGCAGTAGTCGCCGAGCGAGACCGGGGACCAGGGGCCGACGAAGATCGCACCGGCGTTGCGCACGCGGGCGGCCCATGCGGCGGCGTCGGCGGTCTGGATCTCCAGGTGCTCGGCGCCGTAGGCGTCGACGACCTTGAGGCCGTCCTCCAGGCTGTCGACCAGCACGATCGCGGACTGCCTGCCCGCGAGGGCGGGCTTGATCCGGTCCTCGACGTGCTTGGTGGCCGCGACCTGAGGCTCCAGCTCCCGCTCGACGGCGACCGCCAGCTCCTCGGAGTCCGTGACGAGCACGGCGGCGGCCAGCGGGTCGTGCTCGGCCTGGCTGATCAGGTCGGCGGCGACGTGGACCGGGTCGGCCGTGGAGTCGGCGAGGACGGCGATCTCGGTCGGGCCGGCCTCGGTGTCGATGCCGATCTTCCCGGTGAAGTAGCGCTTGGCGGCGGCCACCCAGATGTTGCCGGGGCCGGTCACCATGTTCGCCGGGGGGCACCCGTCGGGTCCGGTGGTGCCGTACGCGAACATCGCGACGGCCTGGGCGCCGCCGGCCGCGTACACCTCGTCCACGCCGAGCAGCTCGCACGCGGCGAGGATCGTCGGGTGCGGCAGTCCGCCGAAGTCCGCCTGCGGCGGGGACGCGAGCGCGATCGACTCGACGCCCGCCTCCTGGGCCGGTACGACGTTCATGACGACGGAGGACGGGTACACCGAACGGCCGCCGGGGGCGTACAGGCCCACGCGCTCCACCGGAACCCACTTCTCGGTCACGGTTCCGCCGGGGACCACCTGGGTGGTGTGCTCGCTGCGGCGCTGGTTGCGGTGCACGATCCGGGCCCGGCGGATGGACTCCTCCAGGGCGGCGCGGACGGCCGGGTCCAGCTCTTCGAGGGCGGTCTTGAGCGCCTCGGCGGGCACCCTGACCCGCTCCAGTTCCACCCCGTCGAACTTCCGCGCGTACTCGATCAGCGCCGCCGTGCCACGATGATGGACGTCCTCGCAGATGGGCCGCACCTTGTCCAGGGCGGCTTCCACGTCGAACTCGGCACGGGGCAGCAGATCGCGCAGGGCGCCACCCTCGGGGAGGGGGGCACCGCGCAGGTCGATACGAGAGATCACCTCCCAATTCTCTCAGACCGTCTCCCGCCACCGTTCGCCCGTATCACTGGCTGATACACGTCAGGGACGTCACCGGGGCGTCACCCCCTGCCCTTAGCGTTCGCCCCACACGTACCTGGGAGCGGGGGGACCGCGATGAACGAGGGGCACGACGGCGGGGGCGACGGGCGACCGGGCGACCTCACCGACGCCGAGGGCCGGATGTGGGAGGCGTTCCGCGCGGGCACCGTCTGCGACCTGGCCGAGCACCACGCCGAGCGGGACGATCCGCACTCCGGCCCGGCGTGGGGGCCCGGGCGCAGCGTGCGGGCGGAGGTCGTGGCGCTGCTGCTGTTGGCCGGGCCGGTGCCG
Source organism: Streptomyces sp. NPDC088097 (assembly GCF_044741845.1). Taxonomy (NCBI): domain Bacteria; kingdom Bacillati; phylum Actinomycetota; class Actinomycetes; order Kitasatosporales; family Streptomycetaceae; genus Streptomyces; species Streptomyces sp. NPDC088097. The sequence goes on from NZ_JBIUTJ010000007.1 coordinate 298,369, forward strand.
GTCCCGGGCCGGGTGGGCCGGCTGAAACTGCGCGGGGCCCGGATCACCGGGCGTCTGGACCTGTCCGGCGGCACGGTCGCCCCGTACGTGGAGATCCGCTCCTGCCGCTTCGACGGCGAGGTCCGGCTCTCCGAGACCCGGTGCGGGACCCTCCGGATGGAGAACTGCGCGGTGCCCCGGCTGGAGGCGGCCCGGCTGCACACCGAGGGGGACCTGCACCTGGCGTCCTCCCGGGTGGCGCGCGGGATCCGGCTGACCGACGCGCAGATAGGAACCGACCTGGTGCTGAGCCGGGCGGTGCTGCGCCGGGACAACCAGGGCCGGGCGCTGGCCGCCGACGGGATGTCCGTCGCGCAGGACGTGCAGGCCGACCTCATGGAGGCGTACGGGGAGGTCAGCCTGCGCGCGGCGAAGGTCGGCGCCTCGATGAGCCTGCGCGGTGCCCGGCTGCGCAACCCGGACGGGCGACGGGCGTTGAACGCTCCGACGTTGACCGTCGAGCGGACCCTGTACCTGTCCTCGATCGCGCTGGGTCCGGCCGGCGGCGGGGCGGCGGGCCCGGACGACGGGAGCCGGACCCCGGTGCGGGGGGAGCCGGCGCGGAGCTTCGACTGCCGGGGCGGGCTGCGGCTGGACGACGGCCGCTTCGGGGACTCCGTCGACTTCCACGGGGCCGTCTTCGACCTCGCCCCGGAGCAGGAGGTCTCCCTGCGCCGGATCCAGACCCCAGAGTTCCGCTTCGTCGGCGAGGCGCCGGCGCGGGGGCGGGTGGTGCTGTCCGGGGCGAAGGTGGTCAAGCTGATGGACCGCGTCGCGAGCTGGCCGGGACCGGGCCGGCTGTCGATGGACGGGTTCTCCTACGAGGCCCTCGTGCCCGTGGGCCCCTTCCCGCTCGCCCTGCGCCTGGCGTGGGTCGCGGCGGCCACCCCCGAGTACTCGCCGGAGCCGTACGAGCGGCTCGCGGCGGTCCTGCGGGCCGGCGGGGAGGACGCGGAGGCCCGCGAGGTGCTGGTGGCCAAGCAGCGACGCCGCCGGGCCACGCTGCCGCCGGCGGCCCGCGCCTGGGGGTACGTACAGGACTGGACGGTGGTCTACGGGTACCGCCCGGGGCGGGCGGCCCTGTGGATGGCGTTGCTGTGGGCGGCGGGCGCCCTGCTGTTCGCCCGGCACCGCCCGGCTCCGATGAAGGCGGACGAGCACCCCGTCTGGAACGCGGCCCTGTACGCGCTCGACCTGTTGCTGCCGGTGATCGATCTCGGTCAGGAGGGGCGGTGGGATCCGCGTGGCGGCTGGCAGTGGGGTGCGGCGGCGCTGGTCCTGCTGGGGTGGATCCTGGCCACGACGGTGGCGGCGGGCGCCTCCCGGCTGCTGCGTCGGGGGTGACACGCGGTGGCGCCGGGCCATTACCCTGAGCCTCGTGACCACCGTTCGCCTTCCCCTCTTCCCGCTGAACCAGGTTCTGTTCCCCGGCCTCGTCCTGCCGCTCAACGTGTTCGAGGAGCGTTATCGCGCCATGATGCGCGAGCTGCTGAAGACCGGTGAGGACGAGCCGCGCCGGTTCGCGGTCGTCGCGATCCGCGACGGACGGGAGGTCGCCCCGACCGCGCCCGGACTGCCCGACCAGACCGCGCTCCCCGAGCGGGGCCCGTCGGCGGGCTTCGGCGCGGACCCGATCCAGGCCTTCCACCGGGTGGGGTGCGTCGCGGACGCGGCGACGATCCGGGAACGCGAGAACGGCAGCTACGAGGTCCTGGCCACCGGCACCACCCGGGTCCGGCTGCTGTCCGTCGACGCGACGGGGCCGTTCCTGGTCGCCGAGCTGGAGGAACTCCCGGAGGACTCCGGCGAGGGGGCGGGAGCGCTCTCGGAGGGGGTCCTGCGGGCCTTCCGGAGCTACCAGAAGCGGCTGGCCGGGGCGCGCGAGCGGACGCTGGCCTCCGCGCCCGACCTGCCGGACGAGCCCTCGGTGGTCTCCTACCTGGTGGCGGCCGCCGCCGTCCTGGACATCCCGTCCAAGCAGCGCCTCCTCCAGGCCCCGGACACCGCGACGCGCCTCGCGGAGGAGCTGAAGCTGCTGCGCGCCGAGACCGCCGTGATCCGCCACCTGCCGTCGCTCCCGGCGGTGGAGCTGACCCGCGCCCCGACCAGCCCGAACTGACCCCGGACCCATGGCGAAGAAGAAGCAGCAGCAGTCGGCCGGCACCCCCGCGATCGTCGCCCTGACGGCGGCCGGGGTGCCCTTCACCACGCACGCCTACGAGCACGACCCGGCGCACCCCTCGTACGGCGAGGAGGCCGCCGAGGCCATGGGCGTCTCCCCCGAGCGGGTCTTCAAGACCCTGGTCGCGGAGGTCGACGGGGCGCTGGCCGTAGCGGTGGTCCCGGTGTCGGGCTCCCTGGACCTGAAGGCCCTGGCGACGGCCCTGGGCGCCAAGCGGGCGACGATGGCCGACCCGGCCCTGGCGGAGCGGACCACGGGCTACGTCCTGGGCGGCATCTCTCCCCTGGGGCAGCGCAAGCGCCTCCGGACGGTCCTGGACGCCTCGGCGGCGGCGCACCCCACCCTCTGCGTCTCGGCGGGTCGGCGCGGCCTGGAGGTCGAACTCACCCCGACCGCCCTGGCCGCCCTCACCGCGGCCACCCTGGCCCCCATCGCCCGCCCGTAGCCCAGCGCGGCCGGGGGGTCCGGGGCGGGTCCGAGGAGATCAGGAAGGGTCGGCGTGGACGTGCGCCGGGGGGTACTCCGCGGGGGGAAGGTCCTTCGCCGGCTCGGCGTCCCTCGGACTCCAGACGGCGGTCAGCGCGAGGTGGACCAAGACCGCGGTCATCGGCCACACGAGCAGCGCCCCGTGCGCGAGCAGCTGTAGCGGCGCGTCGAAGGGGACCCCCTTGCCGGCCTTGGTCGCCGCGGCCACCAGGTCGGAGCCGGGTCCGAACCACAGCCCCGTCCGCCAGCCGACCAGCGAGGCGAAGCACGCCCCGACGGCCAGCCCGACCACGAGCGCGACGCCCCCGCGCCGGCGCCACAGGAACACCGCGAGCCCGCTCAGCAGGCCGAGCCCGAGCGCCAGCAGGAAGAACGTGCCGTCGGCCCCGATCCGGGCCTCGCTCTCGGTGTCGCGCAGGAAGACGGCCTCACCGTTGGAGACGTACTGGACGCGCGGCGCGAGCCACGCCCACAGGGCTCCGAGGAGAACTCCGGCCACCCCCACCACGAGGGCGACGGCGGCCCCGTCCCGGACGTCCGCCGGGGTGAGGACGGGCTCCGGTTCCGGGAGGTCCGGCAGGGACGGCGGCGGCGGGAACGGGGTCACGGCTTCGGTCACCCCCACATCGTGCCAGGTGCCCGCGCCGGAGGCGTCAGCGGACCGCCGCGCGGCGGTAGGCCCAGGTGGCGAGGGCCAGCGAGAGGACGCCGACGGCGGCGCAGATCCCGAGGTCGAGGACGACGGCCGCCCAGTCGGGGTGCGGGGCGAAGGTCTCCGCGAAGGCCTCGACCCCGTACGTGGACGGCAGCAGGTCCCGCGCCCAGACGACCAGGTCCGGCATCCGTTCGGCCGGCAGTACGCCGAGCAGCAGCGCGGCGGACATGCCGAGCTGCCCGGCCAGGGTGGCCAGCTCCTGCCGGGGGGCGAGGAGCCCCATCGCGGCGCCGAGCCCGGCGAGCGCGGCCCCGGCCATCGGGACGACCGCGGCCAGGATCCACAGCCCGCTCATCGGCAGCCCGAACAGCACGCATCCGAAGACGGCGGTGACGAGCGTCCCGGGCAGGGTGAAGGAGGCGTACGCGGCGGCGGCGCCGAGCACCACCGAGGCCGGCGGCACCGGCAGGGTGGCGTAGTGGTCGAGTCCGCCGCCGGCCCGGAGCTGCCCGAAGTACTGCGCGAGCAGGTTCAGGGCGACGAAGGCGACGACGAGCACGGAGGAACCGGCGACCACGGCCCGCGCCTCGGAGCCGCCGCCCCCGTCGACCACGCCCCGCATCAGGACCATGATCCCGACGGACTGGAAGGTGGCGACGAACAGCAGCGGGATCCGCGCGACCCGCGCCCGGGACAGCTGGGCCCGGTAGACGGCGGCGAGCGCGGGGAAGAACCGGGCTCGGGGAGCCAGCACGCCCGGTGGGACGGGTACGACGGCGGTGGTCACGACATGAGCAGCGGTGGTCACGACTTGACCAGACCCTTCATCCGGCCGCCCAGAGCGAGGTAGACGTCCTCCAGGCTCGGCGTGGCCAACGTGAAATCGTCGAGGGCGGCGAAGGCCGGGCTCCCGGTGACGGCGGCGACGGCGGACCGGGCCTCGTCCTGGCCCAGCCGCAGCACCCAGCGGCGTCCGGACTCGACGGCGCGCGGGGCGAGTGCCGCGACCTCGGGGACGTCCAGCGGCGGGGCGGTGCGCCACACCAGTTCGAGGCGGACCTCGTCGGAGACCTTCGCCTTGAGCCCGGCGGGGGTGTCGCAGGCGATGACCCGGCCCTGGTCGATGACGGCGACGCGGTCGAGGACGGTCTCGGCCTCGATGACGTTGTGGGTGACGAGCAGGACGGTCGCCCCGTGCGCGGCGCGCCGCCGGTCCACGGCGGACCACACGGCCCGTCGGGCGACGGGGTCCATGCCGGTGGTGGGCTCGTCGAGGACCAGCACGGCCCGCTCCCCCACCAGCGCGGCGGCGAAGCAGGCGAGGCGCCGCTGGCCGCCGGAGAGCTTCTTGAGGGGGCGGGCGGCGATGTCGGTGAGCCCGAGTTCTTCGAGTACGTCGTCACGGGCGGCCCGCGCCTCGCGCGCCGTCAGCCCGCGCAGCCGGCCGGTGGTCTCGGCGGCCAGGGAGACGGTCAGCTCGTCGAGGGCGGTGGACTCCTGGCCGAGGTAGGCGAGGAGGCGCGCGGCCCGTTCGGGGTGGCGCACGAGGTCGTGGCCGAGGAGGGTGACGGATCCGGAGTCGGGGCGCATCAGGCCGGTGAGCTGGCGGACCAGGGTGGACTTGCCGGCGCCGTTGGGGCCGAGCAGGCCGAAGACCTCGCCGCGCCGGACCTCCAGGGAGATCCCGTCGGTGGCCCGGGTCTCGGACAGGGCGGGGGCTCCGCGCCGGCCGCGTACCGCGGGGTAGGTCTTGACCAGGTCACGCACCGCGCAGACCACGTCGGAAGCCGCTCCGGCGGTTGTCGCCGTGGGGTGCCCTGCCTGTGCTGTGCCCGTACTCACGAGGGAGCAGCCTACGCGGCTCCCGGCCCTACTCGGCCGTCGGGGTCGCCGGGCCGGCGGGTACGGCGGCGCCCGGCGCACCGGGGGCGGCGGGGGCTCCGGGCAGGTGTTCGGCGGCGGCGCGGACGTCGATCTCCCGCCAGAAGCCGGCCCGGATGGCGTAGCGGTCGTGCTCGTCGATCTGGTCGTCCTTGTGCGCGAGGAGACCGAAGCGGGCGGCGTAGCGGAGCAGTTCCCCGTCGATGCGGTGGGGGACGCGCGGGTACATCGTGGCGAGTTTTTGCAGGTGGACGGTCTCGGGGAGGCGTTCCATCCAGCGGCGGGCGAAGACCTGGCCGACCTCGAAGGGGTCTCCACCGACGGTGGTGATGTCCTCCTCGCGGTCCGCCCAGCGCTGTTCGGCGCTGGTGAGCTGGGCGAGGGTGGGCAGCGAGGCGGTCTCGGCGGGCTCGCCGAGCGGGCCGGCGCGGTCGATCCAGCCCTTGTCGGAGGACCACCGCAGGGCGCTGCCGGGGGCCGGGGCCGGGGCTCCGGGCGCGCCGTGGCCGTTGGCCGCGGGGCCGGCCGGTCCGGGCGCGCGCAGCGAGGCCAGGTCCTTCGGGGTGGGTACGGTCTTGGCGCCCTCTCCGGCGGGGGCCGGTACGGGTGCGCCGCTCGGGGGGTTCCCGGCGGGGGCGGGGGTTCCGTTGCGGGCGGCCTCGGCGAGGGCGGCCTCGGGCAGCGGGGCGGAGAGGATCGCGGCGATCTCGGGGCGCGGCGCGGGGGCGGGGGCGCAGAGTCCGGTGAGGTCGCGGGCGCGCACGGCCCGGGTGATCCAGGTCCGGTCCAGGACGCGACGCTCGTCGGCCTCGGCGACGAGGTCCTCGGACTGGTTGTAGTCCCCGTCGGCGGCCTGGACGGCCCAGAGGTGGACGGCGACCCCGTGTTCCTTGGCGGACATCAGCCCGGGGAGGAGGTCGCCGTCGCCGGTGACGAGGACGACGTCGGAGCAGGCGCGGTTGCGGGCGAGTTCGGTGAGCTCGGCGTGCATGGCCGCGTCGACGCCCTTCTGGGCCCAGCGGCCGTCGCTGCGGGTCAGGGCCCCGAGCCGGACGGTGACGCGGGGCATGACGCGCAGTCGGCGGTGTTCGGGTTGGGGCACCCGGTCGGGGGCTCCGTCGAACCAGTAGATCCGCAGGAGGGGTTGCTCGGTGTCGGCCTCGGCGCGCTCGCGCAGCCCGTGGATCAGGGCGGCGTGGTCGACGGTGATGCGGGAGCGGGAAGGTTCTCCCGCGAGGAGGCTCGCGGCGGCGCCCAGCAGGTATCCGGCGTCCACCAGGACGACGCAGCGGTCCACGCGTACCACCCTCTTCCCTGGGGTTTTCTGGGGGTCCTCGACAAGTTTTCCCCGAGTCTGCCCGACCGCAAGGGTGTTGACGGCCGGAACTCGATCATCGGCGTGGCGGATCTGACGGGGGCCCCGCACGGGGGTTCCCACTACACGCAGTAATGATCCAAAATGCGAGGTTTATGGTGGTGTGTGAGTGTGAAGGCGGCCCTGGCCCCTACACCCCCCACGGAGGCATCCCATGGCCAAGAACAAGAACCAGAAGCAGCCGGCCAAGCAGCAGGAGCGGTCCGGGCAGGATCCGTCCAAGGGCTCGATGGAGAGCTCGCCGGACACCTCCTCCTCGACTCCGAGCCCGCTGGACATGGCCCACAAGAGCAAGCAGAAGCGCTTCGGCCACAACTGACGTCCCGCACGTGCGCGAGGGCTCGCCCGGCAGTTCCGGGCGAGCCCTCGCGCACGTGCGGGATGGGCGGGATACGTGCGGGGCGGACGCCCCTAGCCGGCCAGGCAGGACGGGCCGAGCAGCACCTTCAGGTCGCCGAAGAGCGCCGGGTCGGGCTGGACGCGGTGCTTGTCGAGGCGCAGCACGGTGGTGGTGCGCGGCCCCTGGAGCTTGATCCGGACCTCGGTGTTGCCCCGGTGGTGGCGCAGGATCTCGCCGAGGCGGGTGATCATCGGCGGGGTGACCTTGACCGTGGGGATGGTGAGCACGACGGGGGCGTTGGTCCCGGCGGAGGTCAGGTCGGGGACCATCATCTCCATGGCGACGAGCCGGGGGATGTCCTCGCGCTTGTCCAGGCGGCCCTTGACGAAGACGACGGTGTCCTCGACCAGCTGGGTGGAGACGAGCTGGTAGGTCGCGGGGAAGAACATGCATTCGATGGAACCGGCGAGGTCCTCCACGGTGGCGATGGCCCAGGCGTTGCCCTGCTTGGTCATCTTGCGCTGGAGGCCGGAGATGATGCCGCCGATGGTGACGACGGCGCCGTCGGAGTGCTCACCGCCGGTGAGCTGGGAGATCCCCGCGTCGGTCTTGTCGGACAGCACGTGTTCGAGGCCGAAGAGCGGGTGGTCGGAGACGTACAGGCCGAGCATCTCGCGCTCCTGGGCGAGCAGGTAGGACTTCTCCCACTCGACGTCGGAGAACACCACGTCGAGCCCGAAGCCGGGCTCGTCGCTCGCGCTCTCGTCGCCCATCGCGCCGAAGAGGTCGAACTGTCCCTCGGCCTCCTTGCGCTTGACCGCGACCACGTTGTCGATCATCGGCTCGTGGTGGGCGACGAGCCCCTTGCGGGTGTGGCCCATCTCGTCGAAGGCGCCGGCCTTGATCAGGGACTCGACGGTGCGCTTGTTGCAGACAACGGCCTCGACCTTGTCCAGGAAGTCGGGGAAGGAGGAGTACTTCCCCTTGCCCTTCCTGGTCTTGATGATCGAGTCCACGACGTTGTTGCCGACGTTGCGCACGGCGGTGAGGCCGAAGAGGATCACGTCGTCGCCCTGGGCGGCGAAGTTCGGCTCGGACTCGTTCACGTTCGGCGGGAGCACCTTGATGCCCATGCGGCGGCACTCGTTCAGGTAGATCGCGGACTTGTCCTTGTCGTCCTTGACCGAGGTGAGCAGGCCCGCCATGTACTCGGCCGGGAAATTGGCCTTGAGGTAGGCGGTCCAGTAGGAGACGAGGCCGTACGCGGCCGAGTGGGCCTTGTTGAAGGCGTAGCCGGCGAAGGGGACCAGGACGTCCCACAGGGCCTGGATGGCCTTGTCGTTGTAGCCGTTCTTCCGGGCGCCCTCCTGGAAGATGGTGAAGTTCTTCGCCAGCTCCTCGGGCTTCTTCTTGCCCATCACGCGGCGCAGGATGTCGGCCTCGCCCAGCGAGTACCCGGCGATGATCTGGGCGGCCTTCTGGACCTGCTCCTGGTAGACGATCAGGCCGTAGGTGACCGCGAGCACCTCTTCGAGGGGCTTCTCCAGGTCCGGGTGGATCGGGGTGATCTCCTGCTGGAGGTTCTTTCGCAGGGCGTAGTTCGTGTGCGAGTTCATGCCCATCGGGCCCGGCCGGTACAGGGCCGAGACGGCGGAGATGTCCTCGAAGTTGTCGGGCTTCATCAGGCGCAGCAGGGAGCGCATGGGGCCGCCGTCGAACTGGAAGACGCCGAGGGTGTCGCCCCGGCCGAGCAGTTCGAAGGTCTTGGGGTCGTCGAGCGGGAGGCCCAGGAGATCGATGTCGATCCCCTTGTTGGCCTTCACCATCTTGACGGCGTCGTCCATGATCGTCAGGTTGCGCAGGCCGAGGAAGTCCATCTTCAGCAGGCCGAGCGACTCACAGCTCGGGTAGTCCCACTGGGTGATGGTGACGCCGTCGGAGTGGCGGACCCAGACCGGTACGTGGTCGGTGATGGTCTCGCTGGACATGATCACGCCGGCCGCGTGCACGCCCATCTGGCGGACCAGGCCCTCCACGCCCATGGCGGTGTCGATGACCTTCTTGACGTCCGGCTCGTTCTCGTACATCCCCCGGATCTCGCCCGCCTCGCTGTAGCGGGGGTGTTTGGGGTCGAGGATGCCGGAGAGCGGGATGCCCTTGCCGAGGACGTCGGCGGGCATGGCCTTGGTCAGGCGGTCGCCCATGGCGTAGGGGTAGCCCAGGACGCGCGCGGAGTCCTTGATCGCGTTCTTGGCCTTGATCGTGCCGTAGGTGCCGATCATGGCGACCTTGTCGGCGCCGTACTTCTCGGTCACGTACCTGATCACCTCGACGCGCCTGCGCTCGTCGAAGTCGATGTCGACATCGGGCATGGAGACGCGCTCGGGGTTCAGGAACCGCTCGAAGATCAGGCCGTGGGTGATCGGGTCGAGGTCGGTGATGCCCATGGCGTACGCGACGATCGAGCCGGCCGCGGATCCTCGGCCGGGGCCGACCGCGATGCCCTGGTTCTTGGCCCACATGATGAAGTCGGCGACCACGAGGAAGTAGCCGGGGAAGCCCATCGAGATGATCGTGTCCATCTCGTACTCGGCCTGCTTCATCCGGTCCTCGGGGATGCCCCCCGGGTAGCGGCGGTCCATGCCGCGCATGGTCTCCGCGCGGAACCAGGTGACCTCGGTGTAGCCGTCCGGGATGTCGAACTTCGGCATCAGGTTCCGGAACTGGAACATGCCCTCGGTCTCGACCTGCTCCGCGACCAGCCGGGTGTTGGCGCAGCCCTGCTGCCAGGCGTCCGAGGAGTCGATGGCGTACATCTCCTCCGTGGACTTCAGGTAGTAGCCGGTGCCGTCGAAGCGGAAGCGGTCCGGGTCCGAGAGGTTCTTGCCGGTCTGGATGCAGAGCAGGGCGTCGTGGGCGACGGACTCGCTGGCGTAGGTGTAGTGGGAGTCGTTCGTCACCAGCGGCGGGATGTCGAGCTTCTTGCCGATCTCCAGCAGGCCGTCGCGGACCCGGCGCTCGATCTCGATGCCGTGGTCCATCAGCTCCAGGAAGTAGCGCTCCTTGCCGAAGATGTCCTGGTACTCGGAGGCGGCCTTCAGGGCCTCGTCGAACTGGCCGAGGCGCAGTCGGGTCTGGAGCTCTCCGGAGGGGCAGCCGGTGGAGGCGATGAGGCCCTCGGACCACTTGGAGATGGTCTCCTTGTCCATGCGCGGCCACTTGGTGAGCCAGCCCTCGGCGTACGCGTCGGAGGACAGCCGGAAGAGGTTGTTCAGGCCGGTGGCGTTCGCCGCCCAGATCGTCTTGTGCGTGTAGCCACCGGAACCGGACACGTCGTCGCGCTTCTGGTGGGGCTGGCCCCACTGGATGCGTCGCTTGTTGCGCCGGGACTCGGGTGCGACATATGCCTCGATCCCGATGATCGGGGTGACTCCGGCCTTCTGGGCGGTGTGGAAGAAGTCGTACGCCCCGTGCAGGTTGCCGTGGTCGGACATCGCGATGTGGGACATGCCCATCTCGTTGCACGCGTTGAACATGTCCTTCAGCCGCGCGGCACCGTCCAGCAGCGAGTACTGGGTGTGGACGTGCAGGTGCGTGAACGGCGTCTTGGTCACGACGGCAGACCTCCGGCGGGGGGAGAGGGGGGCAGCCTCGAAGTCTACGTCGGCCGGATGACAGATCACGGGCACCGACGGGTACGGTCATCCGTTGCAGAGCCGAGCACACTGTCCGAAAACCGATCGACAGCGCCGATACACCCGCGCCACCAGGAGGCATCCGCCATGGCGGTACCCGAGACCACCGACGAGCAGCGCGCCGAGCAGATACTCGACGTGTTCGACACCGCGTTCGGTGAGCTGCTCGCCGCAGACCCCGCCGCCTTCCAGGTCAAGTTCCGCAAGATGGCGGCGTCGGCCTTCGCGTTCTACCGGGGCACGGCCTGCCTCTTCTACGCGGACCTGGAGCACGACCGGCACGGCGGTCCCTACCTGGACGAGCGCACCGGTCGGGTGTGGATCCACGGAGACCTGCACGCCGAGAACTTCGGCACCTACATGAACTCCAACGGTCGCCTGATCTTCAACGTGAACGACTTCGACGAGGCGTACGTGGGCCCCTTCACCTGGGACCTCAAGCGCTTCGCCGCCTCCGTCGCCCTGATCGGCTACACCAAGGCCATCGGCGACGAGCAGATCGGCGAGCTCGTACGGATCTACGCGCGGGCCTACCGCGAGCGGATCCACCGCCTGGCGGCCGGCGCCAAGAACGAGGAGGTCCCCTCCTTCACCCTGGACACCGCCGACGGCCCGCTGCTGGGGGCCCTGCGCGTCGCCCGCGCCCGCACCCGCTTCTCGCTGCTGGACTCGATGACGGAGATCCGCGACCACGAGCGCCGCTTCACCCCGGACGGCGGGGCGATCGAGCTGGACGCGGCGACCCGCTACAAGGTCCTCGCGGCCTTCGACGGCTACTTGGAGACCCTGCCCGAGGAGTCGCTGGTGCGCCCGGACTCCTACCGGGTCAAGGACGTGGTGGGCCGCCGGGGCGTCGGCATCGGCTCGGCGGGGCTGCCCTCGTACAACATCCTGCTGGAGGGGCACAGCGACGCCCTGGAGAACGACGTCGTGATCTACCTCAAGCAGGCGCAGACCCCGGCCGTGTCCCGGCACATCACCGACCGGGCGGTGCGCGAGTACTTCGACCACGAGGGGCACCGCACGGTGATATCCCAGCGGGCGCTCCAGGCGCACGCCGACCCGTGGCTGGGCTGGACGGAGCTGGACGGGTCCGGGCAGCTGGTCGCGGAGGTCTCCCCGTACGCGGTGGACCTGGACTGGTCCGACCTCGACGACCCGGAGGAGATCGCGGCCGTCGTCGCCGACCTCGGCCGGGCCACCGCCACCATGCACGCGTCGGCCGACGAGGCGGAGAGCGGCCAGTCCCTGGTGCCCTTCTCCACCGAGCGGGCCATCGACGCGGCCATCGCCGCCGACGAGGAGGGCTTCGCGGAGCTGCTCGTGGACTTCGCCCACGCCTACGGCAGCCGGGCGCGCGCGGACCACCAGATCTTCGTCGACCTCTTCCGCAACGGCCGGATCATGCCGTAGGTCCCCACCGGTCCGGGCCTGCCGGCCCGGATCCACAGGGACCCGTGGCACACTCGCGACGATGGACATATCAGGGCCGGGGCCGAGGGCACTGCGAGCCGCGCTGTTCAGCGCGCTCGTCGTGCTGCTCTCGGCGGGCTCCCACGTGCTCATGTCCCGGGTGCCGCTGCCGCCCGCGCTGGTCGCCGGGGCCTTCGCCGGGGTGTTCGCCCCGGCCTTCGCCCTGGCCGGCCGGGAGCGGGGCTTCGGGCCGATCGCCGCACTCCTGGTGCCGCTGGAACTGGCCACCGACACGGTGTTCACCGCCGGGCAGCACCTCTGCTACGGCCCCGCGGGCGGTCCGGTGTCCGGGCCGCTGCGCGCGCTGGGCCTGGAGGAACTGTGCGGCGGGCGCCCGGTCGGCGGTCCGCTGACCGGGGTCGCCGGGCCCACCGGGGATCCGGCCGCGCTGCTGGCCTCCCCGGGCCCGTGGACGCCCTGGCTGCTGCTGGGTGGGCACGTCACCGTCGGCCTGCTGGCCGCCGCCTGGCTGCGGCACGGCGAGCGGGCGCTGGCCCGGCTGCTGCGGGCGGTGGCCGCCTTCGCGTTCCGGCCGCTGCTGCCGGCGGTGGCCCCGGTGGCGCCGGCCGTCCGCCGGGCCGGGCGGGTGCCGAGCCCCCGGGCCCCGGGCGCGGGGGCCCGTACGCGCTTCCCGGCGCACTCCGTGGGACGACGGGGACCTCCCGTGCGCGGGGCGCTCGCGAGCGCCTGAACCGCGTACGGCAGTCCCCCCCCTCCCTCCCTTTCCCACGGAGTTCGTCATGAGCGCACGCAACAACCAGCAGAACAAGGCAGCGGCCCGCGAGAAGCTGCGCGCCGAGCGCGAGAAGCAGGCCAAGAAGGACCGGACCCGTCGGCAGCTGATCGTGGCCGGCGCGGTCGTCGGCGTCCTGGCCTTGGCCGGCGGCGTCGGCTACGCCGTCGTCCAGTCGAACCAGCCCGGATACTGGGAGAAGGCCGCCGAGGCCACCCTGGTCAAGCCGAAGAACACCACCGGCGACAACGGCACCACGGTCGTCATCGGCAAGTCCGAGGCGAAGAAGACCCTGGAGCTGTACGAGGACTCCCGCTGCCCCGCCTGCGCAGCCTTCGAGCAGTCGACCGGCGAGCAGGTCAAGAAGGACGTGGACGCCGGCAAGTTCAAGCTCCGGTACTTCGGCGCGACCTTCATCGACAACGCGTCCCGGGGCGAGGGCTCGAAGAACGCGCTGAGCGCGCTGGGCGCGGCGCTGAACGTCAGCCCCGAGGCGTTCCTCGACTACAAGGCGGCGCTCTACTCCAAGGACCTCCACCCGGAGGAGACCGTCGACAGCTTCGCCAAGGACGACTACCTCCTGAAGGTCGCGGACACGGTGCCGGCGCTCAAGGGCAACGCCGAGTTCAAGAAGGCCGTCGAGGACGGTACGTACGACCGGTGGGCGATGGAGATGTCCAAGGCGTTCGACAAGTCCGACGTGAAGGGCACGCCGACCCTCAAGATGGACGGCAAGAAGATCGAGACCCCGGCGACGCCGGAGGCCTTCACGGCGGCGATCGACAAGGCCATCGCGGGCTGACCGACCGAACCGGCCCACCGGCCTACGGCCGACGCGCGACCCGCGTCGCCACCGGCGATCCTCGTCGCCACCGGGCGGACGAACTCCTGGAGTTCGTCCGCCCGTTGCCTCCCCAGGGCTGTCCCTCGGCATGTACCGATCAGTAATGTGATCGTCCGTGACCAGTCATCCCACCTCTCCGGCCGACCCCGCCGACGGCGCCGGCCCCGCGCGGCCCCGCCGCCGCACGGTCGTGCTCGCCGCCGCGGGCGCCGCCGCGCTCGCGCCCCTCGCCGCCCTGGGCGCCCCGTCCGCCCAGGCCGCCACGGCCGCGCCCGCCTTCCTCCACGGAGTCGCCTCGGGCGACCCGCTGCCCGAAGGGGTCCTGTTGTGGACCCGCGTCACCCCGACCGCCGAGGCCGTACCCGGCTCGGGCCTCGGGCCCGTCACCGCCGTGGGCTGGGAGGTGGCCGAGGACAAGGCCTTCTCCCGCCCCGTCGCGAGCGGTTCCGTCACCACGAGCGCCGCCGACGACCACACCGTCAAGGTGGATGTGCGCGGTCTGCGCCCGCAGACCCCGTACTGGTACCGCTTCACCGCCGGGGCGACCGTCTCCCCGATCGGGCGCACCCTGACCGCGCCGGCCGCCGAAGCCACCACCCCGGGGCTGCGCTTCGGGGTGGTGTCCTGCGCCAACTGGGAGTCCGGCTACTTCTCGGCGTACCGCCACCTCGCCGCTCGGGCCGACCTCCAGGCGGTCCTGCACCTGGGCGACTACATATACGAGTACGCGAACGGGGCCTACCCCGAGGCCAAGTACACCGTCCGCGCGCACGAGCCGAAGCACGAGATCCTCAGCCTGGCCGACTACCGCACCCGGCACGGCAGGTACAAGACGGACACCGACCTCCAGGCCCTGCACGCGGCCCACCCGGTCATCGCGATCTGGGACGACCACGAGTTCGCCAACGACGCCTGGTCGGGCGGCGCCGAGAACCACACCCCCGGCGCCGAGGGCGAGTGGGCCGCCCGCGCGACGGCCGCCAAGCAGGCGTACTTCGAGTGGATGCCCGTACGCACGTCCACCGCCGGCACCGTCTACCGGCGGCTTCGCTTCGGCAACCTCGCCGACCTGCACCTCCTGGACCTGCGCAGCTTCCGCTCCCAGCAGGTCAAGGTGGGCAGCGGGGCGGTGGACGACCCGGAGCGCACCATCACCGGGCGGGCGCAGCTGGACTGGATCAAGGCCGGGCTGGCGGGCTCCGACGCCACCTGGAAGCTGGTCGGCACCTCGGTGATGATCTCCCCGGTCGCCTTCGCCTCCCTGCCCGCGCACCTGTTGGGGCCCCTGGGCAAGCTCCTCGGCCTGCCCGAGGGCGGTCTCGCGGTGAACGTGGACCAGTGGGACGGCTACACCGACGACCGCAAGGAACTCCTGGGCCACCTGAAGGACCGGGGTGTCAAGAACACCGTGTTCCTGACGGGCGACATCCACATGGCGTGGGCGAACGAGGTCCCGGTGAACATGGCCACGTACCCCGGTTCGGGCACGGCGGCCACCGAGTTCGTCGTCACCTCGGTGACCTCCGACAACATCGACGACATCCTGCACGTGGCCCCGCACACCGTCTCGCTGGTCGCCGAGGCGGCGATCAAGGCCGCCAACTGGCATGTCAAGTGGCTGGACATGGACTCCCACGGCTACGGGGTCCTGGACGTGACGGCGGAGCGCGCGCAGATGGACTACTACGTGGTTTCGGACAAGCGGCGCTCCGACGCGACCTCCGCCTGGGCGCGCTCGTACCGCACGCCGAACGGCTCGCAGAAGGTGGAGCGGGTCTACCAGCCCGTCAGGTGAGTTACTGATCGACTGTCAAATATCCTGTTGAAGGGGCCTCTCGACGCATTTCGGAGGCCCCTTCCGCATCTCTGGCAACAAATCTTTAACCTCCGAGTACTTGTCAGATCAATGACATGCACACGTAAGATTTTCGCCAGCGTGAGGAACGTCCTCACCCCCCACCACGCTTCGCGAGGAGTCACACGTGCGCGCTCTCGCCCGCATATCCCCCCTGCTCCGCCGCCGCCTCATGGGCACGGCCGTCTTGGCCTCGACCCTGGCGTTCGCCCCGCTGTCCGCCCCCGCCGCCGGTGCCGCCGTCGCCGCCAAGACCCCCGCCGAGGTCTGTGCCGACGGCGCGTCCGGCGCCGCCAACGCCCGGGTGGCGCGCCCCGCGGACCAGCACGCGGCCGACCCGAACGAGGTCAGCGACGCCCAGGTCAAGGCCATGGACGCCGACCTGAAGAAGAAGCTCGGCCAGATGCAGCTGTCCCCGCAGCAGGTCTACGGCTCGGGCGCCACCTCCGCCGTCGCCGTCACCACCATCCCGGTGTACGTGCACGTCATCACCTCCGGCACCACCACCGGCAAGCTGACGGCCGCCCAGATCAACAGCCAGATCTCGGTCCTCAACGCCGCCTACGCGGGCCAGGGCACCGGCAACGTCAACTCCGGCTTCCAGTTCTCGCTGGCCGGGACCGACTACACGAACAACTCGACCTGGTACACCGTCTCCGACGGCACCAAGGCCGAGAAGGACATGAAGACCGCCCTGCGCAAGGGCGGCAAGAACGCGCTGAACCTCTACACCGCCAACCTCGGCGGCGGCCTCCTCGGCTGGGCCACCTTCCCCAGCTCCTACGCCTCCCAGCCCACGATGGACGGCGTGGTCATCCTCAACTCCTCGATCCCCGGCGGCTCCGCCACCAACTACAACCAGGGCGACACCGCCACCCACGAGGTCGGCCACTGGCTCGGGCTCTACCACACCTTCCAGGGCGGCTGCTCGGGCAGCGGGGACTCCGTCTCCGACACCCCCGCCGAGTCCAGCGCCGCCTTCGAGTGCCCGACCGGCCGTGACACCTGCACCGCCGCCGGCGCCGACCCGATCCACAACTTCATGGACTACACGTACGACTCCTGCATGTACCAGTTCACCGGGGGCCAGGTGACCCGCATGAAGAGCATGTGGAGCGCCTACCGCGCCTGATCCGTCCCGGCTCCCGAACCACCCCCGCGCCTCCCCGCGCACGGGTACGACGGGAACGGCACGGAAGGGGGCCGCGGGGCCGGGCGGGGGGGGGGGGGGCCCGGCCCCCGCCCCCCCCCGCCCCCCGCCGCGGCGGCCGGCCCACGCCCCGCCCCCGAACCCCGCCCCCAAGCCCCGCGCGACCACCGGCCCCGCCACCG
>NZ_JBIUTJ010000008.1:0-262632 GCF_044741845.1 Streptomyces sp. NPDC088097
CCCGCCTCGCTGCGCTCGGCGGCCCTGCCGTCGGCAGGGCGTCCTTGCGCTGCGCTCCAGGACAAGGCCGACCCTTCGGGTCGGAGTCCTTCGCTTCGCTTCGGACTGCTCCGGGTCCGCTTCGCTCCCCCGGAGCTGACCCCGTTTCACGGGGTCCGGGCCTTCGGCCCGTTGGGGTGGCTCCGCTTCGCTCCACCACCCTGGCAGCAGAGAGGTGCACGCCCTGTGAGTGGCCCCTGACAGGGGAAAGCCGGTGGCCGCCCGCCATCAGGCAGGCCCCGCTCGACAGGGCGAGCTAGGCGGACACGGCCACCGGTAAGGCCCCGAGCTTGTCAGCACCCGAGGGCCTGCGCAGCCTCCCATCCACTCGCGCGCGGCGCCAACGGAATTTTTGCGAGAGGGCCGGGCCGCGCGTGAAGGGGCCTCCGCTGCGCTTCGGACTCCCGTGCTCCGCGCGGGAGATGACCCCGTTTCACGGGGGGCGGGGCTTCGGCCCGTTAGGGGGCTTCGCTTCGCTCTCCCACCCGGGCTTTCCGGCTTCGCCTCCAAGCCGGCCCGCTCCGCGGGCGCAGTAGCAAGGTGGTGACTTCGGGCCTTCAGTCAGTCCTGGGGACCTTGGTTCCCCCCGGAGGGAGTTGCGATCATGGCAGGGTCCGGGACCGGTCCCTGCGACCGAGGGGGGAACGTGCACGAGGTACCACTGCGGCTCCATTACCGCACCAGGACGAATAAAGCGTTCACTTTCCTGTGGGCAGTGGGCATCCCGTCGGCCGTCTTCCTGCTGAAAACCTGGACGGAGGACTTTCCCCTCTGGCTCCAGACATCAGTCACCATCGTCTCTCGGCCACCTTCGCCTACATCCTCTGCACGGCGCCGCGCACCTTCACCCGCATCGACAGCGACGGCATCTCTCTCCGGGCGGGCCTGCGGACCCGGCGCCTCGACTGGACCGATGTCTACGACATCCGCACCGTCAACCCACCCATGCCCGGCGTGGGAGAGCGCGCCATGCCCGCGGAGGTCGTCTACGCCTACCGAGCCGACGGCCGACGCATACTCCTGCCGAACCTGGACGCCACCCAACTCGGAGCGGAGGAGCTCCCGCGGGAAACGGCCGCCGTGCGGCAGCTGTTACAGGACCACCGCAGACCCGACTGGATAGCAGACCCGCAGGTGGAAGCAGACATAACCCGCCACGAGGCACGGTACGCGAGGCGATACCGGGCCCTCACCGGCAGGACCTCCCTCACCCTGACTACGGTCGCCATACTTGCCGTGATCATTACCTGTACGACCGTCTTCTGACGGCCGATGGACGGCGCCACCGCCAGTGACACGCTTGACCGGCTGCCGAGCGGGACCCCCGAGCGCTGCGCTCGGCAGCCCTGTCTTCGGCAGGGCGCCTTCCGGCTCCGCCTCCAGGGCCAAGCCCGCTCCGGGGGGTCCGAGTCGGGTCGGTCACGCTCTTTACGGACCCCGTGTCGTCGCGGTTACCTGGAACACAGGCACGAGCCACAGGGGGGCGGCATGGCGGGCCGGCATGGAGGATGGGGACGCGGAATCTGGCGGACCACAGTAGCCCTGGCCGCGCCACCCGTGACCGCAGCCCTGGCGTTCGGCGTGGCCTGGGAGTCCGCGAACAAGTCCCTGGGCAACTGGGGATTCTTCCTCGGCGGCCTGCTCCTCCCCCTGGTCCTCCTCGGCTGGCACGCCGCCCTCGCCTCCCGTCGCGGGGCCTCACTTATCGCGCTGTCCACCCTCCCGGCCGGGCTCGGCGCCATCCTCGCACTCGCATCCGCAGGACAGAGTGCGCTGGAAGACCGGGGCGTCGAGATCAACTGCGTCGTACTACAGGTCACCGAACACACCGACACCCAATCCTCCCTGGACGCCGACGGCCACTGGACCACCACGTCCCGGACCTCCTACGACCATCGCCTGGACTGCCCCGCAGGCGGCCCAGATCACCTGGACATACCCTCGCGACTCCCGAAAGAGGGGCAGTCCCTGACCGTTGTGCACGACCCACAGGGCAAAGTCTCCCCACGGGCCGCCGGAGACGTCCACGGCTCGGGCCTACGCACCGCGGCCGAGATCACGATCGGGACCGCAGCGCTCCTGGGACTGGCCGGCGGGGTTCACGAGGCATACACGAAACGACGCCAGAGGCCCAGGCGATAAAATCCCTCGGGAGGAGCGGGGCCTCCAGCGTGCAGCGCTGCTGCTGCGAAGGCAGCCGTGTCACGCAGGTGCCTGGCATACCTGACGGCTTCTTCGTCCTCCATCCAGCAGCACCATGTCTCGCACCTGTACACGGCCCGGGGGAACGGTGCTCGCATGTGCTCATCCCACATCCCGGCAGGTTGCATCACTCTGAGGATGGCCTGTGTAGCTGTGTAGGATCCCGGGCACATTGCCACCCCCTCAGCCGAGCGTTCTCGATCCACGGCCCGGACCGTTTTCTGGCGCGGGCCCCGTGCGGTGGCGTGTCAGAGGCTGCGGGCGGTGATGTCGCCGTAGGAGGTGGTCGCGTGGATGGACAGGTCGGCGGTGCCCGTGGGGTTCTTCAGGGAGTTGTGGATCCGGCCGATCGTGGCGCCGGCGTCCAGGGAGGCGGAGACTCCGGGGGCGGTGGTGATGGTCAGGTTGCCGGCTTCGGTGCGCAGCGTGACGGTGCCGCGGACGGCTTCGGCGATGGTGATGTCGCCCTTCCGGGTGGTGATCTCGGCGGGGCCGTTCAGGCGGCCGAGCGTTACGTCGCCGGCGAGGAGGGTGAGGCGGGCGCTCGCGGTTTCGTCGAGGTGGATCGAGCCTTGGGCGCCCTCGAAGGTGATCGCGCCGAGGCGACCGGTGGTGTGGAACTCACCTGCGCCCAGCTTCGCCTCGACGGCGGAGCCGGTGGCCAGGTGGACCGTCACCTTGACGGAGCCCGAGTTGCCGAGGAGCTTGTGCGTCGGCTCCGTGCCGACTCGCAGGACGCCGTCGACGAAGTCGACCGTGATCTGCTCGGCCGCCTTCACGTCGCGGCCCTTCGAGGCGTCGGCGGGGAGGATCTCGACCGTCGTCTCCGCGCGATCGGCGGCGACGAGCCGGACGTGTCCGGCCGGGATGTCGAGGACGGCGGAGACGGCGGCGGGGGTGTTGAACTTCTGCATGGTGCTCTCCTTGTTCCGCAGCGTGCGCTCCGTTGGCCCGCTGTTTCCGATACGAGAAAGCTACGTTGCGTTTCTGGATTTGGCAAGAGGTTCGTTGCGTGTGGATTGGATTACAGCAGGTTGAATGGGGTTAGTCGTTGCAATGATTTGGGGTCTAATGCAATGTGATGATCGTTGACGTTGCAATAGATTGGAGGCGAACGCTATAGTGGGGGCACCACGGAACACGAAGGAGACCACGATGCCGGGAGGCAGGCTCACCCAGCAGGAACGCCAGCAGATCGCGCTGGGATTGGCCGACGGCCTTGCCTACGCGGAGATCGCCAGGCGGCTCGACCGTCCCACCTCGACGATCACGCGGGAGGTGATGCGCAACGGTGGGCCCACCGGCTATCGCGCCGATATGGCTCACCGCGCCACCGAGCAGCGCGCCCACCGGCGCAGGCAGGCCGTGCCCCGGGGGGCGGAGGCGCCGGTGCAGGCCGATGGGCGTGATGCCGAGGCGGTGCGCGAGTACGGGGAGACGTTGACCACCGTCCTCATGCAGTCGGGCATGCCGAAGATGATGGCCCGGGTCTTGGCCTGCCTCATCACGACCGACATGGGGAGCCTCACCGCGTCCGAGCTGGTGCAGCGACTCCAGGTCAGCCCGGCGTCCATCTCGAAGGCGATCACCTTCCTGGAGGGCCAGGGCCTTGTCCGTCGGGAGCGGGACGAGAGTCGCCGTGACCGTTATGCCGTCGACAACGACGTCTGGTACCAGTCGATGATGGCCAGTGCGCGGTCCACCGCCCAACTGGTGGAGGTCGCACGGGAGGGTGTCGGCGTCCTCGGCCCCCAGACTCCGGCCGCCGCCCGGCTGGAGAACATCGCCCGCTTCCTGGACTTCGTCTCCGAAAGCATCGCGCGCGCCGCGGAGCAGGCCCGGGACATCCTGCACACCAAGCCCGTGGCAACCGGCGCGGACGACGAGGCCTAGGGCAGGCGTACGGGTGCGGCCCGGGGCAGGCACGACGTGGTCGTGGGCCTGGCCCGGGCCGCGGGGGGGAAGCGGAGTTCAGAGGCTGCGGGCGGTGATGTCGCCGTAGGTCGTGGTCGCGTGGATGGCCAGCTCGGCGGTGCCCGCGGTGTTCTTCAGGGAGTTGTTGATCCGGCCCACGGTGGCGCCGGCGTCCAGGGAGGCGGAGACTCCGGCCGCGGCGCCGATCGAGAGGTCGCCGGCCGCGGTGTTCAGGGTGACGGTGCCGCGGACGGCCTCGGCGATGTTGATGTCGCCCTTCTGGGTGCTGATCTCGGCCGAGCCGCCGAGGCGGCCGACCGTGATGTCGCCGGCGAGGAGGGTGAGGCGGGCGCCGGCGGTCTCGTCGAGGCGGATGGAGCCCTGGGCGCTTTCGACGGTGACGTCGCCGAGGCGACCGGTCGTCTGGAAGTCGCCGGCGGCCAACTTCGCCTCGACGGTGGAGCCCGCGGCCAGGTGGACCGTCACCTTGACGGAGCCGGAGTTGCCGATGAGCTTGTTCGTCGGCTCCGGGGACCCGACGCGCAGGACGCCGTCGGCGTACTCGACCGTGATCTGCTCGGCCGCCTTCACGTCGCGGCCCTTCGAGGCGTCGGCGGGGAGGACCTCGACGGTGGTGTCGGACCGGTCGGCGGCGATGAGGTGGACGTGTCCGGCCGGGATGTCGAGGACGGCGGAGACGGCGGCGGGGGTGTCGAACTTCTGCATGGTGCTCTCCCTCTTCTCGCAGCGTGCACTCCGTCGGCCCGCTGTTTCTTATGACGCAAACGCTACGTTGCATTTGAAGAACTGGCAACGCACTTGTTGTGTTCTGATAATGAACTAGCAGGTCACAGAACGAGAATCGTTGCAACGGGAGCCGACTTAATGCAACGAACCGAGATGAGTCGCGTTGCAATGATCCGAAGTGTTGCAGTGGTCGTCGCCGCGTCCACGGGTTTCGACTATGCCCGTTCGCGTGGAGCCCGGGCGGGTTCCTCGACCAGGGCTCGAGTAGTGCTGTAGTGGACGCCGATCGACTGTCCAGAGCCAGGGGCGCAGACGAAGGGACACACCGAAGGTGAACAGCAAGTGGTTCCGGCGATACACCACGACCGCGGGGAACGGACCGCGGCTCGTGTGCTTCCCCCACGCCGGGGGCTCGGCGACGGCGTACACGCACCTGGCGCGGACGCTGCCCGCCGACCTGGACGTGGTGGCCGTGCAGTACCCGGGGCGGCAGGACCGCTACCGCGAGGAGTCGTTCACCTCCTTGCCGCTGCTCGTCGAGGCGGTGGCCGAGGAGTTGGCCCGGGAGATCGCCGCGGACTCCGGACGGCCGTACGCCCTGTTCGGCCACAGCATGGGCTCGCTCGTCGCCTACGAGACGGCCCGGCTGCTCGCCGAGCGTGGGCTGCCCGGGCCGCAGCGGCTGTTCCTCTCCGGTCGGGGCGGTCCGACCGCCCATCCCCACGCCCCCTACCACCACTTCGACGACGCACAGGTGCTGGCCGAGGTGCGCCGGCTGGGCGGCACCGATCAGTCCATGCTCGACAACCCCGACGTGCTGGAGATGGTCCTTCCGGCGCTGCGGGCCGACTACCGGGCCCTGGGCACGTACAGCTGGAGCGGGGGCGAGCCGCTCGCCACCCCGGTCACGGCGCTGATCGGGGACAACGACCCGATGGTGACGGTCCCGGAGGCCGGTACGTGGCGGGAGCACACGAGCGGTGCATTCGACCTGAAGGTCTTCCCCGGTGGCCACTTCTACCTCTTCGACCAGGTCGGTGAGGTCGCCGCGGCCGTCACCGAGGGCCTGCTCGCCGGGAGCGTCGCCTCCTGAGCGTCCCGGGCACGCCCTCGGGTTGACCTTGACCCAAGGTCAGGGTGGAGGCTGATCGCATGACCACCTCCACCGGCTCGACCCCGAAGCGCATGGTCCCCGTCGACGACACCGCCCTGGCCGTCAGCGATACGCGTGGCCCCGGCCGTGCCGTCGTCTACCTGAACGGCGCCTACGCGGACACCCGTCCCTGGCGCCCCGTGATCGCGGACCTCGGCGACGACTGGCGGCACATCACCTACGACGAACGGGCCCGCGGGCGATCGAAGCGGTCGGCCGACTATTCGTTCGAGGGGTGCTTACGCGATGTGGACGCCGTATTGCAGGCGACCGGGGTGGAGCGGCCGTTGCTCGTCGGCTGGTCCTACGGCGCGGCGATCGCGGCGCACTGGGCGGACCGGAACCCGGATCGGGTCCAGGGGGTGGTGTGCGTGGACGGCGCCATTCCGTACGGTCTGACGGGCGAGGAGGGGCGTGAGCGGATCCGGCGCCTGTTCCGGCGGATGCGGGTGCTGCTGCCGCTGGCGCGCCCGCTGGGCATGGCCGCGCGGATGACCGCCGACCAGCACGCCGACGTCAACATCGAGGCCAACGAGATCAACGCCGCCATCGAACCGGTCCTCAACCGCGTGTCCTACCCGCTGCGGTACGTCCTCGCCACGGGCGCGAGTCTCGGCGGGGGCCAAGAGGAGATGGAGGTGATGCGCGCCTCGCTCGACCCGGTGCTCGCGAGCAACCCGAACGTCAGGGTGAGCGCGAAGGTCGCGAGCAACCACTCCCACATCCTGCGCAAGGACTTCCGGGCCGTCGCCGCGGCCGTGCGCGAGGCGGCGGCCGCCCACGATCAGGGAGTCCGCTGAGCAGATGATGTACGGGCTCACGATCGGTCAGGCGGCCACGTTCGCCGGTGTCACGGTGAAGACCGTGCGCCACTACCACCGGCTCGGTCTGGTCGGCGAGCCGGAGCGTGACGGCTCCGGATACCGCCGGTACGGATCGTCCGAGATCCTGCGGTTGGTGCAGGTGCGCACCCTCGCCGGCGCAGGTGTGCCGCTGGCCGAGGTCGGTGATCTGCTCGACGCCGATCCCGATCGGTTCGCCTCGGCCCTCGACGATGTCGAGCGCCGGCTCACCGACCGGATCGAGGAGCTGATCGCGCGGCGCGCCGTGTTGCACCGGCTGGCGTCGGGCGATCGGCTCCTGCTGCCCGAGCGTGCCTGCGCGGTGCTGGACCTGCTCGCCGAACTCGGCTTCAGCGCCGACTACGTGGCTCTCCAGCAGGAGGCCCTGATACTGGCCCGTGCCTTGGTGCCGGAGGTCTTCGACAGCTTCCTGGACCAGTTGGAGCACCAGCTCGGCGATCCGCAGTACGTCGAGCTCGTCAAGCGGTGCCAGGAGGCCGAGTCGTGGGATCCGCACGATCCGCGGCTCGACGACCTCGCGGCCGCGCTGTGCTCCATGGTGCTGGCCAATCCCGAACTGCTTTCGATGCCGGCCGAGTTCGAGGCCAGGCCGGACGCCGCCGCCCGCTACGGGTTGATCAACCACCACCGGGAGGACCAGGCGCCGGCGGCTGCCCGGCTGAACGAGCTGCTCGAGGCGAACCTCCGCGCGGCCGGCGTCGACATCCCGCTCCAGTGACGGCCGCGCGGCGCGCCTCGGACACCCGGACCGCGATGGCGGGACCTGCTCCGCACCGCCGCGGAGGGGGTGTCAGGCGTACGTGTAGAAGCCGCGGCCGGACTTCTTGCCGAGCAGGCCGCCCTCGACCATGCGCAGGAGCAGCGGCGGAGGCGTGTAGAGGGGCTCTTTGAACTCCTCGTACATGGCCTGCGCGATGGAGACGGTGGTGTCCAGGCCGATCAGGTCGGCGAGGCGCAGCGGGCCCATGGGGTGGGAGCAGCCCTGGACCATGCCCTGGTCGATGACCTCGGGGGTGGCCAAGCCGGACTCGACCATCCGGACCGCGGCGAGGAGGTAGGGGAAGAGCAGGGCGTTGACGAGGAAGCCCGCCCGGTCGGGGGCGGCGATGGGCTTCTTGCCGAGGACGTCGCGGACGAAGACCAGGGCCCGCTCGGCGACGGCTTCGTCGGTGAGCACCGAGGAGACCAGCTCGACGAGCGGCAGGGCCGGTACCGGGTTGAAGAAGTGGATGCCGAGCACCTGGGCGGGGCGGCCGGTCGCGGCGGCGAGCCGTGCGATGGGGATCGAGGAGGTGTTGCTCGCGAGGATGGCGTCCGGGTCCTCGACGACCTTGTCGAGGGTGGCGAACACCTCCAGCTTGAGCTGCTCGTCCTCCTTGACGGCCTCGACCACCAGCTGTCGGTCCGCCAGGTCGCCGAGGTCGCGGGTGAAAGTCACCCGGGCGAGTGCGGCGTCGCGCTCCTCGGGGGTGAGTTTGCCCCTGGCCACGCCTCGGTCGAGGGAGGCGGCCAGCCGCTGCGGGGCCGCGGCCAGCGAGGTTTCGGAGAACACGGCGACCTTGACGTTCAGCCCGGACTTCGCGCACAGCTCGGCGATGCCGGTGCCCATGATGCCGCTGCCGACGACACCCACGCGGTCGATGCTCGTGACGGCTGTCTGTGTGGACGTGGTCATGTCTGGGCTCCCCAGGTCAGAAGTGACGCTCCGATCGACATGCCGCCGCCGAATCCGGCGAGCAGCACCAGGTCCCCCGGCGACAGCGCGCCCGTGCGGTTGGCCTCGTCGAGTGCGACGGGTACCGAGGCGCTGCCGACGTTGCCGTACTTGATGAGGGTGCGGTGGGTGCGCGCGGCGCCGAGCCCCGTGCGCTCGACGACGTCGCCGAGCATCACGCCGTTGGCCTGGTGCGGCACGAAGTGGTCGACGGCGCCGATGTCGACTCCGGCCCTGTGCGTCAGGGCGAGCAGCGCCGGCGGGACGTGCTCGGCGACGAAGTCCCGTACGCCGCGGCCGTCCATCTTGAAGTAGTGGCCGCCCTCGGCGACGGTTTCCGCCGACGCGGGGTTACGGCTGCCGCCGGCTTCGACGCGGATCAGGTGGTGTGCGTCGCCGCGGCTGGCGAGGTCGCTCGCGATGATCCCGTAGGGCTCGGGGACGGCTCCGACGATCGCGGCTCCGGCGCCGTCGGCGAAGAGGATCGCCGTCCTGTGGTCGTTGAAGTCCAGGATCCGCGAGTACACGTCCGCGCCGATCACCAGGACGCGGGCGTCGGGGCGCACGGTCACCAGGCTGTGGGCGAGCGCCAGGGCGTAGACGAAGCCGCTGCACACGACGTTGACGTCGAAGCAGGCGGCGCCGTAGGCGCCCAGTCCGTGCTGCACCAGGTAGGAGGTGGGCGGCTGCGGAAAGTCTCCGGTGGAGGTGGAGACGATGATGTAGTCGAGCTGTTCGGCGGTCAGCCGGGCCTGTTCGAGGGCGCGTTCGGCCGCCTTGACGGCCAGGTCGGACGTGGCCTCGTGGGGGGCCGCGTAGCGGCGCGAGCGGATCTGTGTCTTGCGTTCGATCCACTCGGCGGTGACGCCGACGCGTTCGGCGACCTCTTCGTTGCCCACCTCGTGCTTGGGCAGGTAGGAGCCGGTGGAGAGTATGCCGATTCCCATGTCAGGACACCTCGGTGGGGGCGGGCGCGCCGAGTCCGCGCAGGGGGTTGATCCTGGCCGCGCCGATCTTCTCGCGCAGGACGGGATCGGTGACGCCGAGGCCTTCCTCGGGTGCGAGGCACAGGACGCCGACCTTGCCGGTGTGCCGGTTCGTCTGGACCAGTCGTGCGGCCTCGCCCACCTCCTTCAACGGGAACACCTCGGAGAGGATGGGGGAGAGGTGTCCGAGCCGGAAGAGCCGGTTGCACTCCGCCTGCTCGTGGAGGTTGGCGGCGTGGCTGCCGATGATCCGCTTGAGGTTCATCCAGAGGTAGCGGTTGTCGAAGTGGTGGTCGTAGCCGGTGCTCGATCCGCAGGTGACGACGACGCCGCCCTTGCGGACGACGAAGACGGAGATCCCGAACGTCGCCCGTCCGACGTAGTCGAACACGACGTGCGGGTCCTCGCCGACCTGGCGACGGATCTCCCGCCCGAGCCGCTTGCCCAGTTCGATGGTCCGCTCGGGGGTGAGCGCGTCGTCCCCGCCCATGCCGATGTCGTTGCGGTTGATCACCACGTCGCATCCGAGTCGGCGCAGCACCTCGGCCTTGCGCTCGGAGCTGACGACGCCGACGGCGATGCCGCCCGCGTTCTTGACCATCTGCACGGCGAAGGCGCCCAGTCCGCCCGTGGCGCCCCAGATGAGCACGACGTCGCCCTGCTTGATCCGTGCGCCGTTGTCGCCGACGAGCATCCGGTAGGAGGTCGCCGCGGTGAGGAGGACGCCCGCGGACTCCTCCCAGGTCAGGTGGGGGGGCTTGGGCAGCAGTTGGCTGGCGCGGACGACCGAGTAGTGGGCGAGGCCGCCGAAGTTCGTCTCGTAGCCCCAGATCCGCTGGCCGGTCCCGAGCATGGCGTCGGCGTGGGTCGCCGGCTCCTGCTCGTCGACCTGGACGCAGCTGGCGACGACGTGGTCGCCGACCTTCCAGTGCCGCACCCCGGCCCCGACGCGTACGACGACGCCGGACGCGTCCGATCCCACCACCTGGTAGGGCAGGTCGTGCCGGGCGGCGTAGCCGCCCTCGCGGGCGTTGCGCTTGAGGAACTCGAAGGTGGGGACGGGCTCGAAGGTCGCCGACCACACGGTGTTGTAGTTGATGGAACTCGCCATGACGGCGACGAGGACCTCGTCCGGAGCGATCTCCGGCATCGGAACGGGTCCGACGTGCAGCGACTTGCGGACGTCCTTGTCCTCCACGCCGTCGAACATTCCGATGTCCGAGGCCAGGAGATGGGCGGCCAGGTATTCGGTCGGGAGTTCGTGTCTCCCGATCTCATCGGGGCCGGCCCCGGCCAGCAGGGCTTCGGTCAAAGAATCCATGATTCACTTTCCTCTTTGCGGTGGCCACGGGTCGTGCGCACGGCAGATCAATGGAGACACAAACGAATACCGCTGGTTACCGGAGGAGACCGGCGAATTCCACGGTCGGACGGCGGACAGCGCCTCAGAGAACGGCGCCTTCCCTGGTCCTGCGCTTCAGGCCGGGCCTGCTGGAGCGGGCGAGGTCCTTCCACATGTCCGACAGGCCGATGATGGTGCGGGCCGCGAACAGCCTGCGGATCGACACCTCCTGCTTCAGTTGCGCCCGGATCAGGCCGACCAGCCTGATGGCGCGCAGCGAGTTGCCGCCGAGGTCGAAGAAGTCCTCGTCTATGCCCACCCGGTCCAGTTCGAGCACGTCGGCGAACAGGGCGGCCAGGACCTTCTCGGTGTCGTTGCGCGGCGCCCGGTACTTCTTGTCGTCGAACTCGGGCTCCGGCAGCGACGCCCGGTCCACCCTCCCGCCGACCGTCACGGGGAGGCGGTCGAGCGAGGTGAACACCGACGGCGCCAGGGACTCCGGCAGCCGTCCCGCGGCGAAGCGGCGCAGTTCTTCGGACGAGACGGACTTGCCGGCCGCCGTGACCACGTAGGCCACCAGCCGGGGCTGCCCGGAGGCGTCCTCCTTGACGACCACGGCGCACTGCGCCACGGGGGCGTACTCGGCCAGCGCCTCCTCGGCCTCGGCGAGTTCGATCCGGACGCCGCGCACGTCGCTCTGGCCACCGGCCCGGCCCACGTGTTCGAGGCGGCCGTCGGCAGTCCACCGCACCCGGTCTCCGGTCCGGTACATGAGTGCGCCGGCCGGGCCGAAGGGGCAGGGTACGAAGCGCTGTGCGGTCTGTCCGGGCCGGCCGACATGGCCGCGGGCCACGCCGGGGCCGGCCACGTACAGCTCGCCGGTCACGCCCGCGGGGACGGGCGCGAGGCCCGGACCGAGTACGTAGAGGGCGGTGTCGGGCGACGGGCGGCCGAGCGCGCCGACGTGGTCCGCCGGTGTGTCGGCGGCCAGGACCTGGGACGCGGCGAAGCCGGTCGTCTCCGCCGGGCCGTACCCGTTGACGACGGTCAGCTCGGGGCATGCCTCTCGTACGCGGCGCAGCGCTGCCGCCGGTACG
Source organism: Streptomyces sp. NPDC088097 (assembly GCF_044741845.1). Taxonomy (NCBI): domain Bacteria; kingdom Bacillati; phylum Actinomycetota; class Actinomycetes; order Kitasatosporales; family Streptomycetaceae; genus Streptomyces; species Streptomyces sp. NPDC088097. Next base: position 12,058 of record NZ_JBIUTJ010000008.1, read on the forward strand.
CGGTCGCCGCCGGTCCACACCTCGCGCAGCCCGGCGAGGCTCGCGGGGCGCTGCGCCGCGATCGTGGAGAACAGGCCTGCGGGCAGCCACACGGCGGAGATGTCGTGCGCCGCGCGCACCGCGGTCAGCGAGTCGATGTCCGGGGTGCCCGCGGGGGCCACGACCACCCGGCCGCCGTTCAGCAGCGGGACCCACAGTTCGAGGGCGAGTGCGTCGGAGGTGTACGGGGCGTGCCACAGGACGGTGGCGCCGCCGGCCGCCCGCCCCCGTCGGTCCGAGGCGATCCGGGCGATGTTGCGGTGCGTGATGGCGACCGGGGTGGCCGCACCGGTCGCGTCGGAGCCGTACGCCACGGCCAGCAGGCCGTCCGGGTGTGCGAGGACCGGGGTCCGCGGCGTGGCGGCGTCGTCGGCGCTCTCCGAGCGGATGTCGTCGAACACGATGGCCGGGACACCGAGGGCGGGGGCGAGCGCTTCGGCGGTCGTCGCGTCGGTGAGCAGGGCGCGCGCCGAGGCGTCGGCGACGGCGGACTTGAGGCGCTCCGCGGGGACCGCCGGGTCGACGGGCAGGTACGCGCCGCCGGCCTTGACCACGCCCAGGAGGGCGACGGCCAGGTCCGCCGAGGGCGGCAGGGCCACCGCCACGACCGTCTCGGGTCCGACGTCGCGCCGTCGCAGCGCCTCGGCCAGGCGGTCCGAGCGCTCGTCGAGCTCCCGGTACGAGAGCGTCGAGTCGCCGGCCACCAGTGCGACGGCGTCGGGGGCCTGCTCCACCCGGCGGGCGAACAGCTCCGCGACCGTGGCTCCGGCCGACGGCGCGGCGGCGGGCGTCTTCAGCACGCGGTCGCGCTCGGCGCCGCCCAGCACGTCGAGCGCGCCGATCGGCTTGTCGCTGTCGGCCACCAGGGCTCGGATGTGGGCGATCAGCTCTTCGCCGATGAAGCGCAGTTCGGCGCGGGTGTAGAGGCCCGCGGGGGCGTCGAGCCGGATGAACAGGTCGCTGTCGGGGGTGCCGTCGTTGTAGACGCCGATCGCCAGTTCCTCGAAGGCGCCGGTGGTGCCGCCGAGGTAGCGCGCCGCGCTGTCGCCGAACCGGAGCTGCTCCACGAAGTCGACGACGTTCATGACGGCGCCGAAGCTGGCCCGCCGGCTCAGGACGGTGCCGCTCGCGCGCTGGATGTCGGAGTAGTGGCAGGCGGTGTGGTCGAAGAGGTCGTACGTCTCGTCGACCATGGCGTCGGCGATCTCGGCGAAGGTCGCCGTGAGCGGGACCTTCACCCGCACCGGCGCCACGTTCACCGCGAGGCCGGGCGTGCGGCTCGCGACGCCGATCCGGTTGCCCACGGCCAGCGAGATGAGGAACTCGGGGCGCTCGCAGCGGTGCCGGAAGTACACGGCGGCGGCGGCGGACAGCAGCTGGGACATCCAGACGCCCAGGGACTTGGCCGTCTCGGTCCAGGCGTCCGCCTCGGCGCGCCCGACGGTCAGTGTGCGGCTGACCATGCCGATGGGTTCGGTCAGCTCGCCCCAGCGGTCGGCGTTGTTCATGGGCTCGGACAGCGCGGTCTGTCGCGCTTCGGAGAGGGCAACGCGGGGAACCTGCGCGGGCGCCGGCGCGTCCGTCAGGTACGCGCGCCAGAACTCCTTGTCGTCGGTGAACTGCTGGGAGGCGAGGTACTCCTGCTGCTCGGCCGCGACGGGCTCGATGTCCCACGGGTGGGGCAGCTCCGGGACCTCCTCGCCGCGCACGAGCGCCGTGTAGGCCTCGGCGAAGCGCCGCGAGAGCAGGCCGCCCGTGCCGAACCCGTCCGAGATGAGGTGGTGGTAGGTGATCACCACGAGGGTGCGGTCCGCCGAGAGCGTGACCACACCCATGCGGAACAGCAGGTCCCGCTTCAGGTCGAAGGGCTTGCGGAGCATGTCGGCCAGCGCGTCGCGCGCCGCCTGCTCGGGGTCGGACTCGGCACTGAAGTCCAGGAAGAACGGCCGCCAGTCACCGAGTTCCCGGGGAATCTGCCGCAGGCCGCTGCCGTCGTCGTCGAAGGTGACGCGCAGGACCTCCGCTTCGCCCAGGACGTGAAGGAACGCGGATTCCATGGCGGCCGCGTCCAGTGCACCGTCCACATCCCACATGGTCAGCGCATGGTTCAGCGTGTCGTCAGACACAGCCTCCGCCAGCCAAAGCCCTTTATGCGCAGGCGACGCACCAAACGAACGCACACGGATCAACCCCTAAGAAAACAGGTCCGAGAATCGGAGAATTCGCAGATCACCCACTTTCACGGAAAGTGAATAAGCAGGTCAAGAGAACATGGTTCCGCGGCGGGACAAGCGGCTTTCGAGCTTGCGTTGTCCCGCCGGCGGGACTTTCCATCGAACGGAGAACCGCTCGAAATGCGGTGGAGCGATGAAATCGCTAGACGCCGACCTTGACCATCAACGACGTGATGTGTCCGGCGATCTGCCGCGGCGAGGGGTGCTTCAGCACCAGGTTCGGCCGCATTTTGTGGCCGGTCGACGCGGTGAGGCGCTTGCTCAGTTCGACCGACAGCAGTGAGTCGAATCCGATTTCCTTGAACTCCTGGTCGGGATTGACCGACGCGCTGGAGGGGTGCCCGAGGACGAGGGCGACCTTTTCGAGGACGTGGTCGAGGACGAGCTCCTTCGCCTCGTCGCCGGCGAGGCAGGAGATCCTGTCCGACAGCGCCACGAGCTGGTCGTCGGCCGCGGGCTGCTCCGTAGAGGGCGCCTGCGCCGCCACCGCCGTGTGCGAGGAGCTGAGCCAGTACCGCTGCCGCTGGAACGCGTACGTCGGCAGCTCCACGCGCCCGCGCGTCCCGATCAGGGCGTCCCAGTCCACGGACCCGCCCTGGGCGTGGAGTTGGGCCAGCGAGCCGACCAGGGTCTCCACCTCGTCCCGGTCCCGGCGGGTCGAGGACAGGACCACGACGTCGTCGAGGTCCTCGACCGTCTCCTGCAAGGGGACCGTCAGGAGGGGGTGCGGGCTCATCTCGATGAACCCGCGGAATCCGTCGGCGGTCAACCGCCGGACCGAGGATTCGAAGAGGACCTTCTCCCGCAGGTTGCTGTACCAGTAGTCGGCGCCCAGCCGTGTGGTGTCGATGGCCTCGCCGTGGACGGTCGAGTAGAAGGGCACCGTCGACGTCTTCGGGCTCAGGTCGGACAGCGCGTCGAGCAGCTGGTCGCGGTACGGGGTCACGTAGTGGGAATGGGAGGCGTAGGCGGCCTTGAGCCTTCGCACCTGGACGCCGTCGGCCGTCATCTTCTCGATGAATTCTTCGAGTGCGGCCGGGTCGCCGGACACCGCCACCGAGCGAGGTCCGTTGACCACGCCGACGGTCAGCAGGTCGCTCCACGGGGCGAGCGCGCGGGTCACGACGTCGGCGGACTCCGCCACGGAGGCCATCGCGCCGTGCCCGACCAGGTCCATCATGACCTTGACGCGGAGCGCCACGGTCTTGGCGGCGTCGCGCAACGACAGCGCACCGCTGACGTAGGCGGCGGCCACCTCGCCCTGGCTGTGTCCCACGACCGCGGCCGGTTCCACTCCCCAGGACCGCCACAGGGCGGCCATGGACACCATCACCGAGAACAGCGTCGGCTGGATGACGTCCACCCGGTCCAGGGACGGCGCTCCCTCCGCGCCCCGCACCACGTCGAGGACCGACCAGTCGATCCACTCGGACAGTGCGGCCCCGCACGCGTCGAGGCTGCGCGCGAAGACCGGGAAGGTGTCGTACAGCTCGCGGCCCATGCCGACCCACTGCGAGCCCTGCCCGGGGAACACGAAGACGGCGCGTCCGGGGCGGCCCGCGGTGCCGCGCACCACCGAGGGGGACTCGGCTCCGGCGCTCAGTGACGTCAGGGCGCCCAGCAGCTCGTCCCGGCCGCGTCCCAGGACCACGGCGCGGTGCTGGAAGCTCGACCGGCTCGACAGCAGCGAGGCTCCGACGGCGGCGAGGTCCGCCCGCGGATCGGCGGCGACGAACTCGCGCAGCCTGGCCGCCTGTCGTTCCACGGCGGCCGCGCTCTTGCCGGACAGCACCCACGGCACCACGCCGCCGGCGACGCCGGAGTCCGGACCGTCCTCGTCCGCCCGTTCCTGCGGCGGAGCCTCTTCCAGGATGACGTGCGCGTTGGTGCCGCTGACGCCGAAGGAGGACACGCCGGCCAGTCGCGGACCGTCCTCGCGGGTCCACTCACGGCCTTCCGTCAGCAGTTCGACGCCGCCGGAGGACCAGTCCACGTGCCGCGAGGGCGCGTCCACGTGCAGGGTCTTCGGCAGGTACTTGTGCCGCATGGCCATCACGGTCTTGATGACCCCGCCGACTCCGGCGGCGGCCTGGGCGTGGCCCATGTTCGACTTGAGGGAACCGAGCCAGAGCGGCCTGCCCTCGGCCCGGTCCTTGCCGTAGGTCGCGAGCAGGGCGCCGGCCTCGATGGGGTCGCCGAGCTTGGTTCCGGTGCCGTGGGCTTCGACCAGGTCCACCTCGGAGGCCGCGACGCCGGCGTTGGCCAGGGCCCGCAGGATCACCTTCTCCTGGGCGCGGCCGTTGGGAGCGGTCAGCCCGTTGCTGGCCCCGTCCTGGTTCACCGCGGAACCGCGTACGACGGCGAGCACCGGGTGGCCGTTGCGGCGGGCGTCGGACAGCCGCTCAAGGAGCAGCACGCCCACGCCCTCGGCCCAGCCGGTTCCGTCGGCCGCGTCCGAGAAGGCCTTGCACCGGCCGTCGGCGGACAGGGCGCCCTGGCGGGCGAACTCCACGAGGGCCGCGGGCGTGGACAGCACCAGCGCCCCACTGGCCAGCGCGAGCGAGCACTCCCCCGCGCGCAGGGACTGCACGGCCTGGTGCAGCGCGACCAGCGAGGACGAGCACGCCGTGTCCAGGGACACCGACGGCCCGGTCAGGCCCAGTTCGTACGACACCCGGCCGGACGCCACGCTCAGGGAGCTGCCGTACAGCAGGTAGCCCTCCAGCTCGCTCTGGCCGGCCTCGAGGAAGCGCCACCCGTACTCGGTGGAGCTGATGCCGGCGAAGACTCCGACCTCGGTGCCGCGTACGTCGGCGGGGACGATGCCGGCCCGCTCGAATACCTCCCACGAGGTCTCCAACAGCAGGCGCTGCTGGGGGTCGGTCGCCAGTGCCTCGCGCGGGCTGATGCCGAAGAAGTCCGCGTCGAAGGCGGCGACGTCGTTCAGGAACCCGGCGTGACGCGTGTACGTGCTGCCGACGGTGTCGGGGTCGGGGTCGTAGACGTCCCGCCACCCGCGGTCCGTCGGGAACTCGCCCACGACGTCCCGGCCGCCGCGGACCATGTCCCACAGGTCCTCGGGCGAGTTCACGCCTCCGGGGTAGCGGCACGCCATGGACACCACGGCGATCGGCTCGCCACGGCCGGCCTTCAGGTCGTCGTTCTCCTGGCGAAGGCGGTCGCGCTCCTCCAGCAGCGCGCGGAGGGCCCGCTGGACCCGGTCCGCGCCCTCCGCCGTCTGATCCGCGGAGTTGGTCATGTCACTTACCTCTTCTCATCCAAAGCCAGGTCGAGCAGCGCGTCCAGGTCCATGTCCGACAGTCCGTCCACACCGGATTCCGCGTCCGCCCCGTCCCCGTTCCCGTCGCCGTTCGGCCGGGCCTGGTCGGCGCACGCCAGAATCGGTTCCAGGAGGCCCGCGTTGCGCAGGCTCGCGATCGAGACGTTCCGCAGCGCTTCCCGGATCCGAGTGTCTTCGTCCGCACTCGCGTCCGGCTCGGGGCGCAGCAGGCCGAGCAGGTACAGGCTCAGTTCGCGTGGTGTCGGGTAGCTGAAGACGAGGGTGGAGGGCAGGCGCAGTCCGGTCGCGGAGGCCAGGCGGTTGCAGAGTTCGACCGCGGTCAGCGAGTCGAATCCGAGCTGGGTGAACGCCTGGTCGGCGTCGACGGCCGCGCCGGACGGGTGTCCGAGCACGATGGCGGCCTGGTCGCGGACCCAGTCCAGGGCCACCTCCTCGGCCTCTCCCGCGGGCAGGGTGACGAGTCTGGCGGCGAGGTCGGCGGAGCCGCCGTCCTTGGCCGCGGCCGTCTTGGCCCGGCGGGGACGGCCGGTGTCGGCGAGTCCGCGCAGGAGCGGCGGGAGCTCGTCGGCGCTCTTGTCGCGCAGCCCTGCGACGTCCACCCGGGCCGGGACGAGGACGGGCTTGTCGAACGCGCACGCCGCGTCGAACAGGGCCAGGGCCTCGGCCGTCGGCATCGGGGCGATGCCCATCCGCCGGAGCCGGGAGAAGTCGGCCTGGTCCAGGTCCCCGGTCATGCCGCTGCTCTGCTCCCACCAGCCCCAGCACAGCGAGGTGCCGGGGAGACCGGATGCCTTGCGCTGCGCCGCCAGGCCGTCGAGGAAGCCGTTCGCCGCGGCGTAGTTCGCCTGTCCCGCGGTGCCGAGCGTGCCGGCGAGCGCGGAGAACTGGATGAACGCCGACAGGTTGTGCCCCTCGGTCAGCTCGTGCAGGTTGACCGCACCGCCGACCTTGGCCCGCAGGACGCGGTCGATGCTCTGTTCGGTCAGCGATTCGACGGTGCCGTCCGCCAGCACGCCCGCCGCGTGCACGATCGCCGTCAGCGGATACGTGGGTGGCATGTCCGCGAGCAGGTCCGCCACGGCGTCCCGGTCCGCGACGTCGCATTCCACGACCCGGACGGCGGCGCCCGCGCTCTCCAGGTCCGCGACCAGCTCGGGAACCCCGTCGGCCGCGAGGCCGCGTCGGCTCGCCAGCATCAGGCTGCGCACGCCGTGTTCGGCGACGAGGTGCCGCGCCACGAGCGAGCCCACGCCGCCGGTGCCGCCGGTGACCAGGACGGTGCCGCCGCCGAGGCGGCCGCCGACGTCGAAGACCAGCTTGCCGACGTGGCGGCCCTGGCTCATGTCGCGGAAGGTCCGGCGGGCGTCGCGGATGTCGCGGACGGAGATCGGGCTCAGTCGGAGCCGTCCGTCGGCGAACAGCTCCATGACGGACCGGAACAGCTCGTGGATCGCGTCCGGGCCCGCCGCGAAGAGGTCGAAGGCCTCGTAGGCGACTCCGGGGTGGTCGGCCGCCACCCGCCGGGGGTCGCGGATGTCCGTCTTGCCCATCTCGATGAAGTTTCCGCCCTGCGGGAGGAGCTTGAGCGAGGCGTCGACGAAGGTGTGCGCGAGGGAGTTCAGGACGACGTCGACACCGCGACCGCCCGTGGAGTCGAGGAACTTCTCCACGAACTCCAGGTCACGCGACGACGCCAGGTGGGCGTCGTCCAGTCCCAGGCCGCGCAGGGTGTCCCACTTGGCCGGGCTCGCGGTCGCGTAGACCTCGGCCCCGATGTGCCGCGCCAGCTGGACGGCGGCCATGCCGACGCCGCCGGCCGCGGCGTGGATGAGGATCCGCTGCCCCTCGCGGAGCCGCATCACCTCGAAGAGCGCGTAATAGGCGGTGAGGAAGGTGCTCGGCATGGACGCCGCTTCGGCGTGGCTCCAGCCGTCGGGGACGGCCGCCAGGAGGCGGTGGTCCGCCACGGCCACGCGACCGAAGGCGCCGGAGAAGATGCCGGTCACCCGGTCACCGGGCGCGAGGCCGGGGACGTCGTCCGCGACCTCCAGCACGACGCCGGAGCCCTCGCTGCCGAGACCGGCGTCGATGGCCGTACGGTCGATCAGTCCCAGCGCGATGGTGACGTCGCGGAAGTTGAGGCCGGCGGCCTGGACGGCGATGCGGACCTGGCCGTCGGTCAGGGGCGCTTCGGCTTCGGGGCTCGCAACCCAGGTCAGGTTCTCCAGGGTGCCCTTGTTCGGGATGTCCAGACGGTGGGCGCCCGCCGGCGGTGCCGCGATCCGCTGGTCGGCGGGCGAGGCCCGGATCAGGCGGGGGACGAGGTGGGCGCCGGCGCGCAGCGCCAGCTGGTCCTCGTCGAGGGCGAGTGCGTCGGCGAGGTGGGCCCAGGAGGTCTCGTCGTCGATGTCGACGAGCCGGAAGCGGCCGGGGTGTTCGGTCTGGGCGGACCGGACGAGGCCCCACACGGAGGCGCCGGGGAGGCTTTCGACGCGGTCGCCCGCGCCGGTGGAGAGGGCCCGGCCCGTGAGCACCACGAGGGTGGATCCGGCGAGCCGTTCCTCGGCGAGGAACCGCTGGACCGTCGCCAGGACGTGCTTGTCCACGGCGGCGACCGCGGTGAGCGGGTCGGAGCCGGCGGTGACGAGGTCGTCCGGGCACAGGAGCACGTGCCGGGGCGCCTCGCCGGCGAGGAGGTCGTCCACCGACGGGTGGAACGTGACGCCCGCGTCGGCCGCGCCGGTGAGCCGGGCGGCGCGACCGTTCTCGGTCCCGAGCACGCTCCACGGCCCGGGGACGGACGCCGACGCGCTCTCCTGGGCCGGTCGCCAGTCCAGTTCGTACAGCGACTGCTCCTGGCCGCCGCGCGCCGAGCGCACCTGCTCGGCGTTGGCCGGCCGGAACGTCAGCGCGTCGACGTGGGCGATCTTGCGGCCCTGCTCGTCGGCGATGGCCACGGACACGACGCCCTCGCCGGTCGGGGTGAGCCGGACCTTCACGGTCGGGCCGCACTCCCCGGCGAGGTCCACGCCGGACCACGAGAAGGGCATCCAGCCCTGCTCGCCCGTGACGGTGATGACGCCGCCGACGACCACCGCGTGCAGCACGGTGTCGATGAGCGCGGGGTGGAGGGCGAACCCGCCTTCGGTGCCTTCCGGCAGGGTGGCGAGGGCGAAGAGGTCCTCGCCCCGGCGCCACACCTCCCGCAGTCCGCGGAACGTGGGTCCGTAGTCGAAGCCGCCGTCCGCGAGGGAGTCGTAGATGCCGTCGAAGTCGAGCCGCTCGGCCCCGGCCGGGGGCCATACGGCGAGCGCTCGCGTGTCCTCGGCCCATTCGGCCGTCCGCGGGGTGCCCGGGGCGAGGTTGCCCATGGCGTGACGGGTCCAGCCGCCGAGCGTGTCGCCGTCCTCGGCGGGACGCGAGTAGACGTCCAGGGAGCGGCGCCCGCTCCCGTCGGCCGCGCCGACGACGACCCGTACCCGTACGTCGCCCTCGTCGGGGATGATCAGTGGGACTTCCAGGGAGAGTTCCTCGACCGCGGCGGACCCGACGTGGTCGCCCACGCACAGCGCGAGGTCCATGTAGGCCGTGGCGGGGACGACGACGGAGTCGAACACGGTGTGGTCGGCGAGCCAGTCGTGGGTCCGCAGGGACCACAGGCCGGTGAAGACCACCTCGTCGGTGCCGGGGTGGTCCACGACGGCGCCGAGCAGCGGGTGCTCCGAGGCCGACAGACCGGCGGAGGTCACGTCCGCCGACGCCGTCCCGGCGAGCAGGTCCAGCCAGTAGTGCTGCCGCTGGAACGCGTACGTCGGGAGGTCCACCCGCCGGCGCGTGCCGAACAGGGCGTTCCAGTCCACGGACCGGCCCCGGACGTGCAGTTCGGCGAGCGCGGCCGCCAGCGCACGGGGCGCGTCGCGGTCCCGGCGCGAGACCGTCAGTACGAGGGCGTCGTTGATGCCCTCACCGGCGAAGACGTCCTTGGTGATGCCGGTGAGCGTCGCGCCCGGACCGACTTCGAGGAAGACGTTCGCGCCGGCGTGGCGGGCGCGCTCCACCGCTTCGTGGAAGCGCACGGGCTCGCGGACGTGGCTCACCCAGTGCCCGGCGGACGTCAGTTCCGCGAGCGTGGCCTCGCGGCCCAGCCTGGTCGAGATGATCGGGATGGACAGTTCGCCCGCGGGGATCCGCTGAATCGATTCCGCGAAAGCGTCCAGGATCGGATCCATGAGCGGGGAGTGGAACGCGTGGTCGACGGGGAGCAGCTTCGCCGACCTGCCGTCGGCGAGGAGTCGGTCCCGCAGTGCGTGGACCTCGTCGCGCAGGCCGGAGAAGACCACCGATTCGGGGCCGTTGACGACGGCGACGCCGACGCGGGTGTACTGGCCGAGCAGGGCGTTCGCCTCGGCCTCCGAGACGCGGACCGCCAGCATGGCGCCGTCCTCGGTGACGGTCTGCATGACCCGTCCGCGGGCGGCCACGATCCGGGTCGCGGTGTCCAGGTCGAGGACTCCGGAGACGTGGGCGGCCGCGATCTCGCCGACGGAGTGCCCGATCAGGAAGTCCGGTCGCGGGGAGTACCGCACCACGAGCCGGTACAGGCTGACCTGGAGGGCGAACAGCGCCGCCTGCATGACGTCCGTGCGCTCGCGTCCCTCGGGCTCGTCGGCGAGGAGCAGGGGCTTGAGGGCGAAGGGGAGGTGGGCGTCGAAGCGTTCGCAGATCTCGTCGAGGCTCTGCGCGAAGACGGGGAAGGCGTCGTACAGCTCCCGTGCCACACCGGTCCACTTCGCCCCCTGGCCGGGGAACATGAAGACGGAACGGCCCGGCTCGGCGGGGACGCCGCGCACCACCGCGGGGGATTCCGCGCCCTCGCCCAGCGAGGTCAGCGCGCTCAGCAGCTCGTCGCGGCCGCGTCCCAGCACGACCGCGTGGTGCTCGAAGCGCGAGCGGCTCGACAGCAGCGAGGCGCCGATGGCGGTGACGTCCGCGTGCGGGTCGGCGGCGACGAACGCGCGCAGCTTGTCCGCCTGCGCCCGCAGTGCCTGCTCCGAGCGGGCGGACAGGGCCCACGGCACGACACCGCCGGCGACGTCCGTTGCGTGATCGGCGCTGTCCGGGGTCGGCTCCGGTTCGGCGGCCTCCTGCTCGGGGGCCTGTTCGAGGATCACGTGCGCGTTGGTGCCGCTGGCCCCGAAGCTGGAGATGCCCGCCCGGCGCGGACGCCCCGGTGCGTTGGTCCAGTCCCTGGCCTCGGTGAGCAGTTCCACGGCGCCGGCCGACCAGTCGACGTGCGTGGACGGGCTGTCCACGTGCAGCGTCTTGGGCAGCACGCCGTGCCGCATCGCCATGATCATCTTGATGATGCCGCCGACACCCGCGGCGGCCTGGGTGTGACCGATGTTCGACTTCAACGAGCCCAGCCACAGCGGGTCGGCCGGGGCGCGGTCCTGACCGTAGGTGGCCAGCAGGGCCTGCGCCTCGATGGGGTCGCCCAGCGTCGTGCCGGTGCCGTGCGCCTCCACCACGTCCACGTCGCTCGCCTGCACCCGGGCGTTCGCCAGCGCCGCCCGGATCACACGCTGCTGCGCGGGACCGCTCGGCGCGGTCAGGCCGTTGGAGGCGCCGTCCTGGTTGATCGCGGAGCCGCGGATGACGCCCCAGATGTGCCGCCCGTTGCGCTGCGCGTCGGAGAGCCGCTCCAGGACCAGCATGCCGACGCCCTCGGCGAAGCCGGTGCCGTCCGCCGCGTCGGCGAACGCCTTGCACCGGCCGTCGGCCGACAGGCCGCGCAGCCGTGACATCTCGCGCAGGACCTGCGTCGTGGCCATGACGGTGACACCGCCCGCGAGGGCGAGGCCGCATTCGCCCTGCCGCAGCGACTGCGCCGCCTGGTGCACCGCCACGAGGGACGAGGAGCACGCGGTGTCGGTCGAGATCGCCGGGCCCTCCAGGCCCAGCGCGTACGACACGCGGCCGGACGCCACGCTCAGCAGGGAACCGGTCTGCCCGTAGCCCGCGATGGCCTCGGGGGTGTGGAAGTGGTTGCCGTACCCGAAGTAGGCGAGGCCGGCGAAGACGCCGGTGCTGCTGCCGCGCAGGGTGTGCGGGTCGATCCCGGCGCGTTCCAGGGACTCCCACGAGGTCTCCAGGAGCAACCGGTGCTGGGGGTCGGCGGCGAGCGCCTCGCGCGGGTTGATCTCGAAGAACTCGGCGTCGAAGTCGGCGGCGTCGTACAGGAAGCCGCCCGAGGCCGTGGAGCAGGTGCCCGGCCGGTCCGGGTCCGGGTCGGCCAGGCCCTGGAGGTCCCAGTGGCGGTCCTCCGGGAAGCCGGACACGACGTCCGCGCCCGAGTTCACCAGCTCCCACAGTGCCTCGGGGGTCGCCGCGCCACCCGGGAAGCGGCAGGCGACACCCACCACCGCGATGGGCTCGGCGGCGGCGTCCGTCACTTCCTTCAGACGCTTGCGCGTCTCCAGCAGCTCGATCGATGTCCGCTTGAGGTAATCAAGAACATCGGCGTTGTTGTCTTTGGTCATCGCTTTCCCCTAGCCGAGTTCCTTGTCGAGCAGCGAGAGAAGGTCTCCCACCGAGGCCGAACTGATCTGGTCGGCGATGCCGACCGGTGCTCCGACGCCCGCCAGCGAACGGACCCGGCCCTGCAGTTCGCCGAGAAGAGTGGAGATGGTGGCCTGGTCGGCGTCCGCGAGCGCGAGGAACGCGTCCTCCAGCCGGGCGCCCAGTCCTTCGATCTCCTTGGCCAGGTGATCGACCGGAGACTGCGGGGCGGCGTCCGCGTCCCGGGGGATGCCCGCGTTCAGGAACTGCGCGAGGGCGGTCGGGTTCGGGTGGTCGAACACGAGCGTGGCCGGCAGCTTCAGGCCGGTCACCGCCGACAGCTTGTTCCGCAGCTCCAGGGCCGTGAGCGAGTCGATCCCCAGCTTCTTGAACGTCGCCGCGGGACCGATCTTCCCGGTGTCCGGGTGGCCGAGGACGAGCGCGGTCTGCGCCCGGACGGCATCGAGCAGCAGCGTCTCCGCGTCGGCCGCCGGCAGCGACCTCAGGCGCGCCGCGAGGCCGACGTCCGTGGACTCCCGGCCCTCCGGGCCGCCGGGTCCGCCGAACGTCCCGGTCAGGGTGCGCAGCAACGGCGAACCCATCCGGCCGGCGTGGGGCGCGCCCAGTGCCGAGAGGTTCAGTCGGGTGGGCACCAGCACCGGCTCGTCGATGGAGGTCGCCGCGTCGAAGAGCGCGAGGCCCTCCTGCGAGGACATCGGCAGCACGCCCTGGCGGTGCAGGCGTACGAGGTCCACGTCGTCGATGCCGGCGCTCATCTCGCTGCGCTCGGCCCAGAAGCCCCAGCACAGCGAGGTGGCGGCCAGTCCGGCGGCCCGGCGCGCCTGCGCCAGTCCGTTGAGGAACGAGTTGGCCGCCGCGTAGTTGGCCTGGCCCGCCGTGCCGAGCACGCTCGCGACGGAGGAGAACAGGACGAACGCGGAGAGGTCCAGGTGCGCGGTCAGCTCGTGGAGGTACCAGGCGCCACGCACCTTCGGCGCGAGGACGGCGTCCACGCGGTCCACCGTCAGGGCCTCGACGACGCCGTCGTCCAGCACGCCCGCGCAGTGGATCACCGCCGTCAGCGGGTGGTCGGCCGGCACTCCGGCGATCAGCCGGGCCACCGCGTCACGGCTGGTGACGTCGCAGGCCACGACCTCGACCTGTGCTCCGGCCCCGGTCAGTTCCTCCCGCAGCGCGGCGGCCGCCGGGGCCGACAGGCCCCGCCTGCTGGTCAGCAGCAGCCGGCGCACGCCGTGCCGCTCCACGAGGTGGCGGGCCAGCATCGCGCCCAGGCCGCTGGTCCCGCCCGTGATCAGCACGGTCCCTGAGCCGAGGGCGGGCACGTCCGGCGTCCCGTCGAGGGATCCGCGGCCGTCGGACGCGCCCTGGGTGCGGGCCAGCTGCGGAACGCTCACGTCGCCGGAGCGGATCTTGAGCTGGAGTTCCCCGGTCGCGGCAGCCACCGGGACGCGGGCCCACGATGCGGGCCGGCCGTCGGTGTCCACGAGCGTGAAGCGGCCCGGGTTCTCGGTCTGCGCACTGCGCACGAAACCCCAGACCGCGGCGGCCGCGGGGTCGACGTCGGACACCTGCTCGTCGTGGAACGCGTCCCGCGTGACGATGACCAGGCGTGACGTGGCGAACCGGTCGTCGGAGAGCCAGTCCTGCGTCCACCGCAACACACGGTGGACGTTGCGCTCGGCGGCGGCGGGGGTGTCGCCGGCGGCCCCGCCCGTCGTCCGCTCGATGCGGGCGATGACGACCGGGGGCACCTCCCCGCCGGAGGCGGCGAGTGCGTCGAGGTCGGTGAAGACCGCGTCGTCCGGTACCGGGGACGCGGTGTGCGCGTCGAGTGCTCCCAGCACCGCGTACGGGCCGACGGCCGCGCCGGGCGGGACCGGGAGGGGGACCCAGTCCACCTGGAACAGCGAGTCCTGGTGGTCGAAGCTCAGCTCGGTCAGCTGCCCGACGTCCACGGGCCGCAGGGTCAGCGATTCGAGGCCGCCGACCGGTGCGCCGTTCTGGTCCGCGAGGGTCACGCTCAGCGCGTTCTCCCCCGCCGGACGCAGGCGCACGCGCAGCGCGGTCGGCCGGGTGGAGCCCACCCGGATGCCCGTGGAGCGGTACGGCAGCCAACCCTCGGGCCGGGAGTCGTCCACGATGCGGCCCAGGCCGATCGGGAGCAGTGCGGCCTGGAGCAGGGCCGGGTGGATCCGGTACCGGCTCCGGTCCGCGCCGTCGAGCGCGGGCAGTGCCACCTCCGCGAAGAGGGTGTCGTCGTGGCGCCACACCTTCTCCAGGCCGCGGAACAGGGGCCCGTAGCCGAAGCCGAGGGCCGACAGCCTGGCGTACTCCTCCTCGAAGGGCACGGCGACCGCGCCCGCGGGAGGCCACGCGGTGAGGCTTTCGTCCGCACCGGTCCGTCCGGTGTCGGACCCGACGACGCCGACGGCGTTGCGCGTCCACTCCGGTTCGCCCTCGCCGCGCGAGTGCACGCTGACGGCACGCTTGCCGTCGACGACCACGCGGATCTCGCGATCGGCGGTCCGGGACAGCACCAGCGGCGTTTCCAGGTGGAGTTCGTGGACGATGTCGCAGCCGACCTTGTCCGCCGCCCACACCGCCAGCTCCGCCAGCACGGTGGCCGGCACCAGGACGGCGCCGTGGACGACGTGCTCGGCGAGCCACGGGTGGCGCTCCAGCGAGAGGCGGCCGCCGCCCACGACTCCGGCGTGCTCGCCGTCGTCGGGCAGATCGATCACGGCGTCGAGCAGCGGGTGGTCGGAGGTGCTGTGGGTGGTGGTTTCGTTGGGCGTGTTCAGCCAGTAGCGCTGACGCTGGAAGGCGTACGTGGGCAGCTCGACCCGCCGACCGTCCGAGCCGGGGAACGCCTTCTCCCAGGACACGGAGGCGCCGGCCACGAAGGCCTCGGCCACCGACCGGTACAGGCGGGCGAACCCGCCCTCGCCGCGGCGCAGCGAACCGACCGCGAACCCGGTGGCGCCGGGGGTGTCGTCGAACAGTTCCTGGACGTTCATCGTGAGCAGCGGGTGCGGGCTGACCTCGACGACCACGCCGTGGGGCTCGTGCGCGATCAGGCTCCTCATGGCCGCTTCGAACTGGACGGGCTCGCGCAGGTTGCGGTACCAGTAGGCGGTGTCCAGTCGCTCGGCGTCGATGAGGCCGCCGGTCACCGTCGAGTAGATCTCCACCGGCGTCGGCGCGGGGGTGATCCGGCCGAGTTGGGCCGTGAGCCGGCCCTCGAACCGCTCCATCAGCGGCGAGTGCGCGGGGATGCTCACCTTGACGCGTCGGGCGCGGGCGCCCTCGGCTTCGCAGGCCTCGACCAGGGCCTCGACCACCGCGATCTCTCCGGAGACCGTCGTCGAGTTCGGTCCGTTGACCGCGGCGATGCCGACCCGGCCGGCCCAGGGGGCGAGCAGTTCCTCCACCTTGTGCCGGGGCAGCAGGATCGCGGCCATGGTGCCCTGTCCGGCGGCCTCGGCCAGCAGCCGGGACCGTACGGCCACGATCTTGGCCGCGTCCTCCAGGGTCACGGCTCCGGCGACGCAGGCGGCGGCGATCTCACCCTGGGAGTGGCCGATGACCGCGTCGGGGGTCACCCCCAGCGAACGCCACACCTCCGCCAGGGACACCATCACCGCGAAGAGCACCGGCTGGACGACCTCGACGTGCTCCAGGTCGCCCGCCCGCGGCCCTCCGCGGACGGTGTCGAGCAGCGACCACGACACCCACGGCTCCAGGGCCTTCTCGCACGCCCGCAGCCGGTCGGCGAAGACCGGGGAGGACTCCCACAGTTCCCGGCCCATCTCGATCCACTGGGCACCCTGGCCCGGGAACACGAACACCGTCCTGCCCACCGGCTTGGCGGCGCCGGAGACCACGTCGGCGGCGCTCTCGTCGCCCGTGGCGACGGCGGTCAGGGCGGCGAGGAGCGCGTCGCGGTCGGCGCCGATCACCACGCGGCGGTGCTCGAACAGCGAGCGCGTCGTCACCAGCGCGTGACCGATGTCCGCGAGCGGCAGCGCCGGGTCCGCGGCCACGGTGTCGCGCAGCCGCAGCGCCTGCTCCCGCAGGGCTTCCGCCGAGCGCGCCGACAGCACCCACGGCACCGCCCCGGCGGCGGCGTCGGACACCTGGCCGCCGGCGGGCTCCACGGGGGCCGGGGCCCGCGCGGGCTCGGATGCCGCCTCGACGGTCTCGGGTACCTGTTCGAGGATCAGGTGCGCGTTGGTGCCGCTGATGCCGAAGGACGAGATGCCCGCGCGCCGGGGCCGGCCCTGCGCCTCGGCCCATTCGCGGGCCTCGGTGAGCAGTTCGACCCCGCCGACCGACCAGTCGACGTGCGTGGACGGGCGGTCCACGTGCAGCGTCTTGGGCAGCACGCCGTGCCGCATCGCCATGATCATCTTGATGATGCCGCCGGCGCCCGCGGCGGCCTGGGTGTGACCGATGTTCGACTTCAGCGAGCCCAGCCACAGCGGGTCGGCCGGGTCACGGTCCTGACCGTAGGTGGCCAGCAGGGCCTCGGCCTCCATGGGGTCGCCCAGCATCGTGCCGGTGCCGTGCGCCTCCACCACGTCCACGTCGCCCGTGCCCAGCCCGGCGTCGGCCAGGGCGGCACGGATGACCCGCTGTTGCGCCAGGGGGTTCGGCGCGGTCAGGCCGTTGGAGGCGCCGTCCTGGTTCATCGCCGAGCCGCGGATCACGGCCCAGATCCGGCGGCCGTTGCGGCGTGCGTCGGAGAGTCGCTCCAGGACCAGGACACCCGCGCCCTCGGAGAAGCCGGTGCCGTCCGCCGCGTCGGCGAACGCCTTGCACCGGCCGTCGGCCGACAGGCCGCGCTGGCGGGCCAGTTCCACGAACATGCCGGGGGTCGGCATCGTCGACACCCCGCCGGCCAGCGCCAGCGTGCACTCACCGGACCGCAGGGACCGCACGGCCTGGTGCACGGCGACGAGGGACGAGGAGCACGCGGTGTCGGTCGACACCGCCGGGCCGTCGAGGCCCAGCGTGTAGGCCACCCGGCCCGAGGCCACGCTGGTGTGCGTGCCCGTGAGGGAGAAGCCCTCCACCTCGCCGGCGGCGCCGCCGCCCATCCTGGGGCCGTAGTCGACGCCGTAGATCCCGGTGAACACGCCGGTCTGCGAACCGCGCAGGGCGGCCGGGTCGATGCCCGCCCGTTCCAGCGCTTCCCACGACGTCTCCAGCATCACCCGCTGCTGGGGATCCATCGACAGCGCCTCGCGCGGGCTGATGCCGAAGAACGGCGCGTCGAAGTCCGGGAGGTCGCGCAGGAAGCCGCCGGTGCGCGTGTACGTCTTGCCCTGTGCCTCGGGGTCCGGGTCGTAGAGCGCCTCCAGGTCCCATCCGCGGTCGTCCGGGAAGTCGCTCATCGCGTCCACTCCCTCGGACACCACTCCCCACAGTCCTTCGGGGGACGTCACCCCACCCGGGAAGCGACACCCCACACCCACGACCGCGATGGGCTCGCGAGCGGCTTCCTCCAGCTCGCGCACCCGATCGCGCAGGTCCTGCGCGTCGCCAACGGCGCGTCGCAAGTAGGACCGGAGCTTGTCGACATCCTCCACCAGGGCCTCCCCCAACAGTTGCTTAGAAGAACGGTGTTGCGGTGTTGCTACATGTATCCGCGGTCGATCAACGCGTACAGATCGTCATCACTGCCACTCTCCGTGACCGCTTCCTCCACGGCTTCCGGGGCCTTCGGCGCATCCGGCGCCTTCGGCTCCAGGAGGGAGAAGATGTGGCGGGCGAGCCCCTGCGGAGTGGGGTAGGTGAAGGCGGCCGTGGCCGGGAGCCGTACGCCGGCCGCCGCGGCGAGCCGGTTGCGCAGGCCCACGGCCATCGACGAGTCGAAGCCCAGGACCTTGAAGGTCTCGGCCGACCTGACGGCCAGATCGGCGCTCGTCAGGCCCGATTCCCGCACGCTCAGCAGCGCTGCCGTCTCGACGCACACGAGTGCGAGGACGGCCGATTCCGAGCCCAGGTGCGCGGCCCGGGTGCTCGCCTCCGGTCCGCCCTCCCGCGCGGCCGGGCCGTTCGAGCCGCCGGCGCCCTCGGGAGCGGTCAGCCAGTACCGCTGCCGCTGGAACGGGTACGTCGGCAGGTCGATCCGGCGCGGTCCGGCCGCGGCGAACGCCGCCGTCCAGTCGACCGGCACACCGCCCACGTGCAGCCCGGCCAGCGATTGGAGGACCTTGCCGGCGCTCCCGTCGCGCTTGTTCAGGGTGCTCGCCAGCAACGGCGGGACGGGCAGCGCGTCGGCGGCCTCCTCCATCGCCACCTGGAGCACGGGGTGCGGGCTGACTTCGACGAACACGCCGCCGTGGTCCCGCATCAGGCCTTCGACGACCTCGCCGAACCGCACCATCGAGCGCAGGTTGTCGTACCAGTACGCCCCGTCGAGGACGCGGGTGTCGAGCAGTCCGCCGGTGACCGTGGAGTGGAACCTCACCGGCGTTTCCCTCGGCGAGATGCCCGCGGTGTCCGCGAGGAGACGCTCACGGATGCGTTCGACGTGGTGGGAGTGCGAGGCGTAGTCCACCTTGATCCGCCGTACCCGGACGCCCTCGCCGTCCGCCATCGCGGCGAACGCGTCCAGTGCCTCGCCGTCCCCGGCGATCACCACGGACGCGGGTCCGTTGACGGCGGCCACGGCGATCCGTCCGGACCACCGCTCCAGCCTGTCCTCGACCCATGCGTTGGGCGCGGCCACCGCGCTCATCCCGCCGTTCAGGCCGGACAGGTCGATCAGTGCCCGGCTGCGCAGGGCGCTGATCCGCGCCGCGTCGTCGAGCGACAGCGCGCCCGACACGCAGGCCGCGGCGAGCTCGCCCTGCGAGTGGCCGACGACGGCGTCGGGGACCACGCCCAGGGAGCGCCACACCTGCGCGAGCGACACCATCATCGCGAACAGCGCCGGCTGGACCACGTCCACCCGCTCCATCGACGGGGCCGACTCCGCGCCGGTCAGCACGTCCACCAGCGACCAGTCCACGTACGGCGCGAGGGCCCGCTCGCACGCGTCGATCGACCGCGCGAACGCCTCCGACTCCGCGTACAGCCGCTTGCCCATGCCCAGCCACTGCGAGCCCTGGCCGGGGAACACGAAGACGACGGGGCCGGTCGGGGCGGCGACGCCGCGCACCGCCCGCGCCGAGTCGCCGCCGGCGGCGATCAGGTCGAGGGCGGCCAGCGCCTCCTCACGGTCGGCGCCCAGGACCACGGCCCGGTGGTCGAACAGGGACCGGGCCGACACCAGCGAGTGGCCGACATCGGCCGGCGAGAGCGAGGCGTCCGCGGCCACGAGCTCCCGCAGCCGGGCCGCCTGCTCCCGTAGGGCCGGCTCGGAGCGCGCCGAGAGCACCCACGGCACGACGCCGGGGGCGTCGGCGCGGCCCGCGTCGCCTTCGGCGGAACGGGGTTCCGCCTGTCGTTCGGGGGCCTGTTCGAGGATCACGTGGGCGTTGGTGCCGCCCATGCCGAAGGCGGACACGCCCGCGCGTCGCGGCCGACCGGGCTCGTCCGGCCAGGGCCGGGCGGTGCGCAGGACTTCGAAGTCCGCCTGGAAGTCGGGAATGTTGGGGTTGGGCGAGCGGTAGTTCAGGCTCGGGACCAGCCGGCCGCGGTCCAGGCAGAGCGCCGCCTTCACGAAGCCGACCATGCCGGCGGCCGGCTCCAGGTGTCCGACGTTCGTCTTCGCCGAGCCGATCGTCAGGGGGCGCTCGCGGCCGGTCTCCCGGATCACCTCGCGCAGCCCGGCGATCTCGGCCGGGTCGCCCATGCGGGTGCCGGTGCCGTGGGCCTCGACGTAGTCGACGCTGTCGAAGGGGACGTCCGCGCTCGCGAGGGCGGCGCGGACGGCCGCCGCCTGCCCGGTGGGGCTGGGATCCGGCATGCGGGAGGAGGCGCCGCCGCTGCCGACGCCCCAGCCGCGCACCACGGCGTAGACGTGGTCGCCGTCGGCGACGGCGAGGTCGAGCCGCTTGAGCACGACGAACGCGCCGCCCTCGCCGCGGGCGAAACCGCCGGCCCGCTCGTCGAAGGTGAAGCAGCGGCCGTCGGGCGAGAGGGCGCCGAGGTTGGCGAGGCCCAGCCCCGACTCCGGGTCGACGATCAGGTGCACGCCGCCCGCGATCGCCATGTCGACGGCGCCGCTGCGGATCCGGTCGCAGGTCAGCGCCAGCGACACGAGCGAGGAGGACTGGCCCGAGTCCGCGCAGAAGCTCATGCCGCGTGCGTCGAAGAGGCTGGAGATGCGGTTCGCGATGAGCGCGCCGCTCGATCCGAGCGCGGCGTAGTGGTCGTCCCGGTCGCTGCCGGACAGCTTGCGCAGCAGGTCGTACCCGGAGGGCGCGGTGCCGACGACGACGTCGACCTCGCGGCCGGCGAGCGCGCCCGCGGGGATCCGGGCGTCCTCGACGGCCTCCCAGGCCAGCTCCAGCCCGAGCCGCTGCACGGGGTCCATGGCGGCGGTCTCCGCCGGGCCCGTGCCGAAGAACTCCGCGTCGAACCCGTCGATGGAGTCGAGGAACGAACCCGAGTTCAGGGTGTCCGCGTCCGGGTGGGACGTGTAGGTCGATCCGGCCGCCCGGTGCTCGGGGAACACCCCGACGGTCGACTCCCCGTCGACCAGCAAGCGCCAGAAATCGCGCACGTTGTCCACACCGGGAAAACGGCACGACATCCCGATGACGGCGATGTCGGCGGCTGCGCCACTCATACGAATTCCTTCCGGGTTCCACGGCATACGGCTCTTGGGGGCGGCGCTGCTCTCATCGCCAGGAGGCCAGCAGCTTCAGCAGGTCGTCGGGCGCGTCCATGAAGTCGTAGTGGCCGCCGTCGACCACACGGATCTCGACCTCATCCGAGTACCGGCGCCATCCTTCGAGCTCTTCGAGGGTCACGTCGGGGTCGTCCCGCCAGTGCAGGACGACGATGGGGCAGTCCACCTTGACCGGCTCCGAGCGGCGGTAGGCGCCCGCGGCGGCGTGGTCGCGGAGCAGCACGAACATGCCCATGTCGATCATGTCCGGGCGCGGCTCGATGCCGCGGCCCCGCACGAACGACTCCAGCTCGGCGCGCAGCTCGGGCTCGGTCAGGGTGAGCATCCGGTCGCGCGAGGCGTCGTGGGGGGCCGGCTGGCCCGACACGAAGAGGCGGTCCGGGCCGGGCAGGCCGAGTGCGGCGAGCCGCAGGACGGTCTCGTACGCGGGCATCGCACCCGCACAGTGCGCGAAGAACGCGTACGGCCGGTCCAGCTCGGGCTCCAGCGGTTCGACCAAGGCGTCGGCCAGCTTCTCGTAGGTGCCGTAGTGGGGGTGGCCCAGCCGGTTCTCGCGGCCGGGGAACTGCACCGGGCAGACCTCGACGTCGTCGATCGCCTCCGGCCAGGCGCTGAAGGCCGAGGCCCCGGACCCGGAGAAGGAGAAGCAGAAGAGGCGGGCGGCGTGGTCGGCGGATCGCGGCCGGACGAACCACGGCGAGGCGACGGTGGTGGAGCCGGTTGTCATGGCGTGTGTCGTTTCTTGCCGAGGACGGGGAGGTGGGTCATCCCGGCGATGAAGTACGACCGCAGGTGCTGCGGTTCACCGGCGAACTCGATCGACTCGAAGCGCTGGAGCAGTTCCTCGAAGAAGACGCGCAGCGTCATGCGGGCCAGCGGCGCCCCGATGCAGAAGTGCGTCCCGAACCCGAAGGCGGCCTGGCGCTTGGCGTTGGCCCGTGTGATGTCGAAGGTGTGGGGGTCGGGGAAGAGGGATTCGTCCCGGTTGGCCGAGCCGATCCACGCGACGACCGCGCCGCCGGCCGGGATGGTGCCCCCGCCGATCTCGACGTCGTCCACCGCGTACCGCATGAAGTTGCAGGCGGCCGAGGTCCAGCGCAGCCCTTCCTCGACCAGGTTCGGCACCAGCGACAGGTCGGCCGCGGCCTTCTCGAACTGCTCGGGCCGCTCGATGAGGGCCTCGACGGTGCCCGACACGGTGTGTGGGGTCGTCACGTTGGCGCCCAGCAGGATGCTGTAGCCGTCGAGGGCGATCTCCTCGTCGCTGAGCGGCTCGCCGCCCGGACGGACGCTCATGAGGTGGTGGAGCAGGCTCTCGCCCTCTTCGCCGGTCGCCCGCCTGGTCTTGACCCATTCCTTGACGTAGGTGACCAGCTCGTGGTGGGAGATGGCCAGGGTCGCGGCCTCGCTGCCCAGCCGGAAGTGCGGGTCCGAGGGGGCCGTCACCATCGCGGTCAGCTGGACGAGTTCCGCCCAGTCCTTCTCCGGGATGCCCAGGAGCGGGCCGGTGACCATCGCCGGGAGCAGCAGCGCCTTCTCGGCCAGGTCGAAGACCTCGCCGTCGAGCGCCGGCTGGAGGAAGCGCACGATCGTCGCGCGGATGCTGTCCTCCCAGGACCTCACCGCCCGCGCCGTGAGCTTGGCGCCGAGCGGCCGGCGGACCTCGGTGTGCCGCGGCGGGTCGGTGGAGGTCATCAGCACGCCGGCCGCGACGTCGTCCGTCCCGAGGTGGGTGGGGACCGTACCGCGTTCCGAGGTGAACTCACGGTGGTCGGCGAGCACGCGGTGGACGTCCTCGTAACGGGTCACCGACCAGAATTCACGGCCGTCCGGCAGGACCTGGTGGTGCAGGGGCGCCTTCGCCCGCATGACGTCCCAGATGGGGTGCGGGTCGCCCGAGGAGTAGAGGTCGAGGTCGAACAGGTCGACGGCGCCGAGGTCGATGTCGCGCGCGGGGCCGGGCGTCAGCCTCACGCCGCCGCCCTCCCCTGCTCGATCAGCTCGGCGACGCGGGCCGGGGTCTGCGCCAGGTAGAAGGCGCGGACGGACAGCTGGACGCCGTAGTCCTGCGACACCTGGTCGATGATCTTGATTCCGGTCAGCGAATTCCCGCCGAGTTCGAAGAAGTCGTCATCCACCCCGACCTTGCCGTTGCCGAGGAATTCCCCCCACATATCGGCGACTTCCTGCGCAAGCGACACCGTTTCCATTTCCCGAATTCCCTTTCTCCACCGACCGGGAGTGCCCGCTCGCGTCGTTTGCGGCCCTGTCTCCGGGCCGTCACCGCCATTACGGCCACTGGGGCCTTCTGCTGATCCGTGTCCCGCCGGCGAGACACGTTCCTTGAACGGCCGGACCGAGTGTCGCGTGGATCCGCGCCCGATCACAGCGTGCCGGTGGTGCCCGGTGCCCACCGGGCGGTGGGGTTGAGAGTGCGCCGACGACCCGGTGGACGTACGCCTCGGCCGGACCGTCCCGCCGGCGGGACAGGGCAAGTTCGCCGGCGTGCCGCACCGTTTCGGAACCGGCGTTCATTGACCGCCCGATTCACGTTCAGTGAACGTGAAGGTGATTCAACGACGTTAGAGGCGCAGTGGAATGAGGGGGAACGACGTGGGACACAGCGACATCGATGCGGACGTGGTGATCGCGGGCGCCGGGCCGACAGGTCTGATGCTCGCCTGCGAGCTGCGGCTGGCGGGCGTCGACGTGGTGGTCGTCGAGCGGCTCCCCGAGCGGACGGGCGAGTCGCGGGCCGGCGGGATCCACTCCCGCACCCTGGAGGTGCTCGACCAGCGCGGCATCGTGGACCGCTTCCTGGACGCCGGAGAACTGCAGCCGGTGGGTCACTTCTCCGCTCTCTTCCTAGACTTCGACGAGTCGGAGTCGAGGCACCCGTACCCGCTCATGATCCTTCAGTCCACCATCGAGCAGCTGTTGGAGGAGCGCGCCGACGAACTCGGCGTGCGGGTGCTCAGGGCGTCCGAGGTGGTCGGAGTGCGCCAGGACGACGAAGGCGTCACGGTCGAGCTGGCCACGGCGCAGGCCGGCCCCGCGTCCCTGCGCGCCCGCTACCTCGTGGGCTGCGACGGCGGGCGCAGCGCGGTGCGCAAGCTGGCCGGCATCGACTTCCCCGGCACCGCGGCGACGATGACCTCGCTGATCGGCGACGTCGAACTCCCCGACCTGACCGAGGACTACATATGGGTGCGGCGCAGCGCGGGCGGTGACTTCTCGGCGGTCGCCTTCGAACCGGGCTGGTACCGGGTGATCACCTCCGAGTACGACCTGGTGGACCGCGACGAACCCACGACGTTCGAGCAGCTCCGCGAGGCGCTGGTGCGGCTGGCGGGCACGGACTACGGCATGAACAGCCCGCGGTGGATCTCCCGCTTCAACGACGCCGCGCGGCAGGCCGCCCGGTACCGCCAGGGCCGGGTGCTGCTCGCGGGCGACGCGGCGCACATCCACTTCCCGGCCGGCGGGCAGGGCCTGAACATGGGCGTGCAGGACGCGGTCAACCTGGGCTGGAAGCTGGCCTCGGTGGTGCGCGGCCGGGCGCCGGAGAGCCTGCTGGACACCTACCACGCCGAGCGCCATCCCGTCGGGGAGCGCGTGCTGCACAACACCCGGGCGCAGGCGGCCCTGGCGCGGCCGGGCATCCAGACGGACGCGCTACGCGACGTCTTCAGTTCGCTCATGGTGTTCGACGACGTCAACACCTATCTGCGCCACCTGCTGAACGCCCTGGACATCAGGTACCCGATGGACGGTGACCACCGGCTCGCGGGTCTGCGGGTCCCCGACGCCGACCTCAAGACGTCCGACGGCGCCACGTGCGTCTACGAGCTGCTGCACGCCGGCCGCCCGGTCCTGCTCGACCTGAGCGGCGCCGAGGGGCTGGCGGCGGTCGCCGCGGGCTGGGCCGACCGCGTCGACTTCGTCGAGGCGCGCAGCGAGGACGACCTCTGGCCCGTGCCGGCCCTCGGGGAGGTGCCTGCGCCCGCCGCGCTCCTCATCCGCCCCGACGGCCACGTCGCCTGGGCGGCCGACGAGGAGGACGGCGCGCCCGACACCGCCGCGCTCCGCACCGCCCTCGACACCTGGTTCGGTCCGGCCCGCCAGGGGTGAGGCACCGGCCCGCGTGACGGCGGCCGTCGAGACCTGGTCGAGGTCTTGACGGCCGCCGTTGTCGTGCGGGGTGGGGGTCGCGGTCGGTCGGGACGGACAGCACGGAGCCGCCTCGGTGAAGGGGGTTCACCGGGGCGGCTCCGTGGAGACGACGAACAGCTGATCCGAGTGGGTGGGGGTCACGCCCGCTTCTTGAACGTGGAGACCGCCCACACGTACCCGACCACGCCGATGCCGACGCACCAGGCGGCGGCCGCGAGCGCGTCGCCGCTCGACGGGGTGCCCGCGAGCAGCCCGCGCAGCGTCTCGATGATCGGGGTGAAGGGCTGGTACTCCGCGAACTGCCGGACGCCGGCGCCCATCGATTCGGCGGGGACGAACGCGGTGCTCAGGAACGGCAGCATGATGAGCGGCACGGCGCCCATGCCGGCCGACTCCGCGGTCTTGGCGGCGAGCCCCATGGCGACGGTGAGCCAGCCGGTCGCGACGCTGAGCAGCACGATGACACCGACGACGCCGAGCCAGTCGAGGGCGCTCGCCTGCGGGGAGAAGCCCATCGCGAAGGCCACGGCGACGATGGCCGCGGAGCCCGCCAGGGCGCGCACCGTGGTGATGACGACGTGTCCGGTGAGCATGGCGCCGCGGGAGACGTCCATGACCTTGAAGCGGTTGATGACGCCCTTGGTCATGTCGGAGTTCACGGCCGTGGCGGTGGCCGACAGCCCGTAGCTGATGGCCATCACGAGCAGGCCCGGCGTCACGTAGTCGATGTAGTCGGCGCCGACGCTGAACGCGCCGCCGAACACCTTGACGAACATGAGCATGATCACGATGGGGACCAGGACCGCGTTGAACATGGTGACGGGGTTGCGCACGTTGTGCTTGATGTTGCGGCGCAGCATGATGCCCGCGTCGGCCAACGGCGTCGAGACAGCGCTCACTGTGCGATCGCCTCCTTGCTCTTGTTCTCGGTGCCCGTGTTGTCGGTCAGGGCGAGGAAGACGTCGTCGAGGTCCGGTCGGTTGACCGAGAACTCCTGGGCGTCGATCGAGTGCGCGTCGAGCCGGTCGAGCAGGGCCCGCAGCGACCGGGTCTCGCCGTCGCTCGGCACCCGCAGGGTCAGCTCCTCCTCGTCCCGCGCGGATTCGGTCAGGACCCGCGCCGCGGCGTCGAGCTCGTAGAGGTCGGCGAAGCGGAACTGGACGTGGGTGCCGGGGATCTGGCGCTTGAGCTCCTCGGGGGTGCCCTGGGCGGCCAGGCGGCCCTGGTTGAGCACCGCGATCTGGTCGGCCAGCTGGTCGGCCTCCTCCAGGTACTGGGTTGTGAGGAAGATGGTCGTGCCCTCGGCCACCAGCTCGCGGACGATGCCCCACAGGGTGCGCCGGCTGCGCGGGTCGAGACCCGTCGTCGGCTCGTCCAGGAAGATGATCTCCGGGTCTCCGACCAGCGTCATCGCCAGGTCCAGCTTGCGGCGCATGCCGCCGGAGTAGGTCGCCGACAGCTTGTCCGCCGAGTCCACCAGGTCGAAACGCTCCAGCAGCCGCGCGACCAACTGGTCGCCGTTGCGCACGCGCTTCAGGTCGGCCATCAGCTGCAGGTTCTCGCGCCCCGACAGCAGGTCGTCCACCGCGGCGAACTGACCGGTCACGCCGATGGCTCCGCGCGCCTGCTTCGTCGCGGTGGCGACGTCGTGTCCGGCGACCCGCACCGTGCCGGCGTCGGCCTTCATCAGGGTCGTGAGGATGTTGACCGTCGTCGTCTTGCCGGCCCCGTTCGGGCCGAGCAGGGAGAAGACCGATCCCGCGGCGACGTCGAAGTCGATGCCGTCGAGCACGACCTTGTCGCCATATGACTTGCGCAGCCCTGAAACTGCAATCGCTGAACTTCTCATGCCTCCACTTTCCTCTCCGGCCCTGTCATCGACCTGTCACACCCCTGACGCGACCGCGGTCCTCGCGGCGGGGGCGGCGGACTCCGCTTCGATCACGTCGAGGACCTCCCGGCCGCTGTCGACGAGGTACATGTGGTCGCCCGCGAACTCCGCATAGCCGAATCCGGCCGTGGTCGCCGCGCGCCACTGGTTGGCCTCCTCGGCGGTGACCAGGCCGTCGGAGTCGCCGCGCAGCGAGTGGATCGGCACCGAGACGGGTTCGTCGGTGCTCGGGACGTAGTTCTCGTGCATCTCGCAGTCGGCCTGCAGCACGGGGAGGATCAGTTCACGCATCTCGGGGTGGTCGAGCGCCTCGTGCCGGAAGCCGGCGAACTCCTCGACGCGGGCGAGGAACTCGTCGTCCTGGAGCCCCGTCGCCCGCCGCTCGCGCTGGGTCCAGGGACCCGGCGAACCGCTGACGATCAGACGCTCGACGCGGATGCCGCGCGCGGTGAGCAGGTGGACCAGCTCGTAGGCGAGCACCGCGCCCAGGCTGTGTCCGAACAGGACGACCCGCGCCCCTTCGCCGAGGTCGGCGACGATGTCGTCGATCGAGCCCTCGGCCGCCTCGGTGACGTTCCGGTACGGCTCTTCCATGATCTTCCGCTCCCGGCCGGGGAGCTCGACCGAGGTCACCCGCCACCGGCCGGCGGACAGGTCCCGCCACGGGTGGAAGAAGGACGGACCAGCTCCCGCGAACGGCACGCACAGCAGCGTGATCTGGTCCCCGTTTTCCGCGGACACGCCGGGCTCTGACACCCCGACCAACCCCAATCATCCATTGGATCGTTTGTTGAAAAGGTTCCGGGACATCGCTGCCCGAAGGTTCCGGGACATCGCTGCCCGGTCGCGCTACGCCAGCCTGGAGCCGACGACCTCGAAGAATTCGGCCACGGGCGCGGGCATGTGCATCTCGTGGTGCGTGGCCCGCACCTCGTGCACCTCCATGGAGCCGAGGACGTACGGCCGCCACACGTGCGCGTAGGACTTGTCCTCCAGCGCCGCGTGGAAGTACAGGACGTCGCCGCGGTAGGCCGGCGAACGGTAATCCATCATGCGGGCGGTGTTGTTGGCGATGACGTTCGACATGGTGTCCAGGAAGCCCTGTCGGTTGCCCATGCGGATGTACCGGCCGAAGTCCTCCTCCAGCTCCGAGCGGTAGTCGGACGAGTCCTTGCCGGCGTGCACCTCGGTGAAGCCGTGCCCGCCGGGCTGCGCGTCCAGGATGGCCACGAAGGAGATCGCGTGGCCGAGCCGGTCGAGCGCGTCCGCGACGGCGTGCACGATGGTGCCGCCGTAGGACCAGCCGATGAGGTGGAAGGGACCCTCCGGCTGGATCTTCAGCATCTGGGCGACGTAGTCGTCGACCATCTCCTGTACGGAGCCCGCCAGGGTGTCCACGCCGTCGGAGCCGCGGGACTGCAGGGCGTAGGCCGGTCGGTCCTGGAGGTGCACGGCGAAGCTGTAGTACGCCCAGCCCAGGCCGCCGCCGCCGTGGAAGAACCAGACCGGCTCCTTGCCCGTGCCGGGGTCGCTGTTCAGCGGCAGTACGACCGCGAACGTGTCGGCCTCGTCGTCGGGTACACCGCCCGCGAGCATCAGCGCGGCCAGTTCGGCGACCGTGGGGTACTTGATGATCGTCCTGATGGGGATGTCGATGTCGAACTCTTTGCGGATGCGGACGCTGAGCCGGGTGGCCAGGAGGGAGTGGCCGCCGAGCGCGAAGAACCCGTCGTCGACACCGACCTTGTCCAGGCGAAGCAGCTCGGCGTAGAGGGCGCACAGACCCTCCTCGTAGGCGTTGCGCGGCTCCCGGCTGACGACGGTGGTCGTGTCCTCCGAGGGCAGTGCCCGCTTGTCGAGCTTGCCGTTCGAGGTCAGCGGGATGTCCGACAGCAGGAGCACCGCCGAGGGCACCATGTACTCCGGGAGGCGCCCGCGCAGGTACTCGGACAGCTCGGCGGCGCTGGGCGTGGTGTCCGCCTCGGGCACCACGTAGGCCACGATGCGCTTGTCGTCCGCCTGGTTCTCGCGCACCAGGACGACGGCCTGCGCCACGTCGGGGTGGCCGGTGAGCGACTGCTCGATCTCGCCCAGCTCGATCCGGAAGCCGCGGATCTTCACCTGGGAGTCGGCGCGACCCACGTACTCCAGCTGGCCGTTCTTGGCCCAGCGGACCAGGTCGCCGCTGCGGTACATCCTCTCGCCCGGCGCGCCGAAGGGGCAGGCGACGAAGCGTCCCGCGGTCAGGTCGGGCCGGCCGTGGTAGCCGCGGGCCAGGCCGTAGCCCGCCACGTACAGCTCGCCGGTCACGCCGGTGGGCGTCGGCATCAAGTTGGAGTCCAGGACGTACGCCCGCAGGCCCGGGACGGCCGGGCCGATCACGCTGGCCCGGAAGCGGCCGGCGGAGTGCTCGTCCAGGTCGATGCGGGTGACGTGCACGGTGGTCTCGGTGATGCCGTACATGTTCACCAGCACCGGCGCGTCGGAGGCGTGGCGCGCGTACCAGTCCGCGAGGCGGTTCAGGTCGAGGGCCTCGCCGCCGAACACCACGTACCGCAGGGCCAGTTCCTGGCCGGGGGCGTCGGCGTCGGCCTGGACGAGCTGGTAGAAGGCCGAGGGCGTCTGGTTGAGGACGGTGACCCGCTCGCGGGCCAGGAGCTGGAGGAACTCGGACGGGGAGCGGGAGACGTCGTACGGGACCACGACCAGGCGGCCGCCGTGGAGCAGCGGCCCCCACAGCTCCCACACCGAGAAGTCGAAGGCGTAGGAGTGGAAGAGGGTCCACACGTCGTCCGCGCCGAAGGCGAAGTCCTCGGTGGCGGTGAAGAGCCCGACCACGTTGGAGTGCGGGATCAGCACGCCCTTGGGGCGGCCGGTCGAACCGGAGGTGTAGATCACGTACGCCGGGTGCGCGGGGTTCAGGGCCGTGCGGCGCTCGGCGTCGGTGAGGTCGGTGTCCGCCACGTCGGCGAGGTCCCCGGCACGGTCGAGGTGGACCAGCGGGAGGTCCTGGGCCAGTTCCCGCGCGGCGGCGTTCGAGCTGGTGGTGACCAGCAGGACCGGGTGGGCGTCCTGGACCATGTAGGCGATGCGGTCGGCCGGGGAGTCGGGGTCGATCGGCAGGTAGGCGCCGCCGGCCTTGAGCACGGCGAGCAGCGCGACGACCAGTTCGGCCGAGCGTTCCAGACAGACGCCGACCAGGGACTCGGGGCCGACGCCCTGGGCGACGAGGTGCCGCGCGAGCCGGTTGGCCCGGGCGTTGACCTCCCCGTAGGTGAGCGAGGCGCCCTCGTAGGTGACCGCGACGGCCTCCGCGTGCCGCGCCGCCTGGCGCTCGAACAGTTCGACCAGGGTGGCGTCGGGGATCTCGCCGCCGGCGTGGTTCACCTCGGTCAGCAGACGGTCCCGCTCGGCCTCGCCGAGCGCGTCGACGTCGCCGATGCGGACGGTCGGGTCGGCTGCGAGCTGCTCCAGCACGCGGGCGAGCCGTTCGGCGATCGCCTCGGCCGAGTCGCGGTCGAAGAGCTGGGTCGCGTACTGGAGGTCGCCGTGCAGCGCGCCCGACTCGTCCACGGTCAGGCTGAAGAACAGGTCGACCATGGAGGTCGACGGGATGGCCTGCTCGAACCTCATGTCGAGTCCGGGCATGCCGAAGTCGGGCTTCTGGTAGCTCTGCCAGGCGAACATCACCTGGAACAGCGGCTGGTAGGAGGCGGAGCGCTCGGGGTTGATGGCCTCGACCAGCAGGTCGAAGGGCACGTCCTGGTACTCGTAGGCCGTCAGCGCCTTCTCCCGCACCTGGGCGAGCAGCTCGGTGAAGGTCGGGTTGCCCGAGAGGTCGGCCCGCAGCACCTGGGTGTTGACGAAGAACCCGATCAGGTCGGCCAGCGCCTCGTCGGTCCGGCCGGCGATCGGGGAGCCGATCGTCAGGTCGTCCCCGCCGCCGAGCTTGCGCAGCAGGACCGCCAGCGCGGCCTGCAGGACCATCGACATGGACGCGCCGCGCTCGTCGGCCAGCTTCTGCAGTCCGGCCGCCACCTCCGCGTTCACGGAGAGGCCGATCGTCTCGCCGTGCGAGTTCCCCGCGGCGGGTCGCGGGCGGTCCGTGGGCAGGCTCAGCGGCTGGGGCACGCCGTCGAGCTGCTTGCGCCAGTACTCGACCTGCTGGGCGGCGAGGCTCTCCGGGTCGGTCACCTCGCCGAGCACCTCGCGCTGCCACTGCGCGTACTGGTGGTACTGCACGGGCAGCGGCTCCCACCGGGGCGCCTGCCCGTCCAGGTGGGCGGTGTAGGACGTGACCAGGTCCCGCATCATCGGCGCGGCCGAGCTGCCGTCCGAGGCGATGTGGTGGACGACCATGACCAGCACGTGCTCCTCGGGGGAGCAGCGCAGCAGGTGCGCCCGCAGGGGCAGCTCGTTCTCAAGGTCGAAGCCGTGCGAGACGGCCTCGGCGATGGCGCGGGCCGTGTCCTCGGGCGCCACGTCGGCCAGCCGCAGCCGCGGCGCGGCCTGCTCCACCGTGAGGATCCGCGAGTGGGGCTCACCGCTGTCGTCCGTCGCGTACGTGGTGCGCAGGATCTCGTGCCGGTCGACCACGTCGCGGACCGCCGCGGCGAGCGCGTCCTGGTCCAGGGCTCCGGTCAGCCGGAAGGCCGCCGAGATGTTGTAGGTCGCGGCCCCGCCCTCCAGTTGGTGCAGGAGCCACATACGGCGTTGGGCGAATGACAGCGGGATCATTTCTTCACTCCTTCGAACATCTGGCGCAGGCTGGGGCGACGGGGCGCGGCCGATTCCTCCGACCAGCCGGCGAGCTGGGCCACCGTCGGCAGGTCGAAGATCTTGCGGATGGGTAGCTCGATCCCCATCTCGGCGCGGGCGCGGCTGATCAGGCGGGTCGCGAGGAGGGAGTGCCCGCCGAGCTCGAAGAAGCCGTCGTCGATGCCGACGCGGTCCAGGCCGAGCACCTCGGCGAACAGCGTGGCCAGGGTCTCCTCGCGGGTGGTGCGCGGCGCCCGGTACGCGGCGCCGGTGAACTCCGGTTCGGGCAGTTCGGCCCGGTCGAGCTTGCCGTTCGGGGTGAGCGGCAGTCGGTCGAGGACCACGAAGGCGGACGGCACCATGAAGTCCGGCAACCGCTGCGAGACGAAGCCGTTCAGCTCCTTGGTCGTCGCGTCGTCGCCGGGGACGGCGAGCACCACGTACGCGACCAGCTGCTTGCTCGTGCCGCCGCCGCGCCCGTCGCGGGCGATGACGACGGCCTGCGCGATCCCGGTGTGCGCGGTGATCGCGGCCTCGACCTCGCCGGGCTCGACACGGAAGCCGCGCACCTTGACCTGTGCGTCGGCGCGGCCGACGTACTCCAGCCGGCCCTCCTCGCTCCAGCGGGCGAGGTCCCCGGTGCGGTACATGCGCGCGCCGGACGGGCCGAACGGGTCGGCGACGAAGCGCTCGGCGGTCAGCTCGGGGCGGCCGTGGTAGCCGCGGCCCACGTTGCCGCCGACGTACAGTTCGCCGACCGCGCCCGGGGGCACGGGGGTGAGGCCGGGGCCCAGGACGTAGGCCCGCATGTTTCCGAGCGGGGTGCCGACGGGCGCGCTGCCGGCCCGGTCCTGTGGGCCGTCGCCGACGGTGTGGGTGGAGGCGTAGAACGACTCGCTCTGCCCGTAGGCGTTGACGATCCGTACGCCCGGGAAGGCGGCCCGCGTCTTGTCGACGAGCGACGCGGGCAGGGCCTCGCCGGCGAAGACGACCGTCTCCACGGTGGTGCGGCCCGAGATCTCGTCGACGAGTTCGGCGAAGGCGGACGGCACGGTGGAGATGACGCTGCCGCTCCAGCCCTGCCGCTCGCCCAGGACCAGGACGTCCCGGACCACTTCGACGATGCCGCCGGCGGTGAGCGTCGTGAAGATCTCGAACACCGAGACGTCGAAGTTGACGGAGGTGCCGGCCAGGAGCCGCTTGCCCTGCTCCATGCCCACCTCGGCGGCGAGCCGCAGCACGCCGTTGACCACGTTCGCGTGGGTGATGGCGACGCCCTTGGGCTTGCCCGTGGACCCGGAGGTGTACATCACGTAGGCCAACCGGTCGGCGTGCACGGGCACGTCGAGCGCGGTCGCGGCCTCCGACAGGTCGAGGGCGTCGAGGAGGAGGTCCGGGGCCTCGTGCGCCGGCAGCGCCCCGACCGTCGCGGAGTCCGTCAGGACCAGGCGCGGGCGTGCCTCGTCGAGGATGGCCGCGAGGCGTTGGCTGGGGTACTTGGGGTCGACCGGAAGGTAGGCACCGCCCGCCTTCAGGACCGCGAGCAGGGCGACCACGAGGGCGGGCGTGCGCGGCAGCGAGACCGCGACGACCGATTCCGGGCCCACCCCGTGTCCGGCCAGTTCGCGCGCCAGGCGGTCGGCCCGGGCGTTCAGCTCGCGGTAGGTGAGGGACGCGCCCCCGGCCTCCACGGCGACCGCGTCCGGGGTCCGCGCAGCCTGTGCCTCGACGAGCCCGTTGACGGTGACGTCCGGGGTGGGGACGGCCGTGTCGTTGAACTCGACGAGCAGTCGGTCGCGTTCGGCCGGTTCCAGGATGTCGACCTCCGCGGCCTTCATCTCGGGGGTGAGGGCCAGCTGCCGCAGGATCCGCACGAGGCGGGCCGCGAACACCTCCACCGCGGCCCGGCCGAAGACGCCCTGGGTGTACTGGAGGATCAGCTGGAGGTGCGGGTCGACCGCCGCCATCAGGGTCAGCGCGTAGTTGGTGGCGGTGGACGCCCGCAGGCCGGTGAAGGTGATGCCGTCCGCGGCGTCGGAGGCGTCGCTGAGGCCCTCCCGGTCGACCGGGTACGACTCGAAGACGACGAGCGTGTCGAAGAGGGTCGGCAGGCCGACGGACTGCTGGATCTCCGTGAGCCCGTAGTAGTGGTGGTCCAGGAGGGCGGCCTGCCGGCCCTGGAGCCGGGTCAGGACCTCGGCGACGGTGTCGCCGGGTCGGTGGTCGACGCGTACGGGGAGGGTGTTGATGAACATGCCGACCATCGAGTCGACGTCGGTCACCTCGGGCGGGCGCCCGGAGACGGTGGCGCCGAAGATCACGTCCTGGCGGCCGGTGAGGCCGCCGAGCAGCAGCGCCCAGGCACCCTGGACCAGGGTGTTGATGGTGACGCCCCACTCGGAGGCGCGCCGGGTGAGGGCGCGCGCCTCGTCGATCGGGAGCGTGATCTCGACCTGGTCGACGCCTTCCTTGGCCGCGTCCTCGGTGCCGGGAGCGATCAGGGTCGGCTCCCGCACCCCCTCCAGCTCGGCGGCCCACACGCGTGCGGACTCCGCCTCGTCCTGGCGGGAGCGCCAGGACAGGAAGTCGCCGAAGTCGCGGGTCACGGGCAGACCGGCCGGGTCTCCGCCGGAGGCGTAGAGCAGCAGCAGGTCCCGCATCAGCAGGGGCATGGACCAGCCGTCGATCAGCACGTGGTGGGCGGTCATCACCAGCTCGGCGCGGCCGGGTTCGAGGACGGCCAGGGCCAGCCGGATCAGCGGCGGGGTGTCCACGTCGAAGTGGGCGGCCCGGTCCCGGACGAGGAACTCCTCGAACGTCGCGGTCCGCTCCGCCTCGTCGGCGGCGGTCAGTTCGAGGTACTGCCAGGGCAGGGACACCGTCTCCGGGATCACCTGCACGACCTCGCCGTCCGCCCGGTCGACGAACGCGGCGCGGAGGCTGGGGTGACGCCTCAGCAGGGCCTGCGCGGCCTGCCGCATCCGCTGCGGATCGACCTCGCCGGACAGGTGGAACACCAGTTGCATGTGGTAGGCGTCGAAGGCGGAGTCCGCGAGCATCGTGTGGAACAACATCCCGGACTGCACCGGCGTCGTCGGCCACACCTGGGCCAGCCTGCCGAAGCGGCCCTCCCAGGTGTCGATCTCCGCCTGGCCGACCTCGACCAGGGGCGCGTCGCTCGGGGTGAGGCCGCCGGCGTCGGGAGTCGTGGCGTGCCGGGCCAGGGCCGTCAGCGCCTCGACCCACAGACCGGCCAGCTCGGTCACCTCCTCGCGGGTGAGCACCCCGGTCGGGAAGCCGAAGTAGGCGGTCAGTTCGTCGCCGCCGCGGCCGGTGGTGGCCACCGCGTTGATCTCCAGCGCCGACAGGGCCGGCATGTCCGCGTCGGGCGCGGCGATCAGGTCCCGGTGCGTGGTGTCCGGGGTCCAGCCCAGGCCGCGCAGCTCCTCGGGGATGTCCGCGCCGGAGGCCCGGCCCAGGTAGTTGAACCCGATCTGCGGTTCCCGCCGTCCGGCGAGCGCGGTGGCGGTCTCCGGGTTGAGCCGGCGCAGCAGGCCGTAGCCCATGCCGTTGTCCGGGACGGCCCGCAGCTGCTCCTTGACGGCCTTGACGGCGCGTCCCGCGGCGGGGCCGCCGGCGAACGCGTCCGCCACGTCGATGTCCGCCAAGTCCAGCTTCACCGGGTACATGGCGGTGAACCAGCCGATGGTGCCGGACAGGTCGGCGCCGGGGACCAGGTGGTCCTCGCGGCCGTGTCCTTCCAGGCGCACGAGCGTCGAGGCCCCGGATTCGCCGCGGGTCCGCCGCCACCGCGCGAGCGCCAGCGCCAGGCCGGCCAGCAGTCCGTCGTCGACACCGCCGCGGAACACCGCGGGCAGCGTGTTCAGCAGGGCGCCCGTGACGTCGACCGGCACCTGGATGCGCACGGTGTCGACCGTGGCGGTGACGTCGCGCGCGGGGTCCAGCTCCCGTGCGCCCAGGACGGGCTCGGGCGCGCGCAGCGTCTCCTGCCAGACGGCGAGTTCCGCCACCCGCTCCGGGGTGGCCGCCTCGTCCGCCAGGGCGTGGGTCCACCGGCGCAGCGAGGTGCCCACCGGGCTCTGCGGCGAGGTGCGGCCCTCGCGGAACCGCTGCCACGCGGACACCAGGTCCGGCACCAGGATCCGCCACGACACCCCGTCGACGACGAGGTGGTTCAGCACGATCAGCAGCCGGTCGGCCTCCGTCTCGGAGGTGAACCACACGAACTGCGCCATGACGCCCGCGTCCGGGTCCAGCCGGTCCGCGGCCGCGTCCAGCTCGGCCTTCACGTCGGCGCCGGCGTAGCGGACTTCCCGTACGAGGGCGCCGGCGTCCACGCTGCCGACGGGCCGCATGGTCAGGCCCGGCTCCGCCCGGTCGAGCCGGGAGCGCAGCACGTCGTGGCGGTCCAGCACGGCCTGCAGGGTCGCGACCAGTCCGGTGCGGTCGATGTCCTCGGGCAGGGTCAGCAGCGCGGACATGCAGAACCGGCCGATGCCACCGCCCAGGGCGAGGACGTGCGCCGCCGTCGGCGGCAGCGGGGACCAGCCCACGCCGCCGCCCGGCAGCTCGGCCAGGCTCACGAGTTCCTCTTCCTCGCGTCCGTCGACCAGCTCCGCGAGCCGCGCGACGGTGCGGTTCTCGAAGATCTCCCGCGTGCTGACCACCACGCCGCGCGTCTTGGCGCGCGCGACGACCTGGATGGAACGGATGCTGTCGCCGCCGCTGGTGAAGAAGTCGTCGTCGATGCCGACCTGCTGGGCGTCGAGCACGTCCGCGTACACCTCGGCCAGGATCCGCTCGGCCTCGCCGCGCGGCGCCCGGTAGGCGGTGGTGGGGAACTCCGGCGCGGGCAGCGCGGAGCGGTCCAGCTTGCCGTTGGCGGACAGCGGCAGTCGGTCCAGCACCACGAGCAGGGCGGGCACCATGTAGTCCGGCAGCCGCTTGGCCACGAATCGCCGCAGGTCGGCCACCGAGAAGCCGGTGTCCGGCCCGGCAGCGCCGTCGGCGGTCACCGGCGCCACGTAGCCGACGAGTCGGGTCTTGCCGGCGGGGTCCTCGCACACCGTGACCACGGCCCGGCCGATGGCGGGGTGCGCGAGGAGGGCCGTCTCGATCTCGGTCGGCTCGACGCGGATGCCGTTCACCTTGACCTGGTCGTCGGCGCGGCCCGCGTACTTCAGCCGGCCGTCCTCGTCCCACTGGGCCAGGTCACCGGTGCGGTACATGCGCTCGCCGGCGGGTCCGAAGGGGGAGGCGACGAACCGCTCGGCCGTGGCGGGGGCGTTCTGGTGGTAGCCGCGGGCGACCAGCCCGCCGACGTACAGTTCGCCGATCACGCCCGGCGGGACGGGGGCCAGCTCCGGCCCCAGGATGTGGGCGCGCATGTTGGCCAGCGGCTGTCCGACCGGCACCGCGCTGGTTTCGGTCGAGTCCGGCGGCACGGTGTACGTGGCGGCGTAGAAGCTCTCGGTCTGTCCGTAGGCGTTGACGACGCGGACGTCGGGCAGGGCGCGGCGGACCTTGTGGACCAGGTCGGCCGAGAGCGCCTCACCGGCGAAGACGACGGTTTCCACGTCGAGGTCGAGGCCGTCGGCGGCGCCGGTGCCCATCTGGTCGAGCAGCGCGGAGAACACCGCGGGCACGGCGCTGACGGTGGTGCCCGACCAACTGCCGCGTTCGGCGAGTTCGAGTACGTCTCGGACGATCTCGACGCTCGCCCCGCTGGTCAGCGCGGTGAAGATCTCGAACACGGAGACGTCGAAGTTCACCGAGGTCGCGGCGAGCATCCGGGATCCCGCCTCGACCCCCACGGTTCGGCGCAGGTCCCGCACGCCGTTGACCACGCCGCCGTGGGTGACGGCGACGCCCTTGGGGATGCCGGTCGAGCCCGAGGTGAACATCACGTAGGCCAGGTTGTCCGGTCCGATGCGGAGTTCCGGGGCGTCCACGGCGGGGCCTTCGAGGCCCGGGTCGTCGAGGCCCAGCTCGTCGAGGTGGAGCACCGGCGCCCGGCTGCCGGCCACCGTCGCCGCCGTCTCGCGACCGGCCAGGACCAGGGCGGGGGCGGCCGTGCCGAGCAGGAGGTCCACTCGGGCGGCCGGGTAGTTCGGGTCGATCGGGAGGTAGGCGCCGCCGGCCTTGAGCACGGCCAGCAGTGCGACGACCAGGTCCGCGGAGCGCGGCAGTGCGACGGCGACCAGGACGTCCGGCCCGACGCCGTGGTCCTGGAGGATCGCCGCCAGTCGGTTGGCGCGGGCGTCCAGTTCCCGGTACGACAGCTCGGTCGCCCCGGACACCACGGCCGTGGCGCCGGGTGTGCGCGCCGCCTGGGCGGCGACCAGTTCCGGTACGGTCACCGGCCGCAGCGGGACCGTGGTCTCGTTCAGCTTGGCCAGTCGGTCGCGTTCGCCCTCGGTGAGGACGTCCACCCCGCCGAGCCGCGTCGCGGGGTCGGCGACCACCTGGCGCAGCGCGCGCACGTAGCGGTCGACGAGGCCCTCGGCCGTGGCGTGGTCGAACAGTTCGGTCGCGTACTCCAGCCGCCCGTACGCACCGCCGGAGGGGGCCGGGACGATGTTGAAGAACAGTTCGAACTTGGCGGTGCCGGTACCCGCCGGGACGGGGGTGATCCGCAGACCCGGGGTCTCGATCCGGCCCCACTCGAACTGCCAGGCCAGCATCACCTGGAACAGCGGCTGGTACGCGGTGGTGCGGTCCGGGCTCAGCAGCTCCACCAGGCGCTCGAACGGAACGTCCTGGTTGTCGTACGCGGCGAGGGCCCGGTCGCGCACCTGGTCCAGCAGGTCCTCGAAGGAGGGGTTGCGCGACAGGTCGACGCGCAGCACCCAGGTGTTGGCGAAGAATCCGATCAGGTCGTCGAGCTGCTCGTCGGCGCGGCCCTCGATCGGGCTGCCGATCGTGAGGTCGTTGCCGGCGCCGAGGTGGTGCAGGAGCACGGCGAGCACGGACTGGGCGACCATCGGCGCCGTGGCGCCGTGCGCCCCGGCGAGCCTGCCGACGCCGGCGAGCAGCTCGGCGTCCAGCTCGAAGTCGACGTGACCGCCCTGGTGGGCGGCCGCCGTCGGCCGCGGTCGGTCCAGCGGAAGCTGGACCGGCTGCGGGACCCCGGCCAGTTCCGCGCGCCAGTAGTCCAGCTGCGCCGCCGCGACGCTCTCCGGGTCCTCCTCGTCTCCGAGGACCTCGCGCTGCCACAGCGTGTAGTCCTTGTACTGGATGGGGAGCGGAGTCCAGTGCGGCGCGCTCCCCTGCCGGCGGGCCGAGTAGGCCGACAGCAGGTCCCGCATGAAGGGCGCCATCGACGCCCCGTCCGCGGCGATGTGGTGGATGACGAACACCAGCACGTGCTCCTGCGGGGAGACCCGCAGCACGGTGGTGCGCAGCGGGAGTTCCGTGTCCAGGTCGAAGCCTTCGCACGCGGCCTCGTGGCTCGCGGCCGTCACCGCGTCCGCGGCCACGTCGACCACCCGGAACTGGAGGACCGCCTCCTGAGCGGGCACGATGCGCTGCTCGGGCGTGCCGTCCTCGTTCTCGACGACCAGGGTGCGCAGGCTCTCGTGCCGGGTGACGACGTCCGTCACCGCCGCGGACAGGGCCGCCGTGTCCAGCGGGCCGTCCAGGCGGAGCACGAACGGGATGTTGTAGGTCGCGGACGGGCCTTCCAGACGATGGAGGAACCACAGCCGGCGTTGTGCGAAGGACAACGGGATCATCGAGGTACTCCTACCTACACGTTCATCGGGCGCAGCTGGGGGCGGTTGGACGTGCCCGACTTCTCCAGCCGGGCCGCCAGCTGGGCGACGGTCGGACTGCGGAACACGGTGGTGACCTTCACGTCGACCTTGAGTTCGTTACGGATGCGGCCGGTCAGCCGGGTGGCGAGCAGCGAGTGCCCGCCGTGGTCGAAGAAGTCGGCGTCGATGCCGACCTCCTCCAGCCCCAGCAGCTCGGAGAACAGCCGGCAGAGGACTTCCTCGTTGTGGTTGCGCGGCCCCCGTCCGGTCGCGGCGGCTTCCGTGTGGTCCGGTGCGGGGAGCGCCTTGCGGTCGAGCTTCCCGCTCGGGGTGGTCGGGAAGGCCGCGAGCGGCACGACGGCCGAGGGGACCATGTACTCCGGCAGGTTCTCGCGGGCCAGGTCCGTCACGGCGGTGAGGTCGAGCCTGGCCGGGTCCGCCTTGCCGGTCACCACGTACGCGACGAGGCGCTGGTCACCGGGGCGGTCCTCCCGCACCAGGGCCACCGCACCGTCGACGTCGGGGTGCGCGGCGAGCGCCTGCTCGATCTCGCCGAGCTCGATGCGGAACCCGCGGAGCTTGACCTGGAAGTCGGAGCGGCCGATGTATTCGACCTGGTCGTCGCCGTTCCACCGCACGACGTCGCCGGTGCGGTACATCCGGGACCCCGGCTCTCCGAAGGGGCAGGCGACGAACCGGTTCGCGGTCAGGTCGGTCTGTCCCAGGTAGCCCCGGGCGAGCCCGGTGCCGGCCAGGTAGAGCTCTCCGGGGACCCCCGGTGCGACGGGGCGCAGGGCGTCGTCCAGTACGTACACCTGGGTGTTCCAGACCGGTGCGCCGATCGGCACCCGGTCCGCGCCCGGCACGTGCCGGTACGCGGTGACCTCGACGGAGGCCTCGGTGGGCCCGTAGAGGTTGTGGACACCGCAGCCGGGCAGCACCTCGACGACGCGGTTGGCCAGGGCGGGCGGGAACGCCTCGCCGGCGACCTCGATCCAGCGCAGGCTGTGGCACTCCTTGGCCGAGGGCTCGTTGACGAACGCCTCCAGCAGGGAGGGCACGAAGTCCGCGCCGGTCACGCGTTCGCGCCGGATCAGGTCGGCGAGGTAGGCCGGGTCACGACGTCCGTCGGGACGCGCGATGACGACCGCGGCGCCGACCTGGAGCGGTGCGAACAGCTCCGGCACCGAAACGTCGAAGCTGGCGGTGGTGCTCAGCAGCACCCGGTCCTCGACGCCGACCTCGAAGTGCGCCAGGCCCCATGCGAGCCGATTGAGGATCGAGCGGTGCGCCACCTGTACGCCCTTGGGGCGGCCGGTGGAGCCGGAGGTGTAGATGACGTACGCGGCGTTGTCCGGGGACAGTTCGCGCTCGGGGTTGGTCTGCGGGTAGCCGGAGACGTCCGGGAGGTTCGCGTCGAGCAGCAGCAGCGGGTTCGCGGCGTCCAGTACGCGCCGTACGCGGTCCTCGGGCAGCTCGGTGTCCACGGGCAGGTAGGCCGCGCCGGCCTTCACCACCGCGTAGATCGCCACCATCAGGTCGACGGAGCGCGGGATCCGTACGGCGACCAGCCGCTCGGGGCCGGCGCCCTGCTCGACCAGCCAGTGCGCCAGGCGGTTGGCACGCCGGTTGAACTCGGCGTAGGTCAGGGTCTCCTGCTCGCCGATCAGCGCCACCGCGTCGGGGGTGCGCTCCACCTGGGCCTCGAACGCGCCCGGCAGGGTGTCGGCCGGCACCGGGTGCGCCGTGTCGTTGATGCCCCTGACCAGCCGGTCCCGCTCCTGCTCGGAGAGCACGTCCAGGGCGCCGACGGGCGTCTGGGGGTCCTCCAGCACCTGCTCCAGCACGCGGACGAGCCGGGCGGCGATCTCCTCGGCCGCGCCGTGGTCGTAGAGGTTGGTCTGGTAGTCGAGGGAGAGGCGCAGGTAGGGGTCGGCGGAGTTGAGGGTGAGCGGGTAGTGCGAGCCCGCGAACGGCCGGATGGCGTCGATCGTGACACCGGCCGAGTCATTGGCCTCGACCATGCCCTCGCGGTCGATCGGGTAGTTCTCGAACACGACGATCGTGTCGAAGAGGGAGGGCAGTCCGACACCGCGCTGGATGTCGGCCAGGCCGTAGTAGTGGTGGTCGAGCAGGGAGATCTGCCGGTCCTGGAGGTCGGTGATGACCTCGCCCACCGTCTGGCCCGGTGCGGTCCGCACCCTGGTCGGCAGGGTGTTGATGAACAGGCCGACCATTTCGTCGGAACCGACCAGGTCCGCCGGACGGCCGTTGACGGCCGCGCCGAACACCACGTCCTGCTGCCCGGTCAGCTTCGCGAGGACGACCGCCCACGCGCCCTGGAGGAGGGTGTTCAGCGTGACGCCGAGTTCCGCGGCGCGCCGGGCGAGTTCGCGGCCCTTGTCGATGGACAGCGGGACCTCGACGCGCCCGAGGCGGGACGCCTCCCCCTTCTCGGGAAGGTCCGCGGCCAGGAGGGTCGGCTGCTCGAACCCGTCGAGCTCGTCCTTCCAGCGCGCGGCCGACGCGTCCCGGTCCTGCTTGGACAGCCAGGCCAGGTAGTCGCCGTAGCCGCGGACCGGAGCGAGCTCCTCGGTCGCGGCGTAGAGCCGGATCAGGTCCTTGATCACGAGCGGCGAGGACCAGCCGTCGAAGAGGGTGTGGTGCGCCGTGATGATGAGCTTCGCCTTCCGCGGCCCGCAGGTGAGCAGGGCCAGGCGGAACAGCGGCGGGCGGGTGGGGTCGAGCTGGTCCGCCCGGTCGTCGGCGAGGGCCCGGTCGACCGCCGCGTCCTGCTCGGCCGCGTCGAGGCCGGTCAGGTCGATGTGCCGCCAGGGGACGGCGACGTCCTGGGCCACGAGCTGGACCGGGTCGCCGTTGGCTCCGGCGACGAACGCCGAGCGCAGGTTCGGGTAGCGCTCCAGGAGCGCCTGCCCGGCCGCCCGCATGCGCGCCGGGTCCACGTGCCCGGTCAGGTGCATCAGGAACTGCATGTGGTAGACGTCGAAGGCGCCGTCGGCGAACGCGGCCTGGAACTGGATGCCGGACTGGCCCGGGGCCTGCGGCCACACCTGGACCAGCCGGCCGTAGCGCTCCTCCCAGTCGTCGATCTCGTCCTGCCCGACCGAGACCAGCGGGGCGTCGGAGGGGGTGAGCCCGCCGATCTCCGGGCGGGCGGCGTGCGCGGCCATGCCGTGCAGCACCTCGACCCACAGCTCGGCCAGTTCGGTGGTCCGCTCGCGGGACAGCACGCCGGTGGGGAACATGAAGGCGGCCTGCAGTCGGGTGCCGTCGGGGGTGTCCGTGACGACCGAGTTGACCTCCAGCGCGGACAGCGCGGGCAGGTCCGGGTCGGGCATCGGGATCAGCTCGGAGGACCAGTCCGCCGGCACCCATCCCTCGGCGCGCAGGTGCTCGGGCACGTCGGTGGCGGAGATCCGGCCGAGGTAGTTGAAGCCGATCTGGGGCGCCGCGTACTCCTCCAGCTGCGGCGCGGTCTCCGGGTTCAGCCAGCGCAGGAGGCCGTACCCGAGGCCCTTGTCCGGGACCCCGCGCAGCTGCTCCTTGACCAGCTTGACCGCCTTCGCGGCGGCGCCGCCGCCGGCGAGCACGTCGGCCAGGTCCACGCCCCGCACGTCGACCCGGGCGGGGTACATGCTGGTGAACCATCCGACGGTCCGGGAGAGGTCGGCGCCGGGGACGACGTCCTCTTCACGGCCGTGGCCCTCCAGGCGGACCAGGATCGAACGGTCCGCGCCGCGCCAGCGGTTCACCGCCAGGGCGAGCGCGGCGAGCAGAACGTCGGTTCCGGTGCCCTTGAACGCGGCGGGAAGCCTGGTCAGCACGGCCTCGGTGACCTCGACGGGCAGCTGCACGCGCACGGTGTCGAGGGTGGACATCACGTCCACGGTCGGATCGAACGCGCGCTCGCCGAGCGGGAGGTTGGTCGATTCGAGCACGTCGCGCCAGTAGTCCAGCTCGTCCTCCCGCTCCGGGGAGAAGGCCTCGGACTCCAGCG
This sequence comes from Streptomyces sp. NPDC088097, assembly GCF_044741845.1. Taxonomy (NCBI): domain Bacteria; kingdom Bacillati; phylum Actinomycetota; class Actinomycetes; order Kitasatosporales; family Streptomycetaceae; genus Streptomyces; species Streptomyces sp. NPDC088097. The sequence continues at coordinate 55,632 of NZ_JBIUTJ010000008.1, forward strand.
CCGCCGCCCAGCGGCGGGCGGAGGTGCCGACCTCGGGCAGTTCGGGGGTGCGGCCGGCGCGGACCTGCTGCCAGGCCTCGGCGAAGTCCGACATGAGGATGCGCCAGGAGACGCCGTCCACCACCAGGTGGTGCAGGACCACGAGCAGCCGGCCCGCTCCCGAGTCCGGTGCGAACCACACGAAGTCCGCCACGGTCCCGGCCTCCGGGTCGAGCCGCCCGGCCGAGGCCTCCAGCTCCGCCTTGGCCGCCTCCAGCGTGGCCGGCTCGTCCCAGCGGCCGTCGCAGGAGACGCGGTGGATCAGGTCCGCCGCCCGTACGGCGCCCCGCGGACGCACGACGAGGGAGAGTTCGTCGCCGCGCTCCAGCCGGACGCGCAGCAGGTCGTGGCGGTCGAGCACCGCGTCCAACGTCGCGGCCAGGCCGCTCTCGTCGATGTCCGCGGGCAGTTCCAGCACCATCGACATGGCGAAGCGGTTCGTCCCGCCGCCGTTCTCGAACACGTGCTGCGCCACCGGCTGCAGCGCCATCGGGCCGACGCCGCCGCCTTCGAGCTCCGCGAGCGCGGGGACCTCGTCGCGTCGGTCGGCGGCCACCTCGGCCAGCCGGGCCGCCGTGCGGCACTCGAAGATCTCGCGCGTGGTGAGGTTCAGGCCCCGGGCCCGGGTCCGCGCCACGACCTGGATCGAGCGCAGGCTGTCGCCGCCCACGGCGAAGAAGTCGTCGTCGACGCCGACCCGGTCCACGCCGAGCACGTCCGCGTACGCCGCGGTGATGATCTTCTCGGCCTCGGTGCGCGGCTCCCGGTAGGCCTCGCCCAGGAACTCCGGCTCGGGCAGCGCCGAGCGGTCGAGCTTGCCGGTCGGGCCGAGCGGCAGGCCGCCGAGGGCCACGAAGGCCGAGGGCACCATGTAGTCGGGCAGCCGCGCCGCGACGAACCTGCGCAGCTCGGCGGACGAGGCGCCGGACTGCACGTCCACGTCGCCGATGCCGCCGGCGCCGTCGTCGCCGACGGCTCCTTCGCCGGTGTGCACCACGTAGGCGACGAGCCGCTTGCCGCCCGAGGGCACCTCGCGGCTGATCACCACGGCCTCGCTGATGCCGGGGTGCGCGGTGAGCGCCGCCTCGACCTCGGAGGTCTCGATGCGGAAGCCGCGCACCTTCACCTGGCCGTCGCCGCGGCCGACGCACTCCAGCCGGCCCTGCGCGTTCCAGCGGGCGAGGTCACCCGTGCGGTACATCCGCTCGCCGGCGGGGCCGAACGGGTTGGCCACGTAGCGCTCGGCCGTCAGGCCGGGGCGGTCGAGATAGCCGCGTCCGAGGCAGGTCCCGACCACGTACAGCTCGCCGATGACGCCCTGCGGCACCGGGGCGAGGCCCGGGCCCAGCACGTAGGCGCGCATGTTGCCCAGCGGGGTGCCGATGGGCGCGACGTCGCCGTCCGGCCACTCCTCGGACGCGGGGAGGGAGTAGGTGGTGGCGTAGAAGCTCTCGCTCTGGCCGTAGGAGTTCACGATCCGCGCGTTCGGCAGGGCCTCGCGGACCTGGCGGACCAGTCGGGCCGGGAGCACGTCGCCCGCGAACACGACCGTGCGCACATCGGTCGTCTTCTCCAGGTGTCCGACGAGTTCGCCGAGCACCGAGGGAACGCCGCTGATGACCTGGCCGTCCCAGGTGTCGCGCTCGGCAAGCACCAGCGCGTTCGCCACGACCTCGGCCGTGCCGCCGGTGGTCAGGGCGGTCAGCAGCTCGAAGACCGAGACGTCGAAGTTCACGGAGGTGCCGGCCAGCATCTTCCAGCCGGACGGCACGTCGAGGACGCGCACCAGTTCCCGGACGCCGTTGACGACGCCCCGGTGGGTGATCGCCGCGCCCTTCGGCTTGCCCGTGGAGCCGGAGGTGTAGATCACGTACGCCAGGTTGTCCGGGCTCAGCGGCGAGACGCGACCCGCGTTGTCGGGCGCGCCCTCGGCCGGGGGCCACTCGGAGCGGAGGTCGAGGTTGACGCTCTCCATGTCGTTGCCCGGCAGCTCCCGCGCCGTCGCGGTGTCGGTGACCACGAAACGGGGGCGGGCCTCGGCCAGCACGGTCTCCGCGCGGCCGGCGAGGTACTGCGGGTCCATCGGCACGTAGCCGGCGCCGGACTTGAGGATGCCGAGGAGGCCGACCACCAATTCCTCGGTGCGCGGCAGCGCGAGGACCACCAGGTCCTCCGGGCCGGCTCCGCGACGGATCAGTTCCCGGGCGACGCCGTTCGCACGGTCGTCGAGCTGCCGGTAGGTCAGCGTGCGGCCGTCGCACTCGATCGCCGGGGCGTCGGGCGTCCTGGCCACCTGGGCTTCGAACAGCTCCGGGACGGTCAGGTCGGAGAGCGGCGTGGCGCTGGCGTTGAACTCGGTGAGCAGCCGGTCCTTCTCGGCGTCGTCGAGCGCGTCGATGCCGCCGACGGTGCGGGAGGAGTCGGCGACGAGCTCGCCGAGCACGCGTACGAAGCGGCTCGCGAGGGACTCGATCGTGCCCCGATCGAACAGGTCGGTGGCGTACTCCAGGCGGACGCCCGCCCCGCCCCCGGCGTTCGGGATCATGTTGAAGAACAGGTCGAACTTGGCCGTTCCGGTCTCCAGGGTCTCGGACTCGACCCCGAGGCCCGCGAACTCCAGCTCCCCCACGGGCTCCTGCCAGGCGAGCATCACCTGGAAGAACGGGTGGTAGGCGATGGACCGGTCCGGGTTGAGCAGCTCGACGAGCCGCTCGAAGGGCATGTCCTGGTTGTCGTAGGCGCCCAGCGCCCTGTCGCGGACCCGGTCGAGCAGTTCGACGAAGGTCGGGTTGCCGGACAGGTCGACGCGCAGCACCCAGGTGTTGACGAAGAAGCCGACGAGGTCGCGCAGCTCCTCGTCGGTCCGGCCCGCGATCGGGGCGCCGATGGGTACGTCGTCGCCGCACCCGAGGTGGTGCAGGAGCACGGCCAGCGCCGAGTGCATGACCATCGACACGGTGAGGTCCTGCTGCGCGGCCAGCTTCTCGACGGCGTCGAGCAGGTCGGACCCGATCGGGAACTGGACCAGGCCGCCGTCGGAGCTCGTCCGCTTCGGGCGCGGGCGGTCCGTCGGCAGGGCCAGCGGCTGCGACATGTCGGCCAGGGCCTCGCGCCAGTACGCCAACTGCCGGGCGGACAGGCTGTCCGGGTCGGACTCGTCGCCGAGGACGTCCTGCTGCCACAGCGTGTAGTCGGCGTACTGGACCGGGAGCGGCTCCCACGCGGGGGCCCGGCCCTCCCGGCGCGCCGTGTACGCCTCGGTGAGGTCGCGGAGCAGCGGCCCCAGCGATTCGCCGTCCAGGGCGATGTGGTGCACCACGAGCACGAGGGTGTGTTCGAGCGGTCCGGTCCGCACCAGGGTGGCGCGGATCGGAGCGTCGGCGGCCAGGTCGAAGGTCTCCTTGCCCGCCCGGTCGACCGCGGCCGCCCGCTCCTGCGGGGCGACCTCGACGACCGGCAGGTCGAAGGGCTTCTCCCCGGAGTCCAGCACCTGCTGGTGGGGGACGCCGTGGTCGTCCTCGACGATGACCGTGCGGAGGACTTCGTGCCTGTCGATGACATCGCGGAGCGCCGTCTCCAGCGCACCCACGTTCAACTCACCGGTCAGCCGTAGGGCGAAGGAGCCGTTGTAGGTCGGCGAAGGGCCTTCGAAGCGGTCCACGAACCACAGCCGACGCTGGGCGAACGACAACGGGATCATTGTTTCTCCAAAATCGGCTAACCGGGGAGCAAGGTGGGCGTGACTCAGCTCTGGTCGAGCAGGGTCAGCAGTTCGTCGTTGTAGAAGTCGTCGATGGAGCACGCTCCCGACAGCGTCGAGAAGTAGCGGTCGATGTGCTCCTGGTGGCCGACCAGCTTCTTCAGCATGTCGACCCGGCCCTCGGGCTTGAGTTCGGCCACGTTGAGCGCGCCCTGGTACTGGTTGAGTGCTTCGTTGCCCAGCTCGTTCTCGTAGCGCCGCAGGGCCGCCTTGAGCCTGTCGTCGTCGTGCAGGCCGTCCCCGATGAAGTCGGTGAGGTTCTGGGCCTGGACGAAGGCTTCGGTGATGCCGCGGGCGGTGATGGAGTCCTTGTGGGTCACCGCGTCGCCGACCAGTGCCCACCCGGGCCCGTAGGCCTTGCGGAAGTAGTTCTCCTGGTGACCGGTGCCGTACAGCTGCTCCACGCGCTCGCCCGACTGCATCCGCTCCCACAGCTCGGGCGCCGTCGTGCGGAAGGCGTCGAGGTAGGCGGGCTCGACGGCCTTGCGGACCGCGCCGAAGTCGGCCTGCGGGAAGTAGGCCATGAGCAGCGTGAGGTCGTTGTTGGTGGGGAGGACGCCGATCCAGCGACCCGGCTGCTCGTACAGCTCGAAGTGCGCGGGGACGCCCGCCCAGTAGCTGTAGTAGGTGCAGGTGCTCCGCGGGTGCTCGATGACGTTCGGCGCGCCGACCTTGCGGGCCACCAGCGAGCGCATGCCGTCGGCGCCGACGACCAGGCGCGCGCGCTCCGTCGCCTCGGTGCCGCCGGGGGTGGTGTACCGCACGCCGACGACCCGGTCGTCCTCGAACAGCAGGTCGTTGACCGCGCAGCCCTCCTGGAAGTCCACGCCGGCCGCCACGGCACCGGCCGCGAGGATCGGGTCGAGGACGAAGCGCCGCGGGGCGTACGTGGTCGTCAGGCCGTCGATGGGCAGGGAGAAGCCCTCGATGCGGACACCCGGGCCCTGGTAGCTCTGGCGGGTGATCGGCTGGGCGCCCGACTCACGGACCGCGTCGAGCAGTCCCCAGCGGTTGAGCAGCGCCACGCCCTGCATGTGGATGTAGTGCGAGGACAGCGTGTCCTGCGGGAACCGCGCCTTCTCCAGGAGCAGCACGCGATAGCCCTGCTGCGCGAATAGCATGGCCGTCGGCGAACCCGCGACACGGGCACCTATGACAATTACGTCGTACATGGCGGCTCCGCCTTCCTTACCAGGTAGTTTTTTTGCCTCAACGCAGCCGGAATCCACGTGGTGGCCATGGCAATTGAGGAAACCATCGACGCAGCGGACGAAATACCGCTGTCGAACATGAATGAAATGCTAGTCACCCGAACCGGCGGGATAAAGGGATCCGGCGGCGGGTACGCACGCCGGTGCCGCGCCGTGCCGCCGTGTCTCGCCGGCGAGACACGCGGCGGGACGGGGCGGCGGAACGCGGCGGGAAAACCGGCCTCGCACGGGACCAGGGGGCTACGGGACTACGGCGCCCTGGGACTCGATGTACGCGGAGATCGACGCCACGGTCGGGTTGAGGAACATCTGGTCCATGGGGACCTCGACTCCCAGTTCGTCCATGAAGGCACCCTGGATCTTGACCATGATCAAGGACTGGCCACCCAGGGCGAAGAAGTCGTCGTCGACCGAAATCTCATCGTGCTGGAATTCCCGGCACCAAATAGCGTGCACGCTGTCGGCAATCATCAGGGCCCTCTCGGTTGTCATCGAATTCCGCCGACTACGCAGCGATGCCGCTGTTGGCGTGCTGCTTCCGGTACGCGTCGACCAGCGCGACGCGGTCGACCTTCCCGTGCGGGCTCAGCGGAAGCCGCGGCACGTTCACGAAGGTGGCCGGCACCATGTTCCGCGGCAGCGTCTCCAGGAGACCGGTGCGCAGGGCGTCCACGGCGCGGCCGTCGGCGGTGGGTTCGGCCGCGGTGGGTTCGTCGTCCGCCCGGACGATGAAGGCGATCAGCTCGGCGTCGCCGGAGTCGGTGTACGTGATCGCCACGGCGGCCTCCCGCACCCCGGCCAGCCGGGCGAGCGCGCGCTCGATGTCGGTGGGGTCGATGCGCATGCCCCGCACCTTGACCTGAGAGTCGATCCGGCCGAGGACGATGAGTTCGCCTGCCTCGGTCACGTGACCGCGATCGCCCGTGCGGTACACCCTGAGCGGTGCTCCGTCGACCTCGATGGTTGTGAACTTCGCGTTCTCGGGGCCGTTGTTGAGGTAGCCCGCCCCGACGCTGGCTCCGGCGATGCAGATCTCGCCCTGCTCGCCCGCCGCGACGCCGTTCAGGTCCTCGTCGAGGAGGTGGATGTCGGTGTTGTAGGCGGGCTTGCCGACCGGGGGGACGTCCTGTTCGCCGGGACGGTAGGCACCGAGGTCGTAGGAGGTCGCGACGTCCGTGCACTCGGCGACGCCGTACTGGTGCAGGAGGGTGCACGTGTTGCCCTCGCGGCTCGCCCACCGGGTGAGCCGTTCGGCCTTGAGCGCCTCTCCGCCGAAGAGCACGTAGTCGAGCCGGGTGAGCGCGTCGCCGCCGCGCGCCGCCTCCCAGTCCACCAGCAGGTACAGCGTGCTGGAGGCGCAGTGCACCACGCGGACGTCGCGCTCGGTCAGCATGCGGTAGGCCATCATGGCGTCGAAGTTCCGGCTCGCCATCAGGTTCTGGGTGGCGCCGCAGAACAGCGGTGTCATCAGGCTGCGCTGGGAGAGGTCGAAGCCGAACGCGCTGACGACCAGGTGGTTCGACCCGCGGTGCAGGCCGTACTCGATCGTCAGCCAGTTCATGAGGTTGAACCAGCCCTCGTGCCGCACCGCGGTCAGCTTCGGCGTGCCCGTCGAGCCGGACGTGAAGACCGCGTAGCAGATGTCGTCGCCGGTGACGGTGACGTCGGGAGCGGTCGCCGGGAGGGCCGCCAGCTCGTCGGCGAGCTGTTCCAGATCGATGACGTCGGCGTCCGCCGACTCGACCATCCCGGCGGTGGCCGGAGAGGCGACGATCAGGGCGAGGTCGGGTACCTGGCCCAGCAGCAGCCCGAGCCGCGCCGCCGGGTACGCCGGGTCGAACGGCACGTAGGCCGCGCCCGCCTTGAGGGTGCCGAGGATCGCGACGAGCATGTCGATCGAGTAGTCGAGGCAGACGCCGACCTTCGCACCACGACCGTGTCCACGGGCGGCGAGGAAGTGGGCGAAACGATTCGCCTTCGCGTCCAGCTCCGCGTACGTCAGCTGTCGGCCGGCCCAGAAGACGGCGACGGCGTCGGGGGCGGCCGCCACGTGCTCCTCGAACCGCTTGTGGACGACGGGCGCCGAGGGCAGGGCGACCCGCTTTCCCTGGAGGATCATCAACTGACTCCGATGTGAGAGGTGTCCGGTCGGACGGGCCGCCGGCGCGGCACGGAAGGGGGGGGCTCGACCGGCAAGATCCGGAAGAGACGGCCCAGGAGGCCCAGAAGGCCCAAGCGGCCCAGGCGGCCTGAGCGGTCTAGGCGGTCTGCCGGTCGGCCGCTTCGAGCATCCGGGCCACCCACTTGTCGACGGGCAGACCGTGCGCGGCGGCGGCCTTGGAGAAGTACTCCAGTTGGCCGGCGGACAGTTCGATGGTGAGCGTGGTGACCTGCTGCTTGCCCTTGTCGGCGGTCGCCACCTCGGCCAGCCGCGGCACCTCTTGCTTCTCGTCGCCGCCGGCGGGAAGCTCGGCCGTGCCGCTCTGTACGGCCAGGCTGGCCCGGACCGACCTGCGGAGTTCGTTGCGCGACCACTTCTGCTGTTCGGCCTTGCGCAGCCAGTAGTCCTGCTCCGGCGGCGCCAGGCGGGCCACCTCGGCGTGGTGGGCGAAGCTGAGGCTGTCCCGCCTGCGGTGCTGCTCGAAGCGTCGGGCCACCCAGGCGTAGTTCCGCAGGGTCTGGTAGTCGAGCCCGGTGCGCTCGATGGCCTCCTTGTACCGCCGCCAGCCGTAGGTGGCCTCCCCGAAGAGGAGCCAGTCGGCGAGCCACCAGGCCGAGGAGTTCACCAGCTCGCGCAGGTTGGTCCCGATCTGCTCCCAGGACCGCTCCGACAGGTTCGCCGGGAGGATCATCCCCGACTTCTGCACCTTGGCCTCCGAACCCACGAAGGACAGGACCACATCGCGTTGCGCGGGCGCACCGCCTTCGCCCACCGGCCCCGCCTTGTATCTGCTCACGGTCCTCACAGCGCCGCTCACAATCTTCATCCCCCAACTCAGAGTGTTTGCCTGGGTGCCAACCGATCACTCGGAGGAGCACCCGGACGGCGGTCACTGTCGTTCCCCGTGGGCCGGTAAGGCCGCGGGTCGGCGGCGTACGGTCCCCGCCCGTCGTCGCCGTCGCTCACGACGGCGGCGCGAACGTCCCGCGCGTCGACCCGCCGGTCGTCCGGGCGGCGCTCAGTGCGCCGCCATGGCCTCCCGCAGGCTCTTGGGGCGAAGGTCGGTCCAGTTCTGCTCGACGTACGCGAGGCACTCGGCCCTGGCCGCCTCGCCGAAGACCACCCGCCAGCCGGCGGGCACCTCGGCGAACGCGGGCCACAGGGAGTGGTGGTCCTCGTCGTTGACCACGACGAAGAAGCGGCCGTCCTCGTCGTCGAAGGGGTTCGTGCTCACCTGGCACCGTCCTTAACTGTCATGGGGTGACTCGGGGTTGGACATCACCGGGCCGGGTACGAGTCGGCTCCGGGCGGGGTTTCACCGGGGGGCGCGTCCGGTCGGCAGGACACTCGGCATCGATGGCGATCCCGGCGTCCACCGCATCCCCGCGGGGATGCGACCGTCGGCGCCACCGGGTTCCCCACCGGGTTCCCGGGAAGATCGACACCCTCGCGTTCCCGGGACGAGAACGTCCGGCTGTCGACCCGCCGCCCATGGTGCCGGCACCCTTTTGAGACCCGGTCAAGGTCTGCTCGAACAGGTGGGTGGCAGCGTGCCGTGCCCGGCGAGCAGCACGAACGGGCCGGCGCCCACGGTGAGTCGCGACGCGATCAGGCCACGGCGCGCGGGTGGCGGTGTCGGCGGGTCCGGGACCCTCCGTCGGACCGTCGGGCCGGGCTTCGCCGCCGGCGGTGGAGAACCGCTCAAGGCGCGCCCGGGCGTCGCCGGACCCGCGCGCGGGGCGTCCGCGCAGATCCGCGACCCGGGCCCGCCCTTTCGCGGGTGTCCGCCGCCCCGGGCCGGCCGCGCGGCGCCCGAGGATCGCTGGAGACCCGCCACACCGGCGGCGGAGGCCCTCTGGTGGACGCGCGCGGCGGGGCGGACACCGCTCTATGGTCCGAGGACGCGCGGCCCGATCCGAGGGGGAGACATGCACGACCCACGACCTGCCTTGCGCCTGTTCGTCCTGCACCACGCCGGGGGCTCGCACCTCCTGTACCGCAACTGGCCGGCGGGGCTGCCGGACACGTGGGACGTGCGGTTGCTCGACGCCCCGGGCCACGGACTCCTCCTCGACCTGCCGCAGATCTCGGACGCCGGCCGACTCGCCGATCACCTGCTGCGCGACATCGAGCCCGAGCTGACCGACCCGTACGCCCTGTTCGGGCACAGCATGGGCGGCCTGCTCACGTACGAGATCACCCGACGGATCGTCGACCGGGGCCTGCCGCTGCCGGTGTGGGTGGGTGTCTCGGCGCGGTCCGCGCCGCAGTCGACGGGGCCGGGATCGCTCTACCACGAGCTGCCCGACGCCGAACTGCGCACGCGTCTGCGGATGCTCGGCGGGACGCCCGACGAGGTCTTCGACGACCCCGACCTGTGGGAGCTGTTCGCCCCGATCATCCGGGCCGACCTGCGCCTGGTGGAGAACTGGCGCGCCGCTCCCGACGCCGCCCCGCTGCCCGTGGCGCTGTCCGCGTACGCCGGTGTCGAGGACCACTCGGCCTCACCGGCGCGCATGGCCGGCTGGGAGGACCACACCGAGCACTTCCTCGGTCTGCGGGTCTTCGACGGTCACCACTTCTACTTCCAGGACGATCCCGGACCCCTGCTGCGGCAGATCGCGAGTGACGCCACCGCGGCGCTCGACGCACTGGGTGCGACGCGCTCCTCCTGAACCGCGTGTGGACCGCCGCGGGCGGTCGCCACACGCCACACGCCTTCTACGCCCGACGCCCGACGCCCGCGACCGACCGAGACGCCAGCCTGTGTGAGGGGAAGAGATGCAGTTCCGCATTCTCGGACTCGTGGAAGTCCAGGACGAACAGACCGGTCTGCGGGTCCTTCCCACGGGTGCCAAGCAGCGTGCGCTGTTGGCGGCCCTGGTGGTGAAGGCCGGGCACAACGTCTCCGTGCAGCGACTCATCGACGAGCTGTGGGGCGAGCACCCGCCCGCCAACGCGGCGAACGCGCTCCAACTCCACGTGGCCCGGCTGCGCCGGCTGCTGTCCGGGCTGGAGGCCCACGACGTCGCACCGCACACCCCCCGCGCGCCGCGCGCGCGGCACACGCCGCAGCCGTGGATCGTGACCACCTCGCGCGGCTACACGCTGCGGCAGGCCCCCGTCGAGACGGACGCCACCCGCTTCCAGCACCTCGCCGAACAGGCCCGGCGCGTCCTGCCCACCGATCCGGCGCAGGCCGGCGAACTGCTGCGCTGGGCGCTGTCGTTGTGGCGCGGACCGGCCCTGGAGGGGAGCGTGCTCGGCGACATCTGCGCGGCCAGGGCCGCCCAGCTGGAGGAGCAGCGGCTGAGCGCCCTGGAGATGATGTACGACGCGTACCTGCGCACCGGGCGCCACGGCGAGATCACCGGTGAGCTGGTGGAGCTCACCACCGACCACCCGATGCGGGAGAGGTTCTACGACCTGCTGATGGTCGCCTTCTACCGCTGCGGCCGGCAGGCGGAGGCGCTCGGCGTGTACGAACGGGCGCGCAACCGCCTGGTGCGTGAACTCGGCGTCGAGCCGGGCCCCGCCCTGCGCGGGCTGATGGAGGCGATCCTCCACCACGACCCGGCCCTGGTGACGACGGCGGACCCTCGCCCGCCGGCCCCCCTCGCGGCCGACCCGGCTCGGGTCGAACCGGAGTCCGCGCAGGGGTACGGGACGGCCGGGGATCCGGCGCTCCCCCTCGTCGAGGAGATGGCCCGCCTGCACCGCCGGATCGAGCGGCTGCAACAGGAGCAGAACCAACTGATGTGTCGGTTCAACGAGTTGACGGCGAGCGGCACCGATCGGGTGACGGCCGGCCCTTAGGGCGCGTCCGCGGGGGCCGGTTCGCGCGCGGAGGTGATGTGGGCCTCCGTCAGGCCCTCGCCGAGGGCCTCGGACAGGGCCGCCGGGAAGGCGTCGAGGAAGGCGTCCACCTCGGGCTCGGTCACGATGAGCGGTGGGGCGAGCCGGATGACGTCCGGCGCCACCGCGTTCACCAGGAGCCCCCTGTCCTGGGCCGCCCGCTGCACGCGCGCCGCGAGCCGCTCGTTGAGTACGACGCCCCACAGCAGGCCGGCGCCCCGCACCTCGCGCACCAGCGGGTGTTCGAGGGCCTCCAGGCCGCGCCGCAGCCGCTCGCCCGTCCGGGTCACGTGGTCCAGGAGGCCGGTCTCCTCGATGGTGTCCAGTACGGCGAGGGCGCCCGCGCACACCACGGGGTTCCCGCTGAAGGTGGAGCCGTGCGCGCCGGGGGTGAGGAGTTCGGCGGCGGCGCCGAAGGCGAGGGTCGCGCCGATGGGCAGGCCGCCGCCCAGCCCCTTGGCGAGGGTGACGACGTCCGCTTCGACGCCTTCGGCCTGGGCCGCGAACCAGTGGCCCGTGCGCCCGATGCCGGTCTGGATCTCGTCCAGGACGAGCAGGGTGCCGGTCGCGGCGGTGATCTCGCGGGCGGCCCGCAGGTAGCCGGGCGGGGGCACGACCACGCCGTTCTCGCCCTGGAGGGGTTCGAGGATCAGCAGCGCGGTGTTCGGGGTGACGGCGGCGCGCAGGGCCTCCACGTCCCCGTACGGGACGTGGTCGACGTGGCCCGGCAGGGGCCGGAAGGGTGCCTGCTTGGCGGGCTGGCCGGTGAGGGCCAGGGCTCCCATCGTGCGGCCGTGAAAACCGCCGGTGGCCGACACCATGTGGGTGCGCCCCGTCAGCCTGCCGATCTTGAAGGCGGCCTCGTTGGCCTCGGCGCCGGAGTTGGAGAAGTAGACGCGGCCCGGGCGCCCGGCGAGCCGGAGCAGGCGCTCCGCGAGCCGTACGGTCGGTTCGGCGACGAACAGGTTCGAGACGTGTCCGAGGGAGGCGACCTGCTCGGAGACGGCCCGGACGAACGCGGGATGCGCGTGGCCGAGGGAGTTGACCGCGATGCCGCCGACGAAGTCGAGGTACTCGTTGTCCTCCGCGTCCCAGACGCGGACGCCCCGGCCCCGGACGAGGGGGAGTCGGGGGGTGCCGAAGTTGTCCATCATGACGCCCTGCCAGCGGCGGGTCAGCGATTCGTTGCCCGACGCGGTGCTGTCCGTGCCGCGGCTCGTGCCGTCGTTCATGCCGTCGCTCCCTGGAGGCTGTCTTCGTCGTCCGGTCGTGCGGCGGTCCCGTTGGCCGCCGCCGTGCGGGCTCGTGCTGCCGGGGTGATCACGGGGCGACCCCGACCGTGGAGAGCCCCAGTGCCTCGGGAAGGCCGAGGGCGACGTTCATGCTCTGGACGGCCCCGCCGGCAGTGCCCTTGGTGAGGTTGTCGATGGCGCTGATCGCGATGATCCGGCCGACCGTCGGGTCGAAGGCGACCTGGACCTGCGCGGCGTTCGATCCGTACACGGCCCCGGTGGAGGGCCACTGCCCCTCGGGCAGCAGCCGTACGAAGGGCTCGTCGCGCAGCGCCTTCTCGTACGCGGCCCGTACCTCGTCCGCGCCGACCCCGGGCCGCGCGGCGGCGGAGCAGGTGGCGAGGATGCCGCGCGGCATGGGGGCCAGGGTGGGAGTGAAGGAGACGGCGACCCGGCGGCCCGCCGCGGCGCCGAGGTGCTGCGCCATCTCGGGTGTGTGCCGGTGGCCGCCGCCCACGCCGTACGGCCGCATGGAGCCCATGACCTCGCTGCCGAGCAGGTCGACCTTGGGCGCCTTGCCGGCGCCGGACGTGCCGGACGCCGCGACGACGACCGCCTCGGGCTCGGCCAGCCCCGCCGCGTACGCGGGGAAGAGGGCGAGCAGGACCGCGGTGGGGTAGCAGCCCGGCACCGCGATCCGCCGGGAGCCGGCCAACGCGGGCCGCCCACCCGGCAGTTCGGGCAGGCCGTAGGGCCAGGTGCCCGCGTGCGGGGAGCCGTAGAACGTCTCCCAGTCGGTCGCGTCCGAGAGGCGGAAGTCCGCCCCGCAGTCGATGACGAGCGTGTCGTCGCCCAACTGCCGTGCGACGGCCGCGGACTGCCCGTGCGGCAGGGCGAGGAAGACCACGTCGTGCCCCCGCAGGGCGTCGGCGGTGGTGGGCTGCACCTCCCGCCCGGCCAGCGGGGTCAGGTGCGGCTGGAGCGTGCCCAGGCGCCGTCCCGCGCTGGAGTGCCCGGTCAGGGCGCCGATCTCCACTTCGGGGTGGGCCAGGAGGAGGCGTAGGAGCTCGCCCCCCGCGTATCCGCTCGCTCCCGCCACCGCTGCTCGCACTGCCATGAACCCTCCCCGTTGAAAGACGTGTCGTTCTCGCGCGGCCCGGGCCCCGTCCCCGTGACCTGCCGCGGCGTCAGCCCGCGGGCGTGTCGCAGTACTCGGCGTTCAGGATGGGGAAGATGTGCTCGGCTCCCCAGTTGCTGTTGTAGTTGAACGTGAGCTGGTGGCGGCCGTCCTCGGTGAAGGCGGCCAGGGAGAGCCAGCCCACCGCGCCCCCGTCGTGGTACCAGAGGGTGGTGCCGCAGCCCATCGTGAGCCGCTCGATGCCGAGTCCGTAGGAGGAGCCCGGGAAGTCGGGGTTGTCGACGGTCGTCTTCATGGCCGTCAGCTGCTGCGGCGGCAGGAGCCTGCCGCGCATGAGGGCGCCGTAGAACCGGTTCAGGTCACCCACGCTGGAGATGATGTCGCCGCCGCCCCAGCTCTGCGAGCCGCTGACCTCGGTGACGTCGTCGATCCGGTCCGGCTGCGCGGCGAACAGCTTGGAGTAGCCGCGGCTGCTCGGCTGGGGCAGGCGGACGCTGTTGCCGGGGTTGGACGTCTCCGTGAGCCCCAGCGGTTCGATGATGCGCTTGCGCACCTCGGTCTCGTACGGCCTGCCGGCGACCTTCTGCAGGACCAGCGCGGCCAGGACGTCGTTGGTGTTGGAGTACGAGTGCCTGGCGCCCGGCGTGAAGAGCGGCGGGTGGGCGAGGCCCACCCGGACGCGCTGCTCGGGGGTCACGACGTCGTAGCGGTGCTGGAGGTAGCCGTCGCCCATCAGGTACGTCTGGCCGTACGCCGGGTCGGCGAAGAAGTCGAACAGGCCGCTGGTGTGGTTGAGGAGCTGGCGCACGGTGATGGCGCGGCCGTCGTTGCCGTTGCCCGTCACCAGACCGGGCAGGTAGCGGTCCACGGTGTCGTCGAGGCGGAGCTTGTTCTCCGCCTCCATCTGGAGGAGGACCGTCGCGACGAAGGTGTTGGTGATGCCGCCGACGCGGAAGCGGTCGTTCTTGCCGCGCGGGGCACCCGTGCTCGTGTTGCCCACGCCCGCCGCCGACTTCCACACGCCGTTGGCGTCCCGCGCCTCGATGGCGATGCCGGGGACACCGCCCGCGACGGCCGCGTCGACGGCGCGCTGCGTCGCCTGGTGGTCGGCCGCCGCGGGAGTGGTCTCCCTCGGTTCCCGGGCGTGCCCCGTGAAGGCGGTGGCCAGCAGGATCGCAGCCGCCGCCAAACCGACCGTGCCGACTCTTCGTCTCTTCGCCATCGTCATTCCCCGCTCCTGAAGTCTTCTCGAAGTGCCTGGTGTCGTACGTGTGCGTCGCGTCGGCGGCTGCCGGATCGCCCGGGCGGCCGCGGAGGCCGGTTCGGCGGGAGCGCGCACGACGGGACGGCGGTCGACCGGTGTGCCCGGGTACGTCCGGGTGTGGTCGGGCATGGTCCTGCGTGGTCGGGCGTGCTCGCCGGCGGCCGTCAGGCCGGGGCACGTCGGTCGTCGACCGACGACCGGGGCGCCCGGCCGCGCATCGGGGCCCGGCGGGAGAACAGCGGTCCGCCGGCCGTCGACGTCACGGCTCCGCACGGCCCTGGGGCGTGTCCGCACCGGAGTCCCACACGAGGATTGAACACGGACGGGCACGGCTCCGGGAAGGGAGCCGTGCCACGACGGTGAATTCCGGCCGAGATCGCGTACGTCCTCCGGCCAGGAGGCAGTGGAGGGGAAGGCGTGTCCCGTTCCGTACGGGGACCTGGCGGGCGGGTGTTGTCCCGTCAACGGGACGACCACACCTCGGGAGCCGGCGCCGTCCCGCCGTGGGAACGAGGGCGGGGCGTCCGTTCGAACACCGCTCCGGCGCGGCTCCAGCCCGTCCCGCGAGACTTCTCGCCGGTCATTTACACCCTTCTCATGGAGGCATGATGGTACGTCAGGCCGGTCTGACCTCGGGGCCGCAGGACGGCCCGGAAATCGCTCTCCCGCAGCCGTCGCCGGAGCCGCCGCGCACCGCGGTGGCCGGGCCGCGCCGGGGCCAGGTGCTGACGACCAAGGTGGGCCTGCAGATCCCGAACACGATGGCCTACGACGAGTGGGAGCGGGCCGGGCGCAAGCTCGCCGACGTCCTCGACTCGTCCTCCTGGTGGCTGGGCGACTGGCTCGTGTTCGGCAAGGACCACTACACCGACCGCTACCAGCGCGGGATACGCGCCGTCGGCCTCTCCTACCAGACCCTGCGCAACTACG
Source organism: Streptomyces sp. NPDC088097 (assembly GCF_044741845.1). Classification (NCBI taxonomy): domain Bacteria; kingdom Bacillati; phylum Actinomycetota; class Actinomycetes; order Kitasatosporales; family Streptomycetaceae; genus Streptomyces; species Streptomyces sp. NPDC088097. The sequence goes on from NZ_JBIUTJ010000008.1 coordinate 71,222, forward strand.
CGTGGGTGTCGAGACGCTTCGAACTGACCCGACGCCGAACCGCCCTGAGCTTCCAGCACCACGCGGAGCTGGCGTCCATGCCGGCCGTGGAACAGGACCTCTGGCTCGATCGCGCCGAGCAGCGGCAGTGGACCACCAAGCAGTTGCGCGGCGCCTTGCGCGCGGCGCGCGGCGTCGAGCCGCAACCGTCCGAGCCCGCCGAGCCGAGCCGCCGGCTGGAGGTCCCCGGCAGCCGGGTCCAGTGGTGGCACAAGGCCGCGGAGCAGTCGGGCGTCGACTTCGAGCAGTGGGTGATGACCACGCTGGACAGCGCCGCCGCCTGCGCGCTGGAGGACCTCCGCCCGCCGGGGGACGGCGCCGGGACCGGCGCGCTCGGGGACTTCGAGGGCCCGGCCGCGCCGGCGGCGGTCGTCCCCGGGGACGACGCCCGGCCCGCGGCCCTCAGCGCCTGAGTCCGCGCCGGCCCGGCGACCCGCCGGTCACGGCAGCCGGCTCATCAACCCGGCGGTGGCGCGCTTGTACGTACAACCGCTCTCCCCGAACGACTCCCGGACCCGCTCCCGCACCTCGCCCGGTTGCTCCTGGCTGAGCTTGAACATCCCCTCGGCCCCGACGACGGTGAACCTCATGGCGCCCACGCCGGGTGCGATCTTGCGGAAGTAACCGAGCGACTCGGTCATGTCCCAACCGTTGCCGAACGCCCCCTCGAAGGCGCGCACGGTGGACTCCACCACCCCCAGCGTGTCGTCCATCGCGTCGAGCTTCTCCACCACGGCGCGGACGTGCACCGCCGTGAAGTTCCAGGTCGGAGCCGCGGGAGTCACCCCGTACACCGTGGGCGACACGTAGGAGTGCGGGCCGGTGAACGTCAGCAGCACGACGCTGCCCGACTCCAGTGCCGCCCAGTGCGGATTCGCCCGGTTCATGTGGCCGAGCAGCGTGGCCCCCGCCAGTTCCCCCGACCAGTCCGCGGACGTCTCGGGGTCGAAGATGACCGGCAGGTGCGTGGCGAACGGACCGTCCTCGGCGTTGCCGTTGGCCACCCCGAGCGCCAACGGGTTGTCACGGATCAGGTCCACCATCCACGAACTGTCCGGTTCGTGATAAAAGCTGGGCACGAACATTCGGTTACGCCCTTTCTGCAGCTTCGGAATCCGTGCCGAACGTATCCCCGTCCCGTCGACAGGACAACGGATTCGAAATGCAGAGCCGCTCAAGACCCTCTAAAAATGCGCCGGAAGCGCTCTGCACGTTGCCTTGAGATACGCTCGGGAACAACACTGACGAACGGTCTCTCGGGCCACCGGACGAGTTTTCCAGACGCAAGCGGGAGAGTTTTCAATGGCTATAGCGGGCAGGCGCAACGAAGAGATCTACGACGTGATCGGTATCGGGTTCGGCCCGTCCAACATGTCGCTCGCGATCGCCCTGGAGGAGCACGGGGCGGGCGCTTCGCAGCATCCGGTCACGTCCCACTTCTTCGAGCGGCAGCCCACGTTCGGATGGCACCGGAACATGCTGCTGCCGACGACGACCATGCAGATCTCGTTCCTCAAGGACCTCGCGACCTTCAGGAACCCCACGTCCCGGTTCAGCTTCATCTCGTTCCTGCACGCCTCCAACAGGCTGGTGCAGTTCGTGAACAACCAGGACTTCTACCCGACCCGCCAGGAGTTCCACCAGTACCTGGAGTGGGCGGCGGCCGGCCTCGACGAGCGGGTCAGCTACGGCGCCGAGGTCGTCTCGATCCGGCCCGTCGCCGAGGACGGGTCCGGGACGCCCGACCTCCTGGAGATCGAGGTGCGCGACATCGCCGACGGCACCACCACCGTGGTGACCGCGCGCAACGTGGCCATCTCGACGGGCCTGGTGCCGCGGCTGCCGGAGGGCGTGACGTCCGACGAACGGATCTGGCACAGCTCGGAGTTCCTGGCCCGCTTCAACGCGCACGACCCGGCCGGCCTCAAGAACGTGGCCGTGGTCGGCGCCGGCCAGAGCGCGGCCGAGATCACGCGGTACCTCTACGACTCGCTGCCGCACGCCCAGGTGTCCTCGGTCATCCCGTCCTACGGCTACTCCGTCGCCGACGACACGCCCTTCGCCAACCAGATCTTCGACCCGGCGGCGGTCGACGAGTACTACTTCGGCACCGAGCGGGCCCAGGACGCCTTCTGGCGCTACCACCGCAACACCAACTACTCGGTGGTCGACGCCGACGTCATCCGGTCCCTCTACCAGCGCTCCTACGACGAGCAGGTGCAGGGCAGCCGGCGACTGCACTTCCGCAACCTCACGCGGGTCGAGCACGTCGAGCGGGTCGAGGGCGGGACGCGCATGCTCCTGCGCTCGCTGCTCGACGACAGCACGGAGCTGCGGGACTTCGACGCCGTGGTGTTCGCCACCGGTTACGACGGCGTGGACCCGGCCCGTCTGCTGGGCGACTTCGACCGCCACTTCCAGCGCGACGCGGCGGGCAGGCACCGGGTGGAGCGCGACTACCGCCTCGTCACCGCGGCGGGGCTGACCGCCGGCGTCTACGTCCAGGGCGGCACCGAGCACACCCACGGCCTGTCCTCGGCCCTCTTGTCGAACATCGCGGTGCGCAGTGGCGAGATCGCCGACTCCATCGTGCTGGGGCGCACCGCGCGGGAGCTGGACCGCGGCTGCGTCGCGGAGGAAGCGCCCTCGGTCGTCTGAGGCGGCGCACCCGGGGTGGACCCCGGTGCCGTGGTCCGGGCACGAGGGTCCACCCCGGGACGGTTCCGGGACGTGCCGGTCACCTCACGCGGCGTCGGCGACGACCGGAGCGGTCTCCATCGCGTCGCGCAGGCTCTTGGGCCGCAGGTCGGTCCAGTGCTCCTCGACGTACGAGAGGCACTTGTCACGGGTGTCCTCGCCGAAGGCGATGCGCCAGCCCTCGGGAGCCTCGGTGAACGAGGGCCACAGCGAGTGCTGCTGCTCTTCGTTCACCAGAACGTAGAACCGGGCGTTGGTGTCGTCGAACGGGTTGTTGCTCATGAATCCACTCCAATTCGAGCCGTCCACGATTCGCTTTCGAGAGGAAAGCGAATCATCATCCATCAATAAGATGGAGTTGGCGATACCGCCAGGCCCGATCATGGCACCTTTCGGGAATTCCGTGGAACTTGCGGGACCCGTTGCCTTGATATCCGTCATCACTGTCCTGTCGACAGGACCTGTCCCGATAATGGGACACACCCACGTAGGAGAAGCAGTGCCCATCTCAGGTGCGCCGGCGGGAATCGACGTCCGTCGCCCCGTTTCCGCGCGCGATGACATCGGCGCAAGCGGCTATCGGGCCGGCAGGTGTTCACCTTCCCAGGAGCCCGCACCACGGCCAAGTCGTGCCGTGCCGCATTCGAGCGCGGGTCGACCGGTCATCGAGGCCCGGCCCGCGGCCTGGTCCCCCACAGAAGGAGTCGTGCCCATGAGTGCCCACCGCCCGGCCGGCCATCTCGTCATCCGACGTGCGAGGCTCTCATGACCGACAGCCCACAGTCGGCCCTGGCCAAGGCCCGGTCCATCGGCGACGCCCTGCCGTGGCTGGCCCGCCACCAGGGGCGGACGGTCGTCATCAAGTTGGGCGGCCACGCCATGGTCGACGAGGAGCTCACGGCCGCCTTCGCCCGCGACGTCGCCTTCCTTCGCTACGCCGGGCTGCGGCCCGTGGTGGTGCACGGCGGGGGCCCGCAGATCGATGCCGAGCTCGCGCGGCGCGGCCTGGAGCGCGAGTTCAAGGGTGGGCTCCGGGTCACCTCGCCGGCCGCGATGGACGTGGTGCGGATGGTCCTCGCCGGCCAGGTGCAGCGCGAGTTGGTCGGACTGATCAACCGCTCCGGCCCGCTCGCCGTCGGTATGACCGGCGAGGACGCGGACACCCTCACGGCGGTGCGGTGCGTGCCGTGGATCGACGGGGAGCCGGTGGACGTCGGCCGGGTCGGCGACATCACCGCTGTGAACACCGGCGCCTTGGAGAGCCTGCTGACGGACGGTCGGATCCCGGTGGTCTCGCCGCTCGCCCGCAGTGCCGAGGACGGCCAGGTCTACAACGTCAACGCCGACACCGTGGCGGCGGCGCTCGCGACCGCGCTGCGTGCGGAGGCGCTCGTGATGCTGACGGACGTCGCCGGCCTGTACGCGGGCTGGCCGCACAGTCAGGAGGTCATCCCGCGCCTCACGGCCGGCGAGTTGGAAAAGCTCCTGCCGGAGCTGAGCGACGGCATGGTGCCCAAGATGAGCGGTTGCCTGGACGCCGTGCGCGGTGGCGTGGGCGCGGCCCGCGTGATCGACGGCCGGGTCCCGCACGCGGTCCTCCTGCAGATGTTCGCCGACGACGGCTTCGGCACGGTGATCGTGCCCGACCCGGACGACGCGGAGGTCCTGCGGTGAGCGCCGCGCCGGACGCCGAGCGCCTGACGCACGCGGTGGATCCCGCGCCGCGGCCGGCCGCCCTCGGCCACCACCTGAACCTCGCGGCCGAGACGGACGGGAGCGGGGCGCGCGAACTCGCCCGCGCTCTCGCCGGCTCCCTCTCGCCCGAGGCCCGGCTCGTCCTGCGGAACGCCCTGGACGACGCCGAAGCCGACGCCGGGGACGATGCCGGGCACTATGCCGCCGGCGACTCCGACGTCCCGCCCGTGCGCCGCAACGATCCGCCCGACGCTCTCGTGCGCCTGCGGTTCGCCGACGCGACCACGCTGGAACGTGCCGCGGTCGCCTTCGGCGGCGGGTCCCGCTCGGGTCTCGGTGACGCGTGGAGCGACCCGACGACGCTCACGCTCCAGATCGCCGGCGACGCCGGTGTCGAGACCCTGCGGGCGGTGCTCGCGGTCCTCGACGCGGCGGCGATCACCTCGGAGTCGCTCACCGTGCACACGCGCGAACTCGACGACGTCCTGGCCGTGTTCACCGGCACGCCCTGAGCGCCGGGGAAGGATTTCAGGCCAGGTCGTCGCGGGTCACCCGGCGGTGCGCGGTGCGCCACTGGCCCCGGGCGCGGACCAGTACGTCCTCCATCACGCACACGTAGAGGACCTTGGAACTTCCTCCGCTGGGCGTGAGGTACACCAGGGCCGAGCAGCGGGTGCGCAGCGATCCGTCCGCCTGGGGCCGTACGTCGAGCATGCCCACCCAGTGGTCGAGGCGGCCGCCGGCCCGCCGCTGGTCCGCCGCGCCGGCGCGCACGTAGTGGGCGAGCGCGGCGCGGGCACGGACCGGTGCGGGCAGGGAGGGCGACTCGAAGACGGCGTCCTCGGTGAAGGTGGCCGCCCAGCGCTCGGTGTCGTGCACGTCCAGGATCTGCATCTGGAGCGCGTAGAACTGCTGCACCTGGGCGTACAGGACGGCGAACTCCTGCTTGTGCACGGCGTGTTGGGGGGTGTCTACCAGCTCGACGGTCATGATCTCAGCCTCCGCTTGCGTCCGTGTCCTTGGGGTGGTGGGGGGACGACGAGGAGATCCCGGGGGCTCCCGGGCATCCGAACTCGGTGCGAACAGTCTTCGAGGCTCGGATCGAGCCTCCTTCAAATACCCCTCAAGGCCTCCCGTCCACAGTGGATGTCACGGGCCACGACGGCCCTTCGGCCCGATGGTCGAGGGGTTCCCGGCCTTCGGGCCGCCGCCCACCGGGGCGCCGAGCTTTCCGGCACCTGCGTACGGTGCCCCCCGGACGCGCCGACACCCTCGGCGCAGCACCACGGCGCCCCACCCGCGGCGCCCTTCCGCGGCACCCCACCCCGGTGCCGCGCACGAAGGCGGGGCGCGGCGGTCGGTCCCCTCGGGGAAGCCGACCGCCCGCCCCGGCCGAGCTGCGGCAGGCCCGCACCCCCGTCCCCAGCCGCGCCCCTCGCGGCTCCAGCGGGGCTCCGGCGGGGCTCCGTTCGACTCCGGTGAGCTTCCGTCGGGGACCGGGTCGTACCGGACCGACAGGGTTTGGATTGCGTACAGCGCTTCGGGATCGAGCACTTCGTCCGCCATGACGTGTGCCGCGCGGTGGCCCGTCCGCCCTTCGGGGCGTGGACGCCGGTCGATGGCTCGAATGCATCGCCACGAAGAAAACCGCCACTGCGGTTTGTTATGGTCCTCGCATCCTGCCCGTTGTTCTGCCGATCCGATGGGAGTCCATCGCCATGGCCACCTTCCTGTACAAACTCGGCCGCCTGGCCTTCCGGCGCCGGGGGCTGATGGTCATCCTGTGGGTGTTGATCTTCGGCGCCGTCGGTGTCGCGGCGTCCTCCGCGCCCCCGCCCCCCGCCGACACCTTCTCCATGCCGGGCACCGAGTCGCAGAAGGCGTTCGACCTGCTCAAGGAGAAGTTCCCCGCCGCCGACGCGACCGGCGCCAGCGCGCGCGTCGTCGTCCGCGCCCCCCAGGGGTCGAAGATCTCCGACTCCGGCCCCAAGGCCGAGGTCACCAAGCTGCTCGGGGACCTGGCCAAGGCTCCCGAGGTGGTCGGCGCGACCGACCCGTACCAGACCAGGACCATCAGCGAGGACGGCACCACCGCCTACGCCGTGGTCACCTACAAGGTCCCCGGCCCCGAGGTGAGCGACGAGGCCCACGACGCCTTCGGCAAGATCACCGACAAGGCCCGGACCGGCGGCCTGACCGTCGAGGCCGGCGGTGACGCCGTCCAGATCGAGGTCGCCGCGGGTGGTTCCGCCGAGGGCATCGGCATACTCATTTCCGCCATCGTCCTGCTGATCACCTTCGGCTCCGTGATCGCGGCCGGCATGCCGCTGCTCACCGCCGTGGTCGGCATCGGCATCGGCATCTCCGGCATCACCGCGCTCGGACTCTCCACCACGACCACGACGCTGGCGATGATGCTCGGCCTCGCCGTCGGCATCGACTACGCCCTGTTCATCCTCTCCCGCTACCGCTCCGAGATGATGGAGGGCCGCGACCGTGAGGAAGCGGCCGGACGCGCCGTCGGCACCGCCGGCTCCGCCGTCGTCTTCGCCGGCCTCACCGTCATCATCGCGCTGGCCGGCCTCGCCGTCGTCAACGTCCCGATGCTCACCACGATGGGCCTCGCCGCCTCCGGCACCGTCGCCGTCGCCGTCCTGATCGCGATCACCCTGGTCCCCGCGCTGATCGGCTTCGCGCCGGTCAAGGTCATGCGCCGGCACGACCGCGGCGCGTTCCGCGCCAAGCCGCTCTCGGAGCGCCGACAGCGCAAGGCCGCCAAGCGCGCCGCGAAGGAAGCCGGGGGCAAGCCCAACCTCAGCACCCGCTGGGCCGGTTACGTGCTGCGCCACCCGGTCGGTGTCCTGCTCGTCGGCGTGCTGAGCCTCGGCGCCATGGCGATCCCCGCCGCCGACCTGGAGCTCGGCCTGCCGGGCGAGGGCACGATGGCGCCGGACACCACCCAGCGCAAGGCGTACGACCTGCTCTCCGACTCCTTCGGGCCCGGCTTCAACGGCCCGCTGATGATCACCGTCGAGGCCAAGGACGCCAAGGCCGCGGGTGACGCCGTCGGCAAGGCCCTCGCCAAGGAGGACGGGGTGGACACGGTCTCCCCGGCCGCCGTCAACGAGGCCGGCGACACCGCCATCATCAACGTCGTCCCGACCACCGGTCCCACCGACGGCAGGACCGAGGACCTGGTCCGCTCCCTGCGCGCCCTCGCGGGCGACCTGGAGTCCCAGACCGGCGGCGAGGTCCTCGTCACCGGTCAGACCGCGCTGTTCATCGACTTCTCCAAGACGCTGGACGACGCGCTCCTGCCCTACCTCGCGCTGGTCGTGGGCCTCGCCTTCCTCCTGCTGCTCCTCGTCTTCCGCTCGGTGCTCGTTCCGCTGAAGGCGGCCCTCGGCTTCCTGCTTTCGGTCAGCGCGGCACTCGGCGCGGTCGTCGCGGTCTTCCAGTGGGGCTGGCTCAAGGACGTCTTCGGCATCGACCAGCCCAGTCCGATCATGAGCACGATGCCGATCTTCATGATCGGTGTGGTCTTCGGTCTCGCCATGGACTACGAGGTCTTCCTCGTCTCCCGCATGCGTGAGGCGTACGTCCACGGCGCCCGCCCGCACGAGGCCGTGGCCACCGGTTTCCGGTACAGCGGCCGGGTGGTCGCCGCCGCCGCCGTCATCATGATCAGCGTCTTCTCCGGCTTCATCCTGGACGTCAACGACATGGTCAAGATGATCGGCTTCGCCCTGGCGACCGCCGTCCTCTTCGACGCCTTCATCGTCCGCATGGCCATCGTGCCGGCCCTGTTCGCCCTCCTCGGCAAGACCGCCTGGTGGCTGCCCCGTTGGCTGGACGCGCTCCTGCCGAACGTCGACGTGGAGGGCGAGAAGCTCAACCAGGTCGCACCCCGCCCGGCCCCGGCCCGCGAGCGCCAGCTCGTGGACTGAGCCACACCGCGGATCCCCTCCGGGGGACACACACCGCGACTCCCCCGGCGGCCCGGCACCCCCGTCCGGACCATCGAGGGAGTCGCACCCCGGCCGGCCCGGTGGCACCCGCCACCGGGCCGGCCGCCGTCGTACGCGCCGAAAGGGAGCCCCCGCGATCAGGAGGGCGGGAGGTTCGCGGCCGTGTACTCCGTCGCGATGCCGAACGTACTGGCGCACCGGGGGCATTCGGCCCGCCCGAAGAGGTGGGTGAGGCCGTACGCGAGCCCGTGCCGGTCGTCACGGACCGCCGTGTCGTACATCCAGCGCCCGGCTCCCGCGAGGTCTTCCGGCGGTACGGGTCTCAGGTCGCGCCTTTCGATGTCCCCGGCATGCCAGTCCCGGATCGCCGAGTACCGCCCGTGGTCGCCGGGACTTTCGTGCCGATCGACATCAGGCGTGGAAGTGCCGCGAAGCTCGCCGGCACGACGGTCGTAGCCTCGCGACACAGCGCGTCCCAAAGGTCGTCCCACGCCTCGGCGTCCGTTCCGGATTCCACCCGGTCCAGGAGCGCGGGCAGTCGTGCGGCGGCTTCCAGGGGGGCGAGAAGGTGCGTCCGGTCCGTCACACGGGTATTCAATCGGCCGGGCCCGGGGCGTGGTCGGGCGGGGCCGGCGGTTCGGTTACGAGGCCCAGGAGCCCGGGGCGATGAAGTCGGGCTGAGGGCGGCGGCGGAGCTTGTGGATGCGGGCCTGGGTCTGCGGGGGGCTCTCCTGCGGGTGGGGCCGGATCCTGGCGGCGAGGAGCACGGCCAGGGCCGCGACCTCCTCCGCCGTGGGGTTGCCCCGGGTGATGCGGATCGCCGCCAGGGCCAGGGCCGTCCGGTCGTCCGCGGTCAAAGCGCCGCGCAGCCGGTCGGGGGGAGGAGTGCGCCCGGTGTCCGGTGCGCGCACGTTCTCCGGTGGTGTCGCCTCGACGATGCTCATACGGGCCCTTTCGACGCAGGGGCACCGGGTCCGGCCGGTGTCGCGTCGTCCAGCATGGGCCGGGCCGCTACAGCCGGACTCGAATTCCGCACGGGACCGGACGGAGGGCCGCGGGCCCGGGCGCGCGCGGGCCGGGACATGCCTGTGCCCCGCTGCCGGGGCGTGGGTCGTGGGCAGCGGGGCACAGGCAACGACATGCTCGCGGTGGGGGGACCGGGGGCCTGCCGCGGGACCCACTCTCCTCCGGAGAACTCGGGCCCGCCTACAGCGGTGGTGTCGCGGCGGTGGCGCCGTTCGTCGTCAGGCGCGGTCGAGGAGGCTGGTCACCGTCGTCAGGAAGCCCTCGTCGAGCATCGTGGAGACGGCGGTGTCGCGCGAGGTGCCCAGGCCCGTGTCGTGGCAGGCGACGCTGACCAGGTAGCGGTCGAGCACCGGGTAGGTGCCGAACGCCCACTCGCCGCGGGCCGCGGGAGTGCCGTCCGGGGCGAGCAGGCCCGTGGCGCCGGCGCCGGCGGCCGCGAAGCCGAACTCGGAGAAGCCCAGCCGCAGTCCCTGTCCGAGCGCCTTGGTGTAGGCCTCCTTCAGCGTCCACAGCCGCAACATCGCCGCCGGTCTCTCCGCCTCGGGCAGCGCCGTGAGTTCGGCGCGTTCCGCGGCGGTGCACACCTGGTCCTGGAGGAGGTGGAAGGAGAGCTTGCGGGCGGCCGGTTCGGTGTCGACGCCGATCCTGCCGGTGCAGCTGATGCCGACGGCGATCAGTTCGTCGGTGTGCGTCAGGCTGATGTCGACCTGGTCGAAGCCGCGCAGGTACGGACGGCCGCCGATCTTGTACGCGAGGTCCAGGTCGGCCGGGTCGACGCCGAGCGCCGCCGCCGCCGTGTACTTGACCGCCAGCCGGGAGGCGACGAAGCGGTAGCGGATCGTCGGGTCGATGGTCTGGCGGTAGCGCAGCCAGTCGCGGCCGAGGAGGGGGCGCAGCCCCGGTTCCGCGAGCGCCGCGGTGAGCCATTCGCCCCAGGTGGTGAACACCGAGGCGTTGCCGCGCAGGGCCATGCCCTCCCGTACCTCCTCCCAGGGACCGGCCGGCCCGGTGACGTGGACCGGCGTGGTGATGCGGTGTGCGTCTTCCGTCATCGGGCTTTCCTCCCCTGCTGTGGGATGGGTGGGATGGGTGCGGCGGGGCGTGCCGGTGCGTGCCGGTGCGTGGGGGGCCGGGTCGTGGCCCGATCGCCGGGTCACTGCGCGAGTTCCGTCGCGTCGAGGTCGCAGCTGCGGCCCGTGCGGTAGCGGCGCATCAGTTCCTCCAGCACCTGTTCCGTGCAGCCGTCGGGGAGGTTGGGCACCGGGATGCCGAGCCGGCCGCCGAGCCGGGTGAGCGCGAGCACCGCCCAGGCGGGGGCCGCGAGGAAGGGGTCGCTGCCGTCCTGGCCCTCCCAGGTGCCGAGGACCGAGGCGGCCGCGAGGACCAGGGCGTAGCGGTCGCTGAGCACGCACAGGGCGGGGTCGGCCAGGGTCGCGGGGGTGCCGTGGGCGGGGATGGCCAGGCAGCGTTGGCGCAGGGCGCGCAGTTCGGTGACGAACCCCTCGGCGAGTTCGGCGAGGGCGGTCAGCTGGCCCCCTAGCCCCCGTACCTCGGCCAGGCGCGCGGCGGACCCGACGAGCGACGCGGCGAGGAAGTCGCCGCCGTCGGCGATGCCGAGCAGGCGGTAGTCCATGACGGGCAGGTCGGCCCCGGCGCGGAACAGCTCGGCGGGCGGTTCCTGCTCACGGAACCACGCCCGTTCGGCGAGGGTGCGCAGTTGGGGGACGATCACGGCCTGGCAGGAGGCGGTGCCCGCGTGTCCGAGCCCGGCCACGGGCAGGTCCCGTCCGAGCTTGTCGAGGGCCCCGTAGGCGGGGTTGCCGCGCTGGTAGCCGCGGGAGCCCAGGACGGTGGCCAGTTCCTCCAGGTCCTCGCGCAGCAGGTCGGGGACCACGTACTTGACGGCGGCGGCGAGCACGTGGGTGCGGTCGGGCAGCAGGCTCAGGGCGCGCAGCGAGACGGTGGCCATGCTGTCGCAGGCGAGCATGTCGGCGAAGACGCCGGCGAGCGGCTTGTGCCAGCGGCGGGCCAGGGGACGGCTGCGGCCGGTGGTGGCGGCCCGTACGGCGGAGTGCAGGACGGTGTCGACGGCGGCGACGGCGGTCGAGGCGATGACGCAGCGGTTGACCTGGTAGGTGCGCAGCGCGAGGGCCAGACCTTCGCCGGGTCGGCCGACGAGGGCGTCACCGGGGACGGCGCAGTCGGTGAACCGCAGCCCGGAGAACAGGTTGCCGCGCATGCCGGTGGTGGGGACCCGGGGCAGGTGGGCGACGCCGTCGGCGAGTTCGGCCGGGTCCACGAGCAGCACGGAGTGGCTGTAGGGGGTGCGGGCCTTGTCGGTGCGCGCGTAGACGACGTACGCCTGGGAACGGGCGGCGTTGATGATGACGTCCTTGCGGCCGTTGAGTTCGTAGCCGCCGCCCGGCGCGGCGCCGGCGGTGAACTCGTCGCGCAGGATGTCGTTCGCGTGCGCCATCTCGTGGTGGACGATCGAGGCGCGCCCGCCGCCGAGCAGCAGGTCCGCGGTCGCCCGGCGCTGGGCGGCGGTGCCCGCCGCCCATATCGCGGAGGTGGCGAAGAGCGAGGTGATGCCGAAGCCGAAGCCGAGCGCGAGGTCACGTCGGAAGACGGGGCGCAGCACCTTGGCCAGGTGGTCGGCGCGGGTGAGCCGGCCGCCGTACTCGGCGGGCACGAACTCGGCGCCGAGGCCGGACTCGGTGAGCAGCTGCTCGGTGGCCTCGGGCGGTTCGCGCCGCTCGTCGGCGGCGAAGAGGGCGCCCAGACCGTGCGGGTTGGTGGGGTCGTACGGGTCGCCGAGCCGGGCCTCCAGCCGGGCCGCGCGGCGCAGCGGGGCGGTGACGTCGGCACGTCCGGTGGCGGAGTCCGCCTGCATCGCGGTGGTGGCCATGGTCGTGGGATCAGCTCCTTCGTCACGGGACTCGCCGTTTGGTGGTCCGGGGCTGGTCCTTCGGTGTGTACGGATGTTCAGACTCACGGGATCCGGTCGAGATCCGCTTGAGCCCGCGTACAGCCCGACACGCGAGTTGCCGGAAGTCGCCCGGGGTGGGGGCGGCTTCCGGCAACGGTGGCGGGGAGGCTCAGGCGGGTGTGGTCTCGGCGAAGACCCGGGGCCAGGAGATGGGGTGGCCGTGGTCGTGGAGCCGGCCGAGGGAGGTCAGTACGGAATGCACCTCGGCGCCGGGTGCGGCGGTGCGCGCGTCGGGCCCGCAGGGGTGGGTGCGGTGGAATCCGGCGGCTTCGAGGGTGCTGCGCGCGGCCGCGGGCGAGGGTGTCGCTCGGGCCTGGCGCAGGAAGTGTTCGGGGGTGAGGGTTCGCTCACCGGGGCGGGGTCCGAGTCGTTCGCCGGTGCTCGCGCAGACCAGGGTGAGGGCGGGCGCGCCGATGCGGCAGGCCTTGGCCACCCGCAGGAAGCGCCGTTCGGAGGCGGCGCGGGTCCGGTGCGGTGCGTCGTCGGGGGCGAGTCGGCCGCGGGCGACGACCAGGCGCGCCGCGTCGTCCAGGTCGAGCGCGCCGGCCAGGTGCGCCGCGGTGATCTCGCCCCCCGCGTGGCCCGCGACGGCCCGCGCCTCCACGCCCCAGGCCTTCCACACCCGGAACAGGGCGACCTGGTAGGCGAACAGGGCGGGCTGGGCGTAGGCGGGGTCGCGGATCAGCGCGGCGTCGACCCCGTCCCGGGGGGCGAAGACGACGGCGGCCAACGGCAGGGGCAGCCAGACGTCGAGGGCGCCGGCGACCCGGTTCCACGCCGTGGCGAAGGCGCGGCAGGCGCCGTAGAGGTCCCGGCCGAGGCCGGGGAACAGCGGGCCGGGGGCGGTGAACAGGACGGCCTGGTCGGCCGCCCCGTCCGCGGGCGCGCCGGCGGCGGGGCCGGCCCGGTCGGCCGGGTGGGGAGCGGAGGGGGAGCGTCCACCGGCTCTGGGCGGCGCGGATCCCGCTCCTGCGGGCAGGATGCCCGAGGAGCACTCATCGGACACCGGGCACCGCCTCCCAGGTGGCGCGGCGGTGTCTCGGGTCGGGGAACCCGTCGGTGTCACCGTGTGCGGCCGGGTCGTTGACGAAGGTCACCATGGTCGCTCTCCTCGGCTGTGCTGGGGTGGGCAGCGGGGTACCGCTGCCGGGGCGCGACTGCTCCGCCCACACTCGGTGGTGGGGCTCAAGCAATCTTCGAAGGCCGCTCGAGAGCCGCCGCGGGACGACACGGGCGGGCGGACCCGATCGTGTCGGGGCGGGGCGGCGAGGTGGTGCGGCGCGGTGGTGCGGGGCGGCGCGGTGGGACCGGTGCGCTCCCCGGTCCCACGAGCGGCTCCGGCGGGGTGACCGCGGCCGGCGTCGTCACGTGCCCCCGGCGTCGGCGGGGCGCCCGAGCACGGCCTCCCGCACGGCCGGCGGGTTCCTTCCGGGCGACCGGCGGCGCGCCCCCCGTGGTCAGCCGGGGCGCCCGGCCGCGGCCGCCAGGGTGCGGGCGAGATCGTCCGCCGAGGCGGAACTCCCGTCGGCGGTGCCCGCGATGGCCACGAGCGGCGGCAGCCAGCCGTGGGCGGCGATGCGCTGGGCGACCTCGTAGGCGACGCTCCCGCTTCCGGAGAAGCCGCCGAGGAGCAGCGGTTCGCCGGCCGCGAGGGCGGGGCGCACCGCGGCCAGGCAGGCCGCCGCGTCGGTGGGGGCGCTCACCGTGGTGAGGGCCTCCGGGCCCGGGTAGCTCCGCGCGAGGGCGTCGTAGCAGGCCTCGGGCGCGGTCGGCGGCGGTACGAGCAGGATCGTGCCGGCGTCGGGCCGCGCGGCGGCGCGCAGGACGCGCGGCCCGCCGGGGTGCGGGGCCGGGGCGGGCTCCTGCGGCTCGGTCGCCGGCGGGCCCTCCAGGCCGTTCAGGACCTCGCCGACCGGGGTCGCGCCGTCGACGAGCACCGGGAACTCGCGCAGCAACCGCGCGGTGCGGTCGAGCGCGGTGGCCGCTTCGGCGTCCGCGATCCGGCTCCGGTCGTTGACGACCGTCAACAGCAGGGCGCCCTCCGCGTCGTGGTGGGCGCTGATGGCGATGGGCTGGGACGTGTGCGGGTCCACGGCCTGCGGGGGCTCCACGTGGACGCCCTCGTCGCCGAGTTCGCTCCACAGCGGGTCGTGGCCGTCCGGGTCGGGCGGCGGGCCGGGCGGGGTCTCGAAGGCGACGAGGGAGTCCGTGAGGTCGTCGGGGGCGACCCGTCCGCTCCACCGGCGGATCTGGCCGGCCGAGACCCATTCGTAGGCGGTCGCGCCCAGCGCCCGGTCGCGCAGGTCGGCCAGCAGGCGCGCCATCGGGGCCCCCGGGTCCACCTCGACTTGCAGGGGGAGGGTGTTGCGCAGGGGGGCCGGGATGCCCGCGGCGCCCTCCAGGGCGATGCCGCGGCCGGAGACGGCCATGCCGAACGCGACGGGCGCGGGCGCCGGGCCCGGCCCGCCGGCCCGGTGCAGCAGCAGCGCCCAGGCCGCGTGCAGCGCCGTGCTCTCGGCGGCGCCGAGCTCGGCGGCCCAGGCGCGCAGCCGGGTGGCCTCGTACGGGGTCAGGCGCCGGCGGGCGAGTCCGTGGCCCCAGCGCGCCCTGTCGCCGGCGGCCGGCTCGGCCGCGGTGGGGCCGGGCAGGGTGCGGGAGCCGGCCGGGGGCGCGGCGACGGACCAGTAGGCGCGGGGCGCGGCGAGGTCCTGGCCGGCCGCCCAGTTCAGGTGGTCGCGCAGGTCGGGGCGGCGCTCGCCGCCGGTGGTGCGGCCCTCGGCGAGGTAGGCGCGGTGGAAGGCGCGCAGCAGCAGACGGGCGCTCCAGCCGTCGAGCATGGCGTGGTGGTAGGTCAGGGCGATGCGGGTGGTTCCGGTGGGCCCGGGCCGTTCGTCCAGGAGCGCGATGCGCAGCAGTCCGGGTCGGTGCAGGTCGAAGGCGCGCAGCCGCTCGCTGACGAGCAGGGAGTGCCAGTCCACGGATCCGTGGGGGTGGCGGACGAACTCCGGGGACGCCTGTCGGTGGACGGCGACCAGCGGGGCGGTGCCGAGGCCGTCCGCCCGGGCGCGGTCGGCGAACGCGGCGCGCAGGACGGGCTCCTGTGCGAAGACGGCCCGCCAGGCGTCGTGGAAGCGTCGGGTGTCCAGCGGCCCGTGCCAGCGCCAGTGCAGTTGTTCGACGTGGAGGGCGGCGCCGAGTCGGCCCGTCAGGACGTCGAGCAGCACCTCGCGCTGGCGGGCGCTCGCGGGGATCGTGGCCGGGCCGTGGGGGGCGGCGGGCGCCCGGTGCCCGTCGCCGTCCTGCGGGCCGGTGCTGTCCCACGCGGTGTGCGGCGATCGGGGGTGCGGCGGGGCTCCGGGGTCGGTCAGCAGGTCCGCCACCGCGCCGGCCGGGGAGTGCCGCTGGGGCAGGTGCAGGGTGTGGTGGGTGGCGGTGTGGCGGCGCAGGGTGGGTGTGCCCGAGGGCAGCGCGGCGAGGGCCGCCGCGAGGGCGTCCCGGTCGAGGGGGCCGCGCAGGTCCAGCGCCGGGGCGGAGCCGGTCACGATGACCACGGTCATGGCGAGGCTCATCCACTCCCCCTCGTCTCTGCGCGACACCGGACGGCATCAATGGTTCAAAGGGGTCGAGTATGCGCGGGTCGCCCACGTTTCCCTGACGCACCGCTGATACGGCGCCGGAGTCCCGGCGGAACCCCGCCGGGCGCGGGAGGACGGGGGGCTACAGGGTGCGGACGGAAGTCTCCGCGTACCGCTTGGCGAGGTCGAGGGTGGCGGTGCTGTTGCGGCCGAGGGCCTCGCGCACGTACGTCCTGGCCCGCGCGAGGTCGGCGCCGGGGCCGAGGACCCGTTCGACGGCCTCTTCCCGCAGCAGCACGCTGTGCTGGGAGATCGCGGTGACCCCGCTCTCGTCGGGGATCAGCGACCACTCGCCGGTGTGCGCGGTCATCAGCGCCGGGGTGGTGGTCTGCTTGTAGACGATGCGTCCCGCGTGCGGGAAGCACACGCGTACGGACTCCGTGGTGTGCGTGGCCCCGTCGGAGGTGACGGTGTCCATGCTCAGCAGTTGGACGCCGGGCGAGTCCTCGGTGACGGCGGCGCGGGAGACGTGGGGGACGTGCTCCGGCCAGTCGGCGACCCCGTAGAGGAACTGGTAGACCAGCTCGGCGGGTCCGTTGACGCGTACGGAGTCCTCGAAGGACAGCAGCAGGTCGTCGAGCCTGGTCCAGCGCTCCGCCGTCTCCTTGAGCTGTTCCAGTTCGACACGGCTGTTGGTGTCGGTGGCCGTCCGGGTCCAGTCGACGTCCGCGGGCCGGTCCCCGGCGACCGCGAAGTCGTGGAGCAGGGTCAGCCGCGAGCGGTCGGCGCCCCGCGGCTCGACGATCCAGCTGCCGCCCATCTCGACGACGGGGGCGGCGGGGACCTCCTGGCGGAAGTCGATGCGCAGGCCGGGCGCGTCCAGGGTGCGGCGCGAGAGCCAGGACCTGACGCTGCCGTTCGCGGTGACCCACATGTGGAACCGGTCGTGGGAGCCGTCGAAGTCGAGCCGCTCGACGTGGACGCTCGGCGGGACGAAGAGCGGCCACTGCGTCGTGTCCGCGATCAGGCCGTAGACCACGCCCGCGGGCGCGTTGACGTCCACGGCGTGGGACGTCCGGTGGATTTGCTGGACGGACATCGCCCTACCCTTCCTCAACACGTGGTCCAGAGTCTGTCCGCGACCGCCGGAGTCCCACTCGACGCGCTCTGGAGCCTCAGCGCGCGAGCGCCGACTCCGCGTGCCGCTTGGCGTACGTCATGGTCGCGGTGCTGTTGCGGCCCAAGGCCTCGCGGACGTAGCGGCGGGCCGCCGCGAGGTCGGCGTCGGGGCCCAGCACCCGGGTGACGGCCTCCTCGCGGAGCACGACGGCGTGCCGCGAGGTGACGGTCGAGCCGTAGGCGCCGCCGGTGACCGTCCACACGCCGGTGTGGGCCGACATCAGGGCCGGGGTTCGGGTCTGCTTGTAGAAGATGCGGCCGGCCGCCGGGAAGCACACCCGCACCGATTCGGTGGTGTGCTCCGCGCCGTCGGCGGTGAGGGTGTCCATGGACATGACCTGGACGCCGGGGAGTTCCTCGGTCAGTCGCAGGCGCGAGACGTGCGGCAGCAGCTCCGGCCACTCCTCGGCCCGCTCCAGGAACGCGTAGACCAGCTCCGGCGGGGCGTCCACGTCGACGCGGTCCTCGAAGGACATCACGAGTTCGTCGAGCTTGTCCCAGTGCTCGCCCAGCTTCGCCAGGTTGGCCAGCTCCGCGCGGCTGTTGGTGTCGGTGGCGCGCTCGACCCACTCCACGTCCTGCGCCCGGTCGCCCTCGACCGAGAAGTCGTGCAGCAGCGTCAGCCGGGAGCGGTCGGTGCCCAGGGGCTCGACGATCCAGGTGCCGGTCATCGCCGACAGCGGGGCGGCGGGGATCTCCTGGCGGAACTCGATGCGCCGCGCGGCGGCGTCGAGGACCCGGCGCGAGGTCCAGGACTTGATCCGGTCGTTCGCCGTGGCCCACATCCGCAGCCGCTCGTGGACGCCGTCGAACTCCAGGCGTTCCACGTGCACGTTGGGCGGGAAGTACAGCGGCCACTGCACGGCGTCCGCGATCATTCCGTAGACCACGCCCGCGGGGGCGGCCACCTCGGTCTCGTGCACGGTACGGTGCACCCGCTCGGCCGCCATCAGAAGTTCCCCAGTCCGCCGCAGACGTTCAACGCCTGCGCGGTGACGGACGCGGCGAGGTCGGTGGTCAGGTAGCCGACCATGGCCGCCACCTCCTCGGGGGTCGCGTAGCGCCCGAGCGGGATCTTCGCCTCGAACTGCTGCTGGACGTCCTCGGTGGTGGTGTCCCAGGCCGCCGCGTAGCCGGCCCGTACGCGCTGCGCCATGGGCGTCTCCACGTAGCCGGGGCACACCGCGTTGACCGTGATCCCGACCGGGGCCAGTTCCTTGCCGAGGGCCTTGGTGAAGCCGACGACGGCGTGCTTGGAGGCCGAGTAGGGGGCGCCCAGCAGGACGCCCTGCTTGCCGGCGGTGGAGGCGATGTTGATGATCCGGCCGTAGGGGGCCCCGCCGAGGCCGCCGTGCTTGAGGACCTCGCGGGTC
This sequence comes from Streptomyces sp. NPDC088097, assembly GCF_044741845.1. NCBI lineage: Bacteria > Bacillati > Actinomycetota > Actinomycetes > Kitasatosporales > Streptomycetaceae > Streptomyces > Streptomyces sp. NPDC088097. The sequence goes on from NZ_JBIUTJ010000008.1 coordinate 89,763, forward strand.
AGCAGGAAGACGCTGTTCAGATTGGTGTCGATGACGTCGTACCAGAGCTCGTCGCTGATGTCGGCGGTCGGTCCGCCGCCGCTGCGGCCGGCGTTGTTGACCAGGACGGAGATCGGGCCGAACTCGGCGACGGCGGCGGCGACCAGCTCGGTGACCGCCTCGCGGGAGCGGACGTCGGCGGCGGTGCCGGCGACCTCCAGGCCCTCGGCGCGCAGCTCCTCTACGGTGTCCTTGACGGCTTCCGGGGTCCGGGCGCACAGGAACACCCGGTGCCCGCGCCGCGCCAGGTCCCGGACGACCGCCAGGCCGATGCCGCTGGTGCCGCCCGTGACCAGGGCGACGGGCTTGTCCGGCGCCGTGTGCGGCGCCGGCGCCTTCGGCAGTGTTGACGGTGTGGTCATCGTGTCCCCTCCAGAACCCGTGGTGTGCTCTCGACCGTGTCGCGAGGCCCTGGAGAGGCGGTGGAAGCGCGGTCGAGGGTGGCCGTGGGGGCGGGTGTCGCCCCGGCCGGCGCCGGGTACGTCCGGGGGGCGCGGGCCGCGTCGCGGATCGCGTCGGGCAGCGCGGCGGCGGCGCCCAGCGGTGCCAGGGCGCGCGCGAGCCCGCGCCGGGTCAGCTCCGAGCCACCGGCGGCGACGTAGCCGTCGGGCCGGATCAGCACCCAGCCGCCCGGGCCGAGGCCCAGCGAGCGGCGCAGCAGCCCGTTGGGGTCGGGCAGCGGGGCGGGCCCGCCGCCGGGGCCGGCGCCCGCGGTCCGGACCGACAGCCAGGTGCCGTGCGCGCCGACCGCGGCCGAGGCGACCCGTCCGGCCTCGCCGGGCCCCTCCTCCGCCGCCCACACCAGGGACCAGCGGGTGTCGCGCAGTTCGGCGCGCAGCGCCTCGGAGCCGGGGTCGTCGGGGTGGCGGCCGGCCGCGGCGGCGGCGCGCGAGCCCGCGGGCAGCTTCATCAGTGGGTCGGCCGTGGTCAGCGGGCTCTCGGGGTACGAGAGCAGCAGACCGGACATGCCGCCGAGCACCTTGCGCTGGATGGCCCGGCGCAGCGGTCCGATGTTGCGCACGAAGGTGAAGGCGACGGGCAGCCCCACGCCGGCCAGGGTGTTCTTGAACTGGACGAGGAAGGTGGCCTTGCGGACGGAGCCCAGGAGCTTCTTGCCGATGGGGACGCGCTCCTGTCCGTAGGTGGCGAGCAGTTCGCGGCCCGCCTGGCCCAGGGCGGTCATGGCGAGCTTCCAGGCGAGGTTGTAGGCCTCCTGGATGCCGGTGTTCATGCCCTGTCCGGAGGCGGGGCTGTGCACGTGGGCGGCGTCGCCCGCCACGAAGCAGCGGCCGTCCTGCATGCGCGGCACCATGCGCTGCTGGAAGGTGAAGACGGAGGTCCAGTCGGGTTCCTCGACCGTTACCGGGCGGCCGAGTCCGAGGCTGAGCTTCTCCGAGAAGCGCTCCGCGGCGTCGCGGGCGCCCTCCGAGCGGCCGGCGGGGGCGGTGTCGAGCAGCCGCCAGTAGCCCTCGCGCCGGTAGGGGACCATCATCAGGGCCTGGCTGCCGGTGTGGACCCAGTAGATGGTGTCGGGCGGCAGGTCGAGGGAGACGGCCGCGTCGGCCAGGCACCAGGTCTCGCTGGACTCGCCGAGCAGGGGGAGTCCGAGTTCCTTGCGGACCGTGCTGTGGCCGCCGTCGCAGCCGACCAGCCAGGGGACCTCGTACTCCTCGGTGGTGCCGTCGGGGTGTCGGAGGTGGGCGCGTACGGTGGCGCGGTCCTGTTCCAGGGAGGTCAGCCGTACGCCCCATTCGACGGTGACGCCGAGGCGTGCGAGGGCCTCGCGCAGCACTTCCTCGGTCTCGGTCTGGCCGATGACGACGGTGTACGGGAACCGGGTGGGCATCGAGCCGTAGTCCGCTTCGAGGCGGACGAGCCGGCGGCCTCGGGCGAACATGGTGAAGGCCCTGTTCTTGCGACCCCGGTCGAGCACCCCGTCCACGACGCCCATCTGGTCGAAGGTCTCCAGCGTGCGCGGGTGGACGGCCACCGCGCGGCTGGTGGGGGCCGGGCCGGCGGCGCCGTCCACGACGCGGACGCGCAGTCCTCGGCGGGCCAGTTCGTGGGCGGCGGTCAGGCCCACGGGGCCCGCCCCCACCACGAGCACCCGGGGGGCCCCGGTGGTGGGGGAAGTGCCGGCGTTGGTGGCCACGGTGGTAGCTCCTCTGGTCGTACGGAACGATGTGCGCGGGCGGTGCGGGCGGGGCCGGGTCACGAGGCCTCCGCCTCGGCGCGGGCGCGCAGGCTGTGGCGCAACATGTGGCGTTCGGGCTTGCCGACGTGGTTGCGCGGCACGACGTCGATGACTTCGACGCGACGGATCTGTTCGAAGGGGTTCAGGCTCTCGTTGGCGCGCTCCACGACGGAGTCGACGACGTCGAGGAGGTCGGGGGTGGTCGGGTCGCGCAGCACGATGCCGGTCCAGACGACCTCGCCGTGCACCGGGTCGGGCCAGCCGGCCACGATGCACTCGGCGACGCGGGGGTCGGCGCCGACGACCCGTTCGACGGCGGTGGGCGAGACGAGTTCGTTGTCGTACTTGAAGACGTCGCCGAGGCGGTCGACCAGGAACAGTTCGCGGTCCTCGTTGAGGTAGCCGACGTCCCCGGTGGAGAACCAGCCGTCCGCGTCGATCGGCGAGGGCGCGCTGTCGTCGAGGTAGCCGGCCATCACCTGGGGCCCGCGGACCTGGACCTCGCCGGTGGCATAGAGGTCGAGGGGGGCGCGGGTGCCGATGCGTACGACGCGGCATTCGGTGCCGGGTACGGCGGGGCCCACGGAGCCGCTCTTGGGGTGGCGCGGGCCCTGGCAGTGGGAGAGGGGGGAGAGTTCGGCGAGCCCGTAGCCCTGGATGACGGGCACGCCGAGGCTCTTGCCGAGGGCGCGGGCGGCGGTCGGGGACAGGGCGGTGCCCCCGGAGAGCACGGCGGTGAGGTGGTGCCCGGCCGGGAAGTCGTCGGTGAGGCGCTCGTCGCGGGCCAGGACGTGCAGGCGGGCGGGCAGCCCGTAGTAGTGGGTGGCCTCCACGCGCGCCGCGACGGCGAGGGAGGCGACCGGGTCGGGATCCGTGCACAGCACCTGGAAGGCGCCCGCGCAGATGCCCGAGTTGAGGTGCATGACGTGGTAGAGCGGCAAGTGGTTGAGGGTGACCGAGTCGCTGCCCAGCTCGTGCGCGGCGGCGGTCTGGGCGGCGTTCGCCACCAGGTTGCGGTGGGTGAGCCGGACGCCCTTGGGGCGGCCCGTGCTGCCGGTGGTGAACTGGATGCACGCCTCGCCGTCGAGGTCGACGGCCCCGGGCAGGGTCGTCCGCTCGGGTGCCGAGTCCAGGGCCTCGGCGAGCGGCAGGGCGTCGCCGGGGACGATCCCGTCGGGGGCGTCCGTCACCACGACGCGGCGCAGGTCGGGCAGTCGGTCGCCCAGTTTGATCAGCAGCTCGGCCGTGGCGGTCGGTACGAACGCCACTTCGACGGCGGCCGTCCGCAGGACGTGCAGCAGGCCCGCCTCCTTGATCAGCGGGTTGATGAGCACGACGGTGTTCCCGCTGCGGACGGTCCCGTAGTAGGCGGCGGCGAAGACGGGGTCCAGGACGTTGGCGACGCCGATCCGCGCTCCGCGCCGGCCGCACGTGTGCTCCAGGTAGGCGGCGAAGCGGTCGGCCTGTGCGTCCAGCTCCGCGAAGGTCACCGTGGTCGCCCCGCCGGTGCGGCCCACGGTCCGGATCGCCCGGCCCGCGGGGTCACGGACCGCCGCACGGCGCAGCAAGCCGTCCAGCGGGAGTTCCGGGTACGCGAATGTCGACATCGTGCTGTCCTCCTGGCTCCCGAAGGGGCGGCCGCGGCTGCGGCGGACCCCCAGCCTGGGCAGCGGCGCTTGAGGAATCTTCGAAGGGCGCTCGATCGGCGCCGCAGACGCTGTGGGGAACCGAAGGAACGGAGTCACCGCGATGACCGCGACGAACACCATCGAGGCGTCCACCAGCCCGGCCGGCGAGCGGGAGGGGGGGTTCGGCCTGCTGTACGCGCAGGTGCAGCAGTTCTACTCCCGCCAGATGCAGCTGTTCGACTCCTTCGAGGCCGAGCCGTGGGCGCTGACGTTCACCGAGGACGCCGTCTTCGACGTACCGACGCTGCCGGCGCCGGTGGTGGGCCGTGCGGCCCTGGCCTCGAACGTCCGGCGCAACGAGCAGAACCAGGCCGCGGCCGGGGAGCAGATGCGGCACTGGCTCGGCATGCTCGACGTGCGGCAGCGGCCGGACGGTTCGTTGGAGACCCGCAGCTACGCCCTGGTGTACCTGACCGTGCGCGGCGGCGAGTCGACGGTGCACCGGGTGTGCGTGATGGAGGACGTGCTGGTCAGGGCCTCGAACGGATGGCAGGTCTCCCACCGCCTGGTCACCCGCGACGACCTCGCGTAACGAGCCGGCCCCGAGGGGCCGGCCGCCCGCCGGTTCGGAGCCGTCGCCGCCGCGCCGGCTCGTGGGGTCGCCTCACAGGGAGCGCAGGTCACAGGGAGCGCAGGGAAAGGGCTTCGAGCAGGGCGTTGTTCGCGCGGCGCGTGCCGATGCCGACGCGGCACGTGTCCGCGACGAGGTGCGAGGTGTCCGCGACGAGGATCCCCGCGCGTCGGAGCAGGTCCAGGACGTGGTCGTGCTTGTGCAGCCGGACCAGCAGGAAGTTCGTCTCCGAGGGGAACACCCGGTCCACCAAGGGGTGCGCGGCCAACGCCGCGGCCATCCGCGCGCGCTCGGCCCGGATCAGGGGGAAGGTGGCCAGCGCCTGCCGGGGGCTGGTCAGTCGGGCGCGCACGGCGTCCTGCGCCGGGGCGGTGAACCCGAAGGGCACCTGTACCCGGCGCAGCCCTTCGACGAGGCCGGGGGCGGCCAGCAGCACTCCGCAGCGCGCGCGGGCGAGGCCCCAGGCCTTGGAGAGCGTACGGAGCACGACGAGGTTGTCGTGGCGGGTGAGCAGGTCGGCGTACGAGGGGTCCTCGCTGAACTCGACGTACGCCTCGTCGATCACGACCAGGCCCGCGCTGTTCGAGACGACTTCGAGGACCTGCTCGCGGTCGAGCCGGGTGCCCACGGGGTCGCTCGGGTCGCACAGGAAGGTGACCCGCGCGTCCGCCGCCAGGATCCGCTCGGTGTCCAGCTCCGCGAGGTCCTCGCCGCGCAGCGGCGCCCCGACGACGACCAGGCGCGACAGGGCCGCCCGATGGGCGTAGGCCTCGAAGGCGGGCGGTGTGACGACGACCCGGTGGCCGGGGGCGGTCAGGGCCTGGAGGAGCAGGGCGACGCCGTCGACCGCGCCGTGGGTGAACAGGACGTGGTCGGCGTCCAGTGCGGCGACGCCGCCGTCACCGGGCAGCTTCGAGATCGCGCCCAGGTACGCCCGGGCGAGGTCCGAGGTGTCGAGGTCGGGGTACTGGGCCTCGGCGCCGAGCAGCGCGTTGGTGTTGCTCGACAGGTCCACCGTGTCGAACCGGGGCAGGTGGCGGTCCCGGACCGGCCCGGGGACGGCGGCGTCGGCGACGGGCGGGGTCACGAACTCCGGCAGCCGCGGCTCCCGGGCCCGGCCGGTGGCGGGGAGCGCGAGGCCGGGGGCGTGCAGCCAGTGGTCGAGGGGGTGGACCAGGTCGGCGCCCAGGCGGCGCTTGGCCTCGGCACCGCCCCGGCCGAGGTGGACCCAGTCCAGGCCGGCGCGCCGGGCGTCGCGGTAGAGGGCGTAGACGGTCGCCACGTACAGGTTGCGGGCCGCGAGCGGGTGGTCGTGGCGGATCGCCTGCGTCAGGTAGTGGACGCCCCGGCCGTTGTGCGATCCCATCAGCAGGCCGGCCTGCACCACCACGCCCCTGTGGCGGCGTACGAGCATCTCGGCGCGCTCGCGCCACGGCCCGCCGGCCAGCGCGTCGAGGGCCGCGGCGCCGTAGGGGTGGTGGCTGTCGCCGTGGCGCGCCGCGTCGTGCAGGTGGAGTTCGACGAACGCCTCGCGCGCCCAGGGTCTGCCGCCGAGTTCGCTCAGGGGGATCCGCTCCCAGGTGACCTCGCGGGCCAGCGCGAGGTGGCGGCGGCGCAGGTCGCGCAGGCGGCCGGCGCCGATCCGGGTGCGCAGCGCCTCGTCCACGTCCCCGGTCAGCCGGACCGCGCACTCCTCGCCGGCCGGGACCGGGACGAAGCCGGCCGCCCGCAGGGCGCGCGTGTCGTCGACCCGGCGCACGTGCGGTACGAGGACCTGCTCGGCGCCGAGCGCGTGCGCGCGGCGGAGCAGCTTGTCGAGGAAGTCGTGCCCCGGGGCGGGGGTCGTCGGGTTGTACAGGGCCCCGCCGCCGATCAGGGTCGGGCGCTCCACCACTTCGCGGTCCAGGGCCGCGAAGGCCCCGGAGAGGTGGTCGAGGTCGGCGAGGGAGCAGACGGGGGCGTCGGAGCCGAGCGCCGCGCACAGCACCCGCTCCAGGGCGTCGATGTCCGAGGGCCTGCGCACCGGGTCAGCCCTTCTCGGCGGTCGGGGACGGGATGTCCTGTCGAGCGGCGCCGAGCTGTTCCGCTCCGTGCGGGCGTGGGCCGTGGCTGTGCATCAGCGGGCTCTCCTGACTGTCCTTCGTGGTCGTCGAGTCGGGTCCAGAAGTTATCCACGACGGGTGGGGAGCGGCTGGAGGACCGATGGGGCGCGGGTCCTGCGGGGCGGCGCGGACGGTAGCGTCGCGGGGCCACCACCCTCAGGACGCGGCGACCGCGATCGGGCAGCGAGAAGGGACCCGGTACACATGGGTACCGGGCCCGGGGTCGAAGGGGCCGCTCGGGACGCGCCGGCCACCGGGTCGCGGCGGCGTGGACGGCGGCGCGAGCCCGGTGGGGCCGGGGGTGCGGCGGCGACGGGCGCCGCTCAGACGGCGGCCTTGGCCGCCAGCACCTCGTTGACCATGGCGAGGTAGCGGCGGGGGGTGTCCGCGTCGTCGATGGACTCCTCGTCGAGCATGACGTCGTACTCGCGCTCGATGTATCCGGTGGTCTGCAGGACGGCGAGCGAGTCGTAGCCCAGCTCGAACCAGTTCAGGTCCAGGACGTCGCCGTCGAGGTCGACGCCCTCGTCCTCGCCCGCGCATTCGCGCAGGATGCGCTTCAGTTCGTCGAGTTCCAGGCGGTTCATGGTCTCCCTCTGTTCTGGTGGGTGAGGTGCGGTGGGGATGGGCGTGGGGGTGGGCGTGGGGGCGGGGTTCAGGCGTCCGGGGCGGCGCGGACGACGACGGCGGAGTTGAAGCCGCCGTGGCCGCGGGCCAGCACGAGCGCGGTCCGCAGGGGCCTGCCCGCCGCGGGGCGGGTCGGCGCGGTGACCAGGTTCAGCGGGCAGTCGTCGGCCGGGCGCCCGGTCCCGGTGGTCGGCGGGATCACCTGGTCGCGCAGGGTGAGCAGGGCGGCGGCCACGTCGAGGGCCGCGCCACCGGCGGCGAGCCGCCCGGTCATCGACTTGGGCGCGGTGACGGGCACCCCGTACGGGCCGAACAGCGCGCCGATCGCCTCGGCTTCGACGCGGTCGGCCGTGCGTTCGCCCGCCGCGTCGGCGAAGACGACGTCGACCTCGTCGGGGCGCACGCCCGCGTCGGCGAGGGCGAGTTCGGCGGCGGCGGCGAGCCGGGAGGTCCCGTCGGCGTCGAAGGTGGCGGCGTGCCCGGCGATGCTGCCGTAGACGCGGGCGCCGCGGCGGCGGGCCGCCTCGGCGTCCTCCAGGACGAGGAGCGCGCCGCCCTCGCCCGCGACGTGGCCGCTCGCGTCCTCGGCGAAGGGCAGGTAGGCGCGGGCCGGGTCCTCGCGCTCGGTGAGCCTGCCGCCGGCGAGATGGGCGGCCCAGCCCCAGGAGCACAGCGCGGAGTCGAGGCCGCCGGTGACGACGAGGTGGGCGCCCTTGCGGATCTGGCGGCGGGCGTGGGCCACGGCGTCGAGGCCGCCGGCCTGCTCGGAGACGATCACCGAGGAGGCTCCGCGCAGGCCGTGCCGGATGGAGATCTGGCCGCTGTTGACGGCGTAGAACCAGGCGAAGGACTGGTACGCGGAGACGTGCTGGCCGCCCTTGCTCCACAGCGCCTGGAGCTCCTGCTGGCCGAACTCGAAGCCGCCGTAGGAGTTGGCGGTGACCACGCCCGCGGCGTAGTCGGGCAGCTGCGCGGGATCGGCCCCGGCGTCGTCGAGGGCCTCCTTGGCGGCGGCGAGCGAAAGCCGGGTGACGCGGTCGGTCTGCGGCAGCAGGCGACTGGAGACGTGGTCGGCGTCGACGAATCCGGGCACCTCCCCGGCCAGCTTCGCCGGATAGCCGCTCGCGTCGAAGCGGCCGACCGGCCGGATGCCCGATTCGCCGCGCAGGACGGCGGACCACCAGGCCCCGGTGCCCAGGCCGTTGGGGGCGGCGACGCCGATGCCGGTGACGACGGGGGCCGCGGTCCGGGAGCCGGCGGGGCGGGGGGCCGTGACGGCGGGAGCGGTCGGCGCGGGGGCGGCGGCAGCGGTGTTCATCGGTCCGCCTTCAGGTCGGGGCTGGTCAGGATCATCGCGCTCTGGAAGCCGCCGAAGCCGCTGCCGACGGTCAGTACCCCGTCGGTGCGCTGCCTGCGGGCGGTCAGCGGGGTGTAGTCGAGGTCGCAGTCCGGATCCGCCTCGTGCAGGTTCGCCGTCGGCGGGACGGTGTCGTGCTCGATGGCGAGGGCGCAGGCGGCCACTTCGAGGGCGCCGATCGCTCCGAGCGAGTGCCCGATCATCGACTTGATGGAGCTGACGGGGACCTCGTACGCCCGCTGTCCCAGACTGCGCTTGAAGGCGGCGGTCTCGTGCTTGTCGTTCTGCTTGGTGCCGGAGCCGTGCGCGTTGATGTAGTCGACGTGCTCGGGCAGCAGCCGCGCCTCGTCGAGCGCGGCCGTGATGGCGGCGGCCATCTCGGCTCCGTCGGGCCGCAGGCCGGTCATGTGGTAGGCGTTGCTGCGCGAGGCGAAGCCGGAGATCTCGGCGTAGACGTGGGCGCCGCGCGCGCGGGCGTGCTCGTACTCCTCGATGACGAGGACGGCCGAGCCCTCCCCCAGGACGAACCCGTTGCGAGTCCGGTCGAAGGGCCGGGAGGCGGTCTCGGGCTCGTCGTTGCGCGTGGAGGTGGCGCGGATGGCGTCGAAGCAGGCGACGGTGATGGGCGTGATGGGCGCCTCGGCGGCGCCGGTGACCATCACGTCGGCGCTGCCCTCGCGGACCAGGTCGACGGCGTGCCCGATCGCGTCGAGACCGGAGGTGCAGCCGGTGGACACGAGCGCGACGGGCCCCTGGGCGCCGACGGTGCGGGCCACTTCGGCGGCCATCGAGCTGGGCACGAAGTAGTCGTACAGGTGCGGCACGGCCTTGGTGTGGTCGACGAGCGTTCGGCTGCCGCCCTCGCTGACGACTCCGTATTCGGCGTCGAGGCCGGTGGTGCAGCCCAGCGCGCTGCCGAGGGTGACCCCGGTGCGCGTGGCGTCGTACGAGCCGGCCAGGCCGCTGTCCTCAAGCGCCTCGCGGGCGCTGACGACGGCGAACTGGGCGGCGCGGTCCAGCCGCCCGGCCTGCTCGGCGGTGAGCCCGGACTCCAGCGGGTCGAAGTCCGCCTCGGCGGCGATCCGGGAGCGGAAGCCGGTGGCGTCGAAGAGGGTGATGGCGCGGGTGGCCGTACGGCCGTCGGTCAGCAGCGACCAGAATTCCTTGGTGCCCGGGCGGCCCGGGGCCACGACCCCGATGCCCGTGATGACGACTCGTCTCATCGCCCGTCTCCTCGTCGTGTCTGGTCGTGGTGGCCGCGCCGCACGATGCGGGCGGCCCGGCCGAGCATCCGGGGCAGTTCGCGGCCCCGGACGAAGAAGTGGTCGCCGGGCACGGTCCGCCGGACGAGGCGTTCGGTGGTCCAGCGCCCCCAGCCGTCGGCGGCCGCGGCGTCGACGAGGGGGTCCGCGTGGCCGGCGACCGCGAGCAGCGGTACGGGCACGGGCGCGGACACCGTCGGCGCGAGGGCGGCGGCCCGCAGGTTGCGGGCGAGCCGGAGGTCGGCGCGGAGCACGGGGAAGACCGAACGGAACCAGACGTCCCCGGGGCGTGCGCCGGGCGGCAGTGCGTCGAACTCGTCCAGGACGCGCAGCAGTTCCGCCTCCGTGAGTTCCGCGGAGTCGGCGAAGACGGCCGGTGCGTCGGGCGGCGGGCTGGCCCCGACGGCCAGCAGCGCCGGCATCGGCAGCCCCCACTCCCGCACGGCCTGCGTGACCGTGAGGGCGATCGTCGCGCCCAGGCTGTGCCCGTACAGGACGTAGGGGACGCCGGGCTCGTCGGCGATCTGCTCGAACAGGGGCTTGAGGTCGGCCAGCAGCTCGTCGCGGCCGGTCAGCCGGATCTCACGGCGCCGCTCGTCACGTCCCGGCAGCAGCCAGGACGTGGTCCTCACCCCGCCGCCGGCGAGCTTGTCCCACCGGTGGAACGAGGAAACCCCGGCCCCCGCGTGTGCGAAGCAGTGCAGCCGTACGGCCTGCCCGTCGCCGCCCATGGCCACCTCCCTGGAACCGAACACGTAGGCCTCGACCTTCGCCGATCCCGCTGGAGACCGGCTCGAACGGGCGTGTGCGCGGCGGAGGTGGGGGCGCGGTGCCGGGGCGCGGGAAGGCCGCCGACCGACCGGCCCCCCGGCAGGTCGGTCGGCGGCCGGTGGCCGGTGGCGCGGGCGGTCTAGGCCGCGTACAGGTCGAACGTCGATCCGCGGCGCGGGCCCGCGACCATGTCCAGCGCCGGGTCAACCGCCAGCATCGCCTGGTGCAGGCGCTGCAGTTGCGGGGACGGCTCCACGCCCAGGTCCTCCACCAGGCCGGTGCGCAGCCTGCGGTAGACGTCCAGGGCCGTGGCCTGGCGGCCGGAACGGTACAGCGCGACCATGGCCTGCGAGTGCAGCCCCTCGTGCTGTGGGTGCCGGGCGATCAGCTCGGTCAACTCGGCGATGACCTCGACGTGGCGCCCGAGGCGCAGGTCCGCGTCGATGCGCCGCTCGACCGTGACGAGCCGGCTCTCCTCCAGGCGCATGACCTCGATCTCCAGGATCGGTCCCACCCGTACGTCGACGAGTGCCGGGCCGTTCCACAGGGCGAGTCCCTTGCGCAGCAGGGAGGCGGCGCGCTCGTCGTCCCCCGTCTCGTAGGCGTGTTGTCCGCCCGCCACGAGCGTGTCGTACGTGTGGACGTCCACCGCGTCCGACGGAATCTGCAGCAGGTATCCGCCGTGCCGGGTCGCGAGCACGTCCTTGGCGCTGCCCGGAACTCCGGGGCCCATGGCGGTGCCCAGCCTCCTGCGCAGCTGCAGGATGTACGTCTGCAGCGTGGTGAGCGCGCTCTGCGGGAGGTCGGTGCCCCAGATCTCCTCCATGAGGGTCTGTACGGGCATCACCCGCCCCGGATAGAGCGCGAGCAGCGCCAGGATCTGGCGGGGCTTGCCTGCCGTCGGAACAATCGAGCCCCCGTTGACCTCGGCACTCAACGGACCCAGAACCTGAATCTTCACGGTCTCCCCCGTATGTCGTCGAGTCCCATCGATTTTCAGCCTTCGACTCCGGCACCGTAGCGGGATCCAACGCGGCGTATCCGAATTCTCAAGTGGGGGTCGAGCAGCCCTCCGTCACGAACGGTTGCGACTCAAAAGCACGGTGGTAGATTCCGCCCAGGAGATTAAAACCGGCGCATTCTTTTTCCCGCCGGTCTTGGTTTCTTTCCGCAGATCCCGCCAGATCGCCGGGAGGAGGCACCATGGAATTCGGCGCGCACGGCGTCCGGGACGCACACGGCGACATCGGAGTGGACTTCCGCGTCCTGGGCCCGGTGGAGGTGTTCGACCGGCACACGCAGGCGTACGTCGCGCCCGCCGGCGCCAAACAGCGGGCGCTGCTCGGGGCCCTGGTGGTCCGGGCGGGACACGTGCTGTCCGCCGACCGGCTCATCCACGAACTGTGGGGCGACCGGCCGCCCGTGAGCGCGGCCAACGCCCTGCAGGCGCACGTGGCCCGGCTGCGCCGGCTGCTGCACCAGGGCGGAACCCCGGACGCGGACGGCCACGAGTGGATCGCCACCCGTTCGATGGGCTACCTGCTGCGCGGGGGCCGCGCCACGACCGACGCCCAGCGCTTCCACCGGCTGTCCGCCGAGGGCCGGGCGGCGCTCGGTTCCGACCCAGGGCTTGCGGCCGAACTGCTGCGCGGGGCCCTCGCCCTGTGGCGCGGTCCGGCGCTCGAAGGGAGCACGCGGGGGCCCATCTGCGCGGTGGAGGCAGACCGGCTGGAGGAGCTGCGGCTGACCACGCTGGAGACGCTCTACGACGCGGACCTGCGCAGCGGTCGGCACGCCGAGGCCGCTCGGGAGTTGGAGCGGCTGACGGCCGGCCACCCCATGCGCGAGCGGCTCTACGACCTCCACATGCTGGCCCTGTACCGCTGCGGCCGGCAGTCGGAGGCGCTGGGCGTCTACGAGCGGGCGCGCCGGCAGTTGGTGGACGCCCTCGGCGTCGAGCCCGGGCCCGCGCTGCGCGAGCGCATGGAGGCGATCCTGCGCCACGCGCCGTCCCTCGCCCTGCCCCGGCCCGCGCCGACGGCCCCGGGCGTCCTGCCGGTCCCGGGTCTCCTGCCGGTCCGGGGCCTCCTGCCGGTCCCGGGGGCGGCGACCGTCGCGGACGTACGGGATCCCTCGGACGGCCCGGGCGCGCCGGCCCCGGCGGCGACCCTGGTCGAGCTCGGCAGGGAGATCGCCCGGCTCGGCGAGCGGATCGAGTCGCTCAGCCGGGAGCAGGACGCGCTGATCCGGCGGTTCAACCTGCTGGCCCCGGGCGCCGTCGCGGTGCCGGGCGGACAGTACGTCTGACCTGCGCGGGCGTACGCGTTCCGAACGACCGAGACCCCTGCCGGTCACTGCGGCAGGGGTCTCGGCGTGGGCGGTGCCCGGGGCCGGGGGTCAGGCGAGGCACTCCGAGGGGCGGCCGTGGAAGGTGGTCATCTCCTGGAAGAGGGCTCCGACGTCCAGCGGCGATCCCTCGGGCAGGCCCTGTTCCTCGGCGTAGCCGCGGTGCAGGTTGGGCAGCAGGCGCTCGGTGTCCAGCAGGTCGGCGTAGGGTCCGAGGTCGGTGGCGCGGGCCAGTTCGAGCGGGGTCGCGCCGGCGGCGACGCCCTCCCGGGCCAGGTCGCGGATCCAGCGCAGGTAGGCCGCGTTGGCGTCGAGGAGTTCGGGGCCGCCGACCGGCCCGTGGCCGGGGACGACGGTGGTGGCGCCCAGGGCGCGCAGCCGGTCCAGGGCGCGCAGCGAGCCCGCCACGGACCCCATGACGCAGAACGGCGTGACCCCGTTCATCACGAGGTCGCCGGTGAACAGCACGCCCTGGTCGGGCAGCCAGACGATCGTGTCGTCGGTGGTGTGGGCCGCCGGGCCGATGTGGACGAGCTCGGCCCGGATGTCGCCCACGTGGAGCGTCGTGGCGTCCCGGAAGGTGAGTTCGGGCGGGGTGACCTCGATGTCGCCCCAGCAGACGTCCGGCCACAGCCCGGCCATGTGCAGTCCCGCCGCCCGGACCATGGTCCGGGTCCGCTCGTGGCCGATGGTCAGGGCTTCGGGGAAGACGAAGTTGCCGTAGGTGTGGTCGCCGTGGAAGTGCGTGTTGACCACGGCGCGCGGCGGGCGCGGCGCGAGACTCAGGGCGGCCCGGCGCAGCCGGCGGGCCCGGCTCTCGGTGGCGGCGGTGTCGACGAGCGCGCTGTGGCCGCCGTCGGTAAGGATGCCGGCGTTGTTCAGGCACCAGCCGCCCTCGGGTTGGACGTACGCGTGGACGCCCTCGGCCAACTCGATGACGGCGCTCTCGGCGTCCACGGGCCACCTCTTTCTGCGAAGATCCGGAAAAACACAATTCTCCGTCCTCGCACCGCCGGCCCGGTCGATTTCCGCTCGAAATCCCGTCGACGCACCGCGCATTCACCGTCGAATCACCACCGAATCACCGCCGGAGAACCGCATAATCCGAGGTCCGGCGCGTTTCCGCTCATGCGTCTCGATCGATGGTCGAGCGAAATTCCGGGGAGATTGTTTTCGGCCCCGCGGGGATGCGGGGCGGGCGGCTGTTTCAGACCGCGGCGGGTTCCGGCAGGACCAGGCGGCGCGGCGCGGCCCGCCCCCACGGGAACCCGTGGTGCAGGTGGACGGCCGGCGGGCGCGCGTCGTCGACCTCGACCGCCACCGCCGCCAGCACCTCGGGCACCGGCTCGACCTCCAGGAACCGCCAGCGCGCCGCCGAGTCGTCGGCGGGCGGGCGGAAGGAGAGGACGCCCCGGTCCTCGGCCAGGGTGAACACGAAGGAGTCGAAGGGCAGTCCGAGCCCCAGCCCGCGGGCTTTGGAGTACGCCTCCTTCAGCGTCCACAGGCGCAGGACGCGCCGGTCGCGCGGCCGTCCGGGGGCGGCCCTGGCGATCCAGTCCTGTTCCTCGGGGGCGAACGTCGCGACGATGTTGTCCAGGCCCCGCTCGCCGCGGTCGAGCCGCTCGACGTCGACCCCGATGCGCAGGCCGCGGGAGACGCCCAACAGGTTGTACGCGTTGGCGTGCGAGAGGTTGAAGTCCAGCGTGTCGGCGCCGCGCGGCAGGCCGCCGGCGGGGGTCTGGAGGAACGGGCGCCCGCGCGAGGAGCGCCAGATGATCGCCTCGGCCTCGGGGATGCCGGTCTCCAGGGCCAGGACCCGGCGGACCAGGGCGTGGGCGACGAGGTACTGGCGGCGGTCGCGTTCGAAGAGGAAGCGGCCGGCCACCTCCTGCTCGTTCTCGTCGAGCCAGTACGAGGCCAGGGTCGCGGCGATGCCGGGCGCGAGGTCCTCGTTGGGGCAGAACCACAGGTTGACCGGGGCCGGCTCGTTCTCCCCCGGCCCCATCGGGTCGAAAGACAGCGCGGTCATGCCGTCCCCTCCTCGCCACCCAGCCACAGCGGCACGCGCAGGAAGGCGGACGCGGGCAGCGGCACGGCCACGGTGGCCGCCCCGTGGGCCGGTTCCAGCGCGGTCCAGTCGACGTCGAGCCCGGACAGCCACAGGCCGCGGAGCTGGTGCAGGTGCCCGGCGCGCCAGAGCGCGGCGAGGTACCCGTCCGTCTCCGGTACGCCGCCCAGCCGCAGCGGGTCGGCGCCGCCGTCGCGCAGGTCGGCGCAGGGGGCCCCATCGCGTACGAACCGCTCCAGGGTCCGCGCGAGTTCGTCGGTGTCGGCGACGACGGCCGCGAACCGGCAGTCCATGGCGGCCCGGCCGGTGCGCAGGGCGCGGGCGAGGGCGTCGAGCGGGGGCACCGGGCCCGGTCCCCCGAGCAGCTCGGCGAACCGGCCTGCGGTGGCGGCCAGGTGGGCGGGGGTGGGGGCGGACAGCACGAACAGCTCGCCGCCGGCGCGGTCCCGGTCGGGGGCCGGCGGGATCGTGGCCGGCGGGGCGGCGGCGGGCGGGGTGGAGGCGGGCGGGGTGGAGGCGGGCACGTACTCCTCCAGGACCACCTGCGCCTCGGCGCCGCCGGCGCCGCGCACGCCGACGCGGATCCGGCGGGGCGCGCCCGGCCCGGTCCGGCCGTTCTCCCCGTTCTCGCCGTTCTCCGCGTTCCGCCCGTTCTCCCAGGGCTGTGCCTCGGGGCGGTCGGGGGCGGCGGCCAGGGTCCGGTGGCGCAGCTGGAGCACGGCCCGGGTCAGGGCGGCGGCGCCGGTCGCGGGGCCCGCGTCGCCCACGAGGGCGCGTACGGATCGGGCGTCCTCGCCGATGGTGACGGTGGACGCCTCCACCCCGGCCGCGCGCAGGGCCTCGCGCAGCACTCGGAGCGCGGGGGCGTCGGTGGGGGCCTGCGGGCGCGGGTCGGCGGCCCGGGACCTGCGGCCGGGGCCGGTGGCGGGGTCGGGTGCGGTGTGGCCGACGGCGCTGCCGCGCACCACGCAGTGGATGGTGTCGCCGTCGGCCAGGGCGCGGGCGAGGGGCTTGAGCAGCAGCGCGCCGACGCCTTCGCCCGCGCCGGGCCGCCGGCTGGACGGGTGCAGCAGCAGTCGGACCCCGCCGACGAGCGCGGCGGCGCATTCGCCGCGGTGCAGGGCGGCGACGGCGAGGTGGAGGGCGACGAGCACGGAGGACTCGGCGGTGTCGACGGACTGGCTGGGGCCGGTGAGGCCGAGCAGGGCGGAGAGCCGGTTGGGCAGGCTCCACGGGCCGCCGGCGGGGATCTGCCGGGACCCCTCGGGCGTCCAGGTCCGGGCCGCGAGCAGTACGTAGTCACCGGCGCCGGCGCCGGTGAACACCCCGACGCTGCGGGGCGTGCCGTCGGCCGCGGTAAGGGCGTCGAGGCGGCCTCCGGTGCAACCCGCGTCCTCCAGGGCCTCCCAGGCGGTCTCCAGGAACAGCCGCTCCTGGGGGTCGATCAGCGCGGCCTCGTGCGCGTCGATCCCGAAGAACTCCGGGTCGAAGTCCTGGACGCGCTCCAGGTAGTGGCCCCGCTCGACGCCGGGTCGGCCGGACGGCGGCTGGGAGGAGCTGTCGTGCCCGGCGCGGGCGTGCCGCCAGAAGGAGGCGAGGTCGGGGCCGCCCGGGTAGCGGCCGGCCATCCCGACCACCGCGATCGGCTCGACCGTCCGGTCGGCGATCCGCTCGGTGGTCGACCCGGTGGTCGCCGCGGCGGGGGACGGCGACGCGAGGGGTGCCCGTGCCGCGAGGGGCACGACGGGCGCGGGGTCCGCGGCGGGGGACGGCTCGTCGGCGCCCTGCTGCGGCCAGGCGTCCGGCAGGCGGAAGACGACGGGTCCCGAACCGGTGGCGGCGGTGGCGGTGGCCGTGGCACCGGTGGCGGCGGCGCCGGCCAGCAGGGCGGCCACCTGGGCCCGGTCCAGATGGCCGTTCTTGTACCGGGTCAGGACTTCCTTCTCGTCCATGGTGGACACGTGCTCCTTCTCGGGGTGGAAAACGGCTTCAGCCGCGTCGGGCGAGCAGCACGAGTGCCTCGTCCACGGTGAGCCGGTCGTCGCGGATCGCGTCCAGCAGGACGTCGAGGTCGCCGCCCGGCAGCGTCCTGGCCGCAGCGGCGGCGGCGGTCGTGGGGGCGGGCGCGGCGGGAGCGAGTACGGCGGGTGACAGTACGGCGGGCGCGGGCCTCGCGGCCGGGCGGAACCGCGGCTCGGTCGCCTGGACCAGGGTCGCCCGGGGGCTCGCGACCGTCGCCGCGGCGGCGGGGGCGAAGTCCTGCGCGGTCGCCCCGGTGCGCGTCGCGATGTACGCGGCCATGGCGGCGAGGTTGGGGTGCTCGTAGAGCAGCACCGAGCGCTCCTGGAGCCCGAAGGCGCGGTTGACGACCGCGATGAACTCCGCTCCGACGATGGAGTCCACACCCAGCACGTTGAACGCGGCGGTGGGGTTGATGTCCCAGGGATCGCAGCACAGGATGCCCGCGAGCTGCTCGCGCAGGAGTTCCGCGACGCGGGGCGCGGTCGCGGCCGCCGGCGCCTGCCGGGTGGGCGCCGACACGGGAAGGGGGGCGGCGAGCACGGGGAACGCCGTCGGGGCGGGGCCGGGGGCCGGGACTCGGGCGGCCGGTTCGCTGTTCGCCGCCCGTGCCAGCTCGCGGGCGAAGGACGCCGGCGTCGGGAAGTCGTACAGGTCGGTCGCCAGCACCCGCAGTCCGTACCGGCTGTTGACCACGGCCACGAACTCCACGACCAGCAGGGAGTCGAGCCCCATGGACGGGAAGGTCTGCTCGGGGTCGATCTTCTCCGGCTTGACCCGCAGGACGTCGCCGAGCACCCCGATGAGGTCGGTCAGTACGTCCGCGGAAAATTCATTCGTCATCGCAGGCTCCTCCAAGTCGTCGGTGGCACACGGTCACGCGGTGGTGTCCGAGAACACCGGCCGGGAGCGGCGCTCCGCGGGGTCGTCCAGGCCCTCGCCCACGAGGCGGGGCGCGGGATCGGCGTACGGCATCCCGACCCGGAAGCCCTTCTCCGCGCCCTCGGGCACCAGGCAGGGCAGCATCAGCGACCACAGTCCGGCCACCCGGCGCTGGAGCTCGGCGTACGGCATCCCGGTGCCGGCCAGCGACTCGATCCCGCTCGTCGCCGCGGCGACCAGCGATTCGACGCTCTCCCAGCGGCCCTCGGCGCGGAGTTCACCCGCGTCCCGGGCCTGGCGCAGCAGTCCGCAGACCTCCGTGAGCCAGATCCGGTGGAAGTCGGTGGCGAGCGCGGGGAGCCCCGCGCACTCCTTGGCGATGCGGAAACTCGCCGGGATCGCCGGCTCTTCGCGCAGGTTGAGCGCGAGCCAGTGCGTCGTATCGATCAGGGTCTGGAGCGGGGAGAGACCGGACGCGCGCAGTTCGCGCACCGACTCGTGCAGCAGCTCGCAGCCGCGCAGTTGGACCGCCTCCGCCAGATCGTCCTTGGAGACGAAGTGGAAGTAGAGCGCCCCCTTGGTCACTCCGGCGAACGTGGCGATCTCGCCGAGCGTCGCGTTCGCGTATCCGTTGCGGTGGAACATCTCGGCGCCCGCGTGCACGAGCTTCCTGCGGGTCCGCTCCGACCTGTCCTGCATCGCGTTGCCTCCTCGGCCCGCGGTTCGGGGGCGCGTCCGACCCGGAGAGCCGATCGCGGCCGCGTTCCTGGTTTCGCGTACGGCCATCTCAACCCACGCGTACGAGTCGCTCGCTGTTGGCCTCGGCCGCCACCACCGGGGTTTCGGGGTTGGCCATCAGGATCGAGCGCTGCAGCCGGCGCAGGGCGGACGAGGGTTCGAGCCCGAGTTCGCGCACCAGGGTGGCGCGCAGCCGCTGGTAGACGTCGAGGGCCTCGCCCCGGCGGCCGGAGCGGTGCAGGGCCAGCATGAACTGGCCGTGCAGGTTCTCGTGGGTGCGGTACCGGCTGGCCAGTACGGTCAGCTCGGCGAGCAGCTCGCGGTGCCGCCCGATGCGCAGGTCGGCCTCGATGCGCTGGTCGAGCGCGCACAGCCTGGTCTCCTCCAGCCGCTGGGTCTCCATGTCCAGCTGGATCCCGCCCTGCACGTCGGCGAAGGCGGGCGCCGACCACAGCGACAGCGCCTCGCGCAGCATCCGGGCCGCGCCCGGGAAGTCGCCGGCGTCCATGGCCCGGTAGCCCATGCCGGCGAGCCGGTCAAACTCGCGGACGTCGCTGGTGCCGCCGCCGCTGTTGAGCAGGTAGCCGCCGGGCAGCGTCACGAGCACGTCCTTGGCGGTACGGCGGCCCGCGGGGGCCACCTCCCCGTCGGCCGCGCCCTGTTCCAGGGCGGTCGCGATGAGGGCCCGCAACTGCAGTACGTAGGTCTGCAGCGTGGTGCGGGCACTGCGCGGCGGTGCTCCCGCCCACAGCTCCTCGATGAGAGCCGACACCGGGACGACCTGGTCGGCATGGAGCGCCAGCAGTGCCAGCACCTGTCGCGGCTTGGGGGCGGTGGGCGTCACGGAGACTCCGTGCTCGCGCACTGCCAGTGTTCCCAGTACTTCGATGTCCACGCCGTACTCCCCTGTCCGTGGATGAACCTCCGTCAGTAAAAAACAGGACAGGCGGTTTGTCAATACAAAACCAACCGTGCTGTTTTAAGTGCATGGGCCATCCGTCGGACCCTCACATGTCCACTCTGACCTGGGTTGTTAATCATTTAGGGGAGGAAGGGACGCTTCCGCGGGCGACTCCTCACCCCCTGCAGAACAACCCGAGATCGGGCAAAACAAACCGGATGGTCTTGACATTCTGAGGTGAGGGCGGAGAAGCGGGCAGCAGGGAACCCGGGCAGCACAAAGGCCTCGGCCCTCCGTGCGCGAGCACGGAGGGCCGAGGCCCGGCCCCGCGGTTTCTAGAGCGCGCCCTCGGCCGGGTCCCGTACGGCCCCGGTTCCGGAGGTCTCCAGGACGGCGAAGCGGTCGGCCGGCACGAGCGTGGGCAGCAGCAGCCTCCAGAACCGGGCGACCGTCGACGCCGCGAGCCACTCCGCGTCCCGCAGCCCGAGCACCTCGAAGCCCACGGTCGCGGCCACCACGGCGGTCACCACGTCCTGCGCCGTCACCTCCGGGCGCAACTCGCCTTCCGCCTCGGCCCGCTTCACCGTCTCCTCGACCCAGCACCGCCAGTGCCCCCGAAGATCGGCCCGGACCGGACGGGCAGGCTCGCCGCTCAGCGTGAAGCCCGCCCGCAGCACGACGTCGGCGCGCAACGCTTCGGCCAGACCGTGGGTGACGTCGATCAGGAGCTGCACGTGACCGGCCCCGGCGGAGGGTTCGGCGGAAGCCGGAGGTTCGGCGCCTGCCGGAAGTTCGGCGCCGGTGACGACCAGCAGTCTGGCCAGCGCCTCCGCCTCGACGACGTCCGCGAGCGTGCTCTTGCTCGCGAAGTGGAAGTGCAGCGCCCCGCTGCTCACCCCGGCGCGGGTACTGATCGCGGTGAGCGAGGCCAGGGGAAATCCCTCCCGGTCGAACACCTCGGCTGCGGACCGGATCAGGGTGTCGCGCGTACGCGCCGCACGTTCCTGCTTGACCATCGACTGCTCCGTTACTGCAGGGGGTGCCGCGCTTGCCGAAGGGCAGGCGGCATGTGCTTGCGGGGGGTGCCGCGCGAGGGGGCCACTCCCGGGGACGCCCCCGGCCCACTCTCATGGCGGCAACTGGCCTTTCGCGCGAGACCCGTTACCGCTCCGCACGGTAACTCTAACAAACCGCCTGTGCGGTTTTGAATACTGGGGCTGCCACATTTCGGGCGATGACCGGAGAGAGGGGCGGTCACCGACGCCGTTCGGCCCAGATTCGGCCGCGCCGCTTGAGGATCACTACGGCCGCACTCGATCCACCCGGACGGGACCGGGGCTGCGGCGACCTCGACCAGGAGGCACGAGAGCCCGCCTGAACAGCGTGAATGCCGACAGAGAAAGGGGCACCTGGCCCCGGGGGTAGCGGAGGATCAGATACCGCTAGAAATTAAACCGGTTGGTATGTATCTTTCCCGGCCAGGAGCACCGCACGCTTCTACTCGCCAACGGAGCCCAGGGGGAGCAATGTCTGCGAGCACATTCCACTTCGAGAGTCCGGTCGCCTACCAGTCGACGACCGTCACCGAGCCGGCTTTACTGCCCGCCGCTCTTCACCGTCCCACCCGGGCGGCGGCCACCGTGCCCAAGCAGCTCGTGCACCGCACGGCTCCCGGTGAGGTCATGGCCACCGGCTGGAGCCGCACGGACGACACGCATTTCCGGGTGACCGCCCAGTGGCCCCGCAGCCACAGCTTCTACACACCGGTGGCCGGGGAGTACTACGACCCCCTGATGGTCGCCGAGACGATCCGCCAGGCCGGCTTCCTGCTGGCCCACAGCGAATTCGGTGTCCCGCTGGGGCACCAGTTCCTCCTGTGGGGACTCGCGCTCTCCGTCCGGCCCGAGCGGCTGAAGATCCACGAAACACCCGCGGTCCTCGACGTGGCGGTGACCATCGTGGAGGTCAAGCGCCGCGGGAACGGCGACGTCACCGCCCTGCGGTACGAGATGGACATCATGCGCGACGGCCTGCTCGCGGCGAGCGGCAGCGCCACCACCACGTGCGCCAGCCCGGCCGTCTACCGGCGGATCCGGGGCGCGTACGCTCTCGGCGGCAACCTGACGCCACTGTCCCTGACCGCCCCCGTGGCGCCGCAGAATGTCGGGCGCACTTCGCCGGTCGACGTGGTCCTGTCCCCCATCGGCGAGCCGAACCGTTGGCAGCTCCGGGTGGACACCCGCCACCCGGTCCTCTTCGACCACCCGGTCGACCACGTCCCGGGCATGCTGTTGATGGAGGCCGCCCGCCAGTCCGCGGCCTCGGTCCTCGGCCTGACGTCGATCCTGCCCCTGAGCGTCACCGCCGACTTCAGACGGTACGTCGAGCTGGACAGCCCGTGCGTGGTCGAGGCCCGAATCCTTCCGGAACCGCTGCCCGACGGGAGACGCCTGGTGCTCGTGACCGGACACCAGGACGGCGCCCTCTGCTACACCGCCCGCGTCATCGCGGCGCCGCAAGGGTGACCCGCGCATCCACACCGGGACGCGACGTCACTTCGGGCCGAACGTGGCGATGTTCCCTTGCGCCCACGTCCGAAACGATGTCGCCGGGCGGCCCGTCAGGGCCATGACCGTCTCCTCCACCCCCGCCTTCGCCCCTTCCAGTTGTCGTCGCGCACTCGCCATCAACGCCTCGACCACAGGCTCGGGATACCTCCTGCGCAAGGCGTCGCGCGCCTGCCCTGGTGGGGCCTCCTCAAACCGGATCGACCGGCCCAGCAGGGCGGCGAGTTCGGCCGTCTGCCCGATCGCCGTGAGCGCCTCGGGGCCGGTCAGGGTGTGGATCCTGCCCGCGTGGCCCTGCTCGGTCAGGGCGCGTACGGCGACTTCCGCGACGTCCCGGGGGGCGACGCAGGCGTTGGCCGAGGATCCGTACAGGGCCCGCACCACGCCGTCCGTGCGGACGGACGCCGCCCAGGAGAGCACGTTGGACATGAACGAGCGGGGGCGCAGGAGGGTCCACGTCATTCCGGATGCGCGCAGCAGCTCCTCGTTGGCGCGCTGCCAGTGGGTGATGAGGTCCCGCGCCCCGGAATCCGCGACCGAGGCGGCCGAGAGCTTCACCACGTGGCGCACACCTGCCGACCGTGCGGTCCGGATGATGCGCCCGTCGTCCTCCTCGACTCGGTTCGTGACCAGGAACAGGGCGCTCACCCCGATCATGGCCTGGGCAACCGCACGGGGATCGCCATAGTCGCCGTACACGACCTCGGCGTTCGCCGAGGCTCCCACGACCCGGGCCGGCTCCCGGGCCATGACGCGTACCGCCAGGTCAGGGGGGAGAAGGCGCACCACTTCGCGTCCGATCGTCCCGGTGGCACCGGTGACAAGGATCATGACCGCCCCTCCCGCTCCAAATGTGTCCTTGTGGCCGTCGCCCAATTTGGTCACCCGCTGTAAGATACATACTGCGCGGTTTTATCCCTGGACCTCCGCCGGTTCGCACGCTCCGAGGAGGAGGCACCATGGCCGAACAAGTCCGAGCCATCCGCACCCGCCAGGCCATCCTCATGGCCGCCGCCGAAGTGTTCGAAAGTCGCGGGTACCAGGCCGCCACGATCTCGGACATCCTGAAGGCCGCCGGAGTGACCAAGGGCGCCCTGTACTTCCACTTCCAGTCCAAGGACGACCTGGCCCAGGGAGTGCTCTCCGAACAGGATCACCGCCTCACGATCCCCGAGCGGCCGGCCAAGGTGCAGGAAGTGGTCGACATGGCCATGCTCCATTCCCACCGCCTGCAGACCGATCCCTTGGTCCGCGCCGGAGTCCGGCTTTCCATGGACCAGCAGGACGGTCTCGACCGCAGCGCTCCGTTCCTGGGGTGGGCCTCGGTCTGCACCGAGACCTTCACCAAAGCCCGGGCCCAGGGCGAACTGCTGCCCCACGTCGTGCCGTCCGAGAGCGCGGACGTGTTCGTCGGCTCGTTCGCGGGCATCCAGTCCATGTCCCAGGCCGTCAGCGACTACGCGGACCTGCCGCGCAGGGTCTCGGCCATGCTGCGCCATCTGCTGCCCAGCATGACGATGCCCTCCGTCCTCGCCTCACTGGACCTCTCCGATTCCCGCGGGGGCGCCGTCTACGCCGAGGCCCTCAAGGCTGCCGACGCGCAGGACGCCGAGTCCGGCTGATCCGCGGCCGCCCTCCTCTCCGCCGTCCACGCGTCGCGCGCGAAGTACACGGACAGGGCGGCGGCCATGTCGTCGCCGCCCGGCGCCCAGGCGACGTAGCCGTCGGGCCGCACCAGGAGCGCCTCGTGCGGTATGTCGGGCGAGGCCGCGGCCCGTACCACGTGCAGGGCCCGCTCCCACCCGCGCGCCCCGGCGCGGTGGCGACCCGCCCGCGTGCCCATGAGCAGGAGCAGCGGACGCCCGTCCCGCAGCAGTCCGACCACATCGGTGTCGCGCCCGCGCACGCGCAGCGGCACATTGTGCAGGAACGTCCCGGCCGCGGCAGAGGGCCGTCCCGTGTGCCCGGGGAACACCGTGTCCTGAGCGCTGATCATGCCGCTGAGCCGCCCGTGGTCGCGGTCCGCCGCCAGCATCGAGGTGAAGACGTCCCGCAACGAGTCCATTTCGGAGCCGGGGCGCATCAGGGCGAGCTGGGCGCGGGTGTTGTCGATGACCTGCCGGGCAGCCGGGCGGCGTTCCAGGTCGTAGGTGTCGAGCAGCGCCGCGCCGGCCGCGCCGCGGGCCGCCAGGGCCAGCTTCCAGCCCAGGTTGAGGGCGTCCAACACGCCGGTGCTCAGGCCCTGCCCCCCGATGGGAAAGTGCACGTGCGCGGCGTCCCCCACCAGAAAGACACGCCGTTCGCGGAAGGTGTGGGCGAGCCGCGCGAAGTCGCTGAAGCGGCCGAGCCATCGCGCTCCCTCCATCCCTATCTCGCGTCCGGCTATCCAGGACACCTCCTGGCGCAGCTCCTCCTGGGTGGGCGGACGTTTCCGGTCGTCGTGGGCTCCGGCACAGTTCAACGTACGGACGTACATCCTGCGTTCCGGCCCCCGCTTGGCCACGACCCATCCCCGGGGGGTGCGGTGCCAGCCGTCGGTCAGCGCCTGCGGATCCGTGAGGGTGACCTCTCCCATCAGAGCGGAGACCGTCGCCTGATGGGTGTCGGAGCCGATGCCCGCCAGCTCCCGGACCGCGCTGCGGGCTCCGTCGGCCCCCACCAGGTAGCGAGCGTCACAGACGACCGGTCCCCGGGGACCCTCGGCGGTGACCCGCACCCCCTCCTCGCCTTGGACCACATCCGTCACCCGGTGCTCGCGCAGGACCCGCGCGCCGGCTGCCTTCGCCCGCTCCTCAAAACGGCGTTCCAGCTCCGCCTGGGGGTACTTGAGGATCGGCTCCGGTTCGGTCACCGGCGCCGAGATGACCAGGCCCGGCAGACCGGCGAAGTGGAAGGCGCCCACCCCGTCCGACGCGGCCACCTGCCGCGGCAGGTGGCCGCGTCGGACCAGGCACTGCACCGCCCTGGCGTGCAAAGTGTTCGCCTTCGGACGCTCGCACACCCGGGCCCGCGCTTCAAGGACCACCGTGTCGACCCCGTACGCCGCCAACTCGGCGGCCACGAGCATGCCGACCGGCCCCCCGCCGACCACCACGACCTGTGCCTTCATCCTGTCCCTCCCCCGGGCCCGACGAGGGCGACCGACGCGGGAAACCCCAGACCGCACGGCGTGCGGCGCGTCCGGGGCACGCGATGACGTGCCCGTCCACCGGAGGTTCCCGCGCGTCGCAGCCTTCCCCCAGGCCGTGCTCACGCGATGGGAAGAAAATATACCGGGTGTCCTGTTTTTTTCAATGGCGGAGTCGCAGGTGGCGGCTGTGTGCGTGCTCAGGTGACGACGAATCAGGGCATGTCGAACGCGGCTCGGCCGCAAGCCCGTTCACCGGGACGGCTGGGTGGGATCACGCCAGGAACTCCCGCGTCGCCGGGGACATGGGGCCGCCCTCCGAACGTTCCGTCTTGCGGCCCTTGGTGCCCGGGGCCAGGGTGCGGGCGTCTACGGCTTCCGCGGGGGCTCCCGTCGCGTACAGGCCGTCGGGGGCCGTGTCGCGGTCGTGCGGGAGCAGCCAGAACACCCTGCGGCGGAAGGTGCCGGAGGAGCGGGACGGCTTGGCCTTCGGGCCCAGCAGGGCGTAGCCGACCATCCGGCCGTCGCGGTGGTACGCGGGCCTGCCGCGCCGGGTCGGCAGGCGGTCCAGGCTCTGGCGGACGTAGTCGAGCCGGCTGATGTCCTCCAGCCAGACGAGGTCCACTTCGTGGACGATCTCGTCCTCTGCGATGAGGGCGCTCATGCTGTCTCCTCGTCCGCGAGCAGGCCGATGCCCGGGTAGTACTTGCGCTGGTTGGACAGGATCATTTCCTTCGGCGAGGCCAGGCCCACCACCTCGCGGACCCGTGCCGCGAAGGCCCGGGAAGAGATCGCCGGGGCCCCCTCGTGCTGGCACCAGCTCCGGTAGGCGGCGTAGAGGTGGGCCTGCTCCGCCCGCAGATCGCCCTCCAGGCGGCAGGTCTCGCCGATGAAGCGCCCGGTGTGGTCCTCGGTCTCCGCGTAGGCGGTGGTCGCGATGCGGACCCGCTCGGGGCCGGTGAGGTCGCGGTCGCCGTCGAGGTAGCGACGGGCGCCCTCGATGAGCCAGTTGAGGATGCCGGGCCCCTCCTGGGTGACGAGGACGTCGGCCAGGTTGTCGATCTTGCGGTCGTCGGAGACGACCCGCTCGAACGGGATGAGCCGCATCCGGCGCCAGAACGCGAAGCCGCCGGTGCCCACCTCCGGCCGGTGGTTGCCCAGCAGCCACATCTTGTGCGTCGGCTCGAAGCTGAAGAAGTCCTGCCGCATCCTGCGGGCCTTGATGCGGTCGCCTCCGGTGAGGAGTTTGACGCGGGCCTCGTCGAAGCGGTCGCCGGGCTTGACCTCGCTGCACACGATCACGCGTCGACCGTGCAGTTCGGCGAGGTCCGTCGGGTGCCCTTCGTACGGCCGGGACATCAGGAAGCCGGGGGGCGCCGCGTCGGCGTAGTCCCCGAGCAGCTTCATCAGGACGTCCAGGAGTACGGACTTGCCGTTCTTGCCCGAGCCGAACAGGAAGGGCATGACCTGGGCGCCGACGTCGCCGGTGACGGAGTAGCCGAGCAGCAGCTGGAGGAAGTCGATCATCTCCGCGCCCTCCGGTCCCTCACCGAAGGTGTCGGTCAGGAAGCGGCTCCAACGGGGCGTGGGCATCGGCCGCGGCGCCGCCGAGGTGGAGCGGGAGTGGAAGTCCTTGGTGGGCTCGGCGGGACGGATGTGCCCGGTCCGCAGGTCCACGACGCCCGAGGGCGTGCACAGCGCGTACGGGTCGGCGTCCAGCAGCGCCGCGTTGAGCACCATGCCCGGGGCGGACTTGGCCTGGGTGAGCATCGCGTTCATGCCGCTGGTGCTGAGCGTGCGGCGGCGGTGCTGCTGGAGGGCGGCCGGGGTGTAGAGGCCGCGGGGGTCGGTGGTGGCGATGGATTCCGCCAGGTCTCCCGCCGACCACATGACGGTGTCGTCCTCGTCGATCTGCCAGCGGGTCCCGTCCCAGCGGAACCAGCCGATCCCGGGGACGTGCCGGTAGTCGTTGCGGTAGAGCTTGACGAACAGTTTGGCGTTGCCGCGGTCGGTGAGCGTGTCGGGCAGCAGTCCGTCCGCCGTCGCCTCGCCGTCCCCCGCCCCGTCGTCGCCCGCCGGGGCCGCGTCGGTCGCCGTCGGGGCCGCGTCGGTCGCGGCGGGGCCGACGGAGCGCCGCTCGGACTCCGCCGGCACGCGGGGGGCCGGGACGGGCTGGGCGAGGATCTGCGCGGCGACGGCCTGTACGTCGAAGCCGGCCAGCACGCTGTCGTTCTCCACACTCACGCGCGGCCTCGGAGGGCCATCGGGCGGGCCTGCCCGGCGCTCAGCCCGCCGCGGATGATCGCGCGGCAGCGGCGTTCCTGACCGGGGCGGGCGCGCTCGGCGGCGCCCTGGAGGGCCCGCAGGGCCTCGGCCTCGCCCACGTGCCCCGCGGCGACCAGACCGCCGACCGTGTAGGCGGCGCGGTTCAACTTCTCGGAGAACGCGGCTCCTTCGGGTACGACGGCGCAGCCGGTGACCTCGGCGAGGACGCCCGCCAGGACCCGCTCCGAGCTGCCACGGCCCCCTCCGGCCGCGATGACCGCCTGCCGTGCCCTGGGGGGCACGGGGCGGGGTCCGGGGACGACGGTGGAGGGGAGGTGCCCGGTGCGCTCCAGTTCCGCGGCGAGCCACGCCGGCAGCGGGGCGGGCACGCGGGTGACCCCCAGGGGCCGGTACGAGCCGGCGGGGGTGACGGTCCCGGGGGCCACGATGTAGCCGCCGTACGCCCGTACGTCGACCTGCCAGGCCAGGGCCCGGCCGCTCCCCGATCCGGTGGAGCACTGCCAGCGGCGGCCGCCGTCGTTGCGGTACCAGACGTGCAGGCCCCCGGAGGGGGTCCGTACGCGCAGGGTCGTCGCGTCGTCCGCCGGGCTCGTGGCGCCGCGCAGGGCGGCCAGTACGCCCAGGGTGTGGAAGCCGTTGGCCAGGCCGGTCAGGTCGACCGTGTCGGAGATCGCGACGCCGGGCAGCAGGCGCGCCCGGTCGGGGAGTTCGCACGCGTGGGCGTCGATGTCGATGACGACGAGGCCCGCGGGCCCGGTGGCCACCCCGACCCCGAGGTCGGGGCGCCCACCCCACCACTGTCGGATCCGGTCCGCGTCGCGCGTGGCGGCGTGGAAGCCGTGGCACCAGCGTCCCGCGCGAAGGCAGCCGCACGCGCTCCGGTCGTGTCCCGGCCGGCGGCACGCCCCGCAGTTGCCCACGGGCGTCTTGCGGCCCGGCGCAAGGGGATGAACCGGCCATCCCTGGCGCGCGCACCACCGAGCCGTGGCCAGAGGCTGCGACGCGAGCGGCGCGGCTCTGGTGAACTGCCCAGGGTCGCTGCGCGAATCCCGCAGCTCAGCTGCCATTCACTTCCCCCATCAGCGACTGAAGCGACTCAACGCCCAAAAACAGATTAGCGAAACCGGTGGGCAACGAGAGGCATATGAGCCAGAACAGATGTACGTACCCGCAGAGATCGCCAGCGACCGAGCGACTGACCGGGCAGCTACTCGATCCCGTTCGGTCGCTCGGTGAGTGGCTCACGAAACACCAGGTCACAGGCCTACGCAAGACCAAACAGCGACTGAAGCGACTGAAGACCCCTATATATGACGCACACACGCACACGCACGCACGCATGCGAATGTCTCCATATACCCGAACCTTGGGTCGCTTCAGTCGCTGTTCACCTCTGATCATGCCTCTGACCTGGGATTTTCCTCAGAGGGTCCGAGCGACCCGGACAGCACTCAGTCGCTGTCCTTCAGTCGCTCCCCGGGGCCCGACCGCTCCAGCACCGCTCTGGCGGGGCTCTAGTGGGAAGCGAGCGGGGTCGTGTGGACCCGCCCCGGCACCGACGCCCGCCGGCCCGTTTCCCCCGGGTCGTCCGGGGGCGCTCCGCTCCTTCGCGGGCACGTCCTAGCCTTGCGGGATGAACGAGACGACATCCGGGATACGGATCAGGCGGGGCGGCCCGGACGACGCGCCGGCGGTACTGGACATGCTCGACGGCGCGGTGGCGTGGATGAACGGGCGCGGCAACACCACGCAGTGGGGGACGACCCCCTACTCGCGCAAGCCCGGCGGGGCGGAGCGGGTGGAGCGGTACCTGACGGAGAACATGCCGTTCGTCGCGGAGCGGGACGGCGTGGCCGCCGCGGCGATGGTGCTCGACCGCGGGCCCAGTGAGCAGATGCCGATCGAGCCGGCCGGGGAAGCGGAGCGCTACGTACGGCTGTTGGTGTCCGACCGGCGGCTGCGGGGTCTGGGGCTCGGGGCGGCGCTGCTGGAGCACGCCGTCGAGGAGACCCGGCGGGCCGGCGCGGGGCTGCTGCGGGTCGACTGCTGGGCCGGGGGCGGGGGCGAACTGGTCCGGTTCTACGAGCGCAACGGTTTCCGGCCCACCGAGCGCTTCCTGTCCGGCGACTGGCCCGGCCAGGTCCTCGCCCGGCGGGTGGACGCCGACTGACCTCGGGGCCCCGGGGCGTCGGCAGCATCGGCATCGGCAGGGGCATCGGCGTCCCGGAACGACCTCCGGGCCGCCACGCGAGGTGGCGGCCCGGAGGCGGGGGGCCCGACGGGGGATTCCAGGCCCCGGTAGGGGGGACGGGCCGTCAGGTCCCGGGAAGGACCTGGACGGCGCCGCCGTCGGTGCGGGCGCGGATCTTGCGCGGGGAGTCGGGGGCGGTGCGGACCCGGACGCTCTGGTTGCCGCCGTCGGAGGAGGCGTCCACCGCGTAGGTGCTGTCCGGGAGGCGCAGGGTGACGTTCCCGCCGGCGCTGTTGATGTCCACGGAGTCGGGGGCCTCGGAGAAGCCGGCCGTCACCTTGCCCCCGTCGGAGCGGGCGGTGAGGCGGCCCGCGACCGCCTGCTCCACCACGATGGCGCCGCCGTCGCTGTCCAGGGTGGCGGCCAGGGCCTTGGGCACCTCGACGCGGTAGTCGACCTGGCAGGTCGAGCCGCCGATGCCGCTGCCACCGCAGTCCTTGGGGGCGGTCAGGGTCAGCTCGCCGCCGTTCTCGCTGTGGGAGGTGCGCGGCTTGTCGCCGTCGTACTTGAGGTTCTCGGTGACCTTCACCGAACCGCCGCCGCCGACCACGACCTCGATGGTGCCTCCGGACGCGTTGACCTTGAGCGAGGTCACCGCGGAGTCGACGGTGTAGCTGGCGGAGTCCGTGGTGGTGCTGCCCACGCAGCCCGAGAGGAGTCCCCCGGAGATCACGACGGCCAGCGCGTACACGGCCGGCTTCGTACGGAACGGGCGCTTCATGGGTGTCTCCCTCGAACGGCTGGCGCGGCTCCCGTCAGAGTGGGGCGGGCTCCTCCGGCCCTCCTATGAAATCTCTGTACCCGTACGGACGCCCGACTGCAGAACGGCTATAGGAGTCCGCGCGAGACTGGCGCCTCCCAGCCGTGCCCGTCCGCGAGGAGTGCCACCGTATGACCAGCCGACGCATCGAGAAGGTCGTCATCCTCGGGGGCGGGGCCGAGGGATGGATGGCCGCCGCGCATCTCGGGCAGGCGTTGGGCGGGACCGTCGACATCACCGTCCTGGAGTCGCCGGACGACGCTCCGGTGCCCGGGGCGGCCTCCTTCGCGACGCTGCCCCACTTCCACCGGTGCTTCTTCGACCTCCTGGGCGTCAACGAGGACGAGTGGATGCGGGCGTGCGGCGCCACCTTCAGGACGGCGTCACGCTTCGTCAACTGGCGTACGGAAGGCCCCGCTTCGGCCGCGGCCCGGGTCCTGCCCGGTGGCGGGGCGGACCACTTCTACCACTCCACCGGGCTGCTCCCGGACTGCGAGGGCCTTCCGCTGTCGCAGTACTGGCTGTTACGCACGCGGGAGGGGCGCACGACGGAGCCCTTCGACTACGCCTGCTTCCGCGAGCCCCCGCTGATGGACGCCCGCCTGGCGCCCCGGTGGCTCGACGGGCGGGCCGCGACCCGGTACGCCTGGCACCTCGACGAGGCCCTGCTGACCCGCTTCCTGCGCAGGCGGACCCTGGCGGCCCCGGGGGCCCGCGCCGTCCGGGGCGCCTTCGCGGGCGCCGAGCGGGACGCGCACGGGCTGGTGACCGCCCTGCGGACGTCCGACGGGCGGCTGCTGGAGGGGGACCTGTTCCTGGACTGTTCGGGGTCGGCCGGCTCCCTCCTGGGCGGGGCGTTGGAGGAGCCGTTCGAGGACCTGTCCGAAGAACTGCTCTGCGACCGAGCGGTCGTCGCCCGGGTGGCGCACGAGGACCGGCCCGACAACGTCGACCCGTACACCTCGGCGGTGGCTGTGCCCTCCGGCTGGGTGGGCAGGACGCCGCTGCGGTCGGGGTTCACCACCGCGCACGTGCACCACGGCGCGCTGACGACGCCGGAGCGGGCCGTGGCGGAGCTGGGCGCGCTGTGGGGCGTCGACGCCGCCGGGACCCGGTTCGACGTGGTCCCCGTGCGGGTGGGGCGGATCCGGCGGCCCTGGGTCGGCAACGTCGTCGCGGTCGGCCGGTCCGCGGGCTCCCTGGGGCCCTTGCAGCCGACGGACAGCCACTTCCTGCTCGCCGCCCTGCACCGGCTCGTCACGCACTTCCCCGACCTGGACCTCGACCCGGCGCTGGCGGACAGCTACAACCGGCAGGCCGAGGAACTGTTCGCGCGCTCGCGGGACTTCGTACAGGCCCACCTGGCCTTCGCCCCGCGGCGGGACACGCCGTTCTGGCGGGCGGCCGGGGAGCGGGAGCTGCCCGAGGGGCTGCGGCGCAAGGTGGCCGCGTACCGGGCGGGGCTGCCGGTCAATCCGACGGCCGCGGACGAGGCCGCCTACTACGGCGCGCCGGGCCGGCCGGAGGCGGAGCTGTACGACGTGTGGACCGACGGGCACTACTACAGCATCCTCACGGGGCTGGGCACCGAGCCGCCGCGCCCGCTGCCGGCGTTGGCGCACCACGTGCGCCAGGCCGCGGCGGCGGACGAGGTGTTCACCTCGGTCAAGCGTCAGCAGCGCATCCTGTTGGACACGCTGCCGACGGCGTACGACTGCCTGCGGCACCTGCACGGAGCCTGAGGGGCTCCGTGCCCGGGGCGGCGCGGGGTCAGCCGGCGAGGAAGTCGTCGACGGTGATGCCGAGGCCGGTCCGCGCGGCCCGCTCGCGGACGTACTCGGCGAGCGCGATGTCGAGGACGCCGAGGCCGAAGGGCGAATAGACGACCGGCCGGCCGGGCGCGCGCTCGACGGTCGCCGTGCCGCGCAGCAGGGCGCCGATGGAGGCGTTGACGAACTCGCGGTTGCCGGTGCGCAGTTCGGCCAGGTGCAGCGAGGTGCGCTCCCGGACGGCGTGGTCGGCGTCGTCGACGACGTTCACGGAGGCGAGGATCGTCTCGACGGTGAGGTCGCGCAGCGAGACGTGCAGGACGGTGGTGCCCGGCAGGCAGGCCGACAGGTCCGTGTGGGGTTCGCCGGCGGTGGTGGCGAAGGAGACGAGCGGGTGCGCGCCGAGGGCCTCGGTGAGGTCGGCGACGGCGGCGGCCTTGACGGAGGGGACCTCGGCGGCGCAGATCTCGGCGAAGGCCTCGGCGCGGGCGGGGTCCATGTCGTAGAGCACGGCCTCGCGCAGGTCGGGCAGGGCGGCGGCGAGGAAGCGCAGGATCTCCAGGTTGATCACGCCGCAGCCGACGAGGACGACGCCCGTGGGCGGCTCCTGCTCGGTCAGGACGCGGGCGGCGAGCGCGGCGCTCGCGGCGGTGCGCTTGGCGGAGATGACGGAGCCCTCCAGGAAGGCCGTGGGGCGGCCGGTGTCCAGGGAGTTGAGGGTGATGCTGGCGCTGGCGCGTTCCAGGCCCGCCGCGACGTTGCCGGGGAAGGAGGCGATCCACTTCATCCCGGCCACGGGGGCCGAGCCGCCGCGGTAGGCCGGCAGACCGATGATCCGGTCGCGCGCGTGCTCCTCCTCGGGGAAGCGCAGGAAGGTCGAGTGCGGCAGCGCCGTGGCTCCCTCGTCGTGCAGCCGGTACGCGTCGGCGACGAGCTCGATGATCTCCGTCTCGCGGCCCGCCAGGGTCTCCTGGACGTCGGTGCGCCGAAGGATCAGCATCGCGGTTCCTTTCGATGGTCGAGTGGTGCGGCGACCTTGTCGATGCCCCCTATATCGATTCTCTAATAGAACAGACATAGGACGACTGCCCACCGTGGTGTATCCCGAAAGCCACGACAGAGGGAAGGGCAGCATGAGCCGTCCCGTGCTCCATGGGATTCTGGAAACCATCGGGAATACCCCGTTGGTCGAACTGAGGAATATGTTCTCTGGTTGCAATTATCGCGTGTTCGCGAAGATGGAGAGGTTCAATCCGGGAGGCAGCGTCAAGGACCGGTCCGCGCTCAGCATGCTGCGCAGCGCGATCCGGGAAGGCCGGTTGATTCCGGGGCACTCGGTGGTGGTCGAGTCGAGTTCCGGGAATCTGGCGATCGGCATCGCGCAGATCTGCAAGTACTTCGGGATCGACTTCGTCTGTGTGGTCGACGCGAAGACGACCGAGCAGAACCTCACGCTGCTGTCCGCGTACGGCGCGCGGGTCGAGGTCGTACGGACCCCCGACCCGGTCACCGGCGAGTACCTCGTCGCCCGGCTCGCGCGCGTCCGTGAGCTGGTGGGATCGCTTCCCGGGGCGTACTGGCCGAACCAGTACGCCAATCCGCTCAACCCGCGGGCGCACCGCGAGACGATGCGGGAGATCGCCGAGGCGCTGGAGGGGCGGGTCGACTTCCTGTTCTCGCCGGTCTCCACCTTCGGCACGCTGCTCGGCTGCGCGACGTACATCGAGGACCACGCGATGTCGACCACGGTGGTCGCGGTGGACGCGGTGGGCAGTGCCATCTTCGGCGGGCCGCACAGTCCGCGGCTGATCCCGGGGCACGGCGCCTCGGTGCCGCCGGCCCTGTTCGATCCGACGGCGGCGGACGAGGTCGTGCACGTCACCGATCTCGAATGCGTGGTGGCCTGTCGGCGGATGGTGAATCACGAGGGAATTCTGATCGGCGGTTCCTCCGGGGCCGGCGTGGCCGCGCTGCAGAAGCTCGGCGACCAAATTCCCGACGGTTCGAACGTCGTCCTGGTCTTTCCGGACGGCGGCGACCGTTACCTCAGCACCATCTATTCGGACGACTGGGTCGGCGAACACTTCGGCGAGGTTTCCCATCTGTGGAAGCGCGCCCTCGCCGATCCCGGCGGCGCGCGTCTGCCCGCGGCCGCCACCAGTGCCTGATCCGTGAGGGATCGGGCCCGATGAGAACAGGGGTGACACCCATGAGCGCCGAGGACTTCTCGGACGTCTTCGACGCCGACGTGACGCACGTGTGGTGGGGGACGGTCGACGAGCCACCCGGCCCGGACGCCATCGCCGTGCTGTCCCCGGCCGAACGTGCCTCGGCACGCGCGATGACCGAGGAGGCGGGCCGGCACTACGCCGGGGCGCACGTGGCGGTACGCCGCATCCTGGGGGCCTACCTGGGCACGCCGCCGGCCGGGCTCCGGCTCGGCCGGCTGCGCTGCCCGGAGTGCGGGGACGCCGAACACGGCGCCCCGTGCGTGGTGTGGCCGGTGACGGAGCTGAGTTACAGCCTGTCCCGCTCGGGACCGTACTGGCTGCTCGGGGTCACCGGCGGCGGCCACCGGATCGGTGTGGACCTGGAGCAGGTCCTGGGCTTCGACACCGAGTCGGTGGCGCCGCTGGTGCTCTCGGACCGGGAGCTGTCGCACCTGGGCCGCGAGCAGCAGCCCGCGGCCCGGCTCGCGGTCTTCCTCCGCTACTGGACCAGGAAGGAGGCGGTGCTCAAGGCCAGCGGGATCGGCCTGATCGCCGACGCCCGCGAGGTGGACGTGCACGGGCCGCCCGACTGCGGGCCGCTGGTGGTCCGTCACGCGGCGGGCACCGGGCCGGACACGTGGGTGGTCGAGGACCTCGTGGTCGGCCCCGGCCGGTACGCCGCCATCGCGCGCGAGGCGGCGGCGGCCGGTCCCGTGCGACTGATCGAGAAGCCGCCGCCGACCGTCCCGGAGGCCGCCGGGCCTGCGGAACCCGATGTGAAAAGGAGTACGTCGTGGCCGTCCGCCACCTTGTCTCTCTCGATGACCTGACCGACCAAGACCTGCGCGCGATCGTGGCGCGGGGCGCGGACCTCTCCGCCGGGCGGTCCGCGCCCGGGGGCGCGCTGGACGGTCTGGTCGCCGGGATCTACTTCCGTCGTACCTCGACCCGTACCCGTACCGCCTTCTCCTCGGGCGCGCTGCGGCTGGGCGCGCGGATCGTCACCTTCGACGGCGGCGACCTCCAGACCAACACCGGGGAGACCAGCGAGGACACCGGCCGGGTCTTCTCCCGGATGCTGGACGTGCTGGTCGCCCGGACCGCCGACGATCCGGCCGAGCTGCGGGCGTGGGCGGGCCAGTCCCGGATGTCGGTGGTCAACGCCATGACCGCCGACGAGCACCCCACCCAGGGACTCACCGACCTGACCACGCTGGCACGGCACTTCGGCCGGATCGAGGGGCTGCGGGTGCTGTACGTCGGCGAGGGCAACAACACCGCCGCGGCGCTCGCCCTCGGGCTGTCGCGGTTCCCCGGCACCGTGCTGGAGCTGCGTACGCCCGAGGGCTACGGGCTCCGCGAGGACGTGTACCGGCGGGCCCGCGCGAACGCGGCGGCCCACGGCGCGGTGGTCGTCGAGCGGCACGACCCGACGGATCCGCCGTCGGACGTCGACGTGATCTACACGAGCCGCTGGCAGACCACCGGCACCAGCAAGCCCGACGCCGACTGGCGCGAGCGGTTCACGCCGTTCCGGGTCACGGAGGCGCTGTGGCGCGGCAGCCCGAAGGCGATCTTCATGCACGACCTGCCCGCCCACCGCGGTGAGGAGGTGAGCGCCGAGGTCCTCGACGGGGACCGGAGCATCGCCTTCGACCAGGCGGAGAACAAGATGCACAGCGCGATGGCCGTCCTGGAGTGGTGCCGCGGCGGTGTCCGGACGTGAGCCTGCTCGACAAGCCGCGCGCGGAGCCGGTCGCGGAGCCCGGACCGCTGCGCCGCAACCGGGACTTCCTGCTGCTGTGGATCGGGGCCGGACTGTCGGCGCTGGGGCTGCGGGCCAGCGTGGCCGCGTACCCGCTGCTGATGATCTTCTTCGGGAACAGTCCCGCGGGGGCCGGTGTGGTGGGGTTCGCGGCCCTCCTGCCGCAACTGGTGGTCCAGTTGCCGGCCGGGGCTCTCATCGACCGGTGGGACCGCAGGCGGCTGCTGATCGTGTGCGACGTGGCGGGTCTGCTCGCCATGGCGGCGGTCACCGCGATGCTGTTGACGGGTCGTCTGTGGTTGCCCCTGGTGGCGGCGGCGGCCTTCGTCGACGGCGCGGCGGGGCTGTTCTACCGGCTCGCGGAGCGGGCGGCGATCAGCCACGTCGTGCACCCCTCGCAGCTGACGGCGGCGCTCGGGCAGAACGAGGCGCGCGGGCAGGCGGCCGGGCTGTTGGGCCAGCCGGCGGCCGGCGGGCTGTTCCAGTTCGGCCGGTGGCTGCCGTTCGCGTTCACCGCGCTCACGCACCTGCTGGCGCTCGTCACCCTGCTGGCGATCCGGCGCCCCCTCCAGGGGGCGCGTGGCGCCCCCGTCACCACGTTGCGGTCGGACGTGGCCGAGGGGCTGCGCTGGGTATGGCGGCAACGCTTCATGCGGACGGCCGTGGTGCTGCTGGCCGGGAGCAACCTGCTCTTCCAGGTCCTGATGCTCACCTTGGCGCTGGTCGTCAAGGAGGACGACGGGTCGCCGCTGGCCATCGGCATGATCGGGCTGGTCGCGGGGATCGGTGGGGTCGCGGGAGCGCTCGCCGGCTCCCGCGCGGCGGGCCGGGCGGCGCCGCGCGCGGTGCTGGCCGGGGCGCTCACCCTGTGGGCGGCCTTGATGGCGCCGGTCGCCTTCGTCTCCGATCCGGTGGTCCTGGGGGTGCTGCTCGGCGGGATGAGCTTCGCCGGCGCGCTGATGAACGTGGTCGCCGGGGTCCACCAGATCAAGATCACCCCGGAGGCCTTGCAGGGGCGGGTGACCAGTGTCTTCGCGCTGGTGGGTTCCGGTACGGCCTCCGCGGGGGCGCTGGTGGGCGGCTTCCTGCTCGCCGCGTTCGGCACGCACGGCACGGCGTTGGGGATCGCGGCGGGCATGGGGCTGTTGGCCCTGGCCGCGCTGGTGTCCCCCGCGTTGCGGGTCGCGGCCGATCCGGAGCCCGTCGCGGATCGAGAGCCGGCCGCCGATCGCGAGCCGGCCGCCGATCCGGAACCCCCCGCGCCGGAGATCGCGGATACGGCCCGTAGCGAAGAAATATAGCCCCGCCTCCGAAGGTGGGATCCGGTTTCGCAAGGAGGAGAGAACGCATGGACAGCTTGGCGAACGGCAGGCCCTGGGCCCCCGCCGAGGTCACCCCGCAGGACACCGGGACCGAGGCGAGCGCCCGGGGACTGGCCGAGCACCTGGGCTCCCTGGAGGACCTCGGCGGCCTGCTGGCCCGGGAGAAGGCCCTGGTCTTCCGCGGGTTCGGCGTCGAGCCGGGCGAGCTGGACGAGGTGATGGACCTGCTGCTGCCGAACCGGCTGGCGTACGTGCACGGCAACTCGCCCCGCACCAAGGTCGGGGCGAACGTCTACACCTCGACGGAGTACCCGGCCGAGTTCAGCATCTCGATGCACAACGAGATGAGCTACGCCCACCAGTGGCCGGCGCGGCTGCTGTTCTTCTGCGAGACGGCTCCGCTCACCGGGGGCGCCACCCCGGTCATCGACGGGACGCGCTGGCTCGCCTGCCTCGACCCCGAGGTCCGCGAGGCGTTCGCGGGCGGGGTCCGCTACAGCCAGAACCTGCACGGCGGCATGGGCCTCGGCAAGAGCTGGCAGGCCACCTTCGAGACGGAGGACTCCGGGCGCGTGGAGGAGTTCCTCGCCACGTCGGGCGCGGACTGGAAGTGGCAGCCGGACGGCTCGCTGCGCGTCAGCCAGCTGCGACCCGCGATCATCACCCACCCGGTCACCGGGGACGAGGTCTGGTTCAACCAGGCCGACCAGTGGCACCCCGCCGCGCTCGGCGACGACACCGCCAAGGCCCTCGCCTCGATCATGCCGGCCGAGGAACTGCCGCAGTCCGTCAGCTTCGCCGACGGCTCGCCCATCCCCGACGCGTACGCGATCCAGATCCGCGACCGGGGCCTCGACAACGCCGTGGACGTGGACTGGCGGCGCGGGGACCTCCTGCTCATCGACAACGTGCTGGTCGGCCACGGCCGCCGACCGTTCACCGGGCCGCGGCGGGTACTCGTCGCGATGTCGGACTGACCCGCCCCCACCCGTCACACGCCCCCCACCCGTCACACGTCCCCCACGCGCCCCCTCCCCCCACGCGCCCCCTCCCCCCACCTCCCCCAACGCTCAGAACCTCCCCCTTCGCCGTCCCTTCACAGGATCCAGGAGACGACCGTGTCCGCTGAGAACACCGCCGAGAACACCGCCGAGCAGACCGCTGCCGCCACCCACCGCGTGGTGCTCAACACCGAGGAGCAGTACTCGATCTGGTGGGCCGACCGCCCGCTGCCCGCCGGCTGGACCGCCGAGGGGACCGAGGGGTCCCGCGAGGCGTGCCTGGCCCACATCGGCGAGGTGTGGACGGACATGCGCCCGCTCAGCCTGCGCCTTCGCATGGACGCCGTCGCGAGCTGACCCGGCACCGCGCCGTCGCCCCGACCACGCAGATCACGCCGATCACGCCGATCATCAACGAGGAGCTTCAGAGACATGAATCCCGAGTCGCGTACGGGCGCCTCCCCCAGCGAGCCCCTCCTGGCTCACGAACTCGTAGCGGGCCGCGCCGCGGCGACTCCGGACGCGATCGCAGTGGTCGAGGGCACCCGTGAGATCAGCTACGCCGAACTCGACGCCCGCGCCGATCTGCTGGCCCGCCGGCTGCGGAGCCTGGGCGTGGGTCCGGGCGCGGTGGTCGGCGTCTGCCTGCCCCGTTCCGTCGAACTGGTGTCCGCCCTGCTGGCCGTGTGGCGGGCCGGGGCCGGCTACCTGCCGCTCGATCCCGACCAGCCCGCCGCCCGCTCCTCGTGGATGCTGGACGCGGCCGGGGCGCGCTTCGTCGTCACCGACACCGCGTGGGTGCACGTCACCGCCGCCTCGGCCGCCGAGGAGCTGCTCCTGTCCGACCTGGACGGCCTGCCCGACCCGGGTCCGGCGGCCGGCGCGCAGGGCGCCGCCGCCGGTGCCCTCGACATCGCCTACGTCATCTACACCTCGGGCTCCACGGGCACCCCCAAGGGCGTCGTGATCAGCCACGAGGGCATCTCCAACCGCATCGCCTGGGCCACCGGAACGCACGGCCTCTCCCCGGCCGACCGGGTCCTGCACAAGACCGCCGTCACCTTCGACGCGCACGTCTGGGAGGTCTTCGCGCCCCTGGTCAGCGGCGCCACCCTGGTGTTGGCCCCGCAGGGCGCCGAGCGCGACCCCGCGGCCCTGCTGGAGACGGTCGCCGACCAGCGCGTGACCGTCCTCCAGGTGGTGCCCTCCGTCCTGCGGCTGCTCGTCGAGGAGGCGGGCTGGGAGCGCTGCGGCGCCCTGCGGCTGCTGTTCTCGGCGGGCGAGCCCCTCCAGGCCGAGCTGGCGCAGCGGGTGCTGCGCCGGATCGGCGAGCGCGCCGCGGACGGCGGCTTCGAGCTGTGGAACACCTACGGCCCGACCGAGTGCGCGATCGACGTGACCGCGCACCGCTTCGAGCCGGGTCAGCACTCCGGCGCCGTGCCCATCGGCCGCCCCATCGGCGGGATGCGGGTCATGGTCGCCGACCCCGAAGGACACCCGGTCGGGCTCGGCGAGGCGGGCGAACTGTACGCGGGGGGCGTGGGCGTGGCCCGCGGCTACCTCGCCGCCCCCGGGCAGACCGCCGACCGCTTCGTGCCGGACCCGCTCGCCTCGGACGGCTCGCGGCTCTACCGTACGGGCGACCAGGTGCGCCTGCGCGAGGACGGGGTGCTGGAGTACCTCGGCCGCATCGACCACCAGGTCAAGGTCAACGGGGTCCGGATCGAGCCGGGCGAGGTGGAGAGCGCGCTGAGCGCCCACCCCCGCGTCCAGGGCGCCGTGGTCACCGCCTTCGCCGGTCCCGACGGGGGCAAGCGACTGGCCGCGTACGTGCTCGCGGCCTCCGACGAGGTCCTGGCCGGACTGCGCGGCTTCCTCCAGGAACGACTGCCCGACACCCACGTCCCGGCGGTGTTCCTGCGCCTGGACGCCTTCCCCCTGACCGTCAACGGCAAGGTCGACCGGGCCGCGCTGCCCGCCCCCGAACTCGGCGGCGACGACGTCCGGGCGCCGGGCCGCGAGCCCCGTACCGAGGCGGAGCGACTGGTCGCCACCGCCTGGCGGGAGCTGTTGAAGACCCGGGACATCAGCCTGGACGACGACTTCTTCGCCCTGGGCGGCACCTCCCTCCAACTGGCCCGCCTGGCCGGCCGGCTGCGCGCCCTGTCGGGCCGCAAGATCCAACTGCGCGGGCTGTTCGCCGCGACCACCGTCGAGGCCCAGGCCCTCCTGCTCGCCCCCGCCCCGGCCGCCGACGACGCGGCACCGGGCGCCGCGGCCACGCCGGAGCAGGCACCGGCCGAGGCCGCCGAGCCGGCGATCGCCGCCGTGCCGCGCGACGGCGGACCGCTGCCGCTGTCCTTCGGCCAGCGCCGGCTGTGGTTCCTGGACCGGATGAACCCGGGCAGCTCCGAGTGGGTCGCCGGGATGTTCCTCAAGGTGCCCGACGGCACCCATGTCGCCCACGTCCAGCGGGCCCTGAACGCCCTGGTGGAGCGGCACGAGGCGCTGCGCACCCGGTACGCGGTGGTGGACGGCGAGTCCGTGCAGTTCATCGCCGCCCCGCACCGGGTCGAGCTGCGCCACCTGCACGCGGATCGCGAGGAGTTCACCGCGATCCTGAAGGAGGAGTTCGGGCGGGGCTTCGACCTGGAGAACGGGCCGCTGCTGCGGGCCACCCTGGTCCGGCTGCGCGGCGGCGACCACGTCGTCACGGTGGCGATGCACCACATCACCACCGACGGCTGGTCCTCGAACGTGCTGGAGCGGGAGTTCCACCAGCTGATCGACGCCTACCGCGAGGACCGCTCGGACCCGGGGCTGCCGGTGCGCACCCTGGACTACGCCGACTACGCGGCCTGGCAGCGCGGCCGGCTCACCGACGAGGTCGTCGACGGGGAACTGCGCCACTGGCGCGGCGTCCTGACGGGCTCGAACCCGGTGGAGCTGCCGGCCGACCGGCAGCGGACCGCGGTCCGCGACGGCCACGGCTCGGTCGTCCACTTCTCCGTTCCCGAGGAGGTCGTGACCCGGCTGACCGAGCTGGGGCGCGGCCACGGCGCGACGCCGTTCACCACGCTGCTGACGGCGTACGCGACGCTGATCGCGGCGCACGCCGGCCAGTGGGACGTGCCGGTGGGCACACCGGTGGCCGGGCGCGACCGCGCCGAGACCGAGGGGATCGTCGGCTTCTTCCTCAACAGCCTGGTGCTGCGCTGCGCTCTGGACGCCCGACTCACCTTCCGCGAGGCCCTGGAGCGGGTCAAGCGGACCACCCGGGACGCCTTCGCCCACCAGGACCTGCCGTTCGAGCGGCTGGTGGAGGAGCTGGCGCCGGAGCGCGACCTGTCCCGTACGCCCCTGTACCAGGTGGCCTTCGACCTGCACGACGAGTCGTTCAACGGCGCCGTGGAGGGCGACGAGGACGTGCGGACCCTCAAGGAGATGTGGGGGGTCGCGCACACCGATCTGACGCTGTACATGCGCCGGCACGCGGACGGGACGATGTTCGCGAGCCTGGAGTTCGCGACCGCGCTCTACGACGCGGCCACCGTCGAGCGCCTCGCCGAACGCTTCCGGCACCTGTTGGCGGCCGTCGCCGCCGACCCGGACGTCGTTCTCGGCGAGGTGGACCTGCTGTCGGGGGCGGAGCGGGAGCTGCTGACCTCGACGTGGGCGACCGCCCCGAACGCGCCGGTCACCGTCGCCGCGCACGAGGTGTTCGCCGCGCAGGCGGCGCGGACGCCCGACGCGGTCGCGATCCAGGAGGACGGGCGCACGGTCGACTACGCGGAACTCGACGCCCGGGCCAACCGGCTGGCCCACCACCTGCGCACCCTCGGGATCGGTCCCGAGGCCCGGGTCGGGGTGCTGCTGGACCGCGGCGCCGAACTGACCGCGACCCTGCTGGCGGTCTGGAAGGCCGGCGGCGCCTACGTGCCGATGGACCCGGCGTGGCCGACCGAGCGGGTCGGCGCCATGCCGGCCGACGCCGGCGCCCGGGTGGTGGTGACCTCCGCCGGGTACGCGAAGCGGTTCTCCGGGTACACCGGCGCCCTGGTCCTCGTGGACGCGGACGCGAACGCCGACGCCCTCGCGGCGCTCCCGGCGACCGCGCCCGAGGTCCCGGCCGACCTGGACCGGCTGGCGTACCTGATCTACACCTCGGGGTCCACCGGCCGCCCCAAGGGGGTCGCGGTGCCCCACCGGGGTCTGGCCAACCACCTGCGGTGGGCCGTGGACGAGCTGGTGGCGCGGGGCAGGGGCGGCAGCGCCGTCTTCTCCTCGACCGCCTTCGACCTGGCCGTGCCCAACGTGTGGGCGCCCCTGCTGGCCGGACAGCGGGTGGTGATGTTGCCCCAGGACACCGATCTGTCGGAGCTGGGGGCGCGCTTGGCCGCCTCGGGGCCGTACAGCTTCCTCAAGCTGACACCCGGCCACCTGGACATCCTGACGCAGCAGTTGACGCCCGAGCAGTCGGCGGAGCTGGCCGGGGTGGTCGTGGTCGCCGGCGAGGCGCTGCCGGGACCGCTGGCCCGCGAGTGGGTCGAGCGGCTCGGCGCGGGCCGGCTGGTCAACGAGTACGGCCCGACCGAGGCCTCCGTGGGCACGAGCGTCCATCCGGTGCCGCGGGGCGAGCTGCCCCCGGTGGTGCCGATCGGCGGCCCGCTGCCCGGCATGACGACGTACGTCCTGGACGGGGCGATGCGGCCGGTGCCGACCGGCTCGGTGGGCGAGCTGTACGTCGGTGGCACGGGCGTGGCCCGCGGTTACGCGGAGCTCCCGGTGGCGACGGCGGAGAAGTTCGTGCCCGACCCCTTCGGGGAGGCGGGCGCCCGCCTCTACCGCACCGGTGACCTGGCCCGCTGGTCGGCGGACGGGCAGGTCGAGTTCCTGGGCCGCACCGACCACCAGGTCAAGATCCGCGGCTACCGGGTGGAGCCAGGCGAGGCGCAGGCCGTGCTCGCCGACCACCCGGGGGTGCGGGAGGCCGTGGTGGTCGCCCGTACCGACGGCGGGGTGGTGCGGCTGGCGGGGTACTTCGTACCGGCCTTCAATCCGGTCGACGGCGGCGAGCTGGCGGAGTACTGCGCCGAGCTGCTGCCGGACCACCTGGTCCCGTCCTCGTTCACCGCGCTGGAGGCCGTCCCGCTGAACGCGAACGGCAAGCTGGACCGGGCGGCCCTGCCCGACCCGGCGCCGGCGTCGGCCGCGTCCGTCGAGGACGAGCCGTCCGGTCCGTTGCAGGAACGTATCTCCGAGATCTGGGCCGAGCTGCTCGGCTCCCGGATCGGCGTCCGCGACAACTTCTTCCGGTCGGGGGGCAACTCCATCCTCGCGATCCGGCTGATCGCGGCCATCCAGTCGGAGTTCGAGATCGCCCTGCCGGTCCGCGAGATCTTCGAACACCCGACCGTCGCCGCCCTGGCGGACGCCGTCGAATCCCGTATCCGCGCCGAGATCGAGCAGTTGTCGGACGCCGAGCTGTTGGAGGAGCAGAGAGCATGAGCATTCAGGAAACGACTCCCGTACAGCAGGCCGGGGCCCGGCGGTCCGCCCCGGCGGCGTCCCCCGAGGAACTCCGCGCCGAGCTGCTCCGCAGCCGCCTCGCGGGCCGTCGCGGCCCGCGGGGCGGGGCCGGCCCGACCGCCCCCGCGCCCTCGGGCATACCGAGGGCCGACCGCGACGCCCCGCTCCCGCTGTCCTCCGGACAGCAGCAGATGTGGTTCCTGAGCCGGCTGGAGCCGGACAGCGCCGAATACCTGGTGCCGCTGGTGCTGCGACTGCGCGGCGCCCTCGACACCGGGGCGCTGGCCGCCGCCTGGCAGACGGTGACCGACCGGCACGAGATCCTGCGCACCCGCTACGGCCTCTCGGGCACCCTGCCCGTGCAGTTCGTCGACGCCCCGGCCCCCGTCGCCCTGCCGCTCGACGACCTCGGCGGCGAGCGCCCCGACGAGCGCGAGGCCCTGGCCGCCGCCCTGGTCGAGCGCGAGCTGGGCACCCCCTTCGACCTGGCCGCCCAGTGGCCGGCCCGGGCGCGGCTGATCCGACTGGCCGCCGACGAGCACGTCCTGGTCGTGGCCTTCCACCACATCGCCTGCGACGCCTGGTCGACCCGCGTGTTCGCCGACGAGCTGAGCACCCTCTACACCCGCCGGACCACCGGCGACAGCACCCCGCTCGCGCCGCTGGAGGTGCAGTACGCGGACTACGCGGCC
Source organism: Streptomyces sp. NPDC088097 (assembly GCF_044741845.1). NCBI lineage: Bacteria > Bacillati > Actinomycetota > Actinomycetes > Kitasatosporales > Streptomycetaceae > Streptomyces > Streptomyces sp. NPDC088097. The sequence goes on from NZ_JBIUTJ010000008.1 coordinate 134,607, forward strand.
TGGCAGCGCGAGCGGCTGACCGGGCCGGCCCTGGAGCGGCAGCTCGCCCACTGGCGGGAGCGGCTCACCGGCGCCCTGCCCGTGGAGCTGCCCACCGACCGGCCCCGACCGGCGGTGCGCGACACCGCCGGCGCCGACGTGCCAGTCGCCTTCCCCGAGGGGCTGGCGCGGCGGGTCCGCGAGCTGGCCGCGGCCCACGCCACCACCCCGTTCGCGGTGCTGTTGACCGCCTTCCAGGTGCTGGTGTCCCGCTACACCGGCCAGAGCGACGTCTCGGTCGGCACCGTGGTCTCCGGGCGCGGCCGGCCCGAGCTGCAGAAGCTGATCGGGTACGGCATCAACACCCTGGTGATGCGCGGCAGTTGGGCGGACGACCCGGGTTTCGGCGGGCTGCTCGCCCGGACCCGGGCCGACGTCCTCGACGCGTTCGACCACCAGGAGGTGCCGTTCGCCCGGCTGGTGGACGAGCTGCAGCCGGAGCGCGACATGTCACGCACCCCGCTGCACCAGGTCGCCTTCACGATGCACGAGCGGCGGCTGGACGCGTTCGCCCTGCCCGGTCTGACCGTCGAGCAGTACGCGCGCCGGGACCGGGTCGCCAAGTACGAGCTGACCCTCCAGATCGAGGAGGGCCCCGACGGGTCGCTGGGCGGCGCCCTCAACTACGCCACCGCCCTCTTCGACCGCGCCACGGCCGAGCGGATGGCCGGGCACCTGCTGCGGCTGCTGACGGAGGCCACCGCGGACCCGGCCCTGCCCGTGTCCCGGCTGCGCCTCCTCGGCGACGCCGAACTCGCCGTCGCCACCGGCTCGCTCAGCGGGTTCCGGCCGGGCCCGCCGGTGGACCGCTGCGTGCACCAGGTCTTCGAGGAGCGCGCCGCGGCGACCCCCGACGCGATCGCCGTGACGGCCGGCGCCGCCCACCTCACCTACCGGGAGCTGAACGAGCGGGCGAACCGGGTGGCCCACCAGCTGCGCGCCATGGGCGCCGGGCCCGAGCACCTCGTCGGCCTCTGCCTGGAGCGCGGCCCCGAGCTGATGCCGGCGCTGCTCGGCATCCTCAAATCCGGGGCGGGCTACCTTCCCCTCGACCCGGCCAACCCGGCCGACCGGCTCGCCTACGTCATGGCCGACGCGGGGGCCCGGATCGTCGTCGCCTCCGAGGCGACCGCCCCCGCGCTCGCCGACGCCCGGGACGTCGAGACCCTGTTCCTGGACCGGGACTCCGCCCTGATCGGGGCGCGTGCGGCCACGAACCCGGAGCCGACGGGCGGGCCCGGCTCCACCATCTACGTCATCTACACCTCGGGCTCCACCGGGCGCCCCAAGGGCGTGGTCCTGGAGCACGGCAACGTGCTGCGCCTGCTGAGCACCGCCCACGAGCACTACGGCTTCGGCGCCGGAGACGTGTGGACCATGTTCCACAGCTACGCCTTCGACGTGTCGGTGTTCGAGATGTGGGGCGCGCTGCTCCACGGCGGCCGGCTCGTGGTCGTCGGCCAGGACGTCACCCGCTCGCCCTCGGACTTCCTCGACCTGCTCGTCTCCGAGCGGGCGACGGTGCTCTCGCAGACCCCGACCGCCTTCCGCTCGCTGGTCGCCGCGGCCGGCTCGGGCGACCCGCGGATCGACGAACTGTCCCTGCGCGCGGTGGTGTTCGCCGGGGAGAAGCTGGAGGTCCCCGAGCTGCGGCCGTGGCTGGAGCGCGTCGGCCCCGACGGTCCCGCCCTCGTCAACATGTACGGCATCACCGAGACCACCGTCCACACGACGTACCACCGGATCGAGGAGGCCGACTTTGAACCGCTTGCGGGCAACCGGGTGGGCCATCCGCTCAGCGACCTTCCGGTGTATCTCCTGGACGCCTCGGGCAACCCGGCGCCCCTCGGCGTCCCGGGTGAGATCCACGTCGGTGGTCCGGGAGTCGCCCGCGGCTACCTGGGCCGCCCGGAGCTGACGGCCGAGCGGTTCGTCCCCGACCCCTTCGGTCCGCCCGGCGCCCGGCTGTACCGCAGCGGCGACGCCGCGCGCCGGCTGCCCGACGGGAGCCTGGAGTTCATCGGCCGCATCGACAACCAGGTCAAGATCCGCGGCTACCGCGTCGAGCTGGGCGAGATCGCCCACGCCCTGCTGGAGCACCCGGGCGTCGGTGAGGCCGTGGTCCAGGTCCGCACCGACTCCGGCGAGAAGCAGCTGGTCGGCTACCTGGTGGCGCGCGAGCCCGGCGGCCTTCCCGAGCCCGGTGAGCTGCGCACCCTGCTGCGGCGGACCCTGCCCGAGTACATGCTGCCCTCGGCGTTCGTGTCCCTGGAGCGGATCCCGCTGACCGTCAACGGCAAGCTCGACCACCGCGCGCTGCCCGCCCCCGACACCACGACCCTGCGCGGCGCGGGCGCGTTCACGGCGCCCCGTACGCCCGTCGAGGAGCGGGTCGCCGCGGTGTGGACCGAGGTGCTCGGCGTGGACCGGGTCGGTGTCCTGGACTCCTTCTTCGACCTCGGAGGCGACTCGATCCGGGCGATCGCCCTGGTCGGCGCCCTGCGCGCGGCCGGGTACGACGTCTCGGTGCGCGACGTCTTCGACTTCCGCACCGTCGCGCAGCTCTGCGAGTCGATCACCGGGCGGCCCGCGCTCGCCCCGGGCACGGAGACCGTCGAGCCGTTCGCGTTGATCGACGCGGCGGACCGGGCGGCCGTCCCGGCCGGGGTCACGGACGCCTATCCGCTGTCGCAGATGCAGCTCGGCATGATCGTCGAGATGCTCGCCGACACCAGCCGCAACCTCTACCACAACGTCTCCACCTTCAGGATCCGCGACGACCGGCCCTTCGACGGACGGGCCTTCGCCGAGGCGGGTCGGATCGTCACCGCCCGGCACGAGGTGCTGCGCACCTCGATCGCGCTGTCCGGCTTCTCCCGCCCCATGCAGCTGGTGCACGCCCAGGCCGAGATGCCGCTCGGCTCGCAGGACCTGAGCGCCCTGGACCCGGCCGCCGTGGACGCGGCGCTGCGCGCGTTCACGGTCGCCGAGCGGGGCCGGGTCTTCGACCTCGCGGTGCCCTCGCTGATGCGCTTCCACGCGCATCTGACGGGCGGCGCGGACGGTTGGTGGATCTCGGTCACCGAATGCCACCCGATCCTGGAGGGCTGGGGCCACCACTCGCTGCTGATGGAGCTGATCGAGGTCTACCGGGCGGTCCGCGACGGCCGCGAGCCGGAGCCCTTCGACGCTCCGGCCGTGCGCTTCGCCGACTTCGTCGCCGGTGAGCTGCGCGCCGTGGACTCCCCCGAGGACCGCGGGTACTGGCGCTCGGTGGTCACCGAGCACGCGCCGCTCAGGCTCCCGCAGGGCTGGGGGGACCACCCCGAGCTGCCCCGGGAGACCGTGCAGGCGGGCATCGTGTGGACCGATCTGGAGGAGGGGCTGCGCGCGCTGGCCGCGCGCGCCAAGACCTCCCTCAAGAGCGTGATGGTCGCGGCACACCTGGCCGTGATGAGCCGGCTCACCGACGAGGCGGCCTTCCACACCGGGCTCGTGTGCGACGCCCGGCCCGAACTGCTCGGTGCCGACCGGGTGCTGGGCATGTACCTCAACACCCTGCCCTTCGCCCACGACCGCTCGGCGCGCACCTGGGACGAGCTGGTCCGGCAGGTCTTCGCCCGCGAGGTCGGTCTGTGGGACCACCGCCGCTACCCGATGGCGGCGATCCAGCGGGAGTGGGGCGGCTCGCGCCGACTGCTCGACGTGTACTTCAACTACCAGGACTTCCGGCAGGTCGACTCCGGGCTGGTGGACCACGAGGGCGGGATCGACGACAGCCCGTCCGAGTTCCCGCTGACGGTGTCCTCGCGGGTCGGCCACATCATCGTGACCTGCGACTCGCACACCGTGAACCGGGAGAACGCCGAACGCCTGGTGGCGATGTACCGGCGGGTGTTGGAGGCGATGGCCGCCGATCCGGACGGGGACGCCACCGTCGACCTCCTCCCGGAGGAGGAGCGCCGCCGGCTGCTGACGGAGGTCAACGACACCCGCGTGCCGCGCGAGGCGGCGACGGCCTACGACCTGTTCGCGCGGCGGGCGGTCGCCGACCCCGACGCGGTCGCGCTGCTGTGGGACGGGGGCGAGGTCTCCTACGGGGAGCTGCTCGCGCGCTCCGAGCGGTACGCGCGGCGGCTGCACGCCCTGGGCGCCGGTCCCGAATCGGTGGTCGGGCTGCTGCTGGACCGTACGCCGGAGCTGGTCGCGGCGATGCTCGGCGCGTGGCGCACGGGTGCCTCGTACGTCCCGCTGGACCCGGCGTTCCCCGCCGACCGGATCGCGTACGTGCTCGCGGACGCCGGGGCGGGGCCGGTGGTCACGCGATCGACGTACGCGCAGGTGCTCGACGGGCGGCACGACGGGCCCCGGCTGGTCCACGACCTGCCGTGGGAGGAGCCCGCGCCGACGGCGGCGCCGGTGCGCGCCGAGGCCGGGCACCTGGCCTACACGCTCTACACCTCGGGCTCCACCGGCCGCCCCAAGGGCGTCGGCATCGCCCACGCGGCCCTGGCCAACCTGTTGTCGGCGATGGCCGAGCAGCTCGGCTCGGGGAGCGCGGACACCTGGCTCTCCCTGACCTCGGTCTCCTTCGACATCTCGGGCCTGGAGCTGTTCCTGCCGCTGGTGACCGGTGGCCGGCTGGTGCTCGCCGACAGCCTGGAGACCAAGGACGGCGCCGCGCTGGGCCGCCTGGTCGAGCGGTACGGCATCACCCACGTGCAGGCCACCCCCTCGGGGTGGAACCTGCTGCTGCGCTCGGGCTTCGAGCGGGCCGCCGTCACCGCCCTGACCGGCGGCGAGGCACTGCCCGTCGAGCTGGCGGCCGAGCTGCGCTCCCGGGTGGACCGGCTGGTCAACGTGTACGGGCCGACCGAGACGACGATCTGGTCGACGAGTTGGGAGGTGCCCGAGGGGGCGGCGCGGATCTCGATCGGACGTCCGATCGCCAACAACACCGTGTACGTGCTGGACTCCCTGCTGCGGCCGGTGCCGGCCGGGGTCGCGGGCGAGCTGTACATCGGCGGCTCGGGGCTGGCCCGCGGCTACCGGAACCTGCCCGCGCGGACGGCGTCCTCGTTCGTCCCGGACCCGTTCTCCACGGATCCCGGCGCGCGGATGTACCGCACCGGCGACGTCGTACGGATGCCGGTGGACGGCGCCCTGCTGTACGTGGGCCGCGCCGACGACCAGGTCAAGATCCGCGGGGTGCGCATCGAGCCGGGCGAGATCGAGGCGGCGCTGATGAAGCTGCCCGGGGTCGCGCACACCGCCGTGACCGTCCGCGAGGACACCCCGGGCGACAAGCGCCTGGTGGCGTACGTGGTCACGACGGACGCCCAGGCGCCGGATCCCGGCGAACTGCGGCGGCTGCTGGCCGCACTGCTGCCGGAGCCGATGCTGCCCTCCGCGTTCGTCGGCCTGGAGGCGCTGCCGTTGAACGCCGCCGGGAAGATCGACCGCAAGGCGCTGCCGGCGCCGGAGGGGGAGGCCCTGGCGACCGGGGACTACCTGGCGCCCCGGACCCCGGGCGAGGAGCGGATGGCCGCGCTGTGGGCCGAGGTCCTCGGGGCGGACCGGGTCGGCGTCCTGGACTCCTTCTTCGACCTCGGCGGCGACTCCCTGCGGGCCGTCAACCTGGTCGGGGCGCTGCGGGAGGCGGGCTACGACATCGCCGTCCGCGACGTGTTCGAGCAGCGCACGGTCGCCGGGCTCGCCGAGGCGGCGGCCGGGAGGCCCGCGCTGACGGGCCGGATCGACGCGGTGGCCCCGTTCGCCCTGATCTCGGGCGGGGACCGGGCGCTGGTGCCCGCCGGGGTGGTGGACGCCTATCCGGCGTCGCAGCTCCAGCTCGGCATGTTGGTGGAGATGCTCGCCGACACCGGCGGTTCGACCTACCACCAGTGCGTTTCCATCCGGGTCAACGACGACCTGCCCTTCGACGGGGCGGCGCTGCGCGCGGCCGTCGCGGACGTCACGGCCCGTCACGACGTGCTGCGGACCTCCTTCGACCTGACCGGGTTCTCCCAGCCGATGCAGCTGGTGCACGAGGGCGTGGCCGTACCGGTGCGCGTCCACGACCTGCGCGGCCGGGACGCGGCCGCCCAGGAGGCGGCGCTCGGCGCCTTCCTGGCCGCCGAGCGGGCCGATGCCTTCGATCCCTCGCGCGCTCCGCTGCTGCGGGTCGCGGCCCACCCGGAGAGCGACACGGCCTGGCGGATCACCTTCAGCCAGCCGCACGCGATCACCCAGGGCTGGGGGCAGTTCGCCCTGGTCACCGAACTCGTCGAGCGCTACCGGGAGATCCGCGACGGCCACGCCGACGCCGTGTCCCACCAGGCTCCGCCGACCCGGTACGCGGACTTCGTGGCGGGCGAGCTGGAGTCGCTCGCGCAGGGCGTGGACAGTGCCTACTGGAAGGGGGTCACCAGCGGTTGGGCGCCGCTGCGGCTCCCGGCCGGCTGGGGTGAGGAGGGCGCCCGGCGCACCCACGTGGTGCCGGTCGACCTCACCGACCTGGAGCAGCCGCTGCGCGCGTTCGCCTCGCGCGCCCGGGTCTCCCTCAAGAGCGTGCTGCTGGCCGCCCACCTGAAGGTGATGAGCCAGCTCACCGAGGAGGAGTCCTTCCACACCGGTCTGGTCGTCGACGCGCGGCCCGAGGTGCTCGGCTCGGACCGGGTGCTGGGCATGTACCTCAACACCCTGCCCTTCGCCCACGACCGCTCGGCCCGGACCTGGGGCGAGCTGGTGCGGGACGTCTTCGCCCGCGAGGTCGACCTGTGGGCCCACCGCCGCTATCCGATGGCGGCGATCCAGCGGGAGGCTCCGGGCTCGCAGCGGCAGATCGACGTCCTGTTCAACTACCACGACCTGCGGTCGTTCAACAGCGACCGGATCGACGCGGGTTCGAGCGTCGGCGAGACGACCACGGAGTTCGCGCTGAGCGTCGCCACCGGCGGCCGGGGCCTGAACCTGACCGCGGACTCGCGGGTGCTCGGTCGGGCCGACGGCGAGCGGCTGGCCCGCATGTACCGGGCGGTGCTCGCCTCGATGGCGGCCTCACCGGACGGCGACGCGCGCCGGACGTACCTGGGTGAGGCGGAGGAGGAGCTGCTGCGCTCCTTCACCGAGACCGACCGCGAGCCCGCGTGGGTGGCCGTGGAGGAAGAACTGGACCGGTTCGCCGCCGAGGATCCGCGGCGTACGGCGCTCGTCGCCGACGGGGTGGAACTCTCGTACGCCGAGGTCGCGGCCGAGTCGAACCGGCTCGCCCACCACCTGCGGGCGCTCGGGGTCGGACCGGACACGGTCGTGGCGGTCCACGCCCGCCGCTCCCCCGCCACGGTCCTCGCGGTCCTCGCGGTGCTCAAGGCGGGCGGTGCCTGGCTGCCGCTGGACCCGACGCTGCCGGCGGAGCGGCTGGCCTACATGGCCGCCGACGCGGACGTCCGCGTGGTGTTGGGGGAGGCGGTCGAGGGGTTCGGTGACGCCGGGGACGGTCCGCGCCGGGCTGTCGTGGCGCTGGACCGGCCGCAGGCCTGGGCGCACCTGCCCGCCACGGCTCCGACCGCGCTCGCGGACCCGGACCACCTGGCGTACGTGATCTACACCTCGGGTTCCACCGGCCGGCCGAAGGGGGTCGAGGCCACCCGGCGGGGCATGGCCAACCACCTGTTGGCGAAGGTGGAGGACCTGGAGCTGACCGGGGCCGACTCGATCGTGCAGAACGCCTCGATGTCCTTCGACATCTCGGTGTGGCAGATGCTCGTCGCGTTCGCCGTCGGCGGTCGGGTCCGGGTGGTCGAGGAGGCGGCCGTGGCGGATCCGGCGGCGCTGTTCGGTCGTACGGCGGACGAGCGGATCACCGTGCTGGAGGTCGTGCCGTCGCTGCTGCGGTCCGCGCTCGACGCCTGGGACGCCGGCCTGATCGGCTTCGACCTGCCCGCCCTGCGGTGGATGGTGGTGACCGGGGAGGCGCTGCCGCCGGACCTGTGCCGGCGCTGGTTCGCCCGCTTCCCGGACGTGCCCATGGTCAACGCCTACGGGCCGACCGAGTGCTCGGACGACATCACGCACGCCTTGGTCCGGGCCGGCGATCCGGTCGGCGAGGCGCGGGTCACCATCGGACGGCCGGTGCGCAACACCCGGCTGTACGTACTGGACTCCGCGATGGCGCCGGTCCCGCTGGGAGTCCCCGGTGAGCTGTACGCGGGCGGCACCGGGGTCTCGCGCGGCTACGGAGGCCGCCCGGCGCTGACCGCCGAGCGGTTCGTGCCCGATCCGTTCGGTCCGGCCGGCTCGCGGCTGTACCGGACGGGGGACGTGGCGGCCTGGAACGCGGACGGCACCGTCGAGTTCCTGGGCCGCGTCGACCACCAGGTCAAGGTGCGCGGCGTGCGCATCGAGCTGGGCGAGATCGAGGCGGCGCTGACGGCGCTGGCGGAGATCGCGGACGCGGCGGTCGCCGTGCGCCGGGGGCCGCTGGGCCACGAGCAGCTCATCGGCTACGTCGTCACCGTCGACGGCGCCGCCCCGGACGCCGCCGCCCTGCGCGAACGGCTCGCCGGAACGCTGCCCGAGGCGATGGTCCCGGCGGGTTACGTGGCGCTGCCCGCGCTGCCGCTGACGCCCAACGGGAAGGTGGACCGCAAGGCGCTGCCGGAACCGGCGCAGTGGTCGGCCGGGGACCGGGCGTACACCGAGCCCGCCACGGCCACCGAGCGGCGGATCGCGGCGATCTGGTCGCAGACGCTCGGCATCGGGCGGATCGGCCGTGAGGACGGCTTCTTCCGGCTGGGCGGCGACTCGATCCTGGTGATCCGGGTCATCGCGGCGGGCCGCCGGGCGGGGCTCGACATCTCCCTGTTCCTCCTCTACCAGCACGACACCCTGGCCGCGCTGGCGGCGGCCGTGGACGCGGCGGCCGTGACGGCGGCGGCCCTGACCGCCGCACCCGCGGCGCCCCGCACGGGCGGCGCCCCGGCGGCCGAGCGGGCGTTCGACCCGCAGGCGGTACGGGAGGCCCTCGCGGCGAGCGGGGTGCCGGGCGCGAGCCTGGCGGTGATCGAGGGCGGCGAGCTGGTCGCGTTGGAGGGTATCGGCACGCTGAGCGCGGACTCGGACGAGCCGGTCACGCCCGACACCCTCTTCCAGGTCGGTTCCTGGGGCAAGCACGTGACGGCCGTGGCCGTCCTGCGCCTGGTCGATCTGGGGGTCTTGGAGCTGGACGCGGACGCCGACGCGTACCTGCGCACCTGGCGGCTGCCGGCCGCCGAACGGCCCGTCACCGTGCGCCACCTGCTCAGCCATCTGGGCGGGCTCGCCGAGACCCCGCGCCGGGGCGTGCCCCGGGGTCGGCCGGTGCCGCCGCTGGTGGACCTGCTGCGCCTGGGCGCGGTGGCGGAGCGGCCCGCCGGGTCGGAGTTCCACAAGTCCAACGCCCACTACTCGGTGCTGGAACAGCTCCTCGTCGACGTCACCGGGGAACCGTTCGAGGCCCTGGCCCGACGGCTGGTGCTCGATCCGCTGGGGATGACGGGCAGCAGCTTCGACCAGGACTTCCCGGAGCGTTCCGGCCGGCCGGTGGCCCTCGGCCACGACGAGGAGGGCCGGCCCCTCCCGGGCGGCTGGCTGATCCATCCGGAGCTGGCGGCGGCCGGCCTGTGGAGCACGGCGGCGGACATGGCCCGCTTCGAACTGGAGGTGCGCCGCGGCTACCTGGGGCGCCCGCTGGCGCTGCTGTCCCGCGAGTCCGCGCGACAGTTGCTCACCCCGCACAGCGACTCCTTCTACGGCCTCGGCACGATCGTCGACGCCGGCGGCACGGAGGTGGAGTACGGCCACGGCGGCTCGCCCGGCGGCTACCAGGCGGTCTCCATGAACCGCCTGCACCAGGGCGGCGGAGTGGTCGTGCTGACCAACGGGGAGTTCAACGAACGCATCCTGAAGGCGGTGGGAGTGGACCGCTGACGAGCCACGAGGAGGGCGCCGGCCATCGGTGACGGCGGTCCGCGCAGCTCCTGTATCGAAGATGTATAGCCCCCGGCCGGAGAGTGATCCGGCCGGGGGTTCTTCGTGTTCCCGAGCCGGCGGCACAACCGGTCGAGACGAGGAGAGACAGATGACCGCGCAGACACTTGCCTTCGCCGTGGAGCGCGAGAGCGGCAGCCCCGGCATCGTCGAGCTGATCGGCAAGGAGTCGGCACACCTGCGCGAGAAGCTGCGCACGCACGGCGCCCTGCTGCTGCGCGGCTTCGACGTCGGTGGTGTGGACGGCTTCGCCGACGTCGTACGGGCGCTGTCCGGGGAGCCGCTGAAGTACTCCGAGCGTTCCTCCCCGCGCTCCACCATCAAGGGCAACGTCTACACCTCGACGGACTACCCGCCGGACGAGGAGATCTTCCTGCACACCGAGAACTCGTACCAGGCCTCCTGGCCGCAGGTCCTCTACTTCCACTGCGTGCGCGAGGCCGAGACGCTGGGGGCGACCCCGTTGGCGGACACCCGCGAGGTGCTGCGGCGGATCGACCCGACCGTCCTGGAGGAGTTCGAGCGCCGCGGCTGGATGGTCGTGCGCAACTTCCACGAGGGCTTCGGCGTCGACTGGCGGCACGTCTTCAACACCGAGGACCGCGCTGAGGTCGAGGCCAACTGCCGTGCGAAGGCATTGGAGTTCGAGTGGAAGCCGGACGGCGGCCTGCGCACGCGCGGCGTCCGCCGGGCGGTGCACGTCCACCCCGTGACCGGTGAGCGGGTCTGGTTCAACCACATCACCTTCTTCCACCACACCACGCTGGCGCCCGACGTCCGCGAGGGCCTGCTGGAGCTGTTCGGCGCCGGCGACCTGCCGAGCGACACGTTCTACGGCGACGGCGGGGCGATCCCGGACGAGGTCACCGCCCACCTGCGGGAGTGCTACCGGGCCGCCTCGACCCGCTTCGACTACCGCGCCGACGACATCCTCGTCGTCGACAACATGCTGGCCGCGCACGGCCGCGAGCCGTTCACGGGGCCGCGCCGGATCGCCGTCGCGATGGCCGAGCCGTACGCCCCGGCCGAGCGGGTGACGGCGTGAGCACCTGGTTCCGCACCTTCGTGCCGCGCCCCGCCGCGCGGCTGCGGCTGATCTGCTTCCCGCACGCCGGGGGCGCCGCCAGCGCCTACCGGGGGTGGGCCGAGATGCTGCCCCCGTCGATCGAGGTCACGGCGGTCCAGTACCCGGGCCGACAGGACCGCATCATGGTGGAACAGGCCCCCGACATGGACACCCTGGTCCGTGAGGCGACCGCCGAGATCGAACCGTTCCTCGACCGGCCGGTGGCCTTCTTCGGGCACAGCATGGGCGCCACCGTCGCCTACGAGGTGGCCCGCTCCCTGCCGCGCGCGCTGCGCCCCGCGCTGGTCCACTTCTTCGCCTCGGCCCGCAAGGCCCCGGACGACTGCGCGCCCCTGGCCCCGGAGTTCCGCGGCGACGAGGGCATGCTGCGCTACGTCACCGGCCTCGGAGGCAACGCGGGCATGCTGCTCGCCCACGAGGAGCTGCGCGAGCTGGCCCTGTTCGTGCTGCGCGGCGACTTCCACCTCATCGACACCTACACCCACCGCCCCGGCGCCCCGCTGACCTGCCCGGTGACCGCGATATCCGGCTCGTACGACGCCGCCTGCACGCGCGCCGACGCCGCGGCCTGGGAGCGGTACACGACCGGCGCCTTCGACCTGCGCGAGCTGAACGGCGGCCACTTCTACCTGGAGAGCGCACCGGAAGGACTGATGGCGCTGCTCGCCGACACGCTCGCCCCGGCCCCGGCCGCCCACTGACGTCCACCACACCCCAAGGAGCTCTCCCGATGGCGAACAACCCCTTCGACGACCAGGACGGCGTCTTCCACGTCCTGGTCAACGGCGAGGAGCAGTACTCCCTCTGGCCGGCGTTCGCCGAGGTTCCCGAGGGGTGGACGGTGGCGCTGCCCGAGGCCGGGCGGGCCGCGTGCGTGGACTTCGTCAACACCCGTTGGACCGACCTGCGGCCGTTGGGCCTGCGCGAGCCGGTGGCGGGGCCGAACCATGGCTGACCTCGGCGGGCGCCTGGCGCTCTCGGCCGCCCAGCGCGGCATCTGGTTCGCCCACGACCTGGACCCGACCGGCCGGCGATACAACGTCGCCGAGTACAAGGAGGTCCGCGGGCCGCTCGACCCGGAACTGCTCCGCGCCTCCTGGTACCGGCTGGCCGCCGAGGCGGACATCCTGCGCGTGGCCCGGATCGAGCGGGACGACAGCGGACTGTGGCAGGTGCTGGACCCCGAGCCGGGCGGGCGCGCGCTGCGCCTGCTCGACCTGAGCGACGCCGCCGACCCCCTGGCGAGCGCCCGGGCCTGGATGGACGAGGACCTGGCGACGCCGGTGGACCTGGCGGCCGGGAACCTCTACACCGTCGCCCTGCTCCGGCTGGCCCCCGAGCACTTCCTCTACTACCAGCGCTACCACCACATCATCCTGGACGGGATGTCCGCCGCCCTGCTCGACGCCCGGCTCACCGAGCTGTACGTGCGGGCACTGGCCGGCGCCGCCTGGGAGCCCGGTCCCTTCGGGAGCCTGGCCGAGGTGCTGGCGGAGGACGCCGCCTACCGGCTCTCGCCGGCCGCCGCCGAGGACGGCGCCCACTGGGCGCGAAGGCTCGCGGGGCTGCGGGACACACCGCGCCTGGCGGAGGGCGCGGGCGGGGAACGGCCCGCCGCTGGAGCGCCGTTCGTGCGGCGCAGCGTACGGCTGACGGCGCCGCAGGCGCGGCGGGTGCGCGAGGTGGCGCGGTCCGCCCGGGCGCCCTGGTCGATGCTGATGATCGCGCTGGTGGCGGCGTACGTGCACCGGGTGTCCGGCCAGGGCGAGCTGGTGCTCGGCCTGCCGGTGACCGGCCGCACCACGGAACTGACCCGCCGCACGCCCGCCATGACCTCGAACGTCGTGCCGCTGCGGCTCGCGGTCCGCCCCGAGCTGCGGATCGGCGAGCTGGTGGCCGCCGTCCGCTCCGAGGTGCGCGCCGCGCTGGCGCACCAGCTGCCGCGCTACGAGGACCTGTGCCGGGAGGTGTCCGGCGGGGACTCGGGCCGCCGGATCGCGGCCCCGATGGTCAACATCATGGCGTTCGCCCCGGACCTGGGCTTCCTGGGACAGCCGGGTGTGCAGCACAACCTCAGCAACGGTCCCGTCGACGACCTGTCGATCGGGATCTACGACCTGGGCGAGGAGGAGGGGCTGCGGATCGACTTCGACGCCGCTCCCGACGCCTGCGACATCGACGCGGCGGCGGCCCACCAGGACCGTTTCCTGAACTTCGTGCACGCCGCGCTGGAGGAGCCCGGGGCGGCCGTCGGCCGGCTGGAGCTGGTGGGCGAGCAGGAGCGCCGGGAGTTGATCGTCGGCTGCAACGCTCCCGACGCCGAGGTGCCCGCCGAGGACCGCACGCTGGCCGCGCTCTTCGAGGAGCGGGCGGCCCTGCATCCCGACCGCACCGCCGTCACCCACGGCTCCGAGTCGCTGACGTACGCGCGGTTGGAGGAGCGGGCCAACCGGCTCGCCCGGCTGCTAGCCGCCCGCGGCGCCGGCCCCGAGGGCTACGTGGCGGTCGCGCTGGAGCGCTCCGCCGAGCTGGTGACGGCGCTGCTCGCCGTGGTCAAGGCGGGTGCGGGCTACGTGCCGCTCGATCCGCACTACCCGGCCGACCGGCTCGCCTACATGATGGAGGACGCCGCCCCGGCCCTGGTGATCACCACCATGGCGGGTGTGGCCGGGCTGCCGACGACCTCGGTGCCGGTGCTCGTCCTGGACGCGCCGGAGACGCTGGCCGCGCTGGCCGGGGCCGATCCGGGCCCGCTCGTGGACGGCGACCGGACGGCCGCGCTGACGCCCGGCAACCCGGCGTACGTCATCTACACCTCCGGCTCCACCGGTCGCCCCAAGGGCGTGGTGATCCCGCACCGCAACGTGGTGCGGCTGTTCACGGCGACCCGGCACTGGTTCGACTTCGGGCCCGAGGACGTGTGGACGCTGTTCCACAGCTACGCCTTCGACTTCTCCGTGTGGGAGCTGTGGGGTCCGCTGCTGTACGGGGGCCGGCTGGTCGTCGTACCGCACGCGGTGAGCCGCTCGCCGCAGGAGTTCCTGACCCTGCTCGCCGAGGAGCGGGTGACGGTCCTCAACCAGACGCCGTCGGCGTTCTACCAGCTGATGCGGGCCGACGCCGACCATCCCGTCGGTGAACTGGCCCTGCGCCGGGTGGTGTTCGGCGGTGAGGCCCTGGACCTGGCCCGGCTGGCGCCCTGGCAGCGGGCCCACCCGGAGGCCGTGCTCGTCAACATGTACGGCATCACCGAGACGACCGTGCACGTCAGCCACCTCGCGCTCGACGAGGACGCGACGGCGGGCCAGACCCGCAGTCTCATCGGCCGGCCCATCCCCGACCTCGCGATCTACGTCCTCGACTCGGCGCTGCGACCGTCCCCGGTCGGCGAGCGCGGCGAGATGTACGTGGCGGGCGCCGGCCTGGCCCGCGGCTACCTCGGCCGCCCCGACCTGTCCGCCGACCGGTTCGTCGCCGACCCCTTCGGGGAGCCCGGCACCCGCATGTACCGCACCGGCGACCTCGCCCGCCGGCTCGCCGGTGGCGCCCTGGAGTACCTGGGCCGGTCCGACCACCAGGTCAAGATCCGCGGCTTCCGCATCGAACTCGGCGAGATCGAGGCCGCCCTGCTCGCGGTGGCGCGGGTGGCGAGCGGCGCGGTCGTCGTCCGCGAGGACCGCCCCGGCGACAAGCGTCTGGTCGCCTACGTGGTGCCCGCGCCCGGCGCCGCCTTCGCCGACGGCGAGCTGCGCGCCGCGCTGGGCGCGGTGTTGCCCGCGCACATGGTGCCGGCCGCCTTCGTCACGCTGGACGCGTTGCCGCTGACGGCGAACGGGAAGCTCGACACCCGGTCCCTGCCCGCCCCCGCCGTCGCCGGCTCGGGCGCGGGGCGCGCGCCGCGCACCCCGCGCGAGGAGGTGCTGTGCGCGCTGTTCGCCGAGGTGATCGGGGTGGCGCGGGCGGGCGCCGACGATTCGTTCTTCGATCTGGGCGGTGACAGCATCATGGCCATCCAGCTGGTGTCGCAGGCCCGTCGGGCGGGGCTGGTGCTCAGTCCGCGCGAGGTGTTCGGGCTGCGTACGCCGGCGGCGCTGGCCGAGGCCGCGACCGAGGTGGAAGCCGCACCGGTGGAGGCCGAGGGAGCGGGTCTGGGCGAACTGCCGCTGACCCCGGTGATGCGCTGGGCGGACGGCCTCGGCGGTCCGCTGGACGGCTACAACCAGTCGATGGTGTTGCGGGTGCCGGCGGCGCTGACCCACGAGGGGCTCGTGGACTGCGTACGGGCCCTGCTGGACCGGCACGACGCGCTGCGGGCCCACCGCACCGACGAGACGCTGGTCGTGGGCCCGCCCGGGTCGGTCGACGCGGCGGCGCTCGTGCGCCGGGTGGACGCGGGCGGGCTGGACGGGGCGGCGCTGGACGCGCTGGCGGATGCCGAGGGTCGGGCCGCGCTCGCCACGCTCGCGCCGCGCGAGCCGGGCGGCACGGTGCGCGTCGTGTGGTGCGACCGGGGGCCCGCCGAGGCGGGTCTGCTGGTCCTGGTCCTCCACCACTTGGTGGTCGACGGCGTGTCCTGGCGGGTGCTGGCCCCGGACCTGGAGCGGGCCTGGGCGGCGGTGTCGCGGGGCCAGACCCCTCGGCCGGATCCGGTCGGCACCTCGCTGCGCACCTGGGCCCACCGCCTCGCTCAGGCGGCGCTCTCGCCGGAGCGCGAGGCCGAACTCCCCTACTGGAGCGCGGTGTTGTCCGCCGATGCGGCGCCCGTCGCGGATCGCGCGCTCGACCCGCGGACGGACACGCTGGAGACGGCGGACCGGCTGACCCTGCGGCTGCCCGCCGAGGTGACGCACGCCCTGCTGACGGCGGTGCCGGCCGCGTTCCACGCCGAGGTCAACGACGTGCTGCTGACCGCGTTCGCGCTGGCGTACCGGCGCTGGCGGGGCGACGACCGGCCGGTGCTGCTCGACCTGGAGGGTCACGGCCGCGAGGACGCGGCGGTCCCCGGCGCCGACCTGTCGCGCACCGTGGGCTGGTTCACCAGCATGTACCCGGTCCTGCTGGACGCCGCCGGCGTCCCCGGCGCGGACCTCGACCCGGGCTCCGGCGCGGACTTCGACCTCGACCCGGGCGCCGCCCTGAAGGCCGTCAAGGAGCAGCTGCGGGCCGTCCCCGGCAAGGGCGTCGGCTTCGGCATGCTGCGCCGGCTCAACCCGCGCGGCGCCGAACGGCTGGCCCCGCTCGGCGCCCCCGAGATCGGTTTCAACTACCTGGGCCGCTTCGCCGCACCCGGCGCCCACGCCGACTGGGCGGTGGTCCCGCGCCTCGGGGACGGCATCCCGGGCGGGCTGCCGGACATGCCGCTGGGGCACGCCCTGGAGCTCAACGCCCTGACCCAGGACGGGCCGGACGGTCCCGAGCTGGTGGCCGGCTGGAGCTGGGCCCGCGGGCTCCTCGGCGAGCAGGAGGTGGCCGAGCTGGCCGCCCTGTGGTTCGACGCCCTGCGGGCGCTGGCCCGAGACGGCTCCCGTCCGGGAGCGGGCGGCCGCTCGCCCTCGGACGTGGCCCCGGCCGCGCCGACCCAGCGCGAGATCGAGCTGCTGGAGCGCCGCAGGCCCGGCCTCGCGGACATCCTGCCGCTGTCCCCGCTCCAGGAGGGCCTGCTCTTCCACAGCCTCCAGGCCGGCGAGGGGGGCGAGGGCGACGTCTACACCGCCCAGTTGTGGCTCGGTCTGAACGGTCCGCTCGACGCGGACCGGCTGCGCCGCGCCGCCCGCGATCTGCTCGCCCGCCACCCCCACCTGGGCGCCGAGTTCCACCACGAGGGCCTGGGCCGGCCGGTGCAGGTCGTGCCGGGCGCCGTCGAACCGCCCTGGTTCGAGGTGGACCTCACGGACCTGCCGCCCGAGGAGCGCCTCCCCGGCGCCGACGCGCTGGCCGCCGCCGAGCGGTCCGTCGGCTTCACCCCGGACGAGGGGCCGCTGCTGCGCTTCACCCTGGTGCGCACCGGCCCCGACGCCCACCGGCTGCTGCTG
The DNA here is from genome assembly GCF_044741845.1 of Streptomyces sp. NPDC088097. Lineage (NCBI taxonomy): Bacteria > Bacillati > Actinomycetota > Actinomycetes > Kitasatosporales > Streptomycetaceae > Streptomyces > Streptomyces sp. NPDC088097. The sequence continues at coordinate 151,794 of NZ_JBIUTJ010000008.1, forward strand.
ACCAACCACCACCTGCTGCTCGACGGCTGGTCCATGCCGGTGCTGGTGCGGGAGCTGCTGAGCCTGTACGGGGCGGACTCCGGGCCGTCGCCCCTGGCGCGGGTGCGCCCGTACCGCGCCTTCCTCACCCATCTGGCCGACGTCGACGGGCAGGCCGCGCGGGCCGCCTGGAGCGAGGCACTCGCCGGGGTCGAGGAGCCCACGCTGGTGCGCCCGGCGGATCCCGGGCGCGCACCGACGGTGCCCGAGCGACTGGAGTTCGGGCTGCCCGCGCCGGTGTCCGACGCGCTCGCCGGGTGGGCCCGCACGGCGGGGCTGACCCTGAACACGGTGCTCCAGGGCGCCTGGGCGCTGGTCCTGGCCCGGCTGACCGGGCGCGACGACGTGGTCTTCGGCTCGACCGTCTCCGGGCGTCCGCCGGAGCTGCCCGACGTCGAGTCGATGGTCGGCCTGTTCATCAACACCGTTCCGGTCCGGCTGCGTCTGGACGGCGCCGAGTCCCTCGGGGCGATGCTGGAGCGGATGCAGCGCGAGCAGTCGGCGCTCCTGGGCCACCAGCACCTGGGGCTCGCCGAGATCCAGCAGGTCACCGGCGTGGGCGCGCTGTTCGACACGGCGATGGTCTTCGAGAACTATCCGCTGGACGTCTCCGCGCTGGCCGCGGCCACCGCCGGTTCGGGGCTGGTCCTCGACGGGGTGGACGGCCATGACGCGGTGCACTACACGCTGGGCATGGTCGCCCGGCCCGGCCCCGACGGGCTGCGCTTCCGGCTGGACCACCAGGGCGACCTGCTGGACGCCGAGCAGGCCCGCGGGGTCGCCGACCGGCTGCTACGGGTGCTCACCGCGTTCGCGGAGCGCCCCGGCACCCCGGTCGGCCGGCTCGACGTCCTGTCCCCCGCCGAGCGGGGGCGGCTGTTGGTCGAGTGGAACGACAGCGACGTGCCCGCCGCGGGCCGCCACTTCACGATCCCGGGGCTCTTCGAGGCCCAGGTGGCCCGTACTCCGGACGCGGTCGCGCTGGTGCACGGGGACACGGAGCTGACGTACCGCGAGCTGAACACCCGCGCCAACCGGCTCGCCCGGCTGCTGGTGCGGCGGGGGGCGGGCCCCGAGCAGTTCGTAGCCGTCGCGCTGCACCGGTCGGTGGAGCTGGTGGTGACGCAGCTGGCCGTGCTCAAGGCGGGCGCCGCGTTCGTGCCGCTCGACCCGGGCTACCCGGCCGACCGGCTCGCGTACATGCTGGCCGACTCCGCTCCCGCGCTGGTCGTCACGAGCGGCGAGGTGGCCGCCGGCGGGCTGCCGCGGTGCGCGGCTCCCGTGCTGCTGGTCGACCGCGCCGACCACGGCCGGTACTCGGGCCGGGGTCTGACCGTGGCCCGCCACGCGGACCGCCCGGCCTACGTCATCTACACCTCGGGCTCCACCGGCCGCCCCAAGGGGGTGGTGGTCACCCACCGCGGCGTCGCCTCCATGGTGGCCGGGCAGCGGGCGGGTCTGGGCGTCACCCCGGACAGCCGGGTGCTGCTCTTCGCCTCGCCGAGTTTCGACGCGGCGGTGTGGGAGCTGTGCATGGCCCTGCTGACCGGGGCCCGCGCGGTCCTCGGCGACGCGGACCGGCTGTTGCCCGGCCCGACGCTGGCCGCGCTGATCGCCGAGCACGGGGTCACGCACGTGACCCTGCCGCCGTCGGCGTTGCCGGTGATGCCCGAGGACGCGCTGCCGCCCGGCTCCACGCTGGTGGTGGCGGGCGAGGCCACGGCCCCCGATCTGGTGGACCGGTGGTCGCGGGGGCGTCGGATGGTCAACGCGTACGGTCCGACCGAGTCCACGGTCTGCGCCAGCATGAGCGACCCGCTGACCGGGCCGGTCCTCGCGCCGATCGGCCGCCCGATCCCCAACACCCGCCTGTACGTGCTCGATCCGCACCTCCAGCCGGTGCCGGCCGGCGCTCCCGGCGAGCTGTACCTGGCCGGGTCGGGTCTGGCCCGCGGCTACCTGGGCCGTCCGGACCTGACGGCGGACCGATTCGTCGCCGACCCCTTCGGGGAGCCCGGCTCGCGCATGTACCGCACCGGCGACCTCGCCCGGTGGCGGGCCGACGGCACCCTGGACTACCTGGGCCGCACCGACCACCAGGTCAAGATCCGCGGGTTCCGGATCGAGCCCGGCGAGATCGAGTCGGCGCTGACCGCGCACCCCGGCGTCGAACGGGCCGCCGTACTGGTCCGGGAGGACCGGCCGGGCGCCAAGAGGCTCGTGGCGTACGTGGTCGGGGAGGACGTCGGGGCCCCGGCCCTGCGCGCCTTCCTGGGGGCCTCGCTGCCCGACTACATGGTCCCGTCCGCGTTCGTGGCGCTCCCGGAGCTCCCCCTGACCGCCAACGGCAAGGTGGACCGCAAGGCACTGCCCGCGCCGCGGTCCGCGTCCGCCGAGGGCGGCCGGGCGCCCGCCACGCCCCGCGAGGCCCTGCTGTGCGCGCTGTTCGCGGAGGTCCTGGGCGTCCCGGGGGCCTCGGGGATCGCGGGGGCCGACGACTCCTTCTTCGACCTGGGCGGCGACAGCATCACCGCGATCCGGCTCGTCTCCCGGGCCCGGTCCGAGGGGCTCTCGCTCACCGTGCGGGACGTGTTCGTCCAGCGCACGCCCGCCGCGCTGGCCTCCGTGGCCGCGGAGGTGGGTCGGGAGGAGCGGCCCGTGGACTCCCCCTGGCTCGACGGGCCCTTCCCCGGCCTGGAGGAGGAGACCGCCCTGCTGAAGAGGTCCGACCCGGACCTCGTCGACGTACTGCCGATCACCCCGCTCCAGGAGGGCTTCCTCTTCCACGCCCTGCTCACCGGGGACGACGGCGACGAGCCCGACGTCTACACCACGCAGCTCGCCCTCGACCTGGACGGGCCGCTCGACGCGGACGCCCTGCGCGCGGCGGCCGAGCGGCTGATGGCCCGGCAGCCGGCCCTGCGGGTCGGGTTCCGGCACGACACCGAGCGGCCGGTCCAGGTGGTCCACGCGAAGGTGGCGCTGCCCTGGCTGTCGGCCGACCTCGGCGCCCACGAGGACGCCGAGGCACGGGCCCGCGAACTGGCCCGCGGCGAGCGCCGGCGCAGCTTCGACCTGGCCGCCCCGCCGCTCCTGCGGGTGCTGCTGATCGCCCTGCCGGGCGGGCGCCACCGGCTGGTCCTGACGGCCCACCACATCCTCTGGGACGGCTGGTCGGTGCCGGTGCTGGTCGAGGAGCTGTTCACCCTGTACGCCGAACGCGACGCGGCCTCCTCCCTGCCCGCGCCGCCCCCGCTGCGCGCCTACCTGGCCTGGCTCGACGGGCGGGACCGCGTCGCGGCGGAGTCCGCCTGGCGGGCCGCCCTGGCGGGGCCGGTGGCCCCCACCCTGGTCGCCCCCGAGGTCGCCGAGGAGGAGCCCCGGGAACAGGAGTCGGTCCGGGTGGAGCTGTCGGCGGAGCTGACCGCCCGGCTCCACGCGGGGCTCCGGTCCGCCGGGGTCACCCTGTCCACGGCGGTCCAGGCCGCCTGGGCACTGGTCCTGGCCCGGCACACGGGCCGTGACGACGTGGTCTTCGGCTCGACGGTCTCCGGGCGGACCCCGGAGGTGCCCGGCATCGAGCGGATGGTCGGCAACTTCATCAACACCCTGCCCGTACGGGTCCGGTTGGATCCGGCGGAGCCGCTGGGCGCCCTGCTCACCCGCGTCCAGGAGGAACAGACCGCCCTGCTGCCCCACCACCACCTCGGGCTCGGCCACGTGCAGCGGCTGACGGGGGGCGGGCCGCTCTTCGACACCACGACCGTCGTCAAGAACACCCCGCTGGACGCCGGCACGCTGCTGGGCCGGGCCGGCGCGACGGACGGGCTGCGGCTGGCCGGAGGGGACAGCGAGGACGCCACGCACTACCCGCTGCGGATGCAGGCGGTGCCGGGGCTCGACGACAGCAGGCTGGGACTGCACCTCGGGTACCTTCCTCAGGTCTACCGGCAGGACCGGGCGCAGGACCTCCTGGACCGGATGACGCGGATCCTGGAGGCGGTCGCCGACGCGAGGCAAACCCCGGTGGGCCGGCTCGAACAGCCGGCTCCCGGGGACGTCCTCGGGGAAGAAAGGACCGGGCCGCAGGATCTGCCGGCCCCCCGGGGTGGGTACTGAACCAGGCCGAACGAGGCGACGGTCCACCCCACCCGTACGAGATCACTTGATAGGTGTTGAGGAAATGCACGACAACCAGTTAGTCAGGCTCGAAGAGGTCAGCCGCTGCTACGCGGCCGGTTCGGCGGCGCAGGTGCGCGCCCTCGACGGGATCTCGGTGACGTTCGAACAGGGCACCTTCACCGCGGTGATGGGCCCGTCGGGCTCGGGCAAGAGCACCCTCCTGCAGTGCGCCGCCGGCCTGGACCGCCCCGATTCGGGACGCGTCGTCGTGGACGGCGTCGACCTGGGCCCGCTGCGCGAGAAGGCCCTCACCGAGCTGCGCCGGGACCGGATCGGCTTCGTCTTCCAGGCCTTCAACCTGCTGGGCGCGCTCAGCGCCGAGCAGAACGTGGGGCTGCCGCTGCGGCTGGCCGGCCGCCGTCCGGATCCGGCCGAGGTGCGGGCGGCGCTCGGGCGGGTCGGGCTCGGCGAACGCGCCGGGCACCTGCCCTCGCAGATGTCCGGTGGCCAGCAGCAACGCGTGGCCATCGCCCGGGCCCTGATCACCCGCCCGAAGGTGCTGTTCGCCGACGAGCCGACGGGCGCCCTGGACAGCAGCTCCAGCAAGACCGTCCTGAAGCTGCTGCGCGGCCTGGTCGACGAGCAGGGCCAGACCACGATCATGGTCACCCACGACCCGGTGGCCGCCTCCTACGCGGACCGCGTCGTCTTCCTCGTCGACGGCCGCGTGACCGACGAGATGCACCGGCCGACCGCCCGACGGGTGGCCGAGCACATGGCGCGGCTGGAGGACGACCCGGAAGCCGATCCGCAGGCCGGTCCGCGAGCCGATCCGCGCCCCGCCGCGGAGCCGGCCCGGATCGACGGTGGCCGCTGATGGGCATCTCGCTCCTGCTGCCGGTGGCCGCGGCCACCCTGCGCAAGCGGTGGCTCGGCTTCGCCGGTTCCTTCGTCGCGCTCACCCTGGGCGTTGCCCTGATCGCCGCGACGGGGTTGCTCGTCAGCACGTCGGCCGGTCTGCAGAACGACGACCCGTCGGCGCCGTCCCTGAAGAAGCTGCTCACCTTCATGGCGGGCATGTCCGGCTTCGTGTCGGTGTTCGTCGTCGCCTCGACGTTCGCTTTCGCGGTCGCGGGGCGGCGTCGGGAGACGGCGCTCCTGCGGGCGGTCGGCGCGACCCCGCGCCAGGTCCGGCTGCTCGTGCTCGGCGAGGCGGTCGTCGTCTCGCTGGCCGCCTCGGTCTGCGGGGCCCTCCTGGGCCTGGCCGTGGCGCCGCTGTTCGCCCGCTGGCTGGTCTCGCGGGGGGCGGCGCCCGAGGGCTTCACCGTGGAGATCAGCGCGGGGCCGCTGCTGGTGGCCGCCGCCGTCGAGGTGGCGGTGGCGGTGGTCGGCGCCTACGCGGCGGCCCGCCGGGCCGGCCGGGTGCGTCCGGTGGAGGCGCTGGGGGACGCCGCGGTCGACGGGAAGGTGATGACCCTCGGCCGCTGGCTGTGGGCCGTCGGCTATCTGCTGGTGTTCGCGACCGTGCTGGTCCTGTTCACCACCATGCCGCCCGGGATGGACCAGGACCCGCAGCTGCGCGATCCGCAGAACATGCCCGTCTGGTCGCTCCTGATCGACGTCATGGCCATCATGGCGGTGGCCCTGTTCGCGCCGCTGCTGGTCCCCGCGCTGGTGCGGCTGCTGACGCTGCCGGTGCTGCCGGCGTCCGGCGCGGTGGGCCTGCTGGCCCGGCAGAACGCCCTGGCGGCGGTGCGGCGCACGGTCTCCACGGCGACCCCGATGTTCCTGGTGATCGGCCTGACGGGCACGGTGGTCGGCTCGACGCTGACCTTCGGGGACGCGCGGACCGTCCAGTCGCGGGAGGCGCTGCGGGCCTCGTACGTCGTCGAACCCATCGGCGGCTCCACCCTGACCCCGGACACCGTGGAGCGGTTGCGCGCCCTGCCCGGGGTGGGCACGACCACGGTCCGCACGACCTGGTTGAACGGGCTGGACGGCGGTTCCGGTTCGGGTTCCGGGGCCGCGGCCTCGGGCACGATCGCCGCGACCGCGGTGGACGGGGACGCCGCCGCCACCTGGAAACTCCCCACCGAGGCGGGCTCGTTGGACGCCCTGCGGGGCTCCTCCGTCGCCGTCTCCCGTTCGCTGGCCGAGGCCAACGGCTGGCAGGTCGGCGACCGGCTGACCACCACCCTGGACGACGGGACCTCGGTGACCCTCGCCGTGGTCGCCCTGGTCAAGACGCCGCTGAGCCTGGCGGAGGTGCTCCTGCCGTACGCGGTCGTGGCCGGGCACCTGAACGACGAACCCCGGCCCACCGCCGCCTTCCTCACCGCCCCGGCCGGGCTCCCGGCACCGGCCGCGGTCCCGGGGGCCGAGGTCACCGCGGCGGCGGCGTGGGGCGGGGACGACGATCCCCGGTCCCGTTCCGACTGGATCGCCATGATCGCGATCCTGGGTCCGGCCCTGCTCTACGCCCTGATCGCGATCGTCAACACGATGATGATGTCCACCGGCGACCGGCTGCGGGACTTCTCCACCCTCCGGCTCACCGGCGGCAACGACCGCCAGGTGCTGTCCATGGTGGGGGTCGAGGCGCTGCTGACGGCCGCGACCGCCACGGCGCTGGCCCTGCTGGTCACCACCGGCACCCAGGCCGCCACCCTGTTGCTGATCGGGAACCGGATCCTGGAGTCCGGTCCCTCGCTCCCCCTGAGCCTGCCCTGGACCGCGATCGGCGCCGCCGCCGTCGCCGGCCTCGGTCTCGCCCTCGTCTCCAGTCTCGTGCCCGCCCGGATCGCGCTGCGCGCCCGGGCCCTGGACCTGGCCGCCGCCCGTCAGTGAGGCCTCCCGCACGACGCACGTCGCCCGGCGGCGTGTGCGCACCCACCCGAGTCGAACCGATCCGAAAGAGGACCGACGATGAGCTTCGCCGTGCTCGCCCCCCTCCGCGCCACCGAGGCGCCCCCCGTCCGAAGAGCGACCGTCCTGCTGGCCGAAGAGCTGTCGCCGGCCACCGTCGCGGCGCTCGGCACCGAGGTCGAGGTGCGCCGCTGCGACGGCACGGACCGCCCCGCGCTGTTCGCCGCGCTCGCCGACGCCGACGCGGTGCTCGTGCGCTCCGCCACCACCATGGACGCCGAGGCCATCGCCGCCGCGCCCCGGCTGCGGGTGATCGCCCGCGCCGGCATCGGCCTCGACAACGTGGATGTGGCGGCGGCCACCGCCGCGGGCGTCCTGGTCGTCAACGCGCCCACCTCCAACATCGTCAGCGCCGCCGAGCACGCCATCGCGCTGCTCCTCGCCGTGGCCCGCAACGTGGCACCCGCCGACGCCTCGCTGCGGGCGGGCCGGTGGCAGCGGGCCCGCTTCACCGGCGTGGAGCTGTCGGGGAAGGTCCTCGGGATCGTCGGCCTCGGCCGCATCGGCTCCCTGGTCGCCTCCCGGATGGCCGCCTTCGGGATGGAACTGGTGGCCTACGACCCCTACGCGGACGAGGCCTCGGCCGCGCGGGCCGGGGTGCGGCTGGTGCCGCTGGACACCCTGCTGTCCCTGAGCGACTTCCTCACCGTCCACCTGCCCAGGACCCCCGAGACCGTCGGCCTGATCGACGCCGCGGCGATGACCCTGATGAAGCCGGGGGTGCGGCTGGTGAACGCCGCGCGCGGCGGCATCGTCGACGAGCACGCCCTGTACGAGGCGCTGGTCGAGGGCCGGATCGCGGGGGCCGCCCTGGACGTCTTCGCGACCGAACCGTGCACCGACTCCCCGCTGTTCGGCCTGGACAACGTGGTGGCGACCCCGCACCTGGGCGCCGGGACGGTCGAGGCCCAGGAGAAGGCGGGGACCTCGGTGGCCGCGTCCGTGCTGCTCGCCCTGGCGGGCGAGCCGGTACCCGACGCCGTCAACGGCTGACCCGGTCGCCCACCAGGCCCCGCACGTCCGCACGTCTGTACGTCCGTCCGTTCCGTCCGTCCGTTCCGTCCGTCCACCCCACCGGGAGAACGCCATGAGCTCGTCCACCCTCACGACCGTCGCGCCCGTCTCCGCCGACGAGGTCATCGCCGGCCTGCGCGACTCCATCGACGTCCTCGACGCGGAGATCCTGCACCTGCTGGAGCGCCGCCACGGGCTCTCCGAGGCCGTCCAGAGCGCCCGGATCTCGGCCGGTGGCCGCCGGACCGAGCTGGGCCGGGAGAACGTCGTCATCCGCCGCTACGCCGATCGCCTCGGGCGTCCCGGCGGCACGATGGCCATGGCCGTACTGGAGTTCTGCCGCGGGTCGATGGCGGTGCGCGCGGGCAACGCCCCGCGCTGAACGTGCCGGGGCGCACGGACGGGCCCCCCTTCCCCGGAGCGAACTCCGGGGAAGGGGGGCCCGTCCGTCGTCAGCCGGCCTGCGCGAGCGTGGCCCGTACGGGGCGCTCCACCGGCAGCGACTGGACGTGGAGCAGGACCAGCGGGTGGAAGTGGAAGGCGTGGGCGGACGGGCCGCCCAGGACGCCGGGCGAGCGGACCGGCTCCAGGAGGGCGCCGTCGGCGAGGCGTTCCACCAGGTCCTCGGCCCGCCGGACGGGCAGTCCGAGGACGGTGGCGGCGGAGGCGGCGGAGAAGGGCCGCGCGCCGAGCACGGAGAGCCGGGCCAGCAGCTCGCGGCTCTCGGTGTCGGTGCGGCGCAGCCAGCCCGCGAGGGAGCCGGCCACGTCCAGCTCGCCGAAGGCGAGTTCCTCCAGGCGGGTGGGCTCGTCGGCCAGCCGTTGTGCCAGGCGCGCCACCGACCAGTGCGGGCGGGCGGCGAGGCGGGCTCCGGCGATGCGCAGGGCGAGGGGCATCCCGGCGCAGTGCTCCACGATCAGCCGGGCGGCGGCCGGTTCGGCGGTGGTGCGGGCCCGTCCGGCCGTCGCGGTGAGCAGGGCGAGGGACTCGGCGGCGTTCATCGGGCCGAGGGCGAGCGTGAGCGGCCCGGTCTCGACGGCGAGGTGGACGTGTCCGACGACCAGGGCCGCGGCGTGCGGCCCGGCGGGCAGGAGCGGGGCGATCTCGGCGCCGTCGGGGGCGTTGTCCAGGAGGACGAGGAGGCGACGGCCCGCGGTGCGGGTGCGGTAGATGCGTACGAGTTCCTCCAGGTCGTGGACGGCGGACTCGGGCGCCGGCGTGCCGAGGGCGCGCAGGAAGCGGGCCAGGACGCCGCGCGGGTCCTTGGGGGCGCCGTCGGGCCCGGTCAGGTCGGCGTACAGCTGCCCGTCGGCGAACTCCTCCCGGGCGGCGTGGGCCGCGTGGACGGCGAGGGCCGTCTTGCCGATGCCCGCCATGCCGGTGATCAGGCAGCGGCGGGGGCCGGCGGGCTCACCGGGGCCGGCGGGGGCGGCGAGGACGCGGCGCAGCGCGGCCAGTTCGCGGGCCCGGCCGGTGAAGCCGGCGATGTCGGGGGGCGGCATGAAGGGCGCGGCCCCGGCCGGAGCGCCCTCGGTGGAGGTGGCCCGAGGGGCGTCGGCCCAGGTGGCCGCGGTTTCGCCACGCACCGGGCGCACGGCGCCGGCGGGCTCCGGACTCCGGGGGCCCGGTACCCGGGCGTGGGCGGGGGCGGCCCCGGGGTCGGTGGCGCCCTGAGGTCCGCGGGCCGCCCGCGCTCCGGCGGGGGCGGGGGCGGCGGACAGCGAGGCGGTGGCGCGCCGGACGGTCTGCGGGTCGAGGTCCAGGGTGGCGCAGAGCAGGGCCTGGTGGGCGGCCTTCAGCCCGCTGCCGGGGTCGACCCCCAGCTCGTCGGCGAGGACCGAGCGGCCCTCGTGGAAGACGTGGAGGGCGTCGGCCTGGCGTCCGCACCGGTACAGGGCGGTCATCAGCTGGGCGCGCATCCGCTCGCGCAGGGGGAAATCGGCCACCAGCCGGGTCAGTTCGGCGACGATCTCCGGGTGCCTTCCGAGGGCGAGATCGGCTTCCATCCGGTTTTCCAGAGTGGCGGCGCGCTCCTCCTCCCATTGCGGAATTTCTTCCTCCGCGAGGAATTCGGTGACATTCACCAACATGGGCCCCTGCCACAATTCCAGCGCGCCCCGCAGGAGGCCGGCGGCTTCGGCGTAGCGGTGTTCCTGGAGTGCCTGGCGGCCGGTTCGGTCGAGTCGCTCGTATTCGAGGATGTCCACACGGCTCGTACCTGTTTTGATGGCGTATCCGGGTGCGCGGCGCTCCAGGGTGACCTCGGGTTCGAGGAGCTTGCGCAGCCGCGAGACGTAGGTGTAGATCTGCGCGCTCATCGTGGCGGGCGGATCGGCTCCCCACAGCAGCCGGCTGAGGCGGGTGTCGGGCACCACCCGGCCGCGGGCCAGCAGGAGGGCGGCGAGGAGGGTGTGCATCTTCGTTCCCGAGAGCGCGACGCGCGCGCCCTCGCGGGTGGCCTCAACCGGGCCAAGCAACTGGAGGTCCATGGTTTCCTGTCGACGACGGGCCGGGTGGAGGCTCTGGGCCACACGATGGCCGAAACCTCTGTCCCGTCGATGTCGAAACGATTTCAGGCCTCCGGAACCCGAAACTCCATCGGCGAAATAAGAGCAACATCGGGCCGACAGAGGCGGTTCGTAGCGTCCTTCTCATCGCCCCGGTACGGCGGCGACGAAGTGGACTTGACGAGGAGATTCCGTATGCGAAGCACCCGCACCGTTCTCGCCGGCATCATTTGCTCGGTGGCCGCCGCCGTGGCCCTCGCGGCGGGTTCTGCGGGTGAGGCGGCGGCGAGCGGGCTGCCGGTGTCGTCGACCGCCCGCGACACCCTTCAGGACGAGGTTCCGTGGACCGGCCCCAACCCGGAGGTGCCCTGGACCGGCCCGCTCCCCCACGTGGTCGACGCGGTGGTGGACGTGGTCGTGGGAACCGTCGTCGACCTGGTCGACGGCGGAGAGGTGCCCTGGACCTGATCGGCCCGGCCGATCGATCGAACAGCGCGAACGGAAGGGCCCGGTGCCGCACCGGCCGTCATGTGACGGTCCCCGCGGGCACCGGGCCCTTCCCGTTCTCGCGCGCTCGCCTCAGCCCTCCTCCAGCAGCCGGACGAGGGCCTCCGGCGGGACGGGCCCCACCGCCGCGACCACGGTGGGCAGGGCCCGGGTCACCCGGTCCCGCCAGACCGGGGCGCGCAGTTCCTCGAACACGACGCGGGCGGATTCGAGCCGGCCGACCGCGTCGGGCGCCCCGCGCACGGCGAGCGAGAAGCCGAGGTCGGCCTCGATGCGGGCCTGGAGGAAGCGGTCGCCGACCTCCTCGGCCACTTCCAGCGCCTGGAGCAGCGCGGTCTGCGAACCGTTCCAGTCGCCCTGGCGCCAGCGTGCCTCGCCGATCCCGCGCAGCGCGTGGGCCTCGCCCAGCCGGTCGCCCTCCGCGCGGGTCAGTTCCAGCACCGTCAGGCAGGTCCGCTCGGCGCCGACCGGGTCGCCGTGCAACAGCAGGGCTTCGGCCAGCCGGTAGGTGTTCTGGGTCTCGCCCCGGACGCTGCCCGCCTCCCTGCTCTTGGCGATGGCCTGCGTGCACAGCTCTATGCCCTCGGCGAGGTTGCCCCGTTCGAGTTCCAGTTGGGCGAGCAGGCCCAGTACGTGGGACTCGCCCGCGGTGTCGGCGGCCGTGCGGAACCCTTCCAGGGCCCTGCGGGCGTCGGCGGTGGCGCTTTCCAGGTCACCGGAGAAACGGGCGCACAGGGCCAGGTTGCGCAGGGTGACGGCGCGCCCGTGCACCTCGCCGATCTCGTCGAACAGGGCGAGCGAGCGCAGCAGCAGCGGCTGGGCCTGCGGGTAGTGGCGCTGGTAGATGGCCAGGGTCGCCAGGGAGCGCAGCATGGTCGCCTCGCCGAGCGCGTCGCCGGTGCGCGAGGCGGCGGCCAGGGCCTGTTCGGCGCAGGTGCGCCAGTCCTCCAGGTAGTTGTGGGCCTCGAAGAGGGTGGTGCTGTTGAGGGTCAGCCCCCAGGAGTAGCCGGCGAACCGATCGCCGGCCGCGGACTGGCTGATGACGTCGCCGAGGGCCACGCGTTCGGACTCGAACCACTCCATCGGGTCGGCGAGCAGCTCGTCCACGAGGTCGTCGGGCAGGGCCAGGGGCTTCACCCGGCCGTACGTCATGGCGTGCGTGCCGCCGTACGTGCGTTCCCGGGCCGCGTCGGCGAGGTGGAGCCAGCCGCCGTAAGCCCGTTCCAGGGCGGCCGTACGGTCCTCCTCGGTCTCCTCCGCCTGGGCGCACTCCTGGGCGAAGAGCCGGAGCAGGTCCTGGAAGCGGTAGCGGGTGGCGGGGCCGGAGGAGGCGGAGACCTCCAGGAGCTGGGTGTCGACGAGCTGTTCGATGAGGTCCTCGGCGTCGTTGATCCCGTCGGGGCCCGCGTCGATCAGGGCCGCGCCGACCCAGGAGGCGAAGTCGGGGACGTTGAGCAGGCCGAGGCGGCGGTAGAGGCGGCGGGCGGGCGGGGACAGGTCGCGGTAGCTGAGTCTGAAGCCGGCGCGCACGCCGCCCTCGCCGGGGCTGAGTTCGTCGAGCCGGCGGCGCTGGTCCTCCAGCCGGGTGACGAGGCTGCGTACGGTCCAGTGGGATTTCGCGGCGAGGCGCGCGCCGGCGATGCGCAGGGCGAGCGGCAGGCGGTCGCACAGCTCCCCCAGGCGTTCGGTGGCGCTGGGGTTGGCGGCGATCCGCTCCGCGCCGGCGACCCCGGCGAGCAGGGCGGTGGCCTCCTGCGCGGACATCGTGTTCAGGCCGATGCGCAGGACGGCGTAGTCGCCGATCAGGTCGTCCATCAGGTCGCGGCCGGTGATGATCACGCAGCAGCGGCCGTTGCCCGGGAGCAGTGGCCGGATCTGGCGGAAGGAGCGGGCGTTGTCGAGCACGATCAGGACGCGCTTGCCGCCGAGCACGCTGCGGTAGAGGGAGGCCCGGTCGCCGGGATCGGCGGGGATCTGGGGGCCCGGGACGCCGAGGTCGCGCAGGAAGCGATCGAGGGTGGTGGCGGGCGAGACGGGCTCGTACGTCTCGTCGTAGCCGCGCAGGTCGGTGAAGAGCTGGCCGTCGGGGAACCGGGCGGCGATCTGGTTGGCCCACTGGACGGCCAGGGCGGTCTTGCCGACCCCTCCTATGCCGCTGATGGCGGCCATGGTGAGCGGCGACTGGCCGAGGCGTTCGTCGAGCATCCGGTCCAAGGCGCTCAGTTCCTTGGCGCGGCCGGTGAAGGAGGCGGAGGCGGCGGGCAACTGGGCGGCGATGTGGGTGGCGGGGGCGGGGGTGGGGTCGGCGGGCGGTTGGGTGAGTTCGGGGGAGTCGCTGAGCACGAGGTCGTGCAGGCCCTGGAGGACGGGTCCGGGCTCGATGCCCAGTTCGTCGACGAGGAGCCGACGGCCCTCGCGGAAGACGGCGAGGGCGTCGGCCCGGCGGCCGGACCGGTACTGGGCGAGCATCAGGTGGGCGCGGGCCTGTTCGCGCAGCGGGTTCTCCACGACCAGGGTGTAGAGCTCGGGGATCAGGGCCCGGTGGCGGCCGAGCTGGAGGCGCAGGCCGGCGTACTCCTCGCGGACGTCCAGGCGCAGTTCCTCCAGGCGGGAGGCCTCCTGCTCGACGCGGGGGCCGGTGACCCCCTCCAGCGCGCGTCCGCGCCACAGGGAGAGGGCCTCGGCGTAGCGGTCGCAGGCCTCGGCGCTCTTGCCGCTGCGGGAGAGTTCGCGGGCCTGGAGGACCGCGTCGTCGAAGGCGACGGAGTCGATGCGGTGGTCGACCGGGTTGAGGACGTAGCCGGGGTGCGAGGTGGTGATCAGGGGGGCGCCGGTGTCCTTGAAGACCCGGCGCAGGCCGGCGACGCAGATGGCGATCTGGTTGCGGGCCGTGGTGGGGGCGCCGCCCGGCCACACGGCGTCGATGAGGCTGTCCACGGAGACGATGCGGCCGGGCGACAGCAGCAGCATGGTGAGGACCGTCCGCTGTCGGGCTCCCCCCAGATGGACCGACATTCCGTCGATTTGTACGTCGAGTGGTCCTAACAGACTGAATACAAACTCTCGCATCGCTGCGATCCCCCCGGGTGTTTGCGTTGTGCCGGTTTCCCCGACGCACCTGCCAATGTGACCAGTTACCGGCTGGTAGATCCACTTCAGATGATCACACCGGGCCGATCCCGGGCATTGCCCTCGTCGAACATCCGCATGTGGTGCAAAGAGATTCCGTATAGCCGCAGAGGGGTTCCGTAATATTCCGGTCTTCCAGTCTGATGTGCATCGGCGCCGGAGGATTCCCGGCGCACTGTCGCAGGAGGAACCCGATGCGCCGTCAACTCACCGCCGTCACCGCAGCCTTGGTGGCCGGAATAGTCGCCCTGGCCACCCCCGCCTCGGCCGCCCCGGCCGACAAGCCGCAGGTCCTGAGCGGTTGGACGCAGTCCGGCACGGCGAGCTACAACTCCTGGGTGTCCGCGCGCGGGAGCCAGGGCAGCTGGTCGGCCTACGGGTTCGACTGGTCGACCGACTACTGCTCGTCCTCCCCGGACAACCCGTTCGGATTCCCCTTCCAGACGGCCTGCGCCCGCCACGACTTCGGGTACCGCAACTACAAGGCGGCCGGATCGTTCAGCGCGAACAAGCCCCGGCTCGACGACGCCTTCTACTCCGACCTCAAGCGCGTGTGCTCCGCCTACACGGGCGCGAAGCGCACCTCCTGCGACTCCACCGCCTGGACGTACTACCAGGCCGTCAAGGTCCTCGGGAACTCGCCGGCCGTCGACAGCGGCGCCTCCGTCTGACCCCGCGCCCACTGACCTGGCGCCCTCCGACCCCGGGCCCACTGACCCCGGGCCGAGCGGACCCGCCGATCGTCCCGGGCCCCGCCGGCCGTCCGGGACGATCGCCGCGTTCCTCACGCGGAGCCCAACGGGGCGGAGGCCGGCTCCGTGCTCGTGGCGCCCCTGTGGCGCGAGCCCCGCTGGGGCGACCGGATCAGGGCCGATCGCCACGGAGACGCAGCCCGCGCCGTACCGCTGCCGCAACAGGACGCCGGTGGTGGGACGCGGACCCTGATCGGGGGTCAGGCCCAGGGCCCGGTCGGTGGCGGCGGTGTGGGCCGTGCCGTCCCAATAGACCACGCGGGCGCCGGTGCGGGCCTGCCGCTCGCCGATCGCCTCCGCCCCCACGGAGGCCTCGCCGGAGTAGTCGCCGCGCGTGGCGACGCTGCGCTCGTGGAGGTCCACGACCAACCGCATCCGTGCCAGGACACCGCCGGCGTCGGGGTCGGGCAGGGACTCGACCAGGGCGAGGGCGTCGCGGGCGTGCTCGACGAAGGGACGTCCCAGGTGCGTCCCCCGGGCGAGTCGGACGTGCTCCTCGGTGTCGTGGGCGGTCCGGATCGGGTCCAGGTGGGAGGCGAGCCGCGCCGCCGACTCCGGGGCCACGGACCGTACGTGGGCCAGGACGGCGATGTCCTCGGCCCGCGCCTGGGCGGGCTTGATCCCGACGATCCGTACGGGGTCCCCCGGGTGTTCCCGGTTGAACTCCCGGATCCACTCCAGGGCCCCGGCCATCTCGGCACTGCGCCAAGGGCTCCAGGCGCCGGCGAGGGCGCCCGCGGCCGTGCCCTCGCCGGTGGCCACGTACCGGTCGAGGCGGGCGGCGGCGCCGGCGGCCTCGTGCACGGCCGGCAGCCGGAAGCCGTGCCGGATCACCAGCAGGCGGAAGATCCGCTCGCGCACGACGAAGGTCTCGTGGGCGGACCGGGTGGCCTCCCCGATGCCGACGACCGTCGCGCCCGGGGCGAGGCCGTCGGCGATCGCGTCCAGGTCGGTGTCGGGACCGGAACCGCTCGCTGCATCTGTGCTCATGACGCCCAGGCTGGTACCTCGACCTCGACCTCGGTCGAGGTCAAGGGATCCGGGGTCCCGTCCCGGGCCTCCGATCCGGCCTTGACCTCAACCAAACTTCAGCTTTTAGGCTCAGGTCGAGTCGATCAACCGGTCGGCACCGACCGACCTCCTCGGGAGCACACCATGTCCGTCAGCCCCCTGCGCCTCGCCGTCGTCATCGGGAGCGTCCGCGAAGGGCGCTTCGGCCCCGTCGTGGCGAACTGGTTCGCCGACCGCGTCGGCGAACACCCCGAGATCGAGACGGATCTGATCGACCTGCACGAGGTCGACCTGCCCATGACCTTCCCCGCCCACGGTTCCCGGCCCACCGGGGCGACGGCCGCGGCGGCCGAGTCGCTGCGCGAACGGCTGGGCGCGGCGGACGCCTTCGTGATCGTCACGCCGGAGTACAACCACAGCTACCCCGCCTCGGTGAAGAACGTCATCGACTGGCACAACCGGGAGTGGCACGCCAAGCCCGTCGGCTTCGTCTCCTACGGCGGCATGTCCGGCGGTCTGCGCGCCGTCGAGCACCTGCGCCCGGTCTTCTCCGAGGTGCACGCGGTCACCGTCCGGGACACCGTCAGCTTCCACAACGTCTGGTCGCAGTTCGACGGGGAGGGCCGCCCCACCGATCCGGAGGCCACCGGGACCGCCGCCAAGGTGATGATCGAGCGCCTCGTGTGGTGGGCCGAGGCGCTGCGCGGGGCGCGGGCGGCGAACCCGTACTCGGTCTGAGCCCGGAGAACGCCGAAGGGGCGGCGTACGTCCGACGTGATGTCGGGGGTACGCCGCCCTCGGGCGGAGCGTCGGCGCGAGGCCTCGGGCTCACTCCGCCTACTTGGGGTCGCGCTTGAAGGAGGAGGTGGACCAGCGGTAGCCGAGGACGGTGAGGGCGATGGACCAGGCGAGGGCGAGCCAGCCGTTGTAGCCGATTTCGGTACCCAGGAGGAGGCCGCGGAGGGTTTCGATGGCGGGGGTGAAGGGCTGGTACTGGGCGATGGGCTGGAACCAGCCGGGCATGGCGTCGATGGGGGTGAAGGCGCTGGAGATCAGGGGGAGGAGGATCAGGGGCATCGCGCTGTTGCTGGCGGCTTCGGCGTTGGGGCTGACCATGCCCATGCCGACGGCGATCCAGGTCAGGGCGAGGGCGAAGAGGGCGATGAGGCCGAAGGCGGCGAGCCATTCCAGGACGGTGGCGTCGGTGGAGCGGAAGCCGATGGCGACGGCGACGATGCCGACGAGGACGACGCTGGCGATGGATTGCAGGACGCTGCCGACGACGTGTCCGATGAGGACGGATCCGCGGTGGATGTTCATGGTGCGGAAGCGGGCGATGATGCCCTCGGACATGTCGGTGGAGACGGAGACGGCGGCTCCGATGACGGTGGAGCCGATGGTCATGAGCAGGATGCCGGGGACGACGTAGGCGATGTAGGCGGAGCGGTCGGCGCCGCCGCCGAGGCCGGCGCTCATGACGCCGCCGAAGATGTAGACGAACAGCAGGAGCAGCATCACGGGGGTGAGCAGCAGGTTCAGGGTGAGGGAGGGGTAGCGGCGCGCGTGGAGGAGGTTGCGGCGCAGCATGGTGGAGGAGTCGCGTACGGCGAGGGAGAGGGAGCTCATCGGACGTTCTCCTTGGAGGGGGCGTTCTCGGTGGTCTGGGTGTTCTGGGTGGGGATCGGGGCGCCGGTGAGGGCGAAGAAGACGTCGTCGAGGTCGGGGGTGTGGACGGTGAGTTCGTCGGCTTCGATGCCGGCGGCGTCCAGGCGGTCGAGGATGGTGCGCAGGTCGCGTTGGCTGCCGTCGCTGGGGAGTTGCAGGGCGAGGGCTTCGTCGTCGCGGGTGGCGGTGGCCAGGGTGGTGGCGGCGGTGCGGTAGCTGGTGGGGTCGGTGAAGCGGAGTCGGACGTGGCCGCCGGGGATGAGGCGCTTGAGTTCGGCGGCGGTGCCTTCGGCGGCGATCTTGCCGTTGCTCAGGACGGCGATGCGGTCGGCGAGCTGGTCGGCTTCTTCGAGGTATTGGGTGGTGAGGAAGACGGTGACGCCGCCGGTGACGAGTTCGCGGATGATCTGCCACATGTTGTGGCGGGAGCGGGGGTCGAGGCCGGTGGTGGGCTCGTCGAGGAAGATGATCCGCGGGCTGCCGACCAACGTCATGGCGATGTCGAGTCGTCGTTTCATGCCGCCGGAGTAGGTGGAGGCGGGCTTCTTCGCGGCTTCGACGAGGTCGAAGCGTGCGAGGAGTTCGGCGGTGATCCGACGGCCCTCGGCCTTGGTGAGGTGGTGCAGGTCGGCCATGAGGAGCATGTTCTCCTCGCCGGTGATCAGGCCGTCGACGGCGGAGAACTGGCCGGTGACACCGATCGCCGATCGTACGGAGCGGGCGTCGGTGGCCAGTGCGTGGCCGGCGACGTGCAGTTCGCCGGCGTCGGCGGTGATGAGGGTGGAGAGGATCTTCACGGCAGTGGTCTTGCCGGCGCCGTTCGGGCCGAGCAGGGAGAAGATCGTTCCGGCGGGAACGGCCAGGTCGATGCCGTCGAGGACGGTCTTGTCACCGTAGGACTTGCGCAACCCGTGCGCCGCGATGGCCAGGTTCGTCATGGTGGGAGCTGCTCCTTGTAGAGGCTTCGGGCTATCGGGGACTTCGGGCGGTCAGAGGCTGCGGGCGGTGATGTCGCCGTAGGACGTGGTGGCGTGGATGGTCAGGTCGGCGGCGCCGTCGCTGTTCTTGAGCGCGTTGTGGATCCGGCCGTAACCGGTGCCGGCGTCCAGGGCGGCGGAGACTCCGCGGGCGGCGCCGATCGACAGGTCGCCGGCCTCCGTGCGCACGGTCACCGTGCCGCGAACGGCCTCGCTGACCTGGATGTCGCCCTTCTGCGTGCTGATCTCCGCCGGGCCGCCCAGGCGGCCGACCGAGATGTCTCCGGCGAGGAGGCTGAGGCGGGCGCCGGCGGTCTCGTCGACCTTGACGGTGCCCTGGGCGCCCTCGAAGGTGACGTCTCCGAGGCGACCGACGCCCCGGAACTCGCCGGCGGCCAGCTTCGCCTCGACGCGGGACCCGGCCGGCAGCTGGACGGTCACCTCCACGGAGCCCGAGCTGCCGAGGATCCGGCTCTTCGGCGGCAGGGCCTCGATCCGCAGGACCCCGTCGGCGTACGCCACGGTGACCTGCTCCGCGGCCTTCACGTCGCGGCTCTTCGAGGGGTTCGCCGGCAGGACCTCCACCGTCGTGTTGGACCGATCGGCGGCGATGAAGCGGATGTGCCCGGCGGGGATGTCGAGAACGGCGGAGACGGGGGCCTGGGTGTCGAACTTCTGCATCGTGCTCTCCTCAGCTTCTGCAGCGTGCTCTGGTCCGGCCCGCTGTTTCCGATGACGCAAACGCTACGTTGCATTCACGGTGTTGGCAACACATTCGTTGCGCGAGAACCACAAACATGCAGATGGAGGCGTGGATTTCATTGCAATGGTTTTGAATCTAACGCAACAAACCCCCCTCGCAGCCGTTGCAACGAATGGGGGTGAACGCTCCATGACGATGCCCCCGAGCCGGTGAGCGGCTCGGGGGCATCGTCATGTCGGTGTTCGGCGTCGGTTCCGGGGTCAGCCGGTGGGACCCCCGAGCACGGCGGCGTCGCGGAGTTCGTCCGAGCCCCGCAGTTCCGGGGCGTGCCGGTAGCCCATGATCAGTACGTCGCGGACCGCCGCCTTCGACGGGTCCTGCGGGAAGATCGGGCGGACGGCGTGCAGGATCTGGGCGTCGGCCCAGAACATGGTGTCCATCGGCGCGGTGAGGGTGAACTCGGTGACCAGCCGGCGGTCGAGGTCGTAGACCTGGGACTCGCCGCCGTCGGCGTTGAAGCGGCCCATCAGGTGGATCGCCCCGAAGTCGACCTCGTCGCGGTGCGGGCCCTCCGGGGTGGGCTCGCCCGTCTCGTCGGGGGTGCTGATGATCCGGAACTGGTGGCACTGGACGTCCCAGGGATCGTCCAGCCGGGCGTCGTCGGCGCCCACGGGGAACTTCTCGAAGTTCGCGCGCAGCAGCCGGGTCAGGAGCGGGTTGTCCAGGGTGGTCCGGCTGAGCGGGGCCACCTCGCGGTCGATGCCGCCGGCGTAGTCGTTCGCCCCCATCGACTGGAAGTAGGGGCGGTGGGGGCGCAGCCGGACCTCCTCGGCGCGCGGGAGGTACAGGAAGCGGTCGTAGCGCCGCTCGCGGAAGCGGGAGCCGCCCTTCAGGTACCGGTCCGTTTCGAGGTTGTCCCACTCGGCCGCCAATTCCTTCGCGTGTTGACGCGATTCGGCGTCGAGGACGAGCCCTTCGGCCGGCAGCAACGAATATCCCTGACTCCGCAGCTCTTCCCTTGCATCGGTCTGCATTATTGGCTCCTCCACGCCGGATCTCACACACTCCTGCCGCCCGAGCCTCCCATGTCGCTGCTGACGCTGAACTGACGGGGCGTACGGGTCAGGAGGACGTCAGCCGGTCGTCACGGAGCCTGTGCTTCACTCGACCGGTATGACAGAACAATTGGTGTCCTCACCCCGGTCGGAACGCCGGATGCTCCTGGAAGAAATCGTCGTGGCGGAATTCAAGACGGCGCTGCTCATGCCCGAGGACGAGGAGCTCCCGATGGAGGACAGCTTCTTCGAGCTCGGTATGACCTCGCTCCTGTTGACGCAGGTCAAGCGCCGCCTGGAGGAGCAGCTGGGGCGGGGCATCAGCAGTACGGCCCTGTTCAACCAGCCCACCGTGGAGCGGCTGACGGATTTCCTGGCCTCCGACGTGCTGGCCGACATCTTCGACGCGAACTAAGAGGGGAACGGCCGCCATGCCGCGAACGCCGGGAATTCGGGAAAGGCTCGAAGCCGCCGAGGAAAAGGTCCGTCGGCAGGACACGGAGCTGGAACGATTCCTCCTGGAAAAGTACGAGCCGATCGCCGTGGTCGGCGTCGGAATGCGACTGCCCGGCGAGAACCGTTCTCTTTCCGATCTCGAATCCTTCCTGCGGGAGGGCCGTTCCGGAATAGGCCCGCTGCCGCGCGACCGTTGGGTGCCGGAGGTCGCGGACGGGGACATCACGGCCGCCGCCGGTGGATTCCTTGACCGGATAGACGAGTTCGACGCGCAGTTCTTCAACATTCCGCCCCGGCAGGCGCCCTTCGTCGATCCGCAGCAGCGGCTGCTGCTGGAGACGGTGTGGGAGGCCCTGGAGGACGCGAACATCGACCCGACCGTGCTGCGCCACGGCGACGGCGGGGTGTACGTGGGGGCCTCGCCGCTGGACTTCGCGCTGGAGCTGGAGGGCCTGTCGGACGAGCAGCTCGACGGGAGCCTGACCACCGGCCTCGGCGGTTACTCGATGTCGGGCCGGCTCTCCTACTTCCTGGGCCTGCGCGGTCCGAGCCTGACCACGGACACGGCGTGCGCGGCCTCGCTGACCGCCCTGCACCTGGCGGTGGAGGGGCTGCGGCGGCGCGAGTGCGGGATCGCGCTGTGCGCGGCGGTGAACGCGCTGCACAGTCCGCGCTCGTTCGTGATCCTCTCGCACGGCCAGATGTTGGCCCCGGACGGGCACTGCAAGACCTTCGACGAGAGCGCGGACGGCTACGCGCGCGCGGAGGGCTGCGGGGCCCTGGTCCTCAAGCGGCTCTCGGACGCGCTGGCGGACGGGGACCGCGTACTGGCGCTCGTGCGCGGGACCGCGATCGGCCAGGACGGAGAGAGCGCGGGTCTGAGCGCGCCCAACGGCACGGCGCAGGAGGCCGTGATGCGGGCGGCGCTGGCCAACGCGCGGCTGGAGCCGGGCGACATCCAGTACGTGGAGGCGCACGGGACGGGGACCCCGCTGGGCGACCCGATCGAGTTGGGCTCGGTCAACGGCGTCTTCGGGGCCTCGCACGACGCGGACCACCCCCTGGTCATCGGCTCCCTCAAGGCGAACATCGGGCACATGGAGCCCGCGGCCGGGCTGGGCGGCATCATCAAGGTGATCACGCAGATGCGTACCGGGACCTTCTTCCCGCACGTGTGGCAGAACCTCTCGGGGCGGATCCCGTGGGACACCTACCCCATCGCGCCGGCCATGGAGGAGCGCCCCTGGGACGCCCCGGTGCGGCGGGCCACGGTGAACGGCTTCGGGGTCGCCGGGGCCATCGCGGTGGCCGTGCTGGAGGAGGCCCCCCGGGTCGCGGAGCCGGAGGAACCGTCGGGCGACGCGCGGGAACCGGAGGCCGCCGGGCGCGGAGGACCGTACGGGGAGGTGTTCACCCTGTCGGCGAAGTCGCGGCCCGCGCTGCGGCTCCAGGCCGAGCGGTACGCCCGGTTCCTCGCGGCGCACCCCGGGACCCCGCTCGCCGACCTGTGCCGCACCCGGGCCACGGGCCGCTCGCACTTCCGTCACCGGGCGGCGGCGGCCGTCTCCTCGGTCGAGGAGCTGGGCGCGCACCTGGAGCGGTGGAGCGCTCCCGTGCGCGGTGAGGAGAAGCCGGACGCCTTCCGCAAGGTGGCCTTCCTGTTCACCGGGTCCGGTTCGCAGTACGTGGGGATGGGGCGGTCCCTGTACGGGCGCTTCCCCGTCTTCACCCGGTACGTGGACGAGTGCGACGCGCTGTTCGCCCCGCTGCTGGGGCGTTCGGTGCGGGCGGTGATGTTCGGCGAGGCGCCGGACGCCGAGGAGACCCTGGCCCGTACGTCCTTCACGCACGCGGCGCTCTTCACCCTGGAGTACGCGCTAGCCCGGCTGTGGATGTCGTGGGGGGTGCGGCCGAGCGTGCTGCTCGGGCACAGCGTCGGGGAGATCGCCGCGGCGACGGTGGCCGGGCTGTTCTCCCTGGCCGACGGGGCGGCCTTCCTCGCCGCCCGCGCCCTGCTGATCGAGTCGGTGCCGGCCCCGGGCGGGATGGCCGCGGTGGCCGCGCCCGTGGAGGAGGTCCGGCCGCTGCTGGCGGCCTGGCCGGAGCTGGCGGTCGCGGCGGTCAACGGGCCGTCCCAGTGCGTGGTCTCGGGCGGGGCCCGGGAGCTGGCCGAGGCCGTGGAGGCGCTGCGGGCCCCGGGGTGGACGGTGACGCCCCTGCACGTGACGGCGGCGTTCCACTCGCCGCTGATGGCGGGGATCGCGGAGCCGCTGGCCGAGGTGTTGCGCGGGATCTCCTTCGGGGAGCCGCTGCTGCCGTTCGTGTCGAACCTGACGGGGCGGATCGCCGACCCGCGCGAGGTGGCGACGCCCGAGTACTGGGTGCGGCACGCGCTGGGGACGGTGGAGTTCGCGGAGGGGGTGCGTACGGTCGCCGCGCGCGGCCGGCACGTGTTCCTGGAGGTCGGCCCGTCCTCGGCGCTCACCTCCCTGGCCCGGCGGTGCATACCGCAGGAGCAACACCGCTGGCTGAGCGGGCTGCGCGCGAAGGACACGACGGGCGCCGCCCTGGAGACCGCGCTGGCGGGCGCCTACACGGCCGGGCTGAACCTCGCCTGGCCGCAGGTGTACGCGGGCCGGCCGGGGCGCCGCGTCCCGCTGCCGGGGTACGCCTTCGACCGGCGCCGCTACCGGCTGCCGACCCGGCCGACCGGGCCGGGGGCGGGGGCCGAGGGGCATCCGCTGCTGGGCCGCGAGGGCGAACGGGTCGACGGCGTACGGCAGTTCACCGCCCGGATCAGCGCGGAGCAGCCCGCCTACTTGGCGGACCACACCATCGGCGGCCGGGTGTTCCTGCCCGCGTCGGCCTACCTGGAGCTGTTGCTCGCCGTGCAGGACGAGGTCCACGGGGACACGGGCCGGGCGGTGGAGGACGTCCGCTTCCACGAGGCGCTGTTCCTGTCCGACCGGCCGACCTCGTTGCTGACCCGGGTGCGGCCCGAAGCGGACGGGCGCCTCGTGGTGGAGGTCTCCAGCCGGGCCGCGGACGCCCCCGGGGACGCCTCCGGGGAGCGGCTGCACGCCACGGCCTCGATCGCGGCGCGGGCCGACCGGTCCGGCGACGACCCGGCGGGCCCGGGCCGGGGGCGGGGGCCGCTCGGGCTGCTCGGATTGCTGGACGCGGTGGAGGCGGTGGAGGCGGAGCAGGAGCCGCCGAGCCGGGTGCTCGACGCCGACGGGGTGCGCGCGGCGTACGCGCGGGCCGGCCTGGAGTACGGTCCGCAGTTCCGGCGGGCCCGGCGGGTGGCGGCGTACGGCCCCGACTTCGCCGTGACCGAGCTGTCCGGCGGGGAGGTCTCGCGGGCGGAACACCTGCCGCCGCCCCTGCTGGACGGGGCCACGCACGGCCTGTCGGTCCTGGCCGACGACGGGCACCGGTACGTGGCCACGAGCGTGGCCCGGCTGCGCTCCTTCAAGAAGCCGCGCGGGGAACTGCTGCGCTCGGCGGCGCGCGTGACGCGTCCCGAGCGGGAATCCGACGGCGCGGCCGCCTTCACCCTGGACGTGCTGCTGTTGGAGGGCGGCGCCGGGGACGGGGCCGGCCGGCCGGTCATGGAGCTGTCGGGGATGGGCTTCACCC
This sequence comes from Streptomyces sp. NPDC088097, assembly GCF_044741845.1. NCBI lineage: Bacteria > Bacillati > Actinomycetota > Actinomycetes > Kitasatosporales > Streptomycetaceae > Streptomyces > Streptomyces sp. NPDC088097. Next base: position 176,295 of record NZ_JBIUTJ010000008.1, read on the forward strand.
GACTGCCGGACCGCCCGCTGGAGGCGGACGCCCCGGATCCGGGCGCGGACCGCGGCGCCGAGTCGGCGGCGCTCGCGGTGGACGTGGCGCTGTTGCGGGCCGCGGACCCGGCCGGGCGCCGGTCCGCGCTGGTCGCACTGGTGCGCGGGACGGTCGCGGCGCTGCTGGCCGTGGAGGACGCGCAGTACGTGGACACCCGGGCGAGCTTCCTGGAGTTGGGCGTGGACTCGCTCACCGCGATCACGTTGAGCGCCCGCCTCCAGGACCGGCTGGGGGTGGCGGTGGCCTCCTCGGCCGTCTTCGACCACCCCTCGGTGGAGGAGTTGGCCGAACTGCTCTCGCTGCGCCTGGCCCCCGAGGACGAGCCCGCGCCGGAGTCGGGGCCGCAGCCCGGGTCGCAGCCCGGGTCGGGGTCCGTGCCCGAGCCCGTGCCGGTGCCCGTCCCGTGAGGCCCGCTCCCCCTCCCGCCCCCAGAGCATCCGAGCCACGAGACAAGGGAACCCCCATGGACGACCGTACGGAGGACCGGACCCTCGCCGCCCGCGCGGCCCTGCACGCCCGGACCCGCCCCGACCAGCCGGCGGTGATCTGCGAGGACCGCGTCCTGACCTACGCCGAGCTGCACCGCGAGAGCAACCGGACCGCGCACGCCTTGGCGGCGGCCGGGCTGGGTGCGGGCGCCCGGGTGGGCTACCTGGGCCGGGAGTCGGAGCACTACTACGACCTGGCGCTCGGCTGCGCGAAGGGCGGCGCGGTGCTGGTGCCGGTGAACTCGCGGCTCACGGTCGGCGAGGTGGAGCACATCTTGCGCGACTCGCAGGCCGAACTGCTCTTCGTGGAGCGGGAGTTCCTCCCGCTCGTGGACAAGCTGCGCCCGCTGCTGCCCCGACTGGGGCAGGTCGTGGAGATGGACTCCGACCGGCACGTGGCGGGCGGGTTCCTCGACTGGAAGGCGGGCCGGCCCGACACGGAACCGCCCACGGCCGGGTCGGTCGGCTTCGACGACGCGGTGGCGCAGCTCTACACGAGCGGGACGACGGGGCTGCCCAAGGGGGTGGTGCTGGCGCAGCGGACCTTCTTCACCTTCATCGCCGACACCCGCGCGGCGGGGGTGGACTGGATCGACTGGCGGCCCGAGGACCGGGGGCTGAGCTGCTTCCCCGGCCTGCACACCTCCGGCTTCGGCTGGTTCATGCACTCCTTCAACGCCGGCGCCACCACGGTGATCATGCGTCAGTTCGTCGCCGACGAGGCGACCCGGCTGATCGAGCGCCACGCGATCACGACGCTGTGGGCGGCGCCCGCGATGCTGCGGCTGATGCTGACCGAGCGGGGCACCAGCTCCGAGACCTTCCGCTCGTTGCGCAAGGTGGTCTACAGCGGCTCCCCCATCGACCGCGAACTGCTCCTGACCTGCATGGACGTCCTGGGCTGCGCATTGGCCCAGGGTTACTCCTCGGCGGAGGCCGGCAGTTTCGTGACGTGTCTGGCACCCTCCGACCACACCGCCGACAGTGAGGTCCTCTCCTCGGCGGGGCGGGTCTGCCCCGGCAACGAGGTGCGGATCCTGGACGGGGAGGGTCGGGAGGTCCCGGTGGGCGAGGTGGGCCGGGTGGTGATCAAGAGCCCGGCGCGGTTCCTGGGGTACTGGCAGTTGCCGGAGGTGACGGCCCGGTCCCTGTCGGGCGAGGACGGGGCGTGGCTGTCGATGGGCGACATGGGCCGGATCGACGAGAACGGCTACCTGTTCCTGGTCGACCGGGTCAACGACACCGTCATCGTCGCGGGTCAGAACATCTATCCGATGGAGGTCGAGCATGCCCTGCGAGCCCACCCGGCGGTCGCCGAGGTCTCGGTGTACGGAGTCCCGCACACCGAGTGGGGCGAGGCCGTACGGGCCGCGGTGGTGCTGCGGCCCGGATTCGAGGCCACGCCGCGCGACTTCCTGCGGTTCCTGAACGGCCGGATCGCCGGGTTCAAGATCCCCACGGGGTACGACCTCCTGGCGACCCTGCCGCGTAATCCCACCGGGAAGGTGCTGCGGCGGGTGCTGCGGGAGAACCACCTGGGCGCCGTCGCCGGGGCGGGAGCCGGGGCACCGACCCCGGCCGCGCCCCCCGCCGCGTAGCCGCCGTGGACGCCGTGGACGCTGTCGATGCCGTGGCCGCCCCGCGCGGCGGGACGTACGCCGACCCGCTGCCCGAGGTCCGGGACGCGGGGCGCTGGCTGCACCCCGCCGAGCCCGAACCGGACGCCGGGGTACGGCTGTTCCTGTTGCACCACAGCGGGGGCGGCGCCTCGATGTACCGCGCGTGGCCGGCGGAGCTGGGCGCGGCGGTGGCCTGCCGGGCCGTGCAGCTGCCCGGCCGGCAGGAGCGGCGGCGCGAGGCTCCGTACACCCGGCTGGAGCCGCTGGTGGCGGCGCTGGCCGAGGTGGTCGCGCAGGACTGGGACGGGCGGCCGTACGCGGTGTTCGGCCACTCGATGGGGGCGCTGCTCGGCTACCGGCTCACGGTCGAGCTGGAGCGGCGCGCCCTGCCCGCGCCGGCGCTGCTCGCGGTGTCGGGGTGGGCGCCGACCGGGTTCTCGGCTCCGGCGGCGCTGTCCTCGGACCCGTTGGCGGCGCTGCGCCTGCTGGGCGGGCTGCCCGCCGGCGTGGAGGCGGATCCGGAGCTGCTGGCGCAGGCGGTCCGGGCGATGGCCGCGGACGGCGCGGTGTGCGCCGACCACCGGGACGACGGGGCCGTCGTGGGCGCTCCGGTCGTCGCCTACCAGGGCCGGGAGGACCCCCTCCTCGCGCCCGGCGCCATGCGTGCGTGGTCCGGTCGGACCGCGGAGTTCCTGGGGTGCCGGACCTTCCCCGGGGACCACTACTACCTGCGGGACCACGCCCGCGCCCTCACGGCCGACCTGTCCCAGTCGCTGTCGCGGTACACCGCGACGGGCTGAGCGGGCGGCCTCGTCCCGCAAGGAACCGGAGGTTCACCCCATGCCGTACCGACCGAATGAACTCCTGGCGCGCTACGTCGCGTTGTGGAACGAGACCGACGCGGACCGCCGGCGCGAGCGGGTGCGGGAGCTGTACGCGCCGGACTGCACCTACGTCTTCTACCGCAAGGATCCGGTCCGGGGGCACCAGGCGCTCCTGGAGCAGTTGGCCTACACGCACGAGGTGTACGGGCCGATGGGCTACGAGTTCCGGTCCGCCAACAACGCCACCGGCCACCACGACGTCGTCCGGTTCAACTGGGTGATGGTCTCGGGGGCCACGGGCGAGATGGAGATGTCCGGGCAGGACATCGTCGTGCTCGCCGAGGACGGGCGGATTCAGGCCGACTACCAGTTCCACGACCGGATGCCGGCGTCGTTCGCCTACAACGACGGTTACGAGGAGCACGGTGTGGCGGTCCGTCCGGCCCGGCCCACGCCCACCGGCGTTCCGGCGCCCTGACGACGCCGGATGCGCACACAAACCGGCCCCGCGGCATCCCAGTGCCGTGGGGCCGTTCGCTGCGGCGGGCCTCCGTCAGGCGGCGGCCGCCATCGCGTCGGCGCAGTGGTGGCGCAGCACCAGCTCGGTGGTGGCCATCGCCATCCTGGCGGGGCCGTTCGATCCGAGGACCTCGCCGTTGGAGAGCACCCCGCCGACGATCAGCATGAGGCTGTCGGCCAGGTCCTCCGGGTCCTCGGCGCCGGCCTGGGCCCCCATGTCGCGGAGCCAGTTGCGCAGCCCCTTGAGGTGCAGCGTCGCCTCGCGACGGCCCGGGTGCTCGGGGTCGCGGAACTCGCTGGAGGTGTTGTAGTAGATGCAGCCGTGGAAGTCCGGGTCCCGCACGCTGGTGTGGAAGAACTCCATCAACGCCAGGATCTGGCGGACCGGGTCCCCGCTGTACGGGGAGGTGACCTCTTCGGCCCGCTCCCACCACTGCGCGTCGCTCTCGCGCAGCCAGGCGGCGATGAGTTCGTCCTTGCTGGCGAACTCGCGGTAGAGCAGGCTCTTCCCCACTCCGGTCGCGTCGATCACCTGCTGCATGCCGACGGCCCGGACCCCTTGCTCACCGAAGAGTTTGGCCGAGGCCTCCAGAATGCGTCGCCTCGTACCTGGTGCCGGTGTACGCGCCATGTCTGAACTCCTTCCCCTCTCCCCCGCGGTTCCCAGCATACGTTTGACACAGGGGTTTGTGGGCGCTAGAAATGGACCGATCAGTCCCGGACTGATCGGTCCGTCATTTTCCCAGGCTGCGGCCACTGCTTCCGACGAACACTCCGATCGGAGTCTGATCATGACCGAGGCATCACCGACCTCTCCCCCCATCGCACGGACGTTGCCTTCCACACCGGCGGTCAAGAACCTTCCGCTGCTGCTCCTGGTCGTGTGCGCGGTGCAGTTCCTCGACGCGATGGACATCGCTTCGATGGGCCCGGCCCTCCCCCTGGTCCAGGCGGACCTGGGGATGTCCACCTCCGCCCTCCAGTGGGTCGTGTCGGCCTACGCCCTGGGCTTCGGCGGCTTCCTGCTCCTCGGCGGCCGGCTCGCCGACCTCTACGACCGCAAGAAGCTGCTGATCGGCTTCCTGGCCCTGTTCGTCGTCGCGAGCGTCCTCGGCGGCATCGCCGACAACGGCGTCCTGCTGGTCGTCGCCCGACTGCTCAAGGGCATCAGCGCCGGCATCACCGCGCCCGCCGCGATGGCGATCCTGCTGGACGCCTTCCGTGACGAGCAGTCACGCAACCGCGCACTGGGCACCTTCCTGGCCGTGGCCTCCGCCGGCTACTCCCTCGGTCTGATCCTCGGCGGCCTGATGGCCGGCATCTCCTGGCGCCTGGTCCTCTTCGCCCCCGCCGTCGCCGGCGTCCTCGTCGCGCTGCTCGCCGCCTCCGTGGTGCCCGCGCAGCAGGAGAAGGGCAAGAGCGGCAGCCTCGACATCCTGGGCGCCGTCACCGTCACGGCCGGCGCGATCGCCCTCGTCTACGGGCTCAGCCGGGCCGCCAGCGATGGTTGGGCCGACGGCCAGACCATCGGCGCGCTCGTCGCCGCCGCCGTCCTCTTCCCGCTGTTCGCCCTCGTCGAGAGCCGCCACCCGGCGCCGCTGGTCCCGCTCGCCGTCTTCCGCAAGGGCCAGCTGACCCGCGCCCTGGTCTGCATGCTCTTCTTCGGCGCCTACGTCTCCTTCCAGTTCGTGCTGACCCTCTACTACCAGGAGCAGCTGGGCTGGAGCCCCCTGGAAGCCGGTCTCGCCTTCCTCCTCGGCGGGGTACTGACCGCCGGCACCGCCCGCTACGGCGCCGCGATGGTCACCAAGTACGGCGCCTGGCCGGTGGCCACCGGCGGCCTGGTGCTGCTGAGCGTCGGCTACCTCGGCTGGGTCCTGCTCCTGGGTCAGGTCGACCCGCTGGTCACCCTGTTCGCGCAGCAGCTGCTCGGCGGCCTCGGCTTCGCCGCCGTCTACCCGGCCCTGAACATCGCGGCCGTCGGCACCGCCGAGCCCGACGAGCAGGGCCTGGTGTCGGGCCTGTTCAACGCCGGCGCCCAGATCGGCAACGGTGTGGTCATCGCCATCACCGCCACCGTCTTCTCCCTCTCCACCGGCGGGACCGCGCCCTACCGGGCCGGCCTGTGGACGGTCACCGCCATCACCCTCGCCGTCACCCTCGTGGCCCTGGCGGGCGCCGCCCGCCACCGCGTGAAGGCCACGGCCTGACCGTAGGGACCCGGCCGCCGCCCCACCGCGGGCGGCGGCTTCGCGCCACCGCCACCCCCTGAACGGCCGTGCAACGCTTCCGGCGCACCCATTGGATCCCCCGCATCCGGCGCCGGACGTGTTGCACGGCCTTGTCGCGTTTGCTCCCTAGTGCGGCATTTTGTGGGGGCTGTGGCTTCATTGACATGTTCCTACTTGACCAAGTACGGTCGGGACCGATCGGTCCACTAGGAATTTCGAAAGCTTCAGGTAAAAGCAAAGAGTTCCCCAAGCGGCCGTATCGAACGACCGGCGCCAGTGCACACGACACCGTTCTCTTTCCATCTCGCGGGGAGATGTTTGTGTTGCTGTTCTCAGTTCTAGGCTCCATGGAAATAATGAAACAGAGAGTCGCCGTACGACTCGGTGGCGCCATGCAGCAGACGCTTCTGGCGACGCTGCTCGCGGCCGGCGGATCGCTCGTCACGGTCGACTCCCTCATCCTCGAACTCTGGGGGACCACACCCCCCGCCAAAGTCGAGAATGCCCTCCAGGCCCAGGTCAGCAGGGTTCGCAGGACCCTGGCGGCCGTAGAGCCGGACCGGGAGGGATCGAGGGTGGTGACCAGCACCTCCGGCTACATGTTCCTCTTCGACCGATGGGAGCTCGACGCCTATTTATTCCTCGACACCGTGGACGCGATCCACGGGAGAACCGGGGACGACACCGTCTCCGGACACCGCCAGAACATCGCCGATCTCCGCGAGGGACTTTCTCGCTGGCGGGGACCGGTATTCGGCGGACTGGCCGGCGGGCCGATTTGCCGGACCGCCTCCACTCGATATCAGGAGGCGAGGAATTCGGCACTCATCCTGCTGTACGACCTGGAACTCCGCACCGGCGGCCACGAGAGAATTCTTCCGGAGCTGACGGAGCTCTACTCGCGCAACCCGAACAACGAGCAGTTCTGCATGTTGCTCATGCGGGCGCTGTACCGTTCCGGCCGGCAACTGGACGCGCTGACCGTCTACCGCCAGTGCCGACACAACATGATCGAGTCACAGGGCATCGAACCCTCCCCCGTGCTGAGCCAGTACGAGCGGGCGATCCTCACCCACGACCCGATGCTGCTCCAGGACGAGCCGTACTGGCCGGCCCGGACCCTCGTCGCCGGCTGACCGCCCGTCAGGCGACGCCCACCCGGGCCGCGTACCGCTCCGCCCCCCGCGCCGAGTCGCCCGCCCATCCGACGTAGCCGTCCGGGCGGACGAGGAACACCCCGTCGCCGTAGACCCCGTACGACGGGATGCGCACGGTACGGACGCCGGAGCGCTCGAACCGCTCCCCCGGCTCCGGTGCGCCCGCGCCGACGGTGACCAGCGTCCAGTGCGGGCCCCGGAACACGTCGAAGAGGCGTACGCCGTCGAGGACCCCGTCAGGCGCCCGGTCGCCCGCGCGCAGGGCGCCCTGGGACAGCCCGGTGCGGGTCTCCTCCGCCAGGGACGACCCCCGGTAGCCGAGACCGAGCTGCCGGGTGGCCGCTCCGCGCCGGGTCTCGCCGCGGTGGACCCGGGTGGACAGGCCGAGCATGTCGGCGGCGACGGGCAGCCGTTCCTCCTCGTAGGAGTCGAGGAGGGACGCCGGGGCCGCGCCGGTCACCACCGCGGCCAGCTTCCAGCCGAGGTTGTAGGCGTCCTGGACGCTGGTGTTGAGCCCCTGGCCGCCCGCGGGCGAGTGCACGTGGGCGGCGTCCCCGGCAAGGAAGACGCGGCCCTCGCGGAAGCGGTCGGCCATGGCGGCGTTCGGCCGGAAGTCGGAGGCCCAGCGCACCTCGGTGACCGCCTCGGGGGCGAGGTGCGAGCGGGCCGCGATCAGGGTCCGGACGCCGTCGAGGGACAGGTCGGCCCGGGCGCCCCCCGGGACCTGCGCCGCGACCTGGAAGTCCTCGGTCCCGGCCAGGGGGCAGATCGAGAGGAAACCCTCCCCCTCGGACGGCGCGAAGAGGTGCCAGTGCTCGCGGTCGAGGCCGGTCAGCCGGACGTCGGCCACCAGGACGGTGTCCGGGTCGACGCTCTCGCCGCTCATGGTGATCCCGAGGGCCCGCCGGACGGTGGAGCGCCCGCCGTCGGCGGCCACCGCGTAGCGGGCGCGGAGCGGGCCGCCGGCGGCGAAGGAGGCCGTCACCCCGTCGGCGTCCTGCGCGATCCCCACCAGCTCCCGGCCGAAGGCGATCCCCCCGCCCAGTTCGGCCAGCCGGGCGGCCAGCACCTCCTGGGTGCGCCACTGCGGGACCATCCAGGGGTCCTCGTACGGGGAGCCCTCGGCCGGCTCGCTCTCGTCGAACATCCGGTGCTCGCCCTGGCGTTCGCCGTCCTTCCAGACCATCCCCACCGGGTAGGGGCCGCCCGCCTCCCGGATCGCCCCGTACACGCCGAGGTCGTCGAAGACCTCCAGGGTGCGGGGCTGGACGCCCTTGCCCCGCGACCCCGGGAACAGGGCGGCGGAGCGCTCCACGACGAGGGCGCGCGTCCCGCGTCGGGCCAGGTCCACGGCGAGGGCGAGTCCGGCGGGGCCCGCGCCCACGATCAGTACGTCCGTGTCCACGACATCTCCTTAACGTTGTTAAGTCACCTACCTCCGGAGGATGCACTTAATGCTGTTAAGCTGTCAAGCGTGGACAACCGGAAAACCCCCAAGCTGGACAAGCGCCAGGCCGTCGACACCTCCCTGAGGCTGCTGAACGAGGTGGGCCTCGACGGGCTCACCCTGCGGGCCATCGCCCGGGAGCTGAACGTCCAGGCGCCCGCCCTGTACTGGCACTTCAAGAACAAGCGCGAGCTGCTCGACGAGATGGCGACGGAGATGTCCCGCCGGATGTTCGCGCAGGGACGCCTGCCCGAGGACGCCGGCTGGCAGGAGCGGCTCCTCGCGGCCAACCGGAGCCTGCGCGCGGCCCTGCTGCGCTACCGCGACGGCGCGAAGGTCTTCAGCGGCTCCCGCTTCACCGGCACGGAGCACGCGGTCCACATGGAGGAGACCCTGCGCGCCCTCGTCGACGCCGGCTTCACCCCGGGACAGGCCGTCCGCGCCACCACCACGGCCTACTTCTTCACCCTCGGCTTCGTCACCGAGGAGCAGGGCGTCGAGCCGCTGCCGGGCGAACGCCGCGAGGGCTTCGACATCGAGGAGCGCGCCGCGCGCCTGGCGGACTTCCCGCTCTCGGCGGCGGCCGGCGCGGACCTCTTCCAGGATTACGAGGAGGGCTTCGAGGAGGGCCTGCGCCTGGTGGTGGCGGGCATCGGGGCCCGCTACGGGATCTCCTGAGCGCCCACACGACGGGCGCCCGTACGCAGACCCCCGTACGCAGACCCCCGTACGCCGACCGCCGGACCCGCGGTGGCGGGCCCGGCGCTCTTCGGGGGGTGGCGGTCCTTCGGGGGGTCCTTCGGGGGAAGGGTCAGGAGGCGGCGAGCTCGGCGGCCAGTGCCTCGCGGATGACCTGGGCGCTGCGGTCCACGTCCTCGCGGGTGGTGCGCCAGTTGACGACCGAGATCCGCATGGCGGCCCGGCCCTCCCAGAGGGTGCCGCCGAACCAGCAGGTGCCGCTGCGCTGGATCCGGGCGATGACCTCGCGGGTCACCCGGTCGTCGTCGCCGAAGCGGACCATCAGCTGGTTGAGGACCACGTCGTTGAGGAGTTCCACGCCGGGCACGTCGGCGAGCAGTTCGGCGAAGCGTCGGGTGTGCGCGCAGCAGCGTTCGACGAGGTCGGCGACGCCGGCGCGGCCCAGGGAGCGCAGCGCGGCCCAGACGGGCAGGCTGCGGGCGCGGCGGGAGAAGTCGGGGACCCACTCGATGGCGTCGCGCTCGCCGTCGGTGCCGGGCGGCAGGTAGCCGGCGCGCTCGTTGAGCATGGCGGCGCGGTGGGCCTCGGGGTGGGCGATGACGACGATGCCGCAGTCGTAGGGCACGTTGAGCCACTTGTGGGCGTCCAGCGCCCAGGAGTCGGCGCGCTCCACGCCCGCGACGAGGGGTCGCAGCTTCGGGCTGGCCGCGGCCCACAGGCCGAAGGCTCCGTCGACGTGGACCCAGGCCCCGTGGCGGTGCGCGATGTCGCAGATCTCGCCGACGGGGTCGATGGCGCCGGAGTTGACGTCGCCGATCTGCGCGCAGACGATGACCGGCCCCTCGATGTCGGCGAGGACGGCCTCCAGTTCGGCGGGGACCATCCGGCCGCGGTCGTCGACGGGGACGTTGCGGATGCGCGCGGTGCCGAAGCCGAGGTAGCGGGCGGCGAGGTCGATGGTCATGTGGTGTTGGGCGCCGGCGACGATGGCCACGTCGGGCGCTCCGCCGAGCCCTTCGCGTTCCACGTCCCAGCCCACCTCGGCGAGGAGCTTGTGGCGGGCGGCGGCCAGGGAGGTCAGGTGGGCCATGGTGCAGCCGGTGGGGAAGCCGACGGAGGCGTGCGCGGGCAGGCCGAGGAGTTCCAGGACCCACTGCGCGGCGACGTCCTCGGCGACCGCGATGGCGGGCGAGAGGTTGTAGAGGCTGGCGGTCTGGTCGTAGGCGGAGACGAGCCAGTCGGTGGCGATGGCCACGGGCAGGGTGCCGCCGGTGACGTAGCCGAAGTAGCGGGGGCCGTTGGCGGTGGGGATGCCGCCCTCGGCGACGGCCCGGCCGAGCAGTTCGATGGTCTCGGTCGCCTCGCCGGGACCGGCTGGCAGCGGGCCACCGAACATTTTCAGCAGTTGTTCGGAGCCGGCAGTGGCACCCACCGGCCGATCGGCGAGACCCGCCAGATATTCGGTGGCCTGCTGATAGGCCAATGCGAGAGGCGCACTGTCTGCTGTGGTCATAGTACGAAGTTAGATGTCGGGTACTGACGTGCGACTGACTCAAATGGCCGGAACGGCCGGAGACTTGGACGCCGGGACCCATGGGACTGTATTACTTTCCCTGTGGCCCGGTCCGACCGGCGGGCCGCCCGTGCCGAGCCATGAGACATGAGGAGTCCCGATGTCCGACGAGCAGACACGCAAGGTTATCGAACAGTTCAACCAGGCATTCCAGCAGCACGATCCGGGCCTTCTGAAGGACCTCCTCGCCGAGAACTGCCGGCTGGAGAACTCCGGTCCCGCCCCGGACGGTTCCGTGCACCTCGGATATGACGAATGCCTCCAGTTCTGGAGCTCGATCGCGGGCAACGAGGGCGCCGCCTTCGAGGTCGAGGAGGTCTGGGTGGCGGGCGAGCGGGCGGTCTGCCGCTGGACGCTTCGCTGGGGCACCGGCCCGAAGGACTTCGTGCGCGGGGTGAACGTGACCCGCCTGGAGGGCGGTCTGATCGTCGAGAGCTTCGGCTACGTCAAGGGCTGACGCGGCCGGGCCGCCACGCGGAAGGGGCACGGGCCGTCGGCCCGTGCCCCTTCCGCGTGGGCCTTCGACGGTCGGGCGCGTCAGCGCCCGCCGTCCGTGGTCCCCGTCCCCGCTCAGTCGAGCTGCGAAACGATCATCACGCAGTCCTCCAGGGCCTTGGTGGCGTGGCCCTTGCCCTGGGTGTCCTCGACCAGCTGGGTGTTGCCGGGGGTGAAGGTGCGCCAGGTGCCGTCGCTGACCCCGCACTCCAGCAGACCGCTGACCAGGGTCATGATCTGGCGGCGCGGCGCCGGGTGGAAGTCGCCCACGTAGCCCGCGGGGAGGAAGAGGTAGACGGCCTGCTTGGCGGCGACTCCCTCGGAGACGAAGATGGGCGGCGCCGGCGGGGCGAAATTGACGGCGGTGAGCTCCAGCTGCTCGTCGATGAAATGCGATTCGCCGTTCTCGTCGTTGTAGAGACGCGATACGGCGATTTTCGTGGTCTCGGCACTCACTGGAACTCCCCTGGCATCTGGTGACGTGGCTCGATCGCCCCTCACTATCCCAGCGGCCGCTGATGGGCCCCTGACGGATGATTCCCTTTCCCTCTCAGATATCCATCAGCAGCGTGTCAGCCGCCCCGTGCCAAGCTGATGCCAGAGAAAGGCCGTTGGAGAGGTTCCCAAAGCGGCCCAATGGGGTCCGGCGGGGTTACTCGTCGGACGGGCTCTGCCCACGCAGGTTCGAATCCTGCCCTCTCCGCAGGTGCTCATCCCAGGCACGCGCATCCCGGTCCGATCAAGGGGTGCGCGTGTCTTTGGCATGAGGGGCCCCCGCCCGTCGCGGCCCGGTCCCCTTCGGCGCCCACCTCGTCCTCGGACTCGCGGAGCGACCGTGTGCTTCGGCGCTCCCGCCCGCGGGTCCCCGTCGACGGAACCGCGTTCCCCTCCCCGACCCGGCGCGACCCGAACAGGCGTCGTTCTCCCGAGCGACCCCGAGAGACATGGAGACGCAGTTGCCCAGCAGCGACAGCCCCAACGTTCCCACGATCCGCAGGACCGAAGCCGCCGCGCTCGTGGAGGAGGTCACCTCCTGGCTGACCGTGGACGCCGACGAGATCGACGCCAAGTTCCTGGGCGAGCGCGCCCGCGTCGTCGAGGCGGTCACCGACCTGAACGCCGCGGCGGTGTCCGGCCCCGACCGCGACGACGCCCACTACCACCAGCAGCTCCTGCTGTCGCGGATCTACCAGACGGTGATGCAGATACCGTCGCAGCCCTCCGCCGAGGGATCGGTCCTGCTGCACGAGGTGACCCGTCTCCTGGAGAACGCCACCCTCGCCGCCGAGGACGCCCACCTGGAGCCCGGCCTGCTGGAGTCCGCGCCCGTCGAGCCGAAGCAGTTCCTGTCCTGGCTCAAGGGCCTGGTCCGCAAGCACCGCGCCTTCAAGCACCCCTACTACACCGACTTCATCAACCAGGAGGCGCGCGAGACGGACCTGCGCACCTACGTGATCCAGGAGTCGCTGATCGACGGCCGCTTCGACGACTTCCTCGCGATGATGCAGATCGGCACGGCCGGCGCCAGCAAGATGGAGATCGCCGGCAACTACTGGGACGAGATGGGCAACGGGGACCCCGAGGCCGTCCACACCCACCTCTTCAACAAGATCTACGAGGTCTTCGACGTCCGTTCCGAGGACCTTGAGGCCGCGATGACCACCACCGACCTGCACTCCGGCAACCTCGCCGTGCTGCTGTGCCGCTACCGCCACCTCTACCCGGAGGCGGTCGGCTTCCTCGGCATGACCGAGTGGCTGGCCCCCGACCGGTTCCGCAACGTGGTGAAGGCCTGGGAGCGGCTCGGGCTGCCCGAGGTCGGCATCACCTACCACCGGCTGCACATCACCATCGACTCCCAGCACGCGGCGGGCTGGTTCCACAACGTGGTCATCCCGATCGCGGACACCGCCTACATGCGCCGCGGCATCGCCCGCGGCGCCCTGTGGCGGGCCAACTCCTCCGCCCGCCACCTCGACGAGCGCCTCGACCTGGCCCGGACCGGTGCCGATCGGGACCTCGTCGAGCGCACGCCCGTCGCCGCGGGCTGAGAGCGGTGTCCTCGCCGAGTGAGCACGGGCTGCGCGCGCACGGGTTCGCGCTCGTCGGCCTGCCGCCCGTGCCCGCGCCGGTCGCGGACGGTTTCCGGGAGGCCCCGGGGCGGACCCTGGGCCTGCGGATGTCCTGGACGGCGGACGACGACTGGCTGTTCCAGTACGTGCCCCCGTACGAGGCCGGCGGGCCCGCGCTCGCCGTGCGCGACCTCGCGGAGCGGCGGCTGGCGGGCGCGTTGGGCGCCCTGCTGCGGCGCACCCTCAGCGGGTCCTGGTTGGACATCCACGCCGACTGGCTGATCGAGCTGGACCGGGTCCGCGCCGTCGCCCCCTCGGGGGCGGCGGTGCGGGTGGGGCCGCCCGGGCCGGGTCCGGTCGGCTGCGCGTTCACGCTCGTCGCGGTCCTCGCCCGGCAGGGGGACGGCGCCCTGTCCTCGCGCCTCTACGGTGCGGGGCGCGCCGAGCCGCTCCTGCGGGCCGCGCCGCTGCCGGGCCAGGGGCTGCTGTCGGACCGCCGGACGGTGGTGGAGGAGCGGCACGAGCTGCGGGCCGGGCCGGCCGGTCCGCTGGTCCAGGACCTCCTGTTCGCCCGCCTCTCCCCGGTCTCCGGGCCGGTGGAGGCGGCGCCGGGTGCCGCCCTGCGGCGGCGCCCGATGCTGGTGCGCGGCCCGTCCGGGACGGTGGTCCGTACCCGGCCGGCCCTGCGCTGACGGGCGGGCCCCACGACGCGCGAGCCCCCGTACGGGAATCCGTACGGGGGCTCGGGCGTTCGCGGGGCGGGCGTGAGGGCCGGCCGGGCTCAGGTCGCGGCGCGCAGCAGGGCGTCCAGGCGGGCCAGGTCCTCGTCGCAGGCGCGGGCCGCCTCCAGGTCGTCGGGCGCGGCCGCGCAGGCCTGGAAGCGCTCCACGACCAACAGGCCCTGGTTCTCGATCTCCTCGGTCACGGGGGACCTTCCTCTCAGACCGCGTTGCAGGCGCGGAAGACGTGGACCAGCGCGGGCAGGGAGGCCCGGTGCTGGAAGGCGATGTACTCGGGCAGGACCGCGGAGGGCGCCCACTTCTGCTTGTACTCCAGCTGCGTGCGCGCCGGGTAGATGTGCGCGCCGTGCTCCCACAGGTGCTCCATGAACCAGTGGAAGCCCAGGCTGTGCCCGGGGAACTGGGGCGCCGTCAGGGTGGTGAAGGGGGTGAATCCGAAGTGCAGCCAGCGGGTCCCCTCGGCGGTGAAGACGTCGATGGCGGCCTTGTTGAGGGCCTCCATCACCCCGGGCGGGGAGTCGGGCTGCCGCCGGCTGAGGTCGTGCATCCAGCCCGCTTGCGGTCCGTAGACCGGGGCGTAGGAGACGTAGCCGATCAGTCGGCCGTCCTGGACGGCGACGAACACCCGGCGCAGCGACTGGTAGCGTCCGCCGGTCTGGCCGACGAGGAACTCCAGCGGTTTGACGCCCTCGCCCTTGGTGGCGAGCCAGGCCCCGTCGAGGGCCTCGATCTGTTCCGCGTGGTCCTCGTAGGGCGCTTCCCTGATCTCCAGACCGCTGCGCAGGGCGCGGGAGATCTTGTTGCGCAGCTGCATGAACTTCGTGCCGGCGAGGGTGAAGGTCTCCAGGTCGACGGCGTAGGAGGAGCCCATCTGGTTCACGGTGAAGCCCTGGTCGACGTAGACGTCGGCGTCCGCGCCCTGGAGCTGGACGGAGACGATCTCGCGGCCCTGTTCGGCGGCGAAGTCGACGAAGGCGGCGAGCAGGCGGGCCCGGGGGCCTTCGGGTCCGGCGGGGGTGAAGGGGGCGAAGGGGCCGCCGAACTGCACCAGGTAGCGGCCGACGGCCCGGTAGACGATGATCCCGGGCCCGTCCGGGAGTCGGAAGTAGCTGTTCCCGTCACTGAAGGCGAAATAGGCGCTCGGATTTCCTGCGTCCGCGTACTGCCGGATGGCGTCGAGCGCCACATCCGACTCCAGAATTGTTTCCGTCATTTCAGATCCATTCTCGCGCCGACACTTCCCCACTTATGGCACGGCGGGCCGATCTCCACAAGGGCCGCAGACCCTCCCGGTCAGCAGCCCGTCAGGGTCAAGTCAGTTGAAAACACTGGTCAGATGGGCGTCAGGCCTCAGTCAGACAGTGGGTGAAACACTGCTTTCCGAATATTGACTTTCGGATCGCAGGGGTCTCGAAGAAATCTTCCCCGGTCCGCAGGAGAATTCCCGAGAGAGCCCGAGGAGAACACGGCGATGCGTTCCCTGACGACAGCGCGCGGGATCTGCGAGCATTTCCACGCAGGTCTTCTCGACGCACTCGAAGACCTGCCGCTCACCGCCCCGGAGGGTCCGTCCAGGGAGGGTGCGGACAGCTCGGCCTTGGACCTGTACCGCAAGCACGGCGGCCCCGGTCTGCTGGTGCCGGCCGCGTACGGCGGGGCGGCGGCGAGCCCGTTGGAGGCGGTACGGGTCCAGCGGGCCATCGCCTCGGTCTCGCCCTCGCTGGGCGTGGCCACGGTGATGCACCACTTCACCGTGGCGATGCTGTTCCGGCTGGCGGAGATCACCGACCGGCTCACCCCGGCCCAGTTGGAGCTGTTGTCGGCGGTGGCCCCCGAGGGGCTGTTGCTGGCCTCCGCGTGGGCGGAGGGGCGGACCGACCAGAACATCCTGACGCCGTCCGTGGTGGCCGAGCGCGTCGCCGGCGGCTACCTGGTCAACGGGTCGAAGAAGCCGTGCAGCCTGTCGCGTTCGATGGACGTGCTGACGGCGAGCGTGCAGGTGACCGGGGAGGACGGGCGCTCCGGCTTGGCCCTGATGTTGATCCCCGCCTCCTCGCCGGGCATCACCACCCGGCCGTTCTGGGCCACTCCCGTACTGGCGGGCTCGCAGTCCGACGAGGTGGTGCTCTCCGACGTGACGGTGCCCGAGGAGCTGGTCATCCACAGCACCCCGGAGGACGCCGACCGCCTCGACGACCTGCAGACGGCCGGGTTCACCTGGTTCGAGCTGCTCGCCACCTCCTCCTACGTGGGCGCCGCCTCCGCGCTGGTCGCCCGGGTGCTCGACGGCGGGCGCGGCACGGCCTCCGAGCGGGCCCAGCTCGCCGTCCGCACCGACGCCGCGGTGGCCCTGGTGGAGGGCGCGGCCCGGTCCCTGGAGGACGGCACGGAGGGGGACGAGGCGGTGGCGGCGGTGCTCACCGCCCGCTACGCGGCCCAGGACCTCCTCGCGCAGAGCGTGGACCAGGCCGTGGAGATGCTCGGCGGGATGGCGTTCATCCGCTCGGGCGACGTCGCCTACCTCTCCTCGGCGGTCCGCGCGCTGGCCTTCCACCCGCCGTCGCGCGCGAGCGTCGCCGCCGAACTGGCCGACTACTTCGCGGGCGGCCCCCTGCGGCTGTCCTGACCGACCGCGCCGGCGCCCCGCGTCCGGCGATGCGCGACCCCGGCCGCCCGCCCGCCGTCCCCGGAAGGACACCCCTCATGGACATCAAGAACCCGGTGGAGTCACCGGTCACGTTCACCCTGCACCGCGCCGAGTACCTGGTCGCCTTCGCGGTGTCGATCGGTCTGATCCTGTGGCACTTCACCGACATCCGCTGGATCCCGGCGATCGGCCTGTTCCTCTACATCGACCTCTTCGGCTACATCCCGGGCGCCATCGCCTACCGGCGCAGCCCCGACGGGCGCATCCCCAAGGGCTACTACGTCCTCTACAACACGATGCACAGCCTGCTGAGCGTGGCCCTGGTGGGCGTGCTGTGGATGTGGCTGATCGGCCCCGAGTGGGCGTTGCTGGCGCTGCCGTTCCACGTGTTCGGCGACCGGGGCGTCTTCGGGAACTTCCTCAAGCCCTTCGGGCTCCCCTTCGAGCCGGTCTCCACCCCGTTGGTCGACCAGGTGACGGCGATGCTCAAGCGCCGCTCGGCGACCGACGGCCCGGTGCCGCTGCCGTACGAGGAGCACCCCGCGACCGTCGCCGCCACCGGCCCGGCGCCCGCCACCGGTCCCGCGCCCGCGGTCGGGGCGAGCCGGTGAGCCGCTATCCCGCGTGGCTGACGGACCGCGCCGGCGCGGTGGGCGCCGAGGGGTACGAGGGGTACGAGGATCCGGAGGCGGCCCGGCTGGCGCTGCGCCGGCTGGCCTCCGGCGTGACCGTGCTGACGGTCAACCGCGACGGCGTCCGGCACGGCACCACCGCCAGTGCCGTGGTCACCCTGTCCCGGGAGCCGCTCGTCCTCGGCGCCTGCCTGCGCCCCGCGTCCACGTTCGCGGGGATGGTCCGCCGGGCGGGCCGCTTCTCGGTGAACGTGCTGGCCTCGGCGCAGAGCGACGTGGCACGGCGCTTCGCCGACCCCGCCCGGCTGCCGGGCGACGGCCAGTTCGAGGGATTCGACTGGTCCACCGATCCGCTGACCGGCGCCCCGCTGATCGGCGGCAGCCTCGCCCACATGGCCTGCCGGGTGCTCGGCTGGCACCAGGTCGGCGACCACGACATGCTCCTCGGCGAGGTCACGGGCGGTGGTCACGCCCCCGGCGCTCCGATGCTCAGCTTCGCGGGCCGCATGCACAGCGCGGCCGTCACTCCCGCAGCTCCCGTCCACTCCACCGCATCCGTCGCCACCAGTGAGGTCGTGTCATGACCACCGTTTCGCAGATCCCCGTAGAGGCCGACTGGGACCGCGCTCCCAACCTGCTCGACGGGGCGCAGGAGATGACCCTCACCGCCGAAGAGTGCGATCTGGGGTACTGGCTGTCTGCCGTGGCCCAGGGCACCCTGCGCGGTCGGGCCGAGGCCGGCCACGACGCCGTCACCCCGGACCACATGCGCGAGGAGGGGCCGCTGCGCGAGGCCCTCGTCCTGGAGCTGGGCAACCGCTCGCTGGCGGAGACCCGCGCGGTCGAGGTGCTGTCCCACTACGTGATCGGCTCCCCCGGGGTGGTGGAGCAGGAGTTCTTCGCGACCCAGGTGATCGACGAGGCCCGGCACGCGATGATCTTCCGCAAGCACCTGGTGGACCTCGGAGTGCCCGAGGCGGGGCTGCTGGGCTTCATCAAGGAGCAGGGCACGGACTACACGCGGCGGGTGCTGAACCCGATCGCGGAGTTCGCCACGGGCGTGGTGCGCGACGAGGGCGACTTCATCGGCGCCGTCGCGGTGTTCACCATCGTCATCGAGGGGGTCCTCGCACCGGCCGCCGAGCTGAGCGAACGCAAGTGGACCCTCCTGGACCCGGCCGCCGCCGAGATCGCGCGCGGCGCCTCCATCGACGAGATCCGCCACCTGACCGTGGGCAGCTCCATCGTCCGCGAGCACCTGGCCCGCAACCCCTCCTACCGGCCGCGGCTGATCGAGCTGATCCGGCGCGGGCGCCGACTGTGGGACGAGCTGCCCTCGGAGGAGTTCGTCCTGGAGCGCGAGGAACTGTTCCAGCAGGGGATGGGCGCGCACCGGGAGCTGTTGGAGGGCTACGAGGTCTTCCCCGGCTGCCGGTTGTTGGAGACCACGCCCAAGCAGCGCTACGACCTCGCCGAGCAGTGGACCGACGACATGGCCGAGGTGCGGCTGCCGTACATGGGCATCCCCGAGGCCGTCGACATCATCCGCACCCACCCGAGGTGACCCGGTGACGTCCACGATCCCCGCGAGACGTGCCCCGGAGGCCGCGGAGCCGGCCGGGCTGCGGCGAACCCTGACCACTCCCAGGATCGTGTTCCTCGTGGTCGCCGCGGCGGCCCCGATGTCCGGGGTGGTGGGCTCGGTCCCGCTGGCGTACGCCATCGGCAACGGGGCCGGGGTGCCCGCCACTTTCGCGCTGGCCGGGCTGATCCTGCTGTGTTTCTCCGTCGGCTACGCGGCGATGAGCCGGCACGTGGTCGGCGCGGGCGGCTTCTACACGTACATCGGCAAGGGCCTGGGCCGGCCGCTCGCCGTCGCCGGCGGGCTGACCGCGGTCCTCGCCTACACGGCGGCCGTCGCGGGCGTGGCCGGGGCCTTCGGCTACTTCGCCGAACTGGTCTCCGCCGCCCACGGGTTGGCGGCTCCCTGGCCGGTGTGGACGGGCGGGGCGCTCGCGCTGACCGCCGTCATGGGCTACCGGCGGATCGACCTGAGCGCCCGGCTCCTCGCGGTGCTGATGGTCGCCGAGGTGGCGGTCCTGGTCGTGCTGGCGCTGGCCATCGGCGCCCGGCACGGCGCGGACACCCTGCCCGTCGCCGCGTTCCGCCCCGACACCGTCTTCTCCCCGGGCCTCGGGGTGGCGCTGATGTTCGCCCTGATCTCCTACGTGGGCTTCGAGGCGGCCGCGCTCTACGGGGAGGAGAGCCGCGACCCCCGGCGCAGCGTGCCCGTCGCCACCTACACCTCGGTGGTGCTGATCACCGTCTTCTTCGCGGTGATCAGCTGGGCGGCCGTCGGGGCCGTGGGCGCCGACCGGGTCGCGGAGCGGGCGGGGGCGGAGCTGGGCGACCTGTTCTTCCACCTGTCCGACGACTACCTGGGCTCCTTCGCGACGAGCGTGATGCAGGTGCTGCTGTGCACCAGCCTGTTCGGGGCGCTGCTCGGGCTGCACACCGCCGCGAACCGCTACCTGTTCGTCCTGGGCCGCGAGCGGGTGCTGCCGGTCTCCCTGTCCCGGGTGCACCCGCGGCACGCCTCCCCGTACCGGGCGAGCGTGGTGCTGTCGGTGGCCACGGCGGTGGTCTGCGCCCTGTTCGCGCTGGCGGGCGCGCATCCGTACACCAACCTGGCGACGACCATGCTGGCGCTGGGCACGGTCGGGATCGTCGGTCTCCAGGCGGCCGTGGCCGTGGCGGTGCTGGTCTTCTTCCGTCGGCATCCGGACGCGCACTGGTGGCGGACCCGGCTCGCGCCGGCCCTGGCGCTGGTCGGTCTGACCGGCGCGCTCTACCTGCTGTTGGACAACTTCCCGCTGGTCACCGGCACCGACTCGGTGTGGGTCAACCGGATCCCCTGGCTGATGCCGGTCGCCGCCCTGGGCGGTCTCGGCTACGCCGCGTGGCTGAGGGCCCGCGCCCCCGAGCGCTACCGGGCCATCGCCACCGCGCAGGACACCCCCGACCTCTGAGGAGCCGTCATGCACGATCCGCACCTCCTGCTCCGCGACGGGGCCGAGGCCGAACTGGCCCGCCGGGGCCACGTCCTGGACCGGGCCGCCCTGAGCGGCCTGACCGAACGGCGCGCCCGGCTGATCGCCGAGCGGGACAAACTGCGGGCCGAGCAGAACCGCTCCGCCCGCAGCGGGATCAGGCCCGACGAGGCGGAGCGGGCCCGGATCCAGCAGGCCAAGGACCGGCTGCGGCTGGTGACGGAGGAGCACCGGGAGGTGGAGGAGGGCCTGTCGACGCTGCTGTCGGCCGTGCCGAACCTGCCCTACCCGCAGGTGCCCGACGGGACCGAGCACGATCCGCCGGTGGTGCGCCGGACCTGGGGCGAGGCGCCCGGCTTCGACTTCACCCCCCGCGACCACCTCGACATCGGCACGGGGCTCGGGATCGTGGACCAGGTCCGGGCGGCGAAGCTGTCGGGCTCGCGGTTCGCGGTGACCCGGGGCGCCGGCGCCCGCCTGGAGCGGGCCCTGGGGGCCTTCCTGCTGGACCTGCACACCACCGAGCACGGCTACACCGAGTACGGGGTGCCGCACCTGGTGAACCGGGAGTCGATGACGGGCACCGGGCAACTGCCCAAGTTCGAGGACGACCTGTTCCTGACGACGGCCGCCGACCGGGACCTGTTCCTGATCCCGACGGCCGAGGTCCCGCTGGTCAACCTCTACCGGGGCGAGACCCTCCAGGAGGCGCACCTCCCCCTGGCCATGACGGCGTTCACCTCCTGCTACCGGGCGGAGGCCGGTTCGTACGGCCGCGACACCCGCGGGCTGGTGCGGCTGCACCAGTTCGAGAAGGTGGAGCTGGTGCGGATCTGCCACCCCGACCGTTCGCGGGAGGAGTTGGAGCTGCTCGTCGGGCACGCCGAGAGCGCCCTGCGCCGGCTGGGGCTGGCCCACCGGGTGGTGGAGCTGCGCGCCGGCGACCTCGGTTTCGCGGCCCGCCGCACCTACGACATCGAGGTG
Organism: Streptomyces sp. NPDC088097; assembly: GCF_044741845.1. Lineage (NCBI taxonomy): Bacteria > Bacillati > Actinomycetota > Actinomycetes > Kitasatosporales > Streptomycetaceae > Streptomyces > Streptomyces sp. NPDC088097. Next base: position 197,514 of record NZ_JBIUTJ010000008.1, read on the forward strand.
TGGCTGCCGGGTCAGGGCACCTTCCGGGAGATCTCCTCCTGCTCGGACTGCGGGGACTTCCAGGGCCGCCGGGCCGGCATCCGGGTCCGTGACCGCGACGGCCGCAAGGCGTTCGCGGCGACCCTCAACGGGTCGGCGCTGCCGGTCGGCCGGACGCTGGTGGCGATCCTGGAGCAGTACCAGTGCACGGACGGCTCGGTGACCGTGCCGCCCGCGCTGGTCGCGTACACCGGCTTCTCGTCCATCGCCCCGGACGGCACGCCGCAGTTCAGCTCCCCGTGAGCACGGGCCGCGCCCCGGCCCGTACCAGCTCGCGGGCGGGGTCCGGCCAGGGCAGGACCGTGACGGGGCGCAGCTCGTGGGAGACGAAGGCGGTCATGGCCCACGGGGCGGCCGACCGGGTGGCCTGGAGCGCGGTGTGTCCGTACCAGGGCGGGGCGCCGTGGCCGGTGATGCCGCGCAGGGTGACGGACCCGTCGGGGCCGAAGCCGAGGTCGACGTCCCGGGCGCCTTCGGTCAGGCCCCGGCCGGTGGCCTTGACGGAGGCCTCCAGCAGGGTCCAGGCGTGGAAGAAGGTCTCGGGGCTCGCGTCGGCCGGGACGCCCGGGTAGACGAAGGCCAGCACGTCCAGGTTCGCGGTGGCGGGGCGGACCAGTTCCACGTCCACGCCGATGGGTCCGCTCTCGGTGGCGCCGAGCAGGAGGAGTCCGTCGGAGCGGGACCAGCTGACGTGGGTGGCGGGCCGGTCGGGCAGGTAGGGCTTGCCGGCCGGGTCGTAGTGGATGCGCAGTTCGTGGGCGGGCAGTCCGAGCCGGTCGGCCAGCAGCCGGCGGACGGTCAGGCGCGCCCGGTAGAAGCGGTGGGCGGCGCGGGCGTGGACGAACTCGGCGCCGCGGCGCAGTTCCTCCTCGGTGAGGCCCTCGGGATAGTGCGGGCTGATGTCGTGGGGGTCGACCCGGTCCAGGTCGACCAGCCATGCGTCCATCGTGGTCCTTCCTTGCCGTGGTGCGGGGGCCGTGGTTACAGGCCGAACACCTGGGTGCGGGAGAGCGCCGGGTCGCCGGGCCGCAGGTGCAGCTCTCCGGTGGCCGGGAACATGACGGCCGCGGCGACGGTGCGTTCGGCGCGGACGTCCCCCCGGTCGGGGACCCTCAGGGGCACCTGGGCGAGCAGCGCGAAGTGGTCTTCGGCTCCGGCGTCGGCGGGCAGGGCGGCGAGCCCGTTCCGGGCGGCGGTGAGGCGGCGCAGCGAGGAGTTGCGGGCGAAGACGTTCAGCTCGTCGGCGGGGGCGAAGTCCGGGTGGAGGAAGTGGTTGGTGTGGGCCAGTTCCCCGGGTGCGGCTTCGGTGACGCGCAGTTGCCCGTCGAGGTGTTCGACGTACAGGGCCCGTTCGCGGTCGCAGAGCATGAGGGACCGGGAGCTGGCCAGGGGCAGGTCCGCGAGGATCTTCAGGGCCTGCTCGGTGTCGGACGCGCTGTCGAGGAGGTGGCGGATCGCCAGGTACGGGGGCACGCCCGGGCGCCAGGTGCCGCCGAGGACCAGATTCAGTCCGATGGCGAGGCCGTCGCTGTTGACGCCGAGGTAGCCCAGGAGTCCGGCGAAGCTGAGGACGAGCGAGCGGCGGGCCGAGCCGGCGCGGGCGACCTCCAGGACGGCGATGTGGGTGTCGAGGTCGCCGTTGAGGTCGACGGTCTGGGCGAGGACGGGCGGGCCGTCCGGTCCGGTGCGGGCGTAGGTGCTGCAGTCCCCGCCGGTGCGGATCTTGGAGTAGCCCATCAGTTCGCGGCGCAGTTGCAGGAGCCAGGCCTCGTCCGGGTGGATGCCGGCCCCGTCGGCGAGCCCGGCGACCTCCTCGGCCAGGTCGGGCAGGGCCGCCCCGACCGCCGCCCGGTGGGCGGCGATCGAGGGCAGCAGGCCGGTGAGGGTGGGCGGGCCGGGCATCAGGTGGGCGAGCCGGGCGAGGCCGTCGTCGAGGAAGGCCCGCAGGGGCCCGGCGAGGGCCGCGCCGTGGGCGCGGCCGATCTCGTACGGGGTGCCCGCGGCCCGTATGTGGGTGATCCCGTCGGTGGTGGTGGCGCTCATGCCGGTACGGCCTTCTTGGGGCCGGCCGCGAGGAGCACCTGGACGGCGGGCCATTCGGCGCGCAGGACGCTGTAGAAGATCGCGTCGCGGCGACGGCCGCCCGGCATGTAGTTGAAGCTGCGCAGGACGCCTTCCTCGATGGCGCCGATGTTGGCGAGGCCGCGGCGGGCCTGCAGGTTGAGGACGTCGGTCTTGAACTCGACGCGTTCGGCGCCGAGGGTGGTGAAGGCGTGCTCCAGCAGGAGGGCCTTGGCCCAGTGGTTGACCCCGCGGCCGCGGAAGTCGCGGCCGAGCCAGGACCAGCCGATCTCCAGACGGCGGTCGGCCTCGGCCATGTTGCCGAAGCTCATGCTGCCCGCGATGCGGCCGGTCTCCTTGTCGGTGATGACGAAGACGGCGCGGCGGCCGGCCTGCTGGTCGGCGAGGTTGGTGTCGAAGAAGGACTCGAAGTCGGCGTCGGTCTCGACGGCGGAGACGAAGTAGCGCCAGATGTCGGGGTCCATGGCGACGGCGCGGACGCCCTCGCGGTCGGCCTCGACGATCGGGGCGAGGCGGACCCGGTCGTTCTCCAGGACGGCGGCGGCGTGCTCGGCCCAGCTCTGGGCGGTGGGGCGGGTGTTCGCGCTCATGGTTCAGGCTCCGGTCGTGGTGGGGGCGTGGCGGGTGAGGGCCGCGATGACGTGGCCCAGGGTCTTCATGTCGGCGAGGTCGTGCTCCGTGAAGTGTGCGAGATCGACGTGGGTCTCCTCGCAGACCTCGGTGAGGAAGAGGACCTTGTTGAGCGACGTCAGTCCGTACGCGGCGACCATGTCGGCGTCGAGGTCGATGTCCTCGGGCTCGACCTCGGGGATCAGGACGAGGGAGAGCTGGGCGCGGGCGGCGTCGATGAGGAGCTGGGTGTCAGGCATGGATTCCGGCCTCCTGGGCGTGGAGCGGGGCGTGGTAGGCGGCCCGGATGTCGGGGCGCTTGGGCTTGTACTGGGAGGTCAGCAGGCCGTTGTCGATGCTGAACGGCGGGTCGGCGACCAGGACGCGGCCGATGCGCTCGTCGGGCGCGGTCACGGCGTTGGTCGCGGCGAGCCGAGCGGCGATGGCGTCGTGGTCGGCGGGTTCGGCGGCCGGGGAGACCACGGCGACGAGTTCGGTCTGGGTGGGGCTGAACAGGACGCATTCGGCGATGGCCGGGTCGGCCCGCATCAGTTCCTCGATGGGCCGGACGATGACCTTCTTGCCGTTGTCGAGGACGATGACGTCGTCGGCGCGGCCGTGGACGAAGAGGTAGCCGTCCTCGTCGAGGTGGCCGAGGTCGCCGGTGCGGACGGTCCCGTCGGGCGAGAAGACCTTCTCGGAGTCGCCGGGTCGGGCGTAGGTGTAGTGGTTGTTGACGGGGTGGGTGCTGCGGACGCTGATCACCCCGTCCTCGCCGATCAGCACCTCCTTGCCGGTCAGCACCTTGCCGACGCTGCCCTCGCGGTGGGCGCCGGGGTGGTTCTTGGTGACGATGCAGGTCTCGTTGAGTCCGTAGCCCTCGAAGATCGGCAGTCCGGCGCCGGTGAAGAAGCGGAGCATCTCGGGGGCGGCGGGGGCGGATCCGGTCCACAGGTAGCGGATCCGGTCGCCGAACAGGCTGCGGGCGACCTCGGCGGCGGTGCCGTCCTTGGCGCGGCGCAGCCGGCCCTCGATCTGGCGGCGGGCCGTCTCGTAGAAGGCGGGGACGCCCATGACCACGGTGGGGCGGACCTTGCGCAGGGTGGCGAAGGCGGCCTCGTAGGTGGTGAGGGTGATGTCGTGGCCGTGCAGGAGTGCGGAGTAGATCCAGTACCGCTGTTGGAGCAGGGAGAGCGGCAGGAAGACGAAGAGGTGGTCCTCCGGAGCGTGTTCGAAGATCTCCTGGACGGCGCGCAGGGAGCTGTCGATGCTGCCCGCGGTGGCGCCGAGGCCCTTGGGGACACCGGTGCTGCCGGAGGTGAACTTGATGGTGGTGACGTCCTCGAACCCCCAGGCGAAGGGCGGGACGTCGGGTTCGGGCCGGCCCTCCTCGGTCGCCGCGAGCACCTCGTCCATGGCCAGGACGCCGGGCAGGTCGGGGAGGTCGGCGGAGCGGTCGGTGCAGAGCAGGGTCAGGCCGTACGCCTCCATCAGCTCGGCGGAGGGGGTGAACTTGCCCGGTTCCAGGCCGGCGGTCCGCACGCCCAGGCGCAGGGCGGCGAGGTCGAGGAGGACCCACTCCAGGCTGTTGGCGGCGAGGATGCCGATGCGGTCGCCGGGGCGCAGGCCGTGGGCGGTGCGCAGGTGGTAGGCTAGCCGGCCGGCGCGCGCGTACAGCTCGCTCAGCGGCAGGGTGCGGATGCCGTCGAGGCGGGCCACCGACAGGGTGCCCCGGGTCGGCGGCTCGTGCAGGACGCGGTGCAGGGTCTCGGGCGTGGCGGGGGCGATGATCATCGGTCGCCCTCCGGCACGAGCACGGCGGCCATGGCGCGGACGGTGTCCACCTCGGCGAACTGGTCGAGGGTGAGGGTGACTCCGAAGCGCTTGCGGGCGGCGGTGAGGATGCGGGCCGCCGCGATGGAGTCCCCGCCGAGGGAGGCGAGGGTGTCCACGGCGCCGATGTCGGGGCGGCGCAGGACGGTGGACCAGATGTCGCAGAGGATCTTCTCGGTCTGTCCTTCGGGGGCGGCGGCCCCCTCGGAGGCCGGCGGGGTGGTGTCGGGCTCCCGGTCGCCGAGCGCCGCCAGGGCGGTACGGTCCACCTTGCCGTTGCGGGTCAGCGGGAGTTCGTCGTGCCACAGGACGGCCGCCGGGAGCATGTAGTCCGGCAGGTCGGCGCGCAGGGCGCGCCGCAGCTCGTCCAGGGGCGGGCGCTCGCCGCCGGCCGGCACCAGGTGGGCGATCAGCCGGTTGCCCCGGGCGGCGACGACGGCGCGGGTGACCTCGGCGAGGGCGGCGAGGCGGGTCTCGACCTCCCCGGCTTCGATCCGGTAGCCGTTGATCTTGATCTGGAAGTCGCTGCGGCCGAGGATCTGGATGTTCCCGTCGGGTAGGTACCGGCCGAGGTCGCCGGTGCGGTACATGCGTTCGCCGCGCTCGGTGTCCTCGTAGAACCGCTCGGCGGTGCGCTCCTCGTCGCCCCAGTAGCCGCGGGCGAGGCCGGCGCCGGCGGCGGCGATCTCTCCGGTGACCCAGTCGGGTGCGTCGAGGCCGTCGCGGTCCAGGACGTAGGCCCGGTTGTTGGCGTTGGGGCGGCCGTACGGGATGGACTCGCTGCCGTCCTCCTCCTCGCCGACGGGGTGCAGGATGTTCCAGATGGTGGTCTCGGTGGGGCCGCCGAGGGAGACCACCTCCAGGCCGGGGACCAGCGCGCGCAGTTGCGCGGGCAGGGCGGGCGGGAGCCGGTCGCCGCTCATCATGACCAGGCGCAGGGCCGGCGGCACGCATCCGTCGGCGCGGGCCTGGCCGTGCAGGAGGCCGACGATGGCGGGCACCGAGTTCCACACGCTGATCCGGTGCAGGCGGCACAGGTCGAGCCAGTGGACGGGGTCGACGGCCTTGTCCGCGTCGGGCATGACCAGGGCCGCGCCCGCCGACAGGGCGCCGAAGACGTCCCAGACGGAGAGGTCGAAGTTGAAGGCGCTGATGGCCATGAACCGGTCCTCGGGGCGGATCCCGAAGCGGGTGTGGCAGTCGGCGACGACGTTGGCGACGTTGCGGTGGGTGACCATGACGCCCTTGGGGGCGCCGGTGGTCCCGGAGGTGTACAGGACGTACGCGAGGTCGTCGGGGTCGGAGCCGGGCAGCCGGGCGGGGACCTCGACGGGTCCGGGGACGGGGCCCGTCAGGTCGAGGGCGGCGAGGGAGGCGGTGGCCCCGGCGGGGCTCCACCCGGTGTTGGTCAGGACGCAGCGCACCTTGCCGTCGGCCAGCATGTAGTCCTGGCGGGCGGCGGGCAGGCCCGCGTCCACGGGCAGGTAGGCGGCTCCGGCCAGGACGGTCGCGAGGATGCCGACGATCTGCTCGGGTCCGCGGCGCATGACCAGCCCGACGAGTTCGCCGCGGCCCACGCCGTGGGAGCGCAGCCAGGTCGCGGCGTGGGAGGCCCGCGCGAGGAGTTCGCCGTAGCTCACCGTCCGGTCGGAGGTGAGGACGGCGGGGGCCCCGGGGGTGCGGGCGGCCCGCGCGGCGATGGCGTCGCCGAGCATCTCCTCGGGCAGGGCGTCGGTGGTGTCGTTGGCGTCGCGGCGGCGCTCGCGCTGGGCGGGCGGCAGCAGGTCGAAGCTGTGGCGCTGCCAGGCGGCCTCCTCCACGAGGGTTTCCAGGAGGGTGGTGTAGCCGTGGGCGAGGTCGTCTAGGAGCCCCTCGCAGAACAGTTCGTCGATGCCGTCGAGCTGGACGACGAGGCCGCCGTGCTGCTCCATCGCGAAGGCGTTGAGCCACACCTGGGGGGTCTGGCTGACGGAGAAGACCTCCTTGCCGAAGAGTTCCAGGGTGGAGCCGTCGACCTCGCCGGAGACGTGCCCGATGGCGCTGTTGAAGGTGAACGGCATCCGTGCCCCGGCCATCCCGCCGCGGCGGCGGGCCAGTTCCTTCAGCACCTCGATGCCGGAGAAGTGGCGGTGGTCGATGTCGGAGTGCAGCCGGCTCTGGAGGGCCTTGGCGCGGTCGACGAAGGGCAGCGCGCGGTCGACCGCAGCCTCGACGAGGAGGGTGTCGGAGAACTGGCCGATGGCCTCGAAGACGCGGGGGTGGACGGGCGGGCGTTGGGCGATGGTGGTGGTGAGCGTGAACCGCTCCCCCGCGCCCCAGGTGGCGAGGGTCTCGGCGTAGGCGGCCAGCAGCAGCGCGGAGGGGGTCAGGCCCGCGTCGGCGGCCCGCTCCTTGAGCGCGCTCCACTGCTCGCGGCCGAGTGCGACCCGGCGCTGGGTGAAGCGGGCCGAGGTCAGGGCGGCCGGGCTGGTGCGCAGCGGCAGGTCGGGGTGGGGGGCGAGGTCGTCGGCGCGGGCCGTCCAGTAGGCCTGGGAGCGGCGGGCGGGGGCGCGGTCGCGGGCGGCTTCGAGGGCGGTGACGTACTCCTCGTAGGAGAGTTCGGCGTGGACCTCGGCGGTGGGGTTGCGGTAGGCGTGCCACCAGGCGCGGAAGAACAGGAACATGCTGATCCCGTCCATCACGAGGCCGTCGTGGCCCACGTGGAGGACCATCTCGGCGTCGCCGAGGATGATCGCGTCGACGGAGAGCAGGGGGGCCCGTTCGGCCGGCAGGACCTGGTGGGAGCGGATCTCGCGGAGTTCGGCGCGGATGGCGTCGCGCTCGCCGGGGGTGCGCTCGCGCAGGTCGAGGACGCCGATGCGCGGTCCGTGGCCGGGGTGTTCGGTGGCCTGGCGCTCGTCGGAGATGAAGCGGGAGCGCAGGGCGCTGTGGGCGGCGACCACGGTGTCGAGGGCGGTTTGCAGCCGGTCGAGGTCCCAGTCCCCCTCGATCTCGTGGAAGACGTGGCTGGCGACGTCGCCGATCTCGAAGAGGCCGCTGCGGCCGAGGTGGTAGCTGCGCTGGAGGGGGGTGAGGGGGAAGCCGGGTCCGTGCGCCCCCTCGCGGGCGAGGTGGGCGACGAGGTCGGGCTTGACGGCCTTGACGCGGGCGATGAACTCGGGGTCCATCCGGTCGCGGTTGCCCTGGAGGCGCAGGTCCCCGTCGACGAGGCTGACGGACAGCCCGCGTTCCGCCATCTCGCGCAGGACGTGGTGGTGGCTCATCGGGCGTCCTCCCCCGCGGTGAGGGCGGCGACGGCGGAGGGCTCGGCGCGCTCGGCGAGGACGGCGGCGAGCTCCGACAGGGTGCCGCCGTGCAGGAGTTCGTCCATGGTCAGGTCCACGTCGAGGGCGTCGAGGATCTGGTACTGGACGGTGACGGCCTGCAGGGAGCCGGCCGCGAGCTGGGTGAGGGTGCGGTGGGCGATGGCCTCGTCCTCGGGCAGGCGCAGGACGGTGCGGGCGAGTTCGGTGAGCCAGCCGGTGAGGGCGGGCTCGGTCGGGGCGGAAGCGCTGCCGGTCGTCGGCCGGAAGAACACCGCGTCGGCGAGGGCGACCGGGGTGCCGGGGGTGAGGAGGTCGACGGTACGGGGCCACGTGCTCGGGGCGTCGAGGCCGAGGGCGGCGGCGAGCCGGCCGGCGAAGCGCGGCATGACGGGGACGGCGGCGTGCGCGAGGAGGCGGGCGGCGGCCAGTTCGAGGGCGGTGGCGGTGCGGTTCTCGGAGTCCCAGCCGGGGGCGTCGGTGAGGTGGCCCTCGGCGCGGGCGAAGCGGACGGTGTCGGCGACGATCCCGTCGAGTTCGGCGGCGGCCTGGGCCAGGGAGAAGCCGTCGTTGTCGAGGGCGGCGGTGACGGCGGCGAGGCGGGAGCCGAGCTTGGCGAGGAACGCGGTGTGCTCGGGGGTCCAGTTGCCCGCGTCGGGGGCGGTGCCGTCGTGGTGCTTGACGACGCGGGCGCCGAGGCCGTTCAGCCAGCGCTGCCAGGTCCCGATGAGGGTCTCGTCGAGGGTGGCCTCGTAGGCGGCGCGGCGGAAGTCGGTGCGCAGCCCCTCGGGGCGGGTGGAGGCGAGGAAGTAGCGGACGGAGTCGACGGTGTCCTCGTTGAGGATCTCCTTGCCCCAGATGGCGTGGCGCCGGCTGGTGGAGAACTTCTCGCCCTCCAGCAGGTAGAACTCGTTGACGTGGTAGTCGATGTCCGGGTTCCAGCCGGGGAAGGCCAGCTTGTACAACACCGGGTAGAGGACCGCGTGGTAGAAGCTGTTGTCGTAGCCGAAGAAGTGGACGATCTTCCAGTCCGCGGTCGGGTCGGCGGCCTTCCAGGGGCGGCCGAGGCGGGAGCCGAGGGACTGGATGCCGTGCAGGAACCCGTAGCTCATCTCGGGCCACACCCAGATGACCTGGCCCTCGGTGTCGCCCTCGCGGGGCTCGACGCCCCAGCCGGAGGGGTGGGTGAGGGGGATGTCCAGCGCGGGCCGGCGGAAGAGGCGGTCGGCCAGTTCGCGCAGCCTGGCCGGGACGCGGCCCAGGCGGTGGTGGGCGCGGACCTCGCCGGCATAGGCGTGCAGCGGCAGGCTCCAGCGGGCGGCCGGGGCGCGGCGCGGGGCGACCTCGGAGAGGTTGGAGCGGGCGTCGACGAGGTCGGCGACGGTGTTGGGCTCCCCGCACTCCTCGCAGATGTTGCCGGAGGTGGGGCGGGCGCAGCCGGGGCAGCCGCCCTTGACGTCGAGCTCGTAGAGGTACTGGCCGGTGGTGGCGTCGTAGAGGGCGTCGTGCTCGGCGACGGCGACCTCGCCGGAGGCGACCACCTTGCCGAAGAAGTCCTTCAGGCCCTCGCGGTAGTCGGGGTCCTGGTCGGTGACCGTGTACTGGTCCAGCGGGATGTCCATCAGCCGCAGCGTCTCGGCGATCTCGGCGCTGTAGTGGGCGGCGGTCTCGGCGGGAGTGCGGCCGTCCTTGCGGGCGGCGCCGATGACGTAGCTCTGGTAGTCGTCGCTGCCGGTGAGGTGGTAGGCCTCGGCCCCGGTCATGCGCTGGTAGCGGGTGAAGGCGTCGGCGCCGAGGTAGGGGCCGGAGAGGTGGCCCAGGTGCAGGTCGCCGTTGGGGGTGGGCGGGGTGGAGAAGACGAAGACGGGGCGCTCGCCGAAGCCCTTGCGGACGGGGTCGGTCGCGGAGGTCATGGCCCGCTCCGCGTCGCGCCAGTACTGGGTGAAGAAGACGAGGTCGGCGCCGCCGGCACCGGCGGTGTTCTCCAGCACGTGGGACTCGAAGGGCTCGAAGAGGATGACGGTGCCCGGGGCGGCGGGGTGGCGCTCGCCGTCGATGACGAAGTCGCCCTGTCCGGAAACGACGACGAACAGCTCGGTCTCGTCGTGGTGGTGGCTGTCGGTGACGCGGCCGGGGGCGACGCGGCCCCAGCCGGCGCCGGTTCCCAGGCCCTCCACGCCGCTCATGTCGATGCCGAACGCCTGCTCCAGGACGTCGGCGTCATAACTGGCGATGATCATGTCGTGGCCTTTCGCGGGGAAGGGAGGGTGGGGATGAGGTCGGCGGCGCGGGCGGCGAGCGCCGGGGCCAGCCGGTAGCCGGAGCCGCTCGCGGCGCCCGCGAACACGAGCCGGCCGTGGGGGTCGAGCGGGGCGACGACAGGGGCGCCGTCGGGCCCGTACGCGTCGCAGAAGACCCGGCCGGAGCGGCAGTGGGCCGCCAGCTCCGGGGCGTAGCGGGTGAGCAGGGCGCGGGCCTCGCGCAGGTGGCCGTCGGTGACGGCGGGGTCGATCCCGGCCGGGTCGACGTCCCACTCGCGGCAGGTGTAGCTGAACAGCCAGTGGCCCCGGTGGTGGAAGGGCAACAGGAAGGCGTCCTCGGCGTGCATGACGATCGCCCCGTCCCCGGGGGTGGGTGGCACCTCGACGTGCAGGGCCACGATCTTCTTGACCCGGGCCCCGAGCGGGGCGACGAGGTCGGCCCAGGCGGGGTCGGAGAGCCAGGGCCCGGGGGCGAGGACGACGTGGTCGGCCCTCAGGGTGGCGCCGCCGGTCAGGGTGAGGCGGACGCCGTCCGGCCCGGGGTCGACGGCGGTGACGGCGACGCCCTCGCGGAAGGAGACCCGGGGGCGCAGTTCGGCGGCGAGCAGCTGGGTGAGGGCGTGGACGTCGGCGTACTGGCACCCGTCGCCCTTCCAGGCCCCGTGGCCGGTCGGCACCGTCGTGATGGACGGCGGGAGTTCCGTCGTCCAGCGGAGCTTGGCCTCGGGAAGGTAGACCTCCCGCAGGTGCGCCTCGTCGGCCTCGGGGGCGAGGACCGTCATCGGCAGCGGGTGGAAGGGCAGGTCGGGGCGGGCGGCGTGCAGGTCGGCGTAGAAGCGCTGGCTCTCGGCGGCCAGCGCGCGGACGCCCTCGCCGGCGCCGCGCGGGAAGTGCAGTCCGGCGGACCGGCGGCTGGCACCGGAGCCGATCATGTCCCGGTCGAGGACGGTGACCTCGGCGGACGGGTCCCGGGAGAGGATCTCGCGGGCGAGGAGGACCCCGAGGATCCCGGCGCCGATCACCGCGATCCCGGTGCGCGCCCCGGCGGGTCCGCCGGTCGCGGCGGTGGGGGTGTCGGCCATCAGGCGCTCCAGCGTTCGGGCTGGGGTGCCTTGGAGGACCACTCGATGAAGGAGGCCAGCTGCTCGTCCCCGCGTACGCCGCACAGCCGGTCCGCGATCCGGCCGCTGCGCCAGGCGTTGAGGCTGAGGTTGGGGTCGGCGAGGCCGCGCTGGCCGCGCACGCCGTTCTGGACGAAGATCCGGCGGTCGGCCGGGCCGTCCCAGCGCACGGCGTAGTCCTCGTCCACGCGGAGCTCCTCGCCCTCGCGCTCCAGGCGGCCTTCCAGCGGGCCGAGGAAGTCCATGGCGGCCGGCCGGTAGCCGGTGGCCCAGATGATGACGTCGGCCTCGAAGCGCTCCACGGACTCCGGCTCGCCGGTGTGGCGGGCGCTGACCTCCCAGCCGCCGAACGCGGCCGGGGCGACGTCGAAGACGTCGCGGCCGGGGTGCAGGGCGACCAGGTCCTCGTTGCCCTCCACGAAGCGGTGGACGTAGATGGACTGGTAGATCTCGCGCAGGGTGGACTCGGAGATGCCGTCGCTGGTCAGGACGTTGCGGGAGTTCAGGGACTGGCGGCGCTCGCGCGGCAGGCCGTAGAAGTAGTCGGCGTGGCTGGGCATGTAGTAGTCGTTGGTGAAGGGCGAGTCGTCGATCGGGAAGTAGTTCTGCCGGCGGGAGATCCAGGAGACGCGGCGGGGCAGTTCCCAGCCGGCCCGGGAGATCAGGTCGAGGAAGGCCTCGGCGCCGGACTGGCCGCCGCCGATGACGACGACGCGCTTGCCGCCGATGTCCCGGGCGGTGTTGAGGTAGTCCGCCACGTGGAACTGCTGCGGCCCGAGCTTCCCCTCGCCCTGCGGCGGGACCCAGGGGCGGCTGCCGACGCCGACGACCACGTTCTCGGCGGTCAGGGACCGCTGGTCGGTCTCGACGGTGAACACGCCGCGGTCGTCGTCGAAGCCGACCTCGCGGACGCCCTCGCCGAAGACGACGTTCTCGTTGCGCCGGCTTGCCCAGGCCAGGTAGTTGCGGAACTCCAGCCGGGGCACGTCGTCGAACTGGGCGTTGAGGAAGTGGTAGACCCGGCCCTGGGCGTGCAGGTAGGACAGGAAGGAGAAGGAGTTGGCCGGGTCGGCGAGGCTGACCAGGTCCTTGAACTGGGAGACCTGCAAGGTGGTGCCCGGTATCTGCTGGCCGTCGTGCCAGCTGAAGGACTCCTTGCGGTCGAGGAAGACGTTGGGTATGTCCGGACGGCCGTGCAGGAGTGACGCCAGGCTCAGGTTGGCCGGGCCCACGCCGACTCCCACGCAACGGAAGTGCGTGATGCCCGGCCGGATGCTCTCGTGCCCCATGGTCGGAACCTCTCGTTCGATTCGGTAAGGGAGGGAGGTGAGGGGTGGAGGGGAGGGGGGAAGCGGGAGGGGTGGGACGGCTACGCCGTCGCGACGGCCGGACGCGGGCGGACCGCGATCAGGCCGAACAGGGTCGCGAGGAGGGAGGCGGCCCCGACCAGCGGCCAGACGAGCGAGCCGTACTGGAGGAAGAGCCAGGTGCCGGCCATCGGCCCGAGGGCGGAGCCGAGGCCGAACATGAACTGGAAGCTGCCGATGTAGCGCGAGCGCAGCGCCTCGGGCCCGGCGCTCGCCGGGTAGGCGAAGACGGCGGGGCCGCCGAGGATCTCGCCCAGCGACCAGACCAGGGTGCCGATGATCACGGCGGCCGGTCCAATGGGCAGCCCGTAGCAGGCGACGCCGGCGCCGACGAGGGCGAAGCCCAGACCGATGGTGATCTTCAGTGGCCAGCGCTGGGAGACCTTGGTGACCAGCAGCTCGAAGGCGATGACGATGAAGCCGTTGAGCGCGACGGCGAAGGTGTACCAGAAGAGCGCCAGTTGGGCGTCCTTCATGTAGAGCGGGAGGGTGGAGAGGTACTGCATGTAGACGGCGGAGTGGAAGAAGGCGGCCACCAGGTAGAGGACGAAGCGGCGGTCGCGCAGCACCGCTCCGTATCCGCCGGAGGAGACCTTGGGGGCGGCGGCCCGCTCGGGCGCGACCTTCGGCCGGGCGGGCAGGGTGGCCCGGGCGACGAGGGCGAAGGCCAGGGCGAGGGCGGCCTCGCCCCAGAACAGCAGCGTGTAGGTCTGACCGCCCGCGTGGTAGAGCCCGTAGCCGACCAACGGGGCGGCGGTGGCCCCGACGTTGAGGCCGAAGCGGTACATCGCGAAGATCATGATCTGCCGGTCGCCGTCGGTCTCGTCGGCGAGCAGGGTGGCCGAGGCCGGCCGGAAGAGCTGCGCCCCCAGGCTGACCAGGGCGATCGCGCCGAGCAGCAGGGTGAAGTCGGGCAGGTACAGCAGGGCGGCGGTGAGGGCGGCCGTGCTGCTCATGGAGAGCACGGTGGCGCCCCGAATGCCCAGCCGGTCGGCGAGGGCGCCGCCGACGAGGGAGCCGACGACGGCCCCGCCGCCGTAGACGCCGAGCGCGATGACGGTGCGGCCCTCGGAGTAGCCGCGGGAGGTGAGGAAGAGGACGAGGAAGACGTGCAGGAAGCCGCTGAGCCGGTTGACGAGCACCCCGGCCAGTACGGTCTTCACCGCGCGCGGGGCCTCCTTGAAGGTGATCCACACTCCGGGGGCGGGGGCCTGCGCGACGACGGCGCCGGCCGTGGCGTTCTCCGCCTCCGCTTCCTCGGCCTCCGCGGGCCCCGCCTCGGCGGGCCGGATGTCAGTGCTCATCGGCGTCCGCCGGTTCGGTGACGACGCGGACGGCGGCCCGTACGGCCAGCTCGATCCCGTCGAGGGAGGCCGCGTCCGGGGCGTCGATCAGGAAGGTGACCGCCCGGTCGTCGGAGCTGGCCAGCGGCGCCAGTCGGGCGCCGGCCTCCTTCAGCACGAGCAGGGCGCGCAGGGCGGGCGGGTCCTCGGCGGCGCCCGGCTCCCACTCGGGCCACATCGCGGCCTCCCCCACCCACAGCGGGCGCACGCCGGGCCAGTCCAGGGTGACGTCGGCGAGGACGCCCGCCTCGTGCTCCAGGTACACCTGGCGGGTGAGGCGGCGCGGGGCCGGGTAGGAGGCGCTCTCGCCGAGGGCGATCCTGATGATCTCCGGCTCCAACGGGCGGCCGGTGGCGAGGTGGTAGAGGGCGGTCAGGCCGTCACCGGGGGTGCGGGCGGCGACCTCCATCAGGTAGGGGCGACCGTCGGCGCCGAGCCGGAACTCGGCGTGGGCTATCCCGTCGCGGAAGTCCAGCAGTTCCAGCATCCGCGCGTTGGCGGCCGACAGGACGGCCGCGGCCTCGGGGTCCGTGTCGGGGACGGAGTGGGCCAGCTCCACGAAGGTGCGGTCGCCGGACTCGGTGGTCTCCTTGCGGGTGACGGAGGTGAAGAGGAGCTCCCCGTGCTGGACGAGGGACTCGACGGAGTACTCCTGACCGGTGACCTTCCCCTCGACCATCACCGTCTCGTGCGCCGGGTACTCCTCCAGCAGCGCGCGCAGCGCCGCCGCGTCCTCGGCGGCGACCACGCCCGAACTGGAGTGCCGGGTGGCGGGCTTGGCGACGACGGGGTACTCCAGCGCGGCCAGGTCGGCCTCCTCCCGGGACCCCGGGGGCAGCACCAGGCAGGCCGGGCCGAACTCCTCCAGGTACCAGCGCTGGAGGTACTTGCTGCGGCACACCCGGGTGGCGCGCAGCCCCGGGCCGGGCAGGCCCAGCGCGTCGCACAGCAGCCCGGTCTGCTCGACGAGGGTCTCGCCGACCGCGTAGGCGCCGCGCACGTCGTAGCGGCCCCGCCAGGCGCGGGCGGCGGCGACGAAGCCGGGGGTGAAGGAGCCGTCGAGGTCGAGGGAGCCGTCGACGTAGGCGATGTCCTCGATCAGGGAGGCGGGGTGCTCGGGGTCCTTGCGGGCGCTCTGCGCGGCCTCGCGGTAGCTCTCGGGGGTGATGAGGAGGATCTTCAGGCCGCGGGCGGCGAGTTCCTCCAGGTAGCGGGGGTTGCGGCAGACGACCCGGAAGGCGCCGGTGAGGACGAAGGCCTCGGGCGGAGTGGCCGGGGCGGGCGGGGAGGCTGACGGACGGGTCATGCCGGTGCTCCTGATGAGGTGGAGGAGATGTCTTCGCGGATGCCCGCCAGGCCGTTGGCGCCGAGGAAGGAGAGCCAGTTCGTGGTCTCCGAGGAGGTCTCGGCGGCACGGTTGAGGCCGGCGGGGAGGGCGCCGGCCAGGATCCGGGTGACCCCGTGGGCCGCGGGCAGGGACACGCAGCGGGCCATCGCGGACTCGGCCGCCTCGCCCGTGAGGTCCAGCAGGTGGGAGCCGCGCCAGTGCTCGCCGGAGGCGGCGCGCAGCTCCAGGGAGACCGACAGGACGACGCGGTCGCGGTCGGCGGGGGTGGTGGGGTGGCGGGCGGCGAGGGTGGCGGCCAGGGCGCGGACGGCTTCGGTGTCTCCGGTGGAGACGGTGTCGAAGACCTCCTTCCAGGCGGTGCGCCAGCCGGCGTTGCGCAGGGTGCCGCGGACGAAGGTCTCCAGCCGCCAGTGGTCCGGTATCCCGTACTGGGCGACGAAGGGGAGGCTGTCGCGGTTGGGGTAGACCTCGAACTCCTCGCCGGCCAGGGTCAGGGACCGGGTGGCCTCCCAGGGGCGGGGGGCCGTGGTCTCGACGCCGGCCGCGATGTGCCGGGCCGGGGAGCCGAGGGCCGCGAGGACTCCGTAGGGGGCCCAGCTGAAGCGGTAGCGGAACTCGTTGGGGACCGCCGGGACGCCTCCGCAGTAGGAGGTGAACTCGGCGGTCGCGGGTATGGAGCCGAGGGCCGCGCGGCCCCGGGCGACGAGGTCGTGGGCCATCAGGTGGTCGATGCCGGGGTCGAGTCCGGCCTCCAGGAGGACGACCGTACGGTTCTTCTCCCCCGCCCCGGCGGCCAGTTCGGCCAGCTCCGGGGAGACGTAGCTGGTGCAGGCGAAGTGGGCGCCGCGCTCGGTGGCCATGCGCAGCAGCGGGGCGTGCTCGGTGGCCGGGAGCATCGAGACGAGGACGTCGCCGGGGCCGGTGGCGGCGGCGAGGGCCTCGGGGGTGAGGGCGCGGACCTCGGCGCGGCCCGCCAGGCCGAGGGCGGCGAGGCGGGCTTCGCCGCGTTCGGCGGTGCGGTCCCACAGGACCACCCGCCGGGCGGCGTCGCAGACGAGGGAGAGGCCGGAGCGGCCGGTCGACAGGCCGGTGCCTATCCAGTGGACGGTGCCGGACGCGGGGGCCGCGGCGGGCGCCGCGTGGGGGTCAGCGGACAAGGGGTGCCTCCTGGGCTTCGACGGCCTGGCGGAAGGTGTGCAGGGCGCGCTCCCACACGCCGTCCCAGGCGGCCAGGCCCGTGAGGTGCGGGGCGAGTTCGGCGGAGAAGGCGGTGCCGGCCTCGACGGGGAGCAGGGAGGGGAGGTTGTCGATGGCGATGAGGTCGAGGGGGCGCGGGCCCTCGCGCAGGGCGCGGACGGGCTCGGTCCAGGTGGTGGTCTCGTCGTAGACGGGCAGGACGTTGCACTCGGAGGTGACGTCACAGGTGACGTCGGAGACCAGGGAGAGCCGGCGGGCCGGGTCGTCGAGGTCGGCCTTGGTCAGGAAGGGCGGTACGGGGGTGGTGGTCAGGACGGTGTTGACCATCAGGTCGTGGGCGAGGAGGGCGGCGCGGTCGATGTCGCGGGTCTCGGCGACGTCCCAGCGGGTGGGCTCCAACCCGGCCCGGACCAGCGCGTCGCAGGCGCCGCGACCGCTGCGGCCGAGGGCGCCGATGACGAGGGCGGTGGTGCGGTCGCCCTCGTGGGCCCCGGCGGCGAGGAGGGCGTCGAGGGAGTCGCGGTCGGTGGGCACGAGCGGGGCGGTGAGGGTCCCGCGGTGGTGCAGGACGGCGAGGGCGGCGCCCACGTAGCCCGCCCAGTAGCCGAAGGCGGCGACGCGGCGGCCGCTCTCGTCGGTGAGGTACTCCATGTCGAGGAGGGCGCCGCCGCCGGCGGTGAAGCGGGCCAGCAGTTCGGCGGCGCCGGCCTGGCCCTTGTAGGCGTGGCCGAAGTAGATGTGGCGGTGGCGCAGGGCGGGTGCGTCGGGCCCGGAGGGGAGTTCCTTGAGGCCGAGCACGTAGGCCTCGTCGGGGGCCTGTTCGTGCCAGGAGGCGGTGGGGGCGGTGGCGCAGCCGGCGGCGGCGTACTCGGCGAGGGGGAAGGCGCGCTGGGCCGACTCCTCGACGGTGACGCGCACTCCGGCCTCGACGAGGCGGGCCGCGTCGGCGGGGGTGAGGGGGGCGCGGCGCTCGGTGGAGCGGGCTTCGTGGCGCATCCAGAGGTGCGTACGGTCCGACATGATCTGATTTGTCCCGTCTGAAGGCATGAGGGTGGGCGACCCCCGGCCTGCTCGTCGTGGCGGGGGCTGCTTCCTGAGGGAGGGCCCGCGCGCTACAGGAGCGGGATCCGGGCGTTCGCCAGAGGGCGATAGGCAGGGGTCGCGGAGGTGCTCAAGCCTGCCGTGCGCAGTTCGGTGACCACGGCCGCGGCGAGGGCCCCGGCGAGCTGTGCGCCCGGACAGCGGTGGGCCGACGCGCCGAAGGTGAACACCGTCGGATTCACCCGGCCGGGCGTCAACGTGTGGGGGTCCGGGTTGACGGCGGGGTCCCGGTTGGCGGCGGCGAGGACCACGAGGACCTGTTCGCCGGCCTCCACCGTCAGCCCCCCGTGGGTGAACGGCTCGGCGGCGAAGCGGCGGGTGTTCTGGATCGGGGCGTCGTACCGGACCACCTCGCGCACCAGCGCGGCGGTGCCTTCCGGCCCCTCCGGCACGGAGGCCCCCCGGGCCAGGGCGACCAGGGTGTTGCCGACGAGCCCGGCCGTGGCGTCGTAGGTCTGGGAGAGGAAGCCGACGGCGTTCGACAGCAGGGGCCCGAGCTCCTCCCACCCGGCCCGGTCGGCGGCCCGCACCAGCTCCCCGAGCAGGCCGTCCGCCGCCCGGTCCAGGCCGGGGCCGAGCAGTTCACGCAGCCGGGCCGCCGCCGTCGCCGCCGCCCGCTGCTGCTCCGGGGTCGCGCCGGCCGGGATGCAGCCGACGAAGTCGCCGATCGCCCGGGCCGCCTCGACGTCCGCGCCGTCGGTCAGCCCGCTCAGGGCCGCGACCACCCGGGCCGGGACGGCGAACATCAGCTCCTCGTAGGAGACCTCCCCGCCCCGGGCCAGCACCTCGCGGGTGAAACGGGCCGCCAACTCCCCGGCCCGCGCGGTGTCACAGCCAACCAGGGCCTCGGACACCACCGCCTTGAGCCGGGCCGTGACGGCCCCGTCCGTCATGCGCACCAGGTCCCCGAAGACCTTCCCGGCCGGCGTCCCCACGATGCCCGCCGGAACCGGCTCCGCCACCGGCCGCACCCGCAGCGCGCCGCTCCCGAGCACCGCGCGCACCGCCGCCGCGTCGGCCGCCACCCAGGCCCCGAGCGCGGAGTCGTGGGCGAAGGGCCGCGTCGCGACCAGGCGGGCGTAGTACGGGTACGGATCGACGAGGCGGACGGCCTCGACGGGGGTGACGGTGGTGGTGCTCACTGCCTGCTCCCTTGTTGTGCGCCTAAGCCGGCGCCGCTCTCGCGGACGTGGTCGCCCGCCGTCGTGGTTGCTCTCTCTTGTGCGCCTAAGCCGGCGCCGCTCTCGCGGACGTGGTGCCCGCCGTCGTGGTTGCTCAATTGATGGTTGCGGTGTTTTGGGTTGGGGGTCGACCGGGTCGTGCGTGCTCGGGTTCAGGCGGCGCGGGAGGGGCGGGAGGCTCTGCGGGTGTCGAGGGAGCCCGCGATGGCCATCCTGAGGACCTCCGAGGTGCCCTCGTAGATGCGCAGGGACCGGATCTGCCGGTACAGCCGCTCGGTGACCGAGCCCTGGACGATGCCCGCCGCGCCGAGCAGTTGCACGGCGGAGTCGACCACCTCCTGGGCGGCCTCGGTGGCGTGCACCTTGGCGATGTTGGAGTGGCGGGCGAAGCGCCGGCTGCCCCGGTCGGTCTCCCAACCGGCCCGGGCGACCAGCAGCGCCGCCGCGTTCAGCTTCACCTCCATGTCGGCGAGGGAGGCCTTGACCAGTTGCAGGTCGAACAGCGGGGCCCCGTAGGCCTCCCGCGTCAGCACGTGGGCCAGGGCGGTGTCGAAGGCCCGCCGGGCGAAGCCGAGGGCGGCCGCCCCGACGGTGCTGCGGAAGCGCTCCAGGAGGTCCACCGCGACCACGAACCCCTTGCCGGGGCGTCCGAGCAGCGCGTCGGCGTCCACCCGGCAGTCCTCGAAGGTGAGGTGGGCGAAGGCACGCGGGGCGATGGCGTCGATCCGCTCGACCCGCAGCCCGGGGGTGGCGGCGGGCACCAGGAAGGCCGAGAGGCCGAGCGGACCCGGGCCCTGACCGGTACGGGCGATCACCACGAACACGTCGGCGATGGTCCCGTTGGCGATCCAGGCCTTGCGCCCGTTGAGGACGTACGAGCCGTCCTCGTCCCGGACCGCCTCCAGGCCGACGGAGGCCACGTCCGAGCCGGCCTCCTTCTCGGAGACCGCGAAGGCCCCGATCAGGGTCCCGGCGGCCATCCCCGGCAAGTAGCGACGGCGCTGCTCCTCGCTGCCGAAGCGCAGCAGGGGCGTGGCCGAGAGGGCCTGGATGGAGAAGGCGAAGTCGGCCAGGTCCTCGGCGTAGGCGAGGGCCTCGCGGCGCAGGCACACCGACCGCAGGTCGATCGCGGGGCCGGCCTCCGGGTCCAGCCCGGCCAGCCAGCCGGCCGCTCCCAGGGCGCGCACCAGGGTCCGTCCCGCCGTGTCGGGGTCGAGGGAGCGGGCCTCCTCCCACAGCACGCGGTTGGCGTCGCACCAGGCTCCCGCCGACGCGGCCAGCTCGCGGTGGGTGTCCTCGTAGAACGGCAGGCCGAGGATCTCGGGGTCGAAGCTCGTGATCGGTTCCATCGTCGGGCTCCTCAGATGACCAGGTCGGCGGTGCCGGCGGTGTCGGCGGCGGCTGCGGACGCCTCCTGCGCGCGCACCCGCTTGACCAGGGCGTGTTCGACGAAGTAGGCGAAGGAGGCGTAGCCGCGCCAGATCCGGCGCCACTCGCGCCGGACGGCCTCCTCGCCCGAGGCGCGGCGCACGTCGTCGAGGTAGGCGGTGACGATCTCGGCGGACTGGCGGGCGTGGCCCGCCGAGAAGTTGTCGATGGACAGGTGGGCCTCTTCGTAGGAGATGTCGAGGCCGTGGCTGCGCAGCTTCTGTATCTCGTGCAGCCGCATCGCGCCCAGGCCGAACATCTCGATGCCCAGGTTGTAGCCGAGGATCTCGTTGTAGAGGGTGTCGGGGAACAGGCTCAGGCTGAGCTGGTGGATGGAGAAGCCGTACAGGTGGTCGGGCAGGTCGCCCTGGTGCAGGAAGGCCTCCTGCCGGACGTGCGGCAGCTCCATGTCCATGCTGGCCAGCACCTTGTGGATGATCGTGATGTGGTTCTTGGCCATGTCGCCGCGGCCCATCTCGTCCGCGTAGATCGAGAAGAGCATGTCGTCGCTGCGCCGGTGGCGGCGGCCGAGGTTGCCCACGCGGTGGGCCCAGGCGCCGTCGATGAGGCTGCCGAGCGCGTACGTGGACTGCTCGAAGACCACCTCGTCGCGGGAGGGGATCTCGGTGAGCGGCTCGTACGGGTCCACGAGCTTGTCCCAGTAGATCCGTTCGACCCGTTCCATCAGGGCCTCGGGCGTGTACTCGAACCAGGAGGCGTCGGTGAGGACTCCCCCGGCGCCGTGGGCGAAGAGGAGTTCGGCGTCGGCGAGGCCGGCCTCGGCCCGGGCCCGGGCGAGCGGCATGACGTTGGGGTGGCGCTCGAAGTTGACGAGGCGGTGGAAGAAGCGGCGGTGGTCGTCGGCGGACTCGGGCTCGCGGACCAGGACGTCGGCGGGCTGTACGGCGGCCAGCCGGCCGCTCCAGGCGCGGGCGGGCTCGTCGCCGGCAGTGGTGGGCACCAGGTCGGCGCCGGCGGGTTCGCCGTCCGCGACCGATCGGGCCCAAGCGGCGAACACGGCCGCCTCCCGCTCGTCGAAGATGCCGAACATGGGACCGCCGAATTTGATCGACTTCAGGAAGCGGCAGGGGCCGCCGTCCCGGCCGGGCCGCAGTTGGCGGGCGGTGCGGAACTCCCGGACGAAGGCGGCGGCGTCCAGGTTGTCGTCGTCGAGCCAGTCGGTGAGCTTGCGGGCGCCCATCCGGACCGCGCGGTGTTGGCGGCCGGCGTGGGGGGCGTGACGCTCGACGATCCGGGCGACCTTGGCGTCGAGGGAGAGCCCGTCGTGCCAGGCGGCGAGCTCGGCCAGGGCGGCGGCGTGCTCGCGCTCCAGGCGCAGCAGGAGCCGTACGGCGGCCAGGGCGCGGCGGCGGTCTTCGGGGCCGGTCGGGGAGTGCTCGGTGTGGGCGAGGAACTCGGCGAGCACGGGGCGTACGTCGCTCTCGGCGAGCATCGGCTCGCTGCCGAGCAGGAGCTCGTCGAGGCCGAGCGCGTGGGCGGCGTAGTGGATGCCGACGACCTCGGGGAGGAAGGAGGCGGGCAGCCGCGACAGGGCCAGGTGGAAGGCGCCGTGCAGGGCGGTGAGGGGGCGGGCGCCGGTCTCGTCGAGGAAGGTGTCGGCCTCCACGTCGGGGAGGAAGACCCCGTGACCGATCAGGGCGCGTCGGCGGCGGCCGAGGAGGCCGGCCTCGGCGGTGCCCTCGCCCTGGAGGTACCAGTGCTGGCCGAAGAGCCGGCCGACGATCTCGGCGGGCTGCGTCGCGACCTGCGAGAGGCTGTCGAGCCAGCAGCCGCCGGTCAGGGTGAGCGGGGCGCGCTGGCGCAGCAGCGCCGCCCGGACCTCGGGGTCGGGGTGGGCGCCCAACGGAGCGAGGACGGCGGCCAGTTCGGCGCGGGCGGCCAGGACGTGGGCGGCCACCGCGTCGGCGTCGTCCCAGCGGGGCTCGGCGGTGTCGGCGTCGGCGTCGGGCTCGGGGGCCAGGAAGACCGCCAGCACCCGGCGGGCGGCGAGCAGGGCGGCCTCGCCCTCCTGGTCGGCGAGGAGGCGGCGGAACAGCTCGGCGGGCGCGGCCGCGGTGATCGCGGCGGCCTCGGCGGCGCCGGCCGGGGAGGCCTCGAAGGGGGTCCGGGGCAGGGAGGTCGTCAGGTCGGGCAGCGGGTGGGCGGCGCCTGGGACGGCGCGCGCCATGTCGGCGGTGAGGTGAGTGCTGGTGTCGATGCTCATGCCGGGTGCCCCTGCCGTGCGGTGTCCGTGTGCGTGATCGCCGTGCCGGTGGTGGTGCTGGTGGTGGTGCCGGTGCCGGTCTCGCCGTTCGTGTGCGCGCTCGTGGCCGCCGCTCGGTCCGCGGGGTCCGACGGGAGCTTGCGCAGCAGGACGCCGACGCGGACGCCGGGGACGCTGGAGGCCAGCAGGTAGTGCCCGTGGGGCCGCAGTTCCCCGGCCGCGTCGCGGTCGACGAGGTTGATGAGCGGGTCGGCGGCGAAGCAGTGGCCCACGCGCCGGATGTTGTCGAGGTAGAGCTGCTCCCGGGTGAATCCGGCCTGGCGCTCCTTGAGGACCACCACGGGCTTGTAGAGGTTCGCGTGCAGGACGCCCTGGATGTCGCCGATCTTCATGCCGGTCTGGTCGAGGATCCGGTCGTTGACCTCGCGGGCGAGGTCGGAGCTGATCTCGTGGGTCCAGTCGAGTCCGGTCGGGTCCTGCGCGGAGGCCCCCGCGACGATCTCGTAGGAGTCCGGGCCGAGCGGTTCGGCGGCGACCAGGCAGGAGGCGGCCCCGTCGCTGAAGAGGGCGAAGTTCTCCATGCGCGTCGACTCGTCGGTGACCCGGTCGGCGGTGACGACCACGACCCTGCGGTACAGGCCGGCGGCGACGTACGCCTGTGCGGTGCGGATGCCGGTGAGGAGGTTGGCGCACCGGCCGAGGGTCAGGCCCGTGAAGGCGGCCGAGGTGAGTCCGGTGGCGGCCAGGATCTTCTCCACGAAGGCGCCGTGGGTGCGCGGGCCGCCCGGGAAGCGGGTGGAGCACAGGATGAGGCAGTCGACGTCCGCCGCGTCGGCACCCGCGGCCTCCAGGGTGGCGCGGGCGCTCTCGGCCGCCAGGGTCTCCAGGGCCTTGGCCGTGCGGTGGACGCTGCCCCAGCCCCACAGCGCGGCGCGGGGCGGCATCCCCAACTGGCGGGCGCGCTCGGCGAGTCCGTCGATGGTGGTGTGGTCGGCTTCGCGTTCGCCGAGCACGTAGCGGGGCGCGGACAGGTGGACGGCAGGGGCGGCGGGTGGCGCGTACGGAAGGCTCACGGTGCCGGGTCGCTCTCTCGGTCGGCGTGCGGGGCGGACGGGGTGGGCGTGGCGGGCGTGGCGGGGGCGAGCAGGGCGTTGGCCTCGGCGTAGGGGAGGGTGTCGGCGCCGAAGCCGAAGGTGCCCAGCTCGCCGATCTCGCGGGCGGCGCGGGTGAGGGCGCCGAGGGCGGCGCGCGACAGGGCGGAGCCGGTGCTGATCCGGCGTGCGCCGAGGGCTCCGAGGTCGGCGACGGACAGCTTGAGGGCGCCGCCCATCAGGACGTTGACGGGGCGTTCGACGGCGGCGCAGACGGCGCGGACGGCCTCGGCGTCGGGCAGGGCCGGGGCGTAGAGCACGTCGGCGCCGGCGGCCTCGTACGCCCGCAGGCGGCGGAGGGTGTCCTCCAGGTCGGGGCGGCCCTGGAAGAAGTTCTCGGCGCGGGCGGTGACGGTGAAGGGGAAGTCCAGCCCCTTGGCGGCCTCCACCGCGGCGGCGACCCGTTCGACGGACTCCTCCAGGGACCGGATCGGGTCCTCGGCGCGCCCCGTGGAGTCCTCGACGGAGCCGCCGACCAGGCCGGCGTCGGCGGCGAGGCGGATGGTCTCGGCGACGTCCTCGGGGCGTTCGCCGAAGCCGCTCTCCAGGTCGGCGGTGACCGGCAGGCCGGTGGCCTCGACGATGGAGCGGGCGTTGTCGAGGATCTCGGCGCGGGTCAGGGAACCGTCGGGGCGACCGAGGCTGTAGGCGAGCCCGGCGCCGGTGGTGGCGAGGGCCGCGAAGCCGAAGCCGGCGAGGATGCGGGCGGATCCGGCGTCCCAGGGGTTGGGGACGACGAAGGGGCGCGGCGCGGCGTGCAGGTCGCGGAAGGCGACGGCCCTGCGCAGGCGGGCGGCGTCGAGGGCGGCGGTGGTCGCTGCGGCGGGGGTGGTGCGCTGGTTCATGGGGTCCTCGCTGAAGTGCTGGGGTGCGTCGGCCGGTGTCAGATCAGCTCAACGTACTCATCGCTCCTGCGGGCGGCGCCGGTTGCCGCGCGGGCCAGCCGGCCCAGGACGTCGGTGACGGACCGCGGGTCGTCCTCGAAGTAGAAGTGGCCCCCGTCGGCCCAGAGGCGTTCGGGTTCGCTCGCGCACTCGCGGGCCCAGGGGTCGAGCGCGGCGGGGCTGACGTGCGGGTCCCGGCGTCCGTTGAGGAGGGTGACGGGGACGCCCAGCGGGGTGCCGGGGCGGTAGCGGTAGCCCGCGACCATGCGGAAGTCGGCGCGCAGGGGCGGGAGGAGGAGTTCCTGTACGGCCTCGTCCTCGACCACCTCGGGGGGCAGCCCGCCGAAGAACTGGACGGCGTCGGTGAAGGCGCGGCCTTCCAGCTCCGCGGTCCGCACGACGCGGGCGGTCGGCAGCAGGGAGGGCGCCGAGCAGCCGGAGGCGACGAGGCCGGCGAGGCCGGGCACGCCTTCCAGGCGGCGGGCGACCTCGAAGGCGAGGGCGGCGCCGAAGCTGTGTCCGAACAGGAGGAACGGCCGGTCGGGCGCGGCGTCGAGGGAGATGGCGCGGGCGGCGCCGTCGGCGAGCTCGGCGAGGGAGGCGGCGGCCGGCTCGCGGAAGCGGTGGCCGCGACCGGGCGGGCAGGCGGCGAGGATCCGCGCGTCGTGTTCCAGAGCGGGCTGCCAGCCGAGGAAGGTCCGGGGGTTTCCGCCGGCGTGCGGGAAACAGTGGACGCGGACGGCGGGGTCAGTGCCTGTGGCGGTCTCGGAAGTCAGGAACCAGGGGGAGGCAACCACGAGGATCAGCCATTCCTTTGCCGGTGTGTCAGTGGCGGGAGGGAAAGAAGTGCAGGGCGGGGTGGTAACGACCGGTCAGTTCCAGCCAACGTCGTTGGTGGAGCCCGGGGTCGGCGTCGGGGTGGGCGTGGGGGTGGGCGTTCCACCCGGCTGCGGGTTGTTCCAACCCACGTCACCGGCCACGACGTGGGCGTTCTTGCTGTTCCAGCCGACGTCGCCGAGGCGGAGGTGGCTGACGGAGTCGGCCGGTCCGGCGCTCTGGGCGATGCCGGTGACCACGGCGCCCAGGCCGAGGGCGAGGCCGGCGGAGGCCAGAACCACACGACCACGGATTCCAGAAACGTGGCCGGTACGACGAGTCGCCATCTGGTTCTTCCCCATTTAGCCCAGTCCCCTTGAGTCGTTTTTGCTTTGACCATTCCAGGAACGCCAAATCGAGGCGGTTTCCGGCGGTGATGATCGCCGGGCGCCTTCTTCGTGTTCGTTCCTGCGGTGAGACCAAATCTCCCCTGCCGGGTCACGCCGAGGTAGACCTACGATGGCTCGGGTTTACGCATTGCGGGAACCCACGGGGTCTCAACCGCCGCAAACACCTCCAGACCGGACAGACAGGGGTGGCAAGTGGACGTAGTCAAATACGTCAAACAAGACCAAAGCGGCGCATCTGAAGCGCCGTCTTCGCCCGCGGCCGGGGAACCGCAGGCGTTTTTGCGGGAACTCGCAGCACACCTGGGCCTGCTGGCCCAGGAGGCCGCGCAACAGGCCTCGCACACGGCCCGGATCCCGGCCGTGGAGGCTGCTCCGGACGAGGTGGTGGGCCCGGGGGTCCGCTACCTCCACGGCCTGGGCAGCATTTCGAGCGCGATCAACGAGGCCTTGGCCTCGGTGTCCCGGGACATCCTCACCGCGCAGCCCGACGGGGCGCGGCCGAGCGCGGTGTTGAAGGACGCGCTGGAATCCGTACGACGACACATCTCCGCGGGGATCGCCATGCGGACCCTGTATCAACACACCACGAGATTCGACGAGGCGACCAAGGAATACGTACGCGCCGTCACGGAATACGGGGCCCAAGTAAGAACCCTGGAGGAATTCTTCGACCGCCTCATCATTGTCGACGACGTCGCCTTCATTTCGGCGAACGAGGACCGCACGACGGCAATCGCCATTACCGAACCGACCATCGTGCGATTCCTCCGCGACACCTTCGACAAGGCCTGGGACCGGGCGAAACCCTTCCCGTTCGTCCCGCTGCACGCGGCGAAGGCCGCCGACGAGGTCGTCCCGGCGATCCGGGAGTCCATCAGTCGACTGCTCATCGAGGGCTATTCGGACAAGGCGATCGCCCGTCGCATCGGGATCAGTGAGCGGTCCCTCCAGGCCCATATCGCCGCCATCAAGCAGGAACTCGGAGCACTCAACCGATTACAGCTCGGATACCTGCTCGGAAGGAACGAGGCCACCTTGATCCTGTGACCGTGCCCCGCCCCCTCCCCGGACGGGGGGACGGGACGGGGCACGGCCCGTGCGGGTTTCCGAGGGGTCCGTCAGGCGAGGACCCCGACCACGAGGGCGGCGATCGAGGCGCCGAACGCCACCACGTGGCGGGCGTTCTGCAGGACCCACACCCAGGCAGGGAAGGCCGCTTCGGCGGCCTTGAGCAGGGCTGGCACGTCCACACGGGCCAGTTCCTCGTCGCCCTTGCGGGCGAAGGCGGCGCGGACGGAGGAGACCGCCGTCAGGTTGCTGTGCAGGATCAGGCAGTTGATCAGCAGGACCAGTGTCAGCAGCACCCAGGTGGTGACCGGTGCCCAGGAGACGCCCAGGAGGTTGAGGGCTGCTCCGGCGGCGAGGGCCGCGGCGATCGAGACGGGGGCCCAGGTCTCGTGGCCGCCGGCGTCGAAGCGCATCCCGTTCTCGGCGAGCAACCCCGGGCGCACCCCTGGCCGGCGAGCTCCGCCTCCGCGGCGGCTCCGTAGCGGGCGCGGACCAGCGGGATGCTCAGGAGGGCGGCCGCGACGAGCAGTTGGAGCGTGGCGACGAGAGCGTTCACGGTGGGTCCCCCTCGTGCGGCGCCCGAAGCCCCGCGATCGACCTTCACTAAGTACAAGAGGACTGTAGGTCGACTCTTGAACTAAGTGCAAGTCCGTGCCTGAACTTTGTACAAGTCCGGGGGCGGCGCCTATCGTGACCCCCATGGCACGCGACACCCTGACGCAGGAACGGATCCTCTCGACCGCGATCGAGCTGCTCGACGAGGAGGGCCTCGAAGGCCTCAACATGCGCAGCCTCGGCAGGCGCCTCGACAGCGCGGCGACGGCGGTCTACTGGCACGTGAAGAACAAGGACAACCTGGTCCTGCTCGTCGGGGACCGGGTGTGGAACGAGGTGGAGCCCGCCGACCCCGAGACCCTCGGATGGCGCGCCGCGGCCACCGCGATGGCCGGCTCGCTGCACGCGATGCTGAGCCGGCACCCCTGGCTGGTGACCGCCTTCGGGACGCACCTCTTCTACGGTCCGGGCAAGGCGCGCCACGACGACCTGAGCCTGGCGGTCTACGAGGCGGCCGGCTTCACCGGCCCCGAGGCGGACCGGGCGGCGGCCTCCGTCTTCACCTTCGTGCTCGGGAGCGTCCTCGGAGCCTCCGCGACGGCCTCCCTGAACCGGCGGCTCGGCCGCGACGGCGGGGACGCCGAGGCCCTCATCGCCGACACCATGGCCAAGGCCACCGAGGTGGCCCGGGAGTTCCCCCGGCTGAGGGCGCGCCTGGACGCGGCCGCCGCCACCGAGTACGCCGCCGCGCCCGAGCGGACCTTCGAACTCGGCCTCCAGGCCCTCCTCACCGGCCTGGAGGCGACGCTCACAGCCCGCGCCGCCTCCTGAACCCCCGCCGCAGCGCGGGGCGAGGTCACTTGCCGGCGCCCACCACCTCGTTCGCCGGGCGGGGGCGGTTGCGGGAAACCGCGACCCCGCCGAGGCAGATCGCGCCGCCGAGCAGGGTCAGCCAGCCCGGGACCTCGTCGAGGACGAGCCAGGCGATGAGGACCACGACGGCGGGCACCGCGTAGGTGGTGGCGCCCATCTTCCCGGCGGTGGTCTTGGACAGGGCGTAGGTCCAGGTGGTGAAGGCCAGGGCGGTCGGGAAGAGGCCCAGGTAGACCATGTTGAGGGTGGCGCTCAGCGGGGCCTCGGGAAGCTGGTGCAGGAGCTGCCCGGCGAAGGGCAGGGTGCACAGGGTCCCGACGAAGCAGCCGTACGTCGTCACCTGCAACGGCGTCGCGTACCGCAGCGCCGGCTTCTGCGAGACCACGCCGGCCCCGTAGGTGAGGGCGGCGACCAGGCAGAGCAGCACCCCGGTCAGGCTGGAGGCGCCGCCTCCGGAGGTCGACATCCCCACCACGACGGCTCCCACGAAGGAGACGGCCATCCCCGCGAGCAGCTTCGGCGGGAAACCCTCCTTCAACAGCCAGCCGCTGAGCAGGGCGATGACGATCGGGCCGATGTTGACGATCATCGCGGCCGTGCCGGCGTCGACCTGCTGCTCGCCCCAGTTCAGCGCCACCATGTAGAGGCCGAACCAGAGCACGCCGGACGCCGCGATCCCGGGCCACGCCTGACGCGAGGGCAGCGGGACCCGCTTGATCAGCAGGACGACGCCCAGCGCGACCGAGGCGGTCAGGAGTCGGCCGAGCGCGAGTGCCCCGGGGCCGAAGTGCTCGGCCGACGCGCGGATCGACACGAATGCGGAAGCCCACATGACGACGGTGATGGAGGCCGCTATCAGGGCGCGATGATCGGTACTGGGATCGCCAGCCGTTTGGTCCATGCCCGCAACGTACCGACGGCCACCGGCCCCTGCCTAGATCATCCCCGGCGTGATCCGGCCATCCCGAAAGACCCCCGAAGAGCGAAGTTCGTCGCGGCGACGGCGGCGGAGCACGGCGTCCCCGGCATGGTCGTCGGGGTCCGTTCCGGCGGCCACGAGGTCTTCACCTGCCACGGGGTGACGGACCTCGACGACCCGCGTCCCGTCGGCCCGCACACCCTCCACCAGTGGGCCTCGGTCACCAAGACCTACACGGCCACCGCGCCGATGTGCCTGGTCGGACAGGGTCTGGTGGACGTGGACGCCCCCGTTCGCCGGTACGTGCCCGAACTCGTGCTCGCCGACGAGGACTCCGCCGCCCGCATCACCGTCCTCAACCTCCTCAACCACACCGCCGGACTGGACTGGAACCTCCTCGCCGACACCGGAGAGGGGGACGACGCCCTCGCCTCCTTCGTGGCGAGGATGGCCGAGGTCGACCTGATCGCCGCTCCCGGCACCCGCGCCTCCTACGGCCAGGCCGGCTACAAGCTGGCCGGGAGGATCCTGGAGCACGTCACCGGCCAGACCTACGAACGGGCCTTCACCACCCCCCTGTTCGAGCCCCTCGGAATGACCGAGAGCTTCTTCGCCCCCGCCCCCGACCCGGCCATCGCCACCCACGCCGCCGCCACCCACGCCGCCGTCGCCGTCGGGCACAACCTCGACGAGGGCGGCCGCCTCACGCCCACCGGCGGCTGGACCCCCTCCCGCGCGAACAACCCCGGTGGGGGCCTGGTCTCCTCGGTGGCCGACCAACTGCGCTGGGCCCGCTTCCACCTCGGCGACGGCCGCGCGGAGAGCGGAGCGCGGCTGTTGCCGACCGAGCTGCTGCACCGGATGAGGGAGCGGACGACCGTCCTGCGCGCCAGCTCCCTCGGTCACGGCATCGGCTTCTCGTGGTTCCTGCGTGAGGTGGACGGGGTCGCCACGATCGGCCACGGCGGCTCGGCCAACGGCCAGTTCGCCGAGCTGCTCCTCGTCCCCGAACACGACTTCGCCGTCGTCGCGGTGTCCAACGCCGGCCCGGAGGGCACCCTCTGCAACCAGGCCGTCGTCCGCCGGCTCCCGGAGACCCACCTGGGCCTGTACGAGCGCGCCCCCGAGCCCATCCCCTTCGACCCGACCCGCGCCGCGGAGATCACCGGTGACTACGACATCGACGCGATGACCTCACGATCGCCATAGCCGACACCGCCGAGTGCGAAGGCTCGCGCGAGGTCTCGGACAACATCTCGGGCTCGGGCGAGGTTTCGGGCGGGACCCTGACCCTCGGCGCCCGCATCAAGCCCGAGATCCGCGCGGCCTCCGAGACCGAACTCCCCCCCGGACTACGCCCCGGCCTCCCTCGCGCCATTGCCGGGAGACGGCGACGAGTACGTCGTCACGGGCGGCGGACTGCGCAGCCGGCGCGGCTTCTTCACCCGGGACGCCTCCGGGGCGTGATCGGGGCCGATCTCGCCGGACGCCTCTTCCTCCGCACCCCGACCCCCCGCACCTGACCCGGCAGGCCGGGCCCGGCAAGCCCGACCCGGCTGCTGCCCACGTCCCTCACCCCACCCCTGGCCGCTCCGGGGCGCCCCGCTTCAGGTCGTCCCGAGGACGGTGCGCAGACGGGTGGCGTAGGCGCGGGGGTGGGTGGTGTTGCCGTTGTGTCCGCCCGGGAAGGTCTCCGTCCCCGTGCCCAGCAGCTCCGCCAACGCGGTGCCGCACCGGCGGTCGAAGGCGTGGGTCGGGGTGGTTTCCCCGAGGGCCGCGACGACGCGGGTCGGCGACCCGGCCAGGGTGGCCAGGGCTCTGGGGTCGAGGGTGTCCTGGAGGACCGCCAGGACGTCGTGCTCCATGAAGTAGCCGAAGTTGGCGCGCCGGCGCTCGTCCATCGGCTGCGGGGTGAGGCCCGGCTCGGTGGCCTGTCGGGCCGGGTCTATGCCCAGGGAGCGGGCGACCGCGGGAAGGGCCGCGGCGAGTCCGTCCGCCCGGTATGTCTCTCGGAGCCCGGCGAGCTCCCTCTCGTGCCGGGCCCGCTCACCCGCCGGCAGCAGACGGGGGGCGACCGGCTCGTGGGCGACGAGGGTGGACAGCTGCCCGGGGTGGCGCACCGCCAGGTGCAGCCCGATGACCGCGCCGAGGCTGCACCCCAGCATAAGGGCGGGCTCGTCGGTGACGGCGGCCAACAGGCGGTGGACGTCCTCGGCGTGCTCGGTGAGCGAGGTGGTCCGCCCCGGATGCTCCAGCCGGCTGCGGGAGAGACCGCGGCGGTCGTAGGTGAGCACCGTGAAGGCGTCGGTCAGGTGCGGGACCAGGTCCACGGTGCGGTCAGCGTCCCCGTCGCCGCTCTGCGAGACGAGCAACAGCGGCCCGGAGCCCTCCAGTCGGTAGTGGAGCGTGGCGCCGGGGACCCGGAGGACGGACGGACCGAGAAGCGCGGTCGGCGAGACGAACATGGTGACTCCTTCGTGCGGTCGGCGCGGGCCCTTCGTCCGCTGCTCTGCGACCAGCCTATTCCATCCATCTCGATGCATCAAGAGCGATGCATCCATTTCGATGGATCGATCGGGATGTAATCTGTGGGCGTGGATGGAATCGAACTGTTCCTGCTGGGCCGGGCCCTGATGAAGCTCGGCGAGGAGGCCCTGCCCGAACCTCCGGGCGGATCCGGGCAGTACGCGGGCAGCACCCGCTCGGTCGTCATCGTCGCCGGAGACATCGCCGCACACCCGGACACCACCGTCGGGGAGACCGCGCAGCGCACGGGCCTGCCGCAGAGCCAGGTCTCGGGCGCCGTGGCCCGCCTCCGCGAGGCCGGGTCCGTGCAGACGGCCCCCGATCCCGCCGATCGCCGCCGCACCCTGGTCCGCCAGGCGCCCGGAACCTCCGCGCGCGTGGCCGCCGTACGGGCGGCGGGCGCCTCCAAGGTCGAGGAGGCCCTCGCGCGGGCCTTGGGCGAGGACGGGGCCCGGCAACTGCCCGAGGTGACGGAGGCCTTGGAGACCCTGGCCCGCCACCTCTCCGTCCGCGCCCACCACTGACCACTGCCCCGACGGCCGACGGCCCCACCCGTTCCCTCAGCCGCCCGCGAGGAAGCCCGCCAGGTCCTCCCTGACCGCGCGGACCACGGCTTCGTGCTGCTCCAGCAGGTAGAAGTGCCCGCCGGGCATCCCCCGGAGGGTGAACGCCGCCTCCGTCAGCTCCCGCCAGGCCCTCGTCCCGGCCTCGTCGGTCCGCGGGTCGTCGTCCCCGCAGAGCACGCTGACGGGCGCGCGCAACAGCGGCCCCGGCACGTAGCGGTGGTTCTGCAGGGCGGCGTAATCGCCCCGCAGCGACGGCAGGATCAACTCCCGGAAGCCCGGGTCCGCGAGCAGCTCGGGATCGGTCCCGGCGAGCGCGCCCACCCGGGCGATCAGGGAGTCGTCGTCCAGGGCCGGCGGCGGCCCCTCGGGCGTCAGCGGCGAGTTGCGTCCGGAGAGGATCAGCCCGCGCGGCCCCGCGCCGGCCCGCTCCCAGCGGCGCGCGAGCTCGAAGGCGAGCACCGCGCCCATGCTGTGCCCGAACAGCACCGTCGGCCTTCCCCGCCAGGGGAGGATCGCCTCCTCGATCCCGTCGAGCGTCCCCGTCAACGTGTCCGGCACGGGCTCCCCGAGCCGGTCCTGGCGCCCGGGGTACTGGAGGACGAGCACCTCGCAGTGCCCCGCGAGGTCCGCGGAGAGGCGGAGGTAGAAGGAGGCGTTGCCGCCCGCGTGCGGGAACACCACGAGGACGGGTACGTCCGGCCCCGACGCCACCCCCACGTGGAAGCGCCGGACCCAGGGACCGGGCCGGACGGCGTCGTAGGGAGCCCGGGACACGACGACGGAGTCCTGTCCGCCCCTCATCGCCGCTCCCCCGCAAATCCGTCGATGCCGTCGAGTCCGCCGACGCCGTCAAGTCCGCCGAGCAGCAGTCGCTTCTGCGGCTTGCCCATGGCGTTGCGCGGCACCGCCGTGACGAAGCGGACCTCGCGCGGGCGTTTGTGGGCGGAGAGGTGCGCGGCGACGAAGTCGGTGAGTTCCGGGCCGGTGACCCCGTCGGCGACGACGAAGGCGACGATGCGCTGTCCGAGGTCGGTGTCCGGCACTCCGATCACGGCCGCCTCGCTCACCTTGGGGTGGTCGAGCAGCGCGTTCTCGATCTCGCCCGCGCCGATCCGGTACCCGCCCGACTTGATCATGTCGATGGAGGCCCGGCCGACGATCCGGTGGACCCCGTCCTCGGGGTCCACGGCCGCGATGTCACCCGTACGGAACCACCCGTCCTCGGTGTACGCGGCGGCGGTGGCCTCGGGCCGACCCAGGTAGCCGGAGAACAAGGTGGGGCCGGTCAGCTGGAGTTCGCCGATCTCGGCGCCCGGCTCGGCCGCGATCCGGGTCCGGATGCCGGGGAGCGCAGTGCCGACCGTACCGGGGCGGACCTCGCCGCCCGCGCGCCCGCTGACGGTGATCAGGGTCTCGGTCATCCCGTAGCGCTCCACGGGCCGGTGGCCGGTGAGGCGTTCCAGGTCCCGGAAGACGGGGGCGGGCAGCGGGGCGCTGCCGGAGACCAGCAGCCGGGCCCCGGACAGGGCGGCGGCCGCGGCCGGTTCGGCGGCGATCCGGGACCACACGGTGGGCACCCCGAAGTACAGGCTGCCACCGGCCTGCGCGTAGGCGGCGGGGGTGGGGCGGCCGGTGTGCACGAGGCGGCTGCCGGTGCGCAGGGCGCCGAGGACGCCGAGGACGAGCCCGTGGACGTGGAACAGCGGCAGCCCGTGCACCAGGGTGTCGGCGGCCGTCCACTGCCAGGCTTCGGCGAGGGCGTCGAGGTCGGCGGCGATGGCCCGGCCGCTCAGGACCACGCCCTTGGGCGGGCCGGTGGTTCCGGAGGTGTACAGGATCAGCGCGGGGTCGTCCGGTCCGGCGGCGCCGCGCGGCGGGGCCTCGGCGCGCCGCGCGAAGTCGGTCTCGACGAGCACGGCGCCGGAGTCCCGCAGGATGTGCTCCCGTTCGGCGGGACCGGCATCGGGGGGCAGCGGTACGCAGGGCACCCCGGCGAGGAGTCCGCCGACGACGGCGGCCACCGTTTCCAGGGAGGCCGTCGCGGTGACGGCGAAGGCGGGGGCGCCGGCGATGTCGGCGGCCACCGCACCGGCGGCGCCCAGCAGTTGCTCGTACGAGGCGGTACGGCCGGCGACGCCGATGGCGTCCGCGCGGTCGCCGTACCTCCCGTCCAGGGCGGTCAGCACGCGGGAACTCCCTTTCAGTGGTGGAAGGCCAGGCTACGGTCACCCCGCTCGACCCCGCCCGGAGCCCCGCGCCGCCACACCCCCGGCCCCGCCCGGAGCCCCGCGCCGCCACACCCCGAGCCCGGGGGCCCGCCGCGTCGGCGGGCCCCCGGATCCCGGACCGGTCACCCGATCCCGGACCGGTCACCCGATCCCGGACCGGTCACCCGATCCCGGACCGGTCACCGGGCCCCGGACCGGTCACCCGATCAGATGACGCCCTGCGCCAGCATCGCGTCCGCCACCCGCTCGAAGCCGGCGATGTTCGCGCCCGTGACGTAGTCGCCCGGGGCCCCGTAACGCTCCGCCGTCTCGTGGGCGACGGCGTGGATCGAGCGCATGATGCCCGCCAGCTCGTCCTCGACCCTGTCCCGGTCCCAGGCGACGCGGCCCGCGTTCTGCGCCATCTCCAGCGCGCTGACGGCGACCCCGCCCGCGTTGGCGGCCTTGCCGGGGCCGAAGGCGACCCCGGCCGCCTGGAAGAGGTGGACGGCCTCCGGGGTCGTGGGCATGTTCGCGCCCTCGGAGACGGCCTTGACTCCGGACGCGATCAGGGCGCGCGCGTCGTCGGCGCCCAGTTCGTTCTGGGTGGCCGACGGGAACGCGACGTCCGCCGGGACCTCCCAGACCCGTCCGCCGGGCACGAAGCGGGCGGACGACCCGCGCCGCTGCGCGTACTCGCTGACGCGCCCGCGCTCGACCTCCTTGATCTGGCGCAGCAGCGCCAGGTCGATGCCCTTGTCGTCGATCACGTAGCCCTGGGAGTCCGAGCAGGTCAGCGGGTTCGCGCCGAGCTGCTGGAGCTTCTCGATCGTGTACAGGGCGACGTTGCCGGAGCCGGAGACCACGGCGGTGAGCCCGTCGAGGGACTCGTCGCGGACCGCCAGCATCTCGGCGGCGAACAGCACGCTGCCGTAGCCGGTGGCCTCGGGGCGGATCGCGGAGCCGCCCCAGCCCTGGCCCTTGCCGGTCAGGACGCCGGCCTCCCAGCGGTTGGTGATGCGCCGGTACTGGCCGAAGAGGTAGCCGATCTCGCGGCCCCCGACACCGATGTCGCCGGCCGGGACGTCGGTGTGCTCGCCGATGTGCCGGTAGAGCTCCGTCATGAAGGACTGGCAGAAGCGCATCACCTCGGCGTCGGACTTGCCGTGCGGGTCGAAGTCGCTGCCGCCCTTGCCGCCGCCGATGCCGAGGCCGGTCAGGGCGTTCTTGAAGATCTGCTCGAAGCCGAGGAACTTCACGACGCCGATGTCGACGGACGGGTGGAAGCGCAGGCCGCCCTTGTACGGGCCGAGCGCGCTGTTGAACTCCACCCGGTAGCCGCGGTTGACGTGGACCCGGCCGCGGTCGTCCGTCCACGGCACCCGGAAGATGATCTGCCGCTCCGGCTCCAGGAGTCGCTCGACGAGCCCCGCCTCGGCGTACTCGGGGCGGGCGTCGAACACGGGCGCCAGGGTGTCCAGCACCTCCCGTACGGCCTGGTGGAACTCGGGCTGTGCGGGGTTGCGACGCTCGATGTCCGTCCGCAGTGCGGCCAGCCTGTTCTTCGGGTCGGTCACGGTCGGGGTCCTCTCCGGTGTCATGGCGGGCGTGCGGGCCCAGCGGGGAGACTACCGCGCCTCCGGTCCGGCCAGCAGGTGACGGAAGCCCTGCTGAACGGGCCCTTCTCCCTCGTGCGTCAGAACGGATGGATGACGGGATTCCGCCCGTAGGATCGCCCAGACGTACGGCCGCTACGGACGCGCGATGCGGCGGCACGGACATCGACCGATTGCGGGGAGCCCCAGGATGGAAACGGCACGGTTCGCCTCACTGATCGCCGCGACGATCACGATGGGCCTGGTCAGCGGCCTGTTCTACGGGTTCTCGGTGGCAGTCATGCCCGGCCTGCGCGGCGCCGGCGACCGGACCGTGATCGAGGTGATGCAGCGCATCAACGTCGCGATCCTCAACGGCTGGTTCATGCTCGGCTACCTGGGCTCCCTGGTCTTCACCGGCATCGCCGTCGCCCTGCACGTGCCGGCGGACGGGCGGCACGCGCTGGGGCCCCTGATCGGGGCCTTCGTCGTCTGTGCGGCGGCGATGGCCGTCACGGGCCGGGTCAACATCCCGCTGAACAACGCCCTGGAGCAGGCGGGCCCGGCGGACCGGATCGCGGATCCGGCCGCCGTGCGCCGTGCCTTCGAAGGCCCCTGGGTCCGCGCGAACGTGTGGCGCACGCTGCTGTGCACGGTCTCGACCGGCCTGCTGGCGTGGGCCCTGGTCCTCCACGGGCGGGGCTGAGCCAGGAGGGCGGGCCTACGGCTACCCCTTCGGGGTGGCCCGGCCGTGCAGCAACAGGGCGCGGGCCAGGGCCGTGAGGGCGAGCGTGCACAGGACGGTGCGGATGATGTTGGTGGTGGTCCAGATGCCCTTGAACTCGTCCACCACCGGGAAGGCGTCGAGCCGCGTCGCGTCCCCCACGGCCGCCAGATCGTTGTTGAGCGGGATGTTGACCGCGAAGGTGATCACGAGGACCACCAGGTAGGCCACGGCGGCCGCCCCCACCCACACCGCGACCCCGCGCCGCCCCTGGCGCGCTTCGAGCACCGCCGAGGCGACGGCGGCGAGCAGCGCGAGGACGAAGACGCCTCCGAAGAGGCCGTTCCCGTCGATGGCCGCGTTGAACTGCTGCATGGCGGTGACGTACGTACGGTCGTCGGTCGCGGCCAGACCGGGCATCACCGAGACGTCGAAGGCGAAGAACAGGCCCGCCATCAGTCCGACGAGCACGGTCGAGAGGGCGAGCAGGAGGGTGGCGGCCTTGGCTGCCGCGCCACCCGGCCCGGTGGTGCCCGGCGTCATTGCCTGGTCCGAACTCATGGGATCCGTCCTCGCGTGGGCGCCGACGGGCCGTACCCGCCGCGCGCGTTGCCGATGGTGGCATTCGGCCGGGTCCGGTGCCAGGGGTTTCGGGCGGCGCGCGCCGTCGTACCTCGGCCACACATACCGGCTGGGGGCAGCCCCCGGTACCGGGTTACGCTGCCACGATGATCAGTTCTTCACTCCGTCTGGTTCCGGTCACCCCGGAGAACTTCGACGCGGTGTGCGCCGTCCAAGTCCGCCCCGACCAGGCACATCTTGTGTCCCCCGTGGTCAAGTCGCTGGCGGAGGCCTACGTCTACGGGGAGACCGCCTGGCCGCGCGCCATCCTCGACGGCGACGAGGTCGTCGGCTTCCTCATGGCCTTCGTGGACATCCTGTGGAACCCCGCCAAGGACCCGGACCTGCGCCGCTCCGGCCTGTGGCGCCTCAACATCGACGCCGCCCACCAGGCCAAGGGCTACGGTCGCTTCGCGGTCCGGGAGGTCACCGAGGAGATCCGGCGCCGCGGCGGCCGACAGGTGTACGTCACCTGGCACGCGGGCGAGGGCAGCCCCGAGCCCTTCTACCTCGGCCTGGGCTTCCGCCGCACCGACGAACTCAGCGGCGACCAGCCGGTGGGCGTACTCGACCTGGCCTGAGCCCCACCCGAGCCCCACCCCGACAGCCGTCCCGACAGCCGTCCCGCCAGGCCGTCCCGACAGCCCGTCAGAGCACCACCGTCCGGGGCGTGCACGCCGCCATCGCCGTCGGCCCGGCCCGGAACTCCTGCGGGCTCAGGCCCCGTACCCGCTTGAAGGCCGTCGACAGGGCGAAGGCGCTGCCGTAACCGACCCGGCGGGCCACACCGGCCACCGTGGCGTCCGGCTCGCGCAGCAGGTCGGCGGCGAGGGCGAGCCGCCAGCCCGTCAGGTAAGCCACTGGCGGCTCCCCGACGAGGTCGGTGAACCGGCGGGCCAGCGAGGCTCTCGACACCCCGGCCTCACGGGCGAGTTCGGCCACCGTCCAACCGTGCGCGGGGTTCTCGTGCAGCAGCCCCAGCACCACCCCCACCACCGGGTCGCTCTGGGCGCGGTGCCAGGCCGGCGCCCCCGCCCCGGGCGAGGCCAGCCAGGCCCGCAGCACGCCGATGAGCAGCAGGTCCAGCAGGCGGTCCAGTACCAGCTCCTGCCCCGGCGCGTCCCGGGCCACCTCCGAGGCCAGCAGCGAGATCAGGGTGGAGTCGGCGGGCTCCGCCGGGCGGACGAGCACCGTGGGCAGGGTGCCCAGCAGGCGCCGGCCGATCTCGCTCGGCGCCTGGTAGGTGCCGCTCAACACCACCGACGCGGCGGGCCCCGGTGCGGGGTCCCCCCAGGTCCGCAGCCCCAGCGCCATGCTCTCGGTGACGTCCGCCCCGTCCTGCGTGTTGCACCGCTGGTCCGGGCCCACCGTGATCCCCACGGGGGTGTGCGGGGAGTCGGCGAGCGTGTAGGGCACGGGCCCCCGTACGACCGCCACGTCGCCCGGCCCGACGAGCACGGGCTCGCCCTCGTCGGGCACCAGCCAGGCCGCACCGCGCACCGGGGTCATCACCGACAGCGGCGCCCGATCCTCGATCCGCAGCGCCCAGGGCGGGTTGAGGACCGACTTCTGTAGGAAGGCCCCGCGGGCCTTGGGGCCGTCGAGCAGACCGGTCAGCGTGTCCATGACCCCATCCTCCCGTGCCCGGCCTCCCCGATCTCCCGCGCTGTCCGCGCTGTCCGCGTCACCGCCTTCTCACCGATCCCAGACCCCGGTGGCGGCGGCCTCCCGAGCGAAGTCGGCGAAGTCCCTCGGCTCGCGCCCCAGGACCTCCCGTACGGCGTCGGTCAGGTGCGCGTTGCGCCCGTCGAGGATCAGCGCGAACAGTTCCGCGAAGTCCTCGGGTATCCCTTCGGCGCGCAGGACCGCCCGGTAGTCCGCGTCCGAGACCGGCACGTAGGCGATCTCGCGCCCGGTCACCTTCGACAGCTCGGCGGCCACGTCGGCGAAGCTCAGCAGGCGCGGCCCGGTCAGCTCGTGGGTCCTGCCGATGTGCCGATCGTCGGTGAGCGCCTCCACCACCACGTCGGCGATGTCATCGGCGTCGATGAACGGTTCGACCGCGTCGGCGGTCGGCAGGGCGATCTCCCCGGCCCGTACGGGATCCAGGAAGAAGCTCTCGTCGAAGTTCTGGTTGAACCAACTGGCCCGGACGATCGTCCAGTCGGCCCCGGACGCCTTCAGGCTCTCCTCGGCCCGCTGCGCCACCTCCTCGCCGCGCCCCGACAGCAGGACCAGCCGGCGCGCGCCCGCCGCCACCGCCGCCCCGGCGAAGGCGCCGATCTGCTCGACGGCGCCGGGGAAGGCGAGGTCGGGGTAGTAGGTCACGTACACCCGGTCGACGCCCTCCAGCGCCGGCCCCCAGGTGGCGGGCACGTTCCAGTCGAAGGCCGGGTCCCCGGTCCGCGAACCGACCCGCACGGCCCGACCGCGCGCCGACAGGCGCTCCGCGACCCGCCGTCCCGTCTTCCCGTTGCCTCCGGTCACCAGGATGATCGGCTCGTTCTTGTTCTTGTTCTCGTTCTTGTTCTCGTTCTTCGTCATGCGCTCAGTCAAGCCCGGTTCGTCGAGACGGAACATCGCCGAAGCGCTCATCCCCATACGCGAGCGTCTACTTCTCCGCGAGGGTGTGGGCGACGAGGGCGTTCGCGTGGCCGTGACCGAGCCCGTGCTCGGCCTTGAGCCAGGCGACCAGCGGCATGTGCGCGGTCAGGGGAGAGGAACGGATGAGGTCCTTCCATTCCGCGACGGGCCGGCCGTACTTCTTCTCGATCGAGGGGAAGTAGCTCGCGGGGCCCTTCACCGGTGCGCTCATGTCGTGTTCCTCCGTCTGCGGTGTCATCTCTCGGAAGGAAGACCGCCGCCGGAGGCGGATCTCATCGCCCCTCCGGAAGAAATCTCAGATGATCTCGCGACGACGTGGACCGCACGCGCAATCCCGCACGACCCCCTCTCCCGGTGCCCGGCCGGGTCCCCCGGACAAACAGGGGTGCGGACCGACCGGAAGGCGCATTAGGGTCGACTCCCGTGGAACCGCTCACTGAGAAACAGATCCGCTCGTCCTTCGTGAACTGCACCAAGGGGGAGGCCGCACGCCTGCGCCTGCCGCTCGACTTCGCGGCGACGCCCTGGCCCGACCTCGACTTCCTGGGCTGGGTGGATCCCGGCGCGCCGCTGCGCGCCCACCTCGTCGTGCCCCGGGACGAGGGCCCGCTCGGGATCTCCCTGCGCGTGCCCGCCGTGGGCCGCACCAGCGCCGTGAAGTCCAGCCTCTGCCAGATCTGCCTGACCGGTCACGCCTCCTCCGGCGTCACCCTGCTCGCCGCGCCCCTGGCCGGAACCCGGGGCCGCGAGGGCAACACGGTGGGCACGTACATCTGCGCCGACCTCGCCTGTTCCCTCTACGTCCGGGGCAAGCGCCGGGCGAAGCTGCGCGCCGGCCAGCAGGAGGAATCGCTGACCCTGGACGAGCGGCAGGCGCGCCTGTGGGGAAACCTGGACGCCTTCACGGCCAGGATCGCCGCGGGCTGAGCGACCCTGACCCGAGCGACCGGGGATCGGGACGGGATCGCCTTGATCATGATCAATCCCGTTGAATGTGATCACATGACGGTATGACGAGGAATCTCTACCTGCTCTGCTCCGCCGCCCCGCCCGTCTTCGACGTGGCCCATGTGATCGAGGACGCCCAGGCCCGCGGCTGGAACGTGTGCCTGGGCCTGACCCCGACAGCGGCGCAGTGGGTGTCCCCGAGCCTCGACGGACTCGCCGCCCTCACCGGAAATCCGGTGCGCTGGCAGTACAAGCTCCCCGGCGAACCCGACGTGTGGCCGGCCGCGGACGCCCTGCTGTTCGCCCCCGCCACCTTCAACTCGGTCAACTCCTGGGCACTTGGCCTCACCGACCGGTTCGTCGTCGGCGTCGCCGCCGAGGCCCTCGGCAAGGGCGTCCCCGTCGTCGCCATGCCCTGCGTCAACGCCGCCCTCGCCGCGCACCCGCAGTTCGAGCAGTCCCTCACCGTCCTGCGGGGAGCGGGCGCCGAGCTGCTCTACGGCGAGGGCGGCTTCGTCCCCGGCCCGGCCGGCCCCGACGCCCCCGCGCACTTCCCCTGGCCGGTCGCACTGGACGCCGTGGACCGCGCGGGCACGGCCCGGACCTGACGGACGGACGGACCGGACCTGGCCTCACCGACCCGCCGCGCGTGCACGGCGGTCAGGGCGTGCGGGACGCGCGCCCGCGCCCCGGGCCGCTTACTCCCCGGTGGCCCCGTCTATCGCCTCGCGCAGCAGGTCCGCGTGCCCGTTGTGCCGGGCGTACTCCTCGATCATGTGCGCCAGGACGTAGCGCAGGGCGTACGGCTCCTCCCCGAAGTGCCCGAGCACGTCCAGGGACGCGGCGGCGTCCACGACCGCCCGCGACCGCGCGCAGGTGTCCTCCCAGATCGCGAAGGACTCGGCCGGGTCCGCGCCGTCCACGTGGAACTCGGTCCACTCCCCGGCCTCGTTCCTCGGGAAGTAGCCGCGTACGTCCTCGCCCCCCATGACGTTGCGGAACCAGCCGCGCTCCACCTCGGCCAGGTGCCGGACCAGTCCCAGCAGGCTCAGCCCGGAGGGTGCGACGGCCCTGCGCCGTAGTTGCTCGTCCGTCAGGCCCGCGCACTTCTTCATCAGGGTGTCGCGCTGCCACTGGAGCATTTCCGTGAGGGTGGCGCGCTCGTCGCCGGTGCGGACGGGCGGGGTGCGCTGTATGTCGTTCATCCGGCGATGATCACAGTCCCGCACCGACACCTCCCCTCCATTTCACATGCTGGCCCGGTCGCCGCCCCGCGCGCGGAAGAACGCCCGGACGTCCCCCACCAGCAGCTCGGGCACCTCCATCGCCGGGAAGTGCCCTCCCCGGTCGTACGAGGTCCAGCGCACGATCGCGTCGGTGCGTGCGGCGATGTGCCGCAGCGGGATGAAGTTGTCCTGGGGGAAGTCGGCGAGGGCGGTCG
Source organism: Streptomyces sp. NPDC088097 (assembly GCF_044741845.1). Taxonomy (NCBI): domain Bacteria; kingdom Bacillati; phylum Actinomycetota; class Actinomycetes; order Kitasatosporales; family Streptomycetaceae; genus Streptomyces; species Streptomyces sp. NPDC088097. Next base: position 239,858 of record NZ_JBIUTJ010000008.1, read on the forward strand.
GGGTGGTCGACACCTCGGGCGGCTGCCCCTGGTAGTCGGCGTGCGCGCGCTCGTAGTAGATGCGGGCGGCCGAACCGGCCGTTCCCGTCAGCCAGTACAGCATCACGTTGGTCAGCAGCTGATCCCGGTCGACGGGACAGCGCGGATCGCTCCACTCGGCGAACTTCTCCCCGATCCAGGCCAACAGCCCGACCGGCGAGTCGTTCAGCGCGTAGGCGAGGGTCTGCGGCCGGGTCGCCTGGATGTCGGCGTAGCCCTGCCGTTCGCGCGCCCACACCCGGTAGCGCTCCCAGGAGGCGAGCGTTCGCTCCCGCTCCCCCGGTTCCAACGCCGCCAGTTCGACCTCCGTCGGCTCGGCCGTGGCCCCCGCCCCGGGCAGCAGGTTCAGGTGCACCCCGAGCACCCGCTCGGGCCGGATCAGGCCCAGCTCCCGGGAGACGGCCGCGCCCCAGTCCCCGCCCTGGACCCCGTACGCGTCGTACCCGAGCCGCTCCATCAGCGTCGCGAAGGCCCGGGCGACCCGTTTGAACTCCCAGCCCGTCTCGACGGTCGGCCCGGACAGCGTGAAGCCGGGGATGCTCGGCAGTACCAGGTGGAACGCGTCGGCGGGATCCCCGCCGTGCGCGCGGGGGTCGGTGAGCGGGCCGGCGACCTGCTGGAACTCGACGAGGGACCCCGGCCAACCGTGGGTCATCAGCAGCGGCACCGCGTCCGGCTCGGGCGAGCGCAGGTGCGCGAAGTGCACGCGGGCCCCGTCGATGACGGTGGTGAACTGCGGCCACTCGTTGAGCCGGGCCTCGGCGGCCGGCCAGTCGTACTCCTCCAGCCAGTACCGTACGAGCTCGCGCAGCTCCCCCAGCGGCATCCCGTACGCCCGTCCCACCCCGGGCAGTTCGTCGGGCCAGCGGGTCCGCCGCAGCCGGGCGGCGAGATCGTCGAGTTCCCCGGCCGCCGTCTCCAGCCGGAAGGGGCGCACCGCGTCAGGATCGTCCATCGCCCCACCATGCCACCCCGCCGACCCCCCGCCCCGCCCGGACCCCGCCGCGACCGTTAACGGCGTTAACGCCGTTAACGCCGACCGTGCCCGCGCCCGCGCCCGCGCCCGCGCCCGACCATTAACGCCGTTAACGCCGGCCCCTCATCCCCGCCGCGACCGTTAACGCCGTTAACGCCGGCTCAACGGAGCGCCCGACGCCCCCTCGACCATTAACGCCGTTAACGCCGGAGCCGCACCCAACCCCCGACCATTAACGCCGTTAACGCCGTTAACGCCATCGCACCGGCCTGCCGCACCGCGGCACCCCGCACCGCGGCCCCCACCCCCGACCGTTAACGCCGTTAACGCCGTTAACGCCGAGCCCTCCCCCACCCCCGACCGTTAACGGCGTTAACGCCGCCCGAGGTCCTCCGCCCCCATCGTCGCGCCCGGGCGGGCCTCGCCCCGTCGCCGCAACACCCGTACGACCGGCCCCGTCACCCCGGTCGTCACCAGGGCCATCAGCACCAGTGCCGTGAACAGCTCGACGCCGATCAGCCCGAGCCCGAGCCCCACGTTCAGCACCACCAGCTCCGTCACCCCCCGGCAGTTCATCAGGGCCCCCAACAGCACGGCCTCCCGCCGGTCGCGCCCCGACAGCAGCGCCCCCACCGTCGCCCCGCCCCCCTTCGAGGCGACGGCGACCACGAGGATCGCTCCCGCCCACAACCAGCCGGACCCCGACAGCGTCCCCACGTCGGTTCGCAGCCCGCTGCCGACGAAGAAGAGCGGCAGCAGCACCGGCACCGCGAACTCCCGCATCCGTTCCCCGGCCCGCTCCACCGCCTCCACCCCCCTCGGCACCACCGCTCCGAAGACGAACGCCCCGAACAGCGCGTGCACCCCCAGCCCGTCGGTCGCCCAAGCCGCCAGGCAGGTCCCCCCGAACAGCCCCACCAGTACGGGGCCCGGCGCCCGGTCGTCGCGCCCGGGCGGCCGTCGGCGTGCCGCCCGGGCCAGCAGCGGCCGCACCCCCCACCACATCACCGCCACGAACACCGCCGCCAGCGCGGCCCGCCCCGCCCCGCCGAGTGCCCCACCGCCCCCGGCCACGGCGACGGCCACCGCCAACAGGCTCCAGGCGGCCACGTCCACCACCGCCGCGCAGGCCAGGGCGAGGGCCCCCACCGGGGAGCCGTGGAGGCCCTCCTCCGTCAGGATCCGGGCCAGGACCGGAAAGGCGGTCACGCTCAGCGCGACCGCCACGAACAGGACGAACTCCGCCCGGCCCACACCCTCGGGCGCGAACGTCCCGTACATCCCGAGGGCCAGCAACCCACCGCACGCCAGCGGCAGCCACACGCCGGCCTGGCTCACCACCAGGACCGTCCGCCCGAGCCCGCGCAGCAGCCCGAGTTCGAGCTCCAGCCCGACCAGGAACATGAAGAGGATCAGGCCGAGGTCCCCCAGGGTCCCCAGTCTCGGCAGCACGTCCCCCGGCAGGAGCCACGCCTGTCCCTCGGGCCACGCCCGCCCCAGGGCCGAGGGGCCGAGCAGGATCCCGACGCCGATCTCCCCGACCACCGCCGGTTGTCCGAGCGCGCGCATCAGCGCCCCGCCGGCCGCGCAGGCCAGCACCACCACCGCCACGGCGACCAACACCCCACCCACCACGGCCCGTGCCTGCCCCGCCCGTCCCGTGCCGGAAACGGGCGCGAGCACACGCCGCCCTACTTCAGGAGGTCGCCCGCCGCTCCACGAGCAGCCCGAGGCCGTCCAGGATCCGCTCCAGTCCGAAGTCCAGGGCCTGGTCCTGCCCCCCGGCCGCCACGACCGAGGCCAGCGCGGCCCCGAGCGCCGGGAACTCCGCACCGCGCATCCGCATCACCGTGTCCAGCACCGCGCCCAACTCCGCGTCCGGCCGGGGCTCGCCGCCCGCCCCCGTGCCCGCCCCCGTGGCTTCCGCCGTGGCCCGCTCCTGCTCGGCGATCCCCCGGACGTGCCCGGTCAGCAGCACCACCGCGTCCATCGCCTCGGCGCCGCTCAGCCCGCACCCCTCCAGCGCGGCGAGGGCCCGCTCCATCCAGCCGACCTCCCGCGGCCCCACCGCCCGTACCCCCACCGTGGCCCCCAGCATCCAGGGGTGCGCCCGGAAGCCGGCGTAGAGCTCACGCGCCCACGCCCCGAGCCGCTCCCGCCAACCGCCCCCGGCCGCCGCGAGGGCGGCGTCCAGCCCCGCGCCCGGGTCCGGCATCGCGGCCTCCACCATCAGCGCGACCAACTCCGCCTTGCCCGGGACGTACCGGTAGAGGGCCATCTTGGTGACCGCCAGCTCCCCCGCCACCCGTTGCATGGACACCCCGGCCAGGCCCTCCGCGTCGGCGAGCGCGACGCCCGCCTCGGCGATGCCCGCCAGGGTCAGGGCCCGCTTGGGTCCCCGCGCGGGCACGATCGGCGGCCCCCACAGCAACCGGACCGCCGCGCCCCACTGTTCGTCCGCCATAGCCGCCCCTTGCGCTCGCACCAAAACTGCGTCTACCGTACACAAAGCAAAACAGTATCCAGCGGACACAGTTTCTTGGGGGAAGTCATGACCACCACCGTCCTCATCTCCGGCGCCGGCATCGCCGGACCCGCCCTCGCCCACCTCCTCGGCCGGCACGGCCTGCGCCCCACCGTCGTCGAACTGACCCCCGCCCTGCGCCCCGGCGGCCAGGCCGTCGACTTCCGCGGCGAGACCCACTTCGGCGTACTGGAGCGCATGGGGGTCCTCGACGCGCTGCGCCGCGTACAGACCGGCGGCAGCCCGATGACCTTCGTCGACACCCGGGGCCGCACCCGCCTCCACCTCCCCGCCGAGTTCGCCGGCGGCGACCTGGAGGTCCTCCGGGGCGACCTCTCCCGGGTGCTCTACGAGGCCTCCCTGCCCGCCGCCGAGTACCTCTTCGGCGACTGCGTCACCGGCCTCACCGAAACCCCGGACGGCGTGCACGTGGCCTTCCGGAACTCCACGCCCCGCACCTTCGACCTCGTCATCGGGGCCGACGGCCTGCACTCCCACGTCCGCCGCCTCGCCTTCGGCCCCGAGCGGCGCTACGTCACCCATCTCGGCTACTACGCCGCCACCTGGACCCTGCCCGCCGAGGGCCTGGACCTTCCCCCCGGCTCCGTGGGCCTCAACACCCCCGGCCGGCTCGCCTCCGTAGGCGCCTCCCGCACCGATCCCACCCGGGCGGGCGCCTTCTTCGTCTTCGCCTCCCCCGAGCTGACCTACGACCGGCACGACCAGCAGGCGCAGAAGGCCCTCGTCAAAAAGGCGTTCGGCGGACTCCCCTGGCGGGTCCGTCACCTCCTCGACTCCCTCGACGACGCCGAGGACCTCTACTTCGACTCGATCAGCCGGGCCGACGTCGACTCCTGGTCCACCCCCACCGGCCGGATCGGCCTCGTCGGCGACGCCGCCTGTGGGGCCACCATCGGCGGGATGGGCACCGGCACGGGGATCGTCGCCGCGTACGTCCTGGCGAACGAACTGGCCCGCTCCCCCCACGATCCCCGGGCCGCCCTCATCCGCTACGAGTCCCTCGTCCGCCCCTACGCCGAGGGCTGCCAGAAGGGCGGCGACCGCACGGGCCCCTTCCTCGCCCCCGGGACGTCCTTTGGTCTGCGGGCCCGCAACACCCTGCTCAGTCGCCGCCGCTGCCTGGACTGGATGCTGAAGGAGGGCCAGAAGGTCAGCTCCCTCGCCCTCCCCGTCTACGCCTGAGAGCGTTAACGCCGTTAACGGTGTTAACGCCGTTAACGCCCCCACGCCCCGGGCCGGCTGACGGTGCATGGGCAACATCCGGCCCACCCTCCCCTTCGAACTCCACCAATCCGTTAGCAAAATCGAGCGTGGCGACCACATCCGGCGCAGAACGTTAGTAAAGTCCCTCTCATGACTTCGCCCTTGTCCCCGAGCGACCGCGAGAAGGTCGTCTCCAAGCTCCCCCCGTGGCTCCGCCAGGAGTTGAAGATCCGCACCGCCCAACTGCGGACCGACATCCAGGACGCCGTCCACCAGGGCATCACGCACTGGAACGCGCTGGCCGCCTCCCCCTCCCCCGTCGACACCGCCGGCGCCGAGTCCTTCTCGACCTGGCTGCCCGCCGGCCAGTGGGAGTCCTTCCGCGCCGGGGCCAAGGACCGCGGGGTCTCCCTCACCCAGGGTCTCGCCCAAGCGGTGCGCCTCTGGCTGGAGATGAACCCGGCCCCCACCGTCCGGCGACCCTCGGTCGTGCGCCGCATCGTCGTGTGCAACCAGAAGGGCGGAGTCGGCAAGACCGCCATCACCGCCGGTACCGCCGAGGCCCTCGCCGAGGACCCCGCGTCCCTGCACCCCGTACGCATCGCCCGCCAGCTCGCCCGCGCCGCCGCCGCCTCCGGCGAGGAGCAGGACCAATCGCACCAGCCTTCGAGCCCGCTGGACCTCGAAGACCTGCCGGGCCTGGGCATGCGCGTCCTGCTCGTCGACTTCGACCCGCAGGGCCACCTCACCAAGCAGCTCGGCCGGCAGCCGCTCCCGATCGGCGGCGACAGCCTCACCTGCCACATGGCCGGCGAGGCCAAGGGCCCCCTCTCCGAGCTGATCGTCCCCATCCCGGACGAGCGCTTCGGCGACCGGCTGCACATCCTCCCCGCCTGTACGGACGCCTTCCTCCTGGACGTCCGCCTGTCCACGGTCCGCGCCCGCGAGGCCGCCCTCGAACGCGCCCTCTCCCCCGTCGAGTCCGACTACGACGTGATCCTGATCGACTGCCCTCCCAGCCTCGGCCTCAGCATGGACGCCGCCATCTACTACGGCCGCCGCCGCGACGCCGAACAGCCCGGGGCCTCCGGCGCCCTGATCGTCGTACAGGCCGAGGACTCCTCCGCCGACGCGTACGACCTGCTCACCTCGCAGATCAACGACCTGCGCGACGACCTCAGCCTCGACATCGACTACCTCGGCCTCGTCGTGAACCTCTACGACGGCCGCCGCGGCTACATCGCGACCTCCTCCCTCCAAGCCTGGATGGACATAAAGGATCCGCGCGTCGTGGCGATCGTTCCCGACCTCAAGGAACAGCGCGAGGCGGTCCGTGTGAAGCAGCCGCTGTTCGTCTACGCACCCAAGGGCGACCAGGCCGTGGCCCTGCGCGCCCTCGCAAGGGAGATCTCATGAGCAAGGCCGACAAACTCGGAGTCTCCGCTTCCTTCGCCCGGGCCCAGCCCGTCGGCATCAGCTCCCGCCGCGCGGCCATCGCCGAGGCCACGGGCGCCCCCACCTCCGGGATGGTCCCGCCTTCCGAAGTCCCCATCGAAGCCCTCGCGCACAACCCGTTCAACCTCCGCGAGGACCTCACCGAGCTCGACGAGCTGGCCCAGTCCCTCGTCTCCCGCGGCCAGCTCCAGCCCCTCGCCGTCGCCACCCGCATGGCCTTCATGGAGGCCCACCCGGGCCGGACCGACGGCCTCGGCCGCGCTCCGTACGTGGTCATCGACGGCAACCGGCGCCTCGCCGCCGCCCACCTCGCCGGTCTCAAGACCATCCAGATCCATGTGAACGACGCCCTCTCCGCGTCGGCGGCGGACATCCTCGAATCGGCCCTCATCGCCAACGTCCACCGGGTCGACGTCGCCCCCATGGACCAGGCGCGCGCCCTCCAGGAACTCGTCGACGTCCACGGATCCCAGGCCCAGGTCGCCAAGCGGCTCGGCAAGACCCCCGCCTGGGTGTCCCAGCGCCTGACGCTCCTCAACCTGACCCCCACCCTCCAGGGGAAGGTGGAGACGGGCGAGCTGAAGGTGGAACCCGCCCGCCGGATCGGTCGCCTCCCCCAGGAGGCCCAGGCCGCGGCGGCCGACGAGTCGCTCACCACGGCCAACCCCCCGCGCCAGCGCACCCGGCCCGTTAACGCCGTTAACGCCGTTAACACCCCGCCCCCCGCTCCGGCCCCCGCTCCGGCCCCCGTCCCGGCTCCCGTCCCGGCTCCCGCACCGGCGCACCGCATCACGATCGCCGCCGACTCCCCGGAGACGATCGCGGACGCCCTCACCGCCTACCTCACCCCGGACGACCTCAAGGCCGTCACCGAACTCCTGATCACCCGCATCTGAAGCCCGACCCGCCGCGCTCAGCGTTAACGGCGTTAACGCCGTTAACGGTCCGCGTGTGTTCCATGTGTGTTCGACCGTGCGTTCCACATAGGCTGCACCTGTAGGTACGGACGAGCGAGATGAACGAGATGAACGAGCAGACCGCCCTCTTCGCCGCAGTCGACGCCCTCCTCGAAGAGGCGGCCGCCCAGGACGGGCTCCCCGACCCGGACGAACGCAAGCGCCTGCGCGAGGCCGCCGGACTCAGTCAGGACCAGATCGCCAAGGCCCTTTCCGTCCGCCGCGAAACGGTCACCTCGTGGGAGACGGGCCGCACGGCCCCCCGCGCTCCCAAGCGCGCGGCCTACGCCCGCCTCTTGGAGGGCCTCGCCTCCCTCCACCCCACCACCCCACCCCCCGTTAACGCCGTTAACGCCGTTGACGCCGTTAACGCCCCCACCCCCGAACCCACCCCCGAACCCACGCCCCCCGACACAGGAACCGGGTCAGGGCCGAAGGCAGAACCGTCGCCCCCGGCCACCACCACCCCGGCAACCGTTAACGCCGTTAACGCCGTTAACGGCGTTCATACCGACGCCGCCCTCGACATCGCCGCCGCCCCCGCGGCCCCGACCCCCCGACCCACCCACGGCGTCGGCACCGTTAACGCCGTTAACGCCGTTAACGCCCCAGCCCCCACCCGCCCCCCCGCCCCCCGCCGCGCACCGGCCACCCCCCTGGAAGGGAACGGCCCCCTCGCCGTCCTCGACGGCGCCGGCCACGCCCACGCCGCCGGTGGCCTCCTCCTGCCCTGCCCCGACGCCGACCTCCCCGCCCTGATCGCCTGGGCCCTCGGTCCCGAGGCCGACCTCCGCGCCCCCCGCCTCCACCGCAAGGGCAAGGACGGCGATCCCCTCCTCGTCCTCACCGCACCCGCCGCGGAGCGCCTCGGTCTCCCCCTCGACCTCGAAGACCGCCGCACGCTGCGCCTCCCGGACTCCCACCCGGTCGTCAAGCAGCTCACCAAGGCCAAGTGGCAGCTGACCCGCCGCGGCTTCGGCCCCTGGGCCCGCGTCTACCGTCCGGCCTCCCCCACCACCGGCCGCCAGTGCGTCCAGCTCGCCGTCCTCCCCTGGAACGCCCTCGACGGCCGCGCCTGGGGCGAGGACACCGGCGACCTCCCGGCGCCCGAACTCGCCGAGGTGCTCACCACCTACGCCGCCCGCGTCCTCACTCCCCGGGGTTCGACCGCGGTGACGGGTCTCGAACTGATGACGGCCCTACGCCCGCCCACCCGCGCGGCCCGCAACCCGCAGACCGGCGCCTGGGAGTCCGCCCCGCTCGCCGGCTCCCTCACCCGCCCCGTCGACCCGGCACCCCCGGAAGCCCCCGACGAGCACCCGGTGGTCGCCGCGCTCTACCCGCGCTCCCACCAGCGCACCCCGGACGAGGTCCTCGACGAGGAGGCCTACGACTGGATCCGCGACCCCGAACTCCTCACCGACGCCGAGTGCGCCCGTGCCCACGCCGTCGGCATCGACGTGAACATGGCCTTCGCCGCCGCAGCGAACCGCCTCGTGGTCGGCCTCGGCCCGGCCGTCCACGCCGCCGATCCCCGCTTCGACCCCCAACTCCCCGGCTGCTGGCTCGCGGACCTCTCCGGCCTCACCCTGGACCCCCGCCTGCCCAGCCCCTTCACCCCGCACGGCAAGCCCCCCACCGGCCCGGCCTGGTACGCGACCCCGACGCTCGCCTACGCCCGGGAACTCGGCCACGAGGTGCGCCCGACCGAGGCCTGGATCCGCCCGGAACACGGCCCGTACCTGGACGCCTGGTACACCCGGCTGCGCGACGCCTACCTGGCGACCATGGCCGATCTCGGCGTCACCTCCTCCCTCACGGAGGCCGAGTTCCTCCGGGCCATGACGACGCACAAGGACGGCAACCCGCTGCCCACGGCGGTCCTCTCGGCGATCAAGGCCACCGTCAAGGGCGGCATCGGCAAGCTCCGCGAACGCCCCCAGGGAGCGGCCTACCGCCCGGGCGAGTCCTGGCCCGCCCTCGAACGCCCCACCTGGCGCCCCGACATCCGGGCCGCCGTCATCTCGACGGCCCGGGTCAACATGCACCGCAAGATGCTCAAGATCGCGAACGCCACCGGCCTGCACCCGATCGCGGTGCTCTCCGACTGCGCCGTCTACCTCTCCGACGGTCCCGGCCCCCTCGACTTCCTCCCCCGCACCCCCGAGGACAAGCCGCTCCCCGGCGGCTTCCGCCTCGGCGTCAGCCCCGGCATGGTCAAGCACGAGGGCACCCAACCCCTCCTCTGGGCCGTTCAGATGCTCGACGAAGGCCTCAACCCCGCCCGGCACATCAAGGGCCACGACGCAGCTGCAGACGGCGAGTAACGCATGCCCGAGATCTCCGACGGCCTCACCAAGGCCGACGAACCGCACTTCACGCGCCCGATCCCCAAGTCGGCGGGTGCCCAGGTCCGCTTCCTCGTGAAGCAGCTCAAGTCCACCAAGGCCGTCGCGGCCGCGCTCGGCGTCTCCCCGCGCACGATCGAGCGCTACGTGAAGAACCAGATCAGGCAGCCCAAGCCGGAACTCGCCGGCCGGCTGGCGGCCGAGGTGCGCCGCCGCTGGCAGCCCCTGGTCCGCAAGCGCGCCCGCGACCGGGCGGCCCGCACCACGGGCCTGGTCATCGAGACCCGGGCCCGCTTCGGCTTCACCGCCGCCCCCGGCACCACCGACGACGGCCGCATGCGCCGCATCACCCAGCACCTCCCCCCGGAGTACGCCCAGCGCCTCTTCGCCGCCCAGCAGGCCGGCGCCACGGAGGCCCAACTGCGCCACCTCACCGCCGAAGCCCTCCAGGAGATCTACTTCAAGGACAACGGCGCCCGCGCCACGAGCCTCCTCGTCGAGTTCACCGACATCGACTACGTGGACTTCGCCTTCTAGACGGAAGGACCGAGGCAGGGACCGAAGGGACTGAAGGGACTGAATTCCGCCATTAGGGAAAGGCTGATTTCAGTCACTCCGACACCACGCCACCAACTCCCCACCCCGAAAAACCGCAGGTCAGAGCCGCCCACCCCAGAAGACAGGGACCGGAGGGACTGATTCAGGCAACTGTGGGCGTGGAGAGGCCCCGCTGTGAGCGCTCGGTCTTACGGCCGACCTGGCGCGGCTCGATCGTGCGCGGGTCGACGGCTTCGCCCGGGGCGCCCTCCCGGTAGAGGCCCTCCGGTTCGGCGTCCCGGTCGTGCGGCAGCAGGTAGAAGACGCGGCGCTTCTGCAGACCGCTGTCCGGGTCCGCCTCCGCCGTCTCGCCGAGCTCGGTGAAGCCGATCATGCGGCCGTCACGGTGGTAGCGCGGCTTCCCCCGGCGACGGGGGGTCTTGTCCAAGGCCTGCCGGACGTAGTCGAGTGCCTCGGGGTCCTCCAGCCAGACCACGTTGATCTCGTGGGCGAGATCGCTTGCCGTCAGGAGCGAGCTCATGGCCTGGGTCCTTCCTCGTACACGTCGACCCTCGCGGGCCCCTGGTCCACCCGCGCCTGGAACGGCGCCGGTGCCGGTATGCGGCGGGCCCCGGAGGGTCCTCGCCGGCTGGTGGATCTGCTCATCGTCCTTGTCCATCGTAGGCGTGCTCGTCCCGGGGCGGCAGCACGCGTCGTCCCGTCACGTCGCGCTTGCCCTGTTCGCGTCGCGCGCATCCTGCTCCTCGTCGGCCAGAAGTCCCAGCCCGGGGTAGAACTTCTGACCGTTCGAGCGGAGCATCTCGTTCGGCGAGGCGACGCCCACCTCGGCCCGAATGCGTGTGGCGAACGCGCGGGTGGTGGCGGGGCGCAGGCCCTCGCCGTCGAGGCACCAGGCACTGTAGGCGCGGTAGAGGGCCCCCTGTTCCACCTTGAGGTCCCGCGGATCGGGCAGGTCCGCTCCGGTGGTGCAGCACTCGCCCAGGAACCGTCCGATGTGGTCCTCGGTGGTCGCGTAGGCCTGGGTGGCGGTCCTGACGACACTGGGACCGGTCAGGGGCGGCTTGCCGGCCAGGTAGGCCTTGGCCCCCTGGATCATCCAGTGCAGGATGCCCGGGCCCTCCTCCTGGACGAGCGCCTCCGCCAGGTTGTCGATCTTCCGGTGGTCGGGGACCACCTTCTCGAAGGGGATCAGCCGGATCCTGCGCCAGAAGGCGTGGCCGCCGGTGCCCACCTCGGGGCGGTGGTTGCCCAGGAGCCACAGCTTGTGGGTCGGCTCGAAGCTGAAGAAGTCCTGCCGCATGCGGCGCGCCTTGAGGCGGTCGCCGCCGGTGAGGAGCTTGACGCGGGCCTCGTCGAACTTGTCGTGCGGCTTGAGCTCGCTGCAGACGAACAGGCGCCTGCCGTGGAGTTCGGTCAGCTCGGTGGAGTGCTCGTTGAACTTGCCGCGCTCCATGAGGAAGCCGGGCGGGGCCACGTCCGCGTAGTCCCCGAGGATCTTGATGACCACGTCGAGCAGGGCCGACTTGCCGTTCGCGCCGACACCGTAGAGGAAGGGCAGCACCTGGCCGCCGACGTCGCCGGTGATGGAGTAGCCGAGCAGGAGATGAAGGAAGTTGATCATCTCCGTGCCCTTGTCGTCGTCCCCGAAGGTCTGCTTGAGGAAGGCGTGGAACCTGGGCGTGGGCATGGCCTCGGGCGCCAGATGCGTGGCTCTGGAGTGCAGGTCCCGGGTGGGGTCGGGCTTGTGCAGGTCGCCCGTGCGCAGGTCCACGACCCCGGCCGGGGTGCACAGGGCGTACTTGTCCCCGTCCAGGGTGTCGGGGTCCAGGGCGAGTCCGGGCGAGGCCTTGGCCTGGGTGAGCATGGCCTTCACGCCCGAGGTCGACATGGTGCGCTTGCGGTGCTGGGCGAGTTCCCGGTCGGTGAACAGGCCCCGCGGGTCGTGGGCGGGCAGGTCCTCGGCCATGTCCCCGGCGGCCCAGATCGCCGCCTTCTCCCCGCCCGTCCGCTTCCACCGGTACTCGTCCCAGACGTACCAACCCAGTCCCTCGACGTGCCGGAACCTGTTGTGGTGCAGGTGCGCGAACAGCTTGGCGTTGCCGCGATCGGTGAGGTTGTGCAGCAGACCGGCCTGGATGAAGTCGTTGCCCGCCACGGCCGCGGGCGCTCCGCTCTGCTGAGCGGGCAGGCGACGGCCCGACGGTGCGGTGTCGGTGGTGGTCGCGAACGCGGCGGTGTCGGTGGCGAACGCGGCGAGCTGTTCCGCCGCCGCCTGGGCGTTGAACCCCGTGCTTCCGGCGCTGCTCATGGGCGTTCCTTGGGGTTGATCGGTCGGTCACGTCCGGCGCGCAGCCCCGCTTCGACGATGAGGGCGTTCCGGCGCGGCTGGTGGGGTCGTGCGTGATCTGCGGCTTCCAGGAGCGTCTGACGGGCGTCCGCCTCGACGAGGTGGCCCGTGGCGGCCAGTCCGCCGGCGGTGAAGGCGGCACGGTTGAGCTTCTCGCTGAAGGCCGTTCCGGAGGGACTGGCTCCGCAGGCCCGCACCTCGTCGAGCAGGGAGGCGACCAGGCGGGGGCCGCCGCGCCGCGTACGGACGGCCACGGGGCCCGGCGCGGGCGCAACCGCGGGGGCGGGGGCGGAGTCCACGGTGTGGCCGGTACGGGTCAGTTCGGCGCCCAGCCACATCGGCAGGGGCGCGGGGAGCCGGGCTCCGGGGACGGGCCGGTAGGCACCGGCCTTCGTACGCGTCGAGGGTGCCACGATGTAGCCGCCGACGGCCCTGACGTCCACCTGCCAGGCGAGCGCCACCTTGGACCCGGAGCCGCTGGAGCAGCGGAAGCGCGGGGCTCCCACGGGCATCCGGTACCAGACGTGCATGCCTCCCGACGGCGTGCGCACGCGCAGGGTGGAGGCGTCCTCGCAGGGGTTGGGCCGCGACCTGTACGCCGCCAGGAGGGCCAGCGTGTCGAATCCACTGGTGAGTCCCGTCAGATCGACACGCGGGTCTATGGCGATGCCGGGCAGCAGCGCCTGCCGGTCGGGAAGGGGTGCCTCGTGCGCGTCGACGTCGATGACCACGAGCCCCGCGGGACCGCAGGCGACCCCGATGCCGAAGTCGGGTTCCGTCCGCCACCACCGGCTCAGCGTGGGCAGGTCGGTGGTGGCCGCGTGGAAACCGTGGCACCAACCTCCCCGGGCGTGGCAGGGGCACTCGCTCGCGGGGTGGCGGCCGTCACGGCAGTCGGAGCAGTTCGGCGCGGGCGTCTTGGTCCCCGGGGCCAGGGGGTGCACAGGGTAGCCCTGGCGGGCCATCCAGGCCGCCACGTCCAGTGTCGTGCCACCACTCACCTCTCGTGGGAGGTTCTCCGAATGGACAGGCACTGGCTCTTCCTTGACGCGATGTGAGGGACGACTGCTCCTGTTCCCCGTGCTGTTCTCCGAGGTGCGCGCTGACCTGCGGCTCAGGGACCAGAGGGACTGAAGATTCACTATGGCGGAGATTACCGCAGAGTCCAGGGAGACTCAGGCCCAACATCTGCCGTATCGGGAGTTCAGTCCCTTCAGTCCCTCTGCAACTAGAGTTCTCGCCTTGTTTGGCCGGAAAACTTCTTGCGCGAGCAGGGCTCGACCCGGGCGTGTCGGAATCTCTCCTTCCGGTCCCTGGACGCCTCCGCCCGCCTTCCGTGGTGCCTCGACCCCTCTTCGGCCGTCCCTCGGGCCTGGCTTCCACCCCCGATTCTTCGGTCCCTGAGGGCACTTTTTCGAACGCCGAGAACAAATAGGGCATATGGCCTCCCCACGGGGCTGCTGGACTGAACTCGCCAAACTCCGCTTCAGTCCCTGCCCCTTCAGTCCCTGAAGAAAGATGCAGGTCAGAGACATGAAAAATGAGAGACAGGGACTGAAGGGACTGAGAATCAGTACTTCCACTTCTCATGCGGGTGGGTGTATGCGCGTACGTAAGAAGGATCATGGTGTGTTCATGTGGGGCTCATAACTGGGAAATTTAGTCCCTTCAGTCCCTGCCGATCCGAGCCCAGCCCGCTGACCAGCAGGTCTGGGCAGTGACTGAAGGGACCGGGACTGGAAGGGACTGAACGGCCTTCAGCACCTGTTCGGGGGGAGCGGGTACCGAGGGAGGGGGATGTTCGACCACCGGCGCGCGCCACCGGGGGTGGGGCGGGAGGGGGCCCGAGGGGCCAGGAGGGCTCGTAGGGGATCTGGAAGCCCTCCCGAGCCCACGGGGAGCCCCAGGAGCCCCCGGGGCCCGGGAAGAGTCCCTGGGAGCCCTCAGGGGCCCCTGAGGCGCCGTACGGGTCGTCAGGGCGCGCCGTACGCCCCGCCGTCGGCCCAGAGGCCCCTGAGGCACGAGGACGCCCGTCGGGCCGCGGGTACGGCTCCCCCGCGCTCGGACCGGTACCGAGACGGTGGAACCACGCGGGCCGACGGGCGTCGGGCGGGACGTGTCGTGGAGGGCCGGTCCCGTGTGGGGCGGGACCGGCGGGGAGCGTTGCGCCGGCGGCTCAGGGGCGGCGCCGTGCGGGAGTCGGACGCGGGAGGCGGCCCGCGTCAGTCCCAGCCGACGTCGCCGGCCTCGGGATCGCGCCGGACCGCCGCGCTCTCAGGCATCGGCCAGGGGCGCCGTGGTCACACGGGCCCGGAAGGCGACGTCACCGTTCTGACGGCCGGTGATGAGGGTGAGCGAGCTGCCCTGGGCGTTCATCGACAGGGGTTCGGCCTCGATCCAGCACGGGGAGTCCAGCTCGACGTACCGGGTGAAGGCCGAGTCGAGGCTCAGCAGGACGGTGCTCTCGGGCGCGCAGACGGCCTGGGCGGCCTGCCGGGCGGCTTCGAGCAGGAGCATCCCCGGGGCGTGGTCGACCGGGTGGTCGAAGAGGATGGGGTGCGTCGGGTCGACGCGGAGCTGCCAGCGGTGCGGCTCGTCGGCCGGGGAGAGGACGACGTCCTCGGCGCGGTCGCGGCCCACCAGGTGCGGTTCGACCGGCGGCAGCTGCGGGAGGCTCGCGACGAGGGCGAGCGGGTCGACGCCGGCGAAGGCGCCGCGCAGTCGTTTGTAGATCAGCGGGGTGTGGCAGGCGAATCGTGCCTCCGCGCTGCCGAGCAGGGTGTTGTCACGCAGGATCAGCACGTCCAGAGTGGTCGCGCCCAACCGTTTGCCCCGTAGGACGGTGTCCCGGCTGCGGATGCGCAGTTCGATCTCGGGGGGTGTCATCTCCGCCCGTAACGCCTTGCGGTTGATCCGCAGGTAGATGTGCTCCCAGCTCTGGACGTGTCCGAGCGGTACGTCGAAAGCGGTGTGGGAGAGCAGCGGGATGGTCTGCCGCACGGTCTCCGACGCGAGCATGGGGTCGATCAGGCCGCCCCGTGGTCCGTAGAGCGCGTGCCAGCGCGGCCACTGTGCGGACACCCGGTACGATTCGGGCCCCAAGTTGGATATTTTTGTCAAGAACACCTCAGCCAGCGCGGCGCGGTGGACGTACTGCCGGGGCACGGTGCTGGTCAGGGCCGATGTGGTCGGCTGTGGAGCGTCGGTGTCGGGTCGACACCACCCCCCGGCTCTCTGACGGGCCGCGAACTCTCTGCTGGACTGGTTGCCAGGTGGGGGAGTCAGTTCGTTCAACGTCGACTCCGTGGCAATGGCGCGCATGAGGGAGTCTCCTTCTCTTGGGAGAGCGCGGATCCTGACCGGTTCGATGCCTTGGTGGAGCGTTGCTTGAGCTGCAAAGATAGAGGACGCTCTTTTTGTTGTCGAGGGAATTGCGAGGTTGACCATGTCCCAGCCCGAACGCGCAGCCAGGACCAGGCAGATCATCGTCCGCGCGGCGGCCGAGGTGTTCGAGGAACACGGGTTCAACGGGGCCCGTCTCACCATGATCACGAAGCAGTCGGGCTTGACCATGGGGGCCATCTACTTCCACTTCGCGTCCAAGGAGGACATCGCCCGCGCCGTGATGCTCCAGCAGGGCGACGAGCTGCGACTGCCCGACGGCGAGGACGGTCTGCAGCGGCTCATCGACATCACGATGTACCTCGCGGGCCAGCTCAGGGTGAACGCCCTGCTGCGTGCGGGTGTGCGACTCGCGGTGGAGCAGGGGGCGTTCGGGATGCGCGAGGACGCCGCGTACCGGCGCTGGGCCGAGCAGTTCCACGCCCAACTGACCGCCGCCCGCGCCCAGGGCGACCTGCTGCCCGAGGTCGACGAGGCGGACCTCGCGCAGCTGCTCGTCAGCGCGTACAGCGGTACGCAGTTGCTGTCCGAACTCAGCAGCAGCAGGGCCGACCTGCCCGACCGCATCCTCACCATGTGGCGCTACCTGCTGCCCGGCGTCGCCACGGCCGAGGCCCGCGTCAAGCTGCGGCTGAACACCGAGTTGGCCCAGAAGTCGGCATGAGTGCCTGGCGGGTCGTGGTCACCGGGGCCACGGGCTTCATCGGCGGGGCGGCCCTGCGGGCGCTGCACCGCACGCCGGCGGGCCCCGACGGCCGCCCGGTACGGATCACCGCGCTGCGGCGCCGGGAGGCGCCCCAGGGCGCTCCGGGGGACCGAGTCGAGTGGGTCCGGGCGGACCTGGCCGAGCCCGAGGGCCTGGTCGGGGTCTGCGAGGGCGCCGACGTCCTGCTCCACCTGGCCTCGTACATCGGCCCGGAGCCGTTGGAGGGCGAGCGGATCAACGTCCGGGGCGGCGGGGCCCTGATGGCGGAGGCCGTGCGCGCCGGCGTCCGGCGCGTGGTGCAGCTGTCGACCTCCGCCGTGTACGGGCCGGGGCCGCACCACGGGATCGAGGTCGACGGAGTGCCGCCCGCCCCGGTCTCGGCCGCCAGCCGTACGCGGCTCGCGGCCGAGGGCGCGGCCCTCGCGGCGGGCGGGCTCGTCCTGCGGCCCGGGCTCGTGGTGGGCGCCGGCGACCGCTGGGTGGTGGCGGCGCTCGCGGAACTGACGCGCCGGGTACCCGCCCGCTGGGGCTCCGGGGAGGCGCTGCTGTCCATGGTGGACGTCGAGGACCTGGGCCGCCTCCTGGCCGCCCTGGCCTGCGGCCCGGCCGACCCGCCCACCGCCGTCCACCACGCGAGCCACCCCGAGCCGGTGCGCGCCTGGGACCTCATGGACCGGCTCCGGCGCCACCGCGTGCTGCCGCCGGTGTCGGAGCAGTGGCCCTGGGAGACGTGCCTGGAGGCCCTGCGGCGCAGTCCCGGGCGGATCGGGGAGCGCCAGTTCGCGCTGCTGGCCACCGACCACTGGTACCGCAGCGAGGAGGTGTGGCAGGCCGCCGGCTGCGCGCCGGGCCCGGGGGTCTTGGCCCGCCTCGACGGGGCGGCGCCCTGGTACCGGGAACACCTGGGCTCAGGAGGTCAGCCGGTCTAGTTCGGCGAACGGGCGTGTGACGTGTCCGGCGTGTCCGGCGGGCCCGAGGTGTCCGGCGTCCCTGGGATCCCATGGGTGGGGGTGTCCGGCGGACGCCGACATCCGGTGCCACGCGTAGGCGGCGGAGACCAGGGTCATGTGGTGGTGCCAGCCAGGGAAGGAGCGGCCCTCGAAGTCGAGGAGGCCGAAGTCCTCGCGCAGGGACTGCATCGCGGTGTTCGTACCGGCCTGCGTGCCGACCAGGGCCAGCAGTTCGTCCATGCCGCCGTGCACGAGGTTGGTCACCCAGACGCGGGCCGGCTGGGCCCGGTGGGGATTCCACTTGGCGAGGAGCCGAAGGGTGTGGTGGGTGCGCGGAAGGTGCACCGGCCCCGACAAGGTCCACAGTGCGGCTCGGACCCGGCCGGAGCGCGAGGGCCGCAGCCGGGCCGGTCCGCCGCGCTGGAGCAGGTGGTCGTCGACGCACAGGCGGTTCGCGGAGGACAGGGCGCGGGCGTGGCGCTGCGGGCCCAGGTGGGGGCCGGCGTGCACCAGAAGGTTGTCGGGGACGGCTACGAGGAACTTGTGGCACCGGCTGCTCAGGCCGTTGACCAGGGCCACGGGATCGGACAACTCCCGGGCGTCGGTGACCACCGGAGGCGGCGGCTGTTTCCAGTGCGTGGTCAGCGCGTCGACCTGCTCCAGCGCCAGTGCCCACAGCGGACGGGGATCGCCGGACTCCGGTATGCGGGCGCGCCGGCGCAGACCCGGGTCCTCGCACCAGTTCTCCGGCAGGTGCAGCCGCCAGTCGACCGGTACGTCCCCGCAGCAGGTCGACAGCATCATGCCGATCCCCACCTGGCAGTTGATGACCCGGCCGGCCGCCGCGTCGAAGCGCCGGTGCACCCCGACGGAATGGTCCCCCCGCTTGGGAGCGACCACGGGGGCCAGCGTCCAGGCCCGCACCGAGGTCCGCTCCGCCGTCCAGTCCGCGAGCGCGCGCCGGGGCGGGTCCCACGCCCAGGGGCTGGCGCTGACGAACTGGTGCAGCGACTGCGGGGCCGTGGCGGTGGCGGAGACCGCCTCGGCCATCCGTCTCACCGACTTCTTGCCCGGGG
Organism: Streptomyces sp. NPDC088097; assembly: GCF_044741845.1. Classification (NCBI taxonomy): domain Bacteria; kingdom Bacillati; phylum Actinomycetota; class Actinomycetes; order Kitasatosporales; family Streptomycetaceae; genus Streptomyces; species Streptomyces sp. NPDC088097. The sequence goes on from NZ_JBIUTJ010000008.1 coordinate 258,419, forward strand.
TGCCGAGCAGCCCCTTGAGGTAGGTCTCCGCCCAGCGTCTCTGGTCCTGGCGCGGGAGGTGGCCGAAGACCTCCTCCGTGAAGGCGGTGATCGACGGATGACGGGACTGAATCCGCATGCGCCTCGTGCGGTGCGCGATCATGCACGCTCCCCCTGCTGGTCATCACTGACAGCTGATGCAACCAAGCATAGCGAACGCTCTCTATGTTCTAGAGTGGTGTGAAGCCCCTGGAACGGCTTTGGCAAGTCGTCGCCCTTCCCGCCCCGTGCGACATCGCGCCGCATCTTTCCCAAGTCGGTGTTGTGCACCGCGCGACAGAGGTCGCAAGGTGCTCCAGCGACCCGGGAACGGCCCTTGTACCGACTCGATCGGAGGAAGTTCATGGTGCAACAGCAACGAGCCGTGCGGACTCGTTCACTTCTCGTGCAGGCAGCCTCCACCCAGTTCGACCGCGCCGGGTACGAGGGGACGACGCTGACCCAGATCAACAAGATGGCCGGCATCTCCATGGGCGCGCTCACCTTCCACTTCCCCACCAAGCAGGCCCTCGCCGCGGCGGTGCAGGAGCAGGGCCGCGCCGTCGTGCGCGACGCCGTGGCCGTCGTCGTCTCCCGCCCCCGCCCCGCCCTCGCCATCGGAGTGGCCGTGACCGTGACCCTGGCCCGATTACTGGAGGAGAGCGTCGAGGTGCGCGCAGCCGCCCGGCTGGCCCGCGAATGCCCCCTCCCCTTACCCCCCTCGTCCCCCTCGCCCGTCTGGTCCGTCGAGTGGATGCCGGTCCTGCACGACCTCTTCCGCCGCGCCGGAGAGGAATCCGGCGAGGATTGCGGACTGCGCCCCGGCAGCGACCCCGAGGCACTCACCGCCCTGGCCGCCCACCTCGTGGCCGGCGCCGAGATACACATCAGGGGCCACGGACGCAGACCCCCAGGCAGCTTCGACACCGGAGCCGGGGCCGTCGCCCAGCTCGCCCAGATCTGGCGGGTCGTCCTGCGCGGCCTGATCGTCAAGAACGTCAGTGAATACGAGCAGGACCTCGTATGAACACCGACGCGACCCGCACCCGCACCCTCGCCCCGCCCGGCCCCCCGGACGACCCCTGTACGTCGGGGGCCCCGTACCGGCCGGGCGGCGAAGGCCACCCGACGGCCGACTCGGCCGTCCAGGTCGGCGTACTCGGTCCCCTGTCCCTCGTCATAGACGGCGAGGACCGCACCCCGAGCGCCCCCAAGCCCCGCCAGCTGCTCGGGCTGCTGATGCTCAACGCCAACCAGATGGTCCGCGCCACCGAATGCATCACCGAGCTGTGGGGCTCCCAGCCGCCCAAGACGGCCATGTCCACCCTCCAGACCTACGTGCTGTACATACGCCAGATCCTGCGCAGCGCCCCCGCCGACCGCAGCTACAGCCTCGTCACCCGCAACCAGGGCTACCAGCTCGGCGTGTCACCCCAGGCCAGCGACCGGCTCCGGTTCGAGTCCCTGGCCCGTCGCGGTCGCGAGGCCTCGGCCGCCGGGGACCCCGCCCGCGCCTCCCGCCTCCTCGGCGAGGCACTGGCGCTGTGGCGCGGCCCCGCCCTGGCCGACGTACCGGCCGGCCCGCTCAGCTCCGCCCACGTGGTGGAACTGGAGGAAGGCCGCCGGGGCGTCCTGGAACGCCGGGTCGAGGCGGACCTCCAACTGGGCCGGCACCGCGAACTCCTCGTCGAACTCGACGCCCTCGCCGCCCTCCACCCCACCCACGAGAACATCCACGCCCAGTACATGCTGGCGCTCCACCGCTCCGGCCTGCGCCCCGAAGCCCTCGGCGTGTTCCACCGGCTCCGCTGCCGACTCGGCGACTCCTTCGGCATCGAACCGGTACCCCGCCTGCGCCGGCTGTACGAGGCCATAGACGCGGACGACCCCGTGCTCGGCGTGCCCGCCGGCCCGGTCGGGCCGGCATGAGCCGGGCCCGCGCCGGCGGCCGCACCCCGGCGCCCTGCCGCATTCAGCAACCCTTTTCCCGGGGACGGTGTTTCGTTAGTGATGGACAAGGTGCCTGAGCAGTTGACCGAGCTGCTGGCGACGGATCTGGACGACGGTTTCACGGAACTCGTCCGCGTCCACGCCAGGGGCGTACACGCGTTCCTGCAGCGTGTGTCCGGGTCAGCCGCCGAGGCGGACGATCTGGGACAGGACACGTTCTTGCGTGCCTACACGGCGCTTCAGACGTACTCACCGCAGCGACGGCGTGAGCTGCGTCCGCGCGCCTGGCTGATGACGATCGCGGCGAACGTCTGGCGCAACCACGTCCGCAGCAGCGTGCGGCGGCCCGTGTCCGTCATGCGCGTGGACGATGCCGAGGACACGTGGTGCGACACCGACCCGGGCCCGGCGGAGCGGGCCCTGAACACCGACGACCGGGGCCGGCTGGTCGCGGCGCTGTCGGAACTGCCCGAGCACTACCGGATACCCGTGGTACTCCGGCACGTGGTCGGGATGAGCTACGCCGAGGTGGCCCAAGTGCAGGGTTGTCCGGTAGGAACGGCCAAGGCACAGGTCTCGCGCGGAATGGGAGACCTGCGCCGGCTGCTGACACCGGAGGAGGAGCTGAAGGAGGTGACTACGTGAGCGGAAACGATCAGGACGGGCCACCGGCACCCCAGGTGACGGACGGCACGGGCGACGGGCTGGGCGCACCGCCGGTTCCGGCGGACTTCGCACTGCGGGTCCTGCAACGCGTGGGCATCCCGCGCGAGCGCTACGACACCTACGTCCGCATGGACACACCCGCGGGCGTCCTGTTCGTGGCGTCCGGGGCGGACCGCGTCACCGGAGCCGCGCTCGGGATCGCCGGACTGACGTCCGAACGGTTCGAGGAACTCCACCGCAGACGCACGCACCGGTCGGCGATTCCCGCCCTCAAGCCCTTCCCGCGGCTCGCCACCGCACTGCGCACCGGCCGCGCCAGGGGCCTGCCCCTGGATCTGGGACCGGTGGACCCCCGCGAGGAGAGCGTCTTCCAGGCCGTCCGGGCCATCCCCGCCGGCCAGCTGCGCCCGCTCTCCTGGATCGCCCGGGAGGCCGCGCTGCCGCCCGAGCGGGGCATCGAGGAGATCGCCGGGATCCTCGCCCGCAACCCGTTCGTCGTGCTCGTGCCCTGCCACCGGGTGACGTACGAGAACGGCACCCCGTGCGACGCCGCGTACCTCCAGGTCACCGGGGACGCGCTGCGCCGGGCCGAGGGCATCGACATGTCCGAGGTGCACCGCTGGTCCGGCAGCGGCGCGGTTTTCCTCGGCAGCGACACCACCCACATCTACTGCCACCCCACGTGCGCCCACGCCCGCCGCATCACCCCGCCGCACCGGGTCCCGTTCGCCACCGCGCACGACGCCCGCCGGGCGGGCTACCGCGCCTGCAAGAGCTGCCGGCCCCTGCCGGCCTGAGCGTTTCCACGTCCGAGGAGCCCCCATGCAGAGCCCCCGCCGCGCCGCCCCGGCGCACATCGCGCTGACCACCCACTCCACGGCCGTCGGCGAGCTCCTGCTCGCGGCGACCGACCGCGCGCTGGTGTACTGCGGATTCCAGGACGCCGAAGTGGTGCGGCAACGGTTCGCGCGCGCCGGTCTGGGCGAGGTCGCGCCCGGTGAGCAGACCCCGGAGCAGACCGAGCTGCTGGCACGGGCCCGCGTACAGCTCGACGCCTACCTCGCCGGCGAGCGGCGCGACTTCTCGCTGCCGCTGGACCTGTCCCTGGCGACGCCCTTCTCCAAGGAGACGGTCCAGGCGCTGGACGCGTTCGTTCCGTACGGCCGCACCGCGACGTACGCGGAACTGGCCGGTGAGCTGGCCCGGCCCCGAGCCTCCCGGGCGGTCGGCACGGCCCTGGGCGCGAACCCGCTGTGCGTGGTGCTGCCCTGCCACCGCATCGTGGCCTCCAACGGCGCCCTCGCCGGGTACGCGGGCGGTCTCACCGCCAAGCGCTACCTCCTGGAGCTGGAGCAGCGGGCCGCCTGAGCAGGCCGCCCCCCAAGACCGGGGCGCCAGGTCTCGTTCCCCCGTGGCCTGGCGCCCCAACTCCGTTCCCCGGGTCAGTAGCGGTAGTGGTCCGGCTTGTACGGGCCTTCCGTGGGGACGCCGATGTAGGCGGCCTGCTCGGGGCGCAGGGTGGTGAGGCGGACGCCGAGGGCGTCGAGGTGGAGGCGGGCGACCTTCTCGTCGAGGGCCTT